>CAWKMJ010000001.1:0-1204662 GCA_963850695.1 uncultured Actinomycetes bacterium
AAGAGACCAGAACCTGGAGCCTTCTTCGAAGTAGATGGAGGGATGCACTAGTTGTCCCGATCGTCGAACCTGGCGTGCAGGTCCTCGAGTATTGCGCTCACTGCCGATTCTGCCGATTCCTCCAAGGCGTCCTCCGTGCATAGCACACGCCATCCCTGCGATTGTGCGAGAGACGCATACTCCTGAACCTGTGCCTCGAGCACACTCGGACTGAGTTCTTGCTCTGCGGTCACGCAAAGTCTCCGTGTCCGCAAGGACAACGAACACCCTAGAAGGTCTGGGCACCTGCATTAGCAGTCCCAACAAGGACTGGGCGCCACCGTAGCGAAACCGAAGGGGATCTACCAGGAGGTCGTAGGCGTATCGGTCACCCAGGACGAGATGCGATCGGACGAGAGAGGGCCTGACTCGGACAAGCGAACCAGCTCCGTAGCGAAAGAGAACGATCGCGAGCTTGACGTAGGACAACAGCGGGCCATAGGGGGCTTTCTCGTGGGGAAGCACAGTGCTGACTGCACCGTGCGACCAATGCCCTGGGAACAGATGGTATGCGGCAGTTCCCCGAAACACCGGGCCGAGAGTCTTCCCAACGGCTGCGATAAGAGTCGACTTGCCTGCTCCGTCCGGCCCGATGAACACGACGTGGTAACCCGTCTCTCTCACGATTCGAGCGGCACCGCGCTGCAGGTTGCGTCCCAATCCCCCCATATACTGCAGTGGGTTCCTCACGGCAGATCGTCGGCGCCAGGAAGGTAGTTCCGTTTCCACGGCTTGCACGGCTTGGCCCCACTCACCGCGTGCGGCAAGACGTGCAACCTCCTCGACCAATCCCACTCCGTACGTCGATCGCACGGCCTCGATGCTTCCTTCCGGGTCTAAATTACGACATGCGCGCGAGATGGCTGAGGGCCACCTCATCCACAACGCCCTTCATGGCCTTCTTGTGAAGGTAATAGATGAACTCGACCGACGGCGACGCCACAGGACCGTACGACCCCTCTGCCCTGCCTGCGCAGACTAGTCGCCTCTCAAGACCAGGCGTCCGTGAACCGTGTAAGTCTGTCGCAAGATCCAGACGAAGGTAGCGCTGCGCATCACTGTCAATCCAGTTCAGAACCAGGTACGACGACGTCGATTCGTGTCGATGTTCTGGACTACCCGGGCTCCCACGGACCTGCACGCCTCCACAACGATGCCTCGAGCTTCCTTGAGGGAGACTCCCGCGATCACGACATCAACGTCGGATTCCTCGTCCAGTCGGTCTCTCCCTTTCAATACCGACCACACACGGGTGCCCACCAGCGGCCTCCAGGGAGTCACAGCATGCTCTCAGAACCCGAGTATCACTTGTCTCAGAAGTCATCGGCTGTGTCTCTCAGATGCTCAGGAACGATTCCACCACGACTGCCTGTGCGCAGTCGGGCCAGTGATGTGTCTCGAGTCGGCCCGACAACCTGTCGCGCAACCGAGGTGAGCGCGTCAGCACTGATGCGTAGGCCTGCCCTACGGAGAAGGATCGGCCGCCAGACTCTGGGTATCGAGGTTCACCTGTGTCGCCAAGGCTGCCGCTAATGCCCCGGCGAAATCCCCTGCGCCCATCCGTACTCGAGGCACGGAGAAACGCGTACGGTTCGCTTCCGAGTGAAGCCAGTATCCGAGATCCTGCCCGGCCAGCCCGTCCTCGACACAGCTCTCGCCAGATCGTGCGTCGCTCCTTCGAGACACGGGTCCAGCAGCACGATCTGATCTCCAGCACTGACGAGGCAGTTGCCCGCGTGGAAGTCCCCGTAGGGGGCATGGTTGACCGTGTAGTAGAGAGCTACGGCACGAGCTACTCGTTCGGCGACGGCTCTGGTGGCAGGAGCGAGTAGCCTCTAGAAGCCACCCCTCCAGAGGCGCCCCGGCGCAGTAAGTCATCGCGTAGCACAGTCCGTCCGACGATATCCCAAGTGGTGCAGGTGTTGCGCAGCCAATACAGTGCTGGGTCGCGGCATGAAATCGCTCAAGACACGCGTACTCCCCAGCCAGGTTCAGCCTGTGCGGGACTCCCGTCGCGTTCGCGCGAGTACTTGATGACCGTGACCGTACTGTCCGCGTCGGCCAGAAAGTAGATGACCCCTTGGGTCGACGCTCTACTCTCCGCAACGTGCCAGGCGTCTCCGAGCACCTCAGATCCCAGCTCGCGCACCACGGGGGGCAGTTTCGTGAGTCCCGCCCTGATCGGCTCCGCACCACAGCGAAGAGCGCTCGCGTGCATAGGGTGCCGTCCGGAGCGAACGCGTCGTATCGTCCCAGACGCCTCACAGTCCCACTCCCGCAGACCTCCGCCAGATAGCTCTCGATCCAATCCTCTGGCTCTCTCCCGAAGTCAGGGAGTCCGTACGACTCCGGCATCTCAGCCTCCCCGTCTCGAAGACTAGAACAGAACCCGTCTTGTCCCAGATCTTGGCAAGCAGTTTCGTAGCTGCAGAGATTCCGCTCCCCTTGACGACGTGATGCCACACGGACAGCATGAGGACCGCGTCGCACGGGGGAAGGAGAGGGGCGTTCTCCTCGGCGACGGTGAGCACCAAGAGGCCCATCCGCTCCTGCAGGCCAAGCTTCTCCGCAGCGTATAGAAGCGGGCGGTAGTACTTCCCGTCGGACTCAACCGCCACCGTCTTGTATCCGTCGAGGGCACACGAGATGCTGAACCATCCCACGTTGGCCCCGATATCAAGAACGGTGCTGACGCCCTCTTCTGCCAGAACCTCTCTAATCGCCTGCCAACGGCCTTCTGTCCCATTGCCTCTGCGTGCGTTCTCTTTCCCGATCCACGGGAGAGGTTGATAGTCCAGGCTCGGGAAGGTATCCAGGGCCAAGCGGATCTTGTCAGCAATCTTGTTGACGCGTCGTCGTGTATTCACGGCGGGATCCTCCCTCAAGCTTCCACTTTGTGCCCGGCGAAGGGTTGTCCGCGCCAACACAGCCAGAACCGCGAGTTCAGCTGCGGTGCTCACAACCTGGCCAAGCCCGGCCCCAACGATCCCGATAGTCTGAACGAACCATATCCCTGCCGTAAGAGTAATCGCTGCGCCCGCGGTCTGACCGACAAGAACAAAGCGCGGGGTTCGAGCCGCCTTGAAGAAGACATAGAAGCCCTGACGAGCAGAGGCGAGGAGTTGTGTGATTCCCAGGAGGAGGACGAGCAGCCCGTACCCGGCATACGGTGTAGTCACCGTACAGGAACACGATAAGGCGCTCGCCGGTGAACGCCAGCACCGCAAGATACACGAGGGCCACGGCAGTGTTCACGCCGACCAGTCTCAGCAGCCGCCGACCAGAGTCGCCAAGGCCGTGCAACTCGTGCTGACGTGCGAAGTGCGGCAGCATCACCAGACCCACGGCGGTCATCAGCTGTGCAAGTGGCATGACGAGGTTCGCCATCGCCCGATAGGCACCTGCCTGTTCAAGTCCAAGTTCCCGACCAACAATGGGCTGGTACACGGTCGACGACAACCACGCCACGATGAACGACAGCGCAACCCACTTCCCATAGTTCCAGACCTCATTAGCGACAGGCGTCATGATGGGCTGGGTGTCTGCTTCAGCTCGGTCGCCTGGCCGGCGCAAGAGTAGGGATCCGAAGAACGCGCCTGCCCCCATGGCGATGAAAGCGGATGCCGCCGACAACGTGCCGGTAGATGCAAGGACGCCGAGTAGCGCTACATAGACGGCTCCGAACACCGCGCTCGCACGCGTTTGCCGGTGGGATTCTGCTACGTACTCGCTGCGACGCAGCAGGTGGAAGTTCAAGAGAAAGGGCAGAGCCAGCGCAAGAGAGAATACAACGTAGGCGTAGTCGGGTTCTGTGAACGATACGCCCAGGGCAATCAGGGCCAGAAGCGCTGAGGTCCCGATGAGGACACGCGTCTGCAGCCCTTGCAGACGGCCCATGAGCCCTCGGAAGCCGCTCGACGACAGGGCCGCCCCGAGTACGGTTGCAGGTTCCTGGAAGAAGGCGACGTGAAGAACGAACAGGAGCAGGTAGAACGAGAAGACGATAGCCCACACGCCATACGCGGTCGGGCTAAGCCACCGCGCGAGAAGAAGACTCGCCGCGAAACTCGACCCAGACAGCACGGCCTGGTCTGCCACCCCAGTGCCTAGTCTCCGAAACCATGCGAGGCGCGTAGCCCCCAGGTAGTCGCGGACGGCCCTGCCTGCCATTGTCACCAACCCTACCAGAGGTAGAGCATGCTCTGGAACACATCAAGCTCGAGTATGGTATCGAGCAGATACGCCACGACGAACACCAAGAACAGTACGACGGAGAAACCAGCCATCCCGAGCAGGAACCTTCGAGAACGCCCAGGGGTTGGTTCGGTGTGAAACGATGCTGCGCGACGCTCTTGCGGTTCCACCGTGTCGCTCGCATAGCCAGACAGATAGTACTCCCCGTACCCCACGACATCCGAACCACGAGTACTGCCCATCACGATCGTACCGACCAGATCCGCCCCAACGCGGTCCAACATCTCACGCGAGCGGCTCAGTGCTTCCCGGGACGACTCACCCGCTTGCACGACTAGCGCGACGCCGTCAGCCCAACGTGAGACCGCGGCAGGATCTGCCACCGCCAGGAGCGGGGGTGCATCCACAACTATCCAGTCAGCCCAGTCGTCCAACTCCTGGAACACTGCACCCATCTTCTCCGATGCCAGCAGCTCAGATGGGTTCGGTGGCATCTTGCCGGACGTGAGAATGAGGAGCGGCTCGTCGCCCGGGCGTTGCAGAGCAGCCTTCAGCGAGTTGCTCCCAAGCAGCACATCGGAGAGCCCGATGGTGTTCGCAATCCCGAAGAACCTCTGCGTTGAGGGTCTTCTGAAATCCGTGGATACTAGGACCGTCTTGTGCCCGGCCTGCGCCAGACTCAACGCGAGATTGCTTGCGACTGTGGATTTCCCTTCACCAGCCAGCGCGGAGGTGATCAACAGACACGAGTAGCCCCCTTCGAAGTTCACGAATGCCAAGGAGCTTCGCAGGACTCGGTAGCCCTCTGCCTCCGAAGATCCGGCGTCATCGGCAACCGCTAGTCGGTCCCCCGAATCTGCTGAGGATGAGGACCAGGGGATGCTTCCCAACACGGGAACCCCCGTGAGTCGCTCGACCTCAGCGGCATCCCTGATCTTCTCGTCCAAGTACTCGGCCAGGAAGGCCGCGCCCAAGCCCGCGACCAGGCCGACACCGAGCCCAGCCAGCGTGTCTCGCAGGGGCGTGGGGGAAACGGGTGTATCGGTGGCCACAGCCTCACTCACGACACGCCCTGCCCCAGTCTCGAGCTCCTCGTTGATCTGGAGCTGAACCAGCTGCTCGGCGAGCGTGGAGTATCCTTCGGCCAAGATGCGTATCTCCGTCTCCAGATCTTGAGCGCTGTCCTCATCACTCAGCCTCCGCCCTAGCTCGCGTATCTCAGCCTCGACGTCGCGAAGTCGCGATTCGAGCTCTGTCGCTGCGGCTCCGATACTCTCTCGCCTCCCCTCCTGGGAGCGGCGGACGTACTCATGAGCAACAGCATTCGCGATGTCAGAAGCAGCCTCTGGTGACTCGGATCTTGCCCTGACGCTGATCAGGCTCGTTCCCGCTGCGACAGCCACATCCAAGTCTTCCTCGAGTTCCTCGGGGGTCATCTGCAGACTGAGCTGCCTAGTGACCTCCTCCAGAACCGGACGCAGCTGAACCAGCTCTACCTGCGTCTGAAGGCCACGTTCAGGCTCGCCTGCGAAGTCCGCCACATTCGCCCCGAGTAGCGTCGTACCGGCATCTGATTCCGCAATGACCAAGAGGGCTTCGCTCTGGTACACGCGGGGCTCCAGGAGGCTGACGCCAAGGGCAAGCCCGCCGACAAGCAAGGTCACGCCTATCACGAGCCACTTCCGCGCGCGAATCACATCCAGGTAGTCCCGAAGCTCCATTGCCCCTCCGCCCTGCTTCGACTTACTGCTGCGACTTGCGAACGGCTAGCTTCCTGCGTCTCCAGTATCTGTGAACCGCGCGACGAACCACATCTCTCCCGTCTCCTCGCTGCTGACAAGGCCGATGACCTGGCCAGATACCGATGCTATCCGTCGCCAGCCATCTCCACATCAATAGCTCTGGACGTTCGCGCCGTCCTGGGCACCCAGAACCGCGAACCGAGTCGATCGTCCCGTTCGCGTATGCGTTCCGTGATCGACGCACTTGCGGCTTGCTCAGCAAGCATCGTGTTGAGCAGCTCCACGTCGACCTCATCCGATGCTCGGGAGGGCAGTCTCCGGCGATCCGCCGTCGCCCTCGCTGACGGAGTCCGCGACTTCCGTCGGTCGCGCACTCGCGCATACCTGTCACGTATGCAAAGTACCAGACGTCTCCGTAGCGGCGCATCCCCACCGTTCCGGGGGCCGAGGTCCCATCTGCGAACTCGGCCTCCACGGCCAGAGATCGACTCGTCGCCAGCTCGTCTCGACGCCCGTGATCATCGAGCTCCGTGACTTCGCCCGAGAGGAGCTTCCTCACGTTCTCCTGCGAGTCGACCTGTTCCTGCCACAGCCGCAGTGCGAACTCCTCCGGCATGCCGTCGGGAAGTACGAGGGTCTCGTGTCGCGACCTCAGAGGCGGAGGCCTCAGGAGTCGTCGTTTCCGTGTCGCTCGGACCATCAGCGGCCTGCACGGTCGTCGCCGCCCAGGTACTCTTCGACAAGAGAGTATCCATCGAGGAAGTAGAATGCGGCCGCGAACGCCAGTATGGCGACGACCACGAGAACGATTGCGAGTGCAATCGACCTTCTGGGATTGCCCTGCTGCTCAGTCATACGGCTACGTCCTGCCAACCCCACACGGTTCGACCGAGCAATTCCTCGGTCCCTACCTGGCCATCAGTATAATCGTTCGCGTTTCCGGGCGCCATTCATCCCCCGGCTTGCACCCTATGTGTATCGGCTCAATCGCCCATTTCCTGGAGTGTCGTGGAAGACAAGGACGATTCAGCGTCGCCCGTCTCGACAGCGTCTACGACGTCGTCCCACGATGCGTCGAGCGTCTCAAGAAGCCCACTTGAGAGCGGTACCGCACCCGGAACCGCAGTGGCGGTCTCCGCGAGCGAGAACGCCGGCCGCGGCTATCGCGTACGTCTCCCCCCCGCTCAAGGTCTGCTCCCCCGCTTCGATCAGGAACAGCTCGCCGCGCACGTAGGCGTTCGTCGAGCGTTCCACGTCGTAGTTGAGGCCGCCTGCGGCGTCCACAAGCCCGATCCAGACATCAGCTGGAAGCACGATCCACGGGAGTGGTTCTCCACCCTCGATGGAAGCCACGGCCTCAGAGACTGACGCGCCACCGCCGAAAGGGTACTGGTCCTTGAGCGCCGTGTAGGAGGTGCCTGTACCGGCGATCTCGGTCAACGGATCGATGACGCGTATGCGCTCCGCGCCGGGTGTCCAGTCGAGCACTCCGACGATGCCGGCGACCTGTGCACCATCCGCATCCTCCGTGAGGCCGATCAGGAGCACCCGATCGGTCTCCACCTGACCAGACTGCGCGGTGTACGCGTACGCCACGTATCCGAAGACAGCGACGACGAGGATAAGTCCCAGCAGCACTCCCACCAGTACCGGTCGTCCCCGCCCTGGCACGTGCCTATTCCCCCTCGAGGTAGGACATGGCGCCATCGGCGATACCGCGGGCCAGCTTGTCCTGGTAGTGAGAGCTCGAAAGCAACCTGTCCTCAACAGGATTACTCATGAAGCCGCATTCGACCAGCACGGCCGGTACCTCCGACCAGTTGAAGCCGGTGATGTCATCCCGTGCAACGATGCCCTTCGACGAGGCCCCAGTCGTGGCAATCATGCCGTCCTGGACCGCCTGTGCGGCGTCAGTGCTCTCGGCGAGGATGGGTCCGGTCCACTGGTTCTTTCCCGGGTAGAGCGTCGAGATTCCCGAGACGCCCGAATCAGCACTGCCATCGGCGTGCACACGGATGAAGAGATCCGCGCCGGCCTTGTTGGCGATCTGCGCGCGTTCGGAGTTCGAGATGTTGACGTCGTTGCCGTCTCGAGTCATGACTACCGTGACTCCGCGGTTCTCAAGCTCGGCCTTGAGGTTGTTGGCGATCTGCAGGACGACCTCGTACTCGGGAACCCCTGTCACCACACCCTGCGTCCCACCCGTGACTCGCGGCTTCGTCTCAGAGGCACCCGGGCCTATCGGCTCACGTTTGGAGTCAGACTTCGCCTGATGTCCCGGATCGATGCAGACGACGTATCCCGCCGCGGGTTCCGGCGCCGAGCTCTTGGCGCTCCTCGGCATCGTAAGGACCACTGTCGTGCCTGCATCCACCAGAGATCTTGGCAGCAGGCTCCTGCGACACCACGATGCGTTCATCGCCGACCTTGCCGGTCTCTCGTCCGGCTTCCTCAACGGTCTCTACTGTGAGTCCCAGAGCCGAGAGGACGAGGCGGGCCTCGGCGAGCGTCTCGCCCGCGATGTCGGGAACCTCCACCATAGGGGAGGTCGTCTCCACGTCGCTGGAGGTGACGGTCGCCGTATCAGCGGTCGCGGACGCCAAGTCGCTTTCGAGAGAGAGGTCCTGTGCGATCGGTTCGTCTGCTGAGGCCGCGTACGCGGCCCACGCGGCCGCCACCACCAGGACGACGACCACCAGAGCAACGACCGCGGCCACGGCGGCCTTTCGGCGTTGCTTGCGCTCGCTCATGCTGCGTGTGCTTCTGCTGTGTTCCATAGTTTTGTGTGGTGGGCCCGGTAGGATTCGAACCTACAACCAAGGGATTATGAGTCCCCTGCTCCACCGTTGAGCTACGGGCCCGTTTCGACGTACCTGCCGTCGCAAGCTAGTAGTGTATCGCAAGGGTGGCTTTCTCTCTGCGGGGTTTGTATAATCCTCATTCGTGCCGCACGAGCCGTGCCACACCGCGATATTCCTCGGTAGCTCAACGGCAGAGCATCCGGCTGTTAACCGGAGGGCTGTTGGTTCGAATCCAACCCGAGGAGCCAGCACAGACCAGAGGCCGCCTCTATGGGCGGCCTCTTCTTCATGTCCGATGATCAGGTCACGCTCGCACGGAGCCGCGAAGACGTGCACCGAGCTTGCGCGCTACTCCAGATAGTCCTTGAGCTTGCTCGAGCGGGACGGGTGCCGCAGCTTGCACAGCGTCTTGGACTCGATCTGCCGGATGCGCTCGCGGGTGACACCGAACTCGCGCCCGACCTCCTCGAGCGTCCGAGGATGGCCGTCCGTCAGACCGAAGCGCAGCTCGATCACCTTGCGCTCGCGCTCGGACAGACCGTCAAGGACCTTGGAGAGCTGTTCCTGCAGCATCGAGAAGGAGGCGGCCTCAGGCGGCACGATGGCCTCGCCGTCCTCGATGAAGTCGCCGAGCTGAGAGTCTTCTTCCTCTCCGATCGGCGTCTCGAGACTGACCGGCTCCTGCGAGATCTTGAGGATCTCGCGCACGCGATCAGCGGTCATCTCCATCTGCTCGCCGATCTCCTCAGGCGTGGGCTCGCGCCCCAGCTCCTGAAGCAGCTGGCGCTGGACACGAATGAGCTTGTTGATCGTCTCGACCATGTGGACCGGAATCCGGATCGTGCGGGCCTGGTCCGCGATCGCGCGCGTGATCGCCTGACGGATCCACCACGTCGCGTACGTCGAGAACTTGAAGCCCTTCGTGTAGTCGAACTTCTCGACCGCGCGAATCAGGCCGAGGTTGCCCTCCTGGATCAGGTCGAGGAAGAGCATCCCGCGACCGACGTAGCGCTTGGCGATGGAGACCACGAGACGCAGGTTGGCCTCCACGAGCTGCTGCTTGGCCTCCAGACCGACGTTCTCGATACGGCGCAGTCGCCGGCGTCTCCGCACGGTCCAAGCGCGGCACCGAACTCCTCGGCCTGCTCGATCCTGTCGGTCGCCTCAAGCCCGGCCTCGATCTTCATCGCGAGGTCGATCTCCTGCGCCGCGGTCAGGAGCGGGACTTTGCCGATCTCCTTGAGGTACATCCGCACCGGGTCACCGGTGAGCGGAGCGAGCGCGGCATCCGCCCGGCGCTTGCCCTTCTTCTTGGCCTGCCTTGGTCGGCTTGGGCAGCGGGATGTTGATGTGTTCCTTCTCTTGGGCGGGAAGCTTGTCGTCTTCGTCGTCATCGGCATCCGGCGCCACCACTGCTGCTGCGACCGGTGGCAGCTCGACCGGCTCGTCGAGGACCTCGATGCCCTTGGCCTTGAAGTGCGCGTAGACGTTGTCGACCTGGTCATCGCTCAGATCGATGTCGCTGATCGCCGCCTGGATCTCTTCCTCGGTGAGGTTCCCCTTCTTGGAGCCCATCTTGGCAAGGGTAACGACCTCGGAGAGCTCGAGCTCGGGGCCGCTCGTCGCCTTCGCAGCAGACCGCGCCGCTGTACTCTTCTTCGATGCGGTCTTGCGGGCAGCCTTCGTGGGAGTCCCCTTGACCGGCGACTGCTTGGCAGACGCCGACTTGGGCGCAGTCTTCTTCGCCGGAGACTTCACCGCCGTCTTGCCACCCTTGGCCTTCGCCGTCGGTCTTCTTGGCGGGAGCCTTCTTGCTCGTCTTCTTTGAACTCGTTGGCTTGTCGGCCACGCTTACCTCACGCTTCCTGTCCGTCGTGCACATCGCGCAAGGTGACCCGGATCTTCTCCAGCTCACCTTGAAGCAGGCACTATCTCCTTGAACAGTTCGTCATACCGGTCCGCGTCCTCGACCGGGTCGGTACTCTTTGAGCGAAGACCTCTTCTCAAGGATTAGACGCTCGAGGCCAAACTCCTTGAGACGTGTTTCCAGAGCCTCGGCCACCCACGCGGCGTCTTCGCCATCCTCATCATCCAGAGCGAGGCCCGAGAGCCCGGCCGCAACCGAGGCATCCGAAGATGATACCGCGTCCACCAGCTGGGCGCCTGTCGCCTTCCCGGAGGCGATCACCGCGTCGAGCAGCTCTCTAGTCTTCGGGTCCGAGATCAGCCCGTCTTCGAGTGACTCTGGGCAGCCCGAGCGCGCAGCTCCACGTTGCGAACGACAAGGGAGACATACTCCCTCTCTGCCCGAGATCGAGGATCGAGTACCGCCTCGGCGACAGATTCCTTGCTCGTTTCCTCGTCTTCCCGAGATCTCGACCCGCCGAACTCCGGTCTCGCCCGTCCTGCCGCCGCGTTCACACTCGCTACATCGACAAGCAAACGATCGGCCACGTACGCCGCGTAGTCTTGGGCGAGAATGCTCCCTTTCACCGAGGCCAGCACCCCCGCCGCGGCCGCAAGCCCGCGCGAGCGACCCTCCGGCGACTCAAGGTCGTGACGGGCGAGACGCCGGTCGATGACGAACGCCATCAGCGGTTGGGCGGCGGCCACTACCTCAGCCATCGCGTCAGCGCCTTCCTCGCTCACGAAGTCGGCAGGATCGCGGCTGTCAGGAATCACCGCCACGGCAAGGTCGATCGCCTCGCCCTCCGACCCGATACTGACATCGATGAACTCGGCCGCACGTTCCGCGGCACGCATCCCTGCCTCATCGGCATCGAAGAGATACACGATCCGTTTGGTGAAGCGAGACAGTAGCTTCACGTGCTGACGCGTCAACGCGGTCCCGAGCGTCGCTACGACGTTCTTCACGCCTGCTTCATGAAGCGCGATCACGTCGGTATAGCCCTCGACCACGATGGCGCTCTCAGCCTTCACGATCTCGTTCTTGGCCACCTCGATCGCGTAGAGGTTCCTCGACTTGTGGAAGATCGGCGTCTCCTGCGTGTTCAGGTACTTGGGCTCTCCGCTCCCCAGCACCCTCCCGCCGAATCCTACGTTGCGGCCCTGGAGGTCCTTGATGGGGAACATCACGCGCTCGTAGAAGCGATCGCGCACACCTCTGTCCCCCGCGAGTGCGACGTTGGCATCGATGATCTCTTCTGCCGAGAAGCCCTCTGAGCGCAGGTGGCCGGCGAGTGCGCTCGTGGCCAGGCGCATAGCCGAGTCGACCATCGCTTGGCGACGTCGAGACCGAAGCCCCGATTCTTCAGATACTCCCTGGCCCGCGAGGGCGCGGCATCGGTCCCGGAGATGAGCACTTTGTGGTAGTACGCTGCGCTCTCGGCGCAGACCTCGGCAAGTCGCTCCTTGTGACTTCGCGAGACCGTCTCGCCCTCTTCGTGGATGTCGATGTTCCCGCGATCGGCCAGAAGCCTCACGGCCTCAGGGAACTCGAGGGTGTCGGAGTCCATGAGGAAGCCGAACACGTCTCCCCCCTTCCCGCAGCCGAAGCAGTGCCACAGCTGAGTGGAGGGATCTACCTTGAAAGACGGGGTCTTCTCGGAGTGGAATGGGCACAGCCCCCAGTAGAGGCGGCCCTTCTTCTTGAGGATGACCGAGTCAGAGATGACGGAAACGAGGTCGGTCGCATCACGAACACGCTGTATGTCCTCGTCTGGAATGCGGCCCACGCTACCTCCCTCGCCTCTTGCTCGTCTATTCCCACAAGCGCGCCTGCGAAGCGCTCCGTCTACGAACCCCCACGCCAGAGCCGTGCCGCAGGCCTGCCGAGACAACGATGCTCCCGAGGCGCCGTAGCGCCCCGGGAGCTCCGTGTCTTCACTCGTGCACGACCTCTCGGCCGCGCGATACTGCTAGGCGATGATCTGGTACGTGGCGAACAGCGGCACGAACACCAGACTCACGATGGTCATGAGCTTGATGAGGATGTTCATCGACGGGACCGGAGGTGTCCTTGAACGGATCACCGACGGTGTCGCCTACGACAGCGGCCTTGTGGGCATCGGAGCCCTTGCCGCCGTGCTGCGCCACCCTCGATGTACTTCTTGGCGTTGTCCCACGCGCCACCGGCGTTGGACATGAAGATCGCCAGCAGGAAGCCGGAGACGAGTGCGCCAGCCAGAAGGCCGGTCAGCATCTCGACGTTCAAGATCCCGATGACGACGGCACGATCACGGCGATCGCGCCAGGAAGCACCATCTCGCGCAGTGCCGAGCGGGTGGAGATGTCGACACACGCGGCGTAGTCAGGCTTGCCCGTACCTTCCATGATGCCCGGGATCTCGCGGAACTGGCGACGGACCTCCTCGATCATCGCGAAGGCAGCACGGCCCACGGCGTTCATCGTGAGCGCGCCGAACAGGAACGGCAGCATGCCGCCGAGGAACAGACCGGCGATGACCCACGGGTCTGCAAGCGTCATCTCGAGGATGATCGTCACGCGCTGCGAGCGAGGCTCGGAACGCACGTGAACAGCGCCAGGGCGGTCAGACCGGCAGAACCGATCGCGAAGCCCTTGGCGATAGCCGCGGTGGTGTTGCCGACCGAGTCGAGGCCGTCGGTGATCTTGCGGATCTCCGGGCCCATATCGGCCATCTCGGCGATTCCACCTGCGTTGTCGGCCACAGGACCGTACGCGTCGACGCCGACCGTGATGGCAGTGATCGACAGCATGCCGAGTGCGGCAAGCGCGATGCCGTAGATGCCGCCGCCATCGAAGGCCTGCTCACCCGTGGCGTACGCACCCAGGATGGCAAGAACGATGACGATGATCGGGAACATCGTCGACATCATGCCCGTACCCAGACCAGCGATGATGTTCGTCGCGGTACCGGTCTCCGATGCCTCGGCGATCTTCTTGACCGGGCCTGTAGTGGTCCGAGGTGTAGTACTCGGTGATCTTGCCGATCGAGATACCTGCAAGCAGACCGAGCACGACGGCGCCCAAGCAGCCACATAGCGTCGACGTTGGTGCCAACGCGTGTCGACCAGTGCCAGAACAGATAGGCCATGGCGCCGACCTCGAGGATCGGCAGCCACGTACGTGCCCCTGTTCAGTGCGGAGTGCAGGTTCGCGCCCTCCTTGGCGCGCACGGTCAGAGCAGCCGATGATCGACATGATGATGCCGAACGCGGCGATGAGCAGCGGGACGGTGACGCCGTACTTGAAGTCGATGGCGTCGGTTCCCACGATCGCCCACACCGAGACGGCGAGCACGACCGGAGCCAGGATCGAACCGACGTAGCTCTCGAAGAGGTCGGCACCCATGCCGGCCACGTCGCCGACGTTGTCACCGACGTTGTCGGCGATGACGGCCGGGTTGCGAGGATCGTCCTCGGGGATACCCGCCTCGACCTTGCCGACGAGGTCAGCGCCGACGTCAGCAGCCTTGGTGTAGATACCGCCGCCGACACGCGCGAAGAGCGCGATCGAGCTGGCGCCCATGGCGAAGCCGTTGACGATCTCAGTCGACTTCAGCGGGTCCTCGCCGGTCACGACGAGCATGATGATCCACATCGAGATGCCGAAGAGACCGAACGAGGCAACGGCCAGGCCCATGGTCAGACCCGAGCGGAACGCAACGTTGAGCGCCGGAGCCACACCGTGGGTGGCGGCTTGCGCCGTGCGCGAGTTGGCGCGTGTTGCGACATACATGCCGAAGAAGCCCGCGCACGCGGACAGAACGGCGCCAGTGATGAACGCGACCGCGGTCAGCGGAGTGATCGCCACTCCAAGGATCACCGCTACGATCGCTACGAAGACTGCGAGAATCGTGTACTCACGCTTGAGGAACGCGAGTGCGCCCTCCTGCGTGGCCTTGCTGATCTCGATCATCTTCTCGTTGCCTGCGGGCTGCTTGAGAACCCACGAGGCGATGATGAGTGCCGTCCCGAAACCGATCACTGCGGCAACAGGGGCAACCCACGCTATCCAGTCAGCCATGTAGAACTTCCTTCCCCGTCTGGCTCGGCTGTCGGAGAGATTCTATGCGAACACCCCAAGGGGGGCAACACGGCTGCGATCGCACGTACACATGTCTGTGCACAATGCGAGTGCGGCGCACGTCCCCGTGCGCTCTCGGAGCCCTGAGGACGCCCAGGTGAGCGTCTCAGAACATCCACTTCCGCGGGACGAAGAGGCGCTCGAACATGCTGAGGGCGTATCTGTCGGTCATGCCCGCCACGTAGTCCGTGACGCGCTGCGGCAGCTCGCCGTCGTCTGCAGGGGCGAACTCGATAGGGAGTTCATCGGGTTTCTCGAGGTAGTAGTAGAACAGCGACCGCACGACGCCAAAGGCCTTGGGCTCCTCGGCCTTCGCGCGATCGCTCAAGTAGACAGCGTCGAACAGGAACGCCCGCAGGTCCATCATCGCCTGCCACACCGGATCGCTCATGCTGATCGTGTCCGAGTCCCTGCTCGTCGCGATCAGGTCCTGCACCATCGTCGTGATGCGCGACGCATGGGTCTGGCCGAGGAGGGCCGTCGGCTTGGGAGGCAGATCCTCCTCGGTGAGAACGCCCGCCCGGATCGAGTCATCGATGTCGTGGTTCACATACGCGATCCTGTCGGCTATCGCGACGACCTGCCCTTCCAGGGTCTCTGGCCGCACCTTCCCGGTGTGATGCAGGATCCCGTCGCGCACCTCCGCATGTGAGGTTGAGGCCTCTCCCCTCGTACTCGAGCACCTCGACCACGCGCAGCCGACTGCACGTTGTGCCGGTAGACATCCGGAGCCGAGGGGTATCGCTCCCGGATCTCGCTCGTAGCAGGCGGTCAGAGCGTCCTCGCCGATATGGCCGAACGGCGTGTGTCCCAGGTCGTGACCCAAGCGCGATCGCCTCGGTGAGGTCCTCGTTGAGACGGAGGGACTGAGCGATCGAGCGCGCGATCTGCGCGACCTCCAGGGTGTGCGTAAGACGCGTGCGGTAGTGATCACCCTCGGGGGCAAGGAAGACCTGTGTCTTGTGCGAGAGACGTCGGAACGCCTTGCAGTGGATGATCCGGTCGCGATCGCGCTGGTAGTCAGTGCGATAGGGGTCGGGCTCACCTGGACGTTCGCGGCCCTTGGTCGCATCCGAGAAGGCAGCTCTCGCAGAGAGGCGTCCGTGCTCCTCGGCTTCGTAGGCCTCTCGCTGCGTCATATCGTCCGAACTCATGTGGACCGGTGCTTCCTCCTTGAAAGAGCGCGAGCCCTGAGATCACGCGCGGGCGGTCACCAGAGCGAACGCAGGGACCATCCCAGCCAGTAGTAGGCCACGTAGATGCTCGCGAGGGCCAGCAGGGCGCTCACCACCCCGGCGATGACCGGAGTGCGCCTCCAGCCCATACCTCGGGCAAGCGCGGTCGCAAACCACGAACCGAGCACGAGTCCCGGAAGGCCCGCCGTCAACATGGCGATGGCCGCATTCACAGCGTTCTCCACGTACCCGGGACCCGATCCCCCGGCGTTCAGCGTGAGCGAGACGAACATCGCCACCCAACCCAGCGCCAGACCGTAGAGACCGCCCCGCAGCCAGACCTTCCAGAACGGAACAGCCCTCTTCGAGCTGCCCTGAATCAGAGGCGAGCCCGTCCGCTGGTACAGTTTGGTCTTGCCAGCCATGCACGCTCCCCGAAACGCAGTCCGGCCGCCCGCAGGCGACCGGACCCCGAATCACTAGGCCTTGGTTTCCTCCGCGAGTGCCGCTTGAGCCGCAGCCAACCGGGCCAAGGGGACCCGGTACGGGGAACACGATACGTAGTCCAGCCCGATCCCGTGGAAGACGTGAACCGACTCGGGGTCGCCGCCGTGCTCTCCACAGACTCCGAGCTTGATGCCGGGATTCGCCGAGCGTCCGAGCTCGCAGCCCATCTCGACGAGCTTGGCGACTCCCTCATCCACCGTCTCGAACGGATTGCGCTGCAAGATCTTGCGGTCAAGATACCGAGGGAGGAACTTCGCCTCGATGTCGTCTCGGCTGAATCCGAACGTGGTCTGGGTGAGGTCGTTGGTGCCGAAGGAGAAGAAGTCGGCTATCGCACCTATCTCGTCGGCAGTGACAGCCGCTCGAGGCAGCTCGATCATCGTTCCGATCGGGATGTCGACCGCGGAACCGCACTCCGCCGAGACATCTGCCAGGACCTTCTCGCACTCGCCGCGAAGCGTCTCGAGCTCAGAGACGACGCTGACCAGCGGAATCATGATCTCCGGCTTGGGGTCCTTGCCCTGCTGCATGAGGGAGCAGGTAGCCTTGGTGATGGCACGGACCTGCATGGCGTAGATCTCAGGGTGCATGATGCCGAGACGACAGCCGCGCAGGCCGAGCATCGGGTTGGCCTCGGCCATGGCGTCGATCTGGTCGAGGAGCGCGCGCTTGGCAGCCAACTCCTCGTCGGCCGACCCGTTCTCCTCGGCTCTGGCGATCTCAATCGCCAGCTCGCGCGGGTCGTCAAGGAACTCATGAAGTGGCGGGTCGAGGAGGCGAACCGTCACCGGCAAGCCGTCCATCGCCTCGAAGATGCCGAGGTAGTCCTCTGTCTGGACCTCAAGGAGCTTGGCCAGCGCCGCGTCACGCGTCGCGTCGTCCTCGGCAAGGATCATGTCCTGGACGATCATCTTCCGGTCGCCCAGGAACATGTGCTCGGTGCGGCACAGGCCGATCCCGGCCGCGCCGAACTTGCGGCCGAGCTCCGCGTCATCAGGTGTGTCGGCGTTGGCCCGAACGCCCAGGCGGCGGATACTCATCGGCCCAGCGTCAGGACGGTGTCGAAGTCGCCGGTCACCTCAGGCAGCTCGAGTGCGACGGAGCCGAGAACGACAGAGCCGGTGGTGCCGTCGATCGAGATGACGTCGCCCTCGTGCAGCTCGACATCGGTCCCTGCGATGCGAACGACCTTGCCGTCCGCGTCGATCTTGAGGCCTTCGGCCCCGCATACCGCCGGCTTGCCCATCCCGCGCGCGACTACCGCAGCGTGTGACGTCTTGCCGCCGTGCGAGGTGAGGATGCCCTCGGCCGCGTCCATGCCGTGAAGGTCATCTGGTGTGGTCTCCCACCGTACGAGGATCGCCTTGCGCCCGTCGGCGGCGGCCGCGACCGCGTCATCGGCGGTGAACACGACCTCGCCCACCGCAGCACCCGGAGAGGCGTTGAGACCCTTCGTGAGCAGCTTCATGTCGCGCATCGGCGGCGAACTGGGGGTGGAGCAGCTGATCGAGCTGTTCCGGGTCGACGCGCAGCACGGCCTCCTTGCGTGTCGATGAGACCCTCTGACTCCATGTCGACGGCGAGCTTCACCGCCGCTTTGGCTGTGCGCTTGCCCACACGCGTCTGCAGCATCCACAGCTTGCCGCTGCTCGATGGTGAACTCGATGTCGCACATGTCGCGGTAGTGCTTCTCGAGGACGTCGAAGGCCTTCCACAGCTCGTCTGCCGCCTCCGGCAAGACATCCTTCGAGCTCTGCGATCGGCTGGGTGAGGCGGATACCGGCGACGACGTCCTCGCCCTGTGCGTTCACGAGGAAGTCACCGTAGTACTCGTTGGTGCCGTCGGCAGGGTTGCGCGTGAACGCCACACCCGTAGCCGGACGAGTCTCCCTTGTTGCCGAAGACCATCGCCTGCACGTTGACCGCTGTGCCGAGGTCATCGGCGATCTTGTTCATCTTGCGGTAGTAGATCGCGCGATCGTTCATCCAGGACTTGAAGACGGCCTCGATCGAGAGTCTGAGCTGGACGTCTACGTCCTGCGGGAAGGTCACCACGCCGTCCACCACGAGCTCGGGGTACTCCTCGGCAGAGATGTTCTCGGCCACGATCGCCTTGAACTCGTCGACGAGGGTCTTGAGATCGTCTGCGGAGAGATCGGTGTCGTTGTCGACACCGCGGGCCTGCTTCATGGCGGTCATCGCGTTCTCGAAGAGATCGCCCTCGGCATCGAGAACGACTTTGCAGAACATCTGGATGAAGCGGCGATACGAGTCCCATGCGAACCACTCGTTGCCCGTCTGGGCGATCAGCCCCTGGATCGATGTGTCGTTGAGGCCCAGGTTGAGAACTGTGTCCATCATCCCCGGCATCGAGAAGGCAGCGCCCGACCGCACCGAGACGAGCAGCGGATCATCGGCGTCGCCGAGTCTCTTGCCCATCTGCTCCTCGAGGTCGGCCCGGTTTGCGGCGATCTCCTCGGTCCAGACCATCGGGGTAGCGACTGCCCGCGTCGTAATACTCCATGCAGGTCTGACATGTGATCGTGAACCCAGGTGGGACCGGCAGCCCCAACTTGGTCATCTCGGCAAGGTTGGCGCCTTTCCCGCCGAGAACGAACTTCATGGTCGCGTCGCCTTCACGGAAGGCGTACACACGCTTGGCGTCGGACATCCCCACTCCCTCTTCAGAGTCACGGCGATATGGCCGCAGCTTGTTCCGCATCGTGGCGCGCCCGTGCGGGCGCCGTTTCATCGCGCAAGAGCAGCGC
Organism: uncultured Actinomycetes bacterium; assembly: GCA_963850695.1. Classification (GTDB taxonomy): domain Bacteria; phylum Actinomycetota; class Coriobacteriia; order Anaerosomatales; family CAWKMJ01; genus CAWKMJ01. The sequence continues at coordinate 19,254 of CAWKMJ010000001.1, forward strand.
GACTCCCCACCCCTCGAGCGGACTGATCACCTCTCAAGATAACGGATAATCTCCTGTGCCGCTTCCTCGATAGCACGGTCCCCGGTGTGTATCACGATGCAGCCGAGACGACGCATGAAGTCGCGGGACTCGGCCACCTCCTCACGTACCGCCTGCGTCATCGGCGTAGCGTCGCGCGTAGGGACCCAGCTCAACGATGCGCTGTCTGCGGATCGACACGAGGAGCTCGGGATCGGAGACCAGTCCGAACACCTTGCGTACGTCGATGTCGAACAGCTGCTTGGGCGGCGCGACCTCGGGCGCAAGCGGGACGTTCGCGACCTGGTAGCCCTTGAACGCCAGGTACATCGAGAGCGGCGTCTTCGAGGTGCGCGAGACGCCGATGAGTATGATCTCAGCGTCATCGAGACCCTCGGGGTTGCGGCCGTCATCGTGTTTGACCGCGAACTCCAGTGCTTCGACGCGCTCGAAGTAGCCTCGGTCGGTCCTGCGCACGGCGCCGACCTCTTCGCTTGGCGCAGCGCCCGATGCGCGCGGTGAGCGCCCCGATCGCCGGACCCAGGATGTCGATCTCGTGAGCGTCGAGCTCGGCACATACCTCGCGCATCCGCTGTCGCAGCGTCTCGTTGGCGAACGTGTGGAAGAAGATGCAGTTGGGACCGCAGTGGGCCCGGACCAGGTCCTCGAGCTGCTTGCCCGACGAGATGCGAGGAAGGCGCTCGAACACGAACGTCCCGTACTCGAACTGCGCAGCAGCGGCGCGCGCCACAGTGTCGGCCGTCTCGCCCAGCGAGTCGGAGACGATGTGGATCGTCAGCCCCTCGGCGGTGTTCACGCAGATACCTACTCGGTCAGCTCGTCGAAGTCCGCAACCTGCTCGAAGAGAGACACGAACCGATTCAGGAGTCGCAGCCGGTTGTCACGCAGTCGTTCGTCCTCATCCATGACGAGCACGGCATCGAAGAACCCGTCGATCGGGGCGCGAAGCTTCGCAAGCACCCCGAGCGCAGCTGCGTAGTCCTGGACCGCCAGCGACTCAGCCGTCGCTTGCTCGGCCTCGGAGAGCGCGTCCGCAAGCTCCGCTTCTTCGGGGCCCATGAGATCCACGTCGGCCTCGGTCCCGAGCGCCGGGTCCGCGAGGTTCTTCGCGCGGGAGAAGGCGACCGAGAGATCTGCCGCCTCCTCGCGGGTCCGGAACTGCGTGAGAGCCTCGCAGCGGTCGAGCGCGTCAGCGGGGTCGTCGTCAGCCACTGCCAGCACCGCGGCGACGGTGTCGTAGGCATGGCCGCGGTCCTTGCAGGACGCCTTCGAGCCGGCCCGACGATGAACTCCTTGACCTGCGGCGCCGATCTCTTCGGCAGAGAACTCGAGTGAGCCCTCGTAGCCCTCGATCGCCGCAGCGATCGCCTCATCGAGCGTGATGTCGCAGCCCGTCGATGATGATGCCGAGGATGCCGAGCGCTCCACGGCGCAGAGCGTAGGGGTCGGCCGAGCCGGTCGGCGGCATGCCGATGGCGAAGATCCCGACCATCGTGTCGAGCTTGTCGGCGACCGAGACGATCGCACCCGCTGTCGTCGACGGGAGAGCGTCACCGGCGAACCGGGGCCGGTAGTGCTCGACGATCGCTCGTGCGACCCCGTCAGCCTCTCCGGACGCTGCGGCGTAGTAGCGGCCCATGACGCCCTGCAGCGACGGGAACTCGACGACCGCGTGGGTGACGAGGTCGGCCTTGCACAGATGGGCTGCGCGCGCCGCCTCCGCACCGACCCCGGGGTCGGCTCTCGGCTAGTCCGCGCGAGCCGCTCGGCCAGTGCCTCGATCGCGCTCCGACCTTGGCACCCAGCGTACCCAGCTTCTCCTGGAAGACGATGCCGTCGAGATCTCGCCACGTACGACTCGAGTGAGCGCTGCAGGTCCTCTCGGTAGAAGAACGCCGCGTCTGCCAGGCGGGCGCGGATGACACGCTCGTGACCGCGACATGATCGCCTCCGTGCGCTCGGGATCGCCGTTGTGCGCGACCATGAACGCCGACATCAGAGCTCCCGTCCTGCGCCTCGACCGGGAAGTAGCGCTGATGAGACTCCATCGCGGTCTCGAGTATCTCCCGCGGCACCTCGAGGAACTCCTCGTCGAAGTCGGCCGACGGCGACCGTCGGCTACTCGACCAGGTTGACCACCTCGGCAAAGATCTTCTCGGGCACGACAGCGGTCCCGTCGACGCTCCCGGCCGCCGCCTCGATGCCCTCTCGCAGGAACGTCGCGCGCTTCTCCTGGTCGAACACGACCCTGCCACGCTCCATGGCCAGCGCGTAGTCATCGGCCACCGGCACCGAGATGGGGTTGTCCAGCGAGGAACCTGTGACCCCATGTGAGCCTGTCCGTGGACAGGCCGGCGTACTCGAACTCGACGACCTCGCCGCCGAAGAGGGCCAGCAGCCACCGCACCGGACGCGTGAATCGAGTATCTCCCGTCCCCCACCGCATGGACTTGGGCCAGTCGATACCGCGACGAGATCGCGAAGCATCGTCGGGAGAACAGCCGCTGCGTCCTCACCCTTCTCGTCGATCACCGCGTACACGTAGGCGCCGGTCTCGTCCTCAACGCGCTCGAGAGCAGTCGACGTCCACGCCCTTGCCGCGGGCGAAGCCTTCCGCGGCCTTGGTCGGGTTGCCGTCCTCATCGAAGGCAGCCTTGATGGCCGGACCGCGAGCGCGCATGTTCCGGTCTTCCTGCCGCTCGTCCAGCTCATCGACGACGAGCGTGAGTCGCCGAGGCGAGCCGTACACGTCGGATCGACCCGTAGCCCAGCCGCGCATCTCCCGAGCATCTTCTCGGCATCTCGAGACACCTGAGATGATGGCCGAGTACAGCGGTGCCTGAGGGGATCTCCTCGACACCGATCTCGAAGACGAGGGTGCGGCTCATGAAGCATCACCGCCCTCGGAGACGGTCGACTTCTTGCTCTGTCGGCCTCGTCAGCGGCTCCCCTGACGCGGGCCACGTATGCCTCGGCACATGCCTTGGCGAGCGTCCTGACCCGGCCGATGAAGCTCACACGCTCGGCAACGGCGATGGCCCCTCGTGCGTCGAGCAGGTTGAAGACGTGGCTGCACTTGAGCACGTAGTCGTAGGCCGGCAGCACCACCCCGCCCTCGAGCAGGCTCGCGCACTCCTTCTCGTAGGTGTCGAAGAGCTCGTAGAGCATCTCGGTGTCGGCGAGCTCGAAGTTGTGCTTGGAGTACTGGCGCTCGTTCTCGAGGAAGACATCGCCGTACGTGTAGGTCTCGCCATCGGGACCCTCGACCCACACGAGGTCGTAGACGTTGTCCACGCCCTGGATGTACATCGCCAGACGCTCGAGACCGTAGGTGATCTCTGCCGGGACGGGCCGACACTCGAAGCCGCCGACCTGCTGGAAGTACGTGAACTGCGTGACCTCCATGCCGTTGAGCCAGACCTCCCAGCCAAGCCCCCACGCGCCCAGCGTCGGCGACTCCCAGTCGTCCTCGACGAGACGCACGTCGTGCTCGGCAGGCTCGATGCCGATCGCGCGAAGGGAGTCCCAGTAGAGGTCGAGGACGTCGTCGGGTGATGGCATGCAGGATGACCTGGTACTGGTAGTAGTGCTGCAGGCGGTTGGGGTTCTCGCCGTATCGGCCGTCGGTCGGCCGACGCGACGGCTGGACGTACGCGGTGCGCCAGGGGTTGGGATCGAGCGTCCGGAGCGTGGTGGCCGGGTGGAACGTCCCCGCACCGACCTCCATGTCGTAGGGCTGCAGCAGCACGCATCCCTGATCCGCCCAGTAGCGCGAGAGCGCCAGGATGATGTCTTGATAGGTCGTGCCGGTCATGTGATGCCCCTTCGGGTCGCGGAGGTTGTCGTGTCGCCGCGCGCCACCCGGCCGCGCGAGACTGCGGCTCATGCTATCGAATGCCCAGAATACGGGTCAACGAACGCGCTCCGCGGGGACCCTTGCCGAATCTTCTCGGCAGAACAGCGCTCTCCAGACGGGCCGACTCGTCATCTGGGGCCACACATGCCGTAGGGTATCGCAATGAACGGTCGCGCTGGTCGACATGTGCAGCAGATAGTGGTCCGGACATGATAGCGCCATCGCTTGAACGAGCGTCCACGGGATCTCGCCTTCGTCGCCCGGCGGAGTCAAACTCCACCCGATCTGGCGAGAAGCGATACTCGACCTGCGCGTATATCGCCCGGTTGGCTGGTGAGTGCGCATGCCACATCGCCCACAGCCACATGATGAGCCCCATGCCGAAGAGGGCCGCGAACAGGAAGAGTCGCCTGCTCGGTGCGGCCCGCTGCCAAGCGCGCCGAACGCGAAGAACGCCAGTAACCGGGAGCGACGAGACGAAGCCGGAAGACACCAAGCGCAAGAAGCGCGCGGCGATACCCCTTCTCCTCGAGGTCGGGAGTCCACGATGATGGCGTCTGCGTCCGGTGCGGTATCCACCGTCCTACCTCACGCCCGCGACGTACATGTCGAGTGCCTTCATCCGCGCGGGCACGTGGTAGCAGGCGAACTCCCTGACCAGCCGCAGCGTCTCATCGACCGTAGCAGTGCTGACCTTCATTGCCGGCACCTCGGTCATCCGAGCGCCGAGATAGGCCCCGATGCACTGCCGCGCATCCTCGGAGAAGTGCAGCACGCTCGCGTCTCCCTCCGCCGCACTCGGGGCACAGCACCCCGCCCGAGTCGAGGGAGAAGAGATGCCCGCCCGTGACATCTGACGCACACGCGGCACAGGACTCGAGCTCCGGGCGGTAGCCGTGCATCGCCAGCGCCTTGACGAGGAACGCGGCGATCGACCGCCGGCAGTGCGTCGACCGGCGCTTCTTCCAGAACAAGCAGAGTCGCTCTGCCCGAGTCCGTAGAGTCGCTCCTCGGCCTGGCCCTCGATCGAGAGCTTGTCGAGGACGTCGGCGACCACGGACGCCGCGGTCAGTCTGATCGAGGTCGTCTCGCAACAGCGGCGTGCGCGTCGATAGCCTGAGCCTCAGAGACGACATCGAGCGAGCGGCCAGTGTGCAGCAGAAGGCTCACCTCGGTGAACGGCTCGAGCACCCCTCCGAGCTTCGATCCGGGCTTGCGCAGTGCCCTTGGCGACCGCCCGCAACTCGCGGCCGTCCTCGGCGAGCAGCGTCACGATCGCGTCGGTCTCGCCGAGCTTGGTCTTGCGCAGGACAAGGGCGTGTGCACGATAGCTCGGCACGCCGGACCGCTAGCCCCTCTGCTCAAGGGCCTCGACGATCTCGTGACCGGCAGAGGCACCGATCGCGATCGGCGCCTGCCTCGATCATCGCCAGCGCCGTGTCGAGGTCGCGAATCCCACCCGCGGCCTTGACGCCGATGTCCGGTCCGACCGTCGCCCGCATGATCTCGACGTCTCGAACGGACGCGCCTCTCGGTCCGAAGCCGGTCGAGGTCTTCACGAACTGCGCCCCAGCATCGACCGCGATGCTCACACGCGCGAGCGATCTGATCTTCATCGAGGTAGCCCGTCTCCAGGATCACCTTCACGATCGCCTCAGACGAGGTGCCCGTAGTCGCGTCGACGACCGCCTTGATGTCGTCTTCGACGAACGAGTACTTCGCCTTCCAGCATGCCTGCGATGTTCATGACCATGTCGACCTCGCGGCACCCGAGCTCGACGAGCAACGCTGCCTCCTCGGCCTTGGTCTCGGTGTTCGAGTAGCCGAGGGGAAAACCGCAGACCGAGCACACCTTCGTCTCGGTTCCGGCGAGCATCTGTGCCGCCAATGGGACGAGGAAGGGCGAGACGCACAGAGCCGCGAAACCTGAGTCGGCGTACTCCTCGATCCAGGGCTGGGCACTGGCCCAGACCCGACTGTAGGCTTGAGCAGTGTCTGATCGATATGGCGAGCCAATGTGGCTGCATCCATGGCTAGAGCCCCTCTCCGTATCCGAAGCGCTGTATCTGCGACGCATCCCGTCGCCAGTTCTTGCGCACCTTGACCCTGAGATCCAGGAAGACCCGTCCGCCAAGAAGCCGCTCGAGGTCGGTGCGTGCCTCCGTGCCGACCGCCTTGATCATCGATCCGCCCTTGCCCACGATTATCCCCTTCTGGGAGTCACGCTCGACATAGATCGTGGCCCAGATGGACGACAGGTCCCTCTCTTCGTCGTACTCCATGTCCTCGACGGCGACGCCCACCGCGTGCGGTACCTCCTCATGTGTGTTGAGAAGGACCTTCTCCCTGATGAACTCGGCCACCATGACCTCGAGCGGCTGATCGGTCCGCATGTCCCTGGGGAAGTACCGCGGCCCTGGAGGCAGCAGCGAGGCCGCCGTCTGGACGAATCCCTCGACGTTGAAGTCCTCGAACGCAGAGACGACCACGACCTCGGTGAACTCGGTCACCTTGGTCGCCGCGTCCGTCTGGCGTGCCACCTCGTCCGGGCCAACGAGGTCGGCCTTCGTGATCACGAGCACCTTGGGGCTCGGCACGCTCGCGACGTGCTTGAGCACCCACTCATCGCCCGTTCCGAACGGCGCCGCCGCGTCGAGCACGAAGCAGGCGACGTCTACGTCGTCCAGTGCCAGCAACGCCGAGCGGTTCAGCTCCTCGCCAAGCGCGTCATGGGGCTTGTGCAGTCCGGGCGTGTCGACCAGGACCAGCTGGGCGTCCTCGCGATCGATGACTGCGCGAAGGCGGTGTCGTGTCGTCTGCGGGGTGTCGGATGTGATAGCGACCTTGGAGCCGACCGCAGCGTTGACCAAGGTCGACTTGCCGGAGTTCGGGCGACCGACGAGAGCGACGAAGCCGCTGTGGACCTCATCTGCAGAGGCTGACGGACACCCCTACTTCTCGTCATCCTGATCCAGGTACCCGCGAACGAACGGCTCGCGCAGCAGCTCGTCGAGACTCGAGAACCATGACCTCATCGGTGCGGCCACCGGCGATGACCCGCATCCGCGGATTGAACTCCGCCATGAACTGCCTGCACGCTCCGCACGGAACCGTGGGGGCCTCGGAGTCGCCAACGACGGCGATCGCATCGAGCTCGGTGCATCCGGCGGTGACGCCGCCATGACTGCCGCTCTCTCGGCACACAGCGTCGATCCGTACGCGGCGTTCTCGACGTTCACGCCCTGGAAGATCTCGCCGTTGGCAAAGACGGCAGCACCCACTCTGAACCCCGAGTACGGAGCGTACGCCTTGTCCTGGACCTCGCGTGCGAAGGCGAGCAAGGCGAGGTCAGGCTGTGTCAGATTGTGCATCGTGCCCCTCCTTCGTTCCGCCGGACGTCGAAGGTTCGACGACCAGCTGGCGTACGCGATTGCCTTCGAGCTCATCTACGATGATACGCAATCCCTCGATCTCGACAGCGTCTCCCACTCCAGGGATGCGCCCGGCCAACTCGCTGACCACCCCGCCCAACGTGTCGGCGTCCATCTCGATCGCCGTGCCGAACCGCTCGTTGACCTCGTCGACAGGGATTCGAGCATCCACCCTGATAGCGGGTGCTGTCCAGCGGAACGACCAGCGGGACTGGCCGAGTCGTACTCGTCGAAGATCTCGCCGACGATCTCCTCGAGCAGGTCCTCGATCGTCACGAGGCCTGCGGTCCCACCGTACTCGTCGGCCACGATCGCGATGTGGGTCTTCGAGCGCATCTCGAACAGGAGCTCGCGCACGGGCTTGGTCTCAGGGACGAAGTAGGCCTTCCGTGCAAGAACGGACGGCCGCACATCGTCTGGATCAACGACGGCGGCCAGCAGATCCTTCGCGTAGATCACGCCTCGGATGTCATCGAGGGTCTCGTGGAAGACCGGCAGGCGCGAGTAGCCCGCCTCCTCGATCAGCTCGATGGCCTCCGCAGCGGTCGCCGTGTCCGGCAGGCAGATCATGTCCGTGCGAGGAACCATGACCTCCCGAACGACCTTCTCGGTGAAGTCCGAGATCGAGTCGAACAGGATCTCCTCGAACGCGTCGCGCTCCGGGTCCTCGGAGTCGGTCGTGCGGATCCGATACTCGTCCTCGGTCACCCAGGGAGGGATGGCCGCTGGCCGACCCGCGATGAGTCGCACGCTCCAGCGCCAGAAGGCGGAGAGGGCACGTGCGATCGGATAGAGCACCCCCGTGAACTGCAATGATGCGCGAGCGAACGTGAGAGCCACGCCTTCGGGGTTCTGGACGGCGACGGTTCGAGGCAGCGCGTGTCCAAGACTGTAGACGACCACGATCGCCGCAAGGCTCCCCGCCGCACCCGACCACCCAGACCGGAGCGTCTGGTGCCGATGACCGACCGCGGCCCACATGCTCGCAGTCGCGGACACGCAGTACGCGACCGCGGAGATGAGGGCTGCTGCCGCTCTGAACTCGATACGCCTGCTCGAGGAGGGACTCAAGCGATGCCGAACCCGGCTTGTCCGACTCGACAAGGCGTTGGGCGCGCCCGGGCGTCACAAGTGCGGTCGCTGCCTCCTCGGCAGACGTCGACCGCCGCAAGCAGCGACATGCCGAGGACCACGATGATGGCGATCAGAAGACCCACGCTCAGATGCTCCTCTTCCTCGCAGTCACTCAAGATGCGTCCTCTCAGACCAACGATACTTGAAAGACGAACGTCGTGATGAGGAATCCCAGCACCGCGCCGAAGATGACCTGGGGAATCGTGTGCGTGTCGCTTTCGACCCGACTCTGGGCCACGAGTGCGGCGATGAAGAACGCCATGACCGCCACCTTGGCCGAGTTCGTGGAGTAGGCGATCGCCGTGGCAGCCGAGACCGCGAGCGCCGTGTGGCCCGATGGCCATCCGCCCTTGAGGAAGGTGCCCTCGTCGAGTCGCAGCCTTGAGCGCCAGAACGGCGAGCCCCGTCAGAGCCAGCGCGATGATCGTCATCTGTGGCGCGGTACGGCGGACGATCTCGAGGCCGTTCTCGGCCACATACGTCAGCTTGTCGAAGAAGACGAGGTAGCCCACAACGACCGCGTTGAGAGAGGCGATGAGGACGGCACCGGCAGCTACGTCTTTCGCCGTCTTGACCAGCGGGATCGAAGTGGTCCGTGGCCGAGTCGACGGCCGCCTCGAGCGCCGTGTTGACCAGCTCGGTGACCAGCACGAACGTGATCGCGAACAGCAGCGCGATCATCTCCATGCGGTCCACTCCCAGAACGAGTGCAGAACGCCAGCACGACGGCAGCCGCAAGCGCGTGAAGTCGCATGTTGCGCTGCGTGCGCAGCGCAAAGACGATGCCCGCGATCGCATAGTTCATGCTCCACAGGACCGAGCGCGCTCTCACTCGTGCCTCCGTGATGATCACGCGATGTCCGCATATGCGGAAAGGAGCTGCTCCTCGCGAGCGCGCATCACAGCGGCTCCCTCGTCGGTGTCGTGCTCGTAGCCCAGCAAGTGGAGGATCCCGTGCACGAGCGAGGAGGTTCAGCTCGACCTCGATGGTGTGGCCGAGCTCCTCGGCCTGGCGTCTGCGCTATCTCGGGAGCGACGACGACATCGCCCAGGGTGATGGGCTCATCGCCCTCGACAGGACACGGGTCGTCACATCCGAACGAGAGGACGTCGGTGGCTCCCTCTGCGTCGCGGTAGCCCGTGTTGAGCTCGGTCATCTCATCGATGTCGACGACCGCGAGGGAGAGCTCCGCCTGGTCCGGGACGTCCTCTCGCTCAAGGACGAACTCGGCCAGCCGGACGAAGGCCTCCAGATCCAGAGGCTCAGGATCGCGATGGCTCGCGATGCGAACGTACATCTCCGACCCTCCCCTTCGCCGGCTCGGGATACTCGACTCGGTTGTGATAGCTCGCCGACAGCATCTTCGAGTACACGAGGATGATCTTCTCGATGTCGGCCAGCGTCAGGTCAGCGTCATCCAGCTGGCCGTCGGCGACCTTGGCGTCGACGACCTTGCGTACGGCTGCCTCGACGCGCGGCGGCGTCGGCTTCTTGACCGTTCGCACCGCTGCCTCAGCGCTGTCCGCCAGCATGACGAGCGCAGCTTCACGCGATGTCGGCCGCTCGCCACCGTAGCGGAAGTCAGCCTCGTAGACGGGCCCGTCACCCTCAGACGCCTTGTTGTAGAAGTACGTGACCAGCGAGGTGCCGTGGTGCTGCTTGATGATGTCGGTGATCTCCTTGGGCAGCCGATACTGGCTTGGCCAGCTCGAGACCTTCCCGCACATGCGAGGTGATGATCAGCGCCGAGAGCGTCGGCGACGTCGTGTCGTGAGGGTTGTCCTGACCGGCCTGGTTCTCGATGAAGAACGACGGTCGCCTGAGTTTGCCCGACGTCGTGGTAGTAGGAGCCGACGCGGGCGAGCAGAGGGTTCGCCCCGATGGCCTCGGCACCGGCCTCGGCCAGGTTCCCGGTCATCAGCGAGTGCGTGTACGTCCCGGGCGCCTTGACCATGAGCTCTCGGAGCAGCGGATGTGCCGGGTTGCCGAGCTCGAGCAGACGAACGTCAGTCGTCACTCCGAAGGCGTACTCGAAGAACGGCAGCAGGCCGTATCCGAGGACAGCCGCGATCAGCCCGCCGAGCGAACCCCACATCGCCGTGATGCCCGCCTCTTGCAGCGAGAGCCCAGCTGTCAGAGACGTCGACGAGGCCGATGACAGCGCCGGATGCGATGAGGAACGCTCCCACATAGAACAGGCTGCGCCGATCGCTCATGAAGTCCATGGCGACCACGCCGGCCAAAGACCACACGAGCATGCCCACCACCGCCGAACCACCCGAGAAGCCGAGGAGGACACCGGCCAGCGACGTCATGATCGCGACGATGATCCCCTCGCGAGCTCCCAGCAGCAGCGTGGCAAGCATGGCGGCAAGCGGGATGGGCAGCAGGTAGAGGGGGACCTCAGGCCACAGCCAGGTCGCGCCTCTGGTGAGCCAGACCATCCCAACGAAGAGGACTGAGATGATCAGGAGTGACTTCATGCTGCCCCAGACCACGCGGGTCATAGCGCAGCAGGTACGCGCCGACGACGGCCACCATCAGGGCCGTCAGAAGCACGATCGCGGTACGGGAGACAGGCGAGCCGACCTGCTCCAGCAGACCCAATCGCGCGATGATCTCGACGTGCTCGGCTGGTGACGATCTCGCCGCGCTGAACGATGTTCTCACCGCGACTGCCTCACGATGACGGTCGGGATCAACGCCCTCAGCAGCCGCCTCCTGTGCCGCGCTCGTGGCGTCGGGGTCGAGCAGAAGCGTCGCCCGCAGCGCCTCCGACAGCACCGTCGAGACGATCGCCTTCGCGTCGGCCGAGAGCGGCAAGTACAGACACGCTCTGGCATCATCTGCTCGTTCACAGCGGGGAGCGTCATCGACCGTGAAACGCCGGGTCATCACCGTCGTAATGAGCTGCTCGGCCGAACGCTGCGCCTCGCGCAAGCTCCTGCTCCTCAAGCGCAACCGCCGACGCTATCGTCTCTTCGTCGATCTCATCGAGCTCCGAGGCTACCGCCGCAATCGTCGCCGTCGTGTTCCCTGCGTTGGCGGTCTTGGCAGCAAGCGACCGTGTCGAAGAAGAGTGTTACGTCGCCGCGGGCATCGGCACCTGCGTTGGCATCGAAGACGAAGACCGGCTCGACCGAGTCCGCTGCCTCCTGGCGCGCGGCCTCGGTCGCCGCCTCGTCCTCGAACTGAACCGGCTGGTTCGCCCGGAACGTGCGCTGGGCGCGGGAACGCCCTCCGTCAGGCCGACGGGCGGCGTGCGTGACAACGAACGCGATCGAGGCAAGGGCAACCACAACGAGACCCAGCAGCACACGCTGCACGACCGGGTTTCGAAATGGGCCGGACCGCGGGGCGATCCGGGAGAGTCTGTCCAGAAGGCTAGCCATCGGTCTGGCGTGCCTTGGCCTCCTCGTATACGTGGTAGGCGCTCACGATGCGCTGCACGAGCTTGTGCCGGACGACGTCACGTGCCCCGAGCTCCATGAATGCGACATCCTCGGTGCCGTCGAGGATATCGCGCACCTGCTTCAGGCCCGAGGCACCCTTCGGCAGATCGATCTGGGTCACATCGCCGGTGATGACGACCTTGCTGCCGAACCCCAGGCGGGTCAGGAACATCTTCATCTGCTCGGGACTCGTGTTCTGCGCCTCGTCGAGGATGATGAAGCTGTCGTTCAGCGTGCGGCCGCGCATGAAGGCGAGCGGCGCAACCTCGATCACGCCGCGGTCCATGAGCTGCTGCGCCTTCTCGATGTCCATCATGTCGAACAGCGCGTCGTAGAGGGGCCGCAGGTACGGATCGACCTTCTCGAAGAGGGTTCCGGGCAAGTACCCAAGCTCTCCCCTGCCTCGACCGCCGGCCGCGTCAGGATGATGCGCCCAACGTCGCGGCGCGTGAACGCCTCGACCGCCATGGCCATGGCGAGGTACGTCTTGCCCGTGCCTGCCGGCCCGATGCCGAACGTCACCGTGTTCTCGCGAATCGCGTCCACGTAGCGCTTCTGGCCTGCGGTCTTGGGCCGGATCGCCTTGCCCTTGTACGACAGGACGACATCGTCGTGGAGCGTCGGTGGGCGAGCACTCACCGTGCTTGAGCATGTCGATGGAGCGCTCGAGGTTGTCTCTGTTGAGGTCCTCGCCCCGCTCCACAAGCTCGATCATCTCGGTGAAGAGCGACGAGAGAGCCTGGCTCTCGCCCGGAAGCCCGTTGATGGTGATCTGGTTGCCTCTCACCGAGATGTCCGACTCGAACTGGTCCTCGATCAGACGAAGCAGATCGTCACCTTGGCCGAGCAGGTCCATCATGTTCAGCTCCGGCGGAACCACAAGCCGGATCTGGGTAGGTTCAGGCAATTGCACACCCTCTGTCTCTCAGGCAGACACGCAAGTGTTCTTCGCAGGTCACGACTCTCTCACCTGCGCCTCTGCATGATTCTATCACGCACGAGGCGTATTCCAGCCCTCTCAGACCGCCTCACCGAGAGCACCCTCTCCCCTGCTCTCCAGCAGTCGTACCCGCACAATCTCTCCCGCAATGGCCGGGCTGTCGGGGACCCTGACCTTGACGTACTCCCGTGACGTACCCTCGACCCACTGTGACCCTGATTCCGTCATGGGCTCGCTCCACGAGGATCTCAACCACCTGACCCACCCGCTCGCTGATGAACGCATCACGCAGTTCGGCAGCGAGCTCTCGTGCGCGGATAGAGCGCTCCCGTGCGGTCTCGGGAGGTACCTGGTCAGCGCGCCCAGCAGCAGGTCGTGCCTGGGCGGCGGGAGTACCGGAAGACGTGGATCTTGGCGAACTCCAGCCTCTCGGCAGACCTGCAAGCTCTCCTCGAAGTGCTGCTCTGTCTCCGAAGGGAATCCGACCATGAGGTCAGTGGTCACTGCGAGATCGGGCATCGCCTGCCGCAGTCGCCTGATCGTCGCCAGGAACTCCTTCGCCGTGTATGGCCGGCCCATCTGCTCCAGGATCCAGTCGCTTCCGGACTGCAGCGGGATGTGAAGATGCCGACAGAACACATCGCTCCCGGCCAGCACCTCAGTCAGCCGATCGGAGATGTGCATCGGCTCGATGCTCGACAGACGCACCCGCTCGATCCCAGTGGCCGCCACGGACCGCCAGCGCGTCGGCCAGATCGTGACCATCGTGTGCGTAGCTCCCCAGATCGATACCGGTCAGCACGATCTCATGAACACCGGCTGACGCGAGCGAGGAGGCGCTCTCGACCATCGTGCTCAGCGCAACCGAGCGCGACCCTCCTCGAGCCGTGGGAACGATGCAGTAGGTGCAGTGACAGTCGCAGCCGTCCTGGGCCTTGAGCTGGACCCGGGTGCGAACTCGCGGACCGCCAGCGAGCTCGTCGGCTGCTGGCGCCGTGTCCCGTCCTTCGCCGAGATGCGTCCGCCCGTCCGACTCCGCGTCCGCGACGATCGCACCAGGCACGGCTTCGCGCTCGTGGACAACCAGAACGCCGTCGTGCAGGTCGTCGGCCGATCCTGGCGAGGCAACCACCATGCATCCGGTCACCACGACCTGAGGGCGATTCGAGAGCGAAGCAAGATGGCGAACGGCCTTGCGAGACTTCTTGTCGGACTCGGCGGTCACGGTGCAGGTGTTCACGACGACGATAGTCGGCGTCCTCGGGGTCTCGACACGATCTCGACGCCGCGCTCTCGGAGTGCGGACGCGCATCGCGTCGCTATCGACCTGATTGACCTTGCAGCCGAGTGTGTGGATGTGGACGCGGGGGGGCAGTGCGGGCGAAGCGGTCGGAGGCCGGAGACCTGCGACCGGTCTGGGTGGAGGAGCTGGCGAACGACTCAGCCACGAGACCGGCCTCCGAGGCCGCCCAACTCGTAAACGGTCAGCGCGGCCAAAACGATACCGGCGGTCTCCGATCTCAAGATCGTTGTCTCCGAGTCCGACGATCGTGGCGCCCGCATCCTCGAGCTGCTCCGACCTCATCGGCAGGTCAGACCCCCTTCTGGGCCCACGAGCACGGCGACAGCGTCGGTCAGCGGACACGGATCTCGTCGCATCTCCCACCGAGATGCCGTCTGGACTCCTCCCACGCGACGAGGACGGCATCGATACTCGGCGATCCGCTCCGACGACCTCCACCAGCTGATGGGAGCCTCGACCTCCGGGACGAACGACCGCTGGGACTGTGCCGCAGCAGCTGGGCGACGCGCCGCCAGCGCGTGGCGCGTCTGCGCGCTTTGTCCGCGTCGAGCCGGACGATCGAGCGCTCGCAGCAGACGGGGACTATGCCGGGCCACGCCGATCTCGACACACTTCTCGACGGTCAGGTCCATCTTGTGACCCTTGGTGAGACCGGCGAACAGCGTCACGTCGGGCTCGGGGGCCGGCTCGCTCGTCCCGTGGACGGATACGCGGATCTCGTGCTCGGTCGCCGAGACCACCTCGCACTCCACGCCGTCCGCTCCGGATCGCACCACCACGATCGCTCTCACCTGCATGCAGCCGCGCGGTACGCACGGCATGGTGCAGGTCGGCGCGGGACAAGGGCAGCTCGATCTCATCCCCCGCCTGCGGAGCGGGAAGGGCATCGCGTCGATGAAGAACCTGTGCGAGGGCCATTCCGTCTCGCCCCTAGCCCGAGATCCAGTCCTTGAGCTTCTGGATCGGCGAGCGTTGTTCCGGGTCCCCGAGAGTCTCGCCCAGCTCGGTCAGAAGCTCCCGCTGATGCTTGCTGAGCTTGCGTGGCACCACAACCGCGATATGGACGATGAGATCGCCCCGTCCTCCTCGGCGAAGATGGGGCATCCCCTTGTGCTTGAGCCTCACCGTGTCACCGTGCTGCGACCCTGCGGGGATCGATGATCGGGTTGGGCTCGTCTACTCCGCACGCTTCGATCTCGCGCGCCAAGCGCCGCCTGCGCGATCGAGTGCTCGCGCGGCAGTGCAGATCGTCGCCTTGTCTGTGCAGGTACTCGTGGGCGGCGACGTGCACCGTCACGATCAGATCGCCCGACCTGGCGCCCCTCACCCAGCTCTCGCCTCGGCCCGGGACACGCAGCTGCATGCCGTCCTGGATCCCGGCCGGAACCTCTACCGTCACATGCTCGCGGTCGGGAACGCGGCCCTGTCCCTGAGCACTCCGGGCACGGATCTCCCAACCACGACTCCGGTAGCACCGCACGCGTCACACGGGGTCATCGTTGCAACGTTGCCCAGGAACGTCTTGCGGTAGCCGCGCTTCTGTCCGGTGCCACTGCACTCAGCGCAGGTGGTCGGTGCCGTCTTGCTCACCGAGCCCGTCGCACCGCACTCCTCGCACGGAACCAGCCGGTTGAGGACGACCTCCTTCTTGGCGCCATGGAACGCGTCCTCGAGCGTGATGGTGATCTGAGCCGCCATGTCTCGGCCCTCGACGCGCGCTCGCTGCGAGCCCCCGGCCACTCCCCCGAAGAAGACGGAGAAGAGGTCCTCCATGCCGAATCCGGCGAACACGTCGCCGAAGTCGCGCCCGCGCCAGCACCTCTGCGGATCTGCGGTGCCGAAACGGTCGTAGTTGTCTCGCTTCGCGGGTCCGAGAGCACGTCGTAGGCCTCGTTGATGTCCTTGAACTGCGCCTCGGCATCGGCCGCAGCGTTCACATCAGGATGCGTCTCGCGCGCCTTGCGGCGAAACGCCTTCTTGATCTCAGCGTCGTCGCATCCCGGCTCACGCCGAGTAGTCTCGTAGTAGTCGCTCGTGCCTGCAGACACGTCAGTCCTTCCATCTCGTCACGTCGGGGAAACCGAGTCGTATGTCGGTCACTTGAGGGCGTCGGTCAGACCCTCGGCAGCGCCGCGCACCGCGGCGATCGTTCTCGGGTAGTCCATGCGCGTCGGACCGATCACGCCGACCACGCCATCTGCGGAGCCCGATCCGTAGCGCGTGGCGACAAGACTCATCCCGCCCAGCTCTCGCAGACGGTTCTCATGCCCGATACGCACGGTCAGATCGGTATGAGCGCGCATGACATCGGAAAGTGTGTCGAGCATGGAGAGTCCGTCTTCGAGCAGCGTCATGAGCGGACGCACCTGCTCGGTGCTCGAGAACTCCGGCAGAGCCAGCAGCTCGGGTACGCCAACATGGTACAGGCGGTCACGATCAGCCTCTTCCAGGCAGTCCAGGAGCACGTCCACGACGCGTGCGACGAGGCCGTCTCCCTCTTCCTGGTGGTCCAGAGCGTCCCTGAGCGGGCGGACCTCCGATGCCTTCTTGCCCCGAGCGAGACGAGCGCACGCTCGACCTCGGCAAGACGATCCGCAGGCAGCCCGGCGGGAAGCTCGATGCCTCGATTGACGACCTGCCCGTCCTCGGTGATGACGACGACGAGACCTCGTCGGCCGCCAAGATGAACCAGGTCGACCTTGCGGACCCGCGACAGGCTGACCGTCGGCGCAACAACAAGCGCGACGTAGTGAGTGAGATGGGCAAGCATCGATGAGGTGTCTCGAATGAGCTCGTCGATCTCTCCGGCCAGCTCCGCGTAGCGCTTCGCACTCTCCTCGGCCTCGAGAGCGGGCAGCGAGTCGGCCGCCTGCAAGGATCTCGTCCACGAACTCACGATAGCCCGAGGTCGGTGGGCACGCGGCCCGCTGAGATATGGGGCTGAAAGACATAGCCCGTCTCCTCGAGCGCCGCGAGCTCGCTGCGGACCGTCGCCGAACTGCAGCCCAGCTCGTGATGGTCCACGAGGGACTTCGATCCCACCGGCTGGCCGCTGCCTATGTACTCTTCCACGAGCGCCTGGAGGACCAGGCGTCGTCGTTCACTCAGCATCACGTTCACCTCACTAGCACTCGATTATACCGAGTGCCAACGCGACTGGTACCGACGGGGCAGTCCGCTAGCCGTTCCACACGGCCGAGAAGACCTCGTTGCCGAGGAGCCAGCCGCGGCGGGTCGTCCTCCAGCGGTTGCCGATCGTGCTCGACGAGGCCCGCGCTCCTGGAGCTCGGACAGGATCTCTTCGGCTCCCGCCTCGCGCGCGAGCCCGTCGTCGATCCCTCGCACCAGCCTCAGCCCGAGCATCGCATCTTCGCGCGCCGCCTCGGACCTGTCCAGCCACTCGATCTCGGGCACAGCACCCGACTCCCACGCGGCGAGCTCGGCGACGTTGGCCACGCGGGCCCGCACCTTGCCCGGCTCCCTGACAGCCGTAATGCAGAGCGCAGCCGTCTCGGCATCGAGCATGCCGTGGGCGGCGGGCCCGAGTCCCATGTAGCGTGCGACCCGTCCAGTACGCGATGTTGTGCCGGCACTCGTGCCCGGGACGCGCGTAGTTGGCCGTCTCGTAGCGCTCGATGCCCTCAACGGCAAGATACTCCTCGGCCATGACCATGAGCTCTGCCGCCAGGTCAGGGTCCGGCTCCGGCACCAGCCCCGTCCCGACAGCCACGTCCAGCGGGGTACCGTCCTCCAGCGTCAGCGGATACGCGGAGATATGGTCCGCACCGGTCGCGACCGCCTTCTCGAGCGTTTCAGTCCACGTTGCCGCTGTCTGACCCGGGATGCCGCACATGAGGTCCACCGACAGCTCCAGGCCGGCGCGGCTGCACGAGCCCGGCCGCGCTCGTGCCTCCTCGACGGTGTGTACCCGCCCGAGGATGGCGGTCTCGCTCGCGACGAAGGACTGCACGCCCAGGCTGATCCGGTTGACTCCCGCGGCGACGAGAGCCTCGAGCAGCTCTCGCGGTGAGCGAATCGGGATTGGCCTCGACGGTGACCTCGGCGTCTTCACGTATCGGGAATCGCTCTCTGCGCGCGTGCGACGAGACGAACCGCCTCCATCCCGATCGATCGTGGGCGTGCCGCCACCGAGATAGACGGTCTCGACGACTCCCGGACAGCCCGACCCGTCTGCCACGCTTCCATCTCGGCATGACGCCAAGCACGTACCACTCGATGGCGTCCTCGGACATCTCGTCGACCGAGTAGAAGTCGCAGTAGGAGCACTTCACCCGACAGAACGGCACGTGGATGTAGATGTGCGCGGAAGGTGCGGGCCCCGAACAGCCCGTCCTGCATGTCCTCGGAGTGCGACATCGTCTACTCGTCGACTTTGAGGATCGCCATGAACGCCTCCTGCGGCACCTCGACGTTGCCGACAGCCTTCATGCGTTTCTTGCCCGTCTTCTGCTTCTCGAGCAGCTTGCGCTTGCGCGAGACGTCACCGCCGTAGCACTTGGCAAGGACGTCCTTGCGCTTGGCGCGCACCGTCTCGCGGCTGATGATCCGGCTGCCGACGGCGGCCTGGATCGGAACGTCGAACATCTGCCGAGGGATGATCTCGCGCAGCTTCTCGGTGAAGTGCCTTGCCTCGCTCGTACGCCTTGTCCTTGTGCACGATGAAGGAGAGTGCGTCGACCGGCTTGCCTGCCAGCAGGATGTCGAGCTTGACCAGGTCAGACTCGCTGGTAGCCGAGGACTCGTAGTCGAGCGACGCGTAGCCGCGCGTGCGACTCTTGAGCTGGTCGAAGTAGTCCATGATCAGCTCGGAGAGCGGCATCTCGTAGTGCATCTCGACGGTCGTGGCCGAGAGATACTGCATGTCCTTGAAGTGCCGCGTCGACCCTCGGAGAGCTCCATGACCGCACCGACGTAGTCCGGCGGAACGAGCACCGTCGCCTTCAGGTACGGCTCCTCGATCCGCTCGATGTAGGTGGGGTCAGGCATGTCCTGCGGCGAGTGGATGCTGACCATCTCGCCTCGCGTCGTGTACGCGTGGTACTCGACGCTGGGCGCGGTCGCGAGCAGCTCGAGATCGAACTCGCGCTCGAGGCGCTCCTTGATGACCTCCATGTGCAGCAGGCCGAGGAACCCGACGCGGAAGCCGAACCCGAGTGCGTGACTCGTCTCCGGCTCGAAGATCAGCGCCGGATCGTTGAGCTGAGCTTGTCCAGAGCATCGCGAAGGTCGGGATACTGGTCGCCGTCGATCGGGATAGAGGCCGGTGAAGACCATCGGCTTGACCTCGCGATAGCCCGGCAGCGGCTCGTCGGCGCCGCTCTTGCGCAAGCGTGACCGTGTCGCCGACCTTGACCAGCGCAGGGTCCTTGAGGCCGGTCACGAGGTAGCCGACCTCTCCGACGCTGAGCGCGTCGACCGGGGTGTTGGCCGGACGGCGAACGCCGACCTCTTCGACCTCGGTCGTCGGTCTTGGTCGCCATCATGCGAACCTTCTGGCCAGCATGCATCTCGCCGTCGATCGACGCGAACCAGCGCGACGACTCCACGATACGCATCGAAGTAGGAGTCGAAGATCAGTGCCTTGAGCGGCGCGTCGGGATCGCCCGTGGGCGGCGGCACCCGCTCGACGATCGCCTGGAGCGCGGCGATCGACACCCTCGCCGGTCTTGCCGGAGGTCAGGATCGCGTCTCTCGGCCGGTATCGGCGAGAGCCTCCTCGATCTCGTGCCGGACCCGCTCCGGCTCGGCTGCGGGCAGGTCGATCTTGTTGATGAGCGGGATGATCTCGAGATCGGCGTTCATCGCAAGCTGGGCGTTCGCGACGGTCTGCGCCTCGACGCCCTGCGCCGCATCGACCACGAGCAGGGCTCCCTCGCACGCCTGCGAGCGAGCGGCTCACCTCGTAGGTGAAGTCGACGTGCCCCGGCGTGTCGATGAGGTTGAGCTGGTACGTCTGGCCGTCGGCGGCTTCGAAGAGCACGCGAACGGCCTGGGCCTTGATCGTGATGCCGCGCTCGCGCTCGATATCCATCGAGTCGAGGACCTGTTCCTTCATCTCGCGCCCGTCGACCGTGTGCGTGAGCTCGAGCACGCGGTCGGCAAGCGTCGACTTGCCATGGTCGATATGCGCGACGATGGAGAAGTTGCGGATATGTGTGGGTTCAGTCATAGCGGCTCATGTTATCAGTCTCGACCCTACTCGCGAAGCTCCGCCCGAGTGCTACCTGGGCGAATCCTGGGAACACATCGTTGGCCTCGCCCGGTACCGTGTGCTAGTATCGCAGGGTTCGCCGACTATCGTGCGCGGCGAGCCACATCGAACGAGAGGAACGCCAGTACCGTGCCAAACATCAAGAGCAAGAAGAAGCGCGTCATCACCAACGCCAAGGCGAACGAGCGCAACAAGTCGGTCAAGTCGGAACTCAAGACCGCGACCCGCAAGGTCGACGAGGCCGTCGCATCGGGCGACGCCGCTGCTGCGAAGCAGGCTGCCGAGCAGGCAGGCCGTCTTCTGGACCGAGCTGCGAGCAAGGGCGTCATCCACAAGAACCAGGCGGCAAACCGCAAGTCCTCACTCATGAGGCAGGTCAACGCGGTCTAGCTCAGCTGCCGCAGACGCCAAGTATCCAACGCTCGAAGGCGAGTCGGGGTTCCCGGCTCGTTTTCATGTTCCGGTCAGTCTCGGCCAAGTCGCGCAGAGCACTCACGAGCTCTGTCTCCGAGAACCGCTCCGCTTGCCGTGCATAGTTCTTCACCTGCCACGGCGCCGCCCCGATCTCCTTGGCGATCTCCCCTTGAGTCCCGCCCGACTCCCGCGAAGTGAGGACCCGGACCGAGATCAGACTCCTCACATGCCGGGCGGTCATCGCCTCTATGCCGTAGATGGACTCCCCCTCGCCGAGGAGAGCCGCAAGGAGCCTGCAGTGCACGACGACAGTCACGGCCACCAAGCGCATCAAGGAAGTCGAACACCGACGTCGGAGCCGTCGTGGACATCACCGCCTCGATGTCCTCTCGAGACAGCGTCGTCTCTTCACCTGTGAAGGCCACGACCTTCTGTATCTCCACGTCAAGGCGGCGCAGATCCGAGCCCGACCGCTCGCACCAGCACCTCGGCACCTTCGATCCCAACGCGCTTCCCGTGATGAGCGAACATCTCCACGACCGTCTTGGGATACTCGCGTTTGGACGGCGGCTTGTACTCGGCCACACCTCCGAGTGCGTCGATCGCCTTGTAGACCCGCATGTTCTTGGCGATCTTCTTCGCAACCAGCACCAGCGATGTCGCCGGATTCGGGTCTGCGGCGTAGTCGGCGATCACGTTCAAGTCGTCGGTCTTGAGTCGGTCCGCCTTGCGAACGACTACCAGGAGGCGCTCTGACATGAACGGCAAGGTGTTGGCTGAGGCGACGATCTCGTAGCCGTCCGCAGTCTCGCCGTCGAACGTCTTGAGGTTGTAGTCCAGATCGCCCACGGCCGCAAAGCGACTCTTCAGGCGGTCGACCGCCTGCTCCAGCAGTAGATCCTCCTGGCCGTGGATCAGGTAGACGGGCTTGAGATCTGATAGGTCCGATGACACCGTTCGAGACTCCGCTCAAGGCGAGGTTTGGGAGGGCGCTTTCAGGCGGCATTGTCTCACAGCCAGACGTCGCCGAAAGCCCGGTTCCTACGCTCCAACCCTCTGACCCGATCTGGATCACCAAGTCGCCGTGTTCGTCAGTCCTGAACGTGCGTGCGCCGCACACGCTCAGCTGGTCCATTGTCGAGCTCGACGGGTGTCCGAAGTCGTTGCCGTCACCGACGCTCACGAACGCGACCGCAGGAGCCAGGTGCCCCAGGGTCTCTGCGCTCATCCCATCACTGCTGCCGTGGTGCGGCACCTTGAGGACGTCGATCGAGGAGGGCAGGAGCCCACTTCGCGCGAGACGGCCATAGACCGGCTCCTCGGCATCTCCGGTCAGCAGAGCGGAGAAGCCTCCGCTCGTGACGTACAGCACCAGACTCGCTTCGTTCTCGTCATCGGGCTCCAGACCGGCGGGTGGCCACAGAACCTGCACGTGCATCTCGCCAACGTCGAAGGAGTCCCCTCGTTCGAGCACGTCGCCCGCATAGCGAGGCCGCACGCACTCCAGTCCCTCCGGTGCGGCGGCCGAGCTCACCAGAACGGCGTTGCTCGGCATCATCCCCGTGAGACCTTCGAGTCCCCCCGTGTGGTCTGCGTGCGCGTGAGTGAGCAGGACTCGATCCACGCGACGCACGCCGTTGCGAGCCAGGGCACGTCTGAGCTCTACCGGATCATCGCCGGTGTCCACAAGCACCGCGCGGCCCTCCGATCTGAGTACCATCGCGTCGCCTTGCCCGACATCCATCGCGATCAGCTCGGCCTTGACCACAGACGCTCCCTGGCCTCCGAGAATCAGCACGCCGACCAGAGAGACGCTGATCGCGAGTGCCCAACCGCCAAGGTGCCGTGGCCGTGGCCACACGACCCAAACCACCACCAGAACGATGATCGCGCCGGCACTTGCCCACAGTCCAGGATCAAGAGGTACTGCCGCACCCGGCAGACTGGCACAGACGTGGGCGACGGCTGCTACCTGACGCAGAGCGAACCCCGCGAACCTAAGCACGACACTCCCGACGCCCAGCGGAGCGAATACGAGCCCGGCCAAGCCGCTGGCAAGGCCGAGTGACACCAGCGGGATGGCGACCAGGTTGCTCACGACGCCAACGAGCGGAAGCTGAGCGAACGTTCCCGCGGTGATCGGAAGCGTCGCCGCCTGCGCCGTCACGCAGACCGCCATGGGCGCCGCGAGAGGGCGCAGAACTCGAGGCAGCAGCGTTTCGAGCCAGCCACGGGTCAAGGATCCGAGAGCGATGATCCCGAGCACTGCTGCCGCTGACATCATCAGCCCGAGCGAGAACGCGGCGATGGGGTTCACGACAAGAATCACGACGATCACGAGAGCCAGCGCGGAGAGCGGGTCTGTCCGCCGGCCGAGGATCGGTGCGGTCTGCGCAGCAAGAACGAGCCCCAGCGCTCTCAGCGCCGAGGGCTGCAACCCACTCACGACAACGTATGCGGCGCACGTCGCCAGAACCAGCCCTACCGCTCCTCCTCTCGGCAGCCTCGCGGCGGCTGCGATCGCAGCCGCAAACGCCGCAACAACAGCGAGATGGGCTCCTGAGACCGCCATGATGTGCGCCAGACCTGCGGCGCGAGCGTCCGACTCCAGCTGGGTGCCTTTGAGGGCACGCCGATCGCCCAGAAGGATGCCGCTCAGAAGAGCACTGCCCTCGCCCTTCACGCTCCCGATCTCATCCCCCGCCCACGCTCTGAGCCTGCCTGCGGCCCCGAGCACGCCGGGCTCCCAGCCCAGGTCGCGCACGTCTGCCGCTGACAGCGCGGCCAGCACCCCCCGCCTCCGGTCGAGCCGCGCCCACTCATCGTCTTCAGGAAGAACGGTGCCGCGGACGCTCACGCGGCGGCCGAGCTCGAACTCCTCCGAGTCCTCCGAGAAGACCCGCACGACGCCCCCCGGCAGCGCGCCAGAGAGCTCGAACGAGCATCCGTACGTCCCATGACACCGGGTCCGAAGAGACCCTGCCCTTCAAGCACCGACGATCCCATGCTGCGAAGCTCGCTAGCCGCCACGTCGACCGAGCCCCACGTCAACATGCCGAGCCAGGCGCCGGCAAGCAAGCGCCGCCGTGAACACCGCGATCGAGCGCTTCCAGCCGCTGGTCGAGCACGGATGTCACGACCAGAGAGATCGCCGCGCAGCACAGCGGCCAGGCGAGCCACCTCGAGTGGGAGGCCGCACTCAGGCCCTCACCGAGCGCCAGCCCGACCCACAGAGCCAACGCGAGCCACAGGGCGACGGGCAGCGTGGGGCGCAGAGGAGCGCGCTCACCGATCATCGAACCGTGATGAGATCTGCGAGAGCCTCGTACTTCTTGGGTCCGATACCGGAGACCCTCGTGAGGTCCTCGGGGCGCTCGAAGAGGCCGTTCTCTTCTCTGTCCGCGACGATCTTCCCAGCCGTCGACGGTCCGATCCCGGGCAGCTCCTGCAAGTCGTTCTCGTCTGCCGAGTTGATGTCGACGAGGCCCGCTTCGGGCTTCGCGCTCATCTGACTCACCGAATCGTGATCCGGCGTGCCGGCCGCAAGATACTCCTCAACGGTGGGAACGAGGACCTGCTCACCGTCCTCGACAGGACGGGCAAGATTCACTCCTTCTTGCGCGGCGCCACCCAGAAGTCCGCCCGCCGCCTCAACAGCCTCGGCTACACGCGAGCCGCCATCGAGGCGATACACGCCCGGGCGGGCGACTGCGCCGACGACGTGGACGATCACCACCGTCGGGGCCGAGGTCTCCGAGCTTGCGTTGTTGCCCGCCTCGATGCCTTCCGTCGTCCCGGAGGACGCCTCTGCGTCGTGCACGACAAGCGACTCGTCGGGGCGCGTGAGCGCTCTGCCCGTGGCCGCGCCTCCCGCCACAAGCACCAGAACCATCACTGCGACAGCCGGTCCCCGCGGAACATCCGCGAGGCCCGCTCGGCGCGCCAGCGCGGACGCTCCGTCGAGAATGAGGCGTGCAGGCGATCTATCTCCGCGTGGAGAACCGGTCACGCGAGCGCGCCTATGTTGTCCCGCGCATTCATACGGCTATCGAAGCGGATGCGCCGAAACCGGATCGGTCCGAGACCTTACCCTGCTGCTGGAGCAGAGGCCGTGTCCTGCAGCCACTCAGCGCAGAATCGAAGTCGGACTACTTGGCGACCACGCTGACAAGCTTGCCGGGGACCACAACGACCTTCTTGACCTCGACGTCCTCGAGCCACTTCGAGACTGCGGTCAGGGCCACGGCGATGATGTCCTCCTCGGCCAGGTCGGCCTCGACGTCGATCTTCGCCCGTACCTTCCCGTTGACCTGTACGGCCATCTCGACGACGTCCGCGGTCACCGCAGAGGCATCCCAGGTAGGCCAGCTCTCCCTGTGGACGGAGCGATCGTGGCCGAGAACCTCGCGCCACAGCTCCTCGGTCATGTGGGGAGCGTAGGGGGCAAGCATCAGGACAAGGCTCTCGGCGACCTGCTTCTCAAGAGCGAGATCGCGCTCCCCCGCACTGACGAGGTTGCGGTACTCGTATGCGGCGTTCGTGAGCTCCATCAGCGCAGCTATCGCAGTGTTGAGAGCGAAGGAGCCGACATCCTCGGTGACCTTGCCGATCACTCGGTGCATCTCGCGATGCAGTGTCTTGGCCGCGTCGTCGCCGGCTGCCGCGACACCGCAGCCAGATGTCACTCTCCTCGGCTATGTCCGACACGAGACGCCACACGCGTCGCAGCCACCGGTCCATTCCGTCCACGCCCTCGTAGGACCACTCCAGGTCCTTGTCGGGCGGCGCCATGAACAGGATGTATGCGCGAAGCGCGTCGGCGCCGTGCGCGGCGATCATGTCCTCGGGCGCGACCACGTTGCCCTTGGACTTGCTCATGACCTCACCGTCCTTGCGGACCATGCCCTGGGTGAGCAGGTTGGTGAAGGGCTCGTCGAAGTCAGCGATCCCCATGTCCTTGAACACCTTCGTGAAGAAGCGGGAGTAGAGCAGGTGCAGGATGGCGTGCTCGATACCGCCGATGTACTGATCGACCGGCATCCAGTAGTCGACCTTGTCCTTGTCCCAGATCGCTTCGATCGTTGCGCGCATCGCTGAAGCGGATGTAATACCACGACGAGCAGGTGAACGTGTCCATCGTGTCTGTCTCGCGCCGGGCCGCCGCACCGCACTGCGGGCACGCCACCTCGTAGAACTCGGGATGGTCGGCGAGCGTCTCGCCCTTGGTGATGTCGACGTCCATCGGCAGCACGACCGGCAGATCGCTCTCGGGCACAGGCACGAGGCCGCAGCTGTCGCAGTGGATCGCCGGAATGGGGTTGCCCCAGTAGCGCTGGCGAGAGATCAGCCAGTCGCGCAGGCGGAAGTTGATCGAGAAGCGACCTGTCCCACGGTCCTCGAGCCACCGCGTGACCGCCTTCATGCCATCCGAGTCCTTGCCGCCGTGCATTCCGGTGAACTGGCCGGACTGGACCATGATCCCGGGACCGTCGTAGGCCGCTTCCCACGGCGACCTCGGTCCACCACGCGGTCGTTGCTCGTCCCCGAGCTCCTCGGCGAGCGGGTCGTCCTGCGGGACGACGACCGGCGGGATCGGCAAGACCGTACTTGCGCGCGAACTCGAAGTCGCGCTGGTCGCCGCAGGGCACGGCCATGACTGCACCGGTCCCGTACTCCATCAGCACGTAGTCGGCGACCCAGACCGGGACCTTCTCGCCGTTGACCGGGTTGACCACGTAGCGCCCGGTGAACGCGCCGTTCTTCTCGCGCTCTCCCATCGAACGCTCGACAGCAGCTCTCGCGCGCCGCCTGCCTCGACGACCGCCATGACGTCTGCGGCGTACTCGGTCTCATGGACCAGCTCGTGCACGAGCGCGTGCTCGGGGGCCAGCAGGAAGAAGGTGCAGCCGAACAGCGTGTCAGGCCGCGTCGTGTACACGGTGATCGTCTCGTCGGTGGGCTCACCGTCTGCGTCGCACAGCGTGAAGTCGACCTCGGCGCCCTCGGAGCGACCGATCCAGTTGGCCTGCATCGTCTTGACACGCTCGGGCCAGCCGGGCAGTCTCGTCGAGGGAATCCAGCAGCTCCTGCGCGTACTCGGTGATCTTGAAGTACCACTGCTCGAGCTCGCGCTTCTCGACCTGCGAGTGGCAGCGCCAGCAGTCGCCGTCGCCGAGTACCTGCTCGTTCGCCAGCACGGTCGCGCACGACGGGCACCAGTTCACCGGCGAGCTCTTGCGCTCGACCAGGCCGCGCTCCCAGAACTTCAGGAAGATCCACTGACCCCACCGGTAGTAGTCCACGTCGCTCGAGACGAGCTTGCGGTCCCAGTCATACGAGAAGCCCATCCGCTTGAACGAGGCCTCCTGCTTCTCGATGTTCTCGTACGTCCACTCGGCAGGATGGGTGCCGCTCTTGATCGCGGCGTTCTCGGCAGGCAGGCCGAAGGAGTCCCACCCCATCGGGTGAAGGACGCTCATCCCGCGCATCGTCAGGAAGCGCGCGACGACATCCCCGATGGAGTAGTTGCGCACATGACCCATGTGGATGTCGCCCGATCGGGTACGGGAACATCTCGAGAAGATAGTACTTCTGCTTGTCGGCGTCCTCGATGGCCTCGTAGAGGCCGTCAGACTCCCATACCTGCTGCCACTTGGGCTCTATCGCCTGTGGATCGTACTTCTCGGCCACGTTGAGACCTGCCTCCAGGAGCGCTGGGGTAAGACACCCCTCGGATTCTAGCCGAGGCGACCCACGCGGGGAACCACCGCACGAAACACGAACGCCCGCCGGATGTCCCGACGGGCGTGCGATGTCTTGTGGTGGAGCCAAGGGGGATCGAACCCCTGACCTCATGGCTGCCAGCCATGCGCTCTCCCAGCTGAGCTATGGCCCCACATCTGGGGCGCCACAGGCGCAAGCGGTAGTATACCAGCCCTTCGCGGCAGGTCAACGCGCATGAGCGGCTCCCTCAGAGAGCCGCCTCAGCCTCACCCGGCAGGGTCTCGGCGGGTCCTCCACGACGGGCGCGGACAGGCCCTCGATGGCCGGCTCGAGGACGACGTTCTCATCGCGACGGACGCCGGCGCCCACGACCTCCGAGACGACCATGCCGCCGAGTATCAAAGCCGCTCCGGCGACCCCTGTCACCCCGAGAGCTTCACCAGCAAGCCAACCGAAGAGACCCCCGAACGCCGGTTCTGTGATCAGGATGAGCGCCGTCTTGGCCGGCGATATCACTCGCTGCGCCGCGGTCTGGACTGCGAACGCGACCGCTGTTGCCAACACGCCGGTGACCAGCAAGGCGATCCACACCGAGCGCGTCCGACGGGATGCCCGGTCGCTCGAACGCCAACGAGATCGCTCCGCACACCACGGCGCCAACGCTCAACTGCACGAGCGTCAGTGCGCCGACGTCGTGCTCCCTTCCCAGACTCCCAAGAACGATCATGTGCGCCGAGTAGGCGACCGCACACGCCAGCACGCGAGTATCGCCGACGTTCCAGCCGTCCGCGGTCGCCCCTGAGAGGAGCCAGAGTCCGAGCACTGACACGACGATGCCCACGGTCGTCGGCCACCGAGGCATGCGCCGCAGTATCACGGTCTGCATCACAGGCGTGATCACCACGAACATCCCTGTGATGAACGCCGCCTTGCTCGCGCTGGTGTCTTGGAGACCCCAGGTCTGGAAGATGTAGCCGGCGGTGAGGAAGGCTCCAGCGAGCAGGCCGACTCGCAGGGTTCCGGGTTCGAAACGCTTGAGAGACCTTGGGAAGAGCACAAGAAAGGCCACGACCGCGATGGCGAAGCGCCATCCCAGGAAGCCGTAGAGCGGATACAGTTCGACGGCGTCCTTGACCATCACGAACGTCGCGCCCCACACGGCGGCAACGCCCACCAGCGCCAGCGCTAGCCAGTACCTCCGTGAGGTGTCGGTCACGAACGCTCGATCGTGGAGGTCTCGGAGTACTCCTCGTCTCGCTCTCGCTCTCCGATGCGCCCGCCTCGACGGGGCTCGCGTTCTCAACCTCTGGCGAAAGCTCCAGGCGTGGCGCGTCGTCCCACAGACGTTCCAGCCGGTAGAAGTCCCTCTCGGCGGGCTGGAAGACATGCGCTACGACATCTGCGAAGTCCAGGAGAGCCCACCTGCCCTCCTGCAGACCCTCGCGTCCGATCGGAGGAAGACCGGCTTCCTTCAGCTGACGCTCGATCTCGTCGGCTATGGCTGCGACCTGCCTGTCGGTCTCGCCGGTGCATACGACGAAGTAGTCCGTCACGACCAGCAGCTCGCCCACGTCGATCACAGCTACGTCGAGCGCCTTCTTCTCAGCAGCGGCCTCGGCCGCCAGATACGCGTAGTCCCGTGAGTTCAGTTTCGTCTCCTTGCCCCGCGGCGTGTCGCGGTCACTCTGGTGGTTCGTAGTCCTTGCCGACGATGATGATCACCTCGGCGACGTCCTGATCCACAGACTGCACCGTCACAACACCGGCACCGAGGGCCTCGACCACCACATCACCGATGGTCGGGTCGTCGGTCTGCACGATGACCTGCGTCTCTGCGTAGTCGAAACTGTCAGCGTTCTTGGTGTCGACAACACGATACCCTGCCCCGATGAGCTGCTGGGCGACGGCGCCGGCGACCCCGGGCTCACCCGATCCGTTGTAGACGATGACGCGAACGACCCCCTCGTCCCCACCTATCGTCACGCCCCACCACTGCTCCAGTAGGTCTGACACCTCTTCGCGCTGAGGCTCGAAGTACGTCTGCGAGCCCACATTGATCGGTTTGACCGGCATGGGGAGCAAAGCGACGTTCTCGCGGCTTGACGGTCTCAAAGATCGTGGTCCAGCGCTCCACGTCCTCCTCTGAGAGGTTCGTCGCGGTCGCGCCTGCGAGAAGCCCGGTCACGCGACTGCTCGGTCAGCGCCGCCTGATAGACCTCCGGCGGGATGATCGCGTACGTGGTGAACGGGCACAGTGAAGAAGTTGCTCACCGCCGAGAGGGACACGTCCGGCCCCGCCTCGTAGGACTCCCCTATTCGCTGGAACCCTCTGCCGGGGACCTCCACGAAGGCGGCATCCGGAATCGCAATGCCGTATATCTGCTCGCGATCGCCTTCGACCTTGAGCGCGAGGAAGCCCACTGCGCGCCCCTCCTCATCGGCGATGAAGAGGAGGTTGTCACGGGCCTGCTCCAGCAGGGCCTCAGGCGAGTTCTCGAGGTCGTCGAGGCGCTTGGCGTTCCACCGCGCGATCCCGTTGATACCGGTGAACAACAGGACCACTATCAGCAGGCCGAGGGCGACCCCCGCAATACCTTTGCCGAGCGCCGTGGCACCGTCTGTGATCTTGCGCCCCGTGTCTCGCGCCCCCTCTGCCATCCGTTCCTTGGCCTCGCGCGACTTCATCTCTTTGCGCGCACGCTGTGCGGTCTTCGACCCCCTGCGCGAGGAGCGCCAGCCCGACGGGACCTCGGGAGAGTCCTGCTTCGCCTTCTTGGAGCGGCGCGGACGCTCCGCTCCTTCCCCAGAGACACCGTTGGCCGAGGGGGACTCGGTCGAATCACCGGGTCCCGCGTTGCCTGCGCCACCTTGACTATCCCTGGGGTCGGTCATCGCTGCTCCTCGGCCACCAGCGTGTTCCAGACCGCGACGGTCTCCGGATGGATACGGCGCCGCTTCTTGATCAGGCGGATCACCGAGCGCGCGTACGCGCGGACGAACAGCTCATCGAGCGAGACCTCGCCGACCGCATCGCGAAGCTTCTCGACGCCCGAGAAGGAGCGGGCGGGCTCGATCGTGTCGGCGATGTAGACGATCTTGTCGAGGTCACTCATCTCCGAGGAGCCCATCGTGTGCAGCTCTATCGCGCGAGCAATCTCCTCGGGCAGCTCCGGGAACGTGGCCCGCACCTCCATGGCGCCCGCCTTTGCGTGCAGCAGGTACGGGACCGCGATGTCAACGGCGGTCGCTTCCATCTCGTGCATCTCAGCCGCCGAGAGGAGCTCCTCGGCGGTCATCTCTCTCGCCCAGTCATGTAGCAGCCCAGCCATCTTCGCGATCCTCCGCATCGACGCCGTAGACCGCTGCTAGCTCAGCCGCGGTCTCTGCCACGGCATCGCAGTGCGCCAGCGCCCGGTCGCCGAGGCGAGAAGCGAGCGTGTCATGGACCTCCGTGTAGCTTGGGGATAGGGCCATCAGAACGACTCTCCGGTATAGTCCGTGCTTGGCGATGTAGGCCGACACCGGCTCAGGTACCAGATACCGGATGGGACGTCGCTCCGCCACCCGTTCGCCGTATGTCGGTCGAGGAGATGGCGAGTGCGGGCACCTCCACGAACTCGATGTCGACATCCTCGGACGTCTCGGAGTGCTCCTGCTCCGCCGTGGCAAGATCGTAGCCCGGCCGGGTCGCAGCGATGAACGTGCACAGCTCGCCGAAGGTCGCTGCGTCCTTCCACGTGATGATGTCCCAGACGGCGTCGGCTCCCGTGATGAAGTAGAGCTCCGTCTGAGGCCCATGCAGGTCGCGGAGCGCCTTGAGCGTATCGACGGTGTAGGTAAGCCCCGGCCGATCGATCTCCATGCGACTGACCTCGAAATCCGGGTTGGCCGCAGTCGCGAGCACCGTCATGAGATAGCGGTGCTCGGCCGCGGTCACTGGGCGGTCTGTCTTGCGCGCCGGATGACCCGTGGGCATGAAGACGACCTTGTCCAGGTTGAACTGGACCAGGGCCTCCTCAGCCGTCACGAGGTGGCCGAAGTGGATGGGATCGAACGTCCCACCCATTATGCCGAGGCGCGACTTGGTTCTCACTCCCGGATCTGTCCGCTCCCTTGGAGGACGAACTTGGTCGATGTCAGTGCTGCAAGCCCCATCGGTCCGCGAGCATGCAGCTTCTGTGTCGAGATGCCGATCTCGGCGCCGAGGCCGAACTCCCCACCATCGGTGAAGCGCGTCGACGCGTTCACGTACACCGCGGCGGCGTCCACCTCGTTGAGGAAGCGCTGCGCAGCGGCGTAGTCCTCGGTCACGATCGCCTCGCTGTGCTTCGTGCCGTACGTGTTGATGTGATGGATGGCTTCGCCCAGGCCGGAGACGACCTTCACCGAGATCTTCGAGATCGAGGTACTCCGTTCCCCAGTCCTCCTCCGTGGCCGACTCGATGCGCATCACCGCACCGAGACCACGCGTCGCCTCGTCGGCGTAGATGAGTGACGTCCGCCTCCTCGAGCTCCCTGAGGATGGCCGGCAGGACCTTCTCGTACACGGCCTCGTCGACCAGCAGCGGACTCCGCAGCGTTGCAGACGCCGGGTCGCTGCGTCTTGGCGTTGACGACGATCCGTCGCGCCATCTCCGGGTCCGCACCCTCGTGGATGTAGACGTGGCAGTTGCCCACACCCGTCTCGATGACCGGGACCTTTGCGTTCTCGACCACGCTCCTGATCAGGCCGGCACCACCTCGGGGGATCAGCACGTCGATGTAGCCGTGAAGCCCCATGAGCTCCTCGGCCGCCTCGCGGTCGGTGGATTCGATGATCTGGATCGAGCCTTCGGGCAGCCCGGTGGCTACCGCGGCATTGGCCAGCACGCGAGTGAGCGCCATGTTCGAGTGGACTGCGAGCGAACCGCCGCGCAGGATCACCGCGTTGCCGGTCTTCACACACAGACCGGCCGCATCCGCTGTCACGTTGGGCCGGGCCTCGTAGATCATGGCAACGACGCCGAGAGGGACCCGGACCTGCTGCAGCTTGATCCCGTTGGGCAAGGTGTGTCCCTCGACGACCTCGCCGACGGGGTCTTGGAGAAGCGAGAGCGCCTTGAGCGCCTCCGACATCGACTTGAGCCGTGCGGGACTGAGCTCGAGGCGATCCAGGAGAGCTGGCGCCACGTTCTTGGCCCGCGCCTCGTCCATGTCCTGAGCGTTCGCGGCGAGGATCTCGTCCTGGTGGTGCGTCAGCGCGTGCGCCATGGCCAGCAGCGCCCTGTTGCGCTGCCCGGTGGAGGTCGTTCCCAAGCCCCGCGCGGCCTCTCGTGCCCGCGTCGCGAGCGTCATGACTTCAGACATTGCATCGTCCCCTTGTCAGCATCGTTCACGACTCCCATTCACAGAATGACCAGGTGGTCTCTGTGGATCACTTCCTTGCCGGCCAAAGACGGGACGTCCTCGGCGATCTGCGGAGAACCTCATCCCTTTGACCGCGACCGAGTTCCTCGGCGGACATGTCTGTCAGACCGCGCGCGATCTCGCTGCCAGCACGGTCTTTCAATACTATCGCATCACCGGCCTTGAACGTCCCTTCGACACCGATCACTCCGATGGGCAGAAGACTCGTGCCGCGCGTGCACAGAGCGCATCCCGCGCACCGTCATCGACGACGACCTCACCCGAGGTCTTCTGACCGAGCGCGATCCAGAGCTTGCGGCCCTTCAGCCGAGCCGCCCCGCCCGCGAACAGCGTCCCTACGGGCTTACCCTCGACCGCGTCGAGGATGACGTCGGGTCGCCGGCCGTCGCAGACCACCATCGGGACACCGGCCTGCATGAGCACTCGCGCCGCCTCGAGCTTGGTGACCATGCCCCCGGAGCCAACCGACGAGCCGGTGCCGCCGGCGGCCGCGAGTACCTGATCTGTCACCTCATCGACGTGCTCGACCAGATGGGCCTCCTCATCGGCACGCGGGTCCGCGTCGTAGAGACCCTCGATGTCGGTGAGCAGGACGACGAGCTCCGCCCTGATCATCGCAGCCACGAGGGCTGCCAGCGTGTCGTTGTCGCCGAAGCGGATCTCATCGACAGCGACCGTATCGTTCTCGTTCACGATGGGGACCACGTCCAGCGCCATGAGGCGCTCCAGGGTGTCGCGGGCGTGGAGGTACGCCTGACGGTGAGCCGTGTCATGTCTGGTGAGCAGCACCTGGCCCACAGGAATCCCGCGGGAGGCGAACAGCGCGGCGTACATCGCGAGAATCTGCACCTGACCGACGGAGGCAGCTGCCTGCAGCGACGGGATGTCGTCGCGGTCGAGTCAGATCGCCCAGCCTCTCACGGCCTGCGGCTATCGCGCCCGACGTCACGAGAACGGCACTGACGCCCTGCGCTCTAACGCGCGCGATCTGATCGACCAGGTCATCGATGTAGGCACGATCGAGTGTGCCGTCCTCGGCCACGAGCGTCGAGCTGCCCACCTTGATGACGATCCGCTTGAGATCGCTCACATCTCTCCCTCGTCCCCGGCTCGCGTCCTCCACGTCGGACCCACGCCCTCGAACTCGAACGTCGCTCCCGCGATGGTGACCTCGTCCCCATCCCGCGCACCGGCCTCGATCAGCGCGTCCTCGACGCCCATCTTCACGAGTCGGCGCTGCAGGTATGCTACGCGCCTCCTCGTTGTCCAGCTCGGTCATGATGACCATGCGCTCCACACCGCGTCCCCGGACCTCGTAGGCGTGTGTGCCCGTGCGCACGACCTCGAACTCCTTGTCGCGGTTCCCGGGGCGCAGGATGTATGTGGCCTCGTGCTCGGGCTCGGGGGCATCCAGCGCAGACTCGCGCATCTCAAGCACCATCTGACCCAGCGCCAGCACCAGAGGGTCCATCCCCTCCCCCGTGACGGCGGATACCGGGAAGTACGGGATACCTCGCTCGCTCGCCAATGCCGACACGCGATCCGAGGCCTCTGCGGTACCGGGCATGTCCACCTTGTTGCCGACGAGAACCCGTGGGCGCTGCGCCAGCTCCTGCGGCATGGCGCGACGAGCTCGCCTTCGATGATCTCGACATCCTCAACGGGGTCGCGTTCCTCGAAGCCGCCGGTCAGGTCGACCACGTGGACGATGATCGCCGAGCGTTCGATGTGGCGCAGGAACGCGTGACCGAGTCCCACTGCCCTCACTGGCACCCTCGATGAGTCCGGGCACATCGGCGACGACGAACGAGTTCTCACCCGCCTTCACCACGCCCAGATTGGGCGCAAGCGTCGTGAACGGGTAGTCGGCGATCTTGGGCCGCGCGGCGCTGATCCGAGCGATGATCGAGGACTTGCCCACGTTCGGGAATCCCACGAGAGCAGCGTCGGCCAGCAGCTTCATCTCAAGGGTGATCCATCGCTCCTCGGCCGGCTCGCCCAGCTCGGCGAAGGCGGGTGCGCGACGAGTGGAGGTCACGAAGTGGATGTTGCCCTCGGCCACCGCGGCCACCCTCGGCGACGACCACACGCTCGCCGTCATGGACGAGGTCGGCGATGAACTCGCCGCGTCTCTGCATCTCGACGACGGTGCCGAGCGGGACGGGCAGGAGCAGGTCCTCGCCGGACGGCACCGTGCCTGAGGGCCCCTTTGCCGTGGTGCCCGCGGTCCGCCTTGTAGTGGCGCTTGTAGTGGTAGTCGATCAGCGTGGCGACCGAGGCGTCGGCGACGAGCACGACGTCGCCGCCACCGCCGCCGTCTCCCCCGTCCGGACCGCCCTTGGGAACGTGCTTCTCGCGCCGGAACGACTTGCATCCGGCGCCGCCGTTGCCCGCCGTCACGTGGATCTTGGACTCGTCGACGAACATCGTCTCGCCACCTCAGGTCTACATACTAGTGCGCACAGAACACAGCAAAGCCCCCCGCCCGAGTGGAGCGGAGGGCTCACAATGTGATACACGCTCGGATCGGGCGTGTCGTCTCTAGCCCTCGAGCGGTCGCACGTGAACGCGGCGGTCCTTGCCGCGCGTGAAGTCGACGACGCCGTCGATCTTGGCGAACAGCGTGTCGTCCTTGCCGAGGCCGACGTTCTCGCCGGCCTTGAGGCGAGTGCCGCGCTGGCGGACGAGGATCGACCCAGCCGTGACCGTCTGGCCGGCGAACCGCTTGACGCCAAGGCGCTGCGCCTGCGAGTCGCGACCGTTCTTGGTGCGACCGAGACCTTTCTTGTGTGCCATGACCCGTTCCTAACTCCTGGTCACGACCGGCTGCGAGCCGGTCGGACTGCTACTTGTCGTACTTCTTCGCATGGACGCCGCAGTACTTGGAGCCCTCCTTCGCCTTGTTCGTGCACAGGCTCGCCATTGGCCTTCGTGGCCTCGCACTGAGCGGTCTCGACCTTGGCATCGGCCTTCTTGTCAGCCTTGGGAGCCGCCTTCTTCGGCTCTTTGGAGCTCTCGGCCTTCGGCCTTGGCCTTCTTCGCCTCGGCCTTGGCCTCGACCTTCTTGACCTCGGCTTCGACCTTGCCTCCGCCTTCTTCACTGCGGACTCGATCTTGGTCTCGGCCTTCTTGGCCGCAGCCTCGACCTTCTTGACGTCCTCTCGACCGTGGCCTCGACCTTCTTGGCCGTCGATTCGGGCTCTTCTCGGCCTTGACCTTCTTCGCGGGCTTCTTGGCAGTCTTCTTCGCCTCAGCCGCGTCGATACCGGTCACCTTGATCCGAGTCTGCTCCTGGCGATGGCCCTTGAGACGCTTGTAGCCCTTGCGCCTCTTGAACTTGAAGACGAGCTGCTTCTCGCCCTTGAAGTGCTCCACGATCTCGGCCTGTACCTTGGCCGACTGCAAGCGCATCAGCGTCGACGATGATGTCATCACCGTCGGCAACGAACAGTACATCGAGTGCGACGGTATCGCCGATCGGCGCGTCGAGCTTCTCGACGACCGCCTCGGTGCCCTCTTCGACCTTGAGCTGCTTACCGCCGGTAGAAACAACAGCGTACATGGTGTGTTCGACCTCTCGTTCGCGTATGTGCGCAAAGGGTTATGCTAGCAGGGACGACTGCACAGCGTCAACGCTGCTCTACACCCCGTTTGAGCACGCCGGCGCTTGCCCTCGATGAGCACGCGTACCTCAGTCGATCCCACATCCTGATCCGGGACGATGGCCACCTGCTTGCCGGTCTCGGACCGCAAGCACCGCCACGACGTTCTGTCCCGGCGTCATCACGAGCTCATACGTGTCCGGGTGAAGGCCGAACAGGTACGCTGCCGAGCGACCGCTCCGTCGAGCGTCTCGCGCATCTTGCGCACGACCGAGATGCGTTTGGTCGTGTCGGAGAGGACCCGCCCCTGACCCGAGCAGCACGGGCAGGTCTCGGTCAGGATCCCGTACAGGCCATCGGTCACGTTCTTGCGCGTCATCTCCACCAGGCCGAGACGGGACATCTCCGATCACGCGAGTCTTCGTTCGGTCCCGTTCCAGGGCATCGATTGAAGCGTCTGATCAGCTCGGCGCGGTGGAACTGATCCTCCATGTCGATGAAGTCGATCACGATGATGCCGCCGATGTCGCGCAGCCGAAGCTGACGGACGACCTCATCGGCAGCCTCGAGGTTCGTCCTGCAACACCGTGTCTTCGAGGTTCTTTCGGCCGACGTAGCGGCCGGTGTTCACGTCGATGGCGATGAGCGCCTCGGTCTTGTCGATCTGATGTGCCCGCCCGATGGGAGGTCCACCCTGCGCGGAGAGCGAGGACTCGATCGGCGGCGTCGACGTCGTATGAGTCGAAGAGCGGGGTCCTGTCCTTGTAGAGCGAGACCCGCCGCGTGAGATGCGGTGAGGTCTCTCTTCAGGAACGAGGTCACCTTCTCGTAGAGCGACTTGTCATCGATGATCAGACGCTTGAACTCATCAGAGAACACGTCCCGGACGAGCCGCAGCGCGAGATCCATCTCGGTGTAGATGACCTCCGGGGCGAGTCCCTCCCGGGCCTGATGGCTGACCCGCTTCCACAGGCGCAGCAGGAACTCCATGTCGGAGACCAGGTCCTTCTCGCGCACGCCTGCAGCCACGGTGCGCACGATGACGCCCTGGCCCGGCGGGACGAGCGGGACGATGGCGTCGTGGAGACGATCGCGCTCCTCGTCGTCGATCTTGCGCGAGACACCGACGAACTCGGAGAACGGCATCAGCACCAGGAAGCGCCCGGGAAGGGTGATCTCGGTGGTGACGCGCGCACCCTTCGTGCCCATGGGGTCCTTGAGCACCTGCACCATGATCTGCTGATCAGGCCGCAGGAGCGACTGGATGTCCCGCTTGGGAACGTCCTCAGCCCCTCCGGGCTGACGACCTCGTCGACATAGAGGAACGCGTTCTTCTCCAGGCCGATGTCGACGAACGCCGCCTGCATCCCAGGCAGCACGTCCTTGACCTTGCCGAGGTAGACGTTGCCGACGACGGAACGCTTGGGACGCTCGATGTAGAGCTCGACCAACGCACGATCCTCGAGCATCGCGACGCGAGTCTCGTCGGAATCGTGCGAGATGAGCATCTCGCGGAGTATGTCGGCCACGATGGCGTGCCGTCACAGAGGCCGGCGCACGCCTGAATCGTCCTCGATGAGGAGTTCGTTGCGTGTGACAACGATCGTGTCCGCGGTGATGTCGCCCTTGGACAGAGCTTCGGAGATGAACGCATCCGGCCTGAGCGATCCTTGCGGACCCATCCGCGTGGTCATGTGGACCACGATCGCCGTGCCTCGCGACTCCGTGGTGGGCTCCTTCGGGAGACCCTCCGCGAGGTCATAAACCTTGGTCTTGCCCTTGCGCTCTACTCGAAACTCGCCCTCGGCCACGACCGCATCGATCGCAGCGCCTACGCCCTGTGAGGTCACTCCCTTCCCCTCGACCTCTATCTCGTACACGCCTAGTGTACACGCCGAAGAGAGAGATGGCTCGCTCAGAGGGGACGTATCCTGCCTCGGCCGGGGCGAGAAGCGGGGGTGTCGCTCCGGCCAGCTCGCCGAGGACCTCACCGGCAGGAACGTACTGCGTGAGCCACACGTCCCAGTACTCGCGCCTCCCGCCGGTACCGACCGGCAGTGCCGGGCCGAAGGCGGCCTTCATGTGCGGGCTGAACCCCTTCGTGACGGCATAGGGCAGTCGCGGACCGCCTCAGACCGCGCTCGAGCGCCCGTGGTCACCTCCAGATGCGAGAGGAACCTCAAGCGGTCGGCCTTCTGATACTCGACCCGCAGCCGGAACTCGATCTCAGCCACTCCGCTCACCAGCCACGACGATATCGACATCCAGGACGTCGCACAGCGTCGCATCCCGTGCACCCATCGAAGCTGCAGTCACCGGTCACGTCGACCGGACAGAGCACGCTCCCTCTCGGCCCACAGGTACGTCCTCGGAAACGCCGGTCACGACGATGGGCCCACGGGAGCTGATCGTCCCGTGCGAACTCGCTGTGCCGCGAGGGCTTCGAGGTCGACGCTCAGCGGCCGCGGCCGCGTCCCGCCAGAGGTTCAGATCGAACCGCTCGGTCCATGCGTCGAAGCGAGCACCCCTGCTCCAAGCGCTCTCGATCACCGCAGCGAGCTCCGCGTCCGCCCCTCGCCAGACGGCCTCCAGAAGCGAGACGTCGCGATCGTGCCACGAGAGATCGACACCCTTGCGCGGGACGCTCTCGCGAAGCAGGGCCTGACGACGCTCGATCTCCTCGTACTGGGATCTGCCCGTCCCACTGGAACGGCGTGTGTGCCTTGGGCACGAACGTCGAGACCGAGACGCCCAACGCGGATCGATCCACGCTGCTCCTTGGGCGTAGCGGCCCGCGCCCTCTCAAGAACACGGCCAACGAGCTCGCCGATGCCGCGCACGTCCTCGTCGGTCTCGGTCGGCAGGCCGATCATGAAGTAGAGCTTCACCCGCCGCCAGCCACCCTGGAACGCATAGTCCACCGTCCTCAGCAGCTCTTCCTCGGTGACGTTCTTGTTGATGACGTCGCGCAGTCGCTGAGTTCCCGCCTCGGGAGCGAACGTCAGACCTGACTTCTTGCCCGTCGTGGCAAGCCGCGCCATGTCGATCGAGAAAGCATCCACACGCAGCGAGGGCAGCGACACGGTCGTCGCCGTGCCCTCGAGCCGACGAGACAGCCGACGCATGACCTCCTCGAGCTGGGAGTGGTCGGTCGTCGACAGAGAGGTCAGTGAGACCTCGTCGTGACCCGTGCAGGCGAGGGACCGCCATCGCGTCGCGCACGATGTCGTCGGCGCTCCGCTCGCGTACGGGCCGGTAGACCATTCCGGCCTGACAGAATCGGCAGCCCCTCGTGCATCCGCGCATGACCTCGATCATCGCCCGATCGTGCACGACATCCATGTACGGGACGATCGGACACGTGGGTGCCGGTACTCCCCCAGGTCAGGCACGACGCGTCGCACGACCGCTGGTCGCGTCGTACCGACGTCGCCATCCGCCACCGCGCTCTCCTCGGCGTCCTGGTTCTCGGGGACATAGACGCCCGCCACGGTGCGAAGCTCTTGGAGCTCTCCGAGACGGTCCGACCCGCCCGTCGCGCGCGACGGTGGGCGTCCACGATCTCGCGCGATGGCGTCTTCGCCTTCGCCGACGAGGATGGCGTCGAAGAACGCGGCCAGCGGTTCCGGGTTGAACGCACACGGGCCACCCCCCACGACCAGCGGATCGCCCTCGCGTCCGCTCTGCGAGGACCTCAACGGGATCCCTGCGAGATCGAGGAACTTCGAGATGTTCGTGTGCGGTCAGCTCGTACGGCAACGTGATGCCGAGAGATCGGCGTCGCCGACAGGTGTAGCGCTCTCGAGCGAAGTCAGCGGCGTCCGCTTCGACGCAGCTCATCGGCCATGTCGACCCAGGGAACGAAGGCACGCTCGGCCGAGACCCCCTCCATCGCGTTCAGGAGCTCGTAGAGGATCTGCAGGGCCTGATTCGCCATGCCGAGCTCATAGGTGTCG
This sequence comes from uncultured Actinomycetes bacterium, assembly GCA_963850695.1. Classification (GTDB taxonomy): domain Bacteria; phylum Actinomycetota; class Coriobacteriia; order Anaerosomatales; family CAWKMJ01; genus CAWKMJ01. Next base: position 59,743 of record CAWKMJ010000001.1, read on the forward strand.
GGATAGACGAGCACGACACGGTAGTCCGCTGAGGTCGGGATCGACCGCCCCCCACTCGGAGTCGATGTAGCGGGCGGGGCGCTCGACCTGAGCCAGCAGCGGCTCGATGCGCTCCCACTCGCTAGCCGCCACTGATCGCCTGTCCGTCCGATCCGACCGGCGCGGCAGTCGAGCTGTCTCGGCCCTCAGCTCAGAGCACGCACATCGACGGCCTCATCGTCCAGGACTTCGACATCGACCTCGATGATCTCCGGCTCGGACTTCTTTCGACCCGAGGTCCGTGCCTCGATCTCCGCCTTGAGCTTGTCGAACCGGCGGCGCACACCACTCAGATCGACGTCCTGCTCGAAGTACTCGATGATGCCGTAGCCCATCGCGAGCGTGCCCGTTGCGCCGATACCGCCTTTGATCGCCCAGCCGAAGCCGGGAACGAACGCTGCCGCCTGGCGCGCGACGGTCCTGCAGCGCGAACGCACCGCCGACGACCACTCCCAGCTCCTTGAGGCGCTCGAGACCGATCGTCTCGCCGTACGCCGCAGCGATCTGCATCGCCATCTTCGCCTGGTTCGCGGTCATCAGCGGCATGTCTGCACCCGGGAAGAAGGCGACGACGCCGATCACGCCGTTCTGCCATGCCGTGTTCTTCACTGCGTCCACCGCGACTGCGCGCCGCATGAACTCGAAGTTGTGCGCAAGGGCGAGACGCTTGCCCGGCAGTCGGTCCACGAGCCAGTCGCCCAGGTCGTCCTCGACGAGCTCCTCGGCATCCAGATCGCGCAAGCGTGTCTCGGTAGGGAGCGCCGATCGTACCTGCGACGGTCGCGCGAGTCCTCGCCAAGCGCGATGGCCACCGTGGGTATCGCACGCTCCCGCGCGTCGGCAAGACTGTCGCCGATGCCCGTCGTTCCGGAACCGACCACCCCGATCACGACATCCGACGATGGAGTCCACCACGAGGCGCGATCCGGCTTCGGCGATCGCGATGTCGAGCGTGGCGTTGGGCGTGTACGGGTGAAACTCCGCCTGAACGACGTCCACGAGCTGATCGGGTGCATCGACTTCGACGAAGATCGCTACGCTGACCGGCTCCTCGCGTGCCTCCTCGACCTGCTTGCCAGTCTTGGCGTAGTCACGTATGTCGACCGGGAATAGCACCGTCAGACCCTCCTTCTCGATCCCGCCGCACGGGTCTTGCTCGTTGGCGTCTCTAGACGCCGCGCCGGCGAGACCATACCGACAACAGCATACCCGTTGCCGCCAGGTTGGTGACCATGAACGACGAACCGAAGCTCATGAACGGCAGCGGGATACCCGTGATCGGCATCAGTCCGACGGTCATCCCGATGTTGATGAGAATCTGGAACGTCCACATGCTCATGACGCCAGCCACGATGAGGGAGCCCATCAGGTCCCGTCGACGACGCCGCTATCTCAAGCGACACCACCAGGAGCGCGAGGTAGAGCCCGAGCAGGATCACCACCCCGACGAACCCGAGCTCCTCGCCGAGAACGGAGAAGATGAAGTCCGTGTGGCGCTCGGGCAGGAAGTTCAGGTTGGACTGAGAGCCAGAACCGAGACCCTGGCCCGTGAGCTCGCCCGAGCCGATCGCGATCTTGGACTGCGCAAGGTTGTAGCCCGCCCCCCACGGATCGCGCGTCCGGGTCGATGAAGACGAGCAGTCGGTCCTCCTGGTACTGCGTCGAGCAGATCGAACTGCAGCACCAGCCCGACGGCAAGGACCCCGATCAGCGCGAAGACGAGGAAGTACCGCGCCTTGAGCCCGCCGATCGAGCAGCATGCCCAGCGTGATGGCGACGAACACCAGCGCGGTCCCGAGGTCGGGCTGCAGCAGGACGAGGCCGAGCGGTATCGCCAGGTAGCGCGAGGATCCGCGCGACGTCCTTGGGCTTGTCGATCACGCCCTCTGTACTGCGCGATGACGATCGCCATGATGAGGATCGTCACGAGCTTCGCCGGCTCAGAGGGCTGGAACAGTCTGAAGCCCCCGATCGCCAGCCACGAAGTGGCGCCGCCGGCCTCGTAGCCGAGTCCCGGGATCCGCGGGCTGAGGATCAGCAGGACGTATCGAAGATCACGAGCGGTCCCAGCCAGCCCTTGAACGTCTGGTAGTCGAACGCCCACAGCACCGCCAGCGGCAGCAAGCCCAAGCGCGATGCCGATCAGATGGCGTCGGAACAGCCCGTCGCCGCCGGCCATGCCCGATGTCGCCGACTGAACCAGATCACCGACCCGTAGACCAGCAGCAGCACCACGACGATGACGAGCGGCAGGTTCACCCACTTGCGTGAACGCGTTCTGTTCCGTGCGAGACCATCACGCTACCTCGAGATGTCCGAGCCGGTGACATGCTCGACCGGAAGACCGAACAGCGCCGAGAGGATCTCTCGCGCCGCAGGGGCAGCGATCGCGCCGCCGTGACCACCCTGCTCGATGACGACCGCGACGACGTACTCGGGATCGTCGGCGGGCGCATAGGCGGCGAACCACGCGTAGTCGTCTTTGCCGGCGACCTCCGCCGTGCCCGTCTTGCCCGCCACCTCGACATCGAATCCGCGGAACGCCTCGGCGCGCCGTGCCCGTCTCGTGATGACATCCCGCAACGCATCGTCCATGACGCCGAGGTTGGCGGCCGTCACGTCCGGCGAGTAGCGTGACCTCGGGCTCGATAGACGTGGACGGGTTCGCCCTTGGCGTCGTGGACCTCCTTGAGCACGTGCGGCCGCATGACAGCTGTCCACCGTTGGCGATGCCACCGTAGGCCGCCGCCAGCTGGAGCGGCGAGACGAGCAGGTCGCCCTGGCCGATGGCCATGTTCACGGTGTCGCCCGGCAGCCACTTCTGGTACTCGGGGTAGTTCTCGTTGAAGTCGTTCTTCCACTCCGCGTCGGGAACGCGACCCTCGAGCTCGCCGGGCAGGTCGATCCCCGTCGTCTCCCCGAAGCCGAACTCGCTCGAGAACGCTCTGCAGCTTCTCGTCCCCCTGCTTGTAGAACTCGTAGCCGATCTCGTAGAAGACCGTGTCGCAGCTCTCCACCACACCCTGGTGGAAGCTGATGTCGTCGTGGCCCCGTCCGCTGCCAGCACCACTTGGGCCACTGCTCGCCCATCTCCGTCCACTTGCCGGGGCAGTAGTACTGCGTCCACTCGCCGGTCACGCCGTACTCGAGTCCGGCAAGACCGGTGAACGCCTTGAACGTCGAGGCCGGTGGGTAGAGCGCCATCATCGTCCGGTTGTTGAGCGGGTACTCGCTGTCCTCGTCGTTGAGCGCCTCCCAGTCGTCCTGGGAGATTCCGCCGAGGAACAGCGTCGGGTCGTAGGTCGGCGCGCTCGCCATGGCGATGACCTCGCCGGTCTTCACATCGAGCGCGACGGCCGCACCCGCGCGCGCGTTCGTCGTAGTCGTCCTTGTGCGCGTCCTCCATCGCGTTGAGCAGCGCCTGCTCGGCCACGGCCTGAACGTCCGAGTCGATCGTCAAGACACGACGTCGCTGCCGGGGATCGGATCGCCCTCCTCGATGATCCGCCGTGGGCTGCCCGCTGGCGTCCACCTCGAAACGCCGGTAGCCCTTGGTCCCCTGAAGCACGGACTCGAACTCGCCGCTCGGCCCCGGTCTTGCCCACGATGTCGCCCAGCACGTAGCCCTCGAACTCCTCCTCCTCGAGCTGATCCTCGGAGACCTCGCCCGTGTAGCCGAGGACGTGCGCCGCCTGCTGTCCCAGCGGATACTCGCGCACCGCACGCGCCTGGATCTCGACGCCGGGGAACTCCGACTCGTGCTCCGACAGATACGCCACGGTCTCCGGCGATGCATCGAGCGTGATCACACGAGGCGTCAGCGCCTCCTCCTGTGTGGACTCGAGGCGTTCGCGTATCTCCTCGACCGGCACGTCCACGAGCGTCGAGAGCGCGTACAGCAGCTCCTCGTCGTCCTTGGCGCTGGGTGCCACGCACACAGCCAGGGTCGCTCGGTTGGACACGAGCGGGTTGCCGTCCCGATCGAGGATCCGGCCCGTGGCGCCTCGAGGGATATCTCTCGAACCCTGTTGTCCTCGGCCATCGCGACGAACTCGTCGCCGTTGAGCACCTGCATGCTCCACAGCCGTGCCAGGAGCAGTCCCAACACGACGACGATGACGATGGCCGAGCGCCGCGAAGCGCCCTTTGAGCTGTTCACGGAAGGTGCTCAACGAGTCTCCCTGTCCGCCTGGGAATCGCTCTTCCCCGAAGCGCGGCCGTTGAGTGCGGTCTGTGTCGATGACTGCCTCCTCCATCCGGTACCTAGCCGATCCGGTCGAAGGTCGTCATCGAGCGGTCTCGTCGCAAGAAGCGCGCCAACCACGGGAACGTCAGCAGGGCCAGGACGCCGTTGTAGAGCGCGCTTGGCACGATCACGCTGATGAACGCGCGTCCAGAAGGACTGCGCCTCCCCTGCAACGGCAAGGACGACTCCAGTAGCCGAGCTCTGTGACAAGCGAGGCCACCAGGACGACCGTCACAGGCAGGCGCCAGCCCTCGGCGAACATGTTCTCCTGCAGCGATCCCACGAGGAATCCCACCACGCACAGGACGAGTGCCATGGGGCCGATCGGTCCCGTGCCGATGAGGTCGAACATCAGACCAGCGGCGAACCCGGCGATCGTTCCGTACCGCGGGCCTTCGATCAGCGCCACAGCTATGACAAGCAGGAGCAGGAAGTTTGGGACCGCCCCGCCGATAGCGAGGTGCGGGGCGACCGCTACCTGCAGGATCACTGCGCCGAGAATGGCGACAGCTGTGGGGAGCGCGCGTCTCATTCGCCGCCCTCCGTGTCAGCCGGCGGCGGCGTGCCCAGGAGGACGATGACCTCTTCGATCCCCGTGATGGATGCGGACGGGCGCACGCTGATTCGCTGGTAGAGGTCGTTCTCGTTGACCTCGACATCCTGAACGTCGCCCACGAGCAGGCCCTTGGGATAGACGCCGCCCATGCCTGACGTGAGAACGATGTCTCCTACGTTCACGGTGGTCTCTTGGCTCACGAAGTCCATCGAAAGATCACCCTCGATCGAGCCGTTGACGATGCCCTCGGCACGTGTTGCCTGGATGATCGCAGCTGACACCGCTGCGCTGGTCGGTGATCAGACGCACCTTGGAGCTGTGCTCCGTCACGTCAACCGTCTGGCCGAGAAGCCCTTGCGGTGCGAGGACCGGCATGCCGACTGCGACCCCATCGGCAGTACCGCGATCGATGGTGATGACACCCTCCCACGCACTGGTCGGACGCCCTGATGACACGCGCGCCGATGGCGTCGAGCTCCCTGGCATCGATGAAGCCGACCAGTGTTCTCAGGCGCTCGTTCTCGAGCCGCGCCTCTTCGAGCTCGACCACCTGGAGTCGAAGCTCCTCGTTCTGTTCTTGCAGGGTGGCGATCTCACTTCGGCTCACGGTGAGGCCGGAGCCCCAGTCTCGCACCGATCGAACTGGGGTCGTTACCCAGTTCCCGACGCCAGCTACAGGCGCCGTCACCGCATGGACCGCCCGACGGGATGCGTGCAGCACTCCGCCGTCGCCCTCTCGGAAGTAGACGGTCATCAAGACGATAGCGACGACCACAAGTACGGCGACCAAGCCGTAGCTGCCGCGACGCCTGTCGGTATCGGGGAAACCTCAGGTCGGCCATGTATCAGCTCCGGGCGCCGGTCAGCACCTTCTTGAGCACGTCGATCTCCTCAAGCGCCATGGCTGAACCGTCGACCACGTTGGTCAGCGCGTTCTCAGAGACGTGGACCGGCATACCTGTCTCGTGCTTGAGACGGTCATCAAGGCCGTGCAGCAGCGCGCCGCCGCCGGTGAGAACGATTCCGAACTCCATGAGGTCGCTCGCCAGCTCTGGCGGCGTCGCTCAAGGGTGCCCTTGACGGCAGCGATGATGGCCGCGAGCGGCTCCTCGAGCGCCTCACGGATCTCCTCCGACTCCATGGTGACGGTACGTGGCAGTCCGGTCAGCAGATCGCGACCTCGTACCTCGACGTCGACCTCTTCGAGCATGGTCCACGCCGAACCGATCTCGAACTTGATCTCCTCGGCAGTGCGCTCGCCGATCAGGACGTTGTACGCACGCTTCACATGGCTGATGATCGCCTCGTCGAACTCGTCGCCGGCGATGCGGATCGACTCGGCGACCACGATGCCTCCGAGCGAGATGACGGCGACCTCAGTGGTACCGCCACCGACGTCGACGACCATGTTGCCGGTGGGCTCCTGTATCGGGAGACCCGCATCCGATCGCCGCAGCCATGGGCTCCTCGATGAGGTATGCCTGGCGCGCGCCCGCCTGCATCGTCGCCTCGAAGACAGCACGCTTCTCGACCTCGGTGACGCCGGACGGCACGCACACGACCACACGAGGCTTCGGCTGCCAAGGGAAGCGCTTCACGCGCGTCTTGTTGATGAAGTAGCGCAGCATCGACTCCGTGACCTCGAAGTCTGCGATGACACCGTCCTTGAGAGGCCTGATCGCCACGATGCGAGCCGGGAGTACGACCAAGCATCCGCTTGGCCTCGATACCCACGGCCAGCACGCGCTTGGAGTCCTTCTCGACGGCAACGACTGAAGGCTCGATGAGCACGATGCCGCGCCCTCGAACGGAAACGAGCGTATTCGCTGTACCCAGGTCAACGGCCATGTCGCCGCCCCAGGAGTTGAAGAACATATCGATGAGGGACACGCGGTCTCCTTCCGCGACGGTCCTCGTATGATCCACACGCGCTTTGCCGCGCATGACGAAACGGCCTCTCGACCGTTCATCCCGGTCTCGTGGCCGCTGGGCAATAACCCGAACAAGTGTAGCACAGCCCCAGGTAGACGCCGTATACGGCGGCGTAACGCTTGACCGCAGGCTGAAGGTGGACACACGCCTCGGTGGCGCGCCCTACATCAGCCCCATATCCCGCAGACTAGCGTGCTCTCCCCCATCCCCGATGACCACGTGGTCCAGGAGCTCGATCCCGAGCACATCTCCGGCCTTCGCGAGACGCCGAGTGAGCTGGATGTCTGCCCCGGAGGGCGTCGGGTCACCACTCGGATGATTGTGAACCACCACGACCGCCGCGGCCGAGAGTCGAACGGCCTCCTTGAAGAGCTCCCGGGGATGGACGATCGACGCGTTGAGACTGCCCACGGAGACCTCGACCGTCCTCACCAGGCGGTTCTTCGTGTTGAGAACGAGCGCCCAGAAGTGCTCCCGGTCCGCTCCGCGAAGCTGCGGCAGACACAGCGCGACGACGTCCTCTGGTGTGGTGATGCTCGGCGGTGGTTGCGTGGCCGGCAGAACGAGCCGGCGGCCGAACTCGAGCCCGGCCAGGACCCGAGCTGCTGTCGCCGGGCCCACACCCGGCATCGCCAGAAGGTCCTCAGCCGTGAGCCGCCACACATCGACGGAGCCCGCGCACAGAGGGTTCTGGCCCGCGATTCTCGGCTCGGCGGCGCCGCCCATCGACGAGAGCTAGTAGCGCTGCATCGGACAGGGAGTCGCCTCTGCCCTCGAGGAGCACGTCCTGGGTCTTGCGTCTTGTGGCTACTGTCCGGGGCGCCACACGCCCACCTCCTACCCGCCTGCGTACACTGGTTCGAGCGCGGGGACGCGGGAGATGAGGAGATAGGCCAGAAGACCCACGAGCGCACCTGTCGCCAGACTCAGCGAGAGCGCCCACGGCATCAGCATGATCGGAGCGGCGGAGCCGGTGACGAGCACGGCGGCGAAGAGCTGACCGACGGCGTGCGCACATGCGCCGCCGAGTGACCAGCCGATCACCGAGAAGGTCGCCTTCTCCCTCGCCATCACGGCCATCACGGCCCACGCCGTCACGGCGCCGGCGAGCGCCAACGTGGTCGCCGGTCCTCCGAGCGTGCCGGTCGCAAGCCCGACCAGGAGAACACGGCCAAGCGAGACGAACGCTGCACGCCACGGCCCCAGCGTTGCCAGGGCCACTACGACGGCCACGTTGGCCAACCCAGCTTGAGACCGGGCACCACGAGCGAGGGCATCAGCACGGCCTCGACATACCCGAGGATCGTGGCCACAGCGAGCAGCATGGCTGTCAGAGCGGTCGCGTGAGCTCCGAGGAGTCAGCGCGAGACGGCATCGAGATCGTCCTCCCCCGACGTCCGGCCCTCGGCCGTGAGCAGAGCTGTGACGCCGTTGGGAGCACAGACGATCGGCCGTCCCTGTCGTACCTCGTGCTGCCTCACACATATCTGCTCTTCGCAGCTGGACTCGACGCAGAACAGGGATCCCTCGGCGACCTCGAACACCACGGTACCTTGCCGGCCCTGGACGTCGTAGCGTGCGGAAGCGTCCAGATCGACCACGGTCTTGCCATGAGGACCGGAGATCGTGGCTGTCCCGTCACCGTGTCCGCCCGCCATCGATGCCATCGGGAACGCAAGCACGCGTCGCCAGAACCAGGATGCCTACCAGCTTGATGTCTGCGGTCGTGAGCGGAGAGCGCATCGTCACTCCGAGACCGGCGTGTCGCCGACCTCTTCCTCGGTGAGCTCGGGCTCGAATCCCGGGACCTTGGGACCGCGGCCGTCAAGAGCCGACGAGGGCTGAATGGCCAGACGGCCGTGCAGGTCGATGCACTCCTCCGGGCAAACGTCGACACACGTTCCGCATCCGGTGCACTTGTCGTAGTCGACCACCGCAAGGAAGTCGACCACGTGGATGGCGTCGGCCGGACAGGCCTTCTCGCACTTTCTGCATGCGATGCAGCACGTCGAGCAGTTCTCACGCCTGCCCTTGATCTTGTCATGTGCGCTGCACCTGACCGCCACGGGCGCTTCCTCGCGCACCATGCTGAGCAGTCCGATGTGACCCCGCGGACAGGCCCCGACGCAGACCTCACAACCTGTGCAGAGATCGAGATCGACAACAGGCAGTCCTCGCTCATCGATCGTGATCGCATCGAAGGGACATGCGCGCACGCAGTCCCCGTACCCGAGACAACCGTACGTGCACTCGAGATCGCCGCCCGAGACCTTCGTGACCGCCAGACACGTCTGAATCCCGCTGTAGTCGAAGCTCCGAGTCGCTGCGCGGCCTCCCCCGCAGTGCCTGATCGAGACGACCTCGGCGCACGGCACATCTCTCGACACCCATGACGTCGGCGACAGCGTTGGCCACGGCTGCCCGCCAGCCGTGCACACCGTGACCTCGGCCGTTCCCGTCGACGATCGCCTCGGCGGCGGCGAAGCACGACGGATTGCCGCACGCACCACAGTTCGATCCAGGGAGGACGCCGATCACGGCCTCGACACGCGGGTCCACCTCCACGCTGAAACGCTTGGCAGCGGCAACCAGCATCCCGGCCGCCAGCAGCCCGATGGCAGACAGTGCGACGATCGCCTTGGCTGTCAGAGCAAGGTCCATGGTCCCTACAATCCGAACAGACCGCTGAGGCCGACATAGCCAAGTGAGAGCAGTCCGGCTGTGATGAACGCCATCGGCGTACCGCGCATGACGCCTGGGACAGGTGCGGCCTCGAGACGTCCTCTGAGCGCAGCGAATGTGATCAGCGCGAACCCGAAGCCCAGAGCTACGCCGATCGTGTAGATCAGCGACTTCGCCGAACCCGAAGCTGTAGGCGATGTTCATCTTGAAGAACCCGGGCTTCACCGCCTCGGTCGCTGTCGCGAGCACCGCGCAGTTGGTCGTGATCAGCGGCAGGTAGATCCCGAGCGAGCGATAGAGCGAAGGACTCGCCTTGCGCAGGTACATCTCAACGAACTGAACGAGCGCGGCGATCACGAGAATGAACGCCGGTATGTAGAGGAACTCGCCCACGCCGAGCGGGACAAGCAGCCAGTTCCAGAAGACCCATGTCGCACTCGTGGCCAGAGTCATGACGAAGAGAACGGCCCCAGACATCCCGATCGAGGTCTCCATAGCGCCTGAGACGCCGAAGAACGGGCACAGGCCGATGAACCTCGTAAGCAGGATGTTGTTGACGAGTGCGGCGCCAACGAGCAGCAGTGCTGCATGGCTGAGGGTCTCCATCACGAACCACCCTCCTCGATCGTGCACGCCGTATCAGTCTGAACGATACGCTTCGAGAAGCGCTGGTTGAACGCCTTGGTGAGCGCGATCAGGAACCCGAAGATGATGAACGCACCCGGGAACAGCAGCAAGATGCCGAAGCCCGGATACCACTCGCCGAGCGAGACCAGCTGATTGCCCATGAACACGATCGAGCCGGAGCCGAAGAGCTCTCTGATGGCCGCGAGCACGACGATGACGACCATGAAGCCAAGGCCCATGCCGAGAGCATCAGCGATCGCGAGTCGCGTCGAGTTGTGGTAGGCGAACGCCTCGGCGCGCCCGAGGATCAAGCAGTTGACGACGATCAGCGGGATCCAGACACCGAGGAACGTGTAGACAGCAGGGAGGTAGGCGTGCATCACAAGATCCACGATCGTCACGAACGACGCGATCACGACGATGAACACCGGTATACGCACCTGCTCAGGGATCCAGCCCCTGAGCAGCGAGATGATCGTCGAAGACATCGTCAGGACGAAGATCACCGCGAGAGCCCATGAAGAAGGCGCCCTCGACCTGAGTGGATACCGCCAGCGTCGCGCACAGGCCGATCATGAGCACCGTCAGCGGATTGTCCAGCGAGAGCCCGCGCTTGAAGGTGTCAGTCCATTGTCTCACTCGGTGAATCCCCCTCCCGAACACTCCGGCCATGCGAGATAGACTCGCTCGGCTGCCTGCACGCCCTTCCTCGCACCGGTCGAAGACTTGGTCGCCCCCGAGATCGCATCGAAGCCCTGGTCGGAACTCTCGACGTCCTCGGCTGTCCCAGCCCTCGAACTGATCGAGGAACGTCTCCTCCGTCACGATCTTCGAACCCAGTCCCGGCGTCTCCTTGTGAGAGATGATGCTGACGCCTGTGACTTTCCCATCTCTATCCAAGCCCACGGCCATCTGCATCGGGTCCACCGTATCCCCGAGGCGCAGTCAGCACACCGATGCCCACGACCTGGCCGCCCTCGGCAGAGCCGAGGAACACCACCGACACGGGCGTCTCCTCTGCGGCCTCGTCCAGACACGACAGCGTCTCCTCGTCGACCTCCTCGAACTCCTCGGCCTCGGGAAGCGCCTCGCGTACCGCCTTCTCGCGCGCGATGCGTTCCTGCTCCGCGATCTGCTCGCTCGTCGCCCCGTAGGCAAGCGTGAGCGCGGTGGCCGAGACGACGCACACCATGAGGACTGCGAGGAACATGCTCAGCGGTGTCGAGGCGATCCTACGCACTCTTGCCACGCTCCCACCCGAAGGTCCGCGGTGTAACGTAGCGGTCGATGAGGGGCACGAGGCCGTTCATGAACAGGATCGCCCAGGTCGTGGCCTCAGGCAGTGGCCCGTAGAAGCGGCCGAGCGAGTTGATCAGCCCGCATCCCACAGCGAAGATGAACCGCCCGGTCCTGGTCCCGGGAGAGGTCACGTAGTCCGTCGCCATGAAGAAGGCGCCGAGCAGAACGCCCGCCGGCGAGCACGTGGAACACCGGGTCGGAGCCCACCGCCCACGAGAAGATGGCCACTGTCCCGATGTATCCCAGCGGGATCCGCCAATCGATGATCCCCTTCAGCGATGAGCACAACGCCGCCGAGGATCAGCAGCGCGGCCGAGACCTCACCGAGCGATCCCTCGAGGTTCTGGAAGAGGAGCGGCTGGTAGTACGAGGAGAGGTCGATCCCGTAGGCGCCGCCGGCTGCCCCTGTCGGCCGCGGCGATCGCCAGACGAGTCGCCCCCGATATCGCGTCGTAGCCTTCGACGGCCGGAACGTCGAGGGCCTGGAACCAGCCGCCAGGGACCGATGACTCGGCCAGGACCCCGGCCCACGAGATGATGACGATGCCGCGACCCACGAGCGCGGGGTTGAAGAGGTTCCAGCCCAGGCCGCCGAAGAGCATCTTGCCGAGCCGATGGCGATGACCGCGCCGAGAAGCGCCATCCACCAGGGGGTCCGTGGGGGAAGCGAGAGTGCGAGAAGCAAGCCCGTCACGAGCGCGCTCCCGTCCATGATCGTCTGCGGACGCTTCGCAACCCGGTTCCAGATGGCCTCCGTGCCGACCGCCGAGGCGACGCAGACTCCCAGGAGTGTCAGCGCGACGATCCCCATGTTCCAGGCCGACCACAGTGTGACCGGCAACAGCGCGGCCACGACCCAGAGCATGATGTGCGTCACGTTCTCCCGCGCGACGATGTGCGGCGAGGACGATATCTTCCAGCGCTGGCGCGGCTCGGTCATGGCCTCTCTCCCCGATCGAGGAGCGTGGCCTTCGCCAAGCGGAGCAGCTGCACCAGAGGGCGCCGCGTCGGACACACATACGAACAGCACCCGCACTCGATGCAGTCGAGTGCATGGAGCTGCATCGCAGCGTCGAAGTTGCCTGCATTGGACTCGATCCCGATGGATGCCGGGCGTAGCGACATCGGACACGCATCGAGGCAGCGGCCGCACCGGATACAGGGCTGATCGCCCTCGATCGTAGGGGGCAGCTCGCCCTCGGGAAGGGCGACGACCCCGGATGAGCCCTTGGTGATGGGCGACGACTCGTTCGATATCCCCGTCCCGGTCATGGGACCGCCACACAGAAGCCGTCCGGCATCCGAACTCAAGCCCGCCCGCGTGCTCGATGAGAGCAGAGACGGGAGTGCCGAAGACCGCAAGATAGTTGCCTGGACGAGCCACGCTTCCCGACACGGTGACGACGCGCTCCATGAGCGGCTTGCGCAGCTCGACCGCATCCGCGATGGCTGCCGCCGTGCCGACGTTGTGGACAAGGCATGCGGTCGCGGCCGGGAGCTGCCCGTGGGGCACCTCTTTGCCGGTGACCGTGTAGATCAGCTGCTTCTCAGCGCCCTGCGGATACGAGGTCGGCAGCGAGACGATCTCGACATCGCTGCCGGCATGGCTCCTGAGCTCCTCGATCGCCTCGGGCTTGTTGTCCTCGACCCCGACGGCCACGCGCGTTGCTCCCACGGCGTCCCGGATGATCCGGGCACCCGCTATCACTCGGTCGCCCCGCTCTCGCATGGTCCGGTCATCGCAGGTGAGGTAGGGCTCGCACTCGCAGCCGTTGATGATCACGGTGTCCACGGGCATGGATCGGCGGAGGTGCGAGCTTCACGTGCGCCGGGAACGCCGCGCCACCCATGCCGACGATTCCCGCGGCGCGAACGGTCTCGGGTACGGTGTCGCGCTCTTCCACAGGAATCCAGGAGTCGAAGTCCTGTTCCTCATCCGGCTCGATCTGCACGGCGTCGAAGGACATGCCGTTGGGGAGACGAGCAGGGCGCGATGGCCTTGACCTTGCCGCTGACTGGCGAGTGGATCGGTGCGCTGATGAGCGCGTCCACGTCCGCCAACGACCTGGCCGCGCTCGACGATGTCGCCGCGCTCGACGACGGGCACGCAGGGCGCGCCCAGGTGCTGGCTCATCGAGAGCGACGAGCAGCTCCGGAATCGGCGCCCGCTGGGACTCCGAGGACCGGGTCGCCTCCTTGTGGGTCGGGGGATGAACCCCGCCTTTGAACCCCGCTCTCGCCAAGCGGCCCCTCCCCCCGTACGTAGCCCGTGTGTGGTCTAGGTCGCTTTCGACCCGCGTACCGTCGATTCCTGCCTACCTGGGCAGGGTTGGGCCGAGAGAATGGACCTAGTCGCCGAAGAAGATCCCGATCTCGCGCTCGGCAGACTCCGGCGAGTCCGACCCGTGAACCACGTTGGCATCCATGATGAGACCGAAGTCGCCCCGGATCGTGCCCGGCGCTGCCTCCTTGGGATTCGTGGCGCCCATGAGCTTGCGGCACACCGCGACAGCGTCGGGGCCGGAGATGACCATCTTGCACACCGGACCAGAGGTGATGTAGTCGATCAAGCCCTCATAGAACGGCTTGCCCTCGTGCTCCACGTAGTTGGCAGCGGCCTGCTCAGCAGTGACGACGCCGAGCTCCATGCGCTCGATCGTCAGACCAGTGTTCTCGAAGCGCTGGACGACCGCCCCGATGAGGCCCCGTGCAACACCGTCGGGCTTGATCATTACGTAGGTCATCTGTTCCACGAGCAGTCCCTTCGATCGTGATGCGATGCGCGCCATCCGTCCGCATGGCGCCAAGCCGCATTCTGCGGCAGTATCCCCTAGGAGCCGCCTCCGGTCGAGCGCCAGTCGTTCTCGATGCCCGTCACCTTCCAGCCAACACCCTCGCGGGTCAGCGCGATCTCGTATCGTAGCGGCGCGCCGTTCTCTGGAGTCACGATGACGGTCGCGCTCGAACTGCCAGGAGAGCGCTCGTATGGCGGCGATCTCGTACTCCTTGACGGGGGGCAGCTTGGCCATCTCCTTGTCGATGTCTGTGGGTGGCACCGCTACCCAGTAGACTTCGACCGGCTGACCCTCGGCACGCGCATCGAGCATCCCGCCAACGGTCATCGATTGCGTCGGGTAGCCCACGCCCATGAAGTAGAGCGCCCCGAGCACCGCGATCAGTGCGAGCATGGCGACTGCAACGATGATCACGACCGTCCAGGGGCTGCGAGCGCCTCGGCGCTCCTTGCGCTCCGCCTTGCGCGACTCCCGGTCTCGCGTCTTCATCTCATCATCGGTGATCGTGAAGAACGCCGACTCGTCGGATTCGTCGTCCTCAGCAGTCTCGACGGCCGGCATCGGATCCTGTGCGCCTGCGGCCACCGCCGCGACAGCACCCGCACCAGCCAACGCGTCCCCGTCTGACAGTGAGCGCAGATCACCGGTGGACCATCCCGCGTCCTCATCGTCGTCTGTCGTCGGCACAACAGGCGGTATCTCGCCAGTCGACCAACCGTCGACCTTCTCGCGAGCAGGCTCCACGGCCTCACGGCTCAGGTTGAAGGCCTCGACCGCCTGAGGCGTCAGAGTCGAGCCGTGGTACTGCGGTCGCCTTCTCGAAGGCTCGTATCGCCTCTTCGTGCTCGCCCATGGCCGTCAAAGCGATGCCAAGATTGGCCGTCGCCTTGCCTTTGCCAGAGTAGTCATCGAATCCGATGGCGGCCTTGTATGCCTCGACCGCATCGCCGGGTCGATCCAGAGCGAGGAAACACATGCCCAGGTTGCTCAGGGCCTTGCCTGGGTCTGGATTGTCGCCATCCAGCGCCGCCTGACGGTAGGCCAGCGCGGCATCCTCGTAGCGCCCCATCTCACACAGCGCTCCCGCCTGACCCTGGAACGCCTTGTAGTGCTTCGTGTAGTCGGGCTCGTCCAGCGCGGCGCTGGTACTCCTCGATGGCCAGGGCGTAGTCGCCTTGCGCCACAAGGGCTGCCGCCAGGTTCGCCCGGACCGACCCGCGCTTGTCGTAGAGATCGTCGCGGAGTGCGTGGCCATACACGGTCACCGCGTCCCCGTAGCGCCTCAGACGCATGAGCGAGTTGCCCGCCATGTGATAGGCGGCGCCGACACCTTCGGTCTCACGACCGGCAGCGGCAAGGAAGCCCTTCGCGGCAGAGCGAAAGTCCCCGGAGTCGTACTCCTTCTTTGCCTCGTCGAAACGAGCTCTGATCCACGCGCGCGGCCCCCGGTGGCTACTCTGTCGCGTTCTCGATGACCACAGAGTCCATGACGTCGTCGACGGCGATCTGCTCGCACGACATCCATGCCCTCGGTGACCTGACCGAACACCGTGTACTGACCGTCCAGACTCGGCTGGGGGGCAAGACAGATGTAGAACTGCGAACCTGCCGAGTTCGGGATCCATCGCTCGCGCCATCGCAACGGTGCCCTCGAGGTGCTGGCGCGAGTTGAACTCAGCGTCGACGGTGTAGCCCGGACCACCGGTTCCCGGAGGGCCCTCACCGGTCTTGGTGTAGGGGTCTCCGCCCTGGATGACGAAGCCGGGCTCCACGCGATGGAACGTCGTGCCGTCGTAGAAGCCGGACTGGGCCAGCTCGACGAAGCTCGCCACATGGTTCGGGGCATCGTCGGAGTAGAACTCGAACTTGATCGTCCCCTTGTCCGTCTCGATGACGGCGATCTCGCTGCCGTTGGGCTCGTACGTCGGAGTGAACACGGGCTCCTCCTCGGGCTCTGTGGGCGTTGCGTCCTGGCTGAGCTTCGTCCTCGACCGGGGTCTCCTCCGGCGTCGTCTCGGCGACCGGATCGGAGCTCTCCGCCGAACACTGCGTGAACGCGAGCGCTCCGAGCGACGACAGCCACGACCGCGACGACCGCGACGAGCACGTACTGTCGTCGTGTTTGTACGGGATTCCTCGGCCATGCCGGTCGACCCCTCCTCGAGCGATGTCGGCACGCGGGCAAGCCGCGGAATGCGGCCGCAAGTCGTGAGTATTCTATCAGTGCGACGGGGTACTGATAAGGAGTATGCTGGCAAGGTTCCGTTTGAGACTGGATGCGTGCTCCTCGGCGAGCCGGAGCCGCGCTTGAACGTCCAAGGAGGAGATGCACTTGGGAGCGCCAAGCACTGACAAAGTCCGCAACGTCGTTCTCGTCGGCCACGGCGGTGCGGGCAAGACGTCTCTCGCAGAGGCGATGCTTCATCTGGCCGGCGTGACTCCCCGACTCGGCAGCGTTGACGAGGAGCACAGCAACCTCGACTACGACTCCGAGGAGATTCGCCGCAAGATGTCGATCAACCTCGCGCTCGCCCCGTTCACCCACAAGGGCGTCAAGATCAACATCATCGACACCCCCGGCTACGCCGACTTCATCGGCGATGCGATCGCCGGCATGGAGGCGGCCGAGATGGCGCTCTTCGTCGTCGATGCCGTAGCCGGACCCGAGGTCCAGACCGAGCGCCTCTGGGGCATCGCCGAGGAGATGGGCATCGCACGAGCGGTCTTCATCAACCGCCTCGACAAGGAGCACGCCGACTTCGAGGGCGCCATGACTGCGCTCGGACGCCAAGTTCGGCCATCGAGTCGGCGCCGTCCAGATCCCCATGGGCCAGGAGGCGGACTTTCGCGGCGTCATCGACGTCATCCGCATGAAGGCCTACCACCACGAGGGCGACCACGAAGAAGTCACCGACATCCCCGATGAGTTCGTGGCCGCGGCGGAGGCGGCGCGCGACAAGCTCACCGAACTCGTCGCCGAGGCCGACGACGACCTGATGGAGAAGTACCTCTCGAGGGCGAGCCGCTCACCCAGGAGGAGCTCGAGACCCTGCTGGACAAGGCGATCGCCCAGGGCATCTTCGTCCCGGTGTTCGTCGGCTCGGCCATCAAGCTTCAGGGCATCGAGGACCTCATGGACGAGATCGTCTCGTTCTTCCCCGAACCCACGGCGCACGGCCCGGTCCCGACCGCCGACGGCGGCGAGATGCACATCAGCGCCGACGGCGAGACCGTCGTCTGGGTCTTCAAGACGATGTCGGACCCCTACATCGGCCGCCTCAACTTCGCGAAGGTCATCTCCGGGCACCCTCACGCCCAACAGCGAGCTCATCGACTCGCGCATCGGCAAGAAGGAGCGCATCGGCCACGTCTTCCGGCTCGTCGGCAAGGAGAGCGCCGACGTCGACGCCGTGCCCGCAGGCGACATCGCCGTGCTTCCCAAGCTCGCCGATGTCGGCACGGGCGACACCCTCAGCGAGTCCGGCAAGATCACGTTCGCCGAGATGCCGTTCCCCGACCCCCTCTACCCCGTCGCCATCGAGTCCGCGACCAAGGGCGAGGAGGACAAGCTCGGCACTGCGCTGAACAAGCTCGTCGAGGAGGAGCCGACGCTTCACCTCAGGCGCGATGACGAGACGCATCAGACCGTGCTCTCAGGGCTCGGCGACGTCCACATCGATGTCGCCCTCGCCAAGCTCCGCGACAAGTACAACGTCGAGGCACAGACCATCGATCTGCGCATCCCCTACCGCGAGACGATCCGCAAGAAGGCGCGAGGCGCAGGGACGCCACAAGAAGCAGACGGGCGGCTCGGGCCAGTTCGCCGACTGCTAGCTTGCGCCTCGAGCCCAACCCCGGCAAGGGCTACGAGTTCGTCGACGAGATCGTGGGCGGTCGCATCCCGCGCCAGTTCATACCGGCCGTCGACAAGGGCGTCCAGGACACGATGACCGAGGGCGTCCTCGCCGGCTACCCCGTCGTGGACGTCAAGGTCGCCGTCTACGACGGCTCGTATCACGCTGTCGACTCCAACGAGATGGCGTTCAAGACAGCCGCTCGCATCGGGTTCAGGGCCGCCGCCGACAAGGCGGACCCCGTCCTGCTCGAGCCGATCGCGACGCTCGAGATCACCGTCCCGGATGAGTACTCCGGCGCGGTCATGGGCGACATCTCGTCGATGCGCGGCACGAATCCTCGGCATGGACGCTCCCGCCGCAGGCGTGCAGATCATCAAGGCGCAGCTCCCCTACGCCGAGGTCGTGCACTACTCGCCGCACCTTCGCTCGATCACGAGCGGTACCGGCAGCTACACCATCTCCGTGGACTCCTACGAGATCGTCCCTCGTGACATCGCGAACAAGGTTGTCGCAGCGGCGCAGGAGGACGACGCCTAGGCGCTCCGCCCGCGACCCAGCACATACGAGACGACGAGGGCCGGCGCAGTGCCGGCCCTCGGTATATCTGCTGGCGCCCTCTACAGGATTCGAACCTGTGACTTCCTGCTCCGGAGGCAGACGCTCTATCCACTGAGCTAAGAGGGCATCTCTGGCGAAGTCGCACTCTATCATACCCATGCAGGCCCACCAACGAGCTCCACACCACACCAGTCCGTGAGCCACGCCGAACGCTTCCTTTCGGTATTCTATCCCCACGTACGCACCGCACTCGGAGGGCATCTGTGTCACTCGGTCGCACGCTCCTCATAGCCAATCCCGCCGCCAAGCACGGTCTCACCGGCGAGATGCTTCCCGCCGTGCGCCAGCTCTTCAACGGGGTCGCCGACTACGACATGGTCTCTTCCACCGAACCCCGCCACGCACTCGAACTCGCTCGGGACGCACGGGGATTCGACACGGTCGTCGCCGTAGGTGGCGACGGCACCGTGCATGAGGTCCTCAACGGGCTCATGCTCAGGCCCGAGAACGACCGGCCCGCGATGAGCGTCCTACCCACTGGGTCGGGCAATGACTACGGGCGCACGCTGGGAATCAGCTTCGATCTCTCGACCGCGGTGCGCCAGATCGCCACCGGCGTGTCCAAGCCGCTGGATGTGGGTCTCTGCAACGGCCGGTACTTCGCCAACTCGATGGCCATCGGCCTTGACGCGCGAGTCACCGCCAAGGCCGTCGAGCTGAAGATCACGACAGGCTGGTCAGGGATATGGCTCTACGCCCGCGCGCTGCGCTACGTCCTGTTCAACCAGTTCTACTCACACCCCGTCACAGTTGCGATCGACGATGGTGACCCTGTCGATCTCGACATGACCATCGTCGCGCTCACCAATGGTCCCACATACGGCGGCGGCTTCCGCATCACCCCGGACGCGGTGGGTGACGATGGACTCCTCGATCTCTGCATCCTCGACAAGATCGGACTCGCGAGCGCGCTGTGGCGACTCCCGTTCCTGGTCGTCGGCAAGCACTCCAACATGAAGCCCGTACACATGATGCGCATCCACAGTCTCGACCTGGTCTCCGAGCGCGCCGATCGAAGGCCAGATCGACGGCGAGACCATGCTCGAGAAGCACTACGAGATCTCGATACTGCCGGGAGCGCTGCACGTCGTCGTGCCGAGAGATGACGCTCGTGGTTGATGCAACGATGCCCGCTCTCGTCCTCACGGTCGCCGTCGTTGGCGTGATTTCCTACCTCGTCGGCTCGATCCCCAACGCGTACATCATCGTGCGTGCGGTCACTGGTGAAGATGTCACGGCCCACGGCACCGGCAATGTGGGAGCCATGAATGTCCGTCGCTCCACCGGTTCTTGGTCGTGGTTCGCCGTGGCCATGATCGCCGACGCAGCCAAGGGCTTCCTGCCGGTTCTGATCTCGAAGCTCCTCGTCGCTGGCTTCGTTGCCGGCGTTGCGCTCACGCCGGCAAGCCAGCTCGAGCCCGGCTACCCCTACCTCTTGGTCGTACAGGCCGCTGTCTTCGGCGCAGTCCTCGGACACAACTACTCGGCCTGGCTCGCCGTCGTGAGGCGACGCTTCACGAGAACCGGGAAGGGCCTTGCCACGGGTGGTGGCGCACTGCTCGCCTATGACTGGCGCTACTTCATGGCGGTCCTTGTCGTCGGGACTGGCCGTCATCGCCATCACGAGGTACATGATGGCGGGACAGGTGGCCGCAGCTGTCTCGCTGCCTGTCGCCGCGATAGTCACCGGATCGGCGGACTGGCTGTTCATGACGCTCATGGGCGCGATCGTCTACGCGGCGCACCACAAGCGGTTCGTCGGGATGCTCCGGGGACGAGAGCCCAAGTCTCTACGTCAACGACGGCATGGGCCCACGCGGCTAGCGTCGACAGGCCGCACCCATCCCCAGGACATGCAGCGAGGCCGGGCGCTGAGCACCCGGCCTCGTCTAGTGACTCGTGTGTCCTCGATGAGGACTAGTCCATCGTGATCGCTTCGCTGGGGCAGGAGTCGACGCAGATGCCGCACTCGGTGCAATCGTCGCGACGAGCCAGGACGGCGACGTCCTCGAGGTCATAGCATCCTTCGGGGCAGTCATCGACACAGATGCCGCAGGCGGTGCACAGGTCCTTATCAACAACGGGAATCGACATCTCGCAAAGTCCTTTCCACTACCAACAGGGTCGAGGGTTCGCACATTCTAGCAGGGGCGGTCGTTCGTGGCCAGAAAGAGACTCACGTCGCCTTGTCCTGGACCTCCAGCGGTGACCAGAGGCAGAACGGGTATGACCGGTCGGTGAGAATACTGCTCGCCCGATACTCGCTCTCGACGCGTTGCAGAGAAGCCCCCAGCTCCTCGGCCACGGGCTGAAGAATCGACTCCAGTCGCTCGTTGACGTCCCTGATGCGTCCCCCGAGCTCCTTCTTGTCCGCGCCGGGCGCGCCGATCGCTTCCACGAGCTCCTTCTTGAGCGCGGCGAGCTTCGTCGGCCTCGGCACGCTCGGTCGTCGGAGTCGAACTCGACGTCGCCAAGGAATGAGTCGGGGTTGTGCTTCACGCGATGAAGGGCATCCCGCGCCGCCGCCACATCCTGCTCGCTCACCAGCGGCACGCCGATGGGCAGGTACATGGTCATCGACGCAGTCACATAGCGAGGCAACCGTATCCCGAAGTACCTGAGCGCGAGTGCGTCTGTGACCTCATCGTAGCGAGCACCGCCTACGCCATGAATGAACACGTCCGCAACGAGCATCCGCACGAACAGCGTGAGGAGCAGAGCACGCGGAGCCAGCGTGAGCCCGGAGATCGCAAGCGCTTCGACGGCGCCATCGGCATCCGGCGGCAAGATCGCGACCACCTCGTCATCGACGAGCAGATCCACGCTGCCGTCATGGTCGCGCGCGTAGACTGGCCTGCGCGTCTCCCCGATCGCCCACAGAGGCAGCTCGACCGCCTCGGGGCCGATCGCCAGGTCCGGGAACGGCTGAGCCGCCGAGCGCGTCTTCGTCGCCGCGCGGAAGGAGTCAAGCTCGAGGTTGTGGTCCTCTGCGAAGCGACGAGCGTCTAGAGCGATGTGGGCGACGAGTCCCAGGAACGCTCTGCTCTGTGACATGCGCGTCACCGGCTCCTCGAGATAGGTCGGTGCCTGCTGGGCTGCTCATAGAGCCGGCGCGCCAGTACGAGAGCGGTCGGCGAGATCGCCTCCGCGCTCCAGCCGCGTCGCTCAGGCAGGCGCAGTACGCTTCGAAGTGTCGGGCGACCGCCGGCGCGGGCAGCGTGCTGAGTCCCGCCGAACCGGCCTCACAGAAGGCTCGGACATCCGCTGCGCTCGGAGGTCGCTCACGCGCGTAGCAGGTGTCCTTCGCGCCGACTGCGAGATGTTGCTCGCAGACCCTGACGTCCGGATCCATACACGGTGCCGAGAGCTTCACTGCGTCGAAGCCGTCCGAGTCCACCACGAAGTCGATCGCGGTGGCCCCCGTCTCGTCGCCGAGCCGTTGCAGCAGGAAGTCCTTCACCCAGATCCCGGGATGGAACAGGTCCGGCTGGTGGCCGGTGGCCACGACGAGCTCGGTGCCGGTCGCGCCGAGCGGCAGCCCGAGCTCCTCGGTGAATTCCACGCGCATCGGCGATGATCTCCTCGCGCGCCCGCTGACGCGCAACCGCCACAGGTACGCCCGCGACCTCAGTGCTCCAGGAGCTGACGAGCGCTCGGTGCCTGCGAGGCCATCTCGGCCCAGGTCTCGACAGGGAGGGTCTGCGAGGACCTCGCCGTGGCCTGTGGGGAGATGTGGGCGAGAGCGGGCCACGACGGGCCTCCTATACCAGGGCGTCGATGTCGCGGATGCCTACGGGCTCGGCCGAGAAGAACGGTTCGCCTGCCGGACGTCGGATCATCCCACCCCACATGGCGGCCATCTGCTGTATGAGTGGAACGATGTCGCTGTTGCGCTGGTTCTCCACGAACTGCGACCGATACGCCATGAGCGCGGCCACCTTGGTGTCCAGGTCACCAGAGATGTCGATGACGAACGACGGCTCGCGCACGAGACGCATGTGCACGGCCATGTAGTGATAGACACGCGCGGGATAGTGGGGATCGCCGGCCATCTCGGTCTTGGTGAGCTTCGCGTAGAACCGTGCCGCCACCGCGATCTGAGACGCGGCGATATGATCGGGGTGCGCGTCCTCAGGAAACGGCACGAACATGATGCGGGGCCTGAGCTCCCGGACCACCTCGGCTAGCTCCGTCCGCGCCTCGCGCGTGTCGAACAGGTAGCGGTTGGGCTGACTCAAGCGTCACACGTCGTGAGACTCCCAGAGTCGCCGCGGCCTCCGCCGCTTCGGTCGCTCGGATCTCGGGCGTCCCGGCTGGCGTGGGCTCGCCGTCGGTGATATCGACGATAGCCACGTCGAGACCCGCGCGGACCATGCCCGCTATCGTCCCGCCCATCCCGATCTCGACATCGTCAGGATGCGCTCCTACACACAGCACGTCAGCCATGACCCACCTCCTCGAGTGTCCGCTTCCACACGTCCATGTAGTACCCGAATCTGCGCTCGGGGTCATCAAGCATCTCACCAAAGGAACGGTCAGCGTCGTGGTAGATTCGCTCTACGGGCATCTCGCGCACATCCAGGCCGGCCGCGTATGCCCTGGCCCACAGCTCAAGAGGCATGGCGTATCCCGGCTCAGCAAGCCGGATCCCGTCCAGCGCCGCCACGCGGTATGCCTTGAACCCGCAGAACGCGTCGGTCAGCCCCCAGCCGGTCACGCGCGTTGATCTCATCAGTCACGCGCTGGTTGACCTCTCGCCGATGCGCGGGAGCGCTACCTACGACGCGGCTGTCAGGAAGGTAGCGACTGCCGGAGATGATGTCGCCGTCCCTGGCCACCTCATCCAGGAACTGCGGGATGTGCGCCGGCTCGTGCTGCCCATCGCAGTCCATGGTCACCAGATGCTCGATCCCGCGCGACCTCGCCAGCGCGAACCCCTCGGCGAGTGCACGCCCGTAGCCAAGGTTGCACGGGGTGAGCCACGAGAGTGATGTCGTCCCGCTCGGCCAGAAGCTGCGATGTGCGATC
Source organism: uncultured Actinomycetes bacterium (assembly GCA_963850695.1). Lineage (GTDB taxonomy): Bacteria > Actinomycetota > Coriobacteriia > Anaerosomatales > CAWKMJ01 > CAWKMJ01. The sequence goes on from CAWKMJ010000001.1 coordinate 83,422, forward strand.
GGTAGAGCCGTCGTCGACGACGATGACCTCGCCGTCGTAGTGGCTCCGCACGCAGTCGAGAACGCCGAGAACGGTCTCGGCTTCGTTGTAGACCGGCATGAGGACGGCGGCACGTCCGGCACCGGCCCGGTTCCGCTGAGTCTCGGGGCTACTCGGCAGGGGGCTCGCCCTCTTTGATCTCGAAAGACGTGGTGACCTCGACCTGTGGACCGAGCATGCCCTTGACCGAGCAGTACTTGTCCTCGGAGAGCTCGATCGCGCGACTCACCGCAGCATCGGTCACTCCGTAGCCGGTGACAACGTACGTGAGGTGGATGTTCGTGTAGATCTTGGGATAGTCGTCCTCGCGTTGTGTGGCCTCGACGTCGACCTCGAGCCCACGCACGTCCTGTCGCTTCTTCTCGAGGATCGAGATGACATCCATCGCGGTGCAGCCGGCCATAGCGTCCAGGAAGAGCTGCAGCGGACGCACGCCTGTACCCTCGCCCTTGTATGACGCAGATGCGTCCATGACGACGCCGTGCCCTGCCTCGTCCCATCCGACGAACTGACGATTGCCGCTCCAGCGAACCTTGACCGAGTCCATGCGTGAGCCTCCCTTGAGAGCGTGCGGAACCGCGCACTGTGACTGTACCCCTAAGTGAGCCTGCTTGTGCGGGAGACGGCTAGAGCTTGCGCCCGACCATCTGGGCCAGATCGCGCGGGTTCTGCGCCTTGCCGATGGCTTCCTCGAAGGTCACGCGACCACCCTGCAGCAGGTTCTTGAGATGCTGGTCGAGGGTCTGCATGCCGATGGAGGCGCCGCCCTGGATGATCGTGGCCATCTGGTGCGTCTTGCCCTCACGAATGAGGTTCCTGATGGCTGGGATACCGAGCATGATCTCCATCGCCATCACGCGACTGCGGCCGTCTGTCGAGCGCAGCAGGACCTGAGACAGGACACCCTCGAGCGTGTTCGAGAGCTGCATGCGCACCTGCTGCTGCTGGTGCGGCGGGAAGACGTCGATGATCCGGTCGACAGTCTCAGGGCCACCGGTCGTGTGCAGAGTCGCGAGAACGAGGTGTCCGGTCTCTGCCGCCGTGATCGCCGCCGAGATGGTCTCGAGGTCGCGCATCTCGCCCACGAGGATGACGTCGGGGTCCTGGCGCAGAACGCGCTTGAGCGCCGACGGCGAACGAGTGGGTGTCCTCGCCGATCTCGCGCTGGTTCACGTACGCCTTCTTGTTGCGATGCATGAACTCGATCGGGTCCTCGAGCGTGATGATGTGAACGGGACGGTTCTCGTTGATGTGGTCGATCATCGCTGCCAGCGTCGTCGACTTACCCGAGCCCGTCGGTCCGGTGACAGCACGAGCCCGCGCGGTCGCTCAGCGAGGTAGCGGCAGACCTTGGGAAGACCCAGCTCCTCGAGCGTCGGTATCTTGATCGGGATGACCCTGAAGACAGCGCCCATCGAGTTGCGCTGCTGGAAGCACATTGGCGCGGAAGCGCGACACGCCGGGGATGCTGTACGCGAAGTCGAGCTCGAGTTCGGTCTCGAAGCGCTTGCGCTGCTCCTCGGAGAGGAGGGTCAGGATCATCTCCATCGTGTCGCGAGGCCCGAGGGGCTCCATGTTCTCGACCGGGACGATCTCTCCGCGAAGGCGGATGCCCGGAGGACTGCCCACCGTGATGTGAAGGTCCGATCCGCCGCGCTCGATCATCAAGCGCAAGAGGTCGTCGATATGCTCATGAGCGGCACCTGCATCGGCCGTAGCCCGGGGTGCCTCCACCGGCGGCGTGGCCGGGGCAGGGGCAGCCTCAGCGGTTGCAGCCGCGCGGCTGCGGCTGCGCGGTCGCCTGGGTGCCACCGACAGGCTGTGGCACTCCGTAGCTCGGCTCACCCGGGTTGGGCGATGCCGGCTGTGGGGCAGCGGCGGGCTGACCGGCCGGCGGACTCACACTCGCTGGCTCGGCGACCGGCGGGCTCGCTGGCTGTGCGGCTGCTGGGGCGGCTGCTGCCGGAGCGGTCTTGGGCGCGGGACTCGGCTCGCCGCCGGCCAGCGTCACGATCTTGGAGACGAGCGTGCTCGTCGGTCCAGAGGCCGACATGTGCGCCGCCGCTCCGACCTGACGCGCCTTCAGAGCGGAGGCTTCATTCGGCTGCAGCGAGAGGATCATCGACCGGGACATCCTTGCCAGCCGGATCGGCCTTGATCTGGGTCGTCAGGGCGTAGCCATCAACGCCCTCCAGCTCGCCATCGACCACGATCACGTCAGGCTGCTGTGCCCCCATCATCCCGATTGCACGAGGTCCCGAGATGGCCGAGATGACCTCGTAGTCCGCACCGGATGCGGCGAACCCTGCCTTGATCTGTTCGCTCAGGTCAGGATCGTCGTGTACGACGAGAACCCTCTTGTCAGCCACGTCGGCTTCCTCCTCAGTGATGGAACATGCCCGCGCCAGTGACAAACTGGCGACATCCCCGAATATCGGCATACGCGACGCCGCGCTGTAGCTGGCGCGCGAGCCCGTAGCTACAAGGTAGTATATGCCTGTTCATGGGAGAAGGAGACCAGGGAACCGCATGCCAGTGCACACCCTTGAGATCGAACGTCTCGCCAACGGTGGCGACGGGATCGGACACCTCTCCGACGGTCGAGTGGTCTTCGTGCCCCTGACGGCTCCCGGTGATGTGGTCGAGTGTTCAATCGTCGACGAGCACGACACGTACGCGAAAGCGCTTGCCGACCGCATCGTGACCCCCTCTCCGGACCGCGTGGATCCCCCGTGTCCGTACTTCGGCGACTGTGGCGGATGCCAGTGGCAGCACGTCTCTCGCGGCGCACAGCTCAAGGCCAAGACCGAGAGTGTGGTCGACGCTCTGACCCGTATCGGCCATGTAGAGACCAACGGCATCGTCGCTGACTGTGAGTCGCCCTCGGAAGCGCTCGGGTACCGCAACAAGGTCGAGCTGAGGGTGGACACGTCCGGTCCCAAGCTCGAACTCGGCTTCACCAGACGGGACTCCAACGAGATAGTCCCGGTCGACGAATGCCTGCTCATGCCTCCGAGTCGGCGAGATCTCATCGGCTCGGTCAGGGGCGCTCTGCGCTTCATCCTCGGCAGAGAACCGAGTCCTGTCGAACGCGTCGCCATCCGGACCGCCGTCAACTCCCGAGACGTCCAGATCGCTCTCTGGACACCGCCGTCGTCTTTCCCGCGCTCGCTCGCAGGGCAGACGCTCGAACAAGCCACGGGAGCCAGCAGCATCGTCCGCGTGATCGCCGAGGGCAAGGCCGAGAAGCGCGCCATCAAGAACGTGGAGCGCCTCGCTGGCAAGGCGTGGTGGTCCGAACGCCTGGGCGGTATGCGTCTCAGTGCCTCTGCAGCAGCGTTCTTCCAGGTCAACACGGTAGCCGCCGAGCGGCTCGTCGAGCTTGCGTGTCGCAGCCGCCGACGCGGAGGATGGCGATCTCGTGCTGGATCTCTACGCGGGTGTCGGCACGTTCACACTCCCACTCGCCGAGCGTGCTGCCGTTGCCGCTGTCGAGTCCTCGCGCTGGGCGCTGGGCGATCTCCGCCACAACCTGGAACGTGCGGGCGTTGCAGGCGGATGTCATGGGCGGCGACGCCAGCTATGCCCTCCAGGAGATCTATGGCTGCGATGTGGCTGTCGTGGACCCGCCGAGGTCAGGACTTGCCGAGGAGGTCGTCTCTCACCTCACCGCGCTCGGCCCTCGTCGAATCGCCTACATCTCGTGTGATGCGGCGACGTTCGCTCGCGACGCCGCGAGGTTCCGAGAGCGCGGCTACGTCCTCGAGATCGTCACTCCCGTAGACCTCTTCCCGAACACCTACCACACCGAGCTGGTCGCGGCTCTCGTTCCCGAGAGCTAGGCCGCGACTAGACGAGCGTTCCCACCTGAGGGAAGTCCGTCACGTAGACATCGTGCGGCGCATCGTCGTGTTCGGCGGTGAGATCCTGCCCGGCGAAGTGCATGGCTTCGTGATCGCCGTCTTCCCACATGGCGCTGTCGCTCATGTCGTAGACCTTGCCGTCATAGGCCACGTACGCCGGCTGCCCGTCCTTGCCGTTGAACTGCGCGAGCTGCTCGCGAGTGAACTCCTTCATCGTGCCTCCAGTGTCCGCTATGTGAGTCCGGGTCACTGACGATACTTCCCTCACAACAGGCACGACAAACGCCCAAACCGTCATCAGTCGGAATGGCGCCCCCGCCGCGCGAAGAGGCACTTCCCTGGGAGCAGGATTCTCTGCTGCGCACGGAACGACTCTGACACCCATCACCGGAGCACGAAAAGAGCGGCCCGGGGGCCGCTCTCGCAGTGTCGTGGCGATCCTGGCGGTCCTTGTGCCTCTACTCGGTCTCGAGGCGCTCCCTCAGCTTGATCAGGTCTACGACGATCTTGCGCCCCTTGGTGGCGACAACGCCTTCCTTGGCCAGATTGGAGATGATGCGGCTGGCCGTCTCTCGCGACGTCCCTGCCAGAGTCGCGATGTCGTAGTGCGTCAGACCCTGGATCACGGGCACGCCGCGCGACTCGTAGCTTGCCGTCGCGACGTTGAGCACCACGCGCATGACCCGGTGGGTGGCGTCGTGGAACGCCATGTCCTCGAGACGGGCGATCGTGTGGCGCAGGCGCCGCGAAAGCGTCGCGATCAGCGAGAGCGCGAGCCGAGGATTGAGCTGGATGGCGGTCGAGAGGTCCTTCGCATCCAGGCTGAAGAGCTCGATGTCGGTCACAGCGATGACGTCGGCCGAGCGCGGCTCTGCGTCGACCAGCGCCATCTCTCCGAAGTGCGCGGGGGCCTCCAGATAGTTCAGGGCGAGTTCCTTGCCGTCAGGCGATGCCAGCGAGACCTTCACTCGGCCCGAGACCAGAAGATACATGGACTGGCCGATCTCGTTCTGGTTGACCACGAACGCACCCTTGGGGAACGTCCGGAACTGCACCATGTCCGCAAAGGTATCCAGATCCTCGGCCGAGAGATCGGCGAACATCGGGATGGCCCGCAGCTTGGAGATGGACTGCTCACGTGTCGTTTGAATCTTCATGCCTATTACTTCGGCGTGTTGCGACTGTGACTTGAGACACACTTGAGCACGTTCCATCACATCTCGAGGGCAACCTTCACGCCCAGGCGGTGACCGTCGCCACCAATGCGCAGCGAAGGACGACGACCCTGCGGTCGCCGCCCTTCGCAATGCTGGCTGCGTGAAGCCCTACGACTGGAGGCTTGGCTCCTGCGCAGACTCGTTGCGGACGTAGTCGATGAACAGCGGCGTCAGATACGGGATCAGCTCCGGCAGATACGTCGGCATCAGCGATTCCATCGTCTTGGGCAGCAGGTCAGGCATCAGATCCGCCATGTCCTCGGGCATCTCGCCGATGTACTCCTCGACCTCGCTGATCATGTCGGGCATGACCTTCTTCAGGATCCCAGGAGCCATGCGCCGGGAACATCGCCGGCATCATCTTCTCCATCATGGCAAGACCGCCGGGCACGTACTTCATCGCGCGCATCATCGGGGCCATTCCCGGAGGCATGTTGTCCATCATCTGCGGGAAGATCCGGACCATGAACTTGGCCATGTTCTCGGGCTCGAGCAGGATGATGAACTTCTCGAAGTAGCTCCACATGTACATGGAGAACTCGGTCGTCTCGGGGATCTCGTAGCCCGCTGCCTCTGCGACGACTCGAGACAGGTCATCGATCTTGCAGTCCCAGGTCGTTCTTGATGTTGCTGTCGCGCAGCTGCACCTGGCAGCACGGGCAGAGCGCCACGACCCGGTCGGCACCGATATCGACAGCCTCCTGCAGTCGTTCCCCGCCCAGGATGGGCGCTACGGGCATCTCGCCGACCAGCGTGAGGACCGAACCACAGCACGGCCCCTCTTCGCGGTTGTGCTCCATCTCCACGAACTCGACGCCGGGGATAGCCTCGAGCATCTCGACGCGGCGGCTCGTAGTTGCCCTGAGCGCGACCCATGTGGCACGAGTCGTGGAACGTGATGGTCTCCCCCTCGAAGGGGTTCTTCTCGAGCTCGATCTTGCCCTCGGCGATCGCCTCGGCAACGAGCTCTGAGTAGTGCTTCACCTCGAACTCGTACTCCTCGCCGCGCTCGGCAGCGATGTTCGCGTAGAGCTCCTTCCAGACGAGGCCGCACGCCGGACACGATGTCACGATCGTGCTTGGCACCGCGCTTGCGTGGCCTCGGCGACGTTGTGCTCGAAGATCTCCTCGAAGAGGTCCCACTTGCCTGCGACCTTCATGGGGATGCCGCAGCACGCCTCATCCGGGCCCATGTAGCCGACGTCGTAGCCGGAGTCGGTGAGCAGGCGGATCGATGCCTCGGCGATGTCCTTCTCGACGAAGCTCGCGGTGCATCCCGCGAAGTACAGGATGTCGGCCTTCTTCTCGTAGCCACCGTTCTCGTCCTCGATCTTGGGCTTGATGTCGTCGGGAACCCAGTCCGCGCGGTGCTCGGCCTTCTGCGGCCCAGATGTCGTTCTCCGCCTCGCAGCGAAGCCGCCATCATCTCGAAGGGCGGGAACGTCCCGAGCTTCTGCTCGTGGACGAGCTCGCCGCGCATCTGCATCCAGTTGTGCTCGACGGGCAGCTGAAGCTGGCAGCGCAGGTTGCAGACCTCGCACGTCGTGCAGACGAGCTGCGTGTCTACCTCCTTGCGGCCGAACTTCTCCCTGCCCTCGAGGACCTCACGGATGATACGCGTACTTGCCGCGCGGGGACTGCGACTCCCAGCCACGCCCGGAGTACTGCTCGCACGTCGGCACGCAGTAGCCGCAGCGCGCACAGGCATAGGCCATGAAGGCGACCTCGCCGGGAATGCCGTTCTTGCCCTTCGCAAGGTCCTCGTGACGCTCCGGCGGCTTGGCCGCGTTGGCCACGGGCCGGATGATCGGCTCGAACGCAGTCGCCGTACCCATCAGCGCATCGATCACGCCAGAGCCCAGGACCTTGCCCGGATTCATGACGCTCACCGGGGTCGACCTGCTTCTTGTATGAGGAGAGGGCGCGCACCTTGTCCTTGCCGAGGACCGAGTCGGCCTCCCGGCGGAAGTAGGCACCCGTGGAGTACGCCGAGCCGCCGTGAGCCTTGGCGATCTTGATGACCGACAGCGACAGAGCGAACGCGAGGTTGAACGAGAAGCTGCGCTCGTCATGAGGGATGAAGCCGAGGAGGACGACCTGGTCCCCCTTGGAGTGCATGCCCTCGAGAATGAACGGCTGCTTGATCTTCTTGCCGATCTCGGCCAGAACATCCGGCATCTGATCCAGCGGCACCACGACCTCGGTAGGAACAAGGGATGGCCCGATCCTCTTGAGACGCATGGGCGCGAACCGCAGCTCCCACTCGTGCTCGGCTGCCTCGGGGCCCAGGTCCTCGCCCTTCGAGGCGGCGATGATCTTCTCAAGCGCAGGGTCGATCGCTTCGCGACGTGACTCCGGATACGCGATGACAGCGATGTACTTCTCGGGAATGTCCGGCTCGAAGTGCTCGTGCTCCATCTCGTACGGATGGCCGTGACGATGCGGCAGCTGCTTCTTGAGCCGGATGGACTCCGGGTTGAGGAACGTGATCGACCAGACCGGCAGCTTCTGCTCCGAGATCGCACGCAGCGCAGAGCCGAGTGCGTAGGAGTCGTCGAACGCGATCGCCCGCACGACCTCTGGCTCGTCCTGGCGGATTCGGACGGTGACCTCGGTGATGATGCCAGTGATGCCCTCAGCGTCCGCCACGAGGTTCATGAGTTCGTCGCCCTCGAAGACCTTGATCTCACCTGAGGGCAGCACGACCCGAGCGGAGACCACGTTGTCCTTGAAGGTCCCGTACTCGTACGAACCGAATCCCGCTCCACCCTGTGCGAGCCAGCCTGCCGCACTCGAAGCGGGCGCGGATGATGGGTACAGCCTCAAGGCCAGGCCGTCCTTCTTGAGCTCCCGCTCGATCTCTTCCCAGATCGCGGAGGCCTGCACGGTGACGGTGAGGTCCTTGCGGTCGACGCCGAGGATGTCCTTCATCCCCGACATGTCGACGACGACGGCCCCGGTCTTGGGCAGAACGCCGCCGTAGCCCGACGTGGCCCATGCGCGCGGCACGACATCGAAGCGCTCCTTCTGCGCAAGCTTCACGAGCGCGACGATCTGCTCCTCGGACTCCGGCCGAACAACGGCACCGGCCACGCCGGTCGCCACGAACGGCCCGACCATGCTGGGCATCGCACCGATATCGAACGAGTACATCTTGCGCTCGACGCGGTCGGTCCGCATCCGATCGCCGAAGATGTCCTCCAGTTTCTGACTTACCTTGTCGCTGACCGCAGCCATCGCTCTCTTCCCTTCCAAGACCGGCATCGCTTGTGAAACGAATCTCGCAGGTTCCAGAGCAAGAAGCATGCCCATGGGGGTATCAGTCGCACTGCGCGACAGGATACCCTCTGGGGTATGCGGGGTCAAGACAGCAGAAACGCCCCCCGTGCTACGATGTCCGCGCCCCGCACCTTGTAGATTCCCCAAGGAGACCCATGCGCGCTATTCTCTTCGATCTCGACGGGACATTGCTCGATATCGACATCGACGCGTTCCTCCGCACATACTTCACTGCGCTCACTGAGACCATGACCGCTGTGGTGGATGACCCTCAGCAGGTGCCGAGAGCGATGGAGGGCATCATGCGCGCCACGAACGCGATGATGAACGTGCATCCCGGGGTCACCAACCAAACCGTGTTCGTTGAGGCCTTCCGCGAAGAATCTGGCGTCGACATCGAACAGCACTGGGATGCCTTCGACGCCTTCTATGAGGACGTGTTCCCGGGTCTTGGCGCAGATCTCGGCCCGCGGTCGGGGGCGCACGATGCCTGGAACGCGGCACTCGAGCACGGTCTCGCTGTGGCCGTCGCCACCAATCCGATCTTCCCGGCTCGAGCGATCGAGCATCGCCTTGCATGGGCACGGATCGATCGCGAACGCGCATCGGCCATAACCTCCTACGAGATGATGACGGCGTCCAAGCCACATGCCGAGTACTACCGCCAGGTTGCGCAGATGCTGGATGTCGATCCTTCTGAGTGCCTGATGGTGGGCGATGACGCGCAGCTGGACATGCCCGCAGCCGATATCGGGATGAAGACGTTCTACGTCGGCAGCGACCCCGATGCCGTGGCGGACTACCGAGGAGACATGAACGATGTGGCCGACCTGATCAGGCGCACGTGCTCCGACGAGGAGTCTACGACGACTTCCGGCGAATGAGAGCGACCCACGCACCGTCCATGCGCTGATCGTAGAAGTACTCGAAGCGGCCCTTGCTCTCCTTGCGAAGGTCGAGCTGATAGCCGAGGCCAGCCGGCTCATGGTCACAGATCACAACGAGCGAATCGTCGGCCTCGAGCTCAAGCAGACGGTCCACGACGGTGAAGAGGAGCGGGCGCCTCAAACCGGGCGTCAGTCCCCTGACGTCGATGACGAGCCCACTCGATGCACCGGTCGACATTGTTCCTCGTTCCCCAGGCGGAACACACTCGTAGGTTGGCGGCCTACACGCATCATACATTCTCCGCCAACTCTTGAGTTCCTGGTAGTCCCCTGTCCTGTCTATTCCCGCTCGCGGCCTTGGAGCCCGGTCTCGGACCAGCGACCCCGCTCTCGTCCCGCTTCTGAGCGCCCGGTTCTGTTTGTCGCATTATGCCGATTGGCGCTGGCAACAGCGGGCATACACTCGTAGAATGTATCTTCGAAGGGGTCGGCATCGTTGCTATCTGATGACGGGCCACTTCAATGGGACGGGACGCATCGATGGGGGTCATCACGCGCGTGGGTCCAACAGGCCTGATGGCGCAAGTGCGCGCCAGCATGTCGAACACCACACGGGGGCGCTGCAACCAGCCAACCCCGGGATACACCTCCCCCATCTCCTCTCCTCTCCCCTCACCTCTCTCGATCGCCCGCGCCGCGCTGCAGCCTGGACCGAGCGCCCGCCCGCGCATCTCGATGCCCGCGGCGCGGTCTCTCCGTGCCGTCGACTCTTTCGCACAGCGTTCGCGAGAGGAGTGGATGCCGCACCAGATAGTCCGCACCTGATGCCTGCCTGGATCGCGGCATCAGGTGCCAGAAGGGACCGAATCGTTGTCAAGCAAGAGGGAGGTGTACGGCTATGGCGCATGAGGACCACGACGCGTTGTACGAGCAGCTTGCGAGCCGCGGTGTGTCGCGTCGCGATTTCCTCAAGTACTGCGGGTCGATCGCAGCGCTGCTCGGCCTATCCGAGGCCTACGTGCCTCAGATCGCGTCGGCTGTGGCACTGGGTGCCGAGCTCAAGCCGGCGCTCTGGTTCAACGGCGGCAGCTGCTCAGGCTGCACCGAGTCCACAGCCCAGAACTTCGACCCCGACGTGGCCACCATCGTTCTCGACATCCTGTCGGTGAACTACTTCGAGACGGTCATGATGGCTCAGGGCGAGGACGCCGAGAAGGCTGCCGAAGACACTATCAAGGCCGGCGGCTACGTGCTGGTCTACGAGGGCACGGTCATGCAGGGCGAGGACGGCAACACCCTGAGGATCGCCGGCAGGACCGGTCTCGAGATCCTCGAGGAGGCTGCGGCGAGCGCCGAGGCCGTCATCGCCGTCGGTTCGTGTGCGGTCGACGGCGGCTGGGTCGCGGGCAGACCCAACCCTGCCGATGGAACCGGCGTCCAGAAGTTCCTGACCGACACGGGACATCGAGACGCCCGTCATCAACCTGCCCACGTGCCCGGTCAATCCCGAGTGGCTCGTGGCCATGGTCGTCGACTACCTGGTGCTCGAGCGCCTGCCCGAGCTGGACGACTTCAATCGTCCCAAGCTGATCTTCGGACAGACCATCCACGACAACTGCCCGCGCCGAGGCCACTTCGAGAACGGTGAGTTCGTCTACGGAGTTCGGCTCTGCCGAAGAAGCGCATGGGCTACTGCATGTACCAGATGGGCTGCAAGGGCCCGACGACCTGGACGAACTGCCCGATCGTTCGCTGGAACGACAAGGTCAGCTGGTGTGTCGAGTCCGGATCGCCCTGCATCGGTTGCGGGACTGCCGACCCGATCGCGGGCGGCACCTACAACTGGGTGGACATGAACCTGCCCGTCCTGGACCGCCTCCACGACTTGAACGTGAGCGACAACGTCCTGCAGCCGGTCCAGATCGGCGGCGCCGTGACCGGTGTCGTCGCTGCAGCACTCCTCGTTCACGGTGTCGCAGTCAAGGCGACAGGCCGTGGAAACGCCACGTACGACGGCGAGGAAGAGTTCGTGGCCAAGGAGAAGAAGGGAGGCGATGAGTAGTGGCGACCGAGAAAGTCGTAGTCGATCCTCTGACCAGGATCGAGGGACACATGGGAGTCGAGGTCGAGGTCACCGACGGTGTCGTGACCGACGCCTGGGTCTCAGACAACCTGTACCGCGGCATGGAGACGGTCCTCATGGACCGCCGGCCGCAAGACGCGTTCTATGTCTCGCAGCGTATCTGCGGCGTGTGCCCGATCTCACACGGTCACGCCTCCACGATGTCTGCCGAGAGCGTGTACGATCTCACCATCCCCGACGGAGCGCGACATCGTGCGCAACATCATCGAGGGCGCGCAGTACCTCCACAGCCACATCCTGTGGTTCTACACGCTTGCCGCGCTGGACTATGTCGATCCCGCCAAGGCGCTCGAGGCCAACATCGCCGACACCTACGCTCTCGCGCAGGCTGCTGGCACGACGACGGCGGACTTCGCCGGCGTTCAGGAGCGTCTGCTCGACTCTCGTGGAAGGCGGCCAGCTCTCTATCTTCACCAACGGCTGGCTCGGCCATCCCGAGTACGCACAGGACATGCCCGCCGAACTCCACCTCATCGCCGTCGCTCACTACCTGGAGGCCTTGAAGGTCCAGGCCGAAGCGGCGCAGATCATCGGCGATCATGGGTGGCAAGTTCCCGCACTTCATGACATCGATCAACGGTGGTACCGCGTTCGTGCCCACGGAGGAGAAGATCGACGATGTCCTCTTCCGTCTGCTCAATGTCGTGGACTTCGTGAACAAGACGATGATCCCCGACACGCTCGCCATCGCGCCGTACTACCTGCCGGCCACCACGTTCGGCAAGGGCGTCGGCAACTTCCTGTCATGGGGTGTCTTCGAGTCCGAGAGTCGCGAGCGCAGCGACCGATTCCTGCCTTCCGGCGTCGTCATGGGCGACTTCACCGTGAAGGACTCGGACCCGACGCTCGTCAACGAGTACGTCGAGCACTCCTGGTACGACTCCGAGTCAGGCCTCAATCCCGCCGAGGGCGAGACGAGCGCAGCGTTCACGGAGCCAAGCACCGACGGCAAGTACTCCTGGGGCAAGGCCGTCCGCTATGACGGACAAGCCGATGGAGGTCGGTCCGCTCGCGCGCATGTTCATCGCCTATCTCAGCGGCGTGAAGCCCGTCGTCGATCTCATCGACGGCACCCTTGCAGCGCTCGGGGTTCCCGGCCAGCCGGAGGTCCTGCTCTCCCTCCTCGGCCGCGTGGCAGCTCGCAACCTCGAGACCGCGTATGTGGCGCAGATCACCGTCGAGCAGCTCATGGAGCTGATCGAGGCCATCAAGGGCGGCGACGTGAAGCTCTTCGAACCTCACGACGTCGTCGATGGCGATGGCGTCGGTCTGTGGGAGGCACCTCGTGGTTCCGTTGCCCACTGGATGTCGGTCACCGGTGGCAAGATCAGTCGCTACCAGGTCGTCGCCCCGACGACGTGGAACAGCGCACCTCGCGATGCCGACGGCGTCCGCGGTCCGATGGAGGAAGCTCTCATCGGCACACCGGTCGCAGATCCGGAGAAGCCGCTCAACGTGGTTCGCGTCGCACGCAGCTTCGATCCTTGAATCGGATGCGCGGTTCACGTGACTGAACCGAAAACAGGCAAGGAAGCACGACTCCACACCAAGCCGATGGGGGTGAAGTAGGCATGGGACATCTAGCGCACTATCGTGAGCAGCACCCGACGCCTATGATCGTCACCCACTGGATCAACCTGATCGCCATCGTGGTGCTGGCCTTCACGGGCTTCTACATCCACTACCCCTTCTTCTCGGGGTTCATGAGTGTGGCCCGTGGAGCACACTTCTTCTTCATGTACACGCTGATCATCAACGCAGTGATCCGGATCATCTTCCTGTTCACAGTGAAGACATCCGGCGACCCAGGGTAGCCGCGAGGTCGATACCGACATCAAGTGCTGGCTCCCCCAGAAGGCCAACCGGGGCACGCTCTTCCCTCAGCTCGCCTTCTACCTGTTCATGAGGAAGACCAAGCCGATCCACGGCAAGTACAACACGCTTCAGAAGATCTCGTACGTTCTGGTTCCGGTCCTCATCGCCTTCATGGCGTGGACCGGATTCAGTCTGTACGGCCCATACCTGGACAACTCCTGGATCCAGGGCAACCTCGAGATGGTCGGTGGTCCGCAGAACATGCGCATCATCCACTACTTCGGCATGTGGGTCATGGTGATGTTCACGCTCATCCACGCGTACCTGTCGAGCATCTACGGACTCGGACCCGCCAAGCTCATGCTTTGGGGCAAGGAGTCTCCCGGTCTGGAGATCGACAGCAACGGCAACATCGTCGGGGACAGCGAGTAGCGTCTCACGCACGTGAAGTCCGAGGAAGGGCCCCGGTCCTCCGGGGCCCTTCCCTGTTTCTCGGATCCATCGTCGGCGATCGACGAAGCAGACGCGGAACACGCTCTGCGGGAAGGGGCCATCCGAGATGACCGAATCCGCTGTCGACCCCGTTCTCGTACTCGGAGTCGGCAACCCCCTCATGGGCGACGAAGGCGTGGGGGTCCGCGTCGTCGAGATACTCATGACCTGCTTCGACTTCGGCCCAGGCGTCGAGGTCGTTGACGCAGGGACCATGGGGGTCGGCATGATCCATCTCCTCAAGGACCGCGAGTACATGCTCGTGGTCGACGCTGTCGATGGAACCGGATATCCAGCGGGGACGATCGTGAGAATGGAGCCGGATGACATGGCCTCCAGCCAGGTGATGCACTCTCTGCATGACCAGAAGCTCAGCGATGTCTTGGCGGCCGCGACGCTGACCGGCATCGAGCTGGATGTCGACTTCATCGGCGTGCAGATCGAGCGCATCGAACAGTGGGTCACCGAGCTCACGGACGCGGTCGAGGCAGCTCTGCCAGATGCGGTCAGCGCGGTACTCGACGTCCTAGCTGAGCGAGGCGTGACCCCGCAGCTGCGCGAAGGATCCTCCGTGGAGGGCGGCATACTCGAAGCGATCCGTCGCGTCACCGACATGCCGAGCGAAGCGCTCGAGCCCGAGTAGCGGCGGCTGATCCACGCGCGCACCCCGAAGCCTCTCGCCCGACTCGAACGGCTTCCTCGAAACGACGCTATCTAGCCCGCCGCTTCTGCACGCACCTTCGCCGCGATACCGTTCGTATCCAGGCCGGCCTGGGCGTAGAGATCGGCGGCTGCCCCACTTGGCTGATAGCCGTCAAGCCCCATGCGGACCAGTCGGGACGCGGAGCCGTGACCGCTCAGCCACTCCGCCACCGATGCGCCCAGCCCCGTCCGCACGCCGTGGTCCTCGACTGTCACGATGACGGGAGCTGCTGCTGCCGCTTCCATCGCACGCGTCGTCGAGATGCAGTGGACAGGACACGACGCCGACGCCGACGCTGATGCCTTCTTCGGTGAGTGCATCGGCCGCTGCGACCGCGCTGCCGACAGGCGTGCCCATGGCGAGGATGACGACGTCGCTACCCTCGCGAACCGTGTCGATCCGACCGTACTCGAATGTGTAGCCGTCGCCGAAGACGGGCGCTCCACTTGAGTCGAGGATGCATGGAAGCTTGCTGCGGCCCATCGAGAGAGCGACATTGCCCTGCAGGGCAGCCATGGCTCGCACCGCCCGGTCGGTCTGGTTGGGATCTGCCGGCACGATCGCCTTCCAGCCGAAGAACTCCCGGAACGCCCCGACGTAGTCGAGACACTGGTGCGTCTTGCCGTCCTCGCCCACATCGATGCCGCAGTGGGTCAGCGCGAGCTTCAGTGCGGCACCGTTGATGTCGTTGAGCCGCTGCTGGTTGTAGGTCTCATCGCAGCCGAAGACACCGAAGTCTGACCAGAACGTCAGTGTGTCACAGGTCGAGAGCGCACCGCCGACGGTGGCCGCGTTGTGCTCCCCTACGCCACACTGGATGAAGCCCTCGGGGTGTGCGGCGGCAAAGCCATCGGTCTTCACCGAGACAGCGAGGTCGCAGTCGAGCACCGCTACTGGCAGGTCCGGATTCGCGTCCGCTATGTCCACGAGCGCCTTGCCCCACGCCGAGCGATTGTCGGTCTTCTCATCCGGCCCGTAGGTCCGCGGCGTACCCTCGGCAACGGGCAGTGGCCGGAGTCAGGTGATCGAGCTCTGCGGTCTCTACGGACCCCTCGCGACGCCCGCGCGCCTCGTCAAGCACAGGCACCAGGCCGAGTTCGGCCATGGCGGCCTGATACTCATCGGGCTTGAGGCCGCGTCCGTGGAACTCCTCCTTGCCCTCCATGAAGGAGACGCCCTTGCCTATCACCGTCTCCGCCACGATGGCGACAGGGCTGTCCTTGTCGGCCTCGGCGTCTGCGAACGCAGCGTAGAGCGCCTCGACGTCGTGTCCATCGACCTCGATCACTCGCCAGCCGTCCGCGGCGAAATCCTCAGACACTGCGACGGGCATGACGTCTTCGGTCCTGCCCGAGATCTGAATGCCGTTGAGGTCCACGACGACGGTGATGTCGACGAGCCCCTCCTTGATCGCCAGCCTGCGTGCCTCGGCGATCTGGCCCTTTTGCTGCTCGCCATCGCTCATCGCCACGTACGTATGCCAGCCAAGCCCGGTCATGCGGGCCCCGAGCGCCATCCCGACACCTGCCGAGAGACCCTGTCCTAGGTTGCCCGTGCTCCACTCCACGCCCGGGACCGAGCGCTCCACATGGCCCTCGAAGACGCATCCCGGCCTGTCGGAAGTGCGACTCGACCTCCTCTGCGGGGAAGAAGCCTGCCGAGGCGAGCGCACGCGTAGACCCCGGGTGAGGTGTGCCCGTGACTCACGACGATGCGATCGCGACCGGGCCAGCGAGGCTCGTCGGGACGAACGCGAGCGCACGAGAACAGCAGCGCGTACATCTCCATCGAGGACATCGAGCCGCCAGGATGCCCTGAGGCGGCCACCGATGTGGCGGTCAGGATCGTCCCGCGGGAGGCGTTGGCACGAGAGCGGAGCTCATCTGCCATCTCGGGTGTGAGCGGTGTGCCGAAGCCGTCATGGAACATGCTGGACCTCCACGTCGTTCTGCGATGGGTATACTGTGCCGAGCCTACTCACCTATTCCCGAAGGGAGTTCCGCATGCAGCGCATGCTCACGCTTGCCACGGACGCCGCGCGTGCCGGCGGCGAGGTTCTTCGGGCAAGGGTAGCCGACTACGGCGAAGTCCGCCACAAGGCGACGGCAACCGATTTCGTGACGGAGGCCGATGTCGAGGCTGGCGTCGCCGTGGCCAGGGCGATCGCCGCGAATCTACCCGATGCGCGCTTCGTCATCGAAGAGGACGAGGTCTACGGGCTGGCAGGCGTCGTTCAGGGCGATCTGCTCGACGAGGAGGTCTGGGTCGTCGACCCGCTGGACGGCACCGCCTCGTTCGTTCACGGCTATCCGTTCTACTCCGTCTCCGTCGCCCTGCTACGCGGCGGCACTCCGGTCGCCGGTGCTGTCTACAACGTCCCTGCAGACGAGATGTTCTCGGCCGCAGAGGGGCTTGGAGCACACCTTGACGGCCAACCTCTGCACTGTGCTGACGTGCAGGAACTCACGAGCGCCATGCTAGTCACCGGATTCCCCTACGACAGAGGTGCTCTCTTCGACCGCCAGCACGAGATTCTCGGCCGCTTCATGCGACTGCCAATCCACGGCGTGAGGCGAGATGGCTCGGCCGCCCTCGACTGCACGCACGTCGCAGCCGGGCGCGCCGACGGCTTCTGGGAGTTCGGACTGAAGGCCTGGGACATGGCCGCAGGCGTGGTGATCTGCCGCGAGGCGGGTGCTCGCGTGACCGGCATCGACGGCGAGCCCTGGTCGCCCGCGAGCACCGGCATCATCGCCGCGAACCCGGCACTGCATGACAAGATCGCCGAGGTAGTCCTCGGCACTCAGTCGTGAAGATCTTCCTGCTCACGGTCGGATGGATCTCGCTCGGCCTTGGAGCGATCGGCCTCTTCATCCCTGTCCTGCCGACGACCCCGTTCGTGCTACTGTCCGCCGCGTGCTTCCTCAGAAGCTCAGAACGCCTTCACGGCTGGCTGGTCGATCACCCGATCTTCGGGGTGCACATCGAAGACTATCTTGCGGGGCGAGGTCTCACGCGCAAGACCAAGGTGATAGCGATCGGCGACATTGTGGGGCAGCGTCATCATCTCGACCGTCTTCTTCGTGCCCGTGCCCGTGGCCGACATCATCATCCTGCTGATCGCCGCGGGCGTGACAGTCTATCTGCTGCGCCTGCCCACATGCGCGGACGCCTCGTGTGAGACGCCCGCCGACGAGGACGGGCCCTCGCCCGGACCCTAGTAGACGCGCTTCTCCTCGACCTCGTCTTCGGCCAGCGCGATGTCCCAGTCGCCAAGGACCTTCGAGACCGCCCGCTCCCCGCTCTCGATGCAGTTGGGGATGCCGACGCCGCGATACGAGCCGCCGGCTAGCGCGAGTCCGGCGATGCTCTCGCTCCGGTTCTCGATCAGCTCGACGCGGTCCAGGTGACCCATCGTGTACTGAGGCATGCCGAGGTTCCAGCGGAACACACGGCTGAACAGCGGCTCGCCCTTCACGCCCAGGATCTCGCGCATCTCCGAGACGACCACGTCGACCAGCTCCTCATCGGAGAGGTCCATGATCTTCTGGTTCTGAGGTCCGCCGACGAACCCGCGCATGAGCACCTTGCCCTCGGGCGCGCGGCCCGGCCACTTCGTCGACGAGTACGTGGCGGCCATGAGCGAGCGCTTCTCGACGATGGGGCACAGGACGCCGAAGGCATCCATGTCGATCCCGACCTCGTCCTCGCGAAAGCCCACAGACACCGTCGCCGAGGAGCTCGCCTCGATCCTGCTCAGAGCGCATCCGCGATCGTCGGATCGACGTCGCGCATGAGCGGCTCGGCCGCCCAGCTCTCGGTGGCGACGATCACGGCGTCTGCATCGAGGGTCTGCCCATCGTCGAGCGTGACCTTCCAGCCCTCACCGTCTCGCGCCAGGGCCTCGACGCCCGACACCCGTCTTCATGGACGCGGACCCAGCGGCCTCGGCCATCGCGTCGGTCATCGACTGCATGCCGGCGTTGAACGAGGTGAAGAACGTGCGCGGCTTTGCCCCTGGCTTCTGCGGGTACTTCTTGCGCATCTCATCGACCTTCTTCGCATCGCAAGGAAGCCCTTGAGCATGCTGCCGTGCTCCTGCTCCATGTCGAGCAGGTTCGGGAACGTCGCCGCAAGCGACATCTTCTTGGGATCGGAGGCGTGCACGCCGCCGACCAGCGGCTCGGCAAGGTTGCTCGAGGCACTCACGTCCCATGCGGCGGCGGATGAAGTGATCGAGCGTCTCGTCGTTGCGCTCGTCCTCCGGCGACCTTCTTCTTCGGGACGAACGAGGTCCATGCCCATGCGGATCTTGCCGGGCCACGAGAACAGGCCCGTGGTCACGAACGGCCAGAACTTCGTGGGCGCGAACATCATGACGCCATCGGGCATCTCGTGGAGTGCTCCGCGAGAGAGGATGAGTGTCTTCTTGCGGGAGTCGTCGGTGGGGAGCTCGTCCTCGAAGGTCCCCATGAGCTTGGCGATACGATGTACGGCGGGCTTCGAGGTCAGGAAGCAGTCAGGGCCGCCATCGACGATGAACGGCTCTCCGTCTGCCGCCCCACTCGTCGGCGACGGTCTCGGTGGCGATCTTCCCGCCCAGACGAGGATCCTTCTCGACCAGCGTGAAGGCGACGTCGTTGCCCTCGTCGGCAGCTCTCTTCACCTTGTATGCGGCGCCCAGGCCAGCGGCTCCGCCGCCAATGATGACGATGTGCTTCATGTGTGTCCCACTTCTCCATCTCGGCGGACCGGCATCCGCCTGCCCGACCAGGCTCCCGGGCATCTGTCAGATCATCGCGCACAGCGGGCGGTCCCCGCTGATGTTCACAGCATCGGTCGAACGAGCCTCGCGAACCCCTCGATGAGCTCCGGTGACGCATTGGGAACGTCCGCACGTACGAAGCGCAGCCCCGCAGCCGTGGCGTCTCGCTTGGCCACGATGTCGAGGTCGTACAGGGTCTCCATGTGGTCGGTCGCAAACCCGACTGGGCACACGACGACGCCGTCGAATCCTGCAGCACTCGCCGCAGCGAAGACATCGCCGAGGTCCGGCCCGAGCCACTCGCCCGGCCTCATGCCCTTCGACTGATACGCCAGCAGCCATGGCGTCTCGCCTCCACAGCTGCCAAAGGAAGCGACTCCCTGGCAGGAGTTCGCCATCGAGCCAGATCGCTTCCTGCGCCAAGACCGGCCGAGCGTGGCGACCTCCTCGCTGACCTCGCGCAGCCCGCCGACGTAGGGGTCATCGTCGGTCAGGTCGGACACGGGCAGACTGTGCGCCGTCATCACCACGAGGGGCCTCGTCCGCCTCAGAGGTCTCCAGAGCGCGACGACACGCCTCGCCGAGGAAGGCTCGGAACTCCGGCGCCGTGTGCAGTGACGGCGTCTCGCAGACGCCGGTGAGGTCGATCTCCTCTGCGACGGCAGCAGCGGCCTCACGATAGGCGCCGCATGCCACCTTGGACTCGAAAGGCGACAGCGAGGTCATGACGACACGATCGCATCCGGCTTCCACCAGATCGGCCATCGCGTTCTCGATGTAGGGAGCCCAGTACCGCATCCCGACGCGTACCGGCACCGACATCACCCGTCGGCAGACAACGTCGGTCTCGAGAGCGGCCGCGATCTCCTCGGCTATGGGGGTGAGCGGCGAACAGCCGCCGATCGCCTCGTACTTGGCCTGTGCCCGCTCCAGCATCTCCGGCGAGGGTTCGCGCTGCATGAGACTGGTCATGAAGGGGCCGACGGCCTCGAGGCAGTCCGGTCCCCCGAAACCTGTCAGCAGCACGCCCGTACGAGAGGTCTCCGCCATGTGTGTCCAGTCGCCTCGCCCTAGGCTCCGGCGCGGATGCGCTCGGAGTGCTCGTGGACGAGCCGCACCAGTGCGCGGGCCTTGTCGGGATCGGTCGTCTTGTGGATGCCGTGACCCAGATTGAAGATGTGCCCGGGTCGCGTGCCGACCGCCTCGAGGATGTCGACGACCATGCGCTCGAGCTCATCCTCCGGCGCGAAGAGCGCCATCGGATCGATGTTGCCCTGGAGCGCGAAGCTCGGATCGATCCACGATGTCCATCGCCTTGGCGATGTCGATGCGCCAGTCGACGCCGACGACGTCTCCACCGGCCTGCGGCACCAGGTCGAGCATGGACGTCGCTCCGTTGGCGAAGTGGATCACGGGCACGCCGTCATCGGTCACCTTGTCGCCGTGCGCCTTGACCTCCGCGATGACGCGCGTGCGTGTGCGGCAGCACGTAGAGCTCGTAGTCGCGCGGAGCGACGAAGCCGACCCAGCTGTCGAAGACCTGTACGGCCTGAGCACCGGCATCGATCTGTGCCTGCAGATACGCGATGACCGTGTCGGCCGTGACTTGTTCATGAGCTTGTCCCACGCGCTCGGGCTCGTCCCACATGAGTCGCCTTGGCGTTGCTCGTAGTCGCGCGTGCCGCCGACCCTCGATCATGTAGCTCGCAAGCGTGAACGGAGCGCCCGCGAAGCCGATCAGCGGCACCTTGTTCTCGAGCTCGCCACGCAGGATCTTGATGGCCTCCATGACGTAGCCCGTGTCCTCGATCGGATCGGCGACCCCGAGCTTGTCCACATCGGCGGCCGAGCGGATCGGGTTGTGGATGACGGGACCTTCGCCCTTGGCGAACTCCAGATCGAGTCCCATGCCCGTGGAACGGAGACGAGGATGTCGGAGAAGAGGATCGCCGCATCGACACCGATGAGATCGACCGGCTGCATCGTCACCTCGACGGCAAGCTCGGGAGTGCTGGCACATCTCGAGGAAGCCGTGCTTCTCGCGGATGGCCCGGTACTCGGCCATGTAGCGGCCGGCCTGGCGCATCATCCAGATGGGCGTGCGCTCGGTCTGCTCGTTGCGGGCACGCGCGCAAGAAGAGGTCGTTGTAGGCCATGTGAGGGGGGTCCTTTCGAGACTCAGGTCGGGCGAAAAACGCCTGTACAGTCTACCACGGAACGAGGCCCCGCGCCCTCTTGGGGCGGCGGGGCCTCGCATGTCCTTCACAGGTCGCTTGTGAATATGTGAAATGACCTGCGGGTTCTCTGGATCTAGTCGGCGGGCCTCGTATCGAGGATCTTCTGGACGATGCTCGGGTCGGCCAGCGTCGAGATGTCGCCGAACGCGTTCATGTCGGTCTCGCCTGCGGCGATCTTGCGCAGGATGCGGCGCATGATCTTGCCCGAGCGCGTCTTGGGAAGCTCCGGCACGAAGTGGAGGTGGTCCGGCGTTGCGATCGGACCGATCTCCTGACGCACGTGACCGATGAGCTGCTTGTACAGATCGTCGTCGGCGGTCTGCGTCGCCCTTGAGGATGACGTAGGCGTAGATGCCCTCGCCCTTGATCTCGTGCGGGAAGCCGACGACCGCGGCCTCGGCCACGGCCTGCGTGGCTCACAAGCGCGCTCTCGACCTCGGCGGTACCCATGCGGTGACCGGAGACGTTGATGACGTCGTCCACGCGGCCGAGGAGCCAGTAGTAGCCGTCCTCGTCCTTGCGCGCGCCGTCGCCGGAGAAGTACATCCCGGGGAACTGCGAGAAGTAGACTTCCTTGGTGCGCTCCGTGCCGCCCTCGCCCCACATGCCGCGAAGCATGCCCGGCCACGGGTACTTGATGCAGAGACGGCCGCCGGAGCCGTCCGGCGTCTCGCGTCTTGTCCTCGTTGAGGATGACGGCTGGATGCCGAACATCGGGCGAGTGGCCGAGCCGGGCTTCATGGGCGTGGCTGCCGGCAGGTTGGTGATCATGTGACCACCGGTCTCGGTCTGCCAGTAGGTGTCGACGATCGGCACGTTCTCGTTGCCGACGACCTTGTAGTACCACATCCACGCCTCGGGGTTGATCGGCTCGCCGACCGTGCCCAGGACGCGCAGACTCGACAGGTCGTACTTGGCCGGCCACTCGTCGCCGAGCCTTCATCAGCGCGCGGATCGCCGTCGGCGCGGTGTAGAACTGGTTGACGCCGTGCTTCTCGACGACCTGCCAGAAGCGGCCGGCATCCGGATAGGTGGGCACGCCCTCGAACATGAGCGACGTCGCGCCGAGCGCGAGCGGCCCGTACACGATGTAGCTGTGACCGGTGATCCAGCCGATGTCGGCGGTGCACCAGTAGACGTCCTCGTCGCGGTAGTCGAACGTGTACTTGAACGTGAGCGTCGTGTAGAGCAGGTAGCCCGCGGTCGTGTGCAGGATGCCCTTGGGCTTGCCGGTCGAACCGGACGTGTAGAGGATGAAGAGCGGGTCCTCGGCATCCATCCACTCGATGTCGCAGTGCTGCGAGATGTCGGCGGCGCGGACCTCCTCGTGGTACCAGACGTCGCGGTCCGGCTCCATGTCCACGCGCGTCTGGGCGCGCGAGACGACGACGACACGTCGTCGATCGTGGGGCACTCGAGCAGCGCCTCGTCGGCCATGGCCTTGAGCGGCACGATGCGGCCACCGCGGATACCCTCATCGGCCGTGATGAGCATCTTGGCTTCGCAGTCCTGGATGCGGTCGCGCAGCGCCTGTGCCGAGAAGCCGCCGAACACGATCGAGTGGATCGCACCGATGCGCGCACACGCGAGCATCGCGATGGCGAGCTCGGGAATCATCGGCATGTAGATGGCGACGCGGTCGCCCTTCTTGATGCCGTGCTTCTTGAGAACGTTGGCGAATCGGCACACCTTGTAGTACAGCGACTGGTAGGTGTAGATCTTGCGTGCGGCCCTCGTCGGACTCCCAGATGATGGCGGCCTTGTTGCGGCGCCACGTCGTGAGATGACGGTCGACGCAGTTGTAGGCGACGTTGGTCTTGCCGCCCTTGAACCACTCGACCTTGGGAGTGTCGAACTCCCACTCGAGGACCTTGTCCCACTTCTTGTGCCAGTAGCAGGTACTCCTCGGCCATCTCGGCCCAGAATCCCTCGGGGTCCTCGACCGAGCGGTCGTACATCGCCTCGTACTCCTCCATCGACTTGATGTGCGCGCCCTCTTTGACCCACTCGGGCGGCTCGACGACGCGATACTCCTTCGACATCGATTCAATAGAGGTCGACTCTTCAGACATACACGGCCTCCTTCGCTCCTCGTCCACAGGGGAACAAGCCCCTCACCACCGGCTGCGCTCGATCCCCCGTGTGTGCATACGAGCCCAGTCCGGCACGGATATAGCATTCACCATGCTACCCAAATCACAGGCCCAGCTGACCCCGTCGTTCAGGTCAGCGGTATCATACGCTCGGTGGGTGGCAGACGGAGAGCGCAGTCCAGCTCTTCTGGAGAGAAACCGTCCATCCATCTGGACCGCTGCACACCGATTCACCACCTTCTACCTGCAGTTCCGCTACACAACCCTGAACGAGCCTAAGTTCTGTAACAAATGTTGCAATATGCGCCGCAGGCGACTATTGTTCTCAGGTGCGATAGTTTTCCTTCCCTACAAAGCGTGTCCTGGGGAATCCGGGACACAGACTACGCGGGACATCGTCGACCGGCATCGCGATGTTGAAGAGGTCCCCAGGCAGACCTCGCATTGATCCCGCACACGAGACTCAGGGGTAGCAAAGGGAAGGTATGAGGAAGCCCTGGCCCGAAGGCCAGGGCTTCCGCTCGTCCTGAGAGAGTTTCGGAGCTAGAATCCCTTCTTGAGCGTGTAGGGCTGCAGAGCCAGAGCGGACATGAACGTGTCCGAGAACGCTGCATCCCCCGCCAGATCGAGATGACTCGCTCGCGACGTGTACGCGAGTACGCTGTCGAGAAGAGACGGATCGGTAGCGAGCATACCGGCGCCCGTGAGTGCAGCCGCTTCGAGCGTCTCGGTCACGCCTGCCAGGTCCTCCGGCAGAACGCCGAGCTCCACGAGATCGGCAGTTGCCGCCGCACCCCCGAGTGCTCCTGTGACCACGAGCCGCGCCACCTTGCGCGGCTTCACCTGGGCTGCCTTGGCCGCCATGTAGAGTGCGGCCGCGACACCGGCCTTCGCTTGCTGGAACGCCCGCACATCGGTCTGAGTGAGCACGATCGGGCTCCCGGGGGCCCCACCGATCGATACCGCCTTGATCTCGCCGTCCATCGTGAAGCTCCCGGCAAGAGGCCCGGCCTCGTGCATCGCCCCGCTCGCATCGAGGTGTCCGAGTCGCCGCAGGGTCGCTATCACGGCGATCAGACCCGATCCCGCAAGCCACAGGGGCGTTCCTCGGCCGACAACGTCCAGCTCGATCTCGGAGTCATCTCCGATGTGCACGCCGGTCACGGCACCTTCTCCGTATGGCCCGCCGCTCCGAATGCCGGAGGCCTCCAGCGCGGGACCGGCGGCGGCCGATGTCACCGTCAGCGCGCCGCTTGCCGCAACAGCCACTTCGGCGTTGGTTCCCATGTCGACCATGATGCAGGTGTCGGTCGCATCGATGAGCCCGGCTGCCAGGAGCGCCGCCGACGTGTCCCCGCCTACGAACGAGGCGACGGGCGGCAGAACCATCGATGCGAAGCCATCGGCGAGCGAGCGGCTCCCCTGCCATCCGGATCGAAGCGACCCAACCGTGTCGAGCGGGGCTGTGAACGGATGTGCCGAGAAGCCCTCGAGCGACTCTCCCAGAAGCGCTGAGGCCATGACGCTGTTGCCCGCCACGACCACGCGGACGACATCATCAAGGCACGAGCAGGCACTACCACACGCCGCACACAGCGCCTCGGCCACCGACTCCTCGGCCGCCGTCTGGACAGTCGACTCGTTGCCTGCCATCGCGGCTGCGACGCGAGAGAGGACATCTGCCCCGTGCATGCCCTGCTTGTTGGGCACCGTCCCTCGACCGAGCTGTCGACCGGAGCGCTCTCCGACGACGACAGCCGAGACCGAGGTCGTCCCCAGATCGACGCCCGCCACGAGCGGTTCATCCTCGATGGGCTCGCCAGCCGACGAGCTGGTCGTCACACCGGCCAAGGGCTTGATCGTGAGTGGCCCGCTCACACGCATCCTGCAGGCGAGGCGAACGCCCTTTGGCGCTGCCTTGAGTCCTACCTGTTCTTCTCTGTCTGGGGGTGGTGGTGTGCCCTCTGTGACCTTGATCGCGCACTTGCCGCATACGCCCCTGCCACCGCACGGCGCAGGAATCATCACACCGGCGTTGCGCGCGGCATCGAGGACGATGCTGCCCTCCTCTGCCCACACCGTCACGCCCGCGGGCTCGAGAGTGATCGGGAAGCGTCGAGCGCTCACGTGCTCAGTCCAGCGGCAGGAGCGCGACGCCCCAGCCGGTCCCGGTGTGAGTGGCGATCACGGTCCCGGTCTCGACGAAATGCATCTCCTCGACGTCGTAGCGCTCCTCGAGGGCTTCTTTGAGCCACTCCGCTCGCTCCAGCGAGAGCGCGTGCATCACGCAGAACATCCCGCGTGTGGCACCGTCCATCTTGGAGTCGATCCACTTGAGTCCGTACTCCAAGGCGGCCTTGGAGCCACGCGTTGCACGAGAGAGAACGATCTCCCCATCCTTGACCTCGATCGTGAGCCTGACGCTCAGCATCCCACCGAGCTTGCCTGCTGTCTTCGAGAGACGCCCGCCCTTGACGATGTTGTCCATCGTGTCCAGACCGACGATGAGCTGGCATCGCTCGCGGAGAGTCTCCACCGTCTTCACGACGGCGTCAGCGTTCACACCAGAGGCGGCGACTCTGGCTGCCTCGAGCACCTGCAGGCCGAGACCCCAGGACAGGTTGTGCGAGTCGACGACCTGCACCTTGCCTGCAAACGACTCAGCCGCTGTGCTTGGCAGAAGAGAAGGTCCCGGAGAGCTTGTGGGAGATGTGAATGCTCACGACTTCAGACGCGGTCTCCAGCGCCTGCTCGTACGCCTCGACGAACGCACCGACAGGTGGCTGCGACGTGGTGGGGAGCGTGGGCTGCGCATTCATGCGCTCGAAGAACTCCTCCATGGACCACGTACCGTCCTCGACGGTCGCATCCCCCACCGTCACCGAGAGAGGCACCACAGTTATCCCGTATTCCTCACACAGCTCGGGCGGCAGATCGGAGGTGCTGTCCGTGATGATCGCTATGTCACCCGTTGTACTCACTCCTCGAAGTTGACCATTCCGTGTGACATGGTGCGGCCACCCATGATGTGCACGTGGAGATGGCCGACGGTCTGATTGGCGTCCTTGCCGTTGTTCACGATGACTCGATAGCCGTCCTCGGAGAGCCCCTTGATCTTCGCCACCTTGGGAACAGCGGAGAAGATCGCTGTGATCGCCTCCGGTGGAAGCTCATCGCTCATGTTGGCGTAGTGCTGCCTCGGGATGATGAGCGTGTGAACGGGCGCCTGTGGAGCGATATCGTCGAAGGCGATCACATAGTCGTCCTCGTATACCTTGCGCGCCGACATATCACCGCTAGCGATCATGCAGAAGATGCACTGATCCACTTCGTTCCTCCTCAGCCGTCAAGACTCCTCCACTAACGAGCGTACCCGTCATGGGCTGCTCGTGCACACTACTCGTCACTTGATTCGTCATCGACCTCAAGCTCTCCGAGCAGCGTCGTGATCTTCTGCTGCGCATCGGTGAGCTTGCTCTGCAGTGCGCGAAGCAGCGCCACCCCCCGCTCGTAGCGAGTCATACTCTCCTCAAGTTCGAGCTGACCGCTCTCGAGGGCCTGCACGATCGACTCGAGCTCGGCAAGCGCCTCTCCGAACGCCATCTCCTCGGGCGACAAGGCCTTCTCCTCAGTCATCATCGTCCTCCCTGTTCACCGATTCCACGCGACAGTCGATGCTGCCGTCGCGCACTCGCACGCCGATGCTGTCCCCTGGGGTGACCTGCTCGACGGATGTGATCATCGTCCGTCCATCTATACCCACGGTCATCGACCATCCCCGGCCCAGGACCTTGAGGGGCGAGAGATCCTCAAGACGCTCAGCAGCGTGACGAACCTGCTCAGAAGCTCTCTGCTCGACTCGAGGCCCTGCAGCTCTCAGAGCCCGGCGGGCATATTCAAGGCGGTCCTCATCACGCTGCAAACGGGCCGGAAGTGCGCCTTGCAGGGCCTTGGCCGCCAAGTCCAGACTCTGTGCGGCCGGACCCAGGAGCACTGACACCTCGAGGAACACTGGTCGCGATGCAATGGCGGCGATCCTGTGCTCGACCGCCTGGATCTGGTGTCTCAGCGCCCCGGCCAGCCGACGCGACCCCTTGTCGATACGCTGGTGCAGCTCGTCAAGGGAGGGCGTGACCGTCTCAGCAGCGGCCGTCGGTGTCGAGGCCCGAACGTCGGCGACCATGTCGGCGATGCTCGTGTCCGGCTCGTGACCGATCCCGGTCACCACCGGCATGGGCGAACCGGCGACCGCACGTGCAACCTCCTCGGCATTGAACGGCATCAGGTCCTCGTAGCTGCCGCCGCCGCGGACAAGAAGGATGACGTCAGGATCTGCGTCCGCTGCCGCTTCGAGGCCGCTGACGATCTCGCGGACAGCGCCCGCGCCTTCGACGGCGACCCCAGCTACCAGGAGCTCCGCGAGCGGGTACCTGCGCCTGAGGGTACGGACCACGTCGTGGATCGCCTTGCCTCGCGGGCTGGTGACAACAGCGATGCGTGTCGGATACGCGGGCAGTGAGCGCTTGCGTTCACTGAGCGTGAGACCCTCGCTCTCGAGCTTGCGCGCAAGCGCGGCGACCTGCATCCGCAGTACACCCTCGCCAGCCAGGGCAAGGCGCTTCACCTGGAACTGCATGCGCCCCTTGGGCACGTAGGCTGAGAACCGACCGGACATCTCCACGAGCGCGCCGCACTCGAGGCGCACACCTGATGCGTCGTAGGCGTCACGCCACATCATGCAGGGCATGACGGCATCCCCGTCGCTGACCGAGAAGTACGCAGCCTTGTATCCGGGCTTGTCGTTGAACTCGGAGACCTCGCCGATGACCCTCACCGCGACGCCCTCGAGCGCCTGCCGCGCAGCATTCATCGCTTCAGTCACAGTGAACGCGCGTTCCTCGGCCAACGGATCACCCCCCGGAAGCGATTCTAGCAAGCGCCTCTGACAGACCCCGACGTGTCTAGTTGCGAACTCCGATGAAGTACAGCAGCTGCAGGACCGAGACCAGCGCGGCAGCCAGATACGTCATGGCAGCCGCCGTGAGCACCTTTCTCGCACCCGCACTCTCCTCGCTCGTGATCCCCGGCGTCGCCGACAAAGACGCCATCGCCCGGCGAGAGGCGTCGAACTCCACCGGCAGCGTCACGATCTGGAACAGCACGGCCGCAGCGAAGAACACGATCCCGACCGTGATGAGGCCCGTGAAGTTGAAGATGAACCCGAACAGGAGCATCGGCCACGCCAGCTGTGAGCCGAGCTGGGCCGCAGGGACGAGCTTCGAGCGTATCCCGGCGAACACGAACCCTCTCGCATGCTGCACAGCGTGTCCTGCCTCGTGTGACGCGACACCAGCCGCTGAGACGGACCTCCCGTCGTGGACATCGGCCGAGAGACGCAAGACGTTGTCCCGCGGATCGTAGTGATCGCTCAGCCGGCCTCCGACACGCTCGATCCGGACATCGTGCAGACCGTCGGAGTCGAGCATCGTGCGTGCGACCTGCGCGCCGGTCTGCCCTGTCCCCAGAGGCACCTTGCTGTACTTCCGAAACGCCGAGTTGACCCAGGCCTGCGTGCCCAGTCCAAGGACCAGGCCGATGATCAGTATCCACCAGTACGACATGGTCACGTCCCGGGTGCCCCTTCCCCAACGCCCTCGATCACGACGCGCCCGCCGGCAACGCGCACCGAGAGCTTTCCGTCGATGACGTCAACGAGCTCATCACCGACGATCGAGCGCCTCCAGCCCTCGAGCAGAGGATTGCCCTCCCGCTCGCCTCCGGCAAGCGCCTCAAGGTCCTTGCGCGACGCCAACAGAGGGACGGCCACGTTGTTCTCGCGTGCACGCAGCTTGACGACCGCCGAGAGGAGGTCCGGCAGACCCTCGATCTCCACCTGCCGACGCTTACGCTTCTCCAGACGAGGCAAATCCGCATCGGGAACGGCTCGGCCAGTCTCCACCACGCCGAGAACGTCGTTGTATGCCGACTTGCGCAGTTTGTCTGAGACCCCGCGCACGGCAGCGAGCTCTTCCCGCGAGCGCGGCTGTCGACGAGCTATCTCGACCAGGCTCTCGTCGCCAACGACCCACCTGCGAGGAACGTTGCGGCGCTTCGCCTCGTCTTCGCGCCACGCGGCCAGCTCGCGCAGAACACCCAGACCTCGTCGATCAAGGGAGGATGCACGCTTCACGCGCTTCCAGAGCAGAGCCGGGTCCGGGTCGTAGGTCTCAGCGCTCGCGAGACGGTCGAAGTCGCCGTCGAGCCAGGCCAGGCGGCCCTCATCGGCAAGTCGGGAACGCAGCATCTCGTAGATTCCGGGCAGATAGCGCACGTCGTCCAGCGCGTACTGTATCTGGCGCTCGGTGAGCGGACGCTTGGCCCAGTCGCTGTACGTGTCACCCTTCTCGAGCCGCTTGCCGGTGACCTCTTCCACCAGCGCCCCGTAGCCCACCTGCTGCGGCAGCCCGACGAGCGTCGCCGCGATCTGGGTGTCGAACACCGGTCCGGGAACCGATCCGATCTCGCGGTAGAGGATCTCGAGGTCTTGGTCGCCAGCGTGGAGCACGATCGTCATCTCCGGGTCCGCAAGGAGATCCCACAGCGGCGTGAGATCGTCGATGGCCAGCGGATCGACAATGGCCGCCACGTCATCGGTGGCGATCTGGATGAGACACAAGTTGGCGAAGTACGTCTTCTCTCTCATGAACTCCGTGTCGAGCGCGACGAAGCGGGAGCCCTTGAGGGTCTCGGTCAGTTCTGCGAGTGCTTCTGGATCGTCGACGTACACGTGGCCTCCTCATCTCTCCTGAGCCATCGTACCCGCACCTATGTGTTCGTGATAGCGTATCTATCAGGCAATTCACAGAATCTCCGGGAGTCCCGTGCGAATCCTGACTATCGTCAACTTGAGGTCTGGACAGGCCGATGCAGGTCTGTACGACTACCTGCGCGCTCTAGGCCGAGCTGAGTGCGAGATCGTGGTCCGGTTCCTCGGCAAGAAGCGCACGATGGCCTCGATGCTCGAGGATGCCAAGGAGTTCGATCGCGTCGTTGCGGTCGGCGGCGACGGGACCGTGAGCGGCGTGTGCTACGCACTTCGGGGCAGCGGCGTCCCGATGCTCCCCTACCCTGCGGGAACGACGAACCTGCTCGCCCTCAACCTGAGACTGCCCACCGAGCCGCTCGATCTCGCCGCCCTCACGACGCACGGCGCGATACGCTCACTCGACATCGGCGAACTCACGTGCCTCAACCCCGGTGATGACTGCTCGCCCGACGGCTCCTTCGAAGAAGAAGCCGATCGTCGGCGCCGTGGGTTCATGATCATGGCGGGAGCCGGGTTCGACGCAGCCATCATGGACGCTGCCCGAGAGTACAAGCACACCGTCGGCTGGGGCGCCTACCTTGTGGGAGCATTGCAGAACCTCACCCCCACGCGCTCCCGCTTCAAGCTCACTCTCGATGACGAGGAAGTGGAGCGCGATGGCATCGCGGTACTCGTCGCCAACGCCGCTCGCCTCAAGTTCGACCTCTCGTTCTCCCGCACCAGCGACCCGGCCGACGGCCTCTTCGAGGTGATCATCGTGAGGACACGCAACGCCGTCGAACTCATCCCCGCTGTCTGGACGACGCTCGCCTCGCGAGCCATCAATCTCTCTGACAAGACGCCGGGCCTTGAGGTACTGCGTGGCCGCAAGGTGCGCGTCGAGGCCGAGCCCGAACTCGCTCTCCAGTACGACGGTGAGTACATCGGCGCCAACACACCATTCGAAGCCACGGTGTTGCCAGGGGCAGGAACGCTCGTCGTGTCAGATGCGTTCCTCGAGGAGTGGGACGACCAGGAGGCCTAGCTGTCGTTGGACGCTGGCTCGTGCTCCGGCTTCTGCTCGGGCCCGGACCGTCTCGCGCCCTGCCGCCGCTCCATGTTGGCCTGATATCGCATCTGGATGACCTCGACCCCAAGGGCGAACGCCATCGAGAAGTAGATGTAGCCCCGCGGGACATGCACCTCGAAGGACTCAGCAACGAGCAACACGCCGATCATGAGCAGGAATGATAGTGCGAGGATCTTGACCGACGCGTGCTTGTTCACGAAGCTGCTCACCGGATCGGCGAAGATGACCATCACGATCATGGCGATGACGATGGCGATCACCATGAGTGCTATCTCGTCCACCATGCCCACTGCGGTGATGACCGAGTCGAGCGAGAACACAAGGTCCATGATCGCGATGTTGAATATGACGACACCGAACGATGCCGTCTTGGCCCTGGTGTGGACCTCTTCGTCCTTGAGCTCGGTCTTGTGATAGATCTCGGTCGTGGCCTTGTACAGGAGGAAGAGACCGCCGAGCAACAGGATGACCGAGCGGCCGGTGATCGCTACATGTAGACCCAACACGTCGAACTCGGCGATCGTCGTCGTGAGCCCCATGATCCACGAGATCGCGAACAGCAGGATCAGGCGCATGACGAGAGCCACACCCAGGCCCACGCGACGTCCCAGCGACTGCTGACTTCTCGGGCAGGCGCTCGGTGATGATGGCGATGAAGACGAGGTTGTCGATGCCGAGCACGATCTCGAGCACGGAAAGCGTTGCGATCGCGATCCACGAACTCGGCTGACTCAGGAGCTCAAGCAGGCCTTCCACGTACGTCCCGTCCCTCGGTGGCTGTCATCAGGCTGGGCACAGTATAGCCACCGACCGAGACCGGCGCAGCACCGAACACGACTCTGCTTGCAGACGCAGGCTGTGAGACAGGACGGCTCTCGCGGCTACTCGCCGGAGAGATAGACGACGATCTGCTCGTACTCCTCGTCTGTGATCACCAGACCGTTGGCCTTCATGCGATCGATCGTGGCCTCCCACGTCGAGCGATCGTAGTCGGCGGAGTACACGCGCTCTGTCGTGTGACACAGGGAGCACTTGCTCTCGACGAGCGCCATGTCGGGGTCTGTCTCCGCCTCCTCAGGCGTCGACTCCTCCGGAGCGGTCTCCTGGGTCTCGGTCTCAGCTGGCGGCTCGACCGGCTCAGGATCACTCGAACAGCCGACAACCGCGACAAGAAGGACGAGTGAGAGGATAAGAGCGAGGACGATCAGCGAGCGTCTCATGGTGCCTCCCGAGAGAGCGGGTACGTTGTCTGTCGAGTTTGTACCCTCCTGGCCGCACCTGCAGTCCGGGAGACCTACCGAAGCACCATGATGTCGATCAGGCGGAGGCCAGCAGCACTTCTGCGTTCTCCGGCTGATTGGGGAAGAGATCGAGAGGAACAGCTTCGCGGCCAAGGGCCTTGAAGACACGATACCGCGCGCACGTATGGTACTCGTCCCTGCAGTAGCGATTCTTCATCATCTCCGCCATGGAGGGCATGTTGGCCATCTTGTCGTTGAAGAACGGGCACTTTGCCAAGCATTCGCAGTCCGCCATCGTCGAACACCTCCAACCCCGTGCTGATGAGCATTGCCACTAGGGTCATCGGTGACAGACCTCACATTGCTGATGCCCGGGGGGGTTAGTGAACGGACGAACGGCCGGTGGTTGTGACGAATGGGGTTCCAGGAATGATGAGCGGTGCTCATCCTGCTGCGCCGCTACCCGCGCTCGCTGGCCGAGGAACTCCGCGCCTCAGCGCGTGTGGCCAGGATGAACTTGGTGGGATCGTCCCGGTGCATCAGAAGCGCTACCTCGTCGCCTGGCTGATACGTGGCCAGGTCGACCTCGTCGCGCGCTGCTCGAATCGTCGCCTCGTAGGGGGCGTCGAAGGGAGCCGAGTAGGGTGTTCCCTCTGGCGGAGTCGCCTCGAGAGTGATCAGCACTTCTGACGACCCTCTCGCGCTGGACCCTGCGAGGACGCACGTCCAAGATCCGCCCTACCGTAGGAATCCCCCGCTCGCGAACCTGCTGGCTGCCCCTACCGAAGCGCGCCATGCCCACATAGGTGGCAACTCCCAGAATGCTGATCACCAGGAAGACCCCGGCACAGGTCATGCCGAAGAAGGCTGGGTCGAACCCCTCAGCAGCGCTCGCCGTCACCCGGTCATCCTCTCCCTCATCTACCGTCTACCGATACTCGAACCGTCCTTCGACACGCGCACCGGCGTTGTGGCTGTCGCGCAGCCTCTCCTCGAGCACCTCTCTAGCCGATGTGGCCACGACCTTCGCATCAGCAGGATCGCCGAGAACAGCCTCCGGTATCGCGAGGTACTCCTCGGCGTTCTTCGCGTGGTACCCCTGCAGGCAGATCGTGTACTCGGCGGTCCGGTCCACCGGCTGACCAGAGACCTCCAGGGAGACGAGAGTGTCGGCGTTCGTGTCGAACACAGCGCGGACCCCCGCGTTGACCTGGTAGCACTCCCCTTCACCGTCCCGGTTCTCGTTGCGCATGATGTGCCCGAACGTCCGCTCCAGCTGCTCGCCGGAAACCGTGAACCGCAGCAGCGTGTCATCGTAGGGGAAACACGCGAGCAGGTCACCCAGCGTTACAGCAGGGCCGAGGGATTCCACGCGGATCGAACCTGCCCCAAGCAGCACGACATCACTGCTGACAGCAGGAGCCAGCATATCGGCCAGCACGTTGCCGAGCTCGGTCTCCTCTTCACGCAGCGGGTGAGTGAGCGCGCGCTCAAACCGCGTCAGCAACGCTCCGTACTTCTCGTCCACCACGACCTTGTAGGAGGCGATGTACTCGCGCAACGCGTGGTCGGGCTCGGCGATACCCGGTTCGATGCGGACGAGCTCCCACGTGAACTCGGTTATCTCGTTCGTATCATCGTCGACCACGATGTCGAATCGTCCGATCTGATCGGTGCCCACACCCGCTTGAGCGACCAGGATGCCGTTCTCCTCGGCTGGCTGCTCAAGGATCGTGTGCGAATGGCCGCCGATGATCATGTCCACACCCAGCTCCGGGGGAAGCATCCGCGCAAGTTCCAGATCGGAGTCATACCCGATGTGGGACAAGACGATCGTCAGATCGATGTCGTCGTTCTTGTAGGCGTTGGTGATTCGCCCCACCGCCGCACTCGCATCCTCGAGATCGACGAAGCTGCCGATGAGACTGTCCTGGGACAGGGAGGCCATCGCCTTCTCGGTGAGCACCCCCGTGAACAGGATGGAGAACCCGGCCTTCTCAAGGATCAGGTACGGCGCCATGAGACGGCGCTGGTTCTTGCGGATGAACAGGTTGGCGTTCACGAGCGGGAACATCGCCATCTTCTCAAGAAACAGCAGGTGAGGCAGGCCGTAGTCGAGCTCATGGTTGCCGAGCGCCACTACGTCCGGGGAAAGGTAGTTCATGATCTCGATCGTGGATATCCCCTTGAACTCCGAGTCGATCAAGGAGCCCTGGAGCATGTCGCCCGCGATCACGTAGAGGACGTTCTCTTCCTCCTCGCGGACCTGAGCGATGTAGCCGGACAGCAGCTCAAGCCCTCCGACGAGATCATCCTTGCCCTCGATCATCTCGGCGAAGAAGTCCCCATGCATGTCGTTGGAGTGCAGGATCGTGAATCGTCTGCTGCCCATCGAGCCACCCCTCTCCAACCGCGCTACGGCCCGCCGTAGAGACGCGCGGTATCTCGGCACAGCTCCGCAACCCGGAGATTCTCGGTCGCGGCCTCGACCTCGAGGTTCTCGGTATGGATGTCGGCCGCCGTCTCGTAGCACTCGGCCATGCGTGTGTAGACGAGGACTCCCTGCTCCTTCTGTGCATCTGTGGCCGTGAGCATGGTCCACTCCGTTCAACAGACCGTAGGCCAGCTCTGCGGCGTCCTCGAAGGAGTTCTCCCAGTACCACGCTTGGCTCGGCTGCCCCCTGCTCCTCTGCAATCCGGTCCTGCTCGCCCACTGCTGCTCAGCCGATTCCAGATCGTTGCCGATGACCGCGACCGCAGCACGGTTGCGGCGGAACCGCATGTCCTCCGGACGCAGTGCGATAGCCTTGTCGAGGTGGCCCGCTGCTGCGTCGGTGTTGCCCCGTTCCATCTCATAGTCGGCAGACGAGGACTCGATGTCAGCCTTCCTGATGTCCTCCAAGATGGGCCCCACCGTGAGGATCCCATCGACGGCCTCATCGCCTGTCCGTCCTGCCGCGTCTGCGGCCTGATCATCAGCCGAGCGACCGATGGTGAAGGCATCGTAGTACGATCCGACCTCGGCGACGTCGTCGCAGGCGCCCAGGAACACGATCGCAGATGCGCCGAACACGAGAGTGAACGCTACGCGCCAGCCGCGACTCAACTCCCGCATCACTCACCACCACCAAGGTCGATGTTGATCGGGCTGGAGTCCGGAACTGTGCCGTTCATCTGCTCGAAGAGTTCCTCCTCGCGTGATCTCCCCCAGCACGCGGGCGACAAGGGCGTCGGTCGGAGCTGTCATCACCGCTATCTGTACTCCGTCGGCATCCCGGTAGTCGACCGCCACACGCTCGATCGAGTACTCGACGGTCGCAGCCGATGCCGCAGTGGAGTAGAGCAGCCCCTCGATGGGGTTCTCGAATGTCGGGTGAGACCACGTGAATCCCTCCGCCTCCTCGGCCAGGACGTAGACGACGTGCGTCGTTCCGTCCTCGACGGGCAGCACATAGAAGGTCAGACCCTCGACAGACATGCCTACGTCGACGAATTCCGCTTCGATAGCCTCGGCCGCCCAGGGATTGGGGCTCGGCTCGAAGAGCCTAGTAGCTGGCGACTCGACGATCCCCCACCTCTCGGGCCAGCGAAGATACCACCCCACCGCAAGCGTGATCGCCAGTACGATGACCAGAAGCACGCCGAGACACCCGATCACGTAGCATCCGCACCCGCGCTTCTTGGCTGCAGGTGGCTGAGTCGGCTGGCCGACTGCAGGCTGAGGAGCGTACTGGACCGGCGGCTGCTGCGGGGTTGCGGCAGGCTGAGGCGCTACCGGCTGGGCAGCCTGTGACTGGTCCGCAGGAATCGCCGCTCCGCACACCGTGCAGAAGCTGTCCTGCTGGTTGCCGCTCCCACAGTTGGGACACTGCACGAGCCCACCCCCCTGGGTTCAGGTAGCCATGTCACACGTGCCTGGCGACCATACTGGGAGTGTAGCGCATGGTCGATACGCTGCCAGAAGAGCGACACAACAACACGAGCCGGACAGTCCCGAAGGTCTGCCCGGCTCGTTGTGGTCTCGCTTGCGGCTTAGAGAGGCGTTACCTGCGTTGCCTGCTGCTTGCCGTTCTGACCGGTGGCTTCCGTGAACGAAACGGACTGACCCTCGTCGAGAGTCTTGAAGCCGTCGCCCTGGATCTCTGAGAAGTGGACGAACAGATCGTCGCCATCCTCGCGCTCGATGAAGCCGTAACCCTTGTCAGGATTGAACCACTTGACCTTGCCTTCTGCCATTCAAACTCATCCTTTCGCCCCCAGCGGGGGCAAACCAAACGACGTGACTAAAACCGCATGAATGCGGCTCGTCACGTCGCATTACCGCGAACCCCATCGGCTCGCACAACATGAGAATAGCACGTCTGAGGCCAAAGTCTCAGAAAAACGTGCGGCGGCACTCCGCAGGTGTGAGGCGCGTGCCCGCTAGCGGAGGCCGCCCACCCTGCCCGAGAGCCACGAATACAGGGGCAGCAGGACGATCCACGAGTACATCGCCCACAGCGGATCGAACAGCGCTATCGCCATGGAGGTCAGGAACGCCATCGGCGCGACCAGCAGTCCCAGGCCGATCGACCTGATCGTCGAAGGCGTCACTGTGTCTCCAACGAGATGGTGGCCGCGGGACGCATGGGCCCACAGCCAGAAGAGGCTGAGCCCGATCGCCGCAGTCAGACCAGCGTACGCCAGCACAGAGATCAACTGCGCGGGGTAGGTGAAGAGCAGCGACGTCGTGAACGGCATGAAGGCGATGCACATGAGGAAGAGTGTGTTGATGGCGATCAGTCGAGCGTCGTAGTCGTCGATGAACCGAAAGACACGGTGGTGCGCGACCCAGTACTTGGCGATGACCCAGAAGCTGACGGCGAACCCAAGATACTGCGGCCACATGTCCAGGACCTCGCTTGCGAGGCTGGCGGTGACGTCATCGGGAGCGAGGTCCGGAACGCCGATCCCGATGACCAGCAGTGTGGCGGCAATGGCGATGACCGCATCGGTGAAGAAGATGATGCGGTCTAGTCCGAGATTGTCTTCGGATCTCTCCTCGGCCCGATCTGACATCAGGATCCTCCGGCTACCGGTGCGGGGCTAGGTCGAGCTGAACCGCCCCCCATGGTAGCCGAAGGATGACTCGCCTAGGAGAGAAGCATCCCTCCGTCGACGACAACTATCTCACCGGTCATGTAGTCGGCTCCGGAGGAGGCCAGGAACGCCGCCACTTTGGCGATGTCATCGGGCTCGCCCATCCGCCCCATCGGAATGCGGGCGGTGAAGGCTTCCATCATCGCCTGCATCTCCTCCTGGGACATCCCGCTGCCCTCGAGCGGCGCCGCGGTGCCCGGGGTCGCGATGCCACCGGGTGCGATTGCGTTGACCTGCACCTTGTGGGCCCCCATCTCGAGCGCGAAGTTCTTGGTGAACATCACCACGCCACCCTTGGAGGCGTCATAGGCGGCCAGACCGACCATCGACGGGTGAATCCCATCGACAGAGGCGATGTTGATCATCTTGCCGCCGGTACCCTGCTCGGCCATCTTCGCCCCAACGGTCTTGGAGATGAACGCCAAGCCCGTCAGGTTGACCGCGATGACCTTGTCCCAAAGCCCCTCGTCCATCTGCAACATCGGAACCTGCGGGTAGATGCCCGCGTTGTTGACCAGGATGTCGATACTGCCGAACTGGTCGACGCAGGCCTTGACGATCTCGTCACCTGCGCACGAATCCGTGCAATCCAGCTGGATCGCGACGGCCTTGCCACCTCCCTGTGCGGTGGCCTCCTCGGCGGTCTTGCCGGCAGCGTCGCCATCAAGATCAGCGACCACGACGTTCGCCCCGGCTTCCGTGAGCCTCATGACGATGCCGGCCCCGATACCCATTGCGCCGCCTGTGACGGCGGCAGCCTTGTCGTGCAGTGAGAATGGTCCCCAGTGCCCCATCGTTTACCCCCTAGGTCGTCCGATAGACACCCTGTGATTGTTCCCCGAACGTCGGCTCTGGTCACGAGCGACTCCTGGGGACGAAGAGGCCCCGGCGTGTTCGCCGAGGCCTCTGTAGCTCCTGGTGGACGATGCCGCTCGGGCTAGGTGCTCTAGCCGTTGTGGCCCGTGTCTCCGGTCTTCGCCGCGTCCTCGAGAGCAGCGAGTGTCTCCGGACCGACGATCCCGTCGGCTGTGAGACCCTGCTCTTCCTGAAACGCCTTCACCGCATCCTCGGTCGCCGTATCGTACTTGCCGTTGATATCACCATCGTAGTACCCGAGATCAGCGAGCATCGACTGGATCTGCTTGGTGGCCTCGGAGTCCTGTGTATCAAGTGCCGCAAGCAGTGCCTTGTGTGTCGCGGGGCCGTACTTGCCGTCCACTGTGAGCCCCTCGTCCTTCTGAAAGTCCTTGACCGCCTGCTCGGTCTCCGAGCCGTAGAGCCCGTCGATCGAGCCCTCGTAGTAGCCCAGTTCCTTGAGCTCCTTCTGGAGTTCCTTCACCGTGTCGCTCGGCTGTGCTTCCGTACTCGATGAGGATTCGCTCTCATCCGAGCTGCTTGAACTCGAACAACCGACAGCGACTAGCGCCGATAGGATCAGGGCCAGAGCTAGCAGGATCATCCCTGCCGCACGTGCGCGTCTGTGACCGGTTCTGAGCATGAGTTCTCCTCCTCGTTGGGGACTGCCGCGGCCCCGCCTCCGGCACCTCGCACCGTGCAGACCTGCGTTCCTCGAAGTGTACACCGGTCGATGAGCGCTAGCTTCCCGAACGCCAACGAATGCGGTCTCAACGCCCACGCTAGGCGGACTCTGTGGCCGCGGTCCCAGGTTCGGGCTCGACATCATCGTCAGCCTCGCGCCCGCTCTCACCCCAGACGACTGCTCCCACGATCACCGCGCACGCTGCAAGCTGCACGAGGGTGAGAGTCTCACCGAGAACGAGCCACCCGGTGATCAACGCAACGGCAGGCACCAGGTTGATTGCCAGCGCGGCACGACTAGCCGGCATCATCGACAGCGCTGTGTTGTACAGTCCGAAGGCGCCGAGCGTCACCACCACTCCCAAGTACACAACGCTCGCCCAAGCGATCGGCGGCACACTGCCTAGGTCGGCCGAGGCGAGAGACAGCGCTCCAGGGAGGAAGAACACAGCCCCCCAGACGGCCTGCATCCCCGTGAGAAACCAAGGACTGTAGCGCGCCGTGAGGTGCTTGATCGCGAGCACGCTGCCTGCGTAGCAGACCATCGCCAGAAACTCGAGCACGTTGCCCAGAAGCGGGTTGGGCGACGCAGCCTGTGCGGAACCGCCAAGCGAGAGCGCCGCCACACCCGCAAGCGACACGATGATCGCCACGGCCGAGCGTACGCCGATGTGCTCGCCCAGAAACACCCAGGCACCAGCAGCGACGAGTAGCGGCACCATAGCCGAGATCACACCAGCCTGGCTCGATGTCGTGTTGAGCACCGCGTAGCTCTCGAACAGGTAGTACAGACATGGCACGAGAAGACCCGTCAGCGCGAGCAGTTTCCAGTCCCCCGCGCGGTACTCCGGCCTGGGGATACGCCTCCAGAACGGCGCGAATGCCAGGCTTGCCACCATCATGCGCAGCCAGACCAGGGTTACCGGCGAGAAACTGACAAGCGCCGTCTTGGTCGCAGCGAAGCTGGTGCCCCAGAACAGGACCGCACCGCCCAAACAGAGCAGCGGGACCAAGCGGGAGTGGTCTTGGTCGTTTGGGCGCAGCTTGTGCCTCCAACAAGCCGAGATGTATCGGAGCGTATTAGCATACGGCAAGAGGTGTCTTCTTCTTCGAGAGGTTCGTCGCCAATGGGTATGAGATTCATGAATCGTTCCTCGGCCCCCGCACAAGTTCACTCAACTGCAAAGCCGGGCCACATACCTGGAAAGGGAGACAACCATGCTCGCCAGACTGATGGTCGCGGCCACCCTCGTGTGTGTCCTGGCACTCACCGGATGCTCGGGTGGCGAGTCGCCAACCGAGAGTTCCGACGACGCGGAGACCTCCGAAGGTACGGAAGCATCCGAGTCCGACGTCATCGTCCTCGAAGACGGCTGGGCGATCCAGGACGTGATCACACCGGAAGAAGTGGGCGCCATCATGGGCGCGACCCTCGTGTACTTCCCTGAGGGCGGAAGTGCGGCTCAAGAAGGCAGGCCGGAAGCGAGCTACCTGCAGGAGAGCGTGGAGGGTTCCAAGATCACGTTCGCCGTCGACGTCAACGGCGGTGAGGAGGAGTTCGAGATCATCAAGGGTTATGCCGTCGAAGGCTCGGTCGAGGAGATCTCGGGGCTGGGCGACAAGGCGGTCGCACTCGAGTATGAAGATGGCGAAGTCGGTGTCCTTGTGGTCAGAGGAGACGCCTTCATCAGGATCGACTGGCCGGCGGACATCTATGGCTCTGGCGCCGCCGAGCTCGGCACGGAGCTCGCGAATCTGCTGATGAGCAAGATGTACGAGTAGAGAATGCCGAGCGATGACGCGAGGAGACCCCGGCAGCAATGCCGGGGTCTCGAGATGGATGCTTGTGCGCCATGCTGGAACGCGGTCTGAACGATGGAATCGGCTGTTGGTGAAGCTCGAGCTGCGACCTTGCCCAGAGATCAGCTACTTGCGCATCTTGTCCATCTCGGCATCGATGGCCTTCTCGTATCGAGCGCCAGAATCGGGCACGCCGAACACCATCACCGCATGGATGACCACCCCGATGCCCCAGCCCGCCATGACCCACAGGAACCACGGGTATCCCGCTCCGGTTATCCACCACAGAAACACGAGGAACCCGTTGACAGCGACGTAGGCGGCGATGTTCAGCCAGAAATCCGTCTTCTGTTTCACTCTCCGCGCCGCTCGCTCGCGAAGCTGTTGCTCGGGCACTGTCTCGTCTGCCATCTGAGCCCCCCACTGTCGCCGACTGTCGGTCTGTGTCGCACTGCACCCCATGGTATCGCGACTGCGTGCCTTCTGTGCACCAGCAACACGAGGGCTCGAACGACGGCAAGAAGGCCCCGCATTCCTGCCGAGGCCTCGATAGATTCTGGCAGGCAATGGGGAACGCGGTTTGAACAAGAGAAGGGCCCCGAGCCGTGAGGTCCGGGGTCCTTCCTACGTGCAAGACCGTCTTGCCTTCGGGGAGCTCTCCGACTCCCTACTGGAGCTTCGCGTTGATGCTGCTCATGACGCCCGGGCTGACGCTCGCCTCCCCGCCGATCACATAGCACTTGTCGGCGCCAGCCTTGTGACCCATGAGCCAGTTCCCGGTAGCAGGTGTTAGTGTCTGCCCGTTGGTGATGACGAGCACCCCTCGCAGCTGGCCGATCGTGGCACCACCCGAGAGCGCATCCGGAAGCTTGGCTGCAACGCCGACTAGATCGTCGGTCAACCATCCCTTGCCGATGGCCTTGTCCGCAATGGTCGTCGCCGTGAGATAGCGGTCGCTGCCGGACCATCTCTCGACTGTGCCCACCTGCGTGTCCAGCGTTCCCACGACAGAGTTGGAGACCGTGGCGGGCCCGCCGCCCACAACGACATCCGGATTGCCGAGCTCACCCAACACGCTGCGTGTGGCACCCGGTACGTCGTCTTCGCGCACAAGCAAAATCGGGTAGTCCTTCGAGGCCGAGACCGTCGAGAGAGCCAACGGATCGAAGAACTTCTCCGGATCAGCACCGTTGGCGACGAGCGCCCAGGCCGGATCGCCGCCGCTCTTGGTCTTCATCCTGCGAGCGATGGCGGCAGCCAGGTCGTAGCGGTCTCCGCTCGTGACAATCCGGTCCTTCAGGAGAGTGCCGCCCGACGTGTTCGCTTCTACGTAGGTCTTGAGCTCGTTGAACACCGAGTCTGGTACGGAGACCGGGCCGCCGACGACGATGACCCTGATAAGGGAGTATCCGTAGGGAGTTCCGTCGGCCATCTCGGCCAACGCGGTCTTGACCTGACTTGAAGCACCCTCGGAGTTCACCAGCAGCAGAGGTGCGTCATACGCTCCACACAGGCCCGCAGCTGCAAGTGGATCTGCTGCTGCCCGGTCCTCTCCGGATGCGATCACAACGTACATCACTCCTCGCCAGTCTGTGGGCGAGGACGGCAGCGTGTACCGTTCGCGCGCCACCTTCACAGCGGTCGAGTATCGGTCCCGATCGGCCAGCCGTTCGGTGAGCAGCGGGTCCGGAGTCATATCGATGTTGCGCGGTGTCACTGGCGCGCTTATGGCGAACGCATCTGTCTGGGTGTTGAGATAGCCAGGTCGGAAGGCGCGGAGCCGGTAGGTTCCTGCGCTGAGACCGGAGAGCGAGTAGTTGCCCGCGCCGTCTGAGTAGCCGACCGCCCTCAGCTCGGGACCCTCGAAGGTGTCCAGCGTCGCCTCCACTCGCGCCCCTGCGATAGACGGTCCGGACCCGTAGACATTCCCACTGATCGTCAACGCCGCCGCCACCCCGGGCGCAAGGACTACCATCGCAACCGCTATGAGCATGGTCATCAGGGCATGTCGACCCGCGCGCGCGTACGTCATCACTTGCTCCCCCCTATGAAGCTGGACCCCCTGCCCAGCCTCTCTGTGCCGCAGATTGTACCCGAACAAGACCAGGCCCAGGCATTCCTCCCAAGGCCTCGAAAGTTGCTGGTGGGCCATAGTGGACGGTCCTGCAACGCTATTCGCGAGCTCGCCAGTCCACACGGCAGAAGAACCTGCTAGCCGACCGTGATTACAAGGTTGCCCTTCTTGTGGCCGGCCTCGACGTACCGATGCGCCGCGACGATCTCTTCGAGGGGGAACGTACGGCCGATCACTGAACGGAGTTCCCCGGCTTCGATGAGCCCCACGAGGTAAGCGAGGTTCTCGTCCGAGCGGCTGGATGTCCCGATTACCACAGTCTTGTCGGTCTTCCTCGTCGTCCGCCTAGCCTGCATCAGGGCAGGCAGGGTCAGGTTGGCGATGGCGAGACGACCGTTCTCCTTGAGCACACCGATGGCTCCCGAGAACGGGACCACCCCTACGACGTCGAAGATGACATCGTAGGCCTTGCTGCCCTTCGTGAAGTCCTCTGCTGTGTAGTCGATGACGTGATCCGCACCTGCAGCACGCATCGTGTCGAGCTTCTCCGTGCTGTCGACACCTGTGACCTCCGACGCACCCAGATGCTTCGCAATCTGCATCCCGTGTGTACCAATGCTGCCACCCGCACCCACAACGAGGACGTCGTCGCCCGCATGGACGGTCTTGCGCAGAAAATGGAGCGCTTCGAGACCTCCCATGGGGACCGCAGCGGCCTCCTCGTAGGTCATGTTGGAGGGCTTCCTCGCCAGCGCAACATCCTCCGAGTCAACCGGAAGACAACGGTACTCGGCATAGGCGCCCATGTTGAAATCGGTCGCAGCGAACACCTGGTCACCGGGAGCGAACCGCGTGACGTCCGTGCCGATGGCCTCGATCTCGCCCGCTAGTTCCTGCCCAAGGATCGACACGCGTTTGGGCCGCGTGATTCCCATGTACATCCGCGTTGGAATCCCTAGGAACATCGGAAGGTCCAATCTGCGGAACTCGCAGTCCCCTGCCGTTACGGTGGTGGCGTGTATATGGACCAGGACTTCGTTCTTCTTGGGGGTGGGCTTCTCGACCTCCCGGAGCTCTAGCACCTCGGGCGGTCCGTACCTGGTCCAGACGACT
This sequence comes from uncultured Actinomycetes bacterium, assembly GCA_963850695.1. GTDB lineage: Bacteria > Actinomycetota > Coriobacteriia > Anaerosomatales > CAWKMJ01 > CAWKMJ01. Next base: position 127,756 of record CAWKMJ010000001.1, read on the forward strand.
GCCTTCATGGCTTCATCCTATCGGCGCTACCCGCCAGGGATCGGAGGCTCTGAACGCCGCGACCAGCTCAGTAGCCCGCTTCTCGAGCTTCCATGGCGCACACACAGAATGTGTACCCAAGCAAGAGGCCCCGGCATTCCTGCCGAGGCCTCGATAGATGCTGGTGGGCGATACTGGATTTGAACCAGTGACATCCTGCGTGTCGAGCAGGCACTCTACCACTGAGCTAATCGCCCGTATGTTGCTGCGAAATGAACAGCGAACGGTATTGTACCAGGCAGCGACGTTCTCGCCACCCCCTTCTCAGGAGAGCGCGGAACCGCGCGGGTCGACACCGCCCAGACCTGCCCGTTTCCTCCTTGCACCCCTCAATACCCCTTGATACACTACCCCCTGCGCGCGGACGTAGTTCAGTGGTAGAACACCACCTTGCCAAGGTGGGGGTCGAGGGTTCGAATCCCTTCGTCCGCTCCATCACACACTCGGAGGTCGGCCCAAGGGGCGCCAGCACCAAGGCCCATGAGGTCGGCCTTCTTTCACAAGTGGTGTCTTGCGATCAGGCACCCATACGGCGACGTGGCCAAGTGGCAAGGCAGAGGCCTGCAAAGCCTTTATCCCCGGTTCGAATCCGGGCGTCGCCTCCAGAACGCAAGACGGGCCGCCCCCTGCACGGGGCGGCCCGTTGCTGTTCCCACGCACTACCAGGCGACATCCAGAGCGCGCAGGAATGCTGTGACCCGCGCCGGCACGCACGGGCCTGAGTCCTCTGGGTAGGGGAAACTAGACTCCGTACTTGACCTGGATCTGCTTGGCCATCTCGAGGCGGTAGAGTCCGCGCTCCTGATCGTCAGGATCCGAGATGTTCTCGAGCGCCCACTCAATGATCTCTTTGGGCACGAGAGGATAGCGCTTGCGCGCCTGTGACAGGGTCATTGCCTACCTCCAACTGCTGCGATGATTACTACGACTGTGTCTACGTTGACCCTAAACACGGACATTATCCGGTGGTTTCTTCGCGTCCGTCAAGCGCCTGGGCTCGTTGGATACCAGATTCTCCCATTCACGACGCGCTCTCCGAGAGACCGAACGCCGTCCCGGTTCGCCCCTACTCTCCCCACCGCGTGAAGAGATCGTGCTCGATGTCGAGCTGATCGAGCACCTTGCCGGCGACGAAGTTGATCTGGTCGTCGATGGTGGCCGGGCGCTGATAGAAGCCGGGCATCGCGGGCAGGATCGTGGCGCCCGCCTCGGCCAGAGAGGTCAGATTGCGCAGGTGAATTAGTGAGAACGGCGTCTCTCGGGGCACGAAGACGAGGGGCCTCTTCTCCTTGATCATCACATCGGCCGCGCGCTCCGGCAGGTCTGACGCGAGTCCTGCTGCGACCGAGGCGCAGAATCCCATGCTCGCCGGCGCAACGATCATCGCATCGGCCTTGTGGGATCCAGATGCTATGGGATCGAACAGGTCTCCGGGACATGCGACCCGCAGCCCGCACTCGGCGGGAAGCTCGAGGAAGCGCAGCACGGCAGAGGCTGCCTCCTCGGCGGGCAACTCGAATCCGATCTCGTGGGCGGTCACATCTCGACCCGCCTCGGTCATCGTGAGCACGACCTCGTGACTCTTGGACAGAAGCTGCTCGAGGATGCGCAGCCCATACGCGCTGCCAGACGCGCCCGTGACCGCAAGGATGTAGTGAGCCAACGTGTTGCCCTTCCCTAGCCGAGGAGCCGATCCGCAAGCGCTCCGGTGAACACCACCATAGCGATGATGCCGTTGACCGTGAAGAACGCGGCGTTCACGCGAGAGAGATCATCTGCCGAGACGATCGCGTTCTCGTAGACCAGCAGCGCGGCGGCCAGCGCGACGCCTGCGTACCACGGCCAGCCGCCTGACACGAGCATGCCGAAGCCAACGAGGAGCACGACGGCCAGTGCGTGTGAGACCCGCGTGATGATGAGGCCTCGCGACACCCCGAAGTCGGCTGGGACGCTGTGCACACCATCGCGAAGATCGCACTCGAGGTCCTGTGTGGCGTAGATGATGTCGAACCCTGCAGTCCAGAACAGCACAGCGACCCCCAGCACGTACGCGGGCGGTGCGAGAGCGTCACCTGTGATCGCGGTCCATGCCCCCACCGGCGCCAGACCCAGACACAGACCCAGCCAGAAGTGACACAACCACGTGAATCGCTTCGTGTAGGGATAGATGAGAAACGCTGCCAGCACGATCGGCCAGAGCCATCTGGCTACCGGATGAAGCTCCCAAACAGACAGCAGGAAGATCGCGAGCATGATCGCAGCGAACAGCCAGAGCTCCCATGCCTTGACGATTCCCGCCGGGACCGCTCTGCCAGCCGTGCGAGGATTGCGGGCGTCGATCTCCTTGTCGACGGCCCGGTTGACCACGAAGGCGAACGCGCGAGCGGTGACCATCGCTACAGTGATCCAGATCATGGCCGAGATGGTCGGCCAGCCGTCGATCGTGACCCACGCGTTGGCCGGGAGCGTGAGTGCGCCCGGCGCATCGGCTACGAGTGGCTGCATGGAGGCTGCGGCGTAGAGAGCCGCGATGTAGGCGAAGGGAAGAGCGAAGATGCTGTGCTCGAACTTCACGAGCTCGGCGAACATCTTGATGGTTCCGGTGATGCCGCTCTCTCTGCGTGCAGGCGGAGGGCCGACAGGCACCTCAGGGGATGCGGGCGCGTCGTCCTGGCTGGGTACTGAGGCCTTCGCCCCGTCGCTGTGGCCGGGCTCGGTCACAGCCCGAGCTCTCCCCACATCTCGTCAACACGCTGCTTGACCTCAGGTGTCATCTCCAGAGCGTCGGGCCATTCCCTCTCGTGCCCCTCACCGGGAAGCGGCTTCGTCGCATCGATGCCCATCTTGAACCCGAAGCTCTCGAGGTTGCTTGAGTGGTCGAGACGATCCAGCGGCCCCTTGGAGATCAACACGTCTCTACTGGGGTCCACGTTGTTGAAGCAGCGCCATGCGACCTCGGAGTAGTTGTGGCAGTCCACATCCTCATCTACGACGATCACGTACTTGGTGAGCATCATCTGTCCCATGGACCACGCGAAGTTCATCACCCGCTGCGCCTGACCAGGAAACTCCTTCTTGATCTGAAAGATCACGCAGTTGTGGAAGACGCCTTCGAGCGGCAGATCGTAATCGATGACCTCAGGCATCATCGCGCGGATCACCGGCAGGAACAGCCTCTCGGTGGCCTTGCCCATGTAGCAGTCCTCCATGGGCGGCTGACCGACGATGGTCGCCGGATAGATCGCGTCCTCGCGCATGGTGATGACCTCGACGTGGAAGACCGGGAAGTCATCGGCAAGCGAGTAGTACCCGGTGTGATCGCCGAAGGGACCTTCCCACTGGGTCTCATCCGGGTCGCACCAGCCTTCGAGCACGATCTCTGCGTTGGCCGGGACGAGCAGGTCGTTGGTCACGCACTTCACGACCTCGACCGGCTCTCCGCGGATGATACCGCTGAACATGTACTCGTCGATCATCGGCGGCACAGGTGCTGTGGCCGAGAAGATGGTCGTCGGATCAGCGCCGAGTGCCACCGATACCGGTACTCGATCGTGCCCGGCGTCCTTCCACGCCCGAAGATTCTTCGCCCCGTCGTGATGCATGTGGATGTGAAGACCGGTCGTGTTCTTCCCAAAGACCTGGAGCCTGTACATCCCGACGTTGGGACGCCCCTTGAGGTTGTTCGTCACCACGAGAGGGAGCGTGATGAAGGGACCGCCATCCTCGGGCCATGTCGTCAGGACCGGGAGCTTGCCCAGGTCTACGTCGTCGCCCTTGAGCACGACCTGCTGACAGGAAGCCTTGGAGACCTCCTTGGCCCCGGCACCCGCCAAGTCCTTGAGACTCATGAGGACGTCGAGCTTGCCCTTCATGGACGCGGGCATGTCGAGGGGCAGCTTGCCCATGAGGCGCTGCGCAACAGCGTCGAGATCCCTCCAGGTGCCCGTATCGGCATCCACCTCAAGTCCCCATGCCATCCGGTCGTAGCTGCCCATGAGGTTGATCGCGACCGGCATCTCATACGATGTGCCGCTCTCGCGGTCGATCGGGTTCTCGAAGAGCAGCCCCGGTCCGACCTCCTTGCTCACGCGATCAGTGATCTCTCCGATCTCAAGCTTGGGATCGACCGGCGTTGCGATGCGCTTGAGCTGGCCTTTCTCCTCGAGAAGTGCCATGTACGCGCGCAAGTCCTTGAGAGCCATCTTGCCTCCAATAGCCGCGTGCCCGCGGCTCGATAGGGTGACGCGTCAGAGTCCGCCGTGGCCAGCCGGGATGTCCCCGGTCGGTGTCGGAGCGGCGGCGTGGGACTCCCCTGCGTCCTCGGCCGCGCGCACTCTCGGATGATACCGCCCGACCAGGAAGGTCACCAACGGCGAGAGCAATGCTGCGGCACCGAGAGCTGTGATCTGGATGAGATCCAGGTCGTACTTGAAACCCCACTTGAGATCGGGCAGGCGCCACACGACGTCTGCCCCCCACTGGTAGATGAACCATGCGACCTGCAGGGTCAACGTCGCCTGGATGACCAACACGACGGCGGGCCCGAGTGCGAGCCAGCCGCCCAGATAGGTCCCGCGTGCACCCTTGGGGTCCTGGCGCAGAAGCGGGTACACCGCAGCTGCCACGAACACGGCTACGATTCCTGAGATCGCCGCCTCGCCGAGCCGGATGTTGAAGAACATCTCGACGTAGTCCTCGGTGTTGAATGCCGAGAGTGACCATTCGTGGCCGTGGACGATGAAGTAGAGCACGTTGTACATCGCGTAGTAGCCAAGTGCTCCTGCACCTGCCGCAGCCAGCGCGCGCCACGAGAACGCGCCCACCAGGATGATCGCGATGAGCGCGACTGCTGCCATTGCGAGAGCGATAGGAAGCCGAGCTGAGCGATCCGCGGCTAGCCGGGCATCCTGAGCCTCGATGAGGACGACATCGATCGCTTCATAGGTCCTGGCGCCGCCCAGGCGCGACGTGCTGCCCTCAAGAGCCTCGAGGTAGCGCTCGGCCTGCTCGCGGTATTGGACCTCCCCAGAAGCCACCGCCTCCGGGCTCGAGCCGAGGACCTCCTCGCGCACCTTGCCGGCAGAGTTGCGAGGCGGCCGGAGACCCAGCGCGACTGACGCGGTCGCCGCGATGTCCACCTGTTCGATCTGCCCCGAGTCGAGCGAGGCGTTCGGACCCACGAACACCGCTGGCACGCGTGTCACAGCGTTCTCCCAGCCGCCGTGACCTCCCCCGTCGATGTGTCCGTGGTCGGCGGTGATGACGAACGTCGTCCGATCGTCTTGGGCCACGCCCACCAAGCGGGAGATATCGGTGTCGATCCGCGCCACGACTTCGTCGTACTCATCAGAGTTCGGCCCGAACTGGTGTGCCGTCTCATCTGCGTCAGGAAGGTGCACGACCACGAGTTGCGGGTCCTCCTGCTCGATCAGCTCTATCGCGGCGCCTACGAACCCTGTGGACATGTACCTGTCCTCACTCCACGGCTCGAAGTAGGAACCCTGGGCTCGACCGGCCCCGTAGAGCTCATCGAACGAGTCCGGCCCGACCACCACGGTCGTCATTCCCTCGGCCAGCGCGACATCGATGATGGTTTCGACAGGCACCTCGCCCTCGAACCAGTTGGTCGTCACACCACTGATGTCGGGCGGTGCGCCCGAGAGGATCGTCGTCCACGTGGGGTACGAGAGCGAGGGCTGCGGAGTCACTGCCACCATGTCGGAGCCGTACCCGCGCAGCGTGTTGACCGAGGACATCAGGGTCTCGGACTCAGAAAGCCGCAGCCCGTCCACGATGATCAGTATGAGCCGAGGCGAGTCACTTGCTTCCCTAGAAGCGACCATGCCCTCGGCGACCGCTTCATCCCATGGCCGGGTCGGCTCTGCGAAAGGGGACTCGTATGAGACGACCTGGTCCCACGAGTAGCCGGCAAGCACATACGCCCCATAGGCCGTCGCCAGGCACAGCACCAAGGCCACGAGTCCTGCGACCCACGCCAGCTTGCGCGCCCAGACCACCTGCTACTCCTCCCACCCGAGAAACGCCTCGAGCTGGTCAAGGGTGACTATCGAGTCTGCGCTGTCGGGATCGCCACAGCGATCGATCAGTACGGCCGTCATCCCTACAGCTGATGCCCCGACGATATCAGAGTAGTGATGATCTCCGATGTGTACAGCCTCAGACGGCTCGACCGAGAGACGGTCGCAAGCCATCTCGAAGATGCGCGGATCGGGCTTGTGAAGTCCGACGCTGGCCGAGGAGACGATCGTGTCGAACATCGGGCCCAGACCCATGCCGTCAAGAAGCGAGGCCAAGCGGTCGTCCCAGTTGGAGATGACGCCGAGCTTGAGACCTCGGCGTTCCTTGAGCCGGAGCAGGGCGGGCCTTACATCGTCATACGCGCGCCAGTGTTCCGCATCGCCGAACTCCGCGTAGACCTTCCGCGCCAGCTCCTCGGCGTCCTCTTCGATACCGAGCTTGCGACAGAGCAGCGAGTACATGCCGATCCAGACCTGCGAGGTCGCCCCTTCGTCGGTCCAGAAGGTATCGTCCTCGCGGAACCGGTCCTCGTAGTACTCGTCCACGAGCGGCATCACGCGCTCGATCTCCTGCGTGTCCCTGTCGTGACCCGCATCCAGAAGGATCTCACGGCACACGTGGGAAACGCTCGGATAGGGATAGAGAAGCGTCTTGCCTATGTCGAAGAAGACCGCTTGCGTCATCAGCCCACGAAGTCAGCGACATCGGGGTCTCTCGGCGAAGCCTCTGCATCGTCATCGCTGGGCCAGCCGAGCGCGACGATCGAGACGAGACTACGACCATCGGGGATCGCGAGCGCCTCTTCGATGTCATCCTTGACCATGAAGGCGAACGTGATGTTGCACGCCGCGAGATCGAGTGCGGTCGATGCCAGGAGAAGGTTCTCGATCGCAGCACCGACGGCAAGGAGCCGGTTCATCTCTTGGAACGAGGTCTCGGACTCGAGCGTGGTGCACGCCAAGACGACCGGGGCGTTCCCAAGGTCGCTGTACCACTTGAGGGCGTGCTCGTACCTATCGGGGCCGAGGACCTCGATGTACTCCTCGAGGTAGGACGTGCTCTGCGCCATGATCTCGCCGAGCCGTTCCCGAGCCTCACCCTGGGCGACGTAGAAGTGCCACGGCTGCTCGTTGAACGAGGATGGAGCTCTCGCGGCAGCGGCAAGAAGCTGGTCGATCGTCTCTCGTGGAATAGGTTCACCGGAGAACGATCTGACCGAGTGTCGCGACTCAAGCGCCTCAAAGAACTCCACGGTTACCTCCTGGTCTCGGGTCCGTCATCGGACAGAGGCCATCACTCGCTCGCAGGCCGCCTGGGTTGCCCCGGGTTTCCCCACCATGCGAGCGCTCTCTCCCATCTGCTCTATTCTACGCTCATGTGTGGCCAAGAATCGAACCTTGTCGACAACATCGTCGACGTCTCGAGCCATGAGCACGGCCCCGTAGTTGACCAGGAAGTCCACGTTGGCCCTCTCCTGCCCGGGAACTGGCGGCGCAAGGATCGCGGGCAGTCCCGCTGCGCATGCCTCAGGGATCATCATCCCGCCGGGACGGCAGACGAAGACGTCGCTTCCGGCCATGAGCGCGCCCACCCCCTCGAGCCGGCCAAAGACGACCAGCATCGGTGCCGACTCGGCCTCCTGAGTCAGCCGCTCGCGCATCCTATCGTTGCCGCCGGTCAGAGCGGCCACCTGGACTCCGGCCTGGACCATCCTCTGAGCCATCTCCCAGACCTCGAGCGACTTGCCGTGCTCGGCGCGCAGCAAAACGGTGAACTTGTCGGCGAGTCCGAGTTCGCGGCGCACCGCGGTCCTCTCGGCAATCTCTGCGAACTGTTCGCGAACGGGGACTCCTGAGTCCACGATCCTCTCCCACGGCACGCCCGCCACGGTGAGCTGCTCACGCACCGTGCGGCCCGACACGAAGTACACATCCGTGCCCGGGTGCAGCCACTCGTTTCGGCCGTCGTATCCCGGCACCACGGTCGCACACACGCACTCGGGAGCCGCGAACTCGGCCGCAAGCCCGCCCGCGAAGGCGTACGTCGAGATCACCGCATCAGGTTTGAACTCATCGACGTAGGCTTTGAGCAGGGGCGATGCCACGTTCTTGGCTTCCTGCACGGCAGGATTGCCCGGCAGCGCCTCGGCGAGCTCCTCAAAGGTGCCGAAGAACGCGGGGAAGAACTCATCTGACTGCTGGTACGCGAACTTCGCGAGCACATTGAGGCTCGGTGCGAACTCCTCGAGCAGGTCGATGATCTCGACGGTGACGGCATCAGAATGGTGGTGGCGGAAGTATGCACCTATGGCGCGGGCCATCGCCGAATGCCCGCCGCCGAAGGTGGCCGAGAGGATGAGGATGCGTCGTTGTGGGGACGGCTCGGTCACAGACCTCCTCGGGGACGGCCGGGCTGTTGCGCTAGCTCTGCTCAGCCATCGGGCGGTGCTTGATGAGCGTCACGACCGTGCCGCCGTCCTCGGCGGGAGCAAAGGCGACATGATCCATGAGAGCTCGCATGAACATTATGCCTCGCCCGCCTGAGGCGTACAGGTCATCGCTCGTGTCGTGACGACCGTCGAATCCGCTGCCGGCATCCGTGATCGCGATCAGCACCCTGTCATCGAACGTGGAGATACTGATCTGGATGGAGGCCTGCCCATCGTCGGGTGACCCATGCCTGACCGCATTGGCCAGCGCCTCGCCGAGCGCGACCTTGATGTCGAAAAGCGCAGCTGTCGAGAAGCCCAGAGGCTCAAGAAGCTCGTGCACGCGGTCCCTGACCTGGCCTAGCGCACCCACGTCGGCCATGATGCTGAACTCCTCGATCCACTCGGGCTCTGCATCCGTCGAGACGATGTCGAGACCGTCCAGCGCGTCTTTGACGGAGTCTCCGGTCTTGATGGACTCAGCGACAGAGATGAGTCCCGACATCTCGAGGATGCGCGTGACGTCGCGGTTGGCGCCGACGAGCACGACGCGCCCATCGGTGCCATCGAGTTGCCGGTCCAGCCAGACGAGCAGCCCTAGAGCCGAGGAGTCAGCGTAGTTCACCTCGGCCAAATCGATCACAAGGTTGCATAGGCCGGAGTCCAAGAGGTCCGCGACCTCGATCTCTATCGACGGCACGACCGCTAGATCGACATCGCCAGAGAGCCGCAGCACGGCGGCTCGGACGCTCTCGTGTTTCTCAATGGTTACAGGCATGGTTCGGTTTATCCCCAAAACGCAGAGCCCGTCACGTCAAGCGACCGTGATCGTGCGCTGCGGCGCTCTCCTCGTCTCTCGGCCTGATCGCGAGCATCGCGGCATCGTCTCGGAGCGAGCCGGGTGCGAACCTGCGCAGCGCGGCGACCAGACGGTCCGTCGTCGCCTGCGGCGAGCCGCCATAGCGCACCACCCGACGCACACGCCCCTCACCGAAGAACTTGCCATCGCGCCGCGCCTCGGTCACACCGTCCGTGTACATAAGCAGCAGGTCACAGGCGGTAATATCACACCTGCCGAGGTCGAATTCCGCATCGGTGACCGCGCCCAGGAGTGGACCTGTCGGCTCGAGTCGGTCCAGCTCGTTGGTCCCGGGTCGGTACAGGAGTCCGGGAGGGTGGCCGCCATTGGCGTAGAGGAGCTGACCCTCATCGAGCTCGAACCTGACGACCATCAGGGTCACGATGTCGCTTGGAGCTCCCGACTCGGCGACCATGCGATTGACCTCGTTCAGGATCGCCGCAGGGTCAAGCCCTGCAGCCGCAAGTCCCCGGATGGTGAACTTGATCATCGAGGTCTTGGTCGCAGCAACGATGCCCTTGCCGCACACATCGCCGATCGCGGCCAGCAGATGCCCGTCGGCGGCCCTGAAGACGTCGTAGTAGTCGCCGCCGATATCGGACTCCTCGCCCGCCGCCTGATACACCACGCTGGTCTCAAGCTCCGGGAAGTCGGGCAGCATGTCGGGGAGCAAACTGCTCTGCAGCACCGTGGCTACCGTGTGTTCGCGACCGTACATGTCGGCGGTATCGATGGCGAGCGCGGCCTGGGAGGCGAAGGTCCTCAGCAGACCCATGTCCTCTTGCGTGTACATCGAGCTCTCGGTCGAGAAGATAGTCAACACGCCCACACTTCGCGCACGGGCAAGCAGCGGCACGCACAGAGCGGCGTGAAGGCCCTGCCTGGCCGCCTCGGTCGCGAAGGGCCCCACAGTCGTGTCCAGCTCATCTATCTTGGCCGGTGTCCCGCTCTCGAACACGCGACCGGGAACGTCCTGACCCGGGGCACACTCGAAGTGGAGCAGCTCTTTGGAGACCATGCCGCGCGCCATGGCGGTCCGGATGATGCGCTTCTGGGGCTCGTGGGTCATGAGCGAGACAGCATCGGCACCGAAGATCTTCTGAACCACGTCCAGCACGCGGTTCAGCACGACCTTGATATCGAGTGAGCTGCCGACCGCCTGGCTGATGCGGAAGATCGTCTCCAGATCGCCCGCACGACGCCGCGCCTCAGCGTAGTAGTAGGCGTTCTCCAGTGCCAGTGCGACCTGCTTGGAAAGCCCCTCGGCCAGTCGCCGTGTGCGATTGGAGAAGTGCGCGTCCTCAGGCTCCAGGAACAGCGCGATCACAGCTCCCGCCGCATCACCGCGAGGCACGGTCGCCATCGTCACCTCGTGGCATGCATAGACATCGAGCAGTGCGTCGACCACTTTGTCCTCGCCCTTGGCCATCGTGATGATCTGCTCGCCCGGTTGAGCGACCATGGCGCGGCCCCACGCCCTCAGCAGCGCACGCTCCCCCGGCTCGTCTTCTGCCGGAGGCATGCCGAGAGATGGTCGGTCGACGATGGCGTACTCGGCGCGCGAGACATCGAAGAGTGGCTGGATCATCTTGGAGATATCGGTGAGCGCATCGTTCATCTCGCCGTGTTGCGCGAGGCGCTCCGCCGCACGACGCAGGACCTCGGCTTCGCGCCGGGACTGCGCCTCGAACTCGAAGAGCCGGGAGTTGTAGACCGCCACCGCCGCTTGAGCCGAGAAGGTCCGCACCATCTCCATCTCGGCCTGCGAAAAACCACGATGCTCGATGTCGATCACCGTGACGATACCGAGGGGCTCGGAGCCCACGACGAGCGGGGCCGCGAGTCCTGTCACAGACTCGGAGGATGCGAGGTCAAAGGCGACGAGCATCGCCTCAGGCGCGCCCCTGAACGAGATGGGACCCTCGGAGTTGAGCGTGTCTGTGACCCAGCCCTCATCCGTGAGTGGGATCGCCAGCTCCGGCGATCCGGGTATGCCGCGGGTCCGAGCAAGCAGCAGGGTCTCGGAATCCTGGTCCACCAGGAAGACAGCGATGCTCGATGAGCCCACGATGTGGCCCATGGCGGACATGATGCCGTCGAGCACCTGGTCGACACTCGGCGAGCTTGCCAAGAGCTGAGAGAGGTCGTGCAGGGCGTTGAGACGCAGGGCGACGGCGTTGAACGCCTCCGAAAGCTCCCCTATCTCGTCGGTCCGCTCGGTCTCGAGCGGTCTCACGTACGCGCCGGACACGGCTTGGCGCACCCGACGTTCAAGGTCGTTGATGGGTGAGACGAGCCGCTGAGAGAACATCGCCGCGAAGGCGAGAGCGACGAGCGCGGTCACGACGAGAGCGATGACCGCAGGTCCGAGGGCACGCGTCGTCGACTCCAGAACCGCAGAGCGCGGCTCTGCCACCACGACTCGCCAATCGAGACCTTCGAAAGCGGTGATGGACGAGTAGCGACCCCACATCGCCTCTCCCTGCGCGTCGACTGCGCTGAGCGTGCCGGATCCAAGCTCATCGCCCGACTCGAATCCCACCGTGGACTGATCGACAGCGGGACCGATCGCGCTGGACGCGATCGTCGATCCATCGGCCGCAGCGATGGCTACCCATCGCGCCTCGGAGTCCGAGGCGAACTCGTCCACGATCGTGTTGAGGAACCGGAGACGCGGGCGCGTCATGAGTATGAGCTTGCCCTGCGCTCCGGTCGCAGAGCGCATGATCCACAGCTCTTGGCGGTCGGCGCTGTAGGCGAACACCAGTGACTCGTCGATGTCGGCGGAGAACCCCTCGATCTCAGCGACAGAAGCGGGAGCCCCGAACGACGGGATCACGGCGAGCATGGTGCCGTCCGGCTCGGCGATGATCAAGGAGTCCACGTACTCGGCGGCCATCTCGTACTCGAGTGCCAGCCGCTCGCGATCGACCTCGCTCGTTGCAGGATCGAGGCTCACGCTCGAGGCGACGTCAAGGAAGCGCGCGGCCTCGGTCAAACGACCGACGATAGCCGCCTCGGCAGTATCGGTGACAGCCTCCTGCCCGGCCTCGGCTCCGTCGCGCGCCAGGTTGAACACCCCGGCAAGCGAGGCGATCGCGATCGTCGTCACGGCGATGCCCACCACCAACAGCACGAGCCACATGATGTTGGACGCAATGCTGGTCCTGGGTCCCCGGTCAGGCATGTGCCCCTCGTCACCTAGATGTGCGACCTCGGTGAGTATCGTACCAAGCGGGTACGGTGAAGGCGGTGACGATGACGCAGGAGGCGTCTAGACCTCGAATGAGGGCAGCACGCTCGTGAACCATGTGGCGAGTACGCCGAGCTGGCCCGTGAAGATGAGTACGCCGACGATCATGAGCAAGACGCCGGCTACGCGATTGATGGTCAGCGAGTTCCTGTTGAGCCATTTCAGCGTGGTCGTGAGGCGACTGAACAGCAGCGCGGTCAGAATGAACGGCACTCCGAGTCCGAGAGAGTACGCGAGCAGGAGGATGACTCCCTGGCTGACGCTACCGGTGGAGCCGGCCATCGCCAGGATGGAGCCCAGGATCGGCCCCACGCACGGAGTCCACCCGAACGCGAACGCCATACCCATCACGAGCGCAGCCCCCCTACCGAAGCTGCGGGCCTTGCTCATCTCGACGCGCTTCTCACCATACAGCCAGGGCAGCTTGATGATGCCGAGCATGAAGAAGCCGAAGAGCACCACGACGACGCCGGCGACCTTGGTGAGGATATCGCGGTAGTCGAAGAGGTAGGCGCCCAGCACCGAAGCGGAAGCGCCAAACGCGATGAACACGATCGAGAAACCGAGGACGAACAGCGCACTCGGAATCATCACGGCACTCGTGCTCGGGCGGTCCTCGGCGAGTTCAGTCGTCGTGTACCCGGTGATGAACGAGAGGTAGCCCGGAATGAGGGGCAGGACACAGGGCGAGAGGAACGACAGGATGCCCGCCGTGAACGCAGCGATGATCCCTACTGACTCTTGCATTCGTGTCCCTTCTCATCGGCCGGGTCGAGTGTCCGCTACGGCCAATCGTACTCAGAAGCGAGGCGGAGTGCACGGTCGATTCCATCTCGACAGCACGTGTCGTTGCAGTATACCCCCTGGGGTATCGTGTCGCAAGAACCCCGTGCCTGCCCGCGGCAGGTCGTGCGACTAGGCCGCCTGCTCGTGCGGGTTCGGGGCAATGGCCGGGCCCGAGCCGGACTCAGGCTTCAGCGATGGCTGGAAGCGGCGCAACAGCAGTGAGTTCGTCACCACGCTGACGCTGGAGAACGCCATCGCAAGCCCCGCGATCCACGGCACCTGGGACAGCAGCCCGACTGCGGCTATCGGTATGCCGAGGGTGTTGTATCCGAGCGCCCAGACGAAGTTCATCCTGATCTTGCGCATCGTCGCACGCGAGAGCTCGATAGCGGTCGTCACATCGCGCAGGTCATCACGCATAAGGACGATGTCGCCCGTTTCGACGGCAACATCGGTTCCCGCACCCATAGCGATCCCCACATCGGCCTGCGCCAGCGCAGGAGTATCGTTGATGCCGTCCCCCACCATGGCCACCGTGAGACCCTCGTCCTGGAGTCTCTCCACGTTCTCGGCCTTGTGCTCGGGCAAGACGTCGGCGATGACGCGCTCGGGCGCGATCCCCGTCTGCGTCGCTACCGCTTGAGCCGTCCGGATGTTGTCCCCGGTGAGCATGTAGGACTCGACGCCCATCTCGTGCAGCCGTGCGACGGCCTCAGGCGAGCTCTCTTTCACGGTGTCGGCGACCGCGACAAGCCCCGCAAGCTCGCCATCGATGGCGACAAGCATGACGGTCTTGCCTTCGGTCTCGAGACGGTGCACGTTCTCGGCTTGCGCATCGATCGCCACCCCATCGCGCTCCATCATCCTGCGGTTGCCAAGAACGACTCGTCTGCCCTCTACATCTCCCTCGACCCCATGACCGGGCACGGCCAGGAAGTCGGTCGCCTCGGCCATCCGCACCTCGCTCTCGGTCGCGCGCGAGACGATTGCCTCTGCCAGCGGATGCTCACTCGATCGCTCGATCGAGGCTGCTGCGGCAAGTACGTCCTGTTCGTCGTGCGCTCCTGCGAGCAGCACGTCGGTGACCTCCGGGGTGCCGTGAGTCAGTGTTCCGGTCTTGTCGAAGACGATCGTGTCCACACCCTCGGCCACCTCAAGCGCCTCTCCGCCCTTGATGAGGACGCCATACTCAGCCCCCTTGCCGGTCCCGACCATGATGGCGGTCGGTGTAGCGAGGCCGAGAGCACACGGACATGCGATGACGAGGGTGGCTGTCGCGGTCAGCAGCGCTGCGACGAACCAGCCGTTGGCCGAGGCGGACTCGAGGATCGGCGTGAAGAGCACCGGCCACTGACTCGCATCGGGCACGGAGCCGAAGATGACCGGCCCAAGCAGCGTCCAGAACAGGAACGTCAGTGCGGCGATACTCACGACCGCCGGCACGAACACGGCGCTGATCCGGTCGGCGAAGCGCTGCACGGGAGCCTTGCTCCCCTGCGCCTCCTCGACCAGCCGGACGATCTGGGCCAGTGCAGTGTTGCGCCCCACGCGCGTCGCTCTGAACGTGAACGAGCCGAGCTTGTTGATCGTGGCACCGACCACGGTGTCCCCGGAGCGTTTCTCGACAGGGATCGGCTCGCCGGTGAGCATGGACTCATCCACCGCCGAGGAGCCATCTATGACAACGCCGTCGACCGGGACCTTCTCCCCGGGACGCACGATGACGGTGTCGCCAACGACGACGTGCTCGATCGGCACATCCTCCTCGGCGCCGCCGCGCACTACGCGCGCGCTCGTGGCCGCAAGCCCCATGAGCTTCTTGATCGCGTCCCCGGTGCGCCCCTTCGCTCGAGCTTCGAGCATCTTGCCGAAGAGCACGAACGTGATCAGCAGTGCCGAGGTCTCATAGAAGACCGGCTGGTCGGTGAGGACGAACGTCGCTGCCAGGCTGTAGAAGTACGCCGCCGAGGTGCCGATGGCGATCAGCGAGTCCATGTTGCCGGTGCGCTGCTTGAGCGCGTTCCAGAAGCCGCGGTAGTACTGCGCGCCGGCGTAGAACTGCACGGGTGTCGCCAACGCCAGCTGGATGTACTTCGAGACCTGCTCGATGCCCGCCATGTCCGTGATGCCGAGCAGCCCCGCTACGAACGTCGGGACGGCCATCATGAACGGCGGCACCATCGCGATGAGGAAGAGAGGCAGGGCAAGCGATGCCGAGAACCTCAGCAGATGTCGCTGATGCAGGTAGTGTGCTTCCTGGATCTCACGCTGCGCATCACGCGCTGCGCCCGGCTCAGAGTCATCTGCCACAGGCACCGCACCATAGCCCGCTCCGTCGATCGCCGAGACGATCCCATCGACACCGATGACTGTGGGGTCGAACATGACCGTCGCCGTCTCTGCAGCAAGGTTGACGCTCACCGCGTCGACGCCCTCGGTGCGCGTGAGTGACTTCTCGACGAGCGTGGCGCATGCCGCACACGTCATGCCGGTGACGATGAGTGAAAGCTCGGAGGACGTCTCCTCGGCGGATACGACCGGCTCCTCGTCAGAGAAGACCGCTGCCCCGTAGCCCACCTTCTCCACAGCACGGACGAGCTCGCCTACGTCGACGGTCTCGGGGTCATACGACACATCGAGACGCTCGAGGGCGAGGTTCACCGAGGCTTCGTCGACGCCGTCTGTCTTGGAAAGCGTCTTCTCTATGACTGCGGCGCATGCCGCGCAGGTCATTCCTGTCACAGCGAACTCGGTGCGCTTGACGCCCTGTTCATCGGGCATGGTGCGCTCCTATCGGTTACTGCACCACGAGCGTACCGAAGACCATTTCCATCCCACACGAGAAGGTGTACTGACCGGTCTCGAGAGCAGGAAGCTGCACGGTGGCGCCTCCCGATGTCAGATCCTCGAACACATCGAAGTCCTCGAACATCACCTCGGCCATGCATCCCGATCCCTCACCGAAGTTCAAGGTGATGGGGGTGCCTGCCTGGGCGACGATGACGTTGGGGTCGAAGTAGCCCTCGGAGACGTTCACGTCGAGCCATTGGGTGTCGCCCTCGAGCACCGTCGCAGCGGCGATCTCCTCGGACGTGCCGCTCTCGCAACTTCCACACTCACTGCCGGAACCTCCGGCAGAGTCCCCGCCTCAACCGCCGCCGGCTGCTTGAGCCGATCCGGCCGTCGTGGCGAGCCCGACGGTTCCACTCTCAGACGCGACCTGGTCACTCGCGCCCGATTGGGTCTGGGCGATGCCGTATGAAACGGCGAACGCGAGAACAATGATCACACCGATGAGGATGTACTTGGTACGTGAGCTGGTCGCGTAGTCGCCGTCAGCGGCAACCGCTTCCGTCTCCTGAGGATCGTGTGTTTCGTCCGGCATTGTCTCTCCCCGTGTCTTGTCTCGGCTACTCATACGGTCGGTCTCGGTCACGCCTGCTCAGCTTCGTATCCTGCCGAGCGAATCGCGGCGACAAGGTCGTCGATCGAGACCTGCTCCGCATCGAAGGAGACCTTGGTGTCTCCCGACACGTAGTCGGTCTCAGAACTCTCGACGCCATCGAGGTCGTCGAGGGTCATGTCCACCAGCATCGAACACGACCGGCAGTGCATACCGGTCGTCTTAAGTGTCACATCTCTGGCTTCACCCATCGTGGGCCCCTCTCCGCGCAGGTCACATGCGGCCACCGGTGCGAACAACATGCCAACTTTGTGAGCCCTTCACGAACCTCACAGAACATGCGCAAGACCCGCCATTGCAGGAGCCGGTGACGATACGGTCAACTCGGTCGGACTCCCTGGCTAGCCGAGCATTCCGCCGAACGCCAGACCGGCGATCACCGCCGCCGCAATAGCAGCCACGACCAGGACGATCTCCTGTGTTCCAAGGCCCAGCAGCTTGGCGCTCGCTACCCGCTCACCCTTGCCGGGATTGGGACAGTTCTCACCCTTGTCGACGCGGGTTGGGCCGCGCTTCCAGAAGGCATACATCGCACCCGCTGTCACGAGCAGCAGCACACCGATGGCAACGATGGTCGATCCGCCGATCCCGGCCGACGCGGCACCGGACACGATCCGGCCCGACATCATTCCCATACCGCATGTGAGGGTGTATGTACCCGCATCGGCGGGCGGCAGCTCCACAACGGTCGTCCCGAAGGCCTCAAGTTCCTCGAGTATGCCCATCTGCGGAACAGCGATCTGATCGGAGCATGTATTGTCCTCTTGCCGGTCGACGATCAGTCGGACCGGAGTGTCGGCCGGGATGCTCACGACCTCGGGGTCGAACGTGACATCGCTGATGAGGATCTCGATCTCGGCCACGCCGTCCTCGGCGATGACCCAGTCCTCGCTGGTCTCGGCGGGTGCTCCCGCGACGGTCTGCCGAAGCGACTGGACCGTGAGTGGAGAACCGACGAGCATGGATCCGCGATTGAACATCACGAGGCCCAAGATGATGATAGCCACTGCGGCGACGAGGTTCATGCGCCGCTTGAGTGCGCCGCCGACATACCCGGAGCCGACTCCCATGGCGACCATGAGCGGGGCGGTACCAAGCCCAAAGCCGAACATCGCCACGGCGCCCGCAGCGGCACTTCCGGTCGCTGCCGCAGAGAGCTGAGCCGCCTGCAGGGGCCCGCACGGCATTAGACCGGTGAGCGCGCCGAACGCGATGGGAGTCGCGAGCGTGTACACGCCTATCTTGGCCTCGGCGTTCGCCTTCTTGCGAGTACGCGAGAGAGCGTTGGTGAGCGCCTTGGGGGCCTTGGGCGTGAGTCGGCGCAGGAACGGGAACTTGCCCGTCATGTTCAGGCCGAGCAGCACCATGAACAGACCGGCGGCAAGCATCACCCAGCCCCGGATCCCCGCAAGATCGAATGCGGCGCCGACAGCGCCGAGGATGAGGCCGACAGCCACGTACGAGAGTATCTTGGCCGACTGGTAGGCAAGGTGAGGGGTGAGCCGCCGGCCGATGGAGCCTTCCGAGCCCTCCTTGACGGCGTACGTCATCACGAGCATGCCGCACATGGCGACACAGTGGATACTCGTGACCAAACCAAGCCCGAACATGGGCCAGAAGTATTGCATTCGCTCCCCTAAAGGATAGCGCGGGTCCGGTAGTCCCTGCGGGAGGCGCGCTGTCCGTCATCGAGCATGGCTCCGCAGTGAGGGCACATGCGCCACTCGTCCATGACCTCAGCGCCGCAGGTCTCGCACGCGGTCGCCCGAAGCTCCACCTCCGGCTCGGAGACGGAACGGTCCGAGTCGAGAAGCAGGAAGGCGACCACCCCGATCACGGCTCCAGCGATGATGGGGACGAGCCACCCAAAGGAAGCCGTCGAAGAGTCAGCCGAGAACGCCCCACCGAAGAACGCGACAGCAGCGAGAGCCACGCCTGTGAAGACGAATCCACCGGCGACGATGAGCGCGAAACGCTTGACGGCCTTCTTGTCCACGATGACCTTCCACTGCTAGGGACGTTCGGCCCTGAGCAGTGCAAGAGATGTGCCACTGCACGACGGTCCACTTGTGCATGAACACACGATCTCGCGCGTGGCTAGAGGCCGAGCCGATTCATCCGGGCCTCCATCGTCTTGGGCGTGAGTCCCAAGAGCTTGGCCGCCCTCGCTTTGCTGCCCCCGGTGCGTTCGAGCGCCTGACGCACGAGATCGAGCTCGACCTCCTCGAGGTCGACGCCGTCTTCGGGCAGCGCCATCTCCGGCGAGACCGTCGCGCACGCGGGTGCGCCCATACGCACCTCGGCCGGAAGGTCTTGAACGCCGATCTCATCGCCGTGAGCAAGGATGAGGATCCGCTCGATGGTGTTCTCAAGCTCCCTGATGTTGCCCGGCCACTGGTACGAGACCAGTGCCTCCATAGCCTCATCGCTCAATGTGCGCTCGCCGGCGTTGTACTTCTCGAGGAAGTGGGCCACGAGCAGCGGCACGTCCCCAGGGCGCGTCCGCAGTGGCGGCAGCGTGACCGGCACGACGTTGATGCGATAGAAGAGATCCTCGCGGAACTCCCCCTCGGCTATCAGTTCCTGGAGATCGCGGTTAGTGGCAGCGACAACGCGGACATCCACCTCGATCCGGCGGGTTCCGCCGAGCCGCTCGAATTGCCGCTCCTGCAACACGCGCAACAGCTTGACTTGGACGGCCGGCGTGATGTCACCGATCTCATCGAGGAACAGCGTGCCCCCGTTGGCCAGCTCGAAGCGTCCGGGCTTGGCGTTCATGGCACCTGTGAAGGCACCCTTCTCGTAGCCGAAGAGCTCGCTCTCGAGCAGCGTCTCGGGAAGAGCACCGGCACTCACAGAGATGAACGGCTTGTCCGCGCGCTCCGAGAGCGCGTGGACCGCACGGGCCACGAGCTCCTTGCCGGTCCCCGACTCTCCATAGATGAGCACCGTCGCCTCGGTCTCGGCCACCTTCTTCACCGTTTCCAGCACCTCGATCATGCGCGGGTCGGCAGCGACGAAACCTTCTATGTCGTACTCCTTGTCGAGCTCCTCGCGCAGCCGCTCGACCTCGGAGGCCAGATTGGTCATCATGAGCGCCTTGTCGATGGCGATCTTGAGCTCCTCGAGATCGAAGGGCTTCGTGAGGTACTCCGTGGCGCCCGCCTTCATCGCTTCGACCGCGGTCTCGACGTTTCCGTGAGCCGTGAGCATGATGATCGGGAAGGTCTTGTCCTCGGCACGGAGCCGGCGCAACACCTCCATGCCGTCGGGTGCAGGCATGCGGTGGTCGAGGATCATGATGTCGGGAGCCTGCTCATCGATCGCGGCCAGCGCTTCCTTGCCATCCTCGGCCTGCGCGACCTCGTATCCGTCGGCCTCAAGCGCCTGCGCGAGCACCCAGCGCATGTTCTTCTCGTCATCTGCTATCAGGACTCTGCGATCCATCAACGCTCCTCGTCATCGCCGGTCGGCGCAGCTATCGGCAAGGAGACACGAAACGTCGTGCCAGCCTCCCCGCTCCCCACTTCGATATGCCCATCATGCTCGTCGATGATGCGGTGCACGATGGTAAGACCCAGCCCCGTGCCGGCGTCCCGCGTCGAGAAGAACGGGTCGAAGACCTTGCTGATGCTCGAAGCCGGTATGCCGGGACCATCATCTGAGACCTCGACGGTAACGAAGTCCTCGTCGGCAGACGTCCTCAAGGTGATGGTCCCACCCATCTCCTCCATGACCTGAACGGCGTTGGTCACGAGATTGAGGAACACCTGCTTGAGCTGATCGGGATCGGCATCGACCCGCGACAGGTTCCCACCATACTCCTCGACGATCCGCACATCGTTCTGCTTGGCGAACCTGTGGGTGAAGAGCACAACGTCCTCAAGAACCATCTCAACATCGGTCGATGCGAGCGTGGGCGTGGAGGGTCTGCCGAAGTCGAGGAGCGCCTTGATCACCTTGTCGAGACGATCGATCTCCTGCTTGATGACGGTGGAAGCCTCAACGACGCGGCCGCGGTCGCACTCGGACTCCTCGAGCAACTGCACCGACGCCCGGATGATGCCGAGGGGGTTGCGAACCTCGTGGGCGACACCCGCGGTGAGCTCGCCCATGGCTGCAAGACGGTCGGCCCTGATGAGCTGCTCAGTGAGCGCCTTGATCTCCGAAACGTCCTCGATGGTCACGACGGCACCGAGTATCCGGCCGCCCACGGCCCGCATCCTCGAGGTCGACGCTTGCACGTGCACCTGCCGCCCTCCCGGCGTGACGACCGTGATCTCACGCAGAGAGATCGGCAGGCGCCCTGAGAGCACCTTGTTCACGTCTGCTGAAAGGCCACCGTCGTCAGCGAAGACCTGATTGATGGGCCGAGGAACCATGTCGTACTCGGCCACCCCGAGCATCCGCTCGGCGGCCGGGTTGGCCGTCGTCACGGAACCATCGGGTCCGACGGTGAGAACGCCGGAGGTGATCGATCGCAGAATGGACTGCGTGTAGTCCTGGATGTTGATCAGCTGAATCGCACGTTCCTCGAGCTTCTTGTAGGCGTCCTCAAGGCGCAGGCTCATCTGTCGCAGGTCTCTGGTCTTGCGCTCCTCGAGATCACGCAGAGCACCGAAGAGCACGCCGACGACGAAGTACATGACGATCTCGAGCCCTGCGTCCGCATGCTCCCCGGTGAAGTTGCCGGTCATCTGGGCCTGCAGCGCGAAGGGCACCGAGGCGGCGAGCGCTGTGAGGAATCCACCGCGCTTTCCGAAGACGAACGCGCCGTACAGGATCGGGACGTAGTAGAGACGCCGGTACAGCAGAGCCATCGCCGTGTTGTCCTGCATCGTGCCGGCGTAGAGTTGGAGCGCCGTGACGGCTGCGAGCATCGCCACGACGATCACGACGGCCCGTGTCGTGCCCGATCTCGCCCCCGTGCCTCGCGACGAGCTCTGGTCTTGCTCGGCCTTGTCGGCGGAGCTCATCGACGCCTCCGCGCCCAGGAGGGCTCGATCCCGAGTTCTTCGCGGTACTTGGCAACTGTGCGGCGCGCAACGGTCACGCCCTCATCACTGAGGAGCTGTGCAAGCTTCTGATCCGAGTACGGTGCCTCGGCGTCCTCGTCGGCCACGATCTCCTTGAGCCGCTGCTTGATGCTGGTCGATGCTACATCGACCCCCTGGCGCGTACGGTAGCCACCCGAGAAGAAGTGCTTGAGCTCGAACATGCCGAACGGAGTGGCCATGTACTTGCCGGTGACCCCGCGGCTCACGGTCGAGAGATGCACGCCAAGCTCGACGGCCACGTCCTCAAGACGCAGGGGCCTCAGCATGCCCTTCCCATCCACGAAGAACTCGTCTTGCACCGAGAGGATGATCTCTGTGATCCGGCTGACGGTGTCCTTGCGACGATCGATGTTCTTGATGAAGCTCTCTGCCGAGCGGATCTTGTCCTTGAGGTAGCGCCTCGTCTCATCGTCGGTGTCAGCACCCGAGCGCAGCATGCTGCGATAGCGCGGACTCACTTTGAGGGTGGGGATCGACTCGTTGTTGGAGATGATGAGCCACTCGTCGTCGAAACGGCGCACGGTGACATCGGGCACCACATAGCCCGGGGCAGGACCGGATGAGTAGGCGCCGGCCGGTCTCGGGTTGAGCGATCTCAGCTGTACTACGACCTCGCGGACCTGCTCCTCGTTGACACGCAGCGTACGCGATATCTTGCGGAAGTGGTTCGCTGCCACATCATCGAGATGCTCGCGCACGACCCGCTCGAGCAAGGGGCTCGATATGCCGAGATAGTCCGCCTGGATCATGAGTGCCTCGGCAAGGTCTCGCGCGGCGACTCCCGGTGGATCGAGTTGCTGGACCAAGGCGATCGCCTGCTCGGCAACGGCCGGATCGACGCCGGTGACCTGAGCCACCTCCTCAGCCGTCCCACGGAAGAAGCCGTCGGAGTCTAGTGATCCGACAACGGCGCGGGCAGCATGCTCTAGGTCATCAGATACATCGAGGAGTCCCACCTGATCATCAAGGTAGTCGGTGAAGCTCACAACACCGCCGACGAAGTCATCGGTGTTCGTGTCCTCGGCGTTGGGATCGCGGGGCCCTCGGGACTCGGAGGCATCAAGCTCGTCGTAGTAGTCGAGCCACTCGTCCCACGCGCGCTCCTCTTCCTGAGACTCGGAGCGCTCCTCTTCAGACTCAGGCTCGTCGGCGGGCTCGTCGAGCTCGAGCATGGGGTTCTCCAGCATCTCCGCCTCGACCAGGAGCTCGAGGTCGGCCAGAGGCATGGCGAGGATGTTGAGGCCCTGATAGACCTGCGGTGAGAGCGTGACTCTGTGTTTGAGTTCGGGCCTTTGAGTGAGCTCCACGGTCGCCACCTCCTCACGCCGGTATCCCTGCGGGGGAACCCGGTGTGGGAGCGCGTCCCCCTAGCAATTTATATACCACGTTTGGGGCGTTTTCTCGTGGAGGAAGTGTGAAGTCGTGCAGGTAGCGAAATCGACCGCTACGCAGGCGGTATCGGCTCCAGCGGAGCCACAGGACGCTGCACGACGATGATCGCAGCGAGAACGAGCGCTGCTCCAAGCAGCTGCGTGGCCGAGAACGACTCGCCGAAAAGGGCGAATGCAGCGACGCCCGCGATCACAGGCTCGAGAGTCGACGTCACGAGCGCGCGAGTCGGATCGATGTAGTGCAGCGCTGCGAGGAACGAGCCGAACGGCACGATCGTGCTCACCACGGCCATGGCGAGCACCGCCACGAGCACGGTCGGGTCCTCCAGCGGCGCAAGAACGGCTCGCGGCCCCAAGAACACGAGCCAGAACACGGCCGCGAACGAGAGCCCCCAGACCAGAAGCGTCCAGGGAGAGTACCTCGATGAGGCCCAATCCCCCATCAGCGAGTACCCGGCGAAGAACACCGCTGCGGCAAGGCCCCATGCGATGCCTTCGGGCGAGACCGCAAGCCCATCTCCGCCGATGGCACCGACGAACAGCGCGCACCCCGTCACGGACAACGTCACTCCCACCGGCAGCGCCCAGTTCAGCTTCACGCCCAAGAAGAGCACCGAGACGATCAGCACAATGACCGGGGCCAGGTACTCCAGCAGGATCGCGGTGGCGACGTTGGTGTGGGATATGGCCTTGAAGTACGCGAAATGAACCATCGCAAACCCGAGCACGCCGAACACAGCCAGGAACGGCAGCGCTGATGCGGAGACCTTGAGCTTGTCGCGCTTGGCGATCCCCAGGTAGACAAGGAGTATCGCGGCGGCAGCGAGCGCTCGCAGGCCGGAGAGCACTGCCGGATCCATCTCGACTCCGAGAGGCGGGAACGGCCACGCCGCTGTCTCTTCATTGAGAGGTGAGAAGAGCCACTTGGCCATGAGGCCCCCGGCCGCCCACGACGCCGCTGCCACCAGGACGAGCGCGTACCCGCGCCAAGCACGACCTCGCTCAGACAAGACCGGCCTGTCTCTCCGCCTCGGTCTTGCGCGCCTGCACATCGTCGAACGGCTCGATGTGCACAACGACGTCGGCCACGGTGGGAAGCGCATCGCACAGACTCGACTCGACCGCGTTGGCGATGTGATGGCCCTGCTCGACACTGAGCTCAGGTGCCACCTGGACGTGCATGTCCACGTAGACCTCGTTCACGAGACCGCGCGTTCGTATGTGGTGACAGCCGAGCACCCCATCGACGTCCATGCAGACTCCCGCGATCTCAGCCGATGGGATACGCGAGGCGTCCGAGAGCGTGGAGCCGGCCTGCCGGAAGACCTGCCACGCCGTATAGGCGATGACGGCGGCCACGAACAGCGCGATGAGCGGGTCGGCGACAGGATAGCCAAGACGGACCGCGACGAGACTGGCGATAACGCCGAGGCTCACCCAGATGTCGCTTGCAGTATGACTCGCATCGGCGAGCAGGATCTCTGAGTTGAGACGGTGTCCCACTCGTCGCTCCCATAGCGTGATCGTGATGTTGACGCCGATCGTTGCGAGCATGATGGCGAACGAGATGGAGTCGACCCGCGGCGGGTCCACACCCGCCGACGAGTTCGCGGATCGCCGAGCTGCCGATGTTGTAGGCGGCGAACACGAGCATCGCGCCGATCGCAGCCGAGGCGTATGTCTCGTACTTCGAGTGCCCGTAGGGATGATCGCGGTCTGCGGGTCGGGCAGCCAGGTACAGTCCGACGAGGCCGACCACGTTGGAGGCTCCGTCGAAGAGTGAATGGAATCCATCCGCCTGCATCGCGATCGAACCGGAGTAGGCACCCCATCCGAGCTTGGCAGCGGCAACGGCAAGGTTGAGGAAGAGCACGGTCCACAGCACACGTCGGATCGTGCGCAGCCGCGCTGAGCCGCTCGTGTCGCCTATGCCTCGGTCGTGGGTCATGTGCCCCATCAGCCCTGGTTGCGGGACCATACCCTAGGGGGGTATACTCGCGGTGAAGTGCCGACCAATGATACCGCACACCCCCCGTGAGGAGCCACGATGGCGGATACCTCTGAAGTCATCAGCACAGACGCCGAGCGCAAGCGCATAGTGAACCGACTGAAGCGCCTCGAAGGCCAGATACGAGGCTTGCAGACGATGATCGACGAGGGCAAGGACTGCGAGGCGGTCCTCACCCAGGTGATGGCAGCGAAGTCCGCCCTCAACCAGGTTGGCATGCACATCATCGGGCATGCGATGAAGAACTGCTTGATCGATGAGGAAGAGAAGGATCCTGATGCCTTGATCGACGAGGCCATCGCAGTGTTCCTCAAGTACTCATCTTGTATCAAGTAGATCGCGGCAAGCGATAGGGTGTTGCGCTACTCCTGAGCCGGGCCAACACCGTTGGCTGCGGCATCCACGACCTCGATCATCTCGTTCTCGACGCGCTGCGCGATGGCGTCCAGATCGTGCTCAGGGAAGACCGCTCTGAACATCGTGGGGCGAAGCGCAGCCACCACGACCTCGGGTCCTTCTTCGTAGATGTGGATCCGGCATGGCATGATCAGAGCCACGGCCTCGTCAAGATCTCCCTCAGCGGGAACGATCTCGAAGATCACCAGTGGCCTGATGGGAAAGCCCTTGGCCGCAAGCGCAGCTCGGATGTCATACGTGTGGCGAACATCGAAACCGTGATCGCGCGCAGAGCGCTCCACAGCCTCGGCCGTCTCAGCGAAGCCAGCCGCCGCCTGCCTCTTGTAGGCGAAGTCCAAAAGCCCCCCTAGGTCCCGACCGGGACACCCGAGGCTACGCTCAGGTGAATCCCCCGCCGCCGCAACCAGCAGCGACCGAGCCGGTGGTCGAGGTGCCGGCGCCCAAGAAGCCGCCACCCACACCCGTGCGCACCTCACTCGAGCCGCACGCCGGACAGACCTTGTCCTCATCCCGTATCAGCCGCGTGAGAAAGTGCTCGAAGCGCTCCCCACACGACTCGCACGTAAGATCATATGTAGGCAATGATATCAGCCCTCAAGGCCCAGCTCGGATGATATGTCACTCGCACCCCGTGCGCCCACGACCTGGCCCACCATCGCACCACGCTCGAACTTGGCGATGGTCGGGATACTCATGATGCCGTACTTCATGGCGACATCACGACTGTCATCGATATTGACCTTGACGAACTTGACCTTCTCGCCGATCTTCTCGGCGAGCTTGTCTATCTCCGGGCCCACGACCTTGCACGGCCCGCACCACGGCGCCCAGAAATCGACGACGACGGGTACCTTGGCATCAAGTACCTCGGCCTCGAACTCAGCGGCGCTCACGTCTTTGGCTGCACTCATGTCTGCTCCTCACAACATGGTTGATTGTCTCTGAGATGTGATTCGTGCATGCACACATTATACCCCTAGGGGTATCTATGTCAACGACCTCATACCTGCAGCTTGACCGTCGAGAGCGACCTGGGCAAGGGTATCATCGAGTGAGAGGGGGTGGCGCGACCGCATCATGGCCTACTACTGGACAGCCTTGGCCGCCGGGTCTCTGCTCGCCGGCGCCTGCATGGTCTGGCTTCTCGCGCTCAAGCGTTCACGCATGCCGATCGTGATTCTGGCGGGCTTGCTTGGGACCTTCGCCGCTGGCTGGGGCGTCGCCCAGCTCATGGCGCACTATGCCACTCCCGAGGCAGTCGTCACTCTCTCCCTGATCACCGTTGGCTGTGTTGCGGGCGGATACGGCATCGCCTCCTCCCTGCTCGCCAACCCTGCCCTGAGCTCCCGCCGAAGCGATCTGTCCTATGCTGACGCCGGGAACGCGCGCTCGGACGCAGCCATCCTCATGGTGGCGTGCGTCGAGCCCCAGACCTACGAACCTGGCTCTGTCGCCCTGGAACTCGACCAGTACGAGGACGCCGGCCTTCCTGACGCCACGATCGGCATGACCCCGTTTCTCTACGCTGCCCAGAAGGCACGGTACCGCGCCGCAGGCGGCGAGAGCCCTGCCTTCAGGCAGGCGAAGGCCACGGTCGTCCAACTCCAGCAGCTGCTCGACAAGGAGATGTATGGCTGGGTCGACCTGGTGACCTGCCAGCCCAAGGACGGCCTCGACACGGCCATCGCCCGCACCGTGCGCCGCGGCTACAAGCGCGTCGTGGTCGCTGCCGTCAGTGTCGCTGAGTCATACGAGCTCGACCGGGCGAAGGCCTCAGTGGACGCTCTCCGCCCGGAACAGCACGACATCAGCGTCACCTACACTTCGCCACTGTGGTCCTCAGATACCGTGATCGAGATGGTGGCAGAGCGCATTTGGGCCTCGGCAGCCAAAAGCCCGCAGACCACGGGCGTCGCGCTTCTCATGCACGGTCAGCCAGATGCGTATCAGCAGACACACGCTCAGTTCGACACGCAGGAGAACGCCTTCTGCAACCGCATACGAATGCTGCTCGTGGAGAAGGGGCTTGCGGAGAGCAACGTGCGACTGTGCTGGATGGACTGGCGCTCCCCGGACGTCACCGAGACCGTTCGCCACCTCGCTGCGCTGGGCTGTGAGCGCATCCTCGTCATGCCTGCGTGCTACGCGTTCGACTCCATGACGACACTGCTCGATCTGCCGATGGCGGTCAGACAGGCCCGCGTCGATCAGCACGTGTACGTGACGACGCTGGCGGCCTGGGGCGAGGAACCCGCAGTCGCGCAAGCGCTAGCGGAGGGCGTGCAGGAGGCAGCGGGCGAGCTGGACTAGACGCTAGGCGTCCTGGCAACGCTCCCAATTCCACGCGTGCTGCTTGCGGATCTTCGGGATGCGCCACGCATAGCGCAGCGCCAGCGACAGTCCGCCAGGGCCAGACTCGGCTCTCGTAGAGAGGTCGTTGATGCTGCTTCGCAGGTCATCGGCGGTCGAGCCCTGGAAGATCGTGTAGCCCTCCCCGATGCCCTCGAGAATGTGGGCGTCCGATCCACCGGTGGCGGCAATCCCCTGCCCGCCTGTGAACATCTTGGCAGCGGCACGATTGGCCCAGCCCAGATACGGGATCGAGTTGTAGACCTCGAGGGCCTGGAACGCCATCTCGCCTATCGCCGAGGAGAACGCGTCCAGACCGAAGGGCCCGAAGACACCACGGTTCGAGAACGGGTGCGGGATGATCGCCACGCCGTCCTGCTCGTTGATGCGTGAGATCGTCTCTATGACCGAGAGACCAGCTGGGATCGGGTCTTCGATGTAGAGACCGATGACATGACCGGACTTCGAAGAGATCTCCTCGCCAAGCACGACCTCGAAGTCATACATCTCCTCGAGAGACTTGGCGAAGTAGGACCCCTCCATGGTGTTGTGATCTGTGATCGCTATGACCGAGAGATCGGTCTTCTCCTGCACGTAGTCCATGATCTCAGGGATCCTGGCCAGTCCATCGCTGTGGTTGCTGTGGATGTGCAGATCAGCCTTGCTCAGTGTGTGCGTCACATACTCCCCTTGTACATAAGGCGCGAAACACGCGTGTGGTCGCGCTCAAAGGTGCAAATACCATACCGCCCCGGCGGAGGTATGGCCAATCAGACGCGATACCTGGACCCCCGACCTGGAGGACACGGACCTTCGCGCCCTCACTATGTGTAGTCGGCTTCGATCTCCCCTACATGTAGCGCATTGTGACGAGCGACACCCAATCTGACGCAGACGGTGGCGAGACCATCCAGGACTGCCGTGTCAGGAGCGACGAGCCCTCTCGCTACCGCGCCGCACGCCACGCATCGAGACGGGACACGCCCTCACGAAGCCGGTCGATCGACGTCGCGTAGCTGAACCGCAGGAACCCTTCCCCACCCGGGCCGAAGTCCACGCCAGGAGCGACCGAGACGTGCGCCTCGTCGAGTAGCTGCTCGGCCAGCGCCAGCGAGTCCTCGCCCCAGCATCGTGCATCGGCAAACACGTAGAAGGCGCCCGTCGGCTCTGTCGCGATCTCCAGACCGAGTCCACGCAGAGCAGGAACCAGATACTGCCGGCGCTCGTCGTAGATCTCCCGCATGCGCTCGACATCGCCCTGAGCCTGGGTGAGGGCTGCCACTCCCGCGAACTGAACGAAATGGTTCGCACACAGGAAGAAGTTCTGCTGGATCTTCTCGGCGGGTCGTACGAACTGCTCGGGGGCGATGAGGTATCCCAGCCGCCAACCCGTCATCGCATAGGCCTTGGAGAAGCCGTTGAGCACGAAGGCGCGGTCGGTGTACTGCAGGATGGAGTGCTCCTCGCCCTCGAACTGCAGCCCGTGATAGATCTCATCGCTGGCGATGAAGAGACCGTGCTCCTCGGCGATAGCGGCGAGTTCTTGCAGGTCAGATGCATCGAGTGTCGCGCCCATGGGGTTGGCTGGCGAGTTGATCATGATGGCCCGCGTGTGCTCGGTGATCGCAGCGCGGACCTCATCTGCCCGGAAGCGGAAACCTTCCTCGGCACGAACACGCACCGGCGCCGCCCGCCCGCCGAGGAACCCGATGTAGTTGGGATAGGCGGGGTAGCAGGGGTCGGAGATGATGACCTCATCGCCGGGGTCGAGCAGCGAACCGAAAAGCAGGAGCATGGCTGGCGAGGTCCCCTGGGTGACGACCACGTCTTCGGGACTGAAGGTCACGTCGTACTTGTCGTGGTAGTGAGCCGCGACGGCCTCTCGCAAATCCGGGATGCCCGCCGACTGCGTATAGCCGGTGTCGCCATGTCGCATGGCCTGCTCTCCTGCCCGCCTGACGAGCTCGGGTGTGGGGAGGTCTGGGTCTCCGATCTCGAGACGGACCACATCGACACCGGTGGCCTCGAGTGCCTTGGCTCGCGCGACGATGTCCATGACGACGAAGGGTCGGATCACCTCTGCCCTGCGAGATACGTCGCTCATGCGTCCTCCCGCCCTGAGGCACCTGTGGTAGCCGGTACCCGGTCGAGACGGGCACGGTAGTGATCGGTCACCGTGCTGCCGAATGCCTCGGCACGCCGAAGCTCAGCGAATCCCATCGTGGCGGTATGGATGATCTCGTGCGGCGGATCGTGGTTGAAGACGAGGCCGAGCTCATCGGCCCGCTTCCACAGGTCGGTGCCGGGAAGCACGTGCAGCGACGACATCTGTATCCGGCCCGGGTCCAACTCCACGAGAAAGTCGAGACCGTCGAAGAAGTCCTCGAGCGTGTCCCCGGGGAGACCGATGATGAGGTCGCACTCGACCGAGATACCCCGCCTCTTGAGCGCCTCGACTCCAGCGACGAAGCGCCCCTTGTCAAACTGGCGACGACAGGCCTCGAGCGCCGCCGTGCCTACCGTCTGCGGTCCGGTCTCGACCGACATGACACCTGCTCGCACGAGCATCTCGGCCTCTTCGTCGTCGATTCGCTCGATGTCTACCTCTATGGTGTGCAGGCGTATGCCCGCGGCCGCGTGAGGAGCGAGGGCTTCGCTCAGCCATTGGAGACGGTCGCGGGTCAGGTTGAACACGGGGTCGACGAACGAGAACGAGTTCACGGTTACGTTGCCGGCCAGCGCGGCGATCTCGGCGCGGACGCGGTCTTGTGAGAAGTAACGGACGCGGCCATAGCCCTTGCCCTCGAAGCAGTAGCCGCACGCGTGGGGGCAGCCGCGGAACGTCTCGATGTAGGCGTGGCCGTCGAGCGGCTGCAGCACGCCGGCGGTGTAGGGAGACGGGATGTCGTCCAAGTTGGCGATGAGCGGACGATCGGGAGCCGAGCGGACCCGGTCGCCGTCGCGCACGGTCACACCGTCGACGTAGGTGAGCTTGCGCGTACCGAGCATCGTATGGAGGAGCTCTGCGAAGGTCTCCTCCCCCTCGCCTCGCACGACGGCCTCGATCTCGCCATGTCGCTCGAGTACGTCCTCGGCGATGGGAGTCACCTCGGGCCCACCGACCACGATCCGGATCTCGGGCATGGCCTGTTTGATGAGAGAGCATGTCGTGTAGACCGCATTGGCGTTCCAGCAGGTCACGGTGAACGCCACGACGTCCGGCTCGAGCCCCAGGATGCGGTACGCGACCCACCAGGGGTCCATCTCGCTGTCGAGGTCGAGGGTCACGAACGCTGCACGCCCGGCCAGCTGTGGGTCCGCCTCCGCATACGCGCGCAGATAGCCGAGCGCGAGCGACTGGTAGCCCGGCCAGTTGAGCGCGACAAGCGCGACCTTGAGAAGGGGGCCGGGACTCATGGGACCTCCACGAGGTCGACTGGTGAACGATAGTGGATCGAGCGGTCGGCAAGCTCAGGGTACTCGTTGCCCTCAACTGAGACCCAGACGCCGTTGACGATGCCGGTCTCCACAGCAGCATCCATCCACTGGCCAGCCGACCTCGGCAGGGAGACGAGATCAGTCTCAAGCTTGATGGCGCTCGCGCCTGCCTCGGCAAGCTGTACCACCGCCACGGGGATGTCGCGGAGATTGTGCTCGCAGACCGGGATGTGCCCGCAGAGCAGCATGGGCACCTCGGCCCGCGCTGCCGCATCGCGCACGAGCTTCATTCCCTCGAGTGCCGCCTCGTGGGAACCAGGGGCCCCCTGGAGCTCGTCGTGGAGAGCTTGGCTGCCCAGCACGGTCACTCGCACGTGCCGGATCCCTGCTGCCATGATGCCCAGCGCGTTCTGCTCGCTCCTCAGGGCGACACCATCCGTCGCGATGCAGAGCCGCTCGACCCCGGCTGCCACGATGGCTTCAACGATCGGGACGAGCTCGGGATGGCCAAAAGGCTCCGGGCCCCACAGCCCGATGTTGGGTCCGGGGCCGAAATGCCACCCGTCCATGATCCTGCGGCCCTCGGCCACCACTTCGGAGGCGGGAGCGTATGCGACAGCCTCGCGCGCCCTGCAGCGGGTGCACGAGACGGTGTCGCCTGTGCCCA
Source organism: uncultured Actinomycetes bacterium (assembly GCA_963850695.1). Taxonomy (GTDB): domain Bacteria; phylum Actinomycetota; class Coriobacteriia; order Anaerosomatales; family CAWKMJ01; genus CAWKMJ01. Next base: position 159,950 of record CAWKMJ010000001.1, read on the forward strand.
AGCGGATTCCGGAGAACGAGATCAGCTGCCTCACCCCAGTCCAGCATAGCCCATGCACAGCAGCTCAGACGTGCTCGATGTTGAACCGCTGTCCACCACATGACAGGATGTGGGAGGTTTTGGGCCCACGTGCTGGAAGGGAGAGGCGTGGCGCGCTCGGACATCCAGGCATCCAGTGTTCTGACGACCATCGGTGCGGCCGTTCTCATCGGCGCGGCGTTGGTCTATCTCGGCCTTGGCGTGAGCTACCCTCTGTTCCACCTGATCGTAGAGTTCTTCGCGATAGCGGTCGCCCTGGCAACGTTCATGATCGCCTGGAACTCCAGGCGGCGGGCTGAGAACGGCTATCTCGTGTTCCTCGGCATCGCCTACCTGTTCGTCGCCGGGCTCGACCTGCTCCACGCCGTGTCGTTTCGCGGCACGAGTCTCGTTCCCGGTGCAAGCACGAACCTCGCGACCCAGTTGTGGCTCGCTGCGCGCTACCTCCAGGCCAGCGCGCTGCTCATCGCCCCGTACTACATCGACAGACGCGTCAGCGGCCGAGCGGTGTTCTGGAGCTACGCGGCGGCAACGGCTCTGCTGGTCGGGGCCATCATCGTCGGCGTCTTCCCGGTCGCCTACCAAGAGCCCGGTGGTCTGACCACCTTCAAGATCGCGAGTGAGCTCATCGTCGCTGCATTCATGGCCATCGGCCTGGGACTGCTGTGGAGCAAGCGCGAGGACGTCGATCCGTCGGTGATGAGACTCATGACCGCCTCGATCGGGCTTCTCGTGGTCGCCGAGCTCGCGTTCAGCGGGTACGTGGACGACCCCTACCACGGGGCCAACATGGTGGGTCATCTTCTCCGCATCCTCTCCTACTACCTGCTCTACGTCGCGCTCGTGCGAACCTCCCTCGAACGACCTGCCGAGACGCTCTTCAGAGAGCTCTCGAAGACCGCTGACGCTTTGCGAGACAGCGAGGCACGCTACCGCTCGACGTTCGAACGCGCGACTCTCGGCATCGCACACGTGTCCCTGGACGGGCGATGGCTCATGGCCAACCGCGTGATGTCCTCACTCACCGGCTATGACACGGCTGAGCTACTCCGCATGAAGCCCGAAGCGCTCACCTACCCCGACGACCGCGAGGCCGAGCAGCGCATGCTCACGAAGCTCGCGGATGGCGAGATGACCGACTACCGCTTGGAGAAGCGCATAGTCCGCAAGGACGGCTCGCTCTTGTGGGTGAACTCCTCGACGGCTCGCCTCGGTGGGTCCGGCGTAGAGAACGACTATCTCATCTCCATCGTCGAGGACATCACAGAGCGCAAGGCCGCGGAGAAGGACAGGGCGCGCGGGCGTGAGCTGAGTGACGCGCTGAATACGATCGACAGGACCGTTCTCGCCTCACTGGACACCGACACGATCTTGCAACGGGTCATCGAGGACTCGAGCACAGTTCTCCGGGCGGATGCCTCAGTCGTGCTCGAACGCAGCGGCGCCCAGTCGGTCGTGCGGCGAATCCATCGCTTGGATCCAGACATGCTCGGAAGTCTTGTGCCGACCCATCCGGCCGGTCCGACCGACGAAGCCCTGACCTCGGGCAAGGCACTCTGGATCCCACAGCCCGACGAGGCCGCGGAGATGACGCGTGACTGGCTCGAGCGGGCCGGGTTCTGCTCCATGCTGGTCGTGCCGCTCATGTTCCGAGACGACGAGATCGGGTCGGTCGTGTTCCTGTGGGATGACGAACCGCAGGAGTTCAGCGAGGCCGAGCTCACGTTTGCGAGGCAAGCTCTCGGCGATCGTCTCGATCGCCATGGAGAACGCTCGTCTCTACGGCGCCGAGCGGGAGATCGCCGACGTCCTTCAGACATCGCTGATCGGCACACCGCAGGCCGTCCCGGGACTCGACATCGCACAGGCCTACTACAGCGCCACCGAGCTCACGAAAATCGGCGGCGACTTCTACGACGTGTTCGAGGTGGCTCCTGGTACGACCGCTTTCGTACTGGGCGATGTCGCGGGCAAGGGCCTGGAGGCGGCGACGATCACCGCGATGGCCAAGAGCACACTGCGCGCCTTCGCCTACCGCGATCCCGACCCTGGCGCCGTTCTGGATGCGGCCAACGCCGCCATCGCCGAGCAGATAGGTGAGAGCCGGTTCATCACGGCAGTCTTCGGCATCATCGAGCTCGAGACCGGGAAGACGACGCTCGCATGCGCCGGCCATCCCTCCCCCATTCGCTGCGGCGCTCCAGGTTGTGGCGAGGAGCCGATGGTGCGCAATCTGCCGCTCGGCGTGTTCGACGACACCACCTTCGAGACCCACGAGACCGAGATGCGACCTGGGGACATCATGGTGCTCTTCAGCGACGGCCTCATCGACGCGCGGCATGGTCCGGACCTTCTCGGCGAGGACCGGGTGAAGAGTATGCTCATGGAGATGGGGTTCGATGCGACCCCGCGTTCTGTGGTCGACCAGCTCCTCGAAGCGGCTCGCGCCCACAGCCAGGGCAATCCGCCCGACGACATCACCATACTCGCGATCCGGTATCTAGGTTCGCCTGAGGAATAGGACGGCCATGCCTGAGACCATCGAGACGATCACGCTGCGCCTGCCGCTCCGCATGGGCAAGGTCAACTGCTATCTGATCGGCACAGGCTCTGAGCGGGTGCTCGATCGACACGGGCCCAGCGAAGGATCGCGGCTCGCTCGAGTGGGGCCTGCATGCCGTCGACTGTGAGCCCGGTGACATCTCGCTCATCGTGCTGACGCATGCCGATACCGATCACACAGGCAGCTGTGCGTACTTGAAGAAGGAGTTCAAGACGAAGGTCGCCATGCACCCCGACGAAGTCCCAGCGGTGACGGGCGGCGACCTCACGGAGACCCGATCAAACCTGTCACCGGGCAAGCGCCGTCTGGCCAAGATGGGCGGCTCCATGGCACGGCTGAAGCCCGACGACCAGTTCAAGCCCAACATCACCGTCGAGGGCGGCGAGAGTCTCTCGGCATACGGTGTCAACGCCCGGGTCATACACACGCCGGGGCATTCGATAGGGTCGATCTCGATCCTGACCTCGGACGGGGATCTCTTCTGTGGAGACCTCCTCGAGAACGGCAAGCGCGGGCCGGGGCCCGGCTCCATCGTCGACGACGAGGAACAACAAGCCGAGAGTATCCGCAAGGTCATCGAGCTCGGTGCCAAGATGGTGTATCCGGGGCACGGCGAAGCGTTCGCTGTCGAGGAGCTCGGCTAGGCGTGCACACGCTCATCGACGGATACAACGTCACCAAGGGAGACCCCGCCACGCGGGACTCCTCTCTCGAGGAGCAGCGTACGTCGCTCACGCGACGTCTCCGTGCGCGACGCGACACCCTGCTCGGCGCTGGCCGCGTGACCATCGTGTTCGACGGACAGCCCGGCGTCGTGGCGCCTGCCGACGCAGGTGTGATCGCCGTTAGCTTCTCCGGAGGCGAGTCCGCCGACGAACTGCTCGTCCGCATGGCCGGGAAGCTGTCCGAGCCGATCACACTCGTCACCTCAGACAGTGAGCTTCGGCAGCGCGTGCGAGGGGTCGCGACTGTGTCGGTCGCGTTCAGAGACAGGTCGGAGCTGTTCGAGGGTGCGGCGGCGCGGCGCGGGAGCGGGCAGCGCAAGCGCGAGGGCGTCGACCGCGACGCGGGCCTGCCCAAGGGCGCGAACAGGATCACCCAGGAGCTCAAGGACCTCTGGCTCGACTGACTGCAGCACGTCTCAGCTGCTGCGTGTTCGATCCGCAACCGGTCTGAGACGACTAGCCCATGTGCACCGTCACGCTGTGGACTCCAACTTCTTGAAGAGGGACATGCGTGACCGTCGAGCACGGTCCCATCCAGCTCGATCGAGAGGACTCCTCGGCAGACGTCACCCGGCTTCTCGACACTGATGTTGTAGATCGCCTCGCGGTGCCGGTACGTGGCGCGATAGCCGTCCCATGAGCGCGGCAGGCACGGATCGATGCGCAGCGCGGGCCGTCATCGCTCGCTCGTTTCGTGATCCCGAGCATCGCCTCGGTCGCAACACGCAGGAACCATCCCGCCGATCCCGTGTACCACGTCCAGCCGCCCCGCCCGACATGGACCGGATTGCTGTAGACATCGGCCGCCACAACGTACGGTTCGACCATGTAGCGATCGGCGGCCTGACGATCACGGGCGTGCTGCAGGGGGTTGAGGAGGTCAAGCACGCGGTAGCCGGCGTCGCCGTCACCCCTGAGCAGATGAGCGAGAGCTAGCCAGGTCGCGGCGTGAGTGTACTGCCCGCCGTTTTCTCTCACTCCTGGCACATAGCCTTTGATGTAGCCCGGATCGTGCGGGGTCGCATCGAACGGTGGCGTGAGCAGGAGGACGAGGCCCGCGTCCTCGTCGACAAGGTGCTCCTCGGCAGACTCGAGCGCCCGAGTCGAGCGCTCCGGATCTCCCTGCCCACTGATGGCCGCCCACGCCTGGGCGATAACGTCGATCCTGCACTCGTCGGCCGTGCTCGACCCGAGCGCAGTGCCGTCATCGAAGAACGCACGTATGTACCAATCCCCGTCCCACGCGCTCGAGTCGACCGCCGAGACGAGAGCGCTCGCCCCCTCGCGCAGCTCGCGCGCACGGGCCACGTCTCCCACGGCCTCTGCGACATCGGCGAAGCGCCGGAAGGTGACATCGAGGAACCACGCCAGCCAGACGCTCTCGCCACGTCCCTCGCGCCCGACCCTGTTCATGCCGTCGTTCCAGTCGCCGCCGCCCATGAGTGGAAGCCCGTGCTCACCGGTGTCGGCGGAATCGAGAGCAGCACAACAGTGTTCGTAGACGGTTGCCGACACCTCGGTGACACGTGGCTCGATGTACAGATCGTCCGCTTCGGCGTCGAGCGTCGGACTGTCGGAGAACGGCACGCGCTCGTCAAGCACGCTGGTGTCGCCCGTTGCATCGATGTAGGCAGCGGTGACGTAGGGCAGCCAATGGCGATCGTCTGTGATGCGAGTACGCACGCCTCTTCCGCTGACCGGCATCCACCAGTGCATCACGTCGCCCTCAGGGAACTGTCTGCGGGCCGCGTCAACGATGCGCTCGCGAACGAGGTCGGGGCGAGCGTGCAGGAGTGCGAGCGAGTCCTGGAGCTGATCCCGGAAGCCGAAAGCGCCAGAGGACTGATACGTGCGCGGTGCGGCCCCACAGGCGACACGCAAGCGTCTGGTAGAGAAGCTGCCCGTTGAGCATCCAGTCGAGCGCCGGGTCCGCTGTCTCGACCTGGAGCGTATCCGACAGTTCATCCCAGAACTGCCGAGTGCGGGACAGAGCGGCCTCGGCTTGGCCCGGGACCCGATAGCGGGCCACGAGCTCCCGAGCCTCCCCCAAGTCGTCGGTCTGACCGATCAGGAACGAGACCGACGCACTCTGGCCCGGATCGAGAGGCACACGCACCTGAAGTGCACCGCACGAATCGTGGAACCGTCCGGTGAGAGCGCCGAGGCGGGAGCGCCCCAGACCCTCGGGAGACGCCGGCGTGCCGTTCCGACCGATGAACTCGCTGCGACTGCCGGTGTACGACTCCGTCGGCCGGTCCGATGCGAGGAACGCCGTCAGCCCGGGGAAGTCCCTGTTGTAGTGATTGTGCGCGGTGAGCATGTCGTCCTCGGCGTCGTACCAGGTCACGACCCGCTGCTGCGCGGCGCTCCTGGACGAGCCCAGGGCCCACTCAATGTACTGAGTGATAGTGAGCACCCGCCGACGATCGCCTGTGTTCGTCAGCGAGAGCGTCGCCACCCGCACCGGGTCGTCGGGCGGAACGAACACCGTCACGGAGTGTGCGACCCCATGCGATTCGTGCCGGAACGTCGTGTAGCCCCGGCCGTGCCGGACTACGTGAGTACCATCGCTGCGGACAGGAAGTGCGGTGGGGCACCACACCTCGCCCGTCTCCTCGTCCCGCACGTAGAGGACCTCGCCGCTGCCATCGCTGACCGGATCGTTGTTCCATGTCGTGATCCGGTTCTCGTGGCTGTTGTGCAGCCACGAACAGCCGATCCCGGCCTCCGAGACCAGGCCGCCGAATCCACCCTCGTTCGCGAAGACGTTGATCCATGGGGCGGGCGTCGCCTCACCGTCATTGAGTACTACCACGTACTCGCCGGTCTCCGGGTCGATTCCTCCGTAGCCGCAGTCGTGCTCAAGCTGAGGACGCTCGACATGGACGGGAGGGTACTCGTCGGGTTCGCGGGTGCGAGCGAACGGGAGCGGAGACTCGGGGACGCGACCGCGCTGGTTGAGCTGGAGCACCAGCGAGCCCCTGTCTCCGTCGATGGTGGCGCGCGCCAGCGTCTCCAGAAGATTCCGCGTGTCCGCGTTCATCTGGTCGGCCCGCCGAAGGAAGATCCCCCCGGGACGATCGAGCATCTCGAGCGCATGGCCGGTGCGCAGCAGCAAGCTGAGTCGGTCCTGCAGCTCACTCGTGTACGACGGTCGACTCCGTGTTCAGGATCACCAGATCGGCTATCAGACCGATGTGCCGCCAGTATTGGTGTGCCAGAAGCGCCTGCCGGACTATCGGCGCGTCCTGCAGCCTCTCGATGCGGACCAGCAGGATCGGGAGGTCTCCGGAGATGCCCAGTGACCACAGCCCAGAAGCCGGCAGACCGTTCTCGACAGGCGTCTTCACCTTCAGGGGCGAATAGGGGTCGGTCAGCAGCAGACGGCTCGCCAGACGTTGGAACACAACGGCTTCCTCGGGAAGGATGCCAAGGTCACGCATGACGATCTGGCTGGACGTCCACGACAGATCGAGCGCGCGTTGCACCGTGCGGATGTCGCAGTACGCCTCAGCCAATCTCAGCGCTTCGTCGCGATCATCGGTCGCCCCGGTCGTGTACGCGAGGTACGCGGTCTCTCCCGGGCCGACCGTCACGACCTGACGAATGGAGCAGATCGCGTCGAGCACGGGGCCGGTCGTCCCGGAGAGTCTGCCCGCCTCATCGAGCGCAGCAGGGTCGAACGGCTGTCTCTGCCGTCCGAGGAAGCGTCTCCGTGAGGTCTCCACACTCGGCGTGCAGTCTGTCTCCGTCTCGCAGGCCAGAGCATGGAAGCCCCACAGCCGCTGCTCGGTGCTCGACCGTGGCCGGCGTGAGAAGAGCAGAATACGGCTGTCGCCGACTTCTTCTGTCTCGACGAACAGGTTCGCGAAGGTCCGGTGAGCCTGGTCCGCCTCGGGTACCGACAGAGAGGCCTCGAAGTAGCTCGTGAGCTCGACCGAACGCTCATCCCGTCCATGGTTGGTGATCGCGACACGACGAATCTCGGCGTCGTGTTCCGGGGACACGACTATCTCCTGGTGCGTCTCGATCTCCCCGTCCGTACGCCGGAACTCTGCCTTGTCCGCTGAGAAGGTCACGTGATACGTGTCGGCTGGCGTCAGCGTCGGCTGGTGGGCGGCGGACCAGACCTTGCCTGACTCCAGATCCCGCACGTACACGAACGTGCCCCAGCAGTCGCGCGTCACGTCCTCCCGGTAGCGACTCACGGCGATACCCCGCCACCGCGAGTAGCCGCCTCCTGCGTTCGTGACCATCACCGAGTATGAACCGTTCGAGAGAAAGTGCGTTGCGGGCACCCAGGTATCCGCCGATGCGTAGGAGCGCGCGTGCGGGTGTGGTAGCTCTCGCACACTGCGAACGAACTCGACCTCCTCGACGTTCGGATGCTCGATCTCGACGTGCCGAGGTGCACGCTCCTGAAGGAGCACCTCGGCCGAGCGGACCAGGGGATCCTCGTGAAAGCGGTCCTGCATACTGCAGAGAGCGAGCTCGTTGCCCAGTGCAACGAACCCCATACCCTGGTGATGCGCCATGTAGGCACGGACGACTGCTCGCTCGTCTCCCGCTGGAATGCGACCCGGAGTGTAGTCGATCGCCTCGTAGAAGCCCCAGCGACCGACGGCGTCACGAGACTCGAGCTCGCGAAGGTTCAGGTAGGCGGCGTGTGGATCGATCGGCAGCGCCAGGAGCGTAGCGTAGGGCGCCACGACCACATCTTCGAGCAGGCCGCGCTTGAGTCCTAGGCCCGGCACGCCGAAGGCCTGGTACTGGTAGTTCTGCTCCCCGTCCCTCGTGTTGAACGCAGACTCCGAGATGCCCCAGGGAACGCGCTGCTGGCGGCCGTACTCCATGTGGCGCCGGACGACCGTTTGATACGTCTCATCCAGCAGGGTTCCCGGCCATGACTTCATGAGAAGGATCGGCATGAGGTATTCGAACATAGAGGCGCTCCATGACAGGAGCGCGTACCCCTCGGTGGTGGTCGTGATGGCACGGCCCAGTCGGAACCAGTGCCTCTGAGGAACGTCGCCCTTGGCGATCGCCAGGAAACTGGCGAGCCGGCACTCGGAGGCGAGCATGTCGTAGTAGGAGGGGTCGCGCCGCCCCTCGGCGGTGTTGAAGCCGATCGAGAAGAGCTTGTGGTCCTCGTCATAGAGCAGCGTGAAGTCGGCGTGCAGCCACATCTCGCGTGCCATATCCGCTGCCAGATAGCCGTGGCCGAGAAGCTGGGAAGCGTTGTCGCGCGAGGCGGTGAGCCCCACGAGCATCCTCTCGTACCAGTCCCGCGCAGGATCCTCGTCGGCCATGTCGACCAGCAGCGCTTCGAGTGCGCCAATCGCAGAATCGGACTCTGCGAGCTGGACGAGAGAGGGCGTGTGCTCCACATATCTCGCGAGCTCTGTGGGGACAGCGCCCACGCCAGCTGTCGGTGATGGCGAGACGAGTGCGGCCCACGGCGCGTAGTTCTCGATGTCCGAGATCCGGCGTCGTACCGAACGCAGGATGTCTTGGGCGGAATCGACAGCAGGATCCCCCTCTTCCAGCTTCTCGAGCGCGCGGGGTATCCAGATGGCGGCTTGCGCTTCGACCTCTCGCAAACACCTCAGCCAGCCGGGCAGGGTCGTCGGGACGTCCGCCTCCAGGATGAGATCGAGGACCACCTTGAGACTCTCGAGCGGTACGTTGGCCGTCTCTCCCTCGCCGAGGACAAGTTCCATGTCGCGGAGTGCCAGCCGTGTCGTGTCGGCCAGACCCTTGAGCGTCTGAGGTCCGATGAACGGTTCCTCGGCTGCCTGCAGCAGAACTTGCCGCAAAGCGATGAGATCGCCGCATAGGTTCCCGCTGTCAACGGTCGACACGTACCCGGGAGCCAGGGGCTCGAGCGTGCGTGTGTCGTACCAGTTGAAGAAGTGACCTCGAAAGCGCGGCAGCCCCGCAAGCACGGTGAGCGTTTCGACCGAGCGGTCCACAAGCTCCGGCAGACCGATGTAGCCCAGGTCGTGGGCGGTTCCGTATGCAAGCAGCTGGAGACCTACGTTCGTCGGCGACGTACGATGTGCGACCACACCCACCGGATCTTCCTGGTAGTTGTCAGGAATGAGCCAGTTGTCCTCAGGCGTGATGAACGTCTCGAAGAAGCGCCACGTACGCCTCGCAACACGCCTGAGGTAGCGCAGTTCGTCGGCGGTCGCTTCGACTGCTTCGGGCGCGAGCGGCGCACCGGACCCCTGGGCGATGAGCGGGGAAGCTACCCACAGGCCCACGATCGGCAGTGTCCACACCGCGCGCGTCGGTTGCGCAAGAATGGCCGGCACCGCTGCCACGACGCCCACCGCCACAGATGGCCCCATCATCCTGACGTAGCCGCGGGGGCCTGTGTCCCCGAGCACCTCGGCCTCTGCGGCCGTCATCCACTCCAGCATATGGCGGTGCGAGTAGAACTGACGCCACAAAGTGCGGAGAATGGCGTCCGCTGCCAGCCACGCCTGGTGAGGCAGGACCGCCAGCGCGAACAGCGCGCGTGACGCATCGCGACGCAGATCACTCCCGACGGCACGCAGTGATCGGCGAACCGACACGTTCCTGGGCCGGCTGACCAGAGACTCGATGAACTGGAGCGCGGCTGGGAAGAACGTCATTCCCAGGATGAACAGCAGCCACCAGGGATCTGGGCCGGGAATCAGCACCCAACCGAGCACGATCATCGCCATCAGCGAAGGAGCGACGAGCGAACGCCTCAGGTTGTCGAAGAGCTTCCAGCGGTGCAGGACAGATAGCGGGTTGCGCTCCCGGCTGCCCCGGCCGGTCCGGACGTGGGGGAACAGCCATGGAAGCAACTGCCAGTCGCCGCGCATCCATCGGTGCTGTCGTACGGCGGCGGTCGCATATGTGGACGGATAGTCGTCGAACACCTCGATGTTGGTGGCCAATCCACACCGCAGGTAGTTGCCCTCGAGAAGATCGTGCGAGAGAACCTGGCGTTCCGGGAACCGCTCCCCGAGCACTTCGTTGAACACATCGACGTCGAAGATCGCCTTGCCGGTGAAGCTCCCCTCGCCAAACACGTCCTGATACACGTCGGAGACTACGCCTCCGTACGGATCGATCCCTGTTGCGCCGGTATGCATCCACGAGTATCGCGTGTCGCCTGCCGAGCGCAGAGAATGGGTGACGCGCGGCTGCACTACGCCGTAGCCACGGACGACGCGGCCCAGCACGGGGTCGATGATGGGTCGATTGAGCGGATGGGTGATCACACTCACGAGGCGACGCGCGCCGTCGCGGGGCAAGAGCGTGTCGGCATCCAGGGTGAGCACGTACCTGGTTCGCGCGAAGAACTCATCGTCGCCCTCAATGATGTCGAAGGAGGTGGGATGCCCGCGCAGGTGGCGAGCCAATTCATGCAAGGCCCCGCGCTTGCGCTCCCATCCCATCCATAGGTCTTCGGTCTCGTGGTAGGTACGGCCTCGCACCAGCAGGTGGAACGGTTCAGCGCCGCGCGGGCCGTGGGCCTCATTGAGCCGTCGTATGGCATCGACCGCCGCCTTTCGTACCGCAGCATCGGTAGCAAGCTCTTCCTGCTCGCCCGGCATCGGCTCACACACGAGGCCAAAATGCAGGTTGGGGTCGTAGGCACCTGTCAGGTAGTTCACCTCGAGCCGCGCAGCGAGATCCTCGGCCTCCTCCGGTGAGCGAACAAGCGCCACCACGACAACAAGTGTGGCCTGGGTGTATGTCAATCGCCTCCGGTAGTCGAGCGCCGGCAGTGGCCGGGCAGGCCAGATGGCGATCGACACCCTGTTGGCAACGACGAGACCGACGTCGCTCAGCGGCACTGCGGCAAGGAGGCACAGGGCGATCGCCGCTCCGAGCGACGTGTCTCTGAGCAGCAGGTGGTACATGACGAGCAAGACCAGTCCGGCGGTGACGAGACCAAGTACGCCCCAGAGGACGAGGCCGCCTCGCCGAAGCGGGCCGCGATACAACCGCTGACGAGCGCGCCTGCCGGTACCCGAGCTCCTTCTCGAACGCGTACCGGCCGTTCCGGATCAGATACCAACCTACGTGAGATCGGGCGACATCCTCGGCGTCAGCAAGCTGCGCCTGCTCGGCAGTGCGAACCGCGGCACGGGCGACCTCGACCTCGGATGCGGGGCACCGCCTCGCAAGGTCTTCCACGGCATCCCGGTACCGGTCGCGGCTCGCGAAATCCATCGTGCCGTAGACCCCGGAGGGGTCCTCTCGCAGTGTCATCTCGACCGCACTGACGGCTTCGAAGAAGCGGCGCCAGTCAAGTGCGTTGATGAACCGAATGCTGGTGATCGTGTTGGCGACAGAGACCTGCAGCGCCGCCTGCCGGTGGTGCTCGTCGGTGCGCAGAGACTCCAGGGCCTCGGGTGCCGCCGCGATCCACTCCTCGAGCTGCTGGCTCACCGCAGACGGCACCGCCTCCTGTGCGGACAGCCGCTGATGCGCGCGGAGCAGGAAGAGAGCGTCATGCTCCCAGTCGCGTGACTCGGATTCCGCTAGGACGGACCGCAACTCGGCCAGTCCGTCCGCTTCGACGGTCAACAGGCGATCGGCCCACTCGTCGGCTGCGGTGTCCTCGTCATGCACTTCCCAGACGATGAGGGCCAGCTTGGTCAGGTTCGCCAGGAGCGCGGCCCGCAACATGATGGGTACGGCCCACGTCTCACCGATCGTCAGCGGTGAGTGCGCCTGATACGCCTTGAAGAACCGATACAGATAGTCCTCATCGATGCGGGCGTCGGTATGCGAGACAAGGCCCGAAGCGGCCTCATAGATGCGTGGCATGCCGGCGAAGGGACCACCGGTCAGATGCGGTAGCTGCGCGCCATAGCCCTTTGGCAGGTCCTTGCGAAAGCGCAGTATCTGCTCTTGGACGAGGTAGTGGTTGTCGAGCAGCCACTCGGTCGCCGGAGGGACCGCCCGACGTTCTCGGACCGCCTCCGAGAGCTCACGATTGAAACCCTTGAGTACGCCCTCGGCATCGTCAACGAGCGCGTGCAGAGGTGTGACCCGGGCGCCAGGCTGAGTTGAGACGACCTGTGACAGCGACAACTCCCCCGCATAGGCGAGGAGTTCGTCGATGGTGAGAAGCGCCGAGGAGGACCAGGGCTCCCCGTGTTGCGACACCGCCGACGTGTCCGCCCGTTCGCGCCGTCGACGATCACGCCCTCCTGCGAACACCGCCACTCCCGTCGGTCAGTCCCACCCGAACGACGGCGAGCGCCGCCAGTGCCGAGTATACGCTCGGCAGCGTACGCCCTGTAGCACGACCAAAGAACCGTCGAGCGAGCGGAACCACCGGGATGCTCAGGGGCCTGTGGCCAGAGTAGGCCGCTCCTACTCAGCCATGATGGCCTGGACGTAGAAGACGCGGGGCTCACCCGCGGTCTCGTACGGCTCCCAGCCGAGTACGGTTCCCTCCGCATCGACGACACCCCGATACGTGTGCACTGTCGAGGATGAGTCGGTGTCGAGAACGTAGATGAGCGGCTCCTCGGCTGGACGCTCGTGGGCGGCGAAACCCACGGCCACGACGAACTCCTCGCCTGCGGCCAGCTCGAGTGAGTCATCGAGATCAAGCGCGTGATACCCCACCTCTTCGACCGAGAAGCTCTGGGAGTAGATCAGCTCCCGAGGCTGCTCAAGACTCTCGTCCCAGCCTCGATGCAGGCTGATCTCGAGCTCTTCTCCGGGGTTCATGGTCATCAGCCCTACGGCTCGCAGCTCGGTCGCCTCCGAGGCCACGAATCGAGCGCAGGCCCACGAGTCCCGCCCTGCGGTCGCCGTCCCGTCGCTCAGGTACGCGAACTGCTTGGCGCCATCCTCCCCAGCGTTCGAGAGTGCGCCGTCGTGCGTCTGGTACCAGCCGGCGATTCGCGTATCCATCCGTGGTCGCTCCCACGAACGCGACCGCGAAGGTGTCCTCCTTGAGAAAGACCTCGTCGGCGTAGGCGACCCACATGTACCCGGCCTCACCGAAGTTCGTGCCGAGGCTGTTCTTGATCGAGCCACGCGCCCGGCTGCGTGGTTCCGTCAACGGAGCGCTCGTCATCCCAGCCAGCGATCGCGACGGCGTGGTTGAGGTTCCCCTTCATGTCAGGGTCATCGCAGAACAGCGTGCTGCTCTCGGAATCGTAGAAGCTCTGACCATCCTGGCCCGGATAGCCTGCGGCATCGAAGTACACGAACGACTGGATCACTCCATAGCGCATGAGGGCATGCTTCACAGCCTCCCGGTACTGCTCGGCATCCTCATGGTCCTCGTAGCGGAACACGTGTCGCGTCTTTGAGGCGATATGCAACGTCGAGTTCGGCCGGAGGCGGCGTCAGGCTCTCCCGTGCGCTCATCTCCGACATGAGGGAACGGCGCGAGTTGTTCCAGAACCGGACCCTTGCCACTCGCGAAGTAGTCGATGGCGTAGTAGGACGGACCTCCCCACCCCTTGACCTCGGGTTCGACGATCATGTAGCTCGACGGCTCGAGCGGATCGGTGCCGGGAATCGGAGTGTCGTGGAAGTCGAGGACCGGGTCGTTGTAGCCGTTCCAGTACTGCAGGTTTCTGGATGCATGCGAACCTGACTCGCCCCACACTGGCCGAGCGGGCTTCCGCACGCAAACGGCCCTCCCAGATCGGGAGAGCCGCTGGTAGTTGTGGTGTCGGAGATGGCCTAGCGCAGCCTCGCCTCGATCTGGCTCTTCACGGCCGGGGTCATGCTCTTCTCCCCGCCGAAGATGTAGCAGATGTCGATGTCGTCCTTGTAGGTCGAGAGCCAGCTTCCCGTGACAGATGAGAGTGACTCCCCGTTGGTGACCACGAGCGGGCTCCCCTCGCATCCGACCATAGCGCCGCCCGCGAGCGCGTCAGGCAGCTTGGCGGCAACACCCGTGGCGTGCGCGTCGAGCCACCCCGAGGAGATGGCGTTCGTCGCGATGGTGGTGGCGGTCGCATAGCGGTCCCGACCCGACCAGCGCGTGGCTCCCAGGGAGCTTCGCACACTCTCCGAGACCGTCGCGGGCCCTCCGCCGACGATCACGGTCGAGGGCCCCAGCTCCCCCATCACGGCGTTCGTTGCACTCGGCACCGAGCCCTCGGTCACGAGCAGGATGGGATAGGCCTTGGCGGCAGCGATCGGCGAGAGCGCGAGCGCATCGAAGAACTTCGCCGCATCCGCACCGTTGGCGGCGAGCACGGTGTCAGGCGCCGTGCCGGTCACGCGCTGCATCTCTCGTGCTATCTCGGCGGCCATGTCGTAGCGATCGCCTGTAGCTAGCAGTCGGTGCTTGGTGAGCTTGTCTCCGCCGACAGCAGCAGCTAGTTCGTTGTATCGCGCATCCGGGACCGAGACGGGACCGCCCACGATATGGACGTTCACCGGGCCGCCGGGGTTGTCTGCCACGATCTCGCGCACCGCGGCCTTCACCTCTCCCGGCGTGAACTCCGCGCCCACGAGAAGGAGTGGCGCGTCGTAGACTCCGCAAAGCCCGGCTGCTGCAAGAGGATCGGCGGCCGCGCGGTCATCACCCGAAGCGATCACGACGTCGGTGACACCGCTCCAGTCGCTGCCCCCCGCCGCCCAGCCCTCTCGGGCGATCTCTACGGCTGTCGAGAAGCGGTCCGGCCCCGCCAGCCGCATCGCCGAGTAGGGCCCATCAGATCGATAGATGCTCCCTGGCTGCAACGTGACGCCGGAGAGCTCGGGTGCCGAGTGAGCCCCGTCTACCGAGCGCTCGAAGTGTACGTGGTCCCCCGTGCTGTACCCGGTAGTCCCCACGTACCCGACCGAGTCACCCGCATCAACCGCTCCCGTCGCACCGAACTGGTCGAGGTGGGCCATGAACAGCCGCTCGGACCCATCCGCCGAGGTCCAGATGACCGAGTTGCCCCATCCGGTTCCGCCGCCGTCGTGGGAGTGGATCGCCACGGTTCCGTCGCCGGGGGCGTACAGGGGCCACCGGTGGTCGTCCACCCAGCTCCCACTCGGGCTGCATACGTTGAGATCGACCGGCACGCCGATGAAGCTCCCGTGCCCGGTGTACGTAGAGACGCGGTAGTAGGTTCCCTCGGCGTAGATGTCGCCAGGACTCGCAAGCGCCGCCGAAGGGAAGGAGAGCGCAAGCGCGAGAAGGCCCATCAAGGTGGTCGCCAGAACCCACCTATGAGCAGTGCCCGCTAGTCCTGTCCCAAGGCTGCGATTCATCTCGCTCCCGCGAAGCCGGATGTGCCCTGTCCTAGTGTCGATGATAATCGGCCTGCGGCACAGGCGACATGAATCGCCAGTGGCCCGATCGGGCGCTCAAGCAGCGAGGGTACCGCGTGGCCACCCGGCCCGAGTCCCCAACCTACCCGGAGAAGTTGTGCGCGTGGTCCCTCCTCGGGTCCTCGGACAGGTCGATCACTCGATACAGGCTTGGCTTGCCGCCCTTCCCGGTAGATGACCCCCCGTCATAGATGCGTGGGATGGGAAGCAGCTTGGGGTAGTCGTCAAAGGCGTTGTGCCTGTGGCCAAACAGCAGCGCCGCTATGTCGTGGCCCCGCAAGACGTCACGCAGCTTGCGGCTGTCGTTCAGTGCAAGGAAGTACCACAGCCAGCCTCGCTTCCACGGGTGATGGTGGAGATAGACGACTGTGTACTCGGCGTTCTTCACATCGTCCTGATCGAGCATGCGCTCCAGTGCTTGCAGCTGCTCATCGCCAAGCTTGCCATCCGCCCACCACCTCGACAGCCACGAGTCCATCTCCCCCGCGCTGGAGTCGAGACCGATGAACGCGATCCCGTCGATGACGTCCTTGGTGGGATACGAGACGTGCTCCGCATCGTGGATGTGTGTGTTGTAGCGCCTGCGGCACTCCTCGCCGAGGCCGAGGAAAGGGAACTGGTAGATCCCATAGTCGTGGTTGCCAGGGGCGATCAGCACGGTGAATCCGGCATCCCTGAGATCGTCGAGGGCTTCCCGGGCGCGCTGCAGGAACCGATCGCTGTCGCCGCGCTCAACGGTGTCTCCGGTGATGACGATGACGTGGTCCGACGGGTCATCGATCACCGCCGGATCGCCGAGGGTCCGCACGATGTCCTCCACCTCTACCGACAGGTTGTCGGCGCCGATGTGCATGTCGCTCAGGTGGATGATCTTCTTCATCTTGCCCCCGGAAGCGCCGATCGATGGCGGATCATGACCTCTACTCGACGGCCTCAGGGCACTCCGCCAGCGCCGGGTCGAGGTCGAACGCCTCGACGATGACCTGCTTCATCGGCGTCGGGTCCGGCTTCTGCGGCTTCCCGTAGTAGGGCGAGGGCTCTACCATCTTCTTCTTGATCATCGGAGTAAGCAGCTTCATAGCGAGGCGCTTCAGCCCTCCGACGTGGGTCGCCGCGGCGTACTGCTCCATCGTGTGGTTCTGGTACTGCAGCACCCGTTGCGACTCGGTCGTGTCGACGTGGTCCTCGTAGTACCAGCTCTCGTCCACCTCGGGATCTGCCATGCGGTAGGCCTCCGTCGGGAACGGCGGCACACCCCTGGCTTCCAGGATTACCGCCTGCAGATCGGCCGCCTTCCCGTACCATCCTTCGCCACCGGCGATATCGAACGTCCGGCCGACGCAGTCGGCTTCGATCGCGTTGGCGAACGCTGTGGCGACATCGCGTGCGTCGATGGCGTGTTCGTTGCGGTCAGGCGGGAGCAGGAAACCGAACTTGCTGAACTCGGGCGAGGCGCCAAAGCTCGGGTCCACCGAGAAGACCGCCGGGAGCCGGATGATCGTCCACGGCAGCGAGCTTGCGCGCACCATCTTCTCGCCGAGGACCTTGTGACACCCATAGTTGTCGCCTGGTGCAACGGGCGTGTCGCCCGTGAGCTTCGGGAGGTTCCGATGTGGATTGCGAGGTCCGTGCACCGAGTAGCTCGAGGTGAAGATGAAGCGCGGGTCCGTCCCGAGCGCCTCGGCTGCTTCGATGAGGTGCCGCGTCCCGTCCACGTTGACTGCACGCGCCTTGTCCGGGATCACGTACGCCGTCGGCGCGATGATGGCGGCCACGTGCACGATGGCATCGGGCTCCACATTCGCGATTGCTCCCTTGACCCCGTCCGCGGCGGTCAGATCACCCCAGAGGGTCTCGAAGGTGACCTCTCCCGACAGCTCCGCCTGGACCTTGTCGTTGTGCTCGCTGTGCACGTCGAAGGCGGTCACACGATAGCCCTTGGCCACCATGGCCTTCACCGTCTGGGCGCCGACGTTGCCAAATGCCCCCGTCAGAAACACGTGTGTGGATTCGCTCATGTGTCTCGTCCTTCCTTTCCCCGGATGCCACTACCTATGAACGCCGCGACGAGCGCCGCGAACGTGAGTACCAGCGTGAGTACGAGAATGGTCAGCATCACCGGCACGCCGGTGAAGTCGCTCATCACGTTGAGAGTCGCGTAGGCCAGTGCGCCGAGGCCGGCGGCGAGGATCCAGTGCGCGCGTCCCGTGCGCAACGTCAGCACCGCGCCGACCAGGAGCAGCGTTGCGGTCGCCAACTCGGCCACGACGTGCGAGGCCGCCAGCTGTTGGGGTGCTAGGCCCGCGGGGAGGACTCCGGCCCATGTTGCGCCCCACGTCGCGACGAGTCCGACACCCGTCGCCAACGCGAAGTACGACGCGAACCGGACCCTCACCGAGTCGTCTCCCCGGTGTGCGATGCGTCGGTCATTCGTGGCTCCCCCTCGTCGGGCACGTGTACTCGTCTAGCAGTCTACATCGCAGTCTACCCGCGACCCCAAAGGTCCGCGCGCAGTAGGTATGTGAGCATCGTCGGAATCCGCGGAGGACGAGGTGATTCTCGTGTCCTCCAAGGGTCGCTCCCCCACCCCCTCCGCGAGGACGGGAGAACGCAAACGGCCCTCCCAAATCGGGCGAGCCGCAGGTAGTTGTGGTGTCGGAGGTGGGATTTGAACCCACACGAGGGAAACCCCTCACTAGGCCCTCAACCTAGCGCGTCTGCCGTTCCGCCACTCCGACGTGATCCGTCCCTGGTCAGGGACAGCGAACGAGAGTATATCAGTAGCCCAGATGCGTTGCCACCGCCGCGCCTCAGCGCGCCTAGCCCGCTCGAGACCGTCGCCTGGGCCCCTTCCGCACCAGGATGCGCGTGCGAGTTCTTGATCGGGAACGGCTCGGCGAAGTGGCACGCGGCCTTGTGGTCCGGCGCGATCTCGCGCAGCTCCGGCTCCTTCTCCTTGCAGATCGGGAACTGGGCGATCGGGCACCGCGTATGGAAGCGGCAACCGGTCGGCGGGTCGATCGGGCTCGGCACGTCGCCTTCGAGGATGATGCGCTGACGCTCCTCCTGCTTGTCCGGATCGGGAACCGGCACGGCCGAGAGCAGCGACTGTGTGTACGGGTGGCTCGGCTGGTCGTACAGCCCTTCCAGCCCCCTATCTCGACGATCTTGCCGAGATACATCACCGCGACCTCATCGGAGATGTGGCGCACCACCGAGAGGTCGTGCGCGATGAACAGGTACGTGAGGTCGAACTCGTCCTGCAGCTGCTGGAGCAGGTTGATGACTTGCGCCTGGATCGAGACATCGAGCGCCGAGACCGGCTCGTCGCAGACGATGAGCTTGGGCCGGAGCGCGAGCGACCGGGCGATGCCGATGCGCTGGCGCTGCCCGCCGGAGAACTCGTGCGGATAGCGGTTGGCGTGCTCGGGGTTGAGGCCGACCGTCTTGAGAAGCTCCTGCACGCGTGTCGTTGCGCTCGGCCTTGGTCCCGATCTTGTTGATCACCAGCGGCTCGGAGACGATCTCGCCGATGGTCATGCGGGGATTCAGCGACGCATAGGGGTCCTGGAAGATGATCTGCAGCATCGCGGCGGAACGCCTTGAGCTCCGCGCCCTTGAGCGTGGCCACGTCGACACCGTCGAAGTCGATGCTGCCCTCGGTGGGCTTGAGAAGCCGGATGACGCAGCGCCCCGTCGTCGACTTGCCGCATCCGGACTCGCCGACAAGCCCGAGCGTCTTCCCCTTCTCGATCGAGAAGGACACGTCATCGACGGCACTGACCTTCTTGCCGAGGCGAGAGCTGAACACGCCCTGATCGACCGGGAAGTGCTTGCGCAGACCGTTGACCTGAAGCAGCTCGCTCATCTACGCCACCTCCACCGTCGCGTCGGCCCCGTGCACGAACCCGGGCTCGCCGGCGAAGTGGCAGGCGACGAGGTGACCGTCGCGCGAGGTCTCGAAGCTCGGGCGTCTCCTTGGTGCAGCGTTCCTTGGCATACGGGCAGCGCGGATGGAACGCGCACCCCGAAGGGATGTTGATGAGGCTCGGCGGCTGGCCCTTGATCGGCTCGAGCGTCGCTCTTCTCCTCGATGTCGTGTCGAGGCAGACTGTCGAGCAGCCCCCACGTGTAGGGGTGCTTCGACTCGTAGAAGACCTCGTGGGCGGTGCCGTACTCGACCTGCTTGCCGCGCGTACATGACCATGACGTCGTCGGCCATGTCGGCCACGACGCCCAGGTCGTGCGTGATCATGATGATCGCTGCCTCGGTGCGGTCCTGCAGCTCGACCATGAGATCGAGGATCTGCGCCTGGATGGTCACGTCGAGAGCCGTCGTGGGCTCATCGGCGATGAGGATCTTCGGGATCGCACGCCAGAGCCCATCGCGATCATCGCGCGCTGGCGCATGCCGCCGGAGAACTGGTGCGGGTAGTCGCGCGCCCGCTCGTCCGGATTGGGGATGCCGACCAGATCGAGCAGCTCCACGGAGCGCTCGAACGCCTGCTTCTTCGAGAGCCCCTTGTGCAACGCAGAGCCTCGCCGATCTGCTTGCCCACCCGGTAGACCGGGTTGAGCGAGGTCATCGGGTCCTGGAAGATCATCGAGATCTCGTTGCCGCGGATCGCGCGCATCTTGGCGTCGCTCAGGGTCACGAGATCGGTGCCGTCGAACTCGATCGAGCCGTCGACGATCTCGCCGGGCTGCTCGATGAGCCGCATGATCGACAGCGCCGTCACCGACTTGCCCGAGCCCGACTCGCCCACGATCGCAAGCGTCTTGCCCCGCTCGAGACTGAAGCGTCACGCCGTCGACGGCCTTCACGATTGCCGTCCCGCGTCATGAAGTGGGTCTTGAGTCCGTTGACTTCGAGAAGGGCCATCGGCTAGTCCTTCATCTTCACGTCGAGGGCGTCGCGCATGCCGTCACCCATGAGGACGAAGCCGAGCACGGTCGTGAGGATCGCCAGACCGGGCCAGATCGTGAGCCAGGGCGCGGCGAACATGAGCGACTTGGCCTCAGAGAGCATGAGCCCCCACGAGGGCTCCGGCGGCTGCACGCCCATGCCGAGGAAGGACAGGGCCGCCTCGGCGAGGATCGCTCCACCGATGCTCATCGTGCCGTACACGATGATCGGCGCGACAGCGTTGGGGGTGATGTGGCGGAACATGATGCGCCGGTCGTTGCCGCCCATGGCCCGCGCCGCGTCGATGTACTCGTTCTCCTTGACCTGGAGGATCGAACTCCTGAAGACACGAGCGATCGACGGCCAGCCGAGGATACCGATGGCGATGAACACGGGCCAGAAGCTGTTGCCGAAGGCTGATCCCGACGCTCGGAAGAACGCCACAAGGGCGATCGCGAACAGGATGTAGGGAAACGCGAAGAAGATGTCGGCCGTTCTCATCACGAACGAGTCGGTGAGTCCCCCGTAGTAGCCGGATAGCGCCCCAGCGATGAGTCCGATGAAGAGCGAGATAGCCACAGCCACGACTCCGACGGCAAGCGAGATGCGGCCCCCGTAGATGACGCGGCTGAAGACGTCGCGGCCGAGCTTGTCAGTCCCGAAGGGATGCTCGGCACGTCGGCGGCTCGAGCGTGCCGTAGGCCGGGGTGTACGGGTCGGCGAAGAACGCCGGGACCCACAGGTCGGCAGTGATCACCGCCGTCGACATGATGATGATCCAGACGAGACCGGCGATGGCGAGCTTGTTTCGCCGAAGTCGGTTCCACGCATCGCCGTAGAGCGTGCGCGGAGCGCTCGTCGCCGTCTCGATGAGGTCGATGTCGGCAACAGGCGTCGTGGGCGCCTGAGTGCCCTGGTCCTTCATCGGGTGACCGCCGACGTCCTCAAGATCGCCGCGCGAAACCGGGTCCTCGTCGTGCTCGTGAGGCACATGTGGATCGTGTCTATCGCTCACTTCGACTCACCCCCATAGCGGATGCGGGGGTCGAGGAACGCGTAGCTGATATCGACGAGCAGGTTGATGATCATCACGACGAGCACGATGACGATCACGCCGCCCATGACGATGGGCCAGTCGCGCTGACCGATCGCCAGGTATATCTCGCGGCCCACCCCGGGCCAGCTGAACACCGACTCCGTCAGGATCGCCCCGCTCATCATCACGCCGAAGTCGATGCCGATGAACGTGATCACGGGGATGAGCGCGTTCTTGAACGCGTGCTTGCGAACGACCGCGTTCTGCGTGAGTCCCTTGGCGCGTGCGGTCCGGATGTAGTCCTGCCCCATCGTCTCGAGCATCTGGCTGCGCATGATGCGCGCCACATATGCCGAGGAGACAGAGGCCAGCGTGAACGCAGGAAGAATCAGATGCACCCAGTCCGGGAACTGCGCAGAAGACATCTGCGAGATCGGCAGATAGAAGGTCGCACCGGTCCACTCCTTCATCTTCACGCCCCAGAACATCTGGAGCAGCATGCCGAGCCAGAAGACCGGGATGGCGACAAGGACAGACGTGGAGAGGGTGACGAAGACGTCCGCAAAGGAGTATTGCTTCACGGCTGATATCAGCCCGGCTCCGATCCCGATGAACATCTCGATGACGATAGCCGCCAACGCCAGCTTGAGCGTGTTGGCGAACTTGTCGGCAAGGATGTCGTTCACCGATCGGTTCTTCTGATAGGACTTGCCAAGATCACCCTGCAGAAGACTCCCGACATACAGCGTGTACTGCTGCCACAGAGGCTTGTCGAGGTTGTTCTCCGCGACGACTTCCTCGTAGAGCTCCTCGGTCATGGCGCGCTCGCCCGTGATCATTCTGATGGGATCGCCCGGGAGCACGCCGGGAGCGCGGAGGAGAAAGAGAATCAGCGTTACGCCGATGAAGACAGGAATCATCTGCAGGATGCGCTTGAGGATGTACTTGAGCATCGAGAAGGGACCTTGTCAGCCGATTGGCACGTGATGACTTCGTTGCGTGAGCAAGAGCGGTGCCGGGGAGTCTTGCGACTCCCCGGCACGCTGCATGACTCTGGTCGTGACTACTCTTCGGAGTCGGCGCTACCAGCTTCGGAGAGCCAAACGGTCTCAAAGGTGAAGAGGCCGTTGGGGCTGTAGATCACCGTCGTTGATGCGGTCCGAACCGACGTGATTGTGGCGGTAGAAGACGATGGGGATGACCGGAGCGTCCTCACCGATCATCGTCTCGATCTCCTGGTACATCGCCACGCGCTCATCGGCGTCCGTGGTCGCACGGGCCGCGTCGAGCTTCGCGTCGATCTCTTCGTTGGAGTAGAAGGCGAAGTTGTCGCCACTGCCAGTCTTGAACTGCGGGTACAGGAAGTTGTCCGCGATCGGATAGTCTGCGATCCAACCGAGACGACCGGCCTGGTACGTACCCTCGAGCAGCTTGTCGAGATACTGTGCCCACTCGGTACCGACCAGCTCGGACTCGATGCCGATGGCAGCGAAGTCGTCCTTCACGAGGGCAAGGATGTCCTCGTGACCGGAGCCGGTGTTGTACTCGAGCTTGATGACGGGCATGCCCTCACCATCGGCATAGCCAGCATCGGCGAGCTGCTGCTTGGCGGCCTCCATGTCATACATGGAGTAGGCCCACGCATCGTCCTGGAAACCGACGACGCCTGGCGGCACCATGCCGGTAGCAGGAACGCGGGTGCCCTCGAAGACCTTGTCAGCGATCTGCTGACGGTTGATGGCCATGGAGAGCGCCTTGCGGACCTCAGGATCCTTGAGAACCTCATCGTTGTTGTTCTGGAGGAGGTAGTAGATGGCGGTCTCAGCACCAAGGAGGACCTGCTCGCCCGGTGCAACGGTGTAGCCGTCGGCAGACTCGCCGTACTCCTGTACCGAAGAGTCGATCTGACCCGTGGGAATGTGGGTGAAATCGAGGTTACCGGCCTGGAACTCCAGGAACGCAGTGTCCTGGTCAGCAAGGATCATGTAGTCGACGCCGTCGATGTTCGGAGCGTCGCCGTAGTAGTCCTCGTTCTTCTCGACCTTGATGTACTGGTCGTGCGCCCAGGGCTCGGACATCATGAACGGTCCGTTGCCGATGGGCATCTCGGAGAAGTCGACCATCTCGCCGTCCATGTCGGCACCGTTCTCGACAACGTCCATGGGAACCGGGCCAAGAGCCGGGTGACCCACGACGAACTCGAAGTCGGCGAACGACTCGGTCAGCGTGACCTCGAGGGTCGAGTCGTCAACTGCTTTGACGCCCTCGAGCTCGGTGGCCGTACCCTCCTGCATGGCCTCGTAGCCCATGACAGGAGCCAGGTGGTAGCGAGATCTCTGACTCGTTCTCAGGGTTGGAGATACGCTCCCATGCGTACTTGAAGTCGGCAGCCGTCACAGGATCGCCGTTGTGGAACGTCGCGCCGTCGACCAGCTTGAACGTCCACACCGTCGCGTCCTCGTTGGGCTCCCAGCTCTCTGCGGCAGCAGGCACGATCTCGGAGGTGATCGGATCGAAGGCGACCAGGCTGTCAAAGACGGCCTGACCGACCTGCGTACCCTCAGACTCCTGTAGGTTCACAGGATCGATGAACGCGGGCTCTGAGATGTAGAACGCGAACGTCCCACCCATCTTCTCGTCGCCGTCGTCGCCGGATCCTGTGTCAGAGCTACTGCTGCACCCGACCGCACCCACCAATGTGAGCATCAAAGCCAGGACGAGAAGCCCCACGACTGCCTTGCGAATCTTTTCTGACAAAGCGCACCCTCCCTTCGGTTCATGCAATACAACGTGGCTGAGGCGGCGTGTCCTGATCCGGACACAGTCGCACGCGTATCAGCGCGCGCTCAACAGTGGGCCGCCTCCCCTTCACACAATGTGTAAGTGTCCCCTTGTTGCGGACGAATGACAAGGTGTTTATACCCCCCAGCGATGCCCGCCCAGACACGCGAAGAAGGCACCTCCGGATAGGAAGCGCCTCCTGATACAGCTTCGTGCGTGCCCCTCGGTAGAGCTACACGTTTGGGGTGTAGGTCACCATGAGCAGCAGAGAGTTGATGAAGAACACCGCTGAGAGCACGACGGTGATGCGATCGAGGTTCTTCTCGATGATTCCCGTGCCTCCGGACGTGACCGGCATTGCAGCGTTGAACATCGAGGAGACGCCCGTGCCCTTGCCCGAGTGGAGCAAGATCATGACGACGAGCCCGATCGAGACAAGCACCTGGATAGCGACCAGGATGTAGGTGAAGACCTGCATTGCACAACTCCAGTCTAGGGCGTCACGCGCCCCTCTGACCTCTTGAGACGAGGAATCAGTATAGCAGGAGAGAGCGGCCCGTCCACTCGTCAGGCTCCTCGAGGCCGATGAGATCGAGAAGCGAGGGAGCCACGTCTGCGAGGATGCCGCCTGCCTCAACGCCCACCACACCTGGGGCGACGACGCACAGCGGCACATCGGCCGGTGTGTGCGCCGTGAAGGGCGATCCGTCATCGGCCGTCATCCGCTCGGCGTTGCCGTGATCTGCGGTGATGATGCTGACGCCACCGCACGCTTGGATCGCCGCGACGACACGACCGACGCACGCATCGACGGTCTCGACCGCGGACGACCGCCGCGTCCATGACCCCCGTGTGCCCGACCATGTCGCAGTTGGCGAAGTTGACGATGTAGACGTCGGCCGCACCGGACTCGATAGCGTCCACGAGAGCGATCGGTGACCTCCGGCGCGCTCATCTCCGGCTGAAGGTCGTAGGTCGCGACCTTGGGACTGGCGACGAGGACGCGCTCCTCGGCCAGCTTGGGTTTCTCGGCCCCGCCGTTGAAGAAGAACGTCACGTGTGCGTACTTCTCCGTCTCGGCGATATGGAGCTGACGCAGACCCGCGTCGGCCAGCACGTCGGCCAGCACGCAGCTCGGCAGGTCCTTCGGGAAGGCCACCGGAGCCGGGATCGTGGGATCGTACTCGGTCAGGCACACGAAGCGGAGTCGCGGGTCGCGAGACGCGGTCGAAGTGGTCGAACTCCTCGTCCACGAACGCGCGCGTGATCTGGCGAGCGCGGTCGGGCCGGAAGTTGAAGAAGATCAGCGCGTCCCCGTCATCGACCGTCGCAACCGGTACGCCCCCCTCCTCGATGACGACCGGAACGCACGAACTCGTCGGTCACGCCCTCGGCGTACGAGTCGCGGATCGCCTGAACCGCCGAGGTGGCCGCAACACCCTCGCCCTCAACGATCGCGCGCCACGCCTGCTCGACGCGCTCCCAGCGGTTGTCGCGGTCCATCGCGTAGTAGCGTCCCATGACGGTGGCCACGCGGCCGACGCCCTTCTCGGCCATGCACTGCCTCGAGCTCGGCCGACGTAGCCCGCACCCGACTCCGGTGGCGACGTCGCGCCCGTCGAGGAAAGCGTGAACGAAGATGCGCGTCGGCCCCTCTGCGCTTGGCCAGCTCGATCAGCGCGTAGAGGTGTTCCTGATGGCTGTGGACGCCGCCGTCGGAGACGAGCCCCATGAGATGGACGGCGCCGCCCGAAGCGAGCGGCCGCGTCGATGGCCTCGTCGAGCACGGCGTTCTCGAAGAAGCGAGCCGTCCTCGATGGCCGTCGAGATGCGAGTGAGCTCCTGGTAGACGACGCGGCCCGCACCCATGTTGAGATGCCCGACCTCGGAGTTGCCCATCTGCCCCTCGGGCAGACCGACGGCGCGTCCCGATGCACAGAGCTGTCCTGTCGGATACTCGGCGAACAGTCGGTCGAGATTGGGCGTGTCGGCCACCGAGATCGCGTTGTGCGGACCGGGCTCGGCGATGCCGAAGCCGTCCATGATGATGAGGCAGGCGGGCAGGTTCTTGGCCTTGGCCGATGCCGTCCTGCGTCGTGGCGTCGCCCTGTCCGCTCCCGGGGTCTGGCGTCACGGGCGAGCGGCCTTCACGATCCCGGCGAACGACTCGGCATCGAGCGCCGCGCCGCCCACGAGCGCTCCGTCGATATCGGGCTCGCCGAGGAACATGCGCGCGTTCTCCGGCTTGACCGAACCGCCGTACAGCACGCGCAGCGGTCAGCGCGGCTTCCTGGCCGAACATCGCGCCGACGGTCGCGCGGATCGAGCGCGAGATGTCGTTGGCGTTCTCAGGCGTGGGAATGCGTCCGGTCCCGATCGCCCAGATGGGCTCGTAGGCGATGACGATCTGCGCTGCCTGCGTCTGCGGTGATGCCCTCGATGCCCCGCGCGGACCTGGTTGCGACAGAACGCTCTCGGCTTCGCCGTCCTCGCGCACGCTCAAGCGACTCGCCCACAGCACATGATGGGCACCATGCCGGCCTCGAAGACCGCCTTGACCTTCTTGTTCACCGTCTCGTCGGTCTCGCCGAACATCTCCCGGCGCTCGGAGTGGCCCACGATGACGTAGTCACACGCGAAGATCGTTGAGCATGCGCGGCGAGATCTCGCCGGTGTAGGCCCCCTCGGGCTCCCAGTGGACGTTCTGCGCGCCGAGCCCGAAGTCGAGCTTGTCGAGCTCGATGACGGTGGAGACGGCACTGGATGCCGATGAACGGCGGGCAGAAGACGATCTCGACCTCGTCCCACAGACCCGCGACCTTGTTCTCGACGTTCTGGACGAGAATGACTCCCTCGCCAGCGGTCTTGTGCATCTTCCAGTTGCCGGCGATCATGGGCTTGCGCGACATGGATTCCTCCTATCCGCGGTCCTGGAGCGCCTCGAGACCCGGCAGCTCAGAACCCTCCAACAGCTTCATCGACGCGCCGCCGCCCGTAGAAACGAACGTGACGCGCTCCTCCAGACCGAACTTCTTGAGAGCGGCTACCGAATCCCCGCCGCCCACGACCGACACGGCGCGCGAGTTGCGCGCGACCGCACCGGCTATCTCTTTGGTTCCCCTCGCGAACGGCGTCATCTCGAACACGCCCATCGGCCCGTTCCAGAAGATCGTCCTTGCCGAGGCGATCGCTCCCTTGTAGAGCTCCGACGGTGGTCGGGCCGATATCGAGACCCATCATGTCGGCAGGGATCTCCTCGCGCCCGACGACCTCGGTCTCCGCGTCCTCGGCGATGCTGTCGGCGACCACGAAGTCCACCGGCAGCAGAAGCTCGACGCCCTTCTCGGCAGCTTGCTCGAGCATCTCCTTGGCCGGCTCGATCCACTCCTCCTCGACAAGCGAGCTTGCCCGACCTCGACGCCTTGGCCACGAGCATCGTGAAGCACATGCCGCCGCCGATGATGAGCGTGTCGCAGACATCCAGCAGTCGGTCGATGACGCCGAACTTGTCCGAGACCTTCGAGCCGCCGAGGATGGCCACGAACGGCTTGTCGGGGTTGGCAAGCATGTCGGTGAGCGTCTCGACCTCGCGGGCGAGCAGCATCCCTGCGTAGGCCGGAAGGAACTCGGCGACGCCGGCGGTCGATGCATGCGCCCGGTGCGCGGCGCCGAACGCGTCGTTGACGTAGATGTCGGCGAGGCCAGCGAGCTTGCGGGCGAACTCGGGATCGTTGGCCTTCTCGCCGGGATCGAAACGCACGTTCTGCAGCATGATGATCTCGCCGTCGACCATGCGCGCGACCGCCTCGATCGCATCCTCGCCGACGATGTCGTCGACGAAGTGAACGTTGCGACCGAGCAGCCGGGCGAGCACGCGGCGAACGGGCCTGAGACTGTACGCCTCGTTCCGCTCACCGTTGGGCCGGCCCAGGTGGCTCACGATGATCACGCGTGCGCCCTGGTCGACCAGGTAGCGCAGGGTGGGCAGAGCCGCCCGCACGCGCGTGTCATCGGTGACCGACCCATCGGCGAGCGGCACGTTGAAGTCCACCCGCACGAGCACGCGCTTGCCCGCTACGTCAGCGTCCTTGACCGTCAGCTTGTCGAGCATCCGACCGACCTCCACCTGTCACGCAACGGGCGCGCCCCGCCTGTCAGCAGAGTCACGCCCGTCGTGGTTGCTCCTCCGGTGTCAGCCGCCTATCGGCTGATGAAGTTGATGAGGTCCTTCACGCGGTTCGAGTAGCCCCACTCGTTGTCGTACCACGAGACGCACTTGACCATGCGTGCCCATCGACATGGTGGACATGACCGTCGATAGACCGACGACGCCGGGTTGCCGACGACGTCGACGGAGACGATCGGGTCCTCGGTGTACTCGAGATAGCCCTTCATCGGGCCGTCGGCGGCGGCAGCCTTCATCGCCGCGTTGATCTCCTCGACGGTACGCCTCGCTCTTGAGCTCGGCGACGAGGTCGACCACGGAGCCATCCGGCGTGGGGACGCGCATCGCCATGCCGTCGAGCTTGCCCTTGAGCTGCGGCATCACAAGGCCGATCGCCTTGGCGGCGCCGGTCGAGGTCGGGATGATCGAGAGAGCCGCGGCGCGAGCGCGACGCAGGTCCTTGTGCGGGAAGTCGAGGACGCGCTGGTCACCCGTGTAGGCGTGCACTGTGGTCATGAAGCCGCGCTCGAGGCCCCAGTTGTCATCGAGCACCTTGGCGAACGGCGCCAGGCAGTTCGTCGTGCACGATGCGTTGGAGATGATGTGATGCTTGTCGGCGTCGTACTGGTCGTCGTTGACGCCGAGGACGATCGTGATGTCCTCGTTCTTGGCCGGCGCGGAGATGATGACCTTCGTGGCAGCCCGCGTCGCGATGGGCCTGCGCCTTGATCGGCGTCGGTGAAGAACCCGGTGGACTCGACGACGACACTCGACGCCGAGGTCGCCCCAGGGAAGGTCGCCGGGATCGCGCTCGGCCATGACCTTGACGTCACGCTTGATGCCGAGCCACTCGCCGACGGCGCTCTTGGCGCCGACGTCGAAGCCACCGTCGTAGGCCTCGACGTGCTGGTCGAAGATGCCGTGGACCGAGTCGTACTTGAGCAGGTGCGCGAGCGTCTTCGCGTCGGTGAGATCGTTGACCGCCACGACCTCGATGTTCGGATCGGCCTCGCACGCGCGGAACACGAGCCTGCCGATACGTCCGAAACCGTTGATTCCGACCTTGATCGCCACTAGGTGTCTCCCTCCACGGAGCGCGCCGCCGGTGCGTCGCGCACTGTACCCATACAGAGCCTCACTACCGCTTCTACCCGCTCAGCCACCTCTTCGTGCATCGATCTCGGCAGCTATCTCCTCGATGCGGCGAACCCTATGATATACCGCCGACTTGGAGAGCGGCGGGTCGGCCAGCTCCCCGAGTTCCCGCAGGCTCACATCCGGATGCACCAGCCTCAGTTCGGCAAGCTCCCGCAGCGCGGGAGGAAGCGTGTCGAGACCCTTGGTGTTCTCGATCAGCGAGATCGCATCGACCTGCCCGGCGGCCGCCTCGGCGGTCTTCACGAGGTTGGCGGTCTCGGCGTTGACGAGCCGATTCACGTCGTTGCGCATCGACTTCACGATGCGAACGTCCTCGGTGCGCAGCAGCGCGCGGTGGGCCCCGACGAGCGCCAGGAACGTCACGATCGGCTCGGCACCCTTGAGATAGACCGCATACAGGCCGCGACGCTGCGTGACCTTGGGGTGGATGTCGAAGCGCTCCATGAGGCCGACGAGGTCCTCGGCAAGCTGCTCGCGTCTCGGCGGTCAGCTCGAAGTGGAAGTCGCCATGCGGGTCGGCGACGAATCCGCCGCCGAGGAACGCGCCGCGCAGGAACGCGATCGCGCAGCAGTCGCGGCGCACGACCCGAGGGAGACACCGAGTACGTGAGCGCCATCGAGTCATCGAGGATGCCGAGCTCGCGCAGGGACTCCGGCAGACGCTTCTGGCTCGGGACGGTGATCAGGTAGTTGTTGGTCTTGTGCAGCACCGAGCGGCGCACCGTGAGCTCGGTCTTGAGGTCGTAGAGGCCGTGCAGCAGCTTGATCGCCTTGCGGGCCACAGGTGCCGTCTCGGTCGCGATCTCCAGCCGGAAGACCTCGGGCCCGGTGATGTGGAGGGTGCCCTCGACGCGCACGAGCGCGGAGAGCTCAGCGCGCTGGCAGCAGCCCTTCTTCGACTCGATACGTGCGAGTTCGTCCTTGACCTCTGCGGTGAACGACATGCGTCAGCAGACCTCGTTGAATGCTCGGCAGAGTCCCTCTGCGTCGTGGTGCGTCCGAGTCTCCTTGTCGACCAGATCGAGCGCGACGACATCGATCCCTCGCGACTCGATGCGTCTCGATCACGGCCGCACTCCCGTCGACCGGCTCGACCTGGTGTGGAGTATCATCGCACACTGCCGACCGTCCGGCCTTCGCCGGAAGCGCATCCGTGTCATGGAGCAGCACGGTGTCGATCGCGCCATCCAGCCCATGCCGAAGCAGTGCGTCCACGTGATCGGCTGCGTCCATGCCGGATGTCTCGCCCCGCTGGTTGGCGACGTTGCAGACGTAGATGACGCGTAGCCGAGGAGTCACGCACGGCCTCGGCCACGCCCGCGACCAGGAAGTTGGGCACGAGACTCGTGAAGAGACTCCCGGGACCGATGACGATGACATCGGCTCGACCGATCGCGTCGAGCACCGGTGGGTACGGCGCCGGTGCAGCCGGCTCGGCGTGCACGCACGCGATCGGACCGGCGCTCACGGCGATGTTGGCCTGGCCGATGACGGGCTGGCCCGAGGAGTCCTCGGCGAGCAGCAGTACGTCGTCGAGCGTGCTCGGAAGCACCCGCCCCCGTGCGCCGAGCAGCTCTGAGGCGACCGTGATCGCCTCAGAGAAGCTGCCCGTGATGTCGGCAAGCGCTGCGATGATGAGATTGCCGAGGGCGTGACCGGCAAGGCCCTCGCCTGCGGAGAAGCGGTACTGGAAGAGCTCTGCGAGCGTCGAGTCCTCTTCGCTCAGAGCGACGAGACAGTTGCGGATGTCTCCAGGCGGCAGCATGCCGAGCTCACGGCGCAGCGTGCCCGTCGAGCCACCGTCGTCGGCCATCGTCACGACCGCGGTCGTGTCCATCCCCGGCTCGCGAAACATCGGAGCACGACCGGCAGTCCGGTGCCCCCGCCGATCGCGACGGCGCTGCAGGTGCTGTCCTCGGCCATCAGAGCTCCCGGTCCCGCCCGATGTCGCGATGACCGACCGCCACGCGATAGCCGAGCTCGCGCAGGTAGCTCCGCGGTCTCCTCGGCAAGGGCGACGCTGCGGTGCATGCCGCCCGTGCAGCCCAGCGCGATGGCGAGGTGCGTCTTGCCCTCGGCAAGATAGCCGGGAACGAGCGTGTCGAGCAGCGCGTGCCACTTCTCCACGAACTCGGCGGTCTCGCTGCGCCCCAACACGAAGTCGCGCACGGGGTCGTCGAGACCGGTGTGCTCGCGCAGCTCAGGGTTGTAGAAGGGGTTGGGAAGGAAGCGCACATCCATGACGATGTCGGCGTCGGTGGGGGGCCCGTACTTGAAGCCGAACGAGGAGACCGTGACGGCCAGACCCTCGCGTGACGTGTCGGCGAGGAAGCGCTCCTTGATGGCGAGACGCAGCTCGCGCGGCTTGAGGGGACTCGTGTCGATGATCATGTCCGCGCGACCGCTGACGCCCGAGAGACGCTCACGCTCCGCCGTGATGCCTTCGTTCACCGTTCCGCCTTCGGTGCAGAGCGGATGGCGACGGCGGGTCTCATTGAACCGGCGCTGCAGCGTCTCGTCGTCCGCCTCGAGGAAGAGGACGCGGTGGGGCACGCCGGCCGCCTCGAGCTGGCCGATGGCACCCTCGAGCTCATCGAAGAACTCCTCGCCTCGCACGTCGCTGACGAGCGCGATGCGACGGATGCGGCTGTCGGGCAGCTCAGCCAGCTCGACCAGTCTGCGGTATGAACGAGGGCGGCAGATTGTCTATGCAGAAGTAGCCGAGGTCCTCGAAGGTATGCATCGCCTCCGAGCGACCGGCACCCGACATACCCGAGATGATGACGATCTCGGGCGTGATGCCGTCGTCTGCGTTGATCCTCGGGCGTTGTGGCGCACTCGTCGGCCATGAGAACCCCTCAGTCTCGGTCCACGAACCAGTAGAGGACCGCAGTGATGATGGAGATGATGAGCGCGGCGAGCAGGGTGCGGAAGATGCCCACGGTCTCGAAGCCGGGAACGATCCAGGACACGATGTAGAGCATGAACGTGTTGATGACGATGGAGAACAGCCCGAGCGTCATGACGTTGAGCGGCAGTGTGAGCAGTGTGATCAGGGGCTTGATGAAGGTGTTGACGAGGCCGAGGACGATGGCTGCGAGAAGCGCGTCCTGCCAGCCGCCGACGACCAGGAGCTCGCCTCCGGAGACGTACGCCAGACCGAAGATCACAGCCGTCGAGATCGCTAGCTTCAGGAGAAGCCTGAGCACGGAATACCCCCTTGCAGACATGCGTTCGTGTTCGGCGTGAGTATACCCGAGGGTGGTCCGACAGCTCCCACCGAACTCCGCGCCTGAGCGAGCCGCCCTGCTGGTGCGGTCAGATCCGTCTAGTCCCCTGACACCGTCAGGACGGCGTGGACGTCCTCGGCGACCTCGCGGGGGATGCCGGGAACGGCGGCGATCTCCTCAACGCTTGCCGCTCGCAGCTGCTTGACCGAGCCGAACGCCTTGATGAGCGCCTTCTTGCGCTTGGGACCGACACCGGGGATGTCGTCGAGAGCCGAGGCCTTCATCGCCTTCGAGCGAAGCTCGCGATGGTACGTGATGGCGAAACGATGCGCCTCATCCCGAACACGCTTGATGAGATAGAGCGAGGCTGAGCCGGCAGGAAGCATGACCGGCTCGTCCCAGTCCGGCACCCAGAGCTCCTCCTCGCGCTTCGCGAGGCCCACCACAGGTATGTCCGAGGCGCCCGCCTGCTCAAGCGCGGCACAGCGCTGCACTGAGCTGAGGCTTGCCGCCGTCCACGATCACGAGGTCGGGCCTCTCGGCGAAGCGCGTGTCCTGCGTGCGGGGGGTGGAGAACGCTGCGGGAGAGCACCTCCCCCATCATCGCGACATCGTTGGACTGCCCGGTGTCCATGCGGACGCGGAAGCGGCGGTAGGACTTCGGGTCCGGACGACCGCTGGCGAAGACGACCATCGAGCCCACGGAGTGACGGCCGTGCAGCGTCGAGATGTCGAAGGACTCGATGCGCATGCGGCGGAGCAGGGAGTGCCGAGCGCGCTCTCGAGCTGCAGCAGCGCCGCGTTGAGCCGCTCCTCGTCGTAGCGCGTGCGGACCTTGAAGCGCTGCAGAGCATGGCGGGCGTTCGTCTCGGCAAGCTCCATGAGACGTCGCTTCTCGCCCTTCTTGGGCACCTTGAGCGTGACCTTGGTCCCTCGGCGCTCGGCGAGCCAGGCCTCCATCGACGTCCGGGTCGCACGGCAGTCCGGGGATGTAGGATCTCCTTGGGGACGTGCGATGCCTCGTCGTAGTAGCGCAGCAGGAACCCCTCGATCAGCTCCGCGTGCGGAACATCCAGCCCCTTGTCCAGGATGAACTCGTTGCCGACGAGCACGCGGCCCTCGCGCACGACGAACACGTGCACGCCGGCGATGGTCTCCTCGCGGACGATGCCGATGACGTCGATATCGGAGCGGGTCTCGGTCACGATCTTCTGGCGCTCCTCGATGGAGCGCACGGCCTCGAGCCGATTGCGGTAGCGGGCTGCGAGCTCGTAGTCGAGCTCCGCTGCGGCCTCCTGCATGAGCTGCGTCGAGCTCCTCGGCCACACCGGCGTGGCGCCCCTGGAGGAAGCGGGCGACCTTGCTCGACGGTCTCGGCGTACTCCTCGGCCGATATCGCTCCGACGCACGGCCCGGGACCCTTGCCGACGTGGTAGTCGAAGCACGCCTTGCCCTGCGGCTCGCCACCGGCTCGGTTGAGCCGCTTCCACTCGACACACTGCGAGCTGCAGATGGGATAGATCCGGCGCACCGCCTCGACAGTCGCGCGCGCGGCCTTCGCGTCGGTGTAGGGGCCGAAGTACGTGGTCCCCTTGCGGTGCTTCTCGCGCGTGTACTTGATCGACGGGAACGGATCGCCCGTGGTCAGAGCGATGTAGGGATAGCTCTTGTCGTCGCGATAGTCGACGTTGAACGGCGGCTTGAACTGCCGGATCAGGTTCTTCTCGAGGATGAGGGACTCGACCTCGTTGTCGGTGACGACGTAGTCGAAGGAGTCCACCTGCTCCATCATGAGCGGGATCTGGGCCCGATCGTCGTGACCGCCCGTGTACTGCCGCATCCGCTTGCGCAGCGACTTGGCCTTGCCGACGTAGAGGACCTCGTCGGCGGCGTCCTTCCACAGGTAGACGCCAGGCGCATCGGGCACATCATCGAGCTGGCGCGGGATACTGGGCGCGGGTCGGCGCGCGCTAGGCCCCGTTCCCGGTCGCGTGGTGTCGTCGCCGCTGCTCACTGCGTCGGGAACACCTCGAGCCACGTGCCGACATCGAGAGCATCCACGAGCGCGGCCTGCTCGCGCGCGAACGCCCATCCACGAAGCGACCCATCGGTGAGCGCCACCTTGCCGTCCTCTCCGGCGAGCCAGTAGCGAGTCCCGTCGGCACGGTCATAGGCCAGCCATGCCTCGGTCTCGACGGTCTCCACGCCGCTCGGAGCCGAAGTAGGCGATCACAGCGCTCTCGCCCCCGTTGGCTGCGATGACGATGTCGGGCAGCTGCTCCGCCGCTCCCGTGCCGCTCGTGTCCGCCGACTCGACCCTCTCGAAACGCGTGACAGCCGCCGCGGACCGGGGCGCATCCCGGTCGCCGAAGGCAACGAGGACCGCATCGGCCTCGGGGCCGTCCGGCACCTCGCTGTCGATGACAGCCAGTGCCAGCTGCGTGCGCGAGACGCGAGGACACTGCCGTACGACTCTGGTCGGCCTCGACCGCACTCGCGACGTGGAACCACTCTCGCATCGCCCGGACCTCCTCGCGATCCATGCCGCCCGGCGCGGAGCTCAGCTCGCTGCGCGAGCTCGTCCGATCCCTCGGCCAGCACTCGACATCAGCAGAGCCGAGGCCCGAGCCGCCCACAGTCGGCCCAGCGTCCTCGCCCGCTTCGAGCGCAGGAACACCGGGAACGGCAGCGCGAGCCATCTCCGCGGCGGTCGCGAAGCTCGCCGCCTCGCGGTCAAGATCGACTCCCGGTCGCCGAGCGAGCCCGTTGGCCCGGTTCTTCGCATCGAGGTAGTGCATCGATCTCGTCCGCTGTCGGCCGCAAAGGCGCTGGCCGGCAGATCCTGTGCCTCGGTCTGACCGCCGAGGTAGGTGAACTCGGCACGACTTCCCGCACGGCCGCAGCATCATCGTCCTCGACCGCCTCGCGCGCAGCCGCTGCCGTCGACCCGCATCTCGAGGAGACTCGCGATCAGAGGTCACCTGGACCCCGTACTCCGAGGCCGTGGGATACGCCGCAACGCAGGCTCGCCAGACCGGTCTGCCACGCCAGCTCGACATCGGCTGCGGAATCGATCGACGGCAGTGCGAGCCGCACTACTGCGCCGTTGCGCGTCGTTGCCGGCGATCACCTCCTCGAATCCCGCAAGTCGCACGGCGCGCACGACGCTCTCTGAAGGGCCCGAGGGCGCGAGCGGGTCGAACGCCTCATCGCCGGGCACCGGACTCGGCACCGGCACACCCGCACACGAGCAAGCCACGATGGTCAACGCCACCGCGACCAGCGCCGTCCGATGTCCGATACCAGGCGCATCAGGCGCTGTCCTGCGCACGCTCGGGATCGACTGTGGCCGCGCCGCCCTCGAGAACCGGCTTGAGGAACCGACCCGTGTGCGAGTCTCTGCATGCCGCGATCTCCTCGGGAGTACCCGACCACGACGATGTCGCCACCGCCGTCCCCGCCTTCGGGACCCAGGTCGATGACGTGGTCGGCGCTCTTGATGACGTCGAGGTTGTGCTCGATCACGAGGACGGTGTTGCCCGCCGTCGACGAGCCGCTGCAAGCACGATCAGGAGCTGGCGCACGTCGTCGAAGTGCAGCCCGGTCGTGGGCTCGTCGAGGATGTAGAGCGTGCGCCCCGTCGAGCGCTTCTGAAGCTCGCTGGCGAGCTTCACGCGCTGCGCCTCGCCGCCGGACAGCGTCGTCGCCGGCTGGCCCATGCGGATGTAGCCAAGCCCGACGTCGTAGAGCGTCTGCAGCTTGCGCTTGATCTTGGGGATGTTCTCGAAGAAGTGCAGCGCCTCCTCGACGGTCATGTCGAGGATGTCGCGAGACGGTCTTGCCCCGGTACGTGACCTGCAGCGTCTCGCGGTTGTAGCGAGCCCCACCGCAGACCTCGCACGGCACGTAGACGTCGGGCAGGAAGTGCATCTCGATCTTGATCTGCCCGTCGCCCTTGCACGCCTCGCAGCGACCGCCCTTCACGTTGAAGGAGAAGCGCCCCGGCGAGTAGCCGCGCGCCTTCGCGTCCGGCGTCGAAGAGAACAGCTGACGCACGTCGTCCCAGATGCCCGTGTAGGTCGCCGGATTGGAGCGCGGCGTGCGCCCGATGGGCGTCTGGTCGATGTCGATGACCTTGTCGATGGCGTCGAGCCCATCGATCGCTCGTATGCTTGCCCGTCCTGTCGGCGGGACTTGTAGACCTTGTTGGCAAGCGCCGGAGCCAGCGTGTCGGCCACGAGCGAGGACTTGCCGGAGCCGGACACGCCGGTGACGAGCGTCAGGGTGCCGAGGGGAATCTCGACGTCGATGCCGCGCAGGTTGTGCTCCGCGGCGCCCATGAGCGATGATCGACTCCCGCGCTCCGGCTTCCTGCGCTCGTCCGGCATCGGGATCGTCGCGCTCATGCCTCAGGTAGGCGCCCGTGAGCGAGTCCGTGCACTCGACCATCTTCTCGGGTACGCCGGCGCACACGATCTCGCCGCCATGCTCGCCCGCACCGGGGCCCATGTCGATCACGTAGTCGGCCGCGCGAATGGTCTCCTCGTCGTGCTCGACGACGATGACCGTGTTGCCCAGGTCGCGCAGACGCTCCATCGTCGCGATCAGCCGGGCGTTGTCGCGCTGGTGAAGCCCGATCGACGGCTCGTCGAGGATGTAGAGGACGCCCATCAGCCCTGCGCCGATCTGCGTCGCAAGCCGGATGCGCTGTGCCTCTCCGCCGGAGAGCGTTGCCGCGCCGCGGTCGAGAGTGAGGTAGTCGAGACCGACATCGACCAGGAACCGCAGACGCTCGACGATCTCCTTGATGACGCGGCCGGCGATCTGCTCGTCGCGGTCGGAAAGCTCGATGCCCTCGAAGAACGCGAGTGAGTCGCGCGCCGACATCTCGGTCACGTCATGGATGTTCTTCTCGTCCACAGGTCACCGCAAGGATCTCAGGCTTGAGCCGCGCGCCGCCGCATGTCTTGCACGGGATGATCGCCATGTACTCCTCGAGCTTCTCTCGGCTCGACTCCGATTCGGTCTCCTCGTAGCGACGCATGATCGAAGAGAGCGCTCCCTCGTAGCGCGAGTACCAGTGCGTCTCACGCCCGTCGCGCGTGGTGTAGTCCACGCGGATACGCTCGTCGCCCAGGCCGTTGAGCAGGGCGTTCACGGCCTTCTTCGGCAGCTTCGTCCCAGGG
Source organism: uncultured Actinomycetes bacterium (assembly GCA_963850695.1). Classification (GTDB taxonomy): domain Bacteria; phylum Actinomycetota; class Coriobacteriia; order Anaerosomatales; family CAWKMJ01; genus CAWKMJ01. The sequence goes on from CAWKMJ010000001.1 coordinate 198,030, forward strand.
TGTCTCCATCGAGATCTCGAGATGGTTCGCCGCGCCCGCGACCAGCGAGGGGTAGTAGTTCTGCGCGCCGCTGAAGAAGGGCTTGATGGCACCCTCGGCCAGCGTCAGGCTCTTGTCGGGCACGATGAGGTCGGGGTCGACCTCGAGCCGCGAGCCGAGCCCCGCGCAGTCGGGACACGCGCCGTACGGGCTGTTGAACGAGAAGTCGCGCGGCGCGAGCTCGTCCATGGACACGCCGTGCACCGGGCACGCGAGCGCCTGGGAGAACGACATCTCCTCCCCATCGATGACGTCGATCAGCACCGTTCCGTCGGCGAGCTTGAGGGCGACCTCGACGCTGTCGGCAAGGCGCGACCTGATGCCCGTCCTTCATCGCAAGCCGATCGACGACCACCTCGATATCGTGTCGGTACTTCTTGTCGAGAGCGATCTCCTCGTCGAGCGAGCGCACCTCGCCGTCGACCCGAGCGCGAGCGAAACCCTCGGCCTTGAGCTCGTCGAGCATCTTGCCGTACTCGCCCTTGCGCCCCTTCACGACCGGCGCGAGCACCTGGAACTTCGTGCCGGGCTCCAGCTCCATGATGCGATCGACGATCTGGTCGGATGTCTGCCGCTCGATGGGTCGGCCGCACGTCGGGCAGTGCGGGATACCGACGCGCGCGAACAGCAGACGCAGGTAGTCATAGATCTCTGTCACGGTGCCCACGGTCGAGCGCGGGTTCCGGCTCGTCGTCTTCTGGTCGATGGAGACCGCCGGGGAGAGCCCCTCGATGTGGTCGACGTCGGGCTTGTCCATCTGGCCGAGGAACTGCCGTGCGTAGGCCGAGAGCGACTCGACGTAGCGACGCTGCCCCTCGGCATAGATCGTGTCGAAGGCCAGCGAGGACTTGCCCGAACCGGACAGCCCGGTGATCACGACCAGCTGGTCGCGAGGGATATCGAGGTCGAAGCCCTTGAGGTTGTGCTCGCGGGCACCGCGAACGGAGATGTGCTCCAGTGACACGGGGGACAACCTGACTTTCCTGTCGGGAGAGTTCTCGGCCGAATCTCTATTGTACTCCCCCGCTGCAAGGCAGAATACCGCGGATGCGTGATACCCTATTGTCCAGGAACAAGGGTCGCCCAAGGCGGCCCACGACGGGGTCAAGGGATGCCGGCATGTCCCGCAAAATCGGCTGTCTAGCAGGGGTTCTCGTACTCGTGGCGTTCACGTTCGCCGCATGTACCGCCATGGTCAAAGGCGACACCCCCGTACCCGACATCACCGGCGCCACACGCCAGCAAGCCGAGATCCTGCTCCAGCGCGAGGGACTTCGGCTCGGCTCGGTCAAGTTCGATGACGATGCCCGCGTGACTCCCGGCTACGTGATCTCCCAGCGCCCCGGGCCCGGAGCGACCACCGTCGCCAACGGCAAGGTGCACATCGTCATCTCCGGCCCCGATCTCGTCCGCTTGCCCTACATCGAGGGCCAAGACGAGAGAGACGCGACGGCTGAGCTTGAGGATGCCGATCTCAGACGCGGAGGAGTCGTGCGCGTCAACGACGACCACATCCCCGAGGGGATCGTCATCAGCGCCGAGCCGACAGATGAGCTGTGGGTGCCTCGACGCACCAAGATCCACCTCGTGGTCTCTCTCGGCCCCGACAGTGCTCCCGTCCCGGGCGTGCAAGGCATGTGGGACGAAGATGCCGAGGAGTTCATCTATACCGTCGGCTTCGATCCCAACATCCGCCGCGAGTACGGTCGCTATGAAGAGGGCATCGTCATGGACCAGTGGCCCAGGGCTGGAACTGACACTGAGTTCGGCGAAGACATCGAGATCGTCGTGAGCAAGGGAGCTGCTCCCGTCGACATCCCCGATGTCCGTGGGCTCACGGTGGCCGAGGCGACCACGGCCATGCGCACCGCAGGTCTCTACGTCCAGCAGGAACGGTTGCGGGTGAAGGACTTCGACTGGCCCGAGCCGATCATCGGCTCCCAGTACCCCCACGCCGGTAGCGACGTCCCCCAGGGATCGGCGGTCACGCTGACCGTCTGGGAGGGCTAGCCGCACCACCAGCGAGCGCCGTCCCCGCATGTATCAAGACCTCCTCTGGCCCCAGGTCGACATCTGTCCGACCTCGCCGTGAAAACGCCTTGATCGAGAGTACATCTGCTCGAAACGCGGTCGAAACACAGCGGCGCGATGCTTCCCTCCGTGTACTACCGACAGCGGAACGTAGGAGGGACAGATGGATCTCCAGGTAGCACTGGATACCGTATGGGTGCTCGTCGCGGGCATGCTCGTGTTCTTCATGAACCTCGGGTTCGGACTCGTCGAGTCCGGGTTCGCGAGGGCGAAGAACGCCGTCAACATCATGTCGAAGAACTTCGTCGTCTTCTCGGTCGCCTCGATCGCGTTCCTCGCGATCGGCTGGGGCCTGATGTTCGGCGACGGCAACCCGTTCATGGGACTCGAGGGACTCTTCTTCCTGGGCGGGGCGGACAACAGCCCGGCAGTAGGTGACGCCTATCAGGGCGTCTACTCGGCGATCAGCTGGACCGGTATCCCGCTGACAGCCAAGTTCTTCTTCCAGCTCGCGTTCGCGGCAACCGCGGCGACGATCGTCTCCGGAGCGGTCGCCGAGCGCATCAAGTACGTGTCGTTCATCATCTTCTCGTTCCTGCTCGTCGCGTTCATCTATCCGATCGTGGGTCACTGGATCTGGGGCGGCGGCTGGCTCGCCGAGCTCGGGTTCTGGGACTTCGCCGGCTCGACGGTCGTGCACTCGACCGGCGCCTGGGCCGCTCTCGCGGGCGTCATCGTGCTCGGCCCCCGCATCGGCAAGTTCGGCAAGGACGGCAAGGCCCACGCGATCCCCGGTCACAACATGACCTCGGCGTTCGCCGGCGCGCTCATCCTGTGGCTCGGCTGGTTCGGCTTCAACCCCGGTAGCACGATGGCGGCAGACCCGATCGTCCATCTCCCACATCGTCGTCACGACGAACATGTCGGCGGTGGCCGGCGCGCTCGCCGCGACCGCGCTCGCGTGGATCGTGCTCGGCAAGCCCGACCTCGGCATGACCATCAACGGCGCGCTCGGCGGGCTCGTCGGCATCACCGCCGGCTGCGCTTCGTCGAGCATCGGCAGCGCGCTGCTCATCGGCGCCATCTCCGGCGCGATCATCGTTCTCGGCGTGCTCCTCCTCGACAGGGTCAAGATCGACGACCCGGTCGGCGCCATCGTGGTGCACGGCATGGGTGGTATCTGGGGAACGCTGGCCGTGGGCCTCTTCGCCCAGGACGCCATCGCCCCCGGAACGACCGGCGACGGCCTCTTCTTCGGCGGCGGCTTCACGCTGCTCGGCAACCAGCTCATCGGTGTCGCAGCCGTTGGCGCGGCGGTGTTCGCCGTCTCGCTGGCGGCGTGGTACCTCATCAAGGTCACGCTCGGCGTTCGTGTCGAGCGAGGAAGAGGAGCTCGAGGGTCTCGATATCGGCGAGCATGGCAACCGTGCGTATCCCGGACTTCGGGCAGGCCGACACGTCCTTCTAGACGATACGTGCACGATTCGGGTAGTAACGAAGAGCGTTCGCGTCGTAGCGACGTGACGAGTAAGGAGTCGAGACGTGAAGAAGATCGAAGCGATCATCAAGCCGCACAAGCTCGAGGACGTGAAGGAAGCGCTCAACGCCCTGGGCGTCGCGGGCATGACCGCCTACGAGGTCAAGGGCTACGGCCGCCAGAAGGGCCACACCGAGGTCTATCGCGGTGCCGAGTACACCGTGGACTTCCGTCCCAAGGTCAAGATCGAGCTCGTCGTCGACGATGAACTCGCCCCCAAGGTCGAAGAGGCCATCATCGACAACGCCCGCACCGACAAGATCGGTGACGGCAAGGTCTTCACCTACGACTGCGAAGGAGCCGTTCGTATCCGCACCGGCGAACGCGGCCCCGAGGCTCTGTAGCCGGAAGGAACACGAGAGATGGAGCGCTACCTCTCAGCCCGAGAGGAGCTCATACGGGCCGCCGTGCCAGGGACCTCCTCGGCGCGGCGGCTCGCCCGTCTCACCGACGAGCACGTACTCGAGCTGGCCGAGCAGGCCGCCGGCGAGCACCTCGGCAAGCGTGTTCGCTGGTCGCTCATCGCGCTGGGCGGATACGGGTCGGGCGCGCTGCTTCCCGGCAGCGACCTCGACATCCTCGTCGTCTCGAACGCCTCCTCGGCCACGCTCAAGCCGTTCATCGAAGCGATCCTCTACCCACTGTGGGACGCGGGACTCGATGTCGGGCACCAGGTCCGCTCCCGCAAGGAGCAGACTCAGGGCGGTTCGGGAAGACACGGCGACACTCACCGCCACGCTGACCGGGCGCGTGATCGCCGGAGATGAGGCGCTCGGCATCGATGTGCTGCACGACTGCGCGCCACTGGCAGCCAAGCGAGCGGACGCCGTCCTCGCCGAGCTGCAGTCGCGAGAACGCGCCCGGGCTCGCCCTATCTGCTCGAGCCCGATCTCAAGGAGGGCGCCGGAGGACGTCGCGACTTCGACGAACTCACCTGGACCGCCGCTACGCTGACCGGCGCCCCGCAGTCCGATCCCTCAGCGCTTGTCTCCTTGGGACTGATCTCGGCGCGACCGCTTCTCTCGACTCGAACAAGCGGCCGATGCGGTGGCCACGGCCCGCTGGGAGCTCGGATGTCATGGGTGCATCGGAGACGATGACGCTCGATGTGGCCGAGGATCTCGCCGTCTCCCCCCAGCTCGTGCAGTCAGCCCTGGAGGACACGCACCACATCCTCATGCAGACGCGCCGTCGGGTCCTGGAGAAGGGTCGGCTCGATACCGGCGACATGACCTCGGCCGACGTGACGCACCTGCTCGAGCAGGGATCATCCGGCCTGCCAGCGCTCGAGGAGGCCATCTGGGCCGGCCGCCTCGAAGCACTCGTGCCGGGACTCGCCGATCTCATGGCACTGCGTAGGCCGGGCCTCGCGCACCGACTGACGGTGGGAGCGCACTGCTGCTACTCGGCCGCGCTGGTCTACGAGATCGCTGCGGGACGCGAGGGAGGTGTCGCAGTGCAGCGATTCGCCGCCCAGATCGACGACCTGCGACCCGTCGCTCTTGCCGCGCTCGTACACGACATCGGCAAGGAGACCCCGGGGCCCGGCCACGCCGAGCGTGGCACGTGCCACGGCTCGGCGCACAGCCTACGCGTTCGGTCTGGACGACTACGCGGAGTCACATGGCCGACCTCGTCCTGTATCACCTGCTGCTCCCCGAGACGGCCGGCCATGCAGGACCTCGATGACGAGGATGCCATCCTGAGGGTTGCCAGCAGGCTGGGTGACCGCTCGCTCGTCGCGCCACTGCACGTTCTCACCGCAGCCGACAGCATCGCGACCGGCCCGACCGTCTGGACCGAATGGCACGCCGCGCTCATCGGCAAGCTCGCCGCCCGGCTGGACTCGGCGCTCTCAGACGACGTCGACGGCGCAGGTATCGCCAGCACCGCCGAAGATATCCGCGCGCACGCGCTACGCGCTCGCCGAGCGACGCCGGACCCGACGTCATCGACTTCATCGATCGGGCGCCGATGAGGTACCTCGTCGTACGTGAGCCCGACGAGGTCCTCGGCGACGCGAACCTCGTGGCCGACGTCATGCGAGCATCCCCCGAAGGGGCGCACGACGTCGACATACGCCTCGGCCCGATCGAGGGCTCGTACCGAGTGACGATCGTCGCGCGCGACCGTCCCTGGTCTTCTCGCCACGATCTCCGGTGCGCTCGCTCTCACGGGACTGGACATCCTCGGCGTGGAGGCCAATCGCGGCGGCCCGGGCATCGCTCTCGACACGTTCACGGTGCGCTCGGGCGACGCGTGCGGCGCTCGGCACCGAGACCTGGAGCAAGCTCGAGCGCACCTTGCATCAGGCACTCCTCGGCCGCCTCGCCATCGGGGTCCGTCTCGCCCAGCGTCGACGAGACTACCGGCAGGATCGCGTACCGCGCCCAGGGTCGAGATCGACACCAGCGATGCGTTCGCCGCGGTCGTGAGCATCCGCACCCCCGACCGCATCGGCCTGCTCTACGACATGGCCCACGCGATCGACGAGGCCGGGCTCGACATCGTGTCGGTCACCGCGATCACGCGCGACGGCGAGGCCCAAGACGTGTTCCGCGTCACCGACCTGGCTGGCGAGGTGCCACGGGACGCAGGTCTGCTCGGCCAGCTCAAGATGCGTCTGCGCGAACTGGGCTGAGTCTGGAGGCGGCCATCGCGGGGCGTGGGCCCCCGGCGTCCCCCGCTATAGTGGATGCGATGGACTGACCGAGGAGGACGTATGAGCGGCAAGATCTACACGCGTGGCGGCGATGCCGGCGAGACATCACTGGCCGATGGAAGCCGCATCCCCAAGCACGGCCTGCGGGTCGAGGCGTACGGCACCGTGGACGAAGCCAACAGCTCCGTGGGGTTCGTGCGAACGAAACTCGCGATCGTAGGCTCGGAGCGTGAGGCCGAACTCGACATGCTGCTCGACTTCGTCCAGCACAAGCTCTTCAACTGCTCGAGCCGCCTTGCCACCCCGCCGGACAAGATCAGGTGACGCCACACCGGAGATCACCGCCGCAGATGTCCGGCGACTCGAAGCGTCAATCGACACGATGACCGAGGAGCTCGAGCCGATCGACCACTTCATGCTCCCAGGCGGATGCGAGGAAGCCTGCAGGCTGCATCTCGCTCGCGCAGTGACCCGCAGAGCCGAGCGCGACGTCGCCCGCCTGGCCGAGGTCGAGCCGGTCGACGAGAACGTGCTCGCGTTCCTCAATCGCCTCTCCGACATGCTGTTCACCGCTGCCCGCTACACGAACATGCTCTACCGAGCCGAAGAAGCCGTCTGGGACCCGAAGCGATGACCGGTCGCCGACTCCCGATACTCACCAGACGACGAGGCCAGGATGGCGGAGAACCGTGCGACGTGGGACCGCTGGGTCGACCTCAACTATGATTCGGATTTCTACGATGTAGAATCGTTCAAGTCGGGACGCATAGCCCTGGATGAGATCGAGCGAGCCGGAGTAGGCGACGTGGAAGGCAAGCGCCTGCTTCACCTGCAGTGTCACTTCGGTATGGACACGCTCTCGTGGGCCCGGCTCGGCGCACAGGTCACAGGTATCGACTTCTCCCCCAACGCCATCGCTCGCGCACGGCAGCTGGCCGAGGAACTCGGCCTCGAGGCCGAGTTCGTGCAGTGCTCGGTGGACTCGGCCCCCTACATCCTCAAGGGAGCCGAGACCTTCGATGTGGTCTACACCTCCTACGGAGCGATCTCATGGCTGCCACGACTCGATGCCTGGGCAGAGACGATCGCCTACTTCCTCAAACCCGGGGGGCTGTTCTTCGTCGCAGACAATCACCCGGCAACGTGGATCTTCGATGACGAGGACCCCACGCCCGGGCTGCGCTACAAGTACCCGTACTTCTCGCGCGAGGCCGTACGCGACGAGACCACCGGCAACTACGCGCAGCCGGATGCACCCGACCGCACCGTGTGCCACTCATGGCAGCACACGTTCGAGGAGATACTCACAGCCCTGCTCGACGAAGGACTCACCATCGTCGAACTCAAGGAGTACGACCGCTGTGCATGGGCGTGGTTCGAGTGGATGGTGAAGGGTGACGGACGGCTTCTGGCGCATGCCGCCTGATCAGGGTGACATCCCTCTGATGTTCTCTGTGAAGGCCACGAAGTAGCCAGGCCCAGCGCCTAGTACCTGTCGCCTCCGACGAGCAACTCCTTCACGACCTTCGGATCGGCCAGCGTCGAGATGTCGCCGAACGCCTCCATCTCGCTCTCTCCAGCGGCGAGCTTGCGCAGGATGCGTCGCATGATCTTGCCCGAACGCGTCTTGGGCAGGTCGCGGGCGAACTGGATCTGATCCGGCTTCGCGATCGGCCCGATGACCTTGCGAACGTGCCCGGACAGGATGCTCGCCAGGTCCTCGCTCGGCTCCACTCCTTCGCGCAGGATGACGAACGCGTGGATTCCCTCGCCCTTGACCGGGTGTGGGAGAGCCGACGACCGCGGCCTCGGCGACAGCCTCATGACTCACGAGCGCGCTCTCGACCTCGGCGGTTCCCAGGCGGTGACCCGAGACGTTGATGACATCGTCCACTCGGCCGAGCAGCCAGTAGTAGTCGTCCTCGTCCATCCTCGCGCCGTCACCGGTGAAGTACCGGCCCGGGAAGCGCTCGAAATAGACCTCGCGCATCCGCTTGTGCTCGGGATCTCCCCAGGTTCCGCGGAGCATGCCCGGCCACGGCCTCTCGATCACGAGGTAGCCGCCCTCGTTGACCGCCGCCTCGCTCCCGTCCTCCTTCACGACCTTGGGCTCGACACCGAAGAACGGCACGGTCGCCGAGCCGGGCTTGGTGGGTATCGCAGCCGGGAAGGGAGTGATGAGGAATCCCCCGGTCTCTGTCTGCCAGTACGTATCGATGACCGGCAGCTTGTCCGCGCCGATGACGCGCCGATACCACGACCAGACCTCGGGGTTGATGGGCTCGCCCACTGTGCCGAGGACCCTCAGACTCGAGAGGTCGTACCGCTCCGGCCAGCCATCGCCATAGCGCATCAGCGCACGGATGGCGGTCGGCGCTGTGTAGAAGATGTTCACGCCGAACTTCTCGACCACATGCCAGAAGCGACCGGGGTCCGGATACGTCGGCACGCCCTCGAACATGATCGTCGTCGCTCCCGCGGCCAGCGGGCCGTAGACGATGTACGAGTGACCTGTGACCCAGCCGATGTCGGCCGTGCACCAGAACACATCCTCGTCCCGGTAGTCGAAGACCGTCTCGAAGGTGAGCTGTGAGTAGAGGAGGTAGCCGGCCGTGGTATGCAGCACACCTTTGGGCTTTCCGGTCGAACCGGACGTGTACAGGATGAAGAGAGGGTCCTCTGAGTCCATGGCCTCCGGCTCGTTGGGCTTGCGGACCTCGGGCGCCGTGATCTCCTGGTGCCACCACGTGTCGCGGCCAGGCTCCATGTCGACGTCGCCGGCGCCGCGCTTCACGACGATGCATGACTCCACGCTCGGCGACTCGAAGAGGGCCTCATCCGCCGCTGCCTTGAGCGGTATCTTTCGACCACCGCGGATCCCCTCGTCTGCGGTGACCAGCATCTTCGACCCGCAGTCCTGGATCCGTCCCTTGAGTGCTGCAGAGGAGAAGCCGCCGAAGATGACCGAATGGATGGCGCCGATGCGGGCGCACGCCAGCATGGCGATGGGCAGCTCGGGGATCATCGGCAGGTAGATGGCAACGCGGTCACCTCGCCCGATACCCTTCTTGAGCAGGACGTTCGCGAACTTGCTGACCTCGTGATGGAGGTGCTGGTACGTGAACGTGCGCGTGCTGCCGTCGTCACCTTCCCAGATGAGCGCGGCCTTGTTCCGCCGCCACGTCGTGAGATGGCGATCGAGACAGTTCGCGCTGACGTTGAGCTTGCCGCCGTCGAACCACGTGTAGTCGAGCTTCTCGAACCCGCCGCTGCTCACCGCGTCGAACGGCTCGATCCACTCGAGGGTCTCCTCGGCCATCTCGCGCCAGAAGCCGTCGGAGTCTTCGAGGGAGCGGGCGTGCATCTCCTTGTACTGCTCCATGCTCGCGATCCGAGCGCCTTCGACATCAAGGGGTTCGACGAGCAACTCGTCGGTCTCCAGATGCTCGAAACCCTTCTCACCGTTCTCGTCAGCCATGACGTCTCCTCTGACCCCTCGGCACAACAGTCCACAGGGGTGTATTCCCTATCGAGGCGGGCTTCCCTATCCACCCACCGTCTTCCGCCGACGACCGATGAGCGCACGTCCGGCGGCGCGAACGACACTCCGTCTGCCGTTCTTCAGAGGATTCCCGCCGCCCGGAAGAAAGCGGCGGCAAGTCGTTCGAGGGCCCAAAGGCGGGGACTATACTGAACGCTCAACGGTGTGGGTGAGGGAGGAATCCGGGAGGCGTGAGTCCAACTTCCAAGTACGAGCTGCTACTCGATCGGCTCTCCGAGATGGAAAGCGTGCTCGTCGCCTACAGTGGCGGTGTGGACTCGACGCTGCTCGCCTTCAGCGCTCACGTGACTCTGGGCCATCGCTGTCAGGCAATCCTCGCCTACTCGGACACCTACCCTGAAAGCGAAGTCCGCTACGCCCGCAGAACTCGCCTCTGACCTGGGGCTTCGGCTCATCGAAGTCGAGACGCACGAGCTGGTCGATCCGCGTTTCCGTGCGAACACGCCGGAGCGCTGCTACTACTGCAAGAGCGAACTCTTCGGCATGTTCCGGACGGTCGCCGATAGCCGCGGGCTCAAGTACGTTGCCGACGGCAGCAACTGTGACGATCTGAACGACCATCGCCCCGGCCGCAAGGCGGCCGCCGAGTTCGGCATCGTGAGTCCGCTCCAGGAGGTGGGCTTCACCAAGCAAGACATCCGCGACCTCGCCGCCATGCTCTCCCTACCCAACTGGGACAAGCCCTCGATGGCATGTCTTGCGTCGCGCTTCCCCTACGGCGAGCCCATCACAGAGGAGCGGCTCAACAGCGTCGCGCAAGCCGAGGACTCGCTCCGCGAAATGGGGCTCCTCCAGTTCCGCGTCCGCGCGCATGGGGACGTTGCCCGTCTCGAGGTCGCGTCGGAGGAGATGCAGGACAGCCTGGGAGCGCCGCGATGATATCGCGCGCGTCCTCAAGGAGGCCGGGTTCGCGTTCGCCACTCAGGATCTGGACGGATACCGATCCGGGAGCCTCAACGAGACCCTCACCGCCGAGCAGCGGGGCGAGACTCGCGACCAGGACTCAGGGGTGCCGTTGTCTGACATCGCGTCGGCGGAGCGCGAGGACGCCGACCCCGAGCGTGGTCACACTGAAGCGGAGAAGCTCATCTCGCCAGCTCTCTGAGGGCGGCACGTATCGCGGCTGGCACACGCTCGGCAAGTCTCTCGGGTCGAGTGATCTCCTCGGCGATCAGCGCGGTCGCGAACGGACCTGCCTCGGCGGTGATGTCGATTTCGGGGTAGAGAGCGCGCGACACGCCCTCGACCGTGACCAGCGCCTTCACGAGGAGTCCGTAGCCCACGGGCACCCGCACATCGTACTGGTAGAGCAGGCGGAGAAAGCCGATCGCATACGACCGCACATCGGCGCCCTCAGCCCCGCGCAGAGTACGCTCCATCAGCGTCTGAACATCTGCGATCAGGTGCTCCTCGTTCTCCGGCGCGATCCCCAAACCAAGCTCACGGCTGTATCGAACCGCTCTGTCGGCATCGCGATAGACGGTCGCGGCGAGCACGTGGGCGATGGCGACGCGTTCCTCAGGGCTCGTGGCTCCCATGATCCCGAAGTCCAGGTAGCAGATCCTCCCGTCGGGCGTGACGAAGATGTTGGCGGGATGCAGGTCCGCGTGGAAACGACCGAGGACCAGGACCTGGCGCATGAACGCCTGCGCGCCGTGGCGTGCAAGCGCCAGCCCATCGATGCCCGCGCGCTGCACCTCATCCATCTCCGAGAGGCGCCAGCCTTCCACGAACTCCATCGTCAGAACGTGTCGAGTCGTGAGCGGCCACACGGTGCGAGGGACGACCATCAGCTCGTCTTCTCGGAAGTCGTGCTCGAACCGATCGGCGACCCCCGCTTCGTTGCGCAGATCGAGCTCTCGATCGATGGATGCAGCGAACTCCTCGAGCAGGCCTGCGGGATCGAACCGCCCGAGCGCGCGAACACGCGCTGCCCACCTCGCCCACACGCGCGCAACCGCGAGATCGGCCGTGACGAGCTGGCGGGCCCCCGGACGCACGACCTTCACGGCAACGGTCGAACCCGCAGGTATCTCGGGCCCGGAGACGGGGCGATACGGATGTCGCAGCGTCGCCCTGTGGACCTGGGCGATGGATGCCGAGGCAACGGGAACTCGATCGAAGGTCGCGTACAGAGCGTGTGGAGAGACTCCCGTCTGCCTCTCGATCTCTCGCTCGATCGTCTCGGCAGGCACGGGAGGACAGCTGTCCTGCAGCTTCTCCATCTCGAAGACGAGTTCTGGCCAGAAGAGGTCGGGTCGAACGGAGATGACCTGCCCCAGCTTGACGAAGGTCGGTCCCAGGTCCTCGAAGGCCAGTCGCGTCTCTTCGGCGATGCAGGTCCGTCGCTGCGCAGCAGGGGCAAGACCGAACTTCGAGCGATAGCCAGCTCGCCACATGGCACGGGCGAACCGGGAGCGTATGACCCTCGAACGGGCGGACATGGCTAGGTGCCCGAGGCGTCCGAGGGGCCCGCATCCTGATCGCCTGGGGTGGGCGAGACGTCGTCGGCGAGGGCGTCGACCGAGGTCTGCAGTGACTCGATGCGTCCTCGCAGCTCACCGACCTCGAATGAGAGGCCATCGAGCTTGGCACCGAGGTCTACCTCGGAGCCAGGGGGCTCCACACCACCCTCGGCAAGAGATGCCTTGAGTCGCTCCTTCTCCTGAGCGATGGCTGCTGAGAGTGCGTCCACAAACGCGTCGGGGCTCTCACCCATCGCGTCGGGATCAGCCTCGAGCCCACGTTCGACCGCTGCCTTCCATCCCTCGTCGGCTGACTCGTGGACCAAAGCCCACGCCGCCATGAACCTCATGAACTCGTCGGACATGGTACTCCCCCTGTGCTGACCGGCTGCACCATGAGTATCCCACGCCCTAGGTAGAGCGCGATACCGGGCGCAGAAGCCGCAGGCCATTGAGGATGACCAGAAGCGCCACCCCGGTGTCCGCGAAGACCGCGAGCCACAGCGGCGCGTATCCAGCTATGGCGGCGACGAGGACTACTGCCTTGATCACCACGGAGAACACGACGTTCTGACGGATGTTGGCCACCGTGCGTCTGCCGAGGTCGAAGAAGCGAGGGAGCGCCGAGAGATCATCGGACATGAGCGCCACGTCCGCGGTCTCGATCGCGGCATCGGAGCCAGCCGCCCCCATGGCGATCGCCAGGTCCGAAGCCGCCAGTGCCGGCGCGTCGTTGATGCCGTCGCCGACCATGGCAACCACGCCCGCCTCGAGCTGGATCTCGGAGATGGCGTCGACCTTCTCTTCGGGAAGCAGTCTCGCCCGGTACTCGGAGACGCCGGCCGCCTCGGCCACTGCAGCCGCCGTCCGTTCGTTGTCCCCGGTGAGCATGACGGCGCTCTGGATGCCGCCCCCCAGCAAGGCGGACACGGCTGCGGGCGCGCCGTCTCTGACCTCATCCGAGATGCCGATGACCCCTACGACACAGGGGTCTGCACCGGCGTCGCCCGCCTCCCATACGAGGAGAGCGGTGCGACCCGCCTCCTCCATGCTCGCGACCGTCGCTTCGGTATCCGAGTCCATGGCACCGGCTTCCCGCGCCATCCGAACGCTGCCCACAGACGAGCGCGTCTCGCCGGCGATTCCTGTGACCCCGAAGCCTGCGAGTTCGCGAACATCGGTGACCTCAGGCAGATCCCCGTCCCCGACAGCCCGAACAACAGCGCGTGCGAGCGGATGATTCGAGTTGGCCTCGAGCGCCGCCGCCTGCGTGAGAACCTGATCGGACGTGGCGTCGGAGAGAGTCGCGACCTCCACGACCTCCGGCCGCCCGCACGTGAGCGTTCCGGTCTTGTCGAACGCTATCGCCCGCACCGTGGGCGCCACTTCGAGGAAGCTGCCGCCCTTGACCAGCACGCCATCGCGCGTCGCGCGAGTGATAGCCGAGACGATCGCGACCGGCGTGGAGATCACCAGCGCGCAGGGGCATGACACCACGAGCAGCACGAGTGCGCGATAGAACCACGTCGAGAACGTGCCCGTGTCCAGACCACTGAGAGCCCCGACGGCTGGGGGCACGAACGCCACGAGGAGCGCGAGAACCACGACCGCGGGCGTGTAGTAGGCGGTGAAGCGATCGACCAGCTGCTGCGAAGGGGCACGCTGGGACTGTGCCTCCTCCACCAGGTAGATGATTCGAGACAGCGTCGTCTCCGCTGCCACGGACGTGACCGCGATCTCGAGGACACCCGAGGTGTTCATGGAGCCCGCGAACACCTCATCGCCCTCCTGCTTGTCCACCGGTACCGACTCCCCCGTGATGGGTGACTCATCAACGGCCGACGTCACCGGACAACACATCCCCGTCCAAGGCGATGCGCTCACCCGCACGGACTACGAGGACGTCCCCGATCTCGACGTCAGCGACAGGGACGTCCGCCACGTCGCCACCTGTCGCACCCGGCCCACATCGGGAGCCAGGTCCATGAGGTCGCGGATCGAGCTGCGCGTTCGAGCCAGTGAACGCGACTCCAGGAGCCCGCCCACAGAGAACAGGAAGACGACCATCGCTCCCTCGCGCCACTCCCCTATGGCCGCTGCACCAAGCACCGCGATCGTCATGAGCACGTTCATGTCGAGCACACGCATCCGCGCGGAGGCCCACGCGCGACGTGCGACGAGTAGGCCGCCGGAGACGATCGCGAGAGCGTAGAGGGCCACGCCGAGGAGCTCGGGGGCTCCGAGCGCGTCAGCCGCCAGGCCGAGTGTGATCGCAAGACCTGACACGGCCGTGGCGATCTCGTACGTGTGCGCATGCCGGCCGCGACTCTCAGTCGTCCCGGTCTCCTCGGTCGCTTCGACGTCATACCCCGCAGAGCTGATCGCTCTCTGCAGGGCGGAGACATCCACGGAGTCACGCTCGTACCCGACACGCACGCGCGCCGTTGCGAAGTCCACTCGCGCATCCACCACACCGGTGAGCGACTCGATCCTCTCGGCCAGCTGTCGTGCACAGTCGGGACAGTCGAGCCCACCAAGGCGGAACTCGGCGATCGGACGCTCGGCGGTGTCGCTCAGCGAAACGGCACCGTAGCCCATGCGCGAGAGCGCCGCGTCCACCTCGGCACGAGGGTCGTGATCGAGGTCATACTCGACTGAGAGCAGTGCGCTCGCGAAGTTCAGATCCGCAGCGAGTACGCCCTCAAGGCGTTCGACCGAGATCGCCACAGTGCGTGCGCAGTCCGGACAGTCCAAGCCTTCGACACGCCACGAAGCGTGTCCGACCGACTCGACCGCCTCGAATCCGGCCTCCTCAACCGCGCGCTCGAGATCCGGTAGTCGGATGTCGTCGGTCTCGACCGTGACACGCAGCATCGATGTCGCGGGGTCTATCTCCACGCTGCCCACGCCCTCCAGCGCATCGACGTTGTCGATGATGCGGCGCACGCACTCCGAGCACTGGCCCGGCGATGGGATCGCGACCGGGACCTCTACCTCGAGGGACTCTTGTGGCGAAGACTCAGACATCCGGAGCGCTCCGTCGCTCATCCACATGGTCGCCGCCCTGCTCAAGGAGCGTGCGCACGTGATCATCGGTCAGGAAGTAGACCGCACGCTTGCCCTCCCGCCGGAAGGCCACCAGATCCAGCTGTCGCAACGTCCTGAGCTGGTGACTCACCGCAGACTGCGTCATGCCGATGACCGCAGCGAGATCGCACACGCACAGCTCTCGCACTCCGAGCGCGGCAAGGATGCGAAGTCGCGTGGGATCGCCGAGCGCCGAGAAGATCTCGGCAAGCGCTACTACCCGACGCTCGTCGGACATAGCCCCGAGCACATCGCGTACGGCCTGCTCATCCACGGCATCGATGTCGCAGCATGCGGCGGGGTCTGGTCGCGCATCATCATGTGAACGTCTGCTCATACGTTCATGATAGCGAGTGGCGTGCCGAGGTCAACACTGCGCCGGACCTACGGGCGCGTCGATCACCGGCCGAGTGGCCGGATCAGCGAAGCTGTCCGGATGCCGGCCGATCCTCTCCCCTGCGTCGAGTCCGTCCAACACGGTCATCTCGGCGTCGCTGAGCTCGAAGCCGAAGACATCGGCGTTGGCGCGGATCCGTTCGGGATGCACTGATTTGGGGATGGCGACGACCCCGCGCTGCAGCACCCAGCGCACCGCTATCTGGAACGGCGTGACCCGGTGGGCCTCGGCGATGACTCGAACCTCGTCGATGTCGGCCACCCCTCCGCGCATCAACGGAGCCCACGCCTCGACGACGATGCCTGAAGCGTCACAGAACGACAGCAGGTCGGGCTGTTGCAGGCGCAGGTGGAACTCGATCTGATTGACCGCGGGCGCGGAGCTGGCCACGTCGAGGAGCGCGGAGAGATGGCTCTCCAGATGGTTGCAGACGCCGATGGCCCTGACCCTCCCGGTCTCGAGCGCCTCCTCCATCGCTCTCCACGTGTCGGCCATCAGCTCTGGAATCGGCCAGTGGACCAGGTAGAGGTCGATGTAGTCCATCCGCAGTCGTTCGAGACTCATCGCCAGAGCAGCCAGCGTGTTCTCGTAGCCTTGCTCATCGTTCCAGACCTTGGTGGCTATGAAGAGGTCCTTGCGCGGGAGTCCGCTCTCGATCACAGCGCCTCCGATGCCATCTTCGTTGCCGTACAGAGACGCGGTGTCGATATGCCGGTACCCACACTCGAGGGCCGAGAGCACTGCGCCCTCGACCGCATCCCCCTCGGGCGTCTTGTACGTCCCCAGCCCAAGCCGCGGCATCTCGACCCCGCTGCGAAGGGCAATCGTGTCGTGAATCGATCCCAACGAGCTCATGGGCCCGTCCTTCCTGTGTGCTGAACTCCGCGTCTGAGTGAGTGCATACCCGAGCGAGCAGCAGACGGCTCACCGATGGGGTATACAGGTCGAAAGGAGGTGCACGACGTGGGCGACGAGGGGACACAGCAGGGATCGGGGCCGGAATCCGAGTCGGGGCAGCCGTGGCGGCGATCGACGCGAATCTGGATCACAGTCGCCGGCGTGCTTGGAGCCGCACTGATGATCCTGCTCGGCGTGTGGTTGTGGGCCACCCTCGTCGGGATCCAGGACGAGGTCGCTGCTGTGGACGAACGCGTGACCGATCTCGAGTCTCAGATGGAGGCTGCAAGCGCGGCGATCGACGAGTCACCTGGAGAGACAAGCACGGTCGAGGGTGACGCGGATTCCGATGAGGCCTCCGATCAGGGGTCATCAGACGATGCCGACAGCAGCTCCGCAGCCAGCGCAGGAGACCGCGAGATGGTCTTCATCGAGGAGGCCGACTGGCTCGAGGAACCCGTACTCACCGTCGACTACGTTCAATTCCTCAGCGGAGCCGAGGCCGCGGAGGCGGCCGAAGCCCAGGGGGATGAGTCCCCGCCCCCGAACGACTACTACATCCTCAACGAGAACGCCAAGCTCAGAACGTTCTCTGTGAACCGCGATGCGACCGTCGTGCTCGTGACGGGCCGAGACGGCTCCAGTGATCCCGACGGCTACGAGGTGTCCTTCGGCGAGTTCTACGACGGGCTGCTCGGCGAAGCCGGAGCGGTGCCGGGGATGTGGAGTGTCCCCTACTGGATAACGATCGAGGACGGTAGGATCACCGCAATAGAGCAGCAGTACCTGCCGTAGACTACCGGCGCTTCCTCCGGCCGTAGTCCGAGCCCTTGCGAGCACCTTGCTTGAGTCTGCCGAGGACCTCGCCCTCAGGCGTCTTCTCCATCTCGGACTTGAGCTTCACGACCTGATCGCGCAGGCGCGCCGCCGACTCGAACTCAAGCGCCTCGGCCGCCGCTGACATCTCCTCCTCGAGCGACGATGATCAGTCGCATGACCTCATCGCGCGGCAGCTTCGAGAGCTCCTTGGCCGCCTCGGCCGCTGTGGTGAGCTGCGACCTCACCCTCGCGCGCGTACTGGACGATGTCGGCGATCGCCTTGCGGATCGTCTGCGGCTCGATGCCGTGTTCTTCGTTGTAGGCGCTCCTGCAGCGCGCGACGACGGTCCGTCTCCTCGATGGCCGTGCGCATGGACCGCGTCACCTGATCCGCATACATGATGACCTGCCCGGAGACGTTTCGAGCCGCTCGCCCGATGGTCTGGATGAGCGAGCGGTGGTTTCGCAGGAAGCCCTCCTTGTCCGCGTCGAGGATCGCCACGAGCGAGACCTCGGGCAGATCGAGGCCCTCGCGCAGCAGGTTGATGCCGACAAGGCAGTCGAACTCGCCCAGCTCGCAGATCGCGCAGGATCTCCACGCGCTCGAGCGTGCCGATATCGCTGTGCAGGTAGCGAGCCTTGATGCCCTGCTCGAAGAGGTAGTCGGTGAGGTCCTCGGCCATCTTCTTGGTCAGCGTCGTGACCAGCACGCGCTCCTCAGCGCTCGACACGCTCCTTGACCTCGCGCGATGAGATCATCGACCTGGCCTTTGACCGGGCCGGACCACGACTTGGGGATCGACGAGTCCGGTGGGTCGGATGATCTGCTCGACAGTCTGCTCGCGTCACCCTGAGCTCGTAGTCGCCGGGCGTGGCCGAGACATACACGAACTGCGGCACCCGCTTCTCGAACTCATCGAAACGCAGGGGTCGGTTGTCGAGTGCGCTCGGCAGCCGGAAACCGTGCTCCACGAGCGTCATCTTGCGCGAGCGATCCCCCTCGTACATCCCGCCGATCTGCGGCACCGTGATATGTGACTCATCGATGACGCACACGAAGTCATCCGGGAAGTAGTCGATCAGCGTGCTGGGCGCCTCCCCCGGCTCGCGTCCGTCAAGATGCCGCGAGTAGTTCTCGATCCCTGAGCAGAAGCCCATCGTCTCGAGCATCTCAAGATCGTAGTTGGTGCGCATCTCAAGCCGCTGCGCCTCAAGCAGCTTGCCCTCGGCGTTGAGCTCGCCGAGCCGTACTCCAAGCTCCTCTCTGATCTTCCCGACGCCATGCTCCAGGTTCTCGCTCGACACGACGTAGTGCGTCGCCGGCCAGACCGGCCATGTGTCGAGATGACGCCGACCTCGCCGGTGACCAGATCGAACGGGGCGCACCGACTCCACCTCGTCGCCGAAGAACTCGACCCGGATGGGTTGCTCCGCATACGGAGGGAAGATGTCGACGACATCACCCCGAACCCTGAACGTCCCGCGGGAGAGCTCGACGTCGTTGCGATCGTACTGGATGGCGATGAGACCGGCGCACGAAGTCGTCCCGGTCGAGCTCCATCCCCCGCTGCAGCATGACCGAGCCCCTGCATGTACTCCTCGGGGTCACCGATGCCGTAGATGCACGAGACGCTGGCGACCACCACGACATCACGGCGCGACAGAAGCGCTGCCGTCGCGGCATGCCGCAGCATCTCGACCTCCTCGTTGATCGAGGCATCCTTCTCGATGAAGGTGTCGGTCGTGGGCACGTACGCCTCGGGCTGGTAGTAGTCGTAGTAGGAGACGAAGTAGACGACCGCGTTGTCGGGCAGGAACTCCCGCAGCTCGGAGGCGAGCTGGGCGGCGAGCGTCTTGTTGGGCGCCATGATCAGCGTGGGCCTCTGGACCCGCTCGACGAGGTTGGCCATCGTGAACGTCTTGCCCGAACCGGTCACGCCGAGGAGCGTCTGGTAGCGCAGCCCGCTCTCGATCCCTTCGGTGAGCTCGTCGATCGCCTCGCGGCTGGTCGCCGGCGGGCTCGAACTCGAGTACGACCTCGAAACGGTCGCCACTCACCATCCGTCCTCACCCCACCCCGGGAACTCCTCCGGGATAGAGCTCCTCGTAGACATCACGCGCGCGCACCACACGCAGCACGTAGTGTCGGGTCTCGGGGAACTCGATCGTGTCGCGGATGTCTCCGCCCTCCTCGACCCACTCGTCGACGTTGGCCATACCGGCGTTGTAGGCGGCAAGCGCAGCCTCGATCTCGTGGTAGCGCTCCACGAGCAGACGCAGATACGCGGTCCCATACTCGATGTTGACAGCAGGGTCTGACAGAGTCGCCCGGAGGAGACAGTCTCCTCGTCGACGAATCCCGCGCTCGCGCAGCTCCTCGGCGGTCTCGGGCAGCACCTGCATGAGTCCCACAGCACCCGCCTCTGAGACTATTCCCTCTTCCCAGTCCGATTCGGCGTCGATCATCGCCGCGACCAGATACGGGTTGACCTCGTGGCGCTCCGCAGACGCAGCGATCGCCTCGCGTGTGATCGAGCGGGTAGTAGTATCGCTGCCACGACTCCGGCCCGCGCAGGAACAGGAACGTCACGACAGCCAAGAGCGATGACGACGCCCGCGATGAGCAGGCGATGTGGAGCGAGAACGCTGCTACGAGCCACTCACCACGACCTCGTCCCATATCTGGGCGAGACGGGCCTCGAAATCCTCCGGCGTTCCGGCGTTGGGAACGACGTAGTCGGCAAGCGCCGCTCGTTCCGCACCTGTCGCCTGCCGAGCTGATGCGGGCCCGCGCGTCCGGACTCGCCCATTCCGCGCTCGACCGCACGCGGCGATCCGTGTCTCCTCGGCCGCCTCGATGGTCACGACGATGTCAGCGATCTCAGCGTAGACGGGTGCCTCGACGAGCAGCGGCACGACGAGCACCACGAGCGGCGGCGGGTTCTGGAGCAGCCCCATGTCGGTGAGGCCGGGCATGACCTCGCTCGCGACCGCAGGATGCACGATCGCGTTGAGCTTCGCGGTGGCCTCATCGCTCGACGAACGCGGCCTCGGCCAGTGCACCGCGGTCGATCGTCCCGTCCTCGGCAACGACCTCGTCGCCGAACGCATCGACGACGCGGTCGAACACCGGCGTTCCCGGCTGCAAGCAGTCCGACGCGCGACATCGTCCAGATCGATGACGACAGCGCCGCGTGAGGCGAAGTAGTCGGCGGCGACGGTCTTGCCAGCGCCTATCCCGCCTGTGACGGCAACGATGTACATGCTTGCCTCGGTCCCTTCGCGTCCCCGAAACAACCGGGGCCGAACTGCAGCGCAGCCCGGCCCCGGCGTATTCGCTACACGTAGAGTCTACTCGTTCTCTGACTCCTCGGCGGCCTCTTCGGCCACTGCCTCTTCGACGGCCTCCTCGACGATCGCTTCTTCGACAGCCTCGATCTCGACAGCCTCTTCCTACGACAGCCTCTTCGACTGCTTCTTCGACGGCCTCTTCGACGACTGCCTCTTCGACAGCCTCGACGGCCTCTTCGACCTCTTCCTCAGCGATCTCCTCGGCGACGGCTGCCTCGACGACGGCCTCTGCCGCCTCCTCGGCGGCTTCGTCGGCGACCGCATCAGCGACAGCGGCGGCCTCGACGGCCTCTGCTGCCTCTTCGGCGGCTTCCTCAGCTGCGGCCACAGCTCTCGACGGCCTCTTCGGCAAGCTCCTCGGCGATCTCGTCGGCGACGACTGCCTCGACGACAGCCTCTGCTGCCTCCTCGGCGGCTTCGTCGGCGATCTCCTCGGCCACGACGGCCTCAGCGATCTCCTCGCCCACCTCGGCGCACGCTGTGCCTCGAGCTCCTCGCGCGAGGGAAGCTCGATCACGGTGCCGAGCGCCTCGCCGGCCGCACGCATCGAAAGCGAGATGCGACGACGGTCGAGGTCGACGTCCATGACCTTGACGTGGACCTCTTCGCCCACGTTGGTGATCTGCTCGGGCGTCTCGACGTGGCCGCGCGCCATCTCGGAGATGTGCACGAGACCCTCGACGCCGTCACCCAGCTCGACGAACGCGCCGAACGGCACGAGCTTCGTGACCTTGCCCTCGATGATCGAGCCGACCGGGTACTGCTGCACGAGCTGCTTCCACGGATCGTCGGTGGTCTGCTTGAGACCCAGCGAGATGCGCTCGCGGTCCAGATCCACGTCCAGCACCATGACTTCGACCTCGTCGCCGACCTTGACGACCTCGGACGGATGGTTGACGTGGCTCCAGGACAGCTCGGAGATGTGGACGAGTCCGTCGATGCCGCCGAGGTCCACGAACGCACCGAAGTCCACGATGCTCGAGACCGCGCCGGGCAGGATCTGACCCTTGTCCAGCTTGGTGAGGATTGCAGCGCGCTCTTCCTTGCGACCCTCTTCGAGGACCACGCGGCGGGAGAGCACGACGTTGTTGCGGTTGCGGTCCATCTCGATGACACGCGCCTCGAGACGATCGCCCAGGAAGGACGCAAGGTCCTTCACGCGGCGAAGGTCGACCAGTGATGCAGGCAGGAAGCCGCGCAGGCCGATGTCGAGGATGAGACCGCCCTTGACGACCTCGATGACCTCGCCCTCGACGTTCTCGCCGCCGTTGAACTTCTCCTCGATGTCGGCCCAGGAGCGCTCGTACTCGGCGCGCTTCTTGGAAAGGATCAGGCGACCGTCCTTGTCCTCCTTCTGGAGAACCAGGGCCTCGACCTCGTCGCCGAGTTCGACGATATCGGCGGGCTCGACGTCCTTGCGGATGGAGAGTTCCCGGACCGGGATGACACCTTCGGACTTGTAGCCGATGTCGAGCAGCACTTCGTCGCGCTCGACCTTCACGATTTGCGCCGGTGACCAGGTCACCTTCGTCGAAATCGGTGAGCGTGTCGTCGATGAGAGCATGCATCTCCTCATCGGTGTACTCGGTCTTCTCTACGACCTCTTTCTCAAACTCAGTCATGCTTCGAGCCCCTTTCTTGCATCGGGGCCCCTGGGTCATGCACTCGGCTACAGGTCCGTGTCTTCGCCAACAGTCATCGGGGACAGAACGTCGGGGATGATACGTCGCCTACAGTTGAATCCATGTCGGGGCCAGTACTCGTCGGCGCACGGGACTCCGTCTGCCCGAACGCCAATGCGTGAGTATAGCGTGCGACACGCCGAGCACCAGGTCGAACGGGTGCTCGTCTACTGCGGTACAATGGTCTCGGGAAGAAACAATCGGCAGGCCGCTAGCGCACCGCCGAAACGCTCGACCGACAGAAGAGGGGTTGGATCACATGACATGGAAGATCACGCTCGTTGCACTGGTCAGCACTGCTGGCCGCTGTAGCTCTCACCGGCTGCGGCTTCGCTGCCGAGGAGGCCAGCGAGGCGATCAGTCGAGGGCGAGACCGGCGCTGACGTCGAGATCGACGATGATGGCGAGAGCGTCTCGATCGAGACAGAGGACGGCAGCGTGGAGATCATCGGGCGGGGACTCGGCAACGATCCCCGACGGATTCCCGAGCGACATGCCGCTCTACGACGGCGATCTCGTCATGAGCCAGAAGTTCGACACCGAGGACGGCGTCGCCTACAACATCGGCATCAAGACCAGTGATGGCGCCAACGATGTTGCCGAGTGGTACTCGGACGAGTTCGCCTCTGAAGGCTGGACCGTCACCACGAGATCCACGAACGACACCGGCGACATGGCGCATGATCAGCTACCAGGTCGAGAAGGACGGCCGGATGGCTCAGGTCATCATCGCCGACGAGGACGGCGAGACTCAGATCGCTGTGACTGCCACCGAGTAGGACGGCCGCGGGATCCCGACTACTTGGCTAGCGCCCAGTTCGCACCGCTCGACACGTCGACTTCAAGGGGCACGGCGAGTTCGGCTACGCCCGACATCGCTGTCGCGCACCATCTCAGAGAGGTTCTCGAGCTCTGTAGCTGGGCACCTCGAAGACGAGTTCGTCGTGGACCTGCAGCACCATGCGCGCAGGCGAAGCCCTCGTCGCGCAGCCTGCTGGTCCACCTCGATCATGGCGAGCTTGATGATGTCGGCGGCCGAGCCCTGCATCGGGTGGTTCATCGCCGTGCGCTCACCGAACGACTTGAGGTTGTGGTTGCCGCTCTTGAGCTCCGGGATCCAGCGCTTGCGTCCGAACATCGTGATGGCGTACCCGTCTCGGTAGGCTTGCGCCGACCGTCTCGTCCAGGAACTCCCTGACCTGCGGATACGCAGCGTAGTACCGGTCGATCATCGCCTGGGCCTCGGCATGTGCGATGTCGAGCGACTCGGCAAGACCGTGCGCCGTCTGACCGTAGACGATCCCGAAGTTCACCGCCTTGGCCCGGCTGCGATACCCGGTCGTCACCTCTCCCGGCTCCAGACCGAAGACCCGCGCCGCAGTGGCGGCGTGGAAGTCCTCCCCACTCGTGAACGCCTCGATCAGCCCCTCGTCTCCCGAGAGATGAGCGAGGATGCGCAGCTCGATCTGCGAGTAGTCGGCGCCTACGAGCACCGCCTCGGGGTCCCCCGGCACGAACGCCGCCCGGATCCGGCGGCCGAACTCCGTGCGCACGGGGATGTTCTGCAGATTGGGATTGCTCGAGGACAGTCGTCCGGTCGCCGCCACCGTCTGGTTGAACGTCGTGTGGATCCGGCCATCCTCGGCTATCAGCTTCGGGAGCGCCTCGATGTAGGTCGAGTCGAGCTTGGCTAGCTCGCGGTACTCGATCACCTTGGCGGCGATGGGATACGACGGCGCCAGCCCGGATAGTACCGACGCATCGGTCGAGTACCCCGTCTTGGTGCGCTTCGAGGAGGGCAGCCCCATCTTCTCGAAGAGCACCTCAGAGAGCTGCTTGGGCGAGTCCACGTTGAACTCCGTGTCCGCAAGCTCCTGGATCTCGGCTCGCAGCGAGGCGATGCGTCCAGACGTCTCCTCGTGCAGCTCAGCGAGAACGGCTGTGTCGAGTGCGACCCCGGCCCGCTCCATCCGCGCCAGCACGGGAACGAGCGGCATCTCGATGCTCTCGCATAGGCCCATGGAGTCATCCTCGCGCAGCCGCTGCTCCAGCGCGCCAGCCAGATCGTGGGCGGCTCTGGCGGCGACAGCGGCCGCTGGGACACCCTCGGCTGGCTCGGAGAGCGGAATCCCCAGGTAGTCGGCTGCGAGCGAGCCCGCGTCATACGACGAGCGGTGGGACTCGAGCAGGTATGCGGCGATCCCGCAGTCGAAGAGACGCGCAACGTCAACGGCATCGAAGGACGTGTCGCAGCGCGTGACGGAGACCGGCGGGCACAGCTCGTGCATGAGCGCCTTGCAGTCCGCCGCCGCGACCCGGGCGTCACCGATCAGGGCGGCCCACGCCGACTCGGCGTCCTCCCCGCCGATCACAGCGGTCTCGCTCTCTGCCGCCACGGCGAGGTCGCGCCGCACGGCGAACAGGGACTCCTCGGTCCCGTCGTCGAGAGCCACGCCCAGCCACGCTGCAGTGCCCTGCGCGGCGATCCACTCGGCGACAGCCTCGCCCTCAAGTGTCTCGACCGCAATCGGCTCGCGCGTCGGTGCGGCGGGCTCGCCGCTCTCGGCCACCATGGCGGCCGACGCTTCCGACATCGTCGTTGCCAACAGGCGATCGAGCAGGGTCGTGAAACGGAGCTCGCCGAAGATGCGCGCAGCCTCGGCCGGATCGTACGTGCCCCACGTAGCCGAGGCCAGATCGACATCCACGGGAACGTCGCAGCGTATCGTGGCCACCGTACGGCTCACGCGGGCGTCCTCGGCATGCTCCACGAGGTTCTCACCGAGCTTGCCCTTGATCTCGGGAGCGGCCTCGAGCACCGCGTCGAGCGTCCCATACTCGGCCAGCAGCTTCGCCGCCGTCTTCTCCCCCACACCCTTCACGCCAGGGATGTTGTCGGATGCGTCCCCCTTGAGCCCCAGGTAGTCCACGATCTGGTCGGGGCGAACACCGAAGCGCTCCTCCACCGCCTCCGCGTCGTAGATCTTGATGTCGCTGACACCCTTCTTGGTGGAGACTACGCGGACCTCGTCATCGATCAACTGAAGAGCATCCCTGTCGCCGGTGACGAGCAGCACATGCATGCCCTCCTCGGTCCCTTGGCGCGCCAACGTGCCGAGAAGGTCGTCGGCCTCCCACCCCTGCTCCTCGACGATCGGCACGTCGAGAGCGGTAAGGATCTCCTTCACGATGGGGAACTGGGACTTGAGCTCCTCGGCGGTGGGTGGGCGGTGCATCTTGTACTGTGCGAGCGCATCGGTACGGAACGCCGGCTTGCCCAGGTCGAACGCGACGATCACTGAGTCGGGAGCGAGCTCCTGGACCATCTTGATGAGCATCGAGGTGAACCCGAACGCAGCGTTGGTGGGCCTGCCGTCGGGAGCGGTCATCGTGGGTGGGAGCGCATGGAACGCACGGTGGATGAGGCTGTTGCCGTCGATGACGGCGAGCGTGCGAGTGGCCATGGAGTCCCCTTTGGCGATACCCTCGTGGCGGGCCGAGCGAGGTAGGCGCGGTCTAAGGGATTGTACCCGAGCTAGCGGAGGGCCATGGGCTTCTTCAACTGGGCAGCGCCAGCGTTCAACCGACTTGCCGACAGATGGTCGCCAGACGACATCGAGGTGATCGCGGCGTGGTTGCGCCCCTATGTCGAGCCGGGTGGACGAGTCATCGACATCGGTGGCGGGACCGGCGCTCTTGCCCGCAAGCTCGCTGAGGCCCTGGAAGCTGACGTGACGGTCCTCGATCCGGCGCCGGAGATGATCCGCTACGTACCGGACCACGGCAGCGTCGAAGCGGTCCTCGGCACGGCAGAGGACATGCCGTTCGAGATGACAGCGCTGATGCCGTCATCGTCTCCGATGCGTTCCACCACTTCAGGGACCAGATCGGCGCAGCGGATGAGATGGCTCGTGTCGTGCGGAGCGGTGGCGGGGTCATCATCCTCGAACTCGAACCCACGGGGTTCGTGATGCGCACGATCGTGATCGCGGAGAAGCTCCTCGGCGAGCCAGGATCCTTCTTCACCATGCCCGAGATGTGCGAGTTCTTCGAGGACCACGCCATCGAGGGGACGTGCGAGCACATCAGCGGTCCCTCGTACCGCTTCACCGGTACGGTGCGGTAGGACCTGGCAGCGAGGCCGCGGTGTTCGGCAGCGCGGTGAGTCACTGCCAGGGACTCTGCCGCCAGCGACCGCGCGGTAGCCGCGCTCTAGCCGTGCCAGAGGTAGCCGACGTTGCGGACGGTCTCGACACGTGCCGAGAGCTCCGGCCCGATCTTGGCCCGGATGCGCCTGATGTGTACATCCACGGTCCGCGAACCGCCGTAGTAGTCCGATCCCCAGACCCTGCGCAGAAGAACCTCTCGGCCATACGCGCGGTTGGGGTGGGTGACGAGGAACGAGAACAGCGCGTACTCGAGGTACGTGAAGTCGATCGGGTCGCCCGCGATGGATGCCTGGTACGTCGCGAGGTTGATGGTCAGGTCGTCGACGCGCACGAGCTCCTGTGACGACGCTTCCTCGCCGGGCCACATGAGCGCCCGCGCACGCGCTACGGTCTCCTCCGAGCCCGCTCCCCTGACGACGAAGTCGGATGGGAGCGAAGTGGGGACACGCAGCGTGGGCAGCGTCTCAGCCTCGACGAGCAGCAGCAGACGGGTCTCAAGCCCCTCGTTGACTGCCGTCTCGACGATCTGCACCAGCGGCTCCGGGTCGCGAGAACCGTCGAGCACGACGAGATCGACGTCCTCATCCCTGAGCGAGCCCGCGAGTTCACCGTCGGGACACTCACGCACGACGACGTCGAGCGCATCCATGGCAGAGGCCACCAGGGCCCGCGTATGCGCATCATCCGATGCTATGAGCACCTGTTTCATGTGCATGATTGTAGCGCTCCTCACCGGCGGCGGAACGGAAGAGCGGCGCCGGACAGGTTCTCCCCGTCCGACGCCGCCTCGTTGCGACGAGGTCCGTCACTTCCGGACCACCGATGGTGCTAGAGAATCGGAAGGTAGCGGTCAAGCTCCCACTGAGAGACGTTGAGCTGGAACGCGTCCCACTCGGCCTTCTTGTTGAGCACGAAGAACTCGTGGATGTGGTCGCCCAGGATCTCCTTCATGGTCTCCGACTGCTCGAAGAGCTCGATGGCCTCGCCGAGGGTACCCGGCAGCGTCACGATCCCAGCGTCCGTGAGTTCGGACTCGGTCATGTCGAAGATGTTGTTGGTGGCCTCGGGCATGAGCTCGAGACCCTCCTCGATACCCTTGAGACCGGCACCGAGCATGACCGCGAAGGCCAGGTACGGGTTGGCGGCGGGGTCCGGCGAGCGAAGCTCCACGCGTGTGGCGTTCTCCTTGCCGGGCTTGTACATCGGCACGCGGACCATGAGCCGAGCGGTTGCGGCGAGCCCAGGTGACGTACACGGGAGCCTCATAGCCCGGAACCAGACGCTTGTACGAGTTCACGAACTGGTTGGTCACGGCGCAGAACTCAGGTGCGTACTTGAGCAGGCCGGCGATGTAGCTCTTGCCGACGGCCGAGAGGTTGAAGCCCTCGGGATCGTTGGCGTCGAAGAACGCGTTGCCGTCCTTGTCGAAGAGCGACTGGTGGACGTGCATGCCAGAGCCGTTCTCGCCGGCGATCGGCTTGGGCATGAAGGTCGCGTACACGCCGTTGGCGTACGCGATCTCCTTCACCGCAAGACGATACGTCATGACGATGTCGGCCATCTCGCTGGCCTCGGCGTAGCGCAGATCGATCTCGTGCTGCGACGGGGCGACCTCGTGGTGCGAGTACTCGACGGGGATGCCGAGCTTCTCGAGCGTGAGAACGGTCTCGCGACGAAGGTCACTCGCCACGTCGAGCGGAGTCAGATCGAAGTAGCCGCCGTGGTCGAGGAACTGCGTGTCCTGATCGTCGGCGAAGTAGAAGAACTCGAGCTCGGGACCGACGTACATCGTGTAGCCCATGCCTGCGGCCTTGTCGAGCATGCGGCGAAGTGCGTAGCGGGGATCGCCCGTGAACGGGGAGCCATCCGGCGTCTGGATGTCGCAGAACATCGCTGCGACGCCGTCACCGTCGGGACGCCAGGGCAGGATCTTGAAGGTCGAGGGATCCGGGATCGCGACCATGTCGGACTCCTGGATGCGGGTGAAGCCGTCGATGGAGGAACCATCGAAGCCCATGCCCTCCTCGAAAGCGAGCTCGAGCTCGGCGTCTGTGACGGCGAACGACTTGAGCTGTCCGAGCACGTCCGTGAACCAGAAGCGGATGAAGCGGATGCCCCGCTCCTCCACGGTCTTGAGCACGTAGTCCTTGTCCATCTTGGGTGCCATGTAGCGCCTCCTTGCTCCGATACGGCAGATGCTTGCCTGAAGGGATTGCGTTCGATCTCGCACATGAATCTATCGGAGTATTGTTTCGGCGGTGTTTCGCTTCTTCGTCCATGCGCAGAGACTCCCGTGAGCTGGTATTTTGCCGTCCTCCAGACGGCGAACGGCGCGGACTCCCGTGACGGAATCCGCGCCGCAAGCAGCGTGTCAGAGGTGCCGGGCTGAGCCGGCCGACCGTCTACACGTAGGTGTACATCTTTCCGTAGGGCCTGTGGCTGATCGGCACGAGCTTGGTGAACGGTACCGAGAGGACCTCTTCGACATCCATGTCAAAGGCCTCGCAGTACTCCTCGATGACCGGACGGAGCGTCTTCATGCCCTCATCGTCGACCTCGAAGATGCCGCACTCCTTGCCGATCTGCCACGTCTCGACCTCGCCACGGAGGTAGATCTCGCCACCGTGCATGCCGGTGCCCACGTACCCGCCCACGATCGGGCCCTCGATCTGCGTGTTCATGCCGAGCAGAACGAGCATGCCGCCGGCCATGTACTCGCCGAAGAAGTCACGGGACTTGCCGCCGCACACCATGATCGGCACGAGGCCCTCGTAGGCCTTCATGTGGATGCCGACGCGGTAGCCGACATCGCCCTTCGATGAACACCTTGCCGCCGCGCATGCCGTAGCCGAGGACGTCGCCGGCGTCGCCGTGGACGATGACCTTGCCCTTGTTCATGGTGTTGCCGACGCCGTCCTGAGCGTTGCCGAAGACCTCGACGGTGGGCCCGTCCATGAACATCGCCATGTCGTTGCCGGCGCACCCGTTGACCTCGATGTGGACGTCATCGCCGCTCACACCGTTGCCGATGTAGCGCTGCCCGTTGACGTTGATCGAGCTTGACGGTCTTCGCGCCGTCGGCGATGGCGCCGCGCACCGCCTCGTTCATGTGCTTGTAGTAGACGCTCTGAGCGTCGATGGTGGCGACATCGCCTTCGACGCGTCACCTCGGGCGCGGTCTTGATGTAGCCCTCGATGGGGCCGCGTGTCCTTTGTGGTCGTCGTAGTCATGGACGCCCCCCTACATTCCCGCGGGCTTGACGCCCAGGATCTCGTTGGTCTGTGCGTCCAGGCCGATGGAGCGCAGCCGCTCGCGCGAGCCGCGCAGCGACTCGACGGCGTTCACGCCAAGCGCGCCGAGGATCTCCTGGAGCTCGTGGCTCCACGCGTGCACCAGGTTCGTGAGCCGCTCGGCGCCCCACTCGGGGTCGATGCGGCGCGTGAGCTCGGCCTTCTGGGTGGTGATGCCCCACGAGCACGAGCCCGTGTGGCAGCCCTGGCAGAGGTGGCAGCCGAGCGCCATGAGCGCCGTCGAGCCGATCGCACACACGTCGGCGCCCAGCGCGATCGCCTTGGCCAGGTCTGCCGAGGAGCGGATCGAGCCGGCGGCGATGATCGACGCCTGGTTGCGGATGCCCTCGTCGCGCAGGCGCTGGTCGACCACGGCGATGGCGATCTCGATCGGGATGCCGACGTGGTCGCGGATGATCTGCGGCGCCGCACCGGTGCCGCCGCGGAAGCCGTCGAGGTAGACGTAGTCGGCGCCCGCGCGCACGATGCCGCTCGCGATGGCGGCGACGTTGTGCACCGCAGCGATCTTGACGCCGACCGGCTTGTAGCCGGTGGCCTCCTTGAGCGAGTAGATGAGCTGCCGCAGGTCCTCGATCGAGTAGATGTCGTGGTGCGGCGCGGGCGAGATGGCGTCCGAGCCCTGCGGGATCATGCGCGTCTCGGAGACCTCTCGGTTGATCTTCTCGCCGGGCAGGTGTCCGCCGATGCCGGGCTTGGCGCCCTGGCCGATCTTGATCTCGATCGCAGCGCCGCGGTTGAGGTACTCGGGGTTGACGCCGAAGCGCCCCGAGGCCACCTGAACGATGACGTTGTCCTGGTAGGGGTAGAGGTCGGCGTGCAGGCCGCCCTCGCCGGTGTTCATGAGGGTGCCGCAGGCGCTGTGCGGCCATCGCCAGCGACTTGTGCACGTTGAGCGAGACCGAGCCGTAGCTCATCGGACCGAACATGATGGGCGTCTCGAGCTGCACGTTGTTCGATGACACCGCTGCCCTCCTTGAGCTTGAAGCCACCGTCGCCGTCGGGCTCGACCTGCACGTCATCGGGCTTGCGGCCGAGGTAGGTGCGCAGCTCCATCGGCTCGCGCAGCGGGTCGATGGAGGGGTTGGTGACCTGACAGGCGTCGAGCGTCAGGTGATCGAAGATGTTGCGGTAGGGCTTGTCGTTGCCCATGCCGGTGAGCATGACGCCGCCGGTCTCGGCCTGGCGCCAGACGGCCTTGCGCAGACGCCGGATCCCAGTTGCTCGTTGGCGCGATAGGCCAGGTCGTTCTTCTTGATGACGATGCAGTGTGCGGGGCAGTAGGTCACGCAGCGGTGGCACGCGCGGCACTTCTGTCATCGGGGATGGGGCGCTCGTTGAACGAGTAGACGCCCCAGCCGCACTGCTGCACGCAGCGACCGCACTTGTGGCACTTGTCGTAGTCGATCTCGACCTTGAACTCGGGCTGGATGAGAGCTCGTTGGCATCGCTAGCTCACCTCCACGGCGATCTCGCAGGTCTCGTCCACGCCGGTGACGGCACACGAGACCTCGGAAGCGGACAGATGCAGGTCGCCGTGGATGGGCCACTCCATGCCCTCGACGCGCGCGATGACCGGCTCGCCGGCCTCGGGCATCCAGACCTTGTCGGGCGCATCAAGAACCTCGCGCATGGCGCTCTCTTCCGAGGCGACCATGAGCTTCGAGCCCTGGCGCGCGGCGACGAGCGGACGCAGCTTGATGCGGTCGTTGAGCGCGACCATGCCGCCGTTGAAGCCGAGCACGATCGCGAAGGGGCCGTTGAGCATGCCGGGTCCGTAGACCGCGCGCAGCGAGCGCATCACGGCCTGCTCGTCCTCGGGCATGCGGTCGATCTCGGTCCAGAGCGGCGAGGCGAGCGCCTTGCAGGCCAGCTCGAGCGGCAGCTTGTGGCGGCGGAGCATGAGGTCGAAGAGGTACGCGGCGACCTCGGTGTCGGTGCCGAGCGTGCACTTGTAGCCGAACGCCTCCAGATAGCGGCTGTTGATGCCGTAGCTCGAGATCTCGCCGTTGTGCACGATCGACCAGTCGAGCAGCGTGAACGGGTGCGCGCCGCCCCACCAGCCCGGCGTGTTCGTCGGGAAGCGGTTGTGGCCCACCCAGGTGTTGGCCTCGTACTCCTCGAGCAGGTAGTAGTGGCCGATCTCCTCGGGGAAGCCGACGCCCTTGAAGGCGCCCATGTTCTTGCCGCTGGAGGCGACGAACGCGCCATCGACGCTCGAGTTGATGAGCATGACCGCGTGGACGACGAAGTCCTCGGCGCGTCATCTCGGCGATCTCGATCTTGTGCTGGTCGGGCGTGAGGAAGTAGCGCCACAGGAGCGGAGCGTCCGAGATGCCCTTGACCTGGCGGGTGGGCATCGGCTCGGCGAGGTCGGTGACGAAGTACTCGTCGAAGACGGCCTCGGCGTCCTCTTTGCCTTGCAGGTCGTGATACATCATGTGGAAGCAGAAGTGGTCGGGGAACTCGGGGTAGATGCCGTAGCCGGCGTACCCGCCGCCGAGGCCGTTGCCCCGGTCGCGCTGGACGGCCATCGCGCGGATGGCGTCCTCGCCGCCCATGAGTGCTCCGGACTCATCGCAGATGCCCATGAGGCCGCAGCCGCCGTGGATCTTGAACGGTGCCTCCTCGGCATAGCGCGGGCGCTCGCCTGTATGCCCTGAGCGATCGGAGATCGCCGGCATCTTGCTCGTCGGCATCCGCTCGAGAAGCGGCTCGTAGCGTCATCTCTCTACTCATCTCCCTCTTCGTCGTCAGCCATCAGCTTGGCCATCGCGTCGCCGCCGCCTTCGGGCAGCGGGTCGAGGCCGAGCTTCTTGCGGGCCCGGCTCTTGGGCTTGCCGAGCGCGCCGGTGGTCAGGAACTGCTCGTATGACGCCGGGACGGACTCGGGGCCCTTGCCCTGCTGCGATAGCGATCTCCTTGAGCTTGCGGAACGTCTCGGCCATGCCGATCTCGGAGTGGCAGAGCTCCTGGCAGGTGTAGCACTCGAGGCACTTCCAGAGCTGCCCGTCGTCGACGACCTTGTCGATGTCGCCGCGCAGCAGGTCGTCCGATGATCTCGGTGGGCTGGAACGTCGGGTCGATCTTGCAGACCGGGCAGTCGTCCTTGCACGCCTGGCACGAGTAGCACTTGCCGAGCAGGGCCACGTCGAAGTCCTCGGCCAGCCGCTCCTTGTCGTCCGCACGAGCACCCCAGCGCTCCAGGAACGGCTCGACGGAGACGCGGTGCATGCCCAGGCCGAGCTCCTCGGGGTCGTGGCCATAGGCCAGGCCGATGAGCTCGGAGATGTAGAGCACGGGAACGTTGATGTGCTCCTTGGCACGCTGGAGCGCGGCCTGGTTGAGGTCGAACTGCTGGAAGCAGCTCGGGCAGACGGCGATGAGCGCGTCGACGTTCTCGTTCGTGCAGCTCGGTGAGCTTGCGGCGCGCGAACGCGAGCGAGGCGTCGCGCTCGCCCACGCGGTCGAGGGCGCCGCCGCAGCACTGCATCTTCGTCGAGTAGTCGACGACGTACGCGCCGAGCGCGGCGACGAGCGCCTCGACCTTGGTGGGGTGCAGCGGATCGTCCCAGCGGACCGCCGGCTGCGGGCGCAGCAGGTGGCAGCCGTAGTGGACGGCGATGCGCATGCCCCAGAACGGCTTGGTCGCCTTGGCATGCGACGAGCCCGGCGCCCATCTGGTCGGAGAGCCACTCGGCGAAGTGGAAGACCTGCAGCTCGCCCTTGTACTCGAGGTCCTCCTTGGCGAGGCGCTCGTTGATCTTCTCGGCCTCGCGCCAGTGCGTGCGCAGGTGACTCTGCGTCTCCTTGAACGTCGAGTAGCAGCCGTTGCAGGGCGTGACGAGGTCGAGCCCCTCCTTCTCCACGATGGCGAGGTTGCGCGCCGCCGCGGTGTAGAAGGCGTTCTCGTCGTTGGCCTTGACCAGCGTGCCCTCGGGACAGCACGTGTGCCCCTCGAGGTCGATGGGTCGCGCTCCGAGATCATCGAGGACGACTCGCGTCGCCTTCTCGATGAACGGGAATCGCGCAGGGATCGTGCATCCCCAGAAGACCGCGAAGTCCTTCATCGTGCCCTCGCTCCTTCAACAGCCGGTGACAGTGCGCAAAACAGAAAAGCCCGCCGAGGACCCATCGGGTCCAGGCGAGCTCCATTGCTCGATAGCTATGACCGGCACGTCGTTGTGCCGGGAGAGCAAGTATAGCAGGGTCAGCGCCGCTCGTGAACTGCGGCGAAACGTGCGGCAACGTGGGAGGCGGCTACTACTCGCCGAGCTGCGTCGAGTCCTCGCCGGCTGGTCGCCCTCGCCCTCGGCCGCACCCGTCTCCTCGGCCTCACCGCCGAAGATCCAGAACCGCGCTCCGGCCAGAGCAGTCCCGACCACACCGCCGACGAAGAAGACATCGCCGAGCAGCAGCCAGAGCAGAAGATACGCGACCGAGAAGAACCAGAAGACCGCTGCCGAGACCTTGAACTCGAGCCACCGCTCGGAGCGAGCCCGCCCTCGACGCCTCCCCTGGTGGCCACGTAGCGGAAGAGCACGATGTTCTGCGTGTGGCGAAGCATCACCGGCATC
Organism: uncultured Actinomycetes bacterium; assembly: GCA_963850695.1. Classification (GTDB taxonomy): domain Bacteria; phylum Actinomycetota; class Coriobacteriia; order Anaerosomatales; family CAWKMJ01; genus CAWKMJ01. Next base: position 232,614 of record CAWKMJ010000001.1, read on the forward strand.
TGCGTGAGCACGAAGAAGCCGACGAACGCGACATAGACCTCCCGGTAGCCGATCGAGCCACCACGTGATGCCCCAGACGAGACCGAGCACGATCCAGATGCGAACCAGGGCGATGACGTGTGTCTTGCTGAAGAGGCGTTCTTCGTCGATGTCCTGTTCGAACGGCGGGTTGAGCTCGTAGGAGCCGCCCATGTCGTAGTGAGCATCCGCCCCACGCCTGAACCACTTCACGCCGATGACCGAGAGCTGGTAGTCGAGCACGTAGAGAACGGTCACGACAGCGAGTCCGAACCAGAGCTGCTCGGCAAGAAGTGTCCTCAGCACCCGCTACGCTCCGTCGGTTCCCGGATCGGGGTCGCCGCCGTGCGACCGGCTGCCGCTCGTCGCGCACCGCCTCGTCGGTCTCCGAAGCGAGGATGACCGCCTCGGCCACCTGTTTGAGCGACAAGCGCTTGTCCATCGCGAGTCTTCTGCAGCCGGCCGAACGCGTCGGCCTCCGACATGCCCTTGGCCATGAGCAGCCGCCTTGGCTCGATCGACCAGCTTGCGCGTCTCCAGACGCTCATCGAGATCGCTGACCTGCTCGGCGAGGGCTTGTGCCTCTGCGAACCGAGCGACCGCCACCTCCATGGCTGGCAGGATGTCCTGCTTGGTGAACGGCTTGGTGAGATACGCCATCGCGCCCGCCTCGGCGGCCTCCTTCACGTAGGCAGCCTGAGAGAAGGCGGTCACCATGACTACCGGGGCCAGGCCTTCTTCGCCGATGACGCGCGCGGCCTCCAGCCCGTTGACCTCGGGCATCTCGACATCCATGAAGACGATCGTTGGCTCGAGCTCCACGGGCGAGCTCGATGGCCTCTGCCCCGTTGCGCGCCTCGCCCACGATCTCGTGGCCCTCCTCCTCGAGCATCTCGCGCAGGTCCATCCGGATGAGGGACTCGTCCTCGGCGATGAGCACTCGCATGCGCGCTGCTACCCTTCCGTCGCAGAGAGCGGGAAGCGAACCGTGACCGTCGTGCCTCTCCCCTTGCCGAAGGAGAGCGTGCCGTGCAGGTCATCCTCGACGATCGTGCGAACGATCTCGAGGCCGAGGTTGGGGGTGTCCGAGATGTCGAATCCCTCTGGCAGCCCGGTCCCGTCATCGCGCACCGTGAGGACGAACTCCTCGGCCAGCCGACGCATCTCCACGACGACCGAGCCGGTGTCACATCCTTCGAACCCGTGCTCGATCGCGTTGTGCACCAGCTCTGCCACGACAAGCGCCAGCGAGGCGGCTACCTGGGCGGGCACGAGTCCCGACGAGCCCTTGACCGTCACGTCGACGCTGGTCGCCTCGCCTTCGAGTCCTCGGCGGACCATGTCGACAACGGTCTGGGCGGCCTCGGTGAAGTCGATCTGCTCATCGGTCGAGGCCGCGAGCAGCTCGTGGACGACCGCCATGGACGCGACGCGCTCGGTCGCCTCGGCGAGTGCGCGGCGGACCTCGTCGCTCTCCGCTCTCCTGCCTTGGATACGCAGCAGACTCGCGACCGTCTGCAGGTTGTTCTTCACCCGATGATGGACCTCGCGGATCGTGGCTTCCTTGACCTTGAGCTCCTGGTCGCGACGGCGAGCATCGGTGAGGTCCTCGACCAGGACGACCGCCCCGTCGCCCAAGTTGATCGTACGGTAGCCGATGACTCGGTCTCCGGCCTCGATCTCGGTCCTGAGCGCACCGGGTGCCGAGAGCACGGGATTGACCGCGTACTCGGCGCCAGGCAGCCGCGTCACGGGCCTGCCAGAGACCGCCCCTCGATTCCGGCAAGCCGCATGATGTTCACGGAGTTGGGGCTTGCATAGGTCACGCTGCCGTCGGGCGCGATCCTCATGACGCCGTCTCCGGCGCGCCGCACGGTCGCGAAAGGCTCGCCGTACTCGGCGTCCATGAGTGGCCCGGCCGACAGCGTGCCGAGGAGCTCCTCGGCGATGCCCATGAACACGGTCTCCATCTTGCCCGGGGACTCGAGGACCTGCAGCGCGAGGTTGCGGATGACGACCGCCTCTGCATCCGTCGCCCCAACGGGATAGGCCATGGTGACGAAGGAGATCCCGCGGATGGTCCTGCGGCGCTCGTCCGAGCAGACCTCGCCACGCTCGAGTGCGGCGTACGCCTCGGGCTCGTCGGCCAGCGAAAGCGTTCTCCCCTCGCGAGTGGATGCCAGGCTCGCAACGGCGGTCATGGGTCGCGCGTCTGCGACCACTACGAGGGTGCCGTCCTCGGCAGGCACAGCAAGCGAGACGTCGCCGTAGCCGAGGTCGGCGATGAACTGCAGGTTGTCCACGACGTTGGCCAGGTGCAGGCCGAGGGCCTCCCGGCGAGCGTCATCTGTAGGCACTCCTGGTGTCATACGCCCAGTGTACCGCTATAATCTGCGAGCAGCCCTGCCAAGCAGGGAGCAGGCCCGGGTGGCGGAACTGGCAGACGCGTCGGATTCAAAATCCGGTGGTGGCAACACCGTGAGGGTTCGAGTCCCTCCCCGGGCACCACACATGCCCGCGCGCTGCGCGGAACGGGTACCTACTACGCGACGCCTCTGGGGGAGGAGATTCTCGTGGAACAGGACCCGCAAGCGCCGGAGCCGGCCGCACAACCACCGGGCACAGCACCGCCTGACCAGCCGCCGGTCGCTGGCCCAGGGGCCCCGCCCCCGGGCGCTCCGCCTGCGCAAGCCCCCAAGAGCAACAAGACCCTGATCATACTCGTCGTCGTCTTCCTGCTGCTCTGCAGCTGCTGCGCGATCGCCGGCGGTGGCTACATGATCTACGACGACATGCTGCAGGAGATGGTTCTTGCCCCTGCTGCTCCCGAGCCAGCGGAGGAGCCTGCCGAGGCCACCGTCGAAGAACAGGCCCTCGAGGAGTGGCTCGCCTGGGAGCCGACTACCGGCGACTTCGAGGCCGTCTCCCCAACCGCTCGCCAACAGGACATCGCGCAGGAGGCCATGGCTCAGATACACCCTCTCCTCACCATCGACGAGGTCATCGTCGATCCTGGTGGCTATGACGAGACCGACGACGCCTTCTATGCCGACGAGTACCTTATAGTTGCGCACATGACCGAGTACCCGGAAGTCGAGATCCTCGAGCAGGTGTACGCGCCCTCCGCAGAGGGCGCTGCGGACGGCGATCCTACGTTGGACTTCGAGGACTTTGGGGAGGGCTACCTGCTCGGCACACTGAGCGACGGGGTCGAGTACGCGTATCCGGACGAAGACAATGTCCTCCTCGACGGACCCCCCGACGATACCCAGCAGCTTCTCCTCGTCGCCGCAGACCAGTGGCCCGGAGGAACAGTCGCAATCGTTTTCGACGACGCCGACGAAGAAGGCTCCGTCTGGCTCGCCATAACGACATGGGAGCACGTTCGCACGTCGTGGGAGTTCGAGGGCGTGCTGGCCAAGTACATCGTCGAAGACGGCGAGTGGATCCTTGACGAGTACGAGTGGACGCTGCCCGAGTGAGCGTCGCGCAGCCTGAGCGCTTCCGCTCAAACGCCGGCTAGGTCGCACCATCAAGAAGAGGCCCCGGCGCAGTGCCGAGGCCTCTTCTCTTGCTGTGCGTGCGCGCCGTTGCTGCTACTGCAGCTTCGAGTTGATGTCGTTCTTGACCGAGTCGGTGATGCTCACAGGCCCACCGATGACAGCACACTTGTCGACCTCGACCTTGTGTCCGGCAAGCCAACTGCCCGTAGACGGCGTGAGGGTCTCACCGTTCGTGATCAGGAGCACCCCGCCGTCCCCGCTCTGACCGAGCGTGGCCCCGCCGGTGAGAGCATCAGGGAGCTTGGCAGCAACGCCTACCAGGTCGTCGGAGAGCCAATTGTTGCCCATAGCCCCGTCTGCGATGGCCTGCGCTGTCCGATATCGATCGTTGCCGGACCATCGCACGACGTCGCCGTATTGTGCGTCGAGCTCGCTCATGACGCCGTCGGACACCGTTGCCGGCCCGCCGCCGATAACGACATCCCTCGGCAGAGCCAGTTGGTTGAGGGCGTTCCGCGTGGCCGCGGGGATGGAGTCCTCGTTGACCAGCAGGATGGGAATAGGCCTCGTGAGCTGCCACGGTCGAGAGAGCCAGTGCATCGAAGAACTTGTCCGGTCGTCCGCCCCGTTGGCGACGAGCGCCACGTCCGGCACTCCGGCGACCGCAGCGATCCGCTCGGCGATGGCCGCCGCGAGATCGAAACGGTCCCCCGTGGCGACGAGACGTTCGACCCCCGCGCCATCAGGCATCAACGCGGCGATCTCGGCGAGACGCGCGTCTGGAACCGACACGGGTCCGCCGACGACGATGACCTTCGTGTTCTTGTGGGTCGCGTTGATCTCCGAGAGAGCCTTCTTGACCGAGTTCGGCACGCTCGTGCTGCTGACGAGGAACAGTGGAGTATCCATGTACGCTCCGCACAGGCCGGCGGCGGCCAGCGGATCTGCAGCTGCTCGATCCTCGCCAGAAGCTATGACTACCGTCTCAACGCCAAGCCACAACGTGGGATTCGTCGCAGTGGTCCACCGCTGACGAGCCACCTTCACGGCCGTGGAGTACCGGTCGTTGTCCGAGTAGCGCTCCGTAAGTATGGGATCCGGCACAAGCGCGACGTTCCTCGTCTGTGGAACGACGTGCAAGAACTGAGCGGTATCCTGAGTGATGTAGCCGGGCCGTCCCACGCGGACTATGTAGTTGGCGGGACCAGGCACGTCGAGCACCTCTTGCCCGAGTGAAGTCGGTCTTGCCCCCGTCCATGAACGTCCAGATGTCCGTGTCGGACCTGTACGCGCCCACGCCCGCCCTGTTGACGGGCGTTGCCCCATCCTTCACGTCGACCGTGAGCGCAACCGCCACGGCCAGGCTCGGCACCGCCAACGCAAGCACCGTCGCAACCACGATCGCTGCCGAGAACACACGTCTTCCGCGATATCGTCATCAATCCCACTCCCTCTCCGTCTGCTGCTGGTGAGCACTCCCCCCGCAAACGTCCCGATTCGTGGGTATCCCGTTGCCGCTAGTCCCTTCTTGGCGCGAACACAAGACGAGACGACGCGGTCCGCATGCGTGCCTGTGAATATGCCCAAACAGGCGTTGTTTCCCTCATTGGCTGAGAGTAGACACCGCTGCAATGACGATGAAGATACGGCGATGATGAAGAGCGCCCGGCCGAGGGTCCAGCCCCGGTCCGCAGCCGAACCGAGCACCTCTGGAAGGCTCGGCGGACCCTTCTCGTTCGAGTCCGACTTGTCCTTGTGGGCCTCGTAGCGAATCGCCCAGACCAGGCCGAACAGAAGGGCGAACGACGCCGAAATGGCCGCGAGGGTCAAAGCCAGGCGCACAACCCAGTCCACGCACGATCACCTCACGAGATGTCTAGGCTCAGGCCGTCCGGATGAGCGAGCACCTCACTCAGCGAGCGTCCACGTACCGTCCTCGTAGGCCCAATCCCACTCTGTGTCCGAGATCCACATGGTGTCGGAGCCGTACGACTCTCCGCCGTCGGTCTCCACCTTCATGTAGATGTCTTCGAGGGTCCAGGTCGCTGGCGCCTCGCTGCCCGCGTAGTTGACGGTGTCAGCCGTCCCGTCCTCGCGGAGCGTGAGCACACGGAACACGCCTCCCTCGGCGTTCTCCCACGTACCCACGAAGGCTGATATCTCGCTCGAGGCTCCGTCGGAGGATGCGTCTTCCTCAGACGAGTCGCCTTCGGCCGCTGGCTCGGCTTCCTCAACGTTCTCCGTGGCTGACTCCGATGTGCTGGAGTCATCCGAATCGTCCTGTGCGCAGCCAGCTGAGAGAAGCAGCGCCACTCCCACGATCAGACACGCCAGGATCAAGACGACCTTGTTCTTCATGCGCTACTCCCTGTTTCTACGCCCATCGTCACCCCTGACCGGATACCCGGAGGGTATGACGCCGCCTGCCACAATCATGTGATAGTGTCAGCACATGGTAGCAGCCGGACGGCCTGCTGAGGGGGAGCGGCTCGTCACACAACGGGAGGAATCCTATGCTTCGCAACCGCACGATCGTCTTCATCGCAATCCTCGCCCTGTTGCTTGGAGCCCTCGGTCTCGTTGGATGCTCGTCGAGCGATGAGCCTGCCGAGGAGACAGAGTCCACCGAGGCATCCACCGAGGAATCAGCTGACGCCGGCTCCAACGATGCGCTTGTCGGCACGTGGGAGAACGCCGAAGGCACGTACTTCAGCGCGATAACGTTCGCCAGCGATGGCACAGGCACCGGCGTGGACATCGACGGCACCGAGGCTCCCGCGACGTGGACGCTCGAAGACGACTACCTCGAGGTCACGATCGAGTACGACGGGATGACCGACACAACCGGCGGCGGCTTCACGTGGGAAGAAGAGGGCGTCATCTTCGTCTGGGACGCCGACGGCACGTTCACTAAGGTCGACTAGTTCTCGACTATCCGGGGAGGAACAGGCATGAGCAAGCTTCGCATCTTCGCAGTTCTCATGATCGCAGTCCTGGCGCTCGCGCTGGTTGGCTGCACGGGTGGCGATGAGGCGACAAGTGATTCGTCTGGGGACGCATTCGCGGCCGGCGACATGGTCGCTGCCGAGTGGGGCGCCGGATCGCTCTACCTTGCCGAGGTCATGGCCGTCTCCGACGATGGCATGCTGACCGTGAAGTACGTCGATGACGACACCGAGGATGATCTCACCGAGGGCGAAGTCATCGCCATCGAGGAGAAGGAATGGGCGGTCGGCGACCGCGTCCTCGGGGTGTGGTCGGTCGCGAAGTTCTACTCAGGGACGATCGAGTCGGCCGATGGCAACGAGTACATCGTTACGTGGGACGATGGCAGCGATCCGTCAGCTGTCACCGCCGACATGATCATCGAGTTCGACGAGGCCTACGCTACCGAGTAGCTCGCGATCGTACATCGCGTATCTGGGTATCCACAGAGGCCCCGGCAATGCGCCGGGGCCTCTTCTGTTGCGAGGAATCGAGTCTGCCGCCCGATGTCTGACCGCTAGCCTCCGAGCGCCTCGGCCAGCTGCCGATCGACGGTGCCGGTCACTGAGACCGGTCCTCCGAAGATGTAGAGGTTCTCGATCTGCGCGTGGTAGGCAGTGACCCAGCTGTCGACCGCAGGTGTCAGGCTCTGGCCATCGGTGATGAGCGAGACTCCGCCGAGGTGTCCCATCGTGGCGCCTGCGCACAGTGCATCGGGCAGCTTGGCGGCGACTCCCACTTCGGAGCGGTCCAGCCATCCTCGGCTGACCGCGTAGTCGGCTGCTGCAAGCGCGTTGAGGTAGCGGTCCTTGCCCGAGACACGGGTGGCTCCGAGGGTCGAGACGACGCCGTCGGAGACCGTCGCAGGCCCTCCGCCGACGATCCGCTGGCCCTGCCCCAAGGACCCCAGCACGTTCGAGGTGGCCGAGGGGACCGCATTGGCCTCCACGAGCAGGATCGGATAGCCCTGGGCAGCGGCGATCGGTGAGAGCGCAAGCGCATCGAAGAACTTGGTGGAGTCCGCGCCGTTGGCCAGCAGCACCACACTGGGCGACGTCCCGGCTCCGTTGCGACTCTCCCACTCGGCATCGACCCTGGCCGCGATGGTCGCTGCCAGGTCGTAGCGGTCGCCGCTCGTCCGCACCCGATCGAAGGTGACGTTGCCCGAGCCCAGAGCGGTCTTGATCTCGGTCAGGCGGGCGGCCGGCACGGTGTAGGTGCCACCGACCACGTGCACGCGGATCGGCCCCGCAGATGCCATCTGCGCTAGAGCGCTCCTGACCGAACTCGGCACGAACTCGCTGTGTGTCAGCAGGATGGGCGCGTCATAGGCCCACGACAGGCCGGCTGCGGCAAGCGGATCGGCTGCCGCGCGGTCCTCGCCCGAGGCGATGATCAACGTCGGTCACGCCCGGCCACGAGCCATCCCCATCGGGATCGAAGGCGAGCCGCGCCGTGTCGACCGAAGTCGAGTAGCGATCGTTGCCCCACACTCGCTCGTTGCCGGTGTCGGTGTAGTAGTGGCTGAGGATCTCGTGGTAGTCCGCGCCCCTCTCGGCCATGGCCTGGGCGCCTCGCTGGCACATGCCCACCCCGTGCCCGTACATCGTCGTGTAGCCGCACTCGCACGGGACGCTGCGGCAGTACGGGAGCGCCTCGACCCACACGTCCTCGGAGTTGCGCGTGTTGCCGTCGCAGTGGCCGAAGAAGAACGCCGAGATGATCGCACCGTCGTAGCGGACGACCTCGCCGCTCGTGGCATCGACAGCAGCGTCGGTCGTCCCATAGTGTGCCGGGCTCCACGCCTGGCAATGCACGGTGTTGCACACATCGCCACCGATGCTGTTGTGACGGTTGATGTGCGTGGAAGCGTAGCAGCGTGCTGCCACAGCTTGAGCCTTGAGCGCCTCGGCGGGCCATGTGTAGCCGACCTCTCTCGGGACGACGCCCTTCAGGTACTCGTCCATACCGAGAGTGACAACGATCGGCGAGCCGATGGTTGAGAAGCTGCCGTTGCTGTAGACGCCGTTGGTGACCAGACGGATGGTCGTCGGTGGATCGACTATGGCCAGCGGCAGTGACTATGTCCTCTGCCTCCGGAGCCGCAAGCGTCTCGGCGGTCTCAGCGACGCCCCAGCCCTCTGACATCTCCTCGAGGTACGCGTCGATCCGCTCCTGAGTCGCCTCGGTGTCGTGACCGGTCGCGAAGCTCGGCGCCATGACCAGCTTGCGCTCGAGCTCCTGGCCTTCCTCGGCCATCTGGAGGGTGAGGGTCAGGTCCTGGAATCCCTCGGCCGCGGCCTCGATCTCGAACCATCCGGGGGCGACAGGAAGAACGACCAGGCCATCTGGCGACGTGAGCGCGGAAGCGCTGCCAACCGTGACCATGCAGCCACCGAGGGGCATGCCGGTCACAGCGTCGATCGCTGTGACCTCGAGGTTCGCAGGAACCGCCTCGGAGATCGAGGCCGGCTGAGGTGTTGTGGGAGCATCCTGGGCCACGGTCACGCCAGCGGGCACGACCGTCAACGCCAGGCATGCCACCATCAGGGCTGGGAGGACCTTGCGCACGAAGCGCTCCGATCGATGAGACTGCATGCGTGTACTCTACAGTCTCATCGGCAGATGCGAACCGCCCGTTAACCTCCTGACACCTGGAAGAACCAGGTAGATCCGCGGCCGACTGGCAGCCTCGCTAGGGCGTGAGTGCCTCGCCTACCTCTTCGGGGAACTGACTATCGGTCGCCGGATCGATGCCGGTACCCATGTCCACCGCGAACCAGAAGCCTGCCTCAGAATCAGCGGGTGCGTACACGTAGATCTGCTCGGTCTCAAGGGTGTCGTCGGCCTTGGGAGTCGCGCTCACGCGAGCGTACCAGGTACCGTCGTCCGCCTCGGCCATCGCCTCAACAGCGAAATCGAAGTCGTCCCTCGTGAAATCGGTCTGTGCAACGAAGTAGGCCCGCGCGATGGCGATCGCGTCTTCCTCGGCCGGCATCTCGCCGTCGGTGGCTGCGCTCTCGTCGGTGGTCTCTTCGGTGCCGTTGTCGCTCGATTCCTCGGTGGCGGCCTCATCCTCGGCGGGCTCATCGCTCGAACAGCCGACGACTCCGACCGCCGCAAGCGAGAGCAGTGCGCAGACGGCCAGCAGCGCCACGATCCTGGTCAACCTTGTGTCCATGTCAGATCTCCCTCTTCGTCAGAAGCGTTCACGTGCACGAGCACCCATCCCGGAGCGTGTTGCTCCGGGGAACGGGCGAATCTCGCGGACATCGTCGTCTACGGGGTCGCCGCATCGAGCAGTCGCAGCCGAACTGCCTCGGTCGCGCTGACCGGTCCTCCATACAGGAAGACGGTAGGCATTGCTCAACCGCACGATTCGACGAAGGCGTACGAGCTGTGGGGCACGGAGTCGGTCTTCGTGAGAACGAGCGGACCGTTCATCAGACCGGTGGCAGCACCGCCGGTCAGAGCATCCGGCAGCTTGGCCGCCACACCCACGCGGCCTGTGCCGAGCAGAGTCTCGGTCGTTGCCATACTCGCGATCTCGACCGCGGTCTTGTAGCGATCATTGCCCCACCAGCGCTCCGTCGCGCCCACGGCGGTGGCCGTGTGCGCAGTTCGACGGTGGCCGGACCACCACCGATGATCACGCGCGGGAACGAGAGCGAAGCCAGTCGGCTGCTCGTCTGCCAGGGAACCGAGTCTTCTGCCACAAGCAGGATCGGGGTCCCGTTCTGCGCGGTGATCGGCGAGAGCGCCAGCGCATCGAAGAACTTGTCCGGGTCGGCGCCGTTGGCGATGAGCGCGATCTGCTCCATCGTCTTCGGAGTCGTGTCCGAGACCTGCTTCATCCGCGCCGCGACGCTCGAAGCGAGCTCATACCTGTTGCTGTAGGGTCCGACACGGTCGAGCGTCAGTTTGCTCGGACCACCTACGTAGTTGACCAAGTCCTGATAGCGCGCCTGCGGGACCGATTCCGGACCCCCGACGACGTGCACCGTCACATGACCTGTTGCCGCAACGAGCTCAGCAAGGGCCTTCTTCACCGATGAGGGCGTGTGGTCACGGCCCACGAGAAACAGCGGCGCGTCGTAGCACCAACAGATCCCTGCGGCAGTGAGCGGGTCGGCAGCCGCGTAGTCCTCGCCCGACGCAATGACCACGTCGGGGATGTTCGGCCACCAGTTGAGTTCCTGTATGCCAAAGACATCCCGCGCGGTTTGGACCGCAGTCGAGTAGCGATCTGGGCCCCATACGCGATGCGCCTTCTGCCAGAGATCGACCGAAACCGTGACGTCACTGCCAGAGTAGATGAAGTCGTCCGAGACGTGGTGCACGTGGTTGCCCGCCGGGCCGTCCACGCTCATGTAGAACTGCGCGCTGGGCACGATGGCCGGATTGGTGAACCCCGTGTAGCCGCTCGCGTTGGTGTACTGCGGCCCCAAGGTCAAGGATGAGGGCGTCACTCGATGCAAACGTACAGCCGCGTTCGCAAGAGGCAGGCCCGTCTCGGCATCGGTCACTACGACCTCGATGGGGGCGGCCGCCGCAAGGGCAGGCGTCACGAACAGGACCACAGTCGCCACGAACAGCGCCAGCGCGACGCCGGTACGCCTACTCTTCATAGCTTCCACCTCTCTCACGGGGTGCGCGCTACAGATCCCTCGACATCCCCCACGGCCCACTCGGGTGCCTCTTCGCCTTCGCCGAGCTCCTCGGGCGTGAACACGAGCACGAGCCCAGTCGCATCTCCAGGAACCTCGAAACCGACAAGCCCACCGCGAGGATCGGCAGGCTGTGCGCTGCCCATGACGATCTCGATATCGTTGGCAACGATCATCCCATCGGAGGGGTACTCCACACCTTCGCTGTCACGCATCGAGATGACCGCGGCTGTGTCCCACCACATCTCTTCATCGCCGGTGTTCTCGAAGGTGACATCGGCCACCAGGAAGACGTTGCCCTCCTCGGCTGCCTCCTTCTCTGAGGCATCGAAGACCTCGACGCTCTCGACGGTCACCTTCCAGCCGCCTGCCTCGGCAGACTCCCCCATGGAGAGCCCATCGGGCATGTCGGTGCAGCCGGCGACCACGATCGCGGCCAAGGCAAGAACGGCCGCCAGCAGAGCAGCGCCAGAAGACACGCATGTGAAACCCCTCTCTTCGGCGACGGCCGGCCCCCTCGGCCAGGCCGCCGCGTGAGCGTACGCATTCTATATGCCCTGTTCGCCCTCGGCCTGCCGGGCCGTGACGCATCGCCGATTCCCCTGACTGAACGTTCAGTCAGGATGCATGCCTACTGGAGTCTCGCCTCGATCGCGCTCTTCACGGCCGGTGTGACGCTCTTCTCGCCGCCGAAGACGTAGCACTTGGCGATCTCGTTCTTGTTCGACGAGAGCCAGCTGCCTGTCGATGATGTCAGCGTGTCGCCTTGCGTGATGAGCAGCGGACCGCGCATCCGTCCGACCGCGCTGCCACCGGTGAGGGCATCGGGCAGCTTCGCGGCGACGCCAACAGTCTCCTTGCCGAGGAACGAGTTCGTCTGCGGCCTCGTCTGCTATCTCGATGGCGGTCTTGTAGCGGTCGGCGCCGGCCCAGCGTTCGATGCCCGGCTGGTCATGAGGAACAGGTCCTCGTAGACATCGTCCGATATCGTCGCGGGACCTCCGGCGACGATGAGCATCGGCTTGCCGAGGTCAGAGAGCGCCTTCTCGGTCGCGGCCGGCACCTCGTTCTCGCTCACGAGCAGGATCGGATAGTGCATGGATGCCGAGATCGGCGAGAGCGCGAGCGCGTCGAAGAACTTGGTCGAATCCGCGCCGTTGGCTATCAGGGCCCGCCCTGGACTTCCTCCCATGAGGCGGCCTGCGATGGCGGCTGCCAGCTCGTACCGACCGCCCGTGGAGAGGATCCTGTCCTTCGTGAGCATCCCCGTCCCGCCGACATACGACGTGATCTCGTTGTAGCGCGCGTCAGGAACGGACACCGGTCCGCCAACGATGTGGATGGTGACCGTTCCGTTGTCGTCCACGATCTCCTTGATAGCTTGCTTCACCTGCGTTGACACGCTCGTGGAGCTCACGAGGAACAGCGGCGCATCGTGCCAGCCGCACAGCCCGGATGCAGCCAGGGGATCGGCTGCCGCGCGGTCCTCACCCGACGCGATCACCACGTGTCGAACATCTGGCCAAGCGGAGGGGTCGGCCGGATCCGTGTACGCCTCGCGGGCGATCGACACGGCGGTCGTGAACCTGTCGCTGCTGGCCACTCGCTCGACTGGATCGGGATCCGTCCCAAGCTGGACGTTGTGCTGTGACTCGGTGCCACTGACATACGCGATCGGACCGGACCACTTCGTCACATACCCTGGCTTGGAGACCTTGACCTCGTAGTTCCCACTCGCGACGTACGATGGGAAGGTGTAATCCCCGACCGCGTCGGCAGTGGAGGACATCGTGTAGTGGTGGCCGCCGGGATCGTGGGCGTAGAGTTCCACGCGCGCACCGGCCAGATTGTCGCCACCGGACTTGAAGATGCGGCCATAGATCCCGCGAGACACGGTCAGCGGGGTTGGGTTCCAGATGTAGGGGACGGGCACTGACCCGGGGAATGTCGCACTCCACGCCGAGGTGTGGCCCGTCTTCCAGGCAGCAAGCTGATACGTCTTGGCAGGATCCAGCGTGTAGCCCAGCGCGTATGCGCCGGTCACACTCGTAAGGTCGGTCGCGACCTTGTGTGAGCCCGGTCCCCCGACGTCTTCCCACAGATCGACCGTCGCGCCCTCGATGGGCGGAGTCCCCGCACTCTGTTCGTGGATGGCTCCTTGGATGGTCGCGATAGCCTGCACGTCCGTCGCTATGGCGGGTACCGCCGCCAGCAGCATCGCGGCTACGACGGCCGCGACTATCAGCATCCTGCGCGAGTTCGCGTACCTCATTGGATCTCCCCTCTTCGTTTGCGGCTCCTATGTGCCGCCGCCTGGCGGTCTATCCCCCGAAGCTCCTGAACTGCGCCTTGGCCGGTCGCGCTCTCGCGGCCTGCGCCGCGATCCTCAGCCCGCCGGCCAAGCTGCAGCTCGCCTTCCACGGCCCGCACCGGCACCTCGGCCAGCGCCTGACCCACGACATCATTATCCAGGAACTCGCGCACGAGGTCTCCTCGGCAGATGATGTCGAGGTTCTTCGCGGTCGTCGCGCCACCGATGAAGACGCCCGAGCACGGCTGCGCGCCGAGGGCGAGCAGTTGCGCGAAGCGCCGAGGACCTGGTAGTAGATCGTGAGCGCTCGCTCGGCGAGTTCGTCACCTGAGAGCGCGGCTTCAGCGATAGCGGGTGTCTCCGAGTCGTCCGGGAGCTCGGGAGCCGCGCCCGACTCGGCCGCCTGCAGTGCTGCGTGCAGGCGCGCGAGCCCTCGACCCGAGACAACATCCTCCCAGGTGGGAGCGTGACCGAGCATCTGCGCGAGCGCCTCGATCCACTCGGCCATCTCGTCTGAGAACGCCGGGATGGCCGTGTGCTGACACTCACAGCCGACCGGCACGTGAGTCGGGTCGGCAAGACCCGTTCTCGCGAGCGTCGCGGCCCCGAGTCCAGTCCCGGGCGCCAGGAAGACGACGTTGCCCGAGTCCGGGTCCACCGGACCCGGATCGTAGAGGGAGGTGACGCCCACCCCGCCCCGGTCCATCCGATCGAGAACGCCCTCGGCGCCTGCGACCATGTCGTTCACGATGCGGACCGCCGCGGGCAGGCCCACCCCGACCAGGTCGTCGCGCGCCACACACTTCGGCTCGGGCCAGTTGGTCATGCAGACCTCGTCGCCGTGAGTGACCGGGCCCGCGAACGCGCAAGTAGCTCCAGCGATCTCGGTGCCCCTGGGCAGCATCCCGAGGGTCTCCTCGACGAAGCCCAGGAACTCGCTCGCTCCCCTCCGAGGCTCCGAGATCGGCTCGGCATGCTCGGGCAGTCGTACCGCACGACCCTTCTCGAAACCGCGCGAACGTCACGCGGCTGTTCGTGCCGCCGACGTTGTACGCCACAAGCACCTCGATCGTCATCTAGCCCTCCCGAGAACCCGGATCGACATCATCCACAGCCCGCCTCGCCGTCAGTTGCACGACCGGCCATCCTGTAGAGCGGGTATGCGAGCCCCATGACCACTGCCCCGGCCGCGTAGCTCACCGGTATCGAGGTCACCTTCGCAAGATAGCCGAACGCCGGCTGTCCTCCCAGGCCACCCACCTCATCGAAGAACGAGTCCAGCGAGAGCACGGTCGCGCGCTGTGCCGAGGGAATCTGCCGATTGAGGTAGGCCTGCCGCACAGGACCCATCAGCCCGAACAGGATGCCGAAGCCGGCCGAGAGCACGACCAGCGCTGCAAACCACCACACGCTGCCGGACTCGGGAGCGGTGAACCCCACGATCGCCATCCCGAGCACGATGAGAGCGCCCAGTGCGCTGCAGACGGCAAGGATCGACGCTGACGATCGGCGGGTGCCATCGGCCATCTTCATGAGACGCGAGACGAACATGTTGCCCACCACGCCCATGAGGCCGAACAGCGCCGTGATCGCCCCGGCGACCCAGACGAGGTCCTGACCGAGGATCTCGAGCGCGTAGGGCTGCGATGAGTAGAAGAAGTACATCATGAACGTGCCCCACACGAACGAGATGAGCAGCAGCGGCCGCACCACCTTGTTGCGCCAGCCGTACTTCACGCCGGCGTCGAAGATCTTCCGCGTCTCGGCGCCGAAGCGCGACGCCTTGAGCGGCCTCGCCTCGAAACCCCAGGTCCTTCATCATGAACAGCACCACGAAGAACGCGGCGATCAGGATGCCCGCCCGGACGATGAATGGCAGCCCCAGACTCACCTGGCCGAGGAACCCGCCGGCCAGCGTCCCCAGAAGCATCGCCGTCCCAAACACCATTCCGCCGCGCGCGAAGACATCCTCGGTGTGACCCTCGAATCCTGTGTAGTCGAGGGCGTCCACCAACCACGCATCGACCGCACCGGTCTGGAACGTATACCCGAATCCCAGGATGAGCGAGGCGCCGAAGAACCCCCATATGCTCCAGCCGTACTGCCACGCCGCGACATAGATGAGAGTCGACAGGAAGAGGGTCGCGATGCCGAGAAGGAACGATATCTTGCGCCCGATGGTGTCGGCAACGACACCGGTGGGCACCTCGAAGACGACCTGACCGGCTGAGAAGGCGGCGTTCACGATCATGACCTCGAAGATATCGAGGCCTGCGTCGAGCAGGAAGAGGGTGTTCACGCCCCAGATGAGAGAGGTCGCGAGCGTGAACAGCCCGCTGGAGACAAGATAGACGCGGATGATGGTCTTGGGGCTGGGGAGGTCTCCGGCCGGTGAGGCGGTCACGATATGCCTACCATCTCGGCGCTGACGTCCCACAGCCGCCGCGCAGCGCTCGCATCCCGCGATGCCCTCGAAGAGTCGATAGGCTCCCGGTCATAGAAGTAGCCGCCGCTGATGCCCTCGACCTCGGCGGCCGTGGCCAGATACAGGATCGTCTCGGCCCCCTTCTCCGGGCTTCTGAGAAACGGCTGCGAGATACCGAGCAGGAAGTCGTAGAACCCTCCAAGACCCCATCCAAAGCCAGATCGCACGGCTCCCGGGTGAAGCGAGTTCGAAGTAGCGTTGGTTCCACCCAAGCGCGCACACAACTCATACGCGAAGAGGATGTTGGCGAGCTTCGACTGGGCGTATGCCCTGAAAGGGGTCCAGCCGCGCTCGAGTTGCAGATCGTCGAAGACCATTCCCTTGCCCATGAAGCTATGCGCCCCCGACGACACGGTGATGACGCGTGAAGCGGGCGCGTCATCGATCATCCCTCGGAGCTCATGTGTGAGCAGGAACGACGCAAGGTGATTCACCTGGAAGGTCAGCTCGAACCCATCGACCGTCTCCATCCGCTCCGGCGCGATCATCCCGGCGTTGTGGACGAGTACGTCGACTCGATCTCTGCTACGGGCAATCACCTCTGCAGTATCGCGCACGCACGCGAGCTCGCCGAAGTCGCACAACAGCAGCTCGGGATCCGCGCCCGTTGAGGCCGCGGCGACTTCATCACGCGCGGCCAGGCCACGCTCGCGGTTGCGGCACACCATGATCACGCTCGCACCCGCGGAAGCAAGCTCGCGCGACGTGGCAAGACCGATTCCGGAGTTCGCTCCTGTCACCACGCATACGAGACCCGTCATGTCGCGTTCGACGTACTCGGCTTCAGCCAAACTCTCTCCTCGCCTTCGCTGTGCGTGTCGAGCGGGACGCCACGCACGACCGGAGTCTCAAACTGTGTATTCCCGAGAGAGCCACCGGAAGCACGAGCGTACGAGCCCGACTCGAAGCGCAGGCCGACGGATCACTGCGTGATTCGCGCGATCCCACTTCAGGATCGTACACACGTAGATACGAACGTATGTTCGCTTTCGTGCTCGAACACTGCTAGAGTGCCGATAGGACCGAGCCAGCCCTGGAGGTGCTGACTGATGCTCCCAGATAGTCCTGCTGTCACCCCCGCTATCGCCCACGC
Source organism: uncultured Actinomycetes bacterium (assembly GCA_963850695.1). GTDB lineage: Bacteria > Actinomycetota > Coriobacteriia > Anaerosomatales > CAWKMJ01 > CAWKMJ01. Next base: position 249,676 of record CAWKMJ010000001.1, read on the forward strand.
TGAACATACCCTGACCGGCCTCAACCCCCAGCAGCGGGCGGCCGCATCTCACGACGACTCGCCGCTGCTCGTGGTGGCAGGTGCGGGTACGGGCAAGACTGCCACGCTCGCCCATCGTGTCGCCTATCTCGTCGCGAGCGGAACCCCACCCGCGCGCATCCTCCTTCTCACCTTCACACGGCGTGCTGCCGGTGAGATGAAACGCCGCGTGGAGTCGGTCCTTCGCGCGTCACGAACCGCGCAGGCGACGCCCGGTGCAGGCGACGCTCCGTCCCCAGACGCTACCCCCTCCCACATCGATCCGTCGGCGGGCTCGAAGATCTGGGGTGGTACCTTCCACTCGGTCGCCTCACGACTTCTGCGGATCCACGGACGCGACATCGGACTGGAGCCGGAGTTCACGATCCTTGACCGAGGGGATGCCGAGGACGTCATGCACGTCTGCCGCACCGAGCTTGGCTTCTCGGCCAAGGGGCGCCGATTCCCCCAGAAGTCGACGTGCCTCGACATCTACAGTCGCTGTGTGAACTCCCGCGCGAAGGTGGACGAGGTCGTGAAGACGGCCTATCCCTGGTGCACCGATGACTCCGAGGAGCTCAAGCGGCTCTTCTCGGCATACGTCGAGCGCAAGGAGTCCCAGCGGGTACTCGACTACGACGATCTCCTGCTGTTCTGGCACGGTCTGCTCTCCGATCCCGCTGCCGGAGCCCGCGTTCGCGAACGCTTCGACCACGTGCTTGTCGACGAGTACCAGGACACCAACACCCTGCAGGCAGAGATCGTGTCGCTCCTGCGCCCCGACTCGACCGGAGTCACGGCCGTCGGCGATGACGCGCAGGCGATCTACTCGTTTCGAGCCGCCACGGTGCGCAACATCCTGGACTTCGAAGAACGCTTCCCAGGAGCCGAGGTCGTCACCCTCGAGCAGAACTACCGCAGCACACCCGAGCTCATCTCGGCGACCAACCTCATCATCCGCGAGGCGAGCGAGCGTCGCGACAAGGAGCTCTTCTCCGAGCGCGACGGCGGACCGCGACCCACTCTCACCTCGGCCAGAGACGAGGCCGAGCAGACCGACTACATCGTCGAGCGCATCCTCGACCATCGCGAGCAGGGCACGCTACTCAAGAAGCAGGCGGTGCTCTTCAGGGCCGCCCACCACAGCGCGCACCTCGAGATCGAACTCGCGCGCCGCAACATCCCCTTCGTGAAATACGGCGGCCTGCGATTCGTCGAGATGGCCCACGTGAAGGACCTGACATCGTTCATGCGCCTTGCCGAGAACCCCCGGGACACCACCGCAGGCATGCGCGTGCTCGGGCTCGTCCCGGGCATCGGCCCCAAGACCGCCGCCGATCTCATGACATCGCTGCAGCACACCGGCGGGGACTTCGAGAGCTGGGTCGGGGCCAAGGTGCCATCGGCAGCGGCTGGAGCATGGCCTGACCTCGTCTCCCTCATGCGTGGACTTGCGGGAGCCGTCCCAGGCGAGCTTCCCGCACAGATTCACGCGATACGGCAGGTCTATGCGCCTCTTCTCGAGCTCGCCTACGACAACGCGGAGGCACGCCTGCGCGATCTCGAGCAGATCGAAGCGCTCTCCTCCCGCTTCAGCGACCGGGCCCGCCTACTCACAGAGCTCGCCGTCGATCCGCCGAGCTGGACCTCCGACCTTGCCGGGCCTCCCCTGCTCGATGAGGACTACCTGATACTCTCCACGATCCACTCGGCCAAGGGGCTCGAGTTCGACAGCGTGTACGTGGTCCACGCCGCCGACGGCAACATCCCCTCGGACATGGCGACCGGTTCGGAAGAAGAGGTGGAAGAGGAACGTCGACTGTTCTACGTCGCCTGCACTCGAGCCCGCAACGACCTCTATGTCACGTGGCCTCTGCGCTACTACTCCCAGCCCTTTGGCATGTCTGATACCCACGGGTACGCGCAGAGAACGCGCTTCGTGACCGAACCGGTCGGGCACGCCTTTCGGCACGCGCATGCTGGACCCGATGCGCAGATCGACGGCGTAGTCCACACGGCACCCACGACGACGACCGCTGCGATCCGCGCCAAAGCGCGGGCTGTGTGGGAGTAACCGCCCGACCGAGCGGGGCTTTCGGCTAGCGGATCAGGCAGACCTACGGTGCGGGTGGGATGACCGGCTCGTCGGGGCCTTCGTCGGGGCCGACACGCTGATAGAGCACGTAGGAGTACACGACCGTCACCCCTGTGACCGTGAGGACGGGCACAAGCACGAACCACACTGAGTAGGCTGGGAAGAACGCTCCGAGCAATGTGATGGCTCCAGCGATCATGAACAGGATCCCGCCGAGCCGGTGGGTCTTGTCCCACACCTCCTCGCTCATGAGCGTCCAGGGCGTGCGGATGCCGATGAAGAAGTTGCGCCGCGCCCGGCCGAGCATCCAGCCGATGTAGAAGAACAGCACAGCCATCGAGACAGGCAGAACCACATTGGGACTGACCTCGTATCCGAGGTTCCACGCCAAGATCTGCACCTGCATGACGAGGAAGAACGCGGTCATCACGACGATGAACCACTCGTACTCGACTCTGAAGACCTCGACGTTCTTGCGCAATGGGTCGACCAGGGGGATCGCCCACATCATGAGCGCGAGCCCTGCCATCAGCAGCGGCACGAAGAAGGTCATGAGCCCCTTGGAGGAGAAGCCATCAGCCTCGCCGGCAGCGTTCCAGTGAGTAGCCATCTCGGCGGGCAGTTCCGGATAGATCGCGATGGTACCCGCAAACGCGATCACGATCAGAAGCAACGCGATACCGCGGGGAACGAGCACAGACGCACGCGTCTGTCATCGACCAGTCGCCTCTTGCAGATCGAGCACGTGGCACGCGACCTCCAGAGCGCTCACGTGGTAGAACGCCTGCTCGAGCGTCTCGCCAACAGCGAACGGTCCATGGCTGCGCAGGACGGCCACGGGCTTCTCGGCAAGGGTCTCGGCAAGCATCTCAGCTGCTTCCGGTGAACCGATCGTCTCCCGCGCAACGAGGACGGGCACCTCGCCGAGGATGTGGAGCGCCTCGGAGTCAGCGGGAACGATGACATCGCTTGCGAGCGAGCGATGGATGGTGTGGACCGGATGCGCATGGACGATGGCCCGAGCGTCGGTCTCCTCGTAGATGCGCCGGTGGACCACGAGCTCGCGGCTGCACGGCTCATCGAGGTCGCACGCCTCCATCTGCGTCCACACGACATCGTGCTCGTCGATACGGCCGAGCATCGCTCCTCTGCGCGTGATGTAGATCCGGTCTCCGTCGCGCTCCGAGAGGTTCCCGCCGTGGCTGGAGACCGCACCGGTGAGGAAGAGGTCGCGACCGATCGCGGCGAAACGCTCGACGCGCTCGGCTCCGATGATGGGATCGCGTCTCTCTCATCACGCCCGTCCTAGCACTCGGCTGAAGGCTGGTTGCGCTCCTGATACTCGAGGGAGCGAGCGAGCTTGTAGAAGTCACTGTCACGCTCGATGAAGCGGACGCGGGTCTTGAGCTCACGGGATCGATCAGCTCGTCGAAGGGCACGTATTTGAGCTGCAGCTGCTTCTCGACGCTGACCATGTGCCCCGTGAGACCTTCTTCCACAAGCGCGCGGTAGGCGCCCACGCCAAGCTGCGTGCCGAGGAGCACGTCGAAGGCACTCGGCTCCGAGCAGCGCGTCTCATAGCCGATCTGCTTGTGCCGCACCTTGATCTTGTGATCGTTGCGCTCGGCGAAACGCGCCTCGGCGGCAGCGGCAAGCATCCTGCCCACCTGCGCAGCACCGAGCACGACGTTGCCATGCTCATCGGTCTCTTGTGGACGCTGCGCCTCGGGGAGCTTGTCGGCAAGCCCCTCGGCCACGCAGACGACACCGTATCCACGGCCGTCACGCGCACGCGATCTCCATGAGAGTGGCGATCTCGTCGGCAGCCTTGTCCAGATCGAACTCGCCGTCGTAGTCCTCGACCGACATCATCCGCGTCGCCTCGCCGGCGATACCGGAGGCATACGTGAGCCACCCCGCCTTGCGACCCATGATCTCGAGCACGTACCAGACCTGGGTCGTGCGGGCATCCGCACCCAGGTTGCGTATCTCGCCTGCAGCATAGTGAGCTGCCGAGAAGAACCCGAACGTCCAGTCGATGCCGAAGTAGTCGTTGTCGATCGTCTTGGGGAGATGGACGACGCGCAGACGCCGCAGATCCGGCATGAGGTCCTGCATCCGATAGACGTAGTTGGCGGTCTTGAGCGTGTCGTCGCCGCCGATCGAGATCAGGGCGTCGACCTCGTAGTGCTCGAACGCGGCGTAGACCGCCCGCAGCTTCGCGTTCTTCTCGGCGTCCGTGAGGTCATCAAGGGATGTGATGGCCTTGCCCGGGTTCGCCCTGCGAGGTGCGCAGGATGATGTCCTTGCGGTTGCGGATCTGCGATACATCGTTGCGGTCCAGGCAGATGTAGTCGGTGCCCTTCTCGAGCGGAGTATCCGCCGAGAAGCGCTCGAGGTTCTCATAGCCATCGAGGAATCCGAGTACCTCGATGCCTGCATTGATGAAGTTGAGAGCCGCAGCGCTGATCACCGCGTTCGCTGCGGGCGCTGGACCGCCTGAGAACAGCATCCCTACACGCTTGATCGGCTGGGAGTCAGCCACTCGAACACCCCCCGCGTCGAGGGCACGCCGCCCTCGCCGTTCGTCGACAACCTTGCGTCCTCGTAGGTTCTACCCGTCGGCTCCGGAGCCTTCGCTTTCAGGCGAGGCCTCCTCGGCACCCGTCACAGCATACTCCGCATCCGAGGCAGTCACTCCGATGTCGCGCAGGCGCTCATAGCGGTCAGCGACGAGCTGGTCGGGGTCCGTCCTCACCAGAGCGTCGAGGGCCGATCCGACTCGCTCACGCACCGCTTCGTAGATGTGCACCGGGTCGTGATGCGCCCCGCCAAGCGGCTCGGGAATCGATCTCATCGACGATGCCGAGTTCCACGAGCTCGTCCGCCGTGAGGCCGAGGCAATCGGCGGCCTCCATCGCGCGGCCTGCATCCTTGTAGACGATCGACGCGCACCCTTCGGGACTCGCCACGGAGTAGTAGGCGTTCTCGAGCATGATGAGGCGGTCACCGAAACCGATCGCAAGCGCACCGCCCGAGCCGCCCTCGCCGATGCCCACCACGACGACGGGAACCCGCACTCGTCGAGAGCTCTGCGAGGCACTCGGCGATGGCCCACGCCTGACCGCGCTCCTCGGCCTCGAGACCCGGGTATGCGCCCGCAGTGTCGAGCATCGTCACGATAGGCAGAGCGAACTTGTCGGCCAGCTGCATGGCGCGCATCGCCTTGCGATACCCCTCGGGATGCGGGCTGCCTGAGTTGCGCGCGGCGTTCTCCTTGGCAGTGCGGCCCTTGTTGTGGCCGATCACGACGACACGGCGACCCGAGAGCGTCGCAAGACGCCGTGAACATCGCGTCGGTCATCCGAGTAGCGCCGGTCTCCCCGCAGCTCGACGACATCATCGAAGACGCCTCGAGGAAGTCTTGGGTCTTGGGACGCTCGGGGTGTCGAGCGATCTGAACCCGCTGCCACGGAGTGAGACTCGTGTAGGTCTCGTGGTGGAGTTCGGTCGATGTCGCGCTTGAGAGCGTCGACCTCGGCAGCAAGATCAGGATGCTCGGCGACATCGATCCGCGTGAGCTCCACGAGCTTCTGCTCGAGCTCGACGAGCTCGCGCTCGAACTCCATGACGAACTTGGGCCTCATGACCGATCACCGCCATCGCGGCTCAGGTAGTCAAGGACGAGGGCGATCCGAGCTCGCAGTTCAGGGCGAGGCACGACCTCGTCGATCATGCCCTCTTCCATGAGGTACTCGGCGGTCTGGAATCCCTTGGGCAGCTTCTGTCTGATCGTCTGCTCGATGACGCGCGGGCCGGCGAAACCAACGAGCGCGCCGGGTTCGGCGAGGATGACATCGGCAAGCGAAGCGAAGCTCGCGGTCACGCCACCCAGGGTCGGATTGGTGAGCACCGAGACGTAGGGCAGCCCCGCCTCGCGCATGACGCTCGGCGGCAGCGGAGGTCTTCGCCATCTGCATGAGGGAGAGCATGCCCTCCTGCATTCGCGCGCCACCCGAGGCTGTGACGAACACGACTGCACGGCGCTCTTCGGTGGCTATCTCGAACGCGCGCGTCACCTTCTCGCCGACGACCGAGCCCATCGTTGCGCCGATGAAGCGGAAGTCCATCGCACCCACGACGACGCCGTGGCCACCTATCGCGGCCCGGCCGGTCACGATGGCCTCGACCTCGCCCGGAACGCTCGCGCGCCGACGCCAGACTCACGCCATAGGGCTTGGCCGCGCTGAACTCCAGGGGATCTGCCGAGGCAAGCTCGGCGTCGAGTCTCGACGAAGGTGCCCTCGTCGGCCAGCATCGTGACCCGGTCGCGCGCGCCCACCTCGATGTGGTGGCCGCAGTGCGGACACACGCGCTGTGCCGCGGTCAGCTCGCCCTCGTAGACGATGGTCTTGCACGACGGACACTTGGCCCACACGCCATCAGGCATATCGGCCTTGGAGCCGTTGCCCGTTGGCGTGTACTTCTTGTCCTCTCGTGCCTTGAACCAGTCCGAGATGGGCATCGTATGCGGCCTTGCGTCCCTTCGTCATGTCAGATACTGCAGCACCGCCCGGGTTCTCCCCGAGCGGCGCCGTGAGTTCGAATCGCAGCAGTGATGGCGCGATCTAGAGGGTGAACTCCTCTTCGCCCTCGAAGACCTTGAGGGCGCGCTCGGCATCGTAGTCGCCAAGGGTGATCGCGGAGATGGCCTGCGTCAGACGCACGGCCTCGCCGAGCTCGCGCTGGTGGATGTTGCGGCCCGTCGCGTTGCCCGACGCCCCACCCACGTGGATCTGCTCCCAGAGCTGTGTGAGGAACGTGTTCGCATCGACGGTCGATCCGCCGGCGCACACGAGACCCGTGCGTCCGGAGGCCGATGCGGCCTCCTTGAGCAAGTCGGCAGAGCTCATCTCGTCGGTGCCCTTGGGCGGGTTGACCTTCACGAAGTCCGCACCGAGACTGACCGCCACGCCGGCTGCGCCCGCGATGAGGTGGGCGTCCTTCTCGTTCTCGACGGCCTTGCCGCGCGGGTAGATCCAGAGCACGACCAGCAGGCCGGCCTCGTGCGCGTCAGCGATGAGCTGACCGGCCTCCATCATCATGGGAGCCTCGTACTCGGACCCCAGGTAGATGGTGTAGCCGATGCCGACGACGTTGACGCCGTTGTCGCGCATGTCGAGCACGTTCTGGAGATCGTAGAGCTGCGGGCTGTAGGGATCCTCTTGCGCCGTCTTCACGAGATGGGTCTTGGAGTTCATCTTCACCAGGTAGTTGATGTCCGGGAAGTCGGCAGCGTACTGCGCGATCAGACCGCGCTGCCCCGCGAGGATACCGATCGTGCCCTGTGAACCGATCTTGAACAGGTGCTCGGGATCGGCGTCGTCGGCGGCGATACCCTCGCCGTAGAAGTCGTCGTTCATGTGCTCGACCTTCTGGTCGCACGCGAACAACATGAGGCGACCGGTGCCCTCGCGTGGCAGCCATGTAGTTGTCGACGTAGGTGTCTCGCGCCTCGGCAGGAACATCTGCCGGAACACGGACCTGGTCACGGGTGATCGTAGGCATCAAGACCCCTCCTGAGACTCACGTGGACTCTCTCCTTGACGAGCGCGGAACGCGCCCGCCGACCCTCGTAGCGCATGACACAGAGTACGCGAACCGCATCGGGTTTGCTACCCGGCAAGCACCGTCCGCACACCCCTCCAAGAGAGTGTTCCCCGCACTCGTGCGCTGCTCACGGACGCGGTCTCGCAGATGTCGTCGAGATCGCGCCTCATCGTCAGATGGGGGGTGTGAGTGCGCGGCGAGAGGAAGATCTCGCCCTCGCCGCGAAACCCGAGCTGCTCGTAGAACCGATCACATGCTCTCGTGCGTCCAGCCGGACGTCTGCCCGACCCTCTCGGCGAGCGCGGTCCATGAGCTCCACCATGAGCGCGACAGCGATGCCCTGGCCCCGCATCTCGCTTGTGACACAGAGCTGGTAGACCTGTGAGGCACCGTTCTCCAGATGGATGCGGGCGTATCCCACGACGCGTCCGTCCTCCTCAGCGATCAGGTGCTCGTAGACACGGCCGTCTGTGTCCTCCACCAGCTCACGAGGCAGTCCCCACTCCCCGTACAGGCACGCGTAGCGAACCTCCTTGGCCTCGACGTAGGCCGGATCATCCACGCCGATGTAGCGAAGCTCAAAGCCCACGTCGCCCCCGTCCTCAGCGGCAAGAGAGAGGGCCCCGCCGAGTCGACGGGGCCCTCATACTCGGTTCTTGGTGCCAGTATGCTACTTGCCTGACAGTTGCTTCAAGGTAGCACCCACAGCATCAACGAAGCTGCCGATGAACTTCTCGAAGCGCCCGATCTCGTCATCGGATGTGACCTCAGGCATCTCGACGTCGAAGTCTCCGCCAGCCATCTTTGTCATGACGGTCTCGACGGCGGCAATCGTCTTGTCCAGGCGCCCGAAGACGAGCGAGTTGAGCATGAGCACGACGATCGCGATCAGAGCGACACCCACGCGCGACGAGGATGAAGATCATCTGCGTGCGCGTGGTGGAGAGCTGCTCCACAAGCGCGGTGATGTCGTGCTCCACGACGACCGCACCTACGACCTCGCCCTTCGTGTTCTCCACGGGGAAGGCTCCGACGGCCACGTCGCTGCCGCCCGCCACGTCCGTCGCGTACGCTTCGCCCTCGGCAGGCAGACCGTCGATCTCGACGTAGGAGAAGTCGGCGGCATCCAGCTCTTCGCTCGTGCCGTGGGCAACAACGATGGTCTCATTGTCGTCCCAGTTGTTCTCCATGTCGCGATTGGCCCGCATCTCGGCCCACGCCTCGCCGTCGAGAGCATCTTTGTTGAGGATGAGTGCGAGATCATCGCCGGTCTGCTCGGACATGATGTCGAGGAACTCCTCGATCTCCTGCCCGGTCTCCACGTAGCCGACGAGGTTCTCCTCCGCGTCGTACCAGGGATGCACGACGCGCAGTGCGAACGCGGTCTTGCCAAGGTCCTTGCCCGCGCCGTATGACTTGGACTCCACGGCCGCGATGTAGGTGTCCCGCCCGACCTCGTCGTCGAACTTGTCCTTGTTGTGGACTCTGAGGAAGACCGTGGAGGTAGGCTCCGCTGTCTCGAAGTACAGGTGCGTGATCGCGTAGTTCTCCTTGAGCTGCTCGAAAAGTGGAGCCGCTGCCTCATACAGGGCCTCGCGGTCTCCGGCGAGATAGAGCTCCTGCAGATCGGTCCGCGTGCGAAGAACGTCGTTGACCGCCTGGAGCTTCTCGATGTCTTGCTGCTGGAGTGATGCGAACGTCTCCGCGGCCACCTTCACCGAGGTCTCGTTCGCGGCGCTGATCGCGTTGGTGTAGAGCGTCTGGGTCGCATACAGGACGCCTGCGCCCGCGAGCACCATCACCACCAGGATTGCGAGTGCGACCTTCAAGCGGATAGACATCGTATCCCCCTTCTAGAGCGAGACTGGCTGGCTAGAACGCAACTGGCTGACCGAGAACCTCTTGAGCGGCTGTGCGAAGACTGTGCAGCTTCTCCGGATCATCTGGTGTTTCCGGCGTGATGATGACGAGGAAGAAGCCAGCCTTCATGCCGATGAGGCCCCTGGTCTCGTTGGCATCAAGACCCTTGAGAGCGATCATGTCGTCGATCATCCCGATTGCCTCGTAGAGCTTGCCCACGTCAGTCGCTCCCACCCTGTTGACGAACGCCTACCTTAATTGTCGTTCAGAATGCACTTGAACTTTAGCACCAGCCATCCGCGAATGTGCACAATCTCACAGTGCACACCAGCGCATGCGGCTCTGAGCTGCGCGGATACCGTTCGTCGAACTGGGTTGCCGTTCGTCCTTCCGAGCCTCGAAGCGGGCGGCTCGGGGGGCTAGAGGCCCCGGCAGGCTCTAGCCCCGGTACCGATTCGTGACCGGCATGCGGCGGTCCTTGCCGAACGCCTTGGGCGTGATCTTGATGCCGAGCGGACCCTGGCGCCGCTTGTACTCGGCACCGTCGACCAGAGCAGCCACTCGCTCGACCGTCTCGCGATCGTGACCGGCGGCCACGATCTCATCCAGCGGAACGATCCTCCTCGACATACATGCCGAGGATCGCATCGAGAACGTCGTAGGGAGGCAGCGAGTCCTCATCGAGCTGATCGGGTCGCAGTTCCGCCGAGGGAGCCTTGTCGATGATCGCCTCAGGAATCGCGGCACCATCGAGATTGCGCCAGCGCGCGAGATCGTAGACGCGCGTCTTGAAGACGTCCTTGATGGGGGCGAAACCGCCCACCATGTCTCCGTAGAGCGTCGAGTAGCCCACCGAGAGCTCGCTCTTGTTGCCAGTGGCCAGCACGAGCCAGCCGAACTTGTTCGAGAGGGCCATGAGCAGCGTTCCGCGTACCCTGGCCTGCAGATTCTCCTCGGTGACATCGTCGCCTAGCCCCTCGAACGAAGGGGCCAGGGTGTCGAGGAAGGCCTGGAACGCTTCCTCGATCGAGAGATCGAGCGTCTCGATGCCGAGATTGGCGGCAAGCGCTCGAGAGTCATCGATGCTGCCCGCCGAGGAGTACCGCGACGGCATGAGGACCCCGTGCACGTGCTCGGGACCGAGGGCATCGGCAGCGACCGCCGCCGTGAGCGCCGAGTCGATGCCTCCCGAAAGGCCGAGAACCACATCCGTGAACCCGTTCTTGCCCACGTAGTCGCGCAATCCGAGCACGAGCGCCTCGTAGATCTCCCCGTTCTCGTCAGGGATGGAGGCCACATCCGCTGACGCGCCTAGTCGCGCGCCCGGAGTGAAGTCGGCGACGATGAGGTCCTCGGCGAACGAGGCCGCCCGCGCCACGATGTCTCCACTAGGCGAGATGATGACGGAGCGTCCGTCGAAGACGAGCTCGTCCTGGCCACCCACGAGGTTGCAGTACGCGAGCCACACGCCGTGGTCGCGAGCGCGCTCGCACGAGCATCTGCTCGCGCTCCGCGCCCTTGCCCGCGTGATACGGCGAGGCCGAGAGGTTGAAGATGACGGTCGCATCCTCGTCGACCAGCTCCTGGGCGACCGCGGGGATCCAGATGTCCTCGCAGATGGTCATGCCCATCATGTGCCCGCCGAGTGCCACGAGCCCTGGCTCTTCGCCCGGCGAGAAGTAGCGCTCTTCGTCGAAGACGCCGTAGTTGGGCAGTTCGCGCTTGTAGTAGATGCTCAGGATCCTGTGGTTGCCGCATAGGGCCGCCGCATTGAAGATGCGGTCGCCGACACGGTCGACATAGCCCACGAGTGTCGCTTTCCCGCACGCCGCCGAGATCATCCCGAGCGCGTCGAGGTTCGCCTCGATGAAGTGATCCTTGGCAAGCAGGTCCTCCGGCGGGTAGCCGGTGATCGCCAGTTCCGGGAACACGGTGAAATCGGCACCGGCCGCCTCGGCGTGCCCGTACGTCTCGATGATCTTGGCGGCGTTGCCATCGATATCGCCTACGGTTGTGTCGATCTGGGCAAGGGCGACTCTCATGGTGGTGTCTCGAACCTCCTGCGCGCGCCTTGAAGAAGTCACTCGAAAGCATAGCACTCAGACCGGGACACTGCATACCCCAATGGGTATCCATGACCGAATCGACTGAACGCTCCCTCAGGCTTGGTTGGGACGACTCTGACCTGCTGCTTTGAGAGACGCCCGGGGGACTCCGGCGCGATGCGAGGCCCGTCGTGCGTGCCCGGTCATCACTCAGCGAAAGCGTGGACCGCCTCGGCGAGCGAGGCGACGAAGGTGCCCACCTGAGCGGGGTCGTCCTGTCGCTTCACGATCGCGGATCCAACGATGACACCGTCGGCGATGTGCGCGACCGCCTCAGCCTGCTCGGGAGTGCCGACCCCGAAACCCACCGCAACAGGGAGCGTCGTGTTGGCGCGGACACGATGCACGAGCTCGGGCAGGCCATCCGGCAGCGAGTCGCGCTCACCGGTGATACCTGTCGTCGAGACGCAGTAGACAAAGCCACGTGAGGCCTCTCCCACTGTTTCCAAGCGCTCGGGAGTCGATGTCGGAGCGACAAGGAAGACGCTATCGAGACCCTCGGATGCCTCCAACCACGAGCCGGCGACATCGGGAGGCATGTCGGGGATGATGAAGCCCGAGACGCCGGCTTCCCGTGCGCGACGCGCGCACTCGGCCTCCCCCATCCTGAGCACCGGGTTCGTGTACGTCATCAACGCAACAGGTGGAGCATCCTCCACGCCCGGGTCCTCGAGGAACTCCTGGGCAAGTTCGATCGCCTCGGCCAGACCGAATCCGCCCTCGTTCGAGTTCATGGCGGTGTGAGCAGCACGAACGATGACCGGTCCATCGGCCAGAGCGTCCCCGTACGGCACGCCGAGCTCGATGATGTCGGCCCCTGCCGCGGCAGCAGCTCGCAGAGACTGCAAGCGATGTCTCGCGATCGGGATAGCCCGCCATGAGGTAGGTGATCAGCGCGGTGTCTCCGCTGGAGAACCCGCGCGCGAGACGCTCCGGCGCAGCTGTCGAGGGAGTCTTCCCGCTCACAGAATCCGAAGACGCAGTGCCTGCGTGGGTGTCGTCACTCGCCAAGACCGGCCTCCCGCACGATATCGATGTCCTTGTCGCCTCGGCCGGAGAGGTTCACGACCACGGTCGCATCGGGACCGTAGCTCCTCGGCCAGGCGCGGCAGCAGCGCGAGCGCGTGCGACGACTCGATCGCCGGGATGATGCCCTCGGTCTTGCAGAGCAGATCGAAGGCGGCAAGCGCCTCGGTCGTCAGTCACCGGCTCGTAGCGAACGAGGCCCTCGTCGGAGAGGTGCGCGTGCTGCGGCCCGATGCCGGGATAGTCGAGACCGGCCGAGATCGAGTACGCCTCCAGCGGATTGCCGCGCTCGTCCTGGAGCAGGTACGAGTAGAAACCGTGCATGACCCCCGGCTCACCGAGTGCGATCGATGCGCCGGTCGAGTCCGCTGTCGACGCCCTTGCCGGCAGCCTCGGCTCCGATGAGCGCGGGCTGCTGCATGGCGCGATGTCGCTGATGAACGGGTAGAACATCCCGATCGCGTTGCTGCCGCCACCCACACAGGCGACGACCGCGTCCGGACGACCCATTGCCAGCGCCCGTTCGAGCTGCGCGATCGTCTCTTCACCGATGACGTTCTGGAACTCGCGCACGATCATCGGATACGGATGCGGGCCCACCGCCGATCCCAGCACGTAGAACGTGTCCTCGACGCGCTCGACCCAGTGTCGCAGGGTCGCGGTGACAGCGTCGGCGAGCGTCCCGGTCCCCTCGTCCACAGGCACGACCTCGGCGCCGAGCAGCCTCATCTTGTAGACGTTGAGCGCTTGGCGACGGATGTCTTCCACGCCCATGAACACCGACGCACTCCAGGCCGAGAAGCGCCGCCGCGGTCGCCGTCGCCACGCCGTGCTGACCGGCGCCGGTCTCGGCGATGACGCGCTGCTTGCCCATCCGCTGTGCGAGCAGGCACTGCCCGACGGTGTTGTTGATCTTGTGCGCGCCGGTGTGTGTCAGGTCCTCGCGCTTGAGGTAGACATGGCCCAGCCCGACCGCCTCGGCAAGACGTTCTGCCTCGTAGAGGGGTGTGGGCCTGCCGACGAAGTCGCGCAGCAGAGCATCGAGTCGCTCCGCGAAGGCCTGGTCAGCGCAAGCGCGTCGTCGTAGGCCTCCTCGAGCTCGGCGAGCGCAGGAACCACCGTCTCAGGCACGTACGCGCCGCCGTAGGGACCGTAGAAGCCGCGCTCGTCGGGGCCCGTCGAACTCTGCGCTCGCATCTCCTCGGCCATCAGGACAGCTCCTCATCGGCCACACGCACCGAGTCCACGAAGGCATGGAGGCGCTGACGGTCCTTGGCGCCGGGGTCGCTCCTCGACTCCGGAGGAGACGTCGACCGCGTAGGGATGCAGCGCATCGGATACCGGCGCCGACGTTGGCTGGATTGAGTCCCCCTGCGAGTACGAAAGGAGCCCATTCCGGAAGTCCCGTGATGCTTTGCCAGTCGAATGCGGTGCCAGTACCGCCGTCCAGTTGCGGGTGGTACGTGTCGAGAAGGACTGCGGCCACGGTGCCCCGGAAGGGCTCCATGACACTACTATCGAATTCCGTGCCGACTTTGAAGGATTTCACGACTTGCGTAGGCGCGGCAGCACAATCTGCAGGCGTCTCCGAGCCGTGGAACTGCACCGTCGTGAGGCCCGCTATCTCCACGGCCCGCTCCACGAACTCCTCGGGCGCGTCCACGAACACGCCCACACGAGCCACGTACGGGGGGATATCGCGGAAGATCTCCTCGGCCTCCTCGATCGAGACCTGCCGAGGAGACTCGGCGAGGACGACCCCGAGAGCGTCGGCACCGGCGCGGACCGCCTCGGCTGCATCCGCAGCCGAGGTCAGCCCACACACTTTGATGCGAGTTCGACCATTCACGCGCGACTAGTCCTCCAGCATCGTGCCGGCGGAGTAGTCGTAGTTCACCAGTTCGCCGGCGTTGTACGCCTCGTACGCAGTGAGGTCGAAGTGGCCGTGACCGGACAGGTTGAACAGGATGGTCTTGTCCTCGCCGGCCGCCTGGGCAGCGAGCGCCTCGTCGATAGCCGCCCGGATGGCGTGGCTCGACTCCGGCGCAGGCAGGATGCCCTCGGCGCGGGCGAACTGGACGGCAGCCTCGAAGCACGGGATCTGGTCGACCGCGACCGCTTCGACCTCTCCCTCGTGCACGAGCTGAGAGACGAGCGGGCTGTCGCCGTGGTAGCGCAGGCCACCGGCGTGGATGCCCGCCGGCACGAAGTCGTGACCCAGCGTGTACATGAGCATCTGCGGCGTCATGCCTGCCTCATCGCCGAGGTCGTAGCGGTACTCGCCAGCGGTGAGCGTCGGACACGCCTTGGGCTCGACCGCGAGCGAGACGCGCGTTGCTCTTGCCCTCGAGCTTGCGGTGGTAGTACGGGAAGCGATGCCGGCGAAGTTCGAGCCGCCACCTATGCAGCCGATGACGACGTCGGGCTCCTCATCGGCAAGCGCCATCTGCTCGATAGCCTCGAGGCCGATGACCGTCTGGTGCAGGCAGACGTGGTTGAGCACGGAACCCAGCGAGTAGTGGACGTCCGGGTTCTTGGCGGCGACCTCGACAGCCTCAGAGATCGCGATTCCGAGCGAGCCGGTCGAGTCCGGGTCCATCTCGAGAACGTGGCGACCTGCGTCGGTGAGGTTCGTCGGCGAGGCGTGGACCTGCGCGCCGTATGTCTCCATGAGTGCGCGGCGATACGGCTTCTGCTCGTAGCTCACCTTGACCATGAAGACCTCGACATCGATGCCGAAGAGCGCACCGGCGATCGCAAGCGCGCTACCCCACTGGCCGGCGCCCGTCTCGGTCGAGATCTTGGTGATGCCCTCTTCCTTGTTGTAGTAGGCCTGCGGGATGGCCGTGTTGGGCTTGTGCGAGCCAGCCGGACTCACGCCCTCGTACTTGTAGAAGATCTTGACGCCATCAGGCAGGCCGAGGTCCTTCTCGAGCTGCCGCGCGCGTAGCAGCGGCGACGGGCGGTACGTCTTGTAGACATCGATGACCGCGCCGGGGATGTCGATGAAGCGGTCAGGCGAGCTCTCCTGCTTGAGGCACTCCATCGGGAACAGCGAGGCCATGACCTCGCCGATCTGGTCCGGCCCGAGCTCCGTGCCGTCAGGCGTGACCACCTTCGGCGGCGCCGGAGGGGTCTTGAGATCGGGGATGATGTTGTACCAGGCCTCCGGAATCCTGGTCTCATCGAGCCCGAACCTCGTCTTGTCGCTTCCCATGTCATGCTCCCTTCTCGAGGCTCCCCGCCCCGAAATCTCTGCGGATGCCGGCCATTGGACCGGTCCGCTTCTCTCCCCTGCTAGAACGCGGACCCATCCCTACATGAGTCCGCCGAACGATTCTGCACATCTCCGAGCCGAGCCACCCCCGTCAGTTCTTCCAGCGTCTCCTCCGGGAACTCCGCACGCATGAGCGACCTCGCCGACGAGCACCGCGCACGCCCCGGCCTCCGCCGCCGCCTCCACATCCGCCCGCGTCCTCACGCCGCTCTCGGCGACGCGTGACCACGCCGCTCTGGGCCACTTCGCGGACCACCGAGCGCGCACCCACCGGGTCGACCTCGAGCGTGCGCAGGTCTCGGCTGTTGACACCGACGATCGACGCCTGGGCCGACAGTGCGATGCTCGAGCTCATCTGCGTCATGCACCTCCACGAGTGCGTGCAGGCCGAGTGTCTGTGCGATATCGAGGAACTCGGCTGTCCGCTCGCCCGAGCACCGATCACCATGAGCAGCACCGCATCGGCACCGTGCGCCGCGAGCGACGAACAGCTGCCGCTGATCGACCACGAAGTCCTTGCCGAGCACGGGGACGTCGACCGCATCAGCGACATCTGAGAGGTCGGCGAACGCACCGCCGAACTGCTCGGGCTCGGTGAGCACCGATGATCGCGGCGGCCCCACCTCGCTGATAGTGCAGCGCCTGCTTGGAGGCCTCGCAGCACGGAGCTATCGGACCCGCCGAGGGGGATGCCTTCTTCACCTCGGCGATGACGGCGACGTCGTGCGTCCGCGCAGCGCCTGCTCGAAATCGCGGACGGCCCGTCCTCCGGCCGCCAGGCGCTCGAGGTCGGCCGAGGACAGCGAGCCGTACTCCTCGGCGATCGCGCGCGGCGCGCGACGTCGATCATGTCTGCGAGGAACCCGCTCACGCGGGCGCACCCTCCCTCTTGCTCGGCCTCTTCGGCCAGCCGCGTGCTCACGGTGACGAGAGCGTCGAGCGCCCCGAGCGCGGCGCCCGAGTCGATCGCGGCGCGGGCGCGGGACACGCCTTCGGGCAGGTCATCGACGACACCCGCTGCCAGCAGAGCTGCGCCGGCGTTCATGAGCACGACATCGCGTCGCGGCCCGTGCTCGCCCTCGAGCACGAGCCGGACGATGCGGGCGTTCTCCTCGGCGTCGCCGCCGGCGATGTCGGCCAAGCGTGCCGCGGGCGATGCCCACCTCCTCGGGGGCGATCTCGTAGGTCGTCACCGCGCCGACTCGCGCATCGTACTCGGCCACCTGCGTCGGCCCGCTGGCCGAGACCTCGTCCATCCCGGGATGCCCGTGGACCACGAGCACCCGCTCGGCACCCAGGCGGCCCGCCACCTCGGCCATGACGGAGCGAGACTCGGCGTCGTAGACGCCGAGCAGCTGCCGAGAGGCACCGGCCGGGTTCGTGAGCGGGCCGAGGATGTTGAAGACGGTGCGAACGCCCACCTCGCGACGGGGAGCCGCCGCGTGACGCATGCTCGCGTGCAGCGACTGGGCGAACAGGAAGCCGACACCGCACTCATCGACGCAGCGCGCCATGTCCTGCGGGACTGAGAGTGATGTCCACACCGAGCGCCACGAGCACATCCGCGCTACCCGCCGCCGAGGAGACCGCCCTGTTGCCGTGCTTGGCGACCGGCACTCCTGCCCCGGCGACCACGAACGCGGTCGTCGTCGAGATGTTGAAGGTGTGCAGGCCGTCGCCGCCGGTGCCGCACGTGTCGATGTAGCCGCTCGACGCGGGCCTGACCGGCGTCGGCACGGTCGCGCATGGCCCGGGCGAAGCCGACGATCTCATCGACCGTCTCGCCCTTCATGCGCAGGCCCACGACAAGCGCCGCTGATCTGCGCGGGGGTCGCCTCGCCGTCCATGATCTGTCCCATGACGGCATGCGCCTCGTCTTCGGAGAGCGAGAGCCCGTCTGTGACGCGCGCGAGTGCTCCAGCGATGTCCGTCACCGTCGTGGCCTCTTCGGAGAGGCGCTCCGCTCCGCCGGCTGCCGCCACGACCTGCGAGGTGCCGGACGCTCTGTCGTTGCGCAGCACCTCGCCGGCGATATCCAGGAAGTTGGCCAGGATCTTCGTCCCCTCGGGAGTCAGCACGCTCTCGGGGTGGAACTGCAAGCCGAACACGGGCTTCTCCGCGTGGCGCATCGCCATGATCACCCGTCCGGGGTGCGAGCCTCGACGATGAAGCTTCGGGCACGCTCGCCTCATCGATGCACAGAGAGTGATACCGGGTCGCCGTGAACGGCGAGGGCACCCCCTGCGAGGATGCCGTCTCCATCGTGCTCGATCTCATCGGTCTTGCCGTGGACCGGCTTGGGCGCCCTGCACGATCGTGCCGCCGAACTCATCAGCGATGACCTGATGGCCCAGACACACGCCGAGCACGGGCATACCCGCGCTCGACAGCGGCGCGTGACGACGTCCCCGCTGACACCCGCGTCGTCCGGCGTACCGGGGCCGGGCGAGATCACGATCCCGCGGGCTCGAGCGCGAGTGCCTCCTCGGCGGTGATCTCGTCGTTGCGATCGCACCTCGCACCTCGGCGCCGAGCGCTGCAAGCAGCTGGACGAGGTTGTAGGTGAACGAGTCGTAGTTGTCGATGACGAGGATCATGCGATCGCCTCCTCGACATCATCGGCGTGCATGCCCGCTGCGAGCTCGAGCGCCTTGTGAAGCGCGCGGGCCTTGTGCAGGCACTCCTCGTACTCGCGCTCCGGGTCGGAGTCGGCGACGATGCCCGCGCCGGACTGCAGGTAGGCGGTGCCGCCGGCGAGCACGAACGTGCGGATCGTGATGCACATGTCCATCGCGCCATCGAGGCCGAAGTAGCCCACGGTGCCGGCGTACGGGCCCGCGTGCCGACGGGCTCCAGATCGCGGATGATCTCCATGGCGCGGACCTTGGGCGCGCCCGAGACCGTGCCAGCGGGGAAGGTCGCACGCAGCGCGTCGAAGGCGTCCTTGCCCTCGGCCAACGTGCCCGTCACGTTGCTCACGATGTGCATGACGTGGCTGTAGTACTCGACCTCCATGAGCTCGTCGACGGTGACCGTCCCGGACTCGCTCACGCGACCGAGGTCGTTGCGGCCGAGGTCCACGAGCATGACGTGCTCGGCGCGCTCCTTCTCGTCCGAGAGCAGGTCGGCGCGCAGGCGGCCGTCCTCAGACGAGTCCGCGCCGCGCGGGCGCGTGCCGGCAAGCGGCCGCGTGAGCACCGTGCCGTCTTCGACTCGCACGAGCGGCTCCGGGACTCGAGCCGACGAGCGTCACATCGCGCGTTCGCACGTAGAACATGTAGGGACTCGGGTTGACGGCGCGCAGCACGCGGTAGAGATCCAGGCCGTCTCCCGTCATACGGGGCGCTGAAGCGCTGGGACAGGACCACCTGGAAGACGTCGCCGGCGGCGATGTGCTCCTTGGCCGCGCGAACGGTGTCCAGGAAGTCGTCCTCGCGATGTGTGGGCGGTGAGCGGGACCTCGCGGCTGACACCGACCGCGCCGAGCTCTGCTGCCGCGCGGTCCCTCGTCGATCTTGCGGAGGTAGGAGTCGATGCGCTGAAGCGCTCGGTCGTAGGCCGCCTCGGGCGCACCGCCGGGCCGCACCGGCGCGATGACCTGCATCACGCGCCGCGCATGATCGAAGGCGACGACGATGTCGGCAAGCATGAAGACCATGTCGGGGACGTCGATGCTCGTCGTTCGTCGTGGCGTGGCACCTTCTCGAACCCGCTGGCGGCCTCGTAGCCGACGAAACCCACGGCTCCTCCGACGAAGGGAGGAAGGCCGGGAACACGGGCGACGCTGCCTGCGGCGAGCTCGACGTCGCACGACGTCGAGCGGGTCGTCGGCGTGCTCGCCGGTGACGCCGCCGTTCTCGACCACGACCTCGGCGCCTCGTGCGCTCACGACCTCGCGATCGCCGACCCCGAGGAAGCTGTAGCGGCCGAGCCGCTCGCCCCCGACGACGCTCTCCAGCAGGAACGCGTGCTCGGCGTCCTCGGCAAGCGCCATGAACGCGGAGATGGGTGTCGCCAGGTCCGCGTAGACCTCGCGCGCGACCGGGACCACGTCGTGGTCCTCGGCCAATCGCTACGAACTCTTCCTTGCTCGGCACGATCATCGTGCCCCAACTCCTTCTCACATCTGCTGGGGACGACGGGCAAACACAAAGACCCCTCATCCCCAAGGGACGAGAGGTCATCTCGCGGTGCCACCCTTGTTGACCGGATACGTTCACCCGGCCCACTCGTTCCTGTGATACGGGATCAGGCCTGAAGCCATCTCCGATATCCGGCCCCTTGTATCGGTGGGGATCCGCCGGGACTAGTCAGCTCATCGCCTTTGTCCCGGTGCCTCAGGGGCCCATTCCTCCGGTCGATCACGCCGGGTTTCCACCATCCCCGACTCTCTACGTCTTCACAGACCGGAGTACTCATCCCCGTCACAGGCGTGCTGTTCGGTTGCCGGAGAGTATACAGCGGGCAAGCTTGCCGGTGCAAGACGCGGTCCGCGCCAAGATCACACGAGACCCCGAGCGGAAGAGCTTGCTCGGGGGAGCTGTCATGTCGGCACGGAGTTCGCTTGAGAATGCCCGATTGATACTTAAGTCAGATGAACCTCTTGACGATAGACTTAATAGTGCTTAACCTCACGAACTAAGCGTTAGAGGTTCGGGACAAGGAACGGAGGCTGAGAGAGATGGTCCACAAGGAGACCTGCCCCAGCTGCAAGGGCAACAAGTGGGTCGACGTGAAGAAGACGGACGGTCACTCGAAGTCCATTCCCTGCCCACACTGTGCCGGCGAAGGATACCGCGTCCGCGTCACACTGGCCCCACGGTAGCAACCCAATAGCACCCCCCCTGATCTCGGCCCGCCTCACCCCCCTGGCGGGTCGAGTTCCTTTCCCGCCGATGTCGGTGGGGAGTTCGCGGCTGATTCAAACGACCCGTTCAGGAATCGGTCTCTTCGACCCGGGGAGCTGGAGGAGGCCTCAAGACGTGCTCGTTGGGCGCGATCACTGGTGGCGCCATACCCTCGACACCGAGGACTTCTCGCAGCTTCGTGACACGCTGCCACTCCGGATCGTTCTCATCATCGGTGTCATCGCCGGTCCAGCAGTAGAACAGGGACGCGAAGCCCGGACCGGCGTTGGGAACCCAGTTGTTGAAGCGAACGGTCTTCTCGAGCGCCGAGAGCATCGAGCGGGGATCCTTGAGTAGCAGCATCCCCTCGGCGTCCGCCTTCTCGGCCCGGCGCAGATCTGTGTGGCGGCGTCTGAACAGCACGATCTCGGACACGATCACGAAGAGCCCCGCCATGACCAGGAACGGCCCGAGAGCGAGCCAGGCCTGCGCATCCTCCGTGGCGTCGCGCTGGTGGCCCACCGTGCTGATTCGCGTGGTGCCAGGCTCAGGGCGGTCAACGATGACTCGACTGTCAGTGCGCGTGATGTCTCTGTCCCTGAGCGCCCACAAGGGACGCATGATGGCCGTGATGCTGGTGGCGGTGGCGATGTCGCCGGCCTTGAGCCGCGCCATCAGGTTCGCGAAGACGGCCCGCTGCTCGTCCTCGTCCATCCTCTCGACGAGCCCGCGCGTCACGCCGACGACGGCGCGCCTGGAGCGGTGCGCGAAGATGAACGCGTTGGCGTTGCCAGTCTCCATCACGTACAGCGCCGGTGCCACCTCGAACCCCGAGGCGATCGCCATGTCCTTGAGCGCGTACTTGGTGGGAAGAAGCTCGCCCTTGGGCGATAGGACGGCATCAAGCCGCTCGAAGAAGCCACTTCTCGGATCGCACGAGAGCGTACCCCATCCACGATGCGCCGAGGAGCACGGCGGCAACGCTGCCGATGAGGAAGATCAGACCGATGTTGGACTGCAGGGAGTCGAACGTCTCGGGATCCTGCACGCTGAAGAAGAGTGCGACGGCGAGGAAGGCGCCGATCATGAGGCACGTACCGGCCACACACGAAGCGAGGAAGAGCAGCTCCCACAGCACAAGCTCGGTCTTGTTGCTGTCGACGCGGTCCCACAGCGGCTCTATGCGGTGCTTGCGAACTTCTGCTTGCGCCATGCTCCCCCTGCTCCCTCGGCCCCGGGCATCGCGACCGTCGCCCGAGGCGGACTACTTCACGCGTCCCGCAAGCTCCTCTGCAAGGTCATCGAGTGTGAGACCTTCGCGAACGAGCACCACGAGCAGATGATAGACGAGGTCGGCAGCCTCGTACGTCAACTGATCGGCATCGTGGCCGCAAGCAGCGATGATCACCTCGCCTGACTCCTCGGCGATCTTCTTGAGCAGCTTGTCCTGGGGCCCGGCGAGCAGCTCTGTCGTGTACGAGCCCTCGGGCATCTCGGCCTTGCGCTGCTCGAGCACGGCGAACAGATCCGTGAGGACGGGCCCAATGTCTCTCGAACCGTTTGGCGCGGGTGAGGTGTCGCTCGCGTCAGTCATGGTGACTCCTCTAGGGTGCCGGGCAGGCGTTGGACTCGGGCCGCATGAGCGAGCGATAGAAGCACGACCGCTGCTCCGTGTGACATGCAACGCCGGTCTGATCGACCAGGACGAGCAGACAGTCGGCATCGCAGTCGTAGAGGACGTCATTGCACATCCTGCACGTGCCCGCTGCTCTCCCCCTTCATCCAGTACTTCTGCCGAGAGCGGCTCCAGAACCACGTCTTGCCGGTCTCGAGCGTCTTGGCGACCGACTCCACGTTCATGTAGGCCACCATAAGGACCTCGTGCGTATCGTACTGCTGCACGACAGCCGGGATGAGACCCTTGTCATCGAAGTTCAGGTCCTCGACACCCAGGTTGTCCTTCTCGCGATCCATGTCTCACCTTTCGCTGGTTGAGTGCGTCTCACGCTCGGGCTCGGCCCGCCGCGAGTACGGGCGGCCGAACCTACAGCCGCACGGGCACGCCGTGCGAAGCCATGTTCTCCTTGACCTGTCTGATCGAGAACTCGCCGAAGTGGAACACGCTTGCCGCAAGTACCGCGTCGGCGTCTGCTTCGATCACGACCTCGGCGAAGTGCTCGAGCTCTCCCGCTCCACCACTGGCGATCACTGGGATGTTGAGCTCACTCGGTGATCGCTCGGGTGAGATCGATGTCGAACCCGTCCTTGGTCCCATCGCAGTCCATGCTGGTGAGCAGAATCTCCCCCGCCCCGCGCTTCTCGCCCTCGCGCGCCCACGCGACCGCGTCGAGCCCGGTGTTGGTCCGACCGCCGGAGACGAACACCTCCCAGCGCGCCGGTGATGATCCGGGGACACGCCGCGCGTCGATCGCCAGCACGATGCACTGCGACCCGTAGATCCGTGCTGTCTCGGTGATGAGCGAAGGATCGCTCACAGCAGACGAGTTGATCGATGTCTTGTCGCAGCCGGCGCTGAGCATCGAGCGGATGTCGGCCGCCGAGCGCATGCCGCCTCCGACCGTGTACGGGATGAAGACCTCCTCGGCGGTCCGAGTGGCGACATCGAGCATGTACGGGCGCTCCTCGTGGGTTGCGGTGATGTCGAGGAACACGAGCTCGTCGGCGCCTTCGGTGTCGTAGGCCGCCGCAAGCTCGACCGGGTCGCCCGCGTCACGCAGGTTGACGAAGTTGACGCCTTTGACGACGCGCCCCTCGTGAACGTCGAGGCACGGGATGACGCGCTTGGTCAGCATCGGCGGCTAGGCCTCCCGGCCCCCGGCGGCCTCGATGGCCTGCGGCAGCGTGAACGAACTCTCGTAGAGCGCGCGACCGACGATCACGCCTTCGAGTCGAGAGCCGATCGGTGGTCAGGTCGCGGATGTCCTCAAGCGATGCGACGCCACCCGACGCGATGACCGGGATGTTGGCCTGGTCGACGAGCGCTCGATAGGCGCCGTAGTTGATGCCTACCTGCATGCCGTCGCGGGAGATGTCGGTGTATGCGACGCGCTGTGACGCCGAGCAGCTCGAGCTCGTGCACGAGTTCGAGCACGCCGCGCTCGGTGCCCTGCTTCCATCCGTCGATGGCGACCTTGCCCTCGCGCGCATCGATGCCGGCGACGACGCCGTCGAAGTCGGCGCAGGCATCAGCCACGAACTCGGGCTCGGTCACGAGCGTCGTGCCGAGAACTGCACGCGAGACTCCAGCGTCGCAAAGGCGCTGGAGCGTCTCCATGTTGCGGATGCCGCCGCCTGTCTGCACGGGGATGTCGACCGCCTTCACGATGGCCTCGATGTACTCGATGTTCTTGGGCTCGCCGAGGACCGCTCCGTCAAGATCGACCACGTGAAGCCACTCGGCACCGCCGCTCCACCCACAGACGCGCCTGATCGACCGGGCTGTCGTTGTAGACGGTCACGGCGTCGAGACGGCCTTGCTGAAGGCGGACCGCTTTGCCGTCGAGGATGTCGATAGCCGGGAAGATCTTCATGATGTCTGCTCCCTGACGATGCGCCCGAAGTTCGCGAGCATCCGCAGCCCCATCTCCGAGGACTTCTCGGGGTGGAACTGCACGGCGAACACGTTGCCGGTCTGCACGGCAGCAGCGAACGTGACCCCGTAGTCGACGCTACCGATGATACAGGACGAGTCCTCGGGAACGAGCCGGTAGGAGTGCACGAAGTAGAACGCCGTGTCCTCCGGGATGCCATCGAACAGCGCGCTCGCTTCGAGGCTGCGCCACCGTGTTCCAGCCGATGTGTGGCAGCTTCACGCCGTCTGGCAAGCGCTCGCATCTTCCGGGCACGAGACCGAGACCCTCCCACTCGCCGTCCTCAAGCCCCACGTCTGCCAGCAGCTGCATGCCCACGCAGATGCCGAGCAGCGGGATGTCGGCAGACACGCGCTCCATGACCACATCGCGCATGCCTGACTCCCTGAGGTTGTGAGCGGCATCGCGAAACGAACCGACGCCAGGCAGCACAAGCCCGTCAGCGGCCTCAAGCGCAGCCGGGTCGTCGATGATGCGAACATCCTCGACCCCGGCGTGCTCGAAGTCCCTTCTGCACGCTGCGAAGATTGCCCACCTTGTAGTCGATGATCGCGATCATCGCTAGATCCGGCCCTTGGTCGATGGGACGTCCACGCAGCGATCGTCTTCTGCGACGGCCTGCTTGAGAGCGCGCGCGACCGCCTTGAACGCGGCCTCGACGATGTGGTGGCTGTTCTCCCCGGCAAGACTGTGGACGTGCAGCGTGATGCCAGCGTTCATGGCAAGCGCCGTCATGAACTCCTTGGCAAGCGTCGTGTCGAAAGCTGCCGATGAACTCGATCGGCAAGTCCACCTCGTAGACCAGCCCTCCTCGGCCTGAGATATCGACGGCTGCGAGGACGAGCGCCTCGTCCATCGGGATGGCTGCCGAGCCGAACCGCGTGATGCCCCGCTTGTCTCCCAGAGCCTCGGCGATCGCCTCGCCCAGGCAGATGCCCACATCCTCGACCGTGTGATGTGCATCGACCTCGAGATCCCCGGTGGCCTCGACGCGTCAGGTCGAAGAGCCCGTGTCGCCCCAGCGCATCGAGCATGTGGTCGAAGAAGGGCACTCCCGTGCTCGACCTCGACGCGACCGCTTCCATCCAGGTCGAGACGCCAGCTTGATCTGAGTCTCGCTGGTCGTGCGCTCGATCTGTGCGGTGCGACCCATCGCTACCCCTCCCTGCTATCGCGCGTGGCGCCGTTGGCCAGGATCTCAGATGCCCGCCTGGCCGAGAGGACGTCCCGCATCGCCTCGAGGAAACGCTCGTTCTCCTCTTCGGTCCCTACGGTCACGCGCAGACAGTCCTCGAGCCCGGGTGCGCGCGAGAAGTCCCTGATGAGGACGGAGTGGTTGTGCAGCAGATCCCGCCAGAGCGCGCGAGGCGTGCTCGACACGGAACATCACGAAGTTCGCCTCGGACGGGAAGACCTCGACGCCGTCCATGGCCGACAGCCCGTGCATCAGCGTGTCTCTATTGCGCATGATGTCGCGGATACCCTGCTGGAACACCACTCGCTCGCGGAACACCTTGCCCGCCGACCCACTGCGAGAACGCGTTGACCGAGTAGGGCTGGCGAACCTTGGTCAGCTCGCGCACGACCTCCTCGTTGCCGAGCATGTAGCCCAGCCGCAGACCCGCAAGCGAGAACGCCTTGGAGAACGTCCTGAGTATGACCAGGTTGGGGTGGCGCTCCATGTGCGGCCGCATCGTGTGGCGGCTGAACTCGAAGTACGCCTCATCGACGAGCACGATCCCATCCGTGGCGTTGAGGATGTCGATGAGCTGTGTCTCGGGCACGAGGCTGCCCGTGGGGTTGTTTGGGTTGGAGATGATCACGATGTCGGCACCCTCGTTCGCAAGGCGCTCGAGCACCGCGTCGATGTCGATGGCGAAGTCGCCAACGCGCGGGATGCTGACAAGCTCGGTTCCGGTCGCCTGAGCGTCGATGGCGTACATGGCAAACGTCGGGGGCATGTCGATCAGCGAACGACCGGGGCCGCCCCATGCCAGACAGATGTTGAAGATGATCTCGTCTCCACCGTTGCCGACCAGCACGTTCTCCGGCTCGAGACCGTTGGCCTCGGCATATGAGCTTGCGCAGCTCGGTTGCGAGCGGGTCCGGATAGCGGTTGAAGTCGAATCGCTCCATCCGCGTCGACGAACCACTCGATGAGTTCGTGCGGCAGGTTGGCTGGGTGCTCGTTGCTGGCAAGCCGAACCTCGGCCTTGATGTCCTTGGCGTCATAGGGCACCAGCGCGTCGAGCTCGGCCCGCGGGTCGCGAACGCGTGTCCATCAGACATCACCCTCGGAGAGCTCGGCATGCGTCGATGTCCTCGGCCAGCTCGATGGCGTCCATGACCGACTCGAGACGCAGCGCCACGGCGCGAGCGTGCGCGTCCAGGCCCTCGGCCTCAGCGATGGTGACCGCAGTGGGTCCGTCGATGGCGAGCGCTTCGTAGCGAGTACGAGAGCACCGAGGACTTCTTCACGAAGTCGTCGACCGACAGAGGGCTCGAGAAGCGAGCGGTGCCGCCGGTCGGAAGCGTGTGGTTGGGACCGGCGACGTAGTCGCCCACACTCTCCGGCGTCCAGTGGCCAAGGAAGATCGCCCCGGCGTTGCGCACGGAGCCGAGGAGATCGAAGGCCTCGGCCATCTGGATCTCCAGGTGCTCGGGCGCGATGAGGTCGACTGTGTCGAGCGCGGCCACGATGTCGCGAGCACATGATGACCTGGCCGTTGTCCTCGAGCGACACGACGGATGATGTCTGCGCGCGGCGCGTCGGTGAGCAGCACCTCGAGCGCGTCCTCGACCTTGTCGGGCAGGGTCGGATCGACGGTGACGAGGTAGCATGCCGCTCGAGGATCGTGCTCGGCCTGCGCCATCAGATCGATCGCGACGAAGTGCGGGACGGCAGTATCATCGGCGAGCACGAGCACCTCGCTCGGACCCGCGAGCATGTCGATCCCGCACTCTCCCATCACGAGCTTCTTGGCTGCGGTCACATACGCGTTGCCCGGGCCGACGATCTTGTCCACACGCTCGATCGAGTCGGTCCCGTAGGCGAGAGCGGCGACGGCCTGTGCGCCCCCGACCTTGTAGATCTCGTCGACACCGGCTTCTGCGGCGGCGGCGAGCGTGAAGGGACTCACGGTGCCGTCCGATGCAGGCGGAACCACCATCGCGATCTCATCGACACCCGCCACCTGGGCTGGGATCGCGTTCATGAGCACGGTGCTCGGGTAGCAGGCACGTCCGCCGGGGACGTAGATGCCCAACGCGACGAATAGGCGTGACCCGCTGGCCGAGGAACACCCCGCCCTCCTGCGCCGTGAACCACGACTGCGTGACCTGGCGGGCGTGGAAGTCCTCGATCGCCCCGGCTGCCGACGTCATGGCGTCCCTGAACTCGGGCCCGACCTCCTCGACTGCCGCGGCGATCTCCTCCGGAGTCACCGCGATCACGTCCAGCTCCGCCTGGTCGAACTTCGCGGTGTACTCCCGGAGAGCCGCGTCGCCTCGCTCCTTGACGTCGTCGACGATCCGGGCCGCGACACCGATGATCTCGGCATCGACGCCACCGGAGCGCCGCAGCGTCTCCTCGGTCAGTCTCTCACCGCGTCCTATCTCGACACGTCGCATCATGTGCGCTTCTCCTCGGTCTATCCCTCACCCTCGGCTACTGCCTGTCGCACTCCCCTGCCGAGGCACGGACTATTGTAGCGACACCGCCGACAGGCGCTCTGCCATCGTCGTCACTCTGTCACCTCGGGTCGTCAGACTCGCTCGGTTGGCGATGAAGCGTGCCGAGGACTCCATGACCTCTTCGACCACACGCAGCCGGTTCTCGCGAAGCGTCGTGCCGGTCTGCGTGATGTCCACCACTCTGATCTGCGATGCCGATCAGCGGTGCCATCTCGATGTTGCCGTTGAGCTTGATGATCTCGACCTGAACGCCCGCGCGATGCGAAGTAGGTCTCAGTGACTCTCGGGTA
Source organism: uncultured Actinomycetes bacterium (assembly GCA_963850695.1). Taxonomy (GTDB): domain Bacteria; phylum Actinomycetota; class Coriobacteriia; order Anaerosomatales; family CAWKMJ01; genus CAWKMJ01. The sequence goes on from CAWKMJ010000001.1 coordinate 278,108, forward strand.
CTTGGTCGCAACGCGGATCACGCCGAGGTGACGATAGTGCTCCTCGATACTCGCGTGCTCCTCCTCGAGCTCTGCAACGACGAAACGGCACGCTCCAAAGCCCAGATCGACCATCTCGACGACGTCGAGCTCGTGTCTCGGCCAGCACATCCTTGCCCGACGATACCCACGTCAACCGCACCGTAGGCCACATATGCCGGGATGTCAGAGGGCTTGCCGATGACGAACTCCATGTCATCGGTCTCGAAGATGAGCTGGCGTCCCGGGTCGGCGAGACCACCCACCTCGATTCCCGCAGCAGACAGCGCGTCGAGAGAGTCTTGCCACAACGCGCCCTTGGGCACGGCCATGCGGAGGCGGTCGGACTCTGGCCGCCTGGCGGCACTCTGGACAGACACCATCATCGCGCATCACCATCCTCGGGGCCTGAAGCGGACGGAGGTGGGCTGATCGAGAAGGCTGCCTGCTGGCTTCCCTCGGCGATTCGCACGATCTCGCCCTCCGTCGCCATGAGAGCGTATGTGGCACCGGCATCACTCGCCTGGGTGAACACCGCGTCCGCACCCGAGCCCGGAGCAAGACGGACCCGCCAGCCAGCCGCCCTCAGCCTCGCAGCCGCCGGAAAGGCCTCCTGCGAGCTGCCCCCCAGCAGCGCATCGAGAGGACGTACAGACACCTGCCGGTCCTGCAGCGCGAGTTCCTCGTGCACTCTCTCGACTCGCAGCGCGAACCCGGCGGCGGGAGCCGGGGCTTCGAAAGCGGCCAGCACACCGTCGTAGCGGCCGCCGCCCCCCAAAGGCATGCCCGGTCCCGAACCGTAGGCTTCGATGACCACGCCTGTGTAGTAGTCGAACGAACGCACGATCCCGAAGTCGAGAGAAACGCGGTCCGTACAACCCTGAAGGGCCAGCAGTCCCCACGTCTCCTCAAGCTCGTCGAGAACTGTAGCGACCCATGGACCAGCGACCACCCGGCAGGCATCGATCGCCTCTCTTCCGCCTCGGATGCCCGGGACGACTGAGAGGGCGCGTGAGACATCCTGTGGGACGCCACCGGTGGCTGCGAGCTCACGGATCGCCACCAGATTGCGGTCGTGGGCGGCAGCGAGCACCGCCTTCTCCCACTGAGAGTCCATGCTCGCTGCGGCGATCAGCTCTCGCAGCACAGCTACCGTCCCGACGCCGATCGTGTACTGCTCGAGCCCCGCTGCGGCAAGCGCATCGGACATCAGCGCGATGACCTCAGCGTCAGCGGCCGGTCCGCCGTCACCCACGAGCTCAACGCCGACCTGCATGAACTCCCGCGACTGGCCGCGCATCGAGGGCTGCTCTCGAAAGACGCGTCCCGAGTACCTCAGACGGTGGGGCTGCTCTCCCACGCCCAATCGGGTAGCAACGAGCCGAGCGATCGGGACGGTCATCTCCGGACGGAGCGCGAGAAGCGGGCCGTCGGAGTCGAAGAGGCGGAAGACGTCCGTCTTGAGATCGCCACCGGCAGCGCCTTCAAGGGTCTCGAGTCGCTCGACGATCGGCGTTTCGACGTACTCGTAGCCCCATGAGGCCAAGGCCTCGCTCATTCGGGCAACGAGCGCATCACGCTCCGCAGCCTCGAGAGCGAGCACATCGCGATAGCCACGTGGTGTGACTGGTCTCATCCCACTGCCTCCTGATCGGTACTACACTACGGTAGAGTGCTAGAGTAGCCTAGCACATTGACTCGCCTCGTCAAGCCCCCGGCGCCTTCCCGTGGCCTCCGGGAACGGCTCGAGGCCACGATCAGCCCGTTGCCAAGCACGCCGACTCGTGCCCGTGTGCACGAACCTGCAGGTCGGAGCGGGCTGTCCAAGTGTGACAGAGGTCACGGGACACACCGCTGCTCACACGGTGGGCACCTTTCGTCCAGATACCCGCTTGGCATGCTCATGCCCCCTGCCTGGCGCACCGATAGCACCGTTATGCACGACCAAGGGGCAAGGACCAACGCAAGGGGGTATGGGAGATGGGCTGCTCACTCGACGGAGGGTGCACGTACTTCAGCCAAGAGCAGATGGAGCAGCTATCTGGGCTAGCTGCACTCTATCGCAACCGGTACTGCGAGGGTGACCACGCGAAGTGCGCACGCCATCGTGTGCTTGAGGCGTACGGCGAGGGTGCGATCCCTCGCGACATGCGCCCCAACGATCACGCGAGGGCAGAACAGATGCTCGACGGAGTCGTCGTCTAGAGGGACTCCAGAGCGTCGAACAGTAGCTGAGACGCGGTGCGGCGCTAGGCGGAAGCCTCGGCGTCGCCGCGTCTTACTACCGTCGGCCCCGCATCGTTGGTCACCGTCTCCTCAGTGACGATCACCGTCTCGATGTCTTTGACGCTCGGCAGCTCATACATCGTGTCCAGGAGCAGCGCCTCGAGGATCGAACGCAACCCACGGGCACCGGTCTCGCGCTCTATCGCCTGCTGAGCCACGGCCCTGAGCGCCTCGTCAGTGAATCGAAGCTCAACGTCCTCGAGCTCGAAGAGCCTCACGTACTGCTTGACCAGAGCGTTCTTCGGCTCGCTCAAGATCTCGACCAGGTCCTCCTCGGTCAGCTCCTCGATGTGAGTGAGCACCGGCATGCGGCCGACGAACTCAGGGATCATGCCGTAGTGATGCAGATCCTCCGGCAGCACCTTGCCGAGAAGCTCGCCGCGCCTGCTCTTGGACGCATCTGTGAGGTCGGCGCCGAAACCCACGCCCTTCTTGCCCACACGGTCAGCGATCATCTTCTCGAGGCCCACGAAGGCCCCGCCGAGGATGAACAGGACGTTCGTGGTGTCGATCTTGATGAGCTCCTGCTGGGGATGCTTGCGACCGCCTTGAGGCGGCACCGCTGCCTCGGTCCCCTCGATGATCTTCAGGAGCGCCTGCTGGACGCCTTCGCCCGACACATCCCTCGTGATCGAGAGGTTCTCGGCCTTGCGCGCGATCTTGTCGATCTCGTCGATGTAGACGATGCCCACCTCGGCCTTGGCCACATCGAAATCGGCCGCAGTGATGAGCTTGAGCAGGATGTTCTCGACATCCTCCCCTACGTAGCCCGCCTCAGTGAGTGCAGTTGCGTCAGCGATAGCGAACGGGACCTTGAGGACCCGGGCGAGCGTCTGTGCGAGAAGCGTCTTGCCGCAGCCGGTCGGGCCGACCATGAGGATGTTGCTCTTCGCGAGCTCGACGGTCTCGTCGTCTGAGGGATCGGGCAGCGTCTGGACACGCCGGTAGTGGTTGTAGACGGCGACGGACAGCACCTTCTTGGCGCGCTCCTGGCCGACGACGTACTGGTCCAGAGCCCGATGGATCTCTTCGGGCGTGGGCAGATCCTCGGCAAGCGGCTGGGGCTGGCCTTCGATCTCGGCGAGCTCGTCCTCGACGATGTCGTTGCACAGATCGATGCACTCGTCGCAGATGTAGACGCCAGGTCCCGCGATGAGCTTGCGCACCTGGCGCTGGCTCTTGCCGCAGAACGAGCACTTCAGGTGCTCTGGGCCCTCGGACTTGGGAGACATCAGTCAGTCGCTTCCATGTGGCGATTCGCGAGAACCGCGTCCACGAGGCCGTACGCCTTGGCCTCTTCGGACGTCATGATGTTGTCGCGATCGGTGTCCTCGTGGATCTTCTCGGAGGTCTGGCCGGTGTGCTTGGCCAGGATCTGATTGAGGGAGTCGCGCATCCGCAGCATCTCCTTGGCCTGGATCTCGATGTCGGTCACCTGGCCCTGAGTGCCGCCCCACGGCTGGTGGATGAGGATGCGGCTGTGCGGCAGAGCGAAGCGCTTGCCCTCCGCGCCGGCTGCCAGCAGCACGGCCGCCATCGACGCGCACTGGCCGATGCAGATCGTGGACACGTCGCACTTGATGTACTGCATCGTGTCGTAGATCGCCAGGCCGGCCGTTACCGAACCACCCGGCGAGTTGATGTAGAAGCTGATGTCCTTGTCGGGATCATCGCTCTCGAGGTGCAGCATCTGGGCGATCACAAGGTTCGCGATCTCATCGCCGACCTCGTGGCCGAGGAAGATGACGCGCTCGTTGAGCAGCCGAGAGAAGATGTCGAAGCTGCGCTCGCCCCGCGAGGTCTGCTCGACGACGATGGGTACGAGACTCTGTGGGTCTATTGCCATGGCGCTACTCCTGCTCAGTCTCATCGTCGGACTCAGACGCGTCCTCTTCGGCGAGGTCGATGATCTCCACGTTGTCGGAGTCCGTCAGCCAATCGATAGCCTTCTTCTGGAGAATCTGCTCGTGGAGCGCTTCGATGACGCCGGCCGACTCCCACTTCTCGCGAAGCCCATCGACGCTGTCACCCGTCTTGACGAAGTCCTGCAGCGTCTCGTCGATGTCCTCGTCCGTCACCTCGAAACCGAGCTGACGCGCCAGCGCCTCAAGCGCCAGCTCCTGCGCAACAGATGCCTCGGCCCGTGTCCGGAGCTCCTCCTCGATAGTAGCGAGGTGCGTGCCGGTCTGCTGCATGTACTCCTGCAGGTTCGTGTCGTTCGACTCGAGGTTCGCATTGAAGTCGCGGAACATGGCGGCAGCCGTGCTCTCGACCATCGCCTCCGGAACCTCGTCTTCCAGACGCTCTGCAAGGGCGAGGCGAACACCATCCTCGAGAGCGCGGGCGCGGGCGAATCCCTTGGCCTGGTTGGTTTCCTCGCGAATGGTCTCACGCATCTCATCAAGGTTCTCGTAGCCGGCGTTCGTGGCGAGCTCCTCGTCGACGTCGGGAAGTACCTTGCCCTGGATCTCATGGACCTCGATATCGAAGTTGGCGGTCTTGCCAGCGAACTCGACGTTGCCCGAGCTCTCGGGGATGACGAACTCGGCCTCGACGTTCTGGCCGGGCTCACTGCCGAGGACCGCGTCCTCGAACTCCTCGGGCATGAGGCCCTTGCCCATCTCATAGAGGTACTTGTCGACCGTGTTGCCCTCGTACTCCTCGCCGTCCAGCTTGCCGACGAACGAGATGAGCACGAAGTCGGTCTCAGCCACCGGACGATCGGTGACCGGCTCGGTCGTGGCAAAGCGGTCGCGGAACTCGTCGATCCGAGCGTCGATGTCTGCCTCGGTGGCCTCACCGGAGGGAATCTCCACTGAGAGACCCTCGATCGATGAGAGCGTCATCTCGGGCCGCACCTGGACCTCGGCCTCGTACTCGAATTCCTGACCGGGGACTATCGGCTCGATCTCGCCTATCTCCGGCTGAGCGATCGGTCGCAGACCCTCGGTATCAAGCGCCTTGCCGTAGCTGTCGGTCAGGGCAAGGTCTTGCGCGTCGGCGACGACGGCCTCCTTGCCCACGTGGCTGTCGATCATGGGCTTGGGCGCCTTGCCCTGGCGAAAGCCGGGGATCTTGACCTTCTTGGCCATGCGCGCATACGCCTCGTCGATGTACTCATCGACCTCGTCTGCGGACATGACGACAGCCAGCTTCACCGTGCTGATGTCGAGCTTCTCGACCGATGTCTTCAACAGTCCTCCTCGGTACTTCGGACGGTGCCATCATGGCACCGGTCATAACCTGGTGCGGGCGAGAGGATTCGAACCTCCATGAGTCTCCCCACTGGATCCTAAATCCAGCGCGTCTGCCAGTTCCGCCACGCCCGCACGGCATTGTCTAGAGCGGCTACCCAATATAACAAATCAGGCCGAGGAGGGCGTCCTCCCCGACCTGGATCACGAGGCAGTGACGGTCACGCCGACGCCTCGATGCATGCGATGGTGGGTCATACAGGGATCGAACCTGTGACCTTGGGATTAAGAGTCCCCTGCTCTACCAGCTGAGCTAATGACCCGCGCCAGGGCATTCTATCGTCTGGCGCGCGAAATGCAAGGCCCGCCTGCGACCGGACGAGACCGGTCGCAGGCGATCCCGCAGCTCATTCCTAGTCGAGCTCGGCCGAGGCCGCGTCGATGACACTCTGCTTCAGCGACACTGGACCGCCCACCGGCCAGAGCCGCTCACAGTCGGAGGCCTGGTTCTGCAGGTAGTGCCCGCGTCGACGACTGGGAAGCTTGTCCGTCTGCAACGACGAGCACTGGTCCGTCGAGGAATCCCACGTTCGCCCCGGCGCTCAGTGCATCCGGCAGCTTGGCCGCGATCGCGATGTTGTCGCTGCCGATGAGCCCGGCGAGCGTACGCTTCCTGTGCCACCGTCGCGGCCGTCGCATACCGGTCCGGACCGGCCCAGCGCAGTCGCCCCGAGCGAGCTGCGCACGGACTCGCTCACGGTAGCCGGTCCACCGGCGACGTAGCGGGGCGTCGTCTCCGAGGCGCAAGCGCCGTGAGCGCCGACTTCGTCTCGGAACGGCATCGTATTCTCCCCAACGAGCAGGATAGGCATGCCGTTGTGCGCCGCGACCGCAGAGAGGGCAAGCGCATCGAAGAACTTGTCCGGGTCGGCCCCGTTGGCGAGGAGCACTCCCGGACGATGATCACCGCGTACGTCTCGCATGCGGAGAGCGATGTTGCGGGCCACGTCGTACCGGTTGCTACCTCCGATGCGTTCGACGTATGCGGCCCCGCCGGCGGCCGCCTCGATCTGCTCGTAGACCGTGTGGGTATCGTCACCGGCCCACCCACCACATGCACTCTGACCTTTCCGCTGAAACCACGGATGTCCGCGAGTCTGACCATCATCTCGTGGTTGGCGCGCAGGGTTCTTCGAAACGAGGAGCAACGGCGCGTTGTACGCCCAGCAGAGCCCACCCGCCGAGAGCGGATCGGCCATCGCGGCATCGTCACCGGAGGCGATGACGACATCACTCACGTGCTCGTCAGATGGCCACCGCGTGGCGATCTCGAGCTCACGAGAGACATCGAACCTGTCCGCTCCGGTGATCCGCTCGTCCCAGCCCGGGATCCGGCTCCGGTAACCACCACAGCGAGTAGGGACCGGCGCCCGATATCCTGTCGACAGCTACGTAGAGTGGGGCGTAGTCACCGGCCCCCCAGTCGCCGGGGTTGATCGTGAGACGACGAGAAGTCCGCTGATGAGCGTCGGTCTTCTTCGCCGGCAGGTTAGGAGCGTGCGTGCCGTCATCGGTGAAGACACGAAGACGGAAGTCATCGGCCGGACCCGTGGGATCCGAGAGGTTGATGCTCACCGAGCGTCCACGTTCGACCCAGAGCGTCCACGTGTGCTGCCCCGAGATCGATCGTCATGTAGCCGTAGAGCTGGCCTCCGTGGGCCGACTTGCCGATATCGCGATCGTGTCGCGATGATCAAGCGGTTCGTGGCGTACGTCCCGCTTGTGCCCGACACATGCTTAACGACCAGGTAGTAGCGACCCGGTCCCTCGGAGGGCTGGACCCGGTAGCGCAGCTCGCTCGTCATGCCGTTGACGGAGGTCGAACTCAGAAGAGGCGGTGCGGCGAGCGAGGTAGCGTCCGGCGCGAGCAACAACATGTTCGTGATCATCCCCGCAGACCCGTGCCACTGGATGTTGAACTCCTCGTCGCGCTGGAGCTGTACCCAGTAGACGTCGTACACATCGGTCGTCGGGGCGAGCGAACCGCTCACGCCGACCACGGGGTCCAAGCTCGCGGGCACCCCGGGGAGTGCGTCGTCATTGGGTGCGGCGCTAGACCGATGGAGCGAGGCTCACCGTCCCGAGCCAGAAGGACGAGAACGAGCAGAGCACGCGTGCCAACAAGCCTTCATCATGAGAGGCCTCCCACTGGGTCGAGAGTGATCGACTATCCTCGCAAGGCGCTTCTCGCAGGCATTTCGATTCTACCCAGAACGCGGCGGCAAGGTACCGCACACACGAAGACCCGCCACCAGGGCGGGTCTTCGTCAGATACCTTGGGGTGTGTGAGGGGACTCGAACCCCCGGCCTTCGGAGCCACAGTCCGACGCTCTAACCAACTGAGCTACACACACCGTATTCAGCTGGCACGCCCGGAGGGATTCGAACCCCCGACCTAGAGATTAGAAGTCTCCCGCTCTATCCAACTGAGCTACGGGCGCATTCCGACTCCCGGAGAGTGCCGAAGCAAGACGGTACTCGCGGCCAGTCGCTATGTCAATCGCACCATGAGGTGCGCATACAGGCTGGAGCGGCGGACGGGACTCGAACCCGCAACAATCAGCTTGGAAGGCTGAGGCTCTACCAATTGAACTACCGCCGCACACTGGTCGGGCCGGCCGGATTCGAACCGGCGGCCCCCTGCTCCCAAAGCAGGTGCGCTACCAAGCTGCGCCACGGCCCGACTCATGTCGCCCCGTGGCAAGTGCGCAGGTTCTCCCACTCCCCGCCGAGGGCAAAGGACAGTATAGGGTCCCGCAGGGTAGTGGGCAACTTCTCCGCCAGCGCTCCTGAAGCGCCTTCAGGCACCGCGGTGGCTGATCGCGTTCTTCTCGGCCATGTCGAGTTCGGCCATGCTGCGACCGGGCACGGCCTCGGGCAGGAAGAGCGGGTCGTAGCCGAATCCGCCCTCTCCGCGCGGCTCGATGCCCATCCGCCCCTCGCACGTCCCCTCGGCGACCGTCTCGGCACCGTCCTCATCGATCAGGACGACCACGCAGCGAAAACGCGCCGTACGCTCACCTTCGGGCACGTCGACAAGAGCGCCCAGCAGTCGCTCGTTGTTGGAGGCGTCGGTGGCGCACTCGCCGCTGAAGCGCGAGGAGTAGACGCCGGGTGCCCCATCAAGCGCATCGACCTCGAGGCCGCTGTCGTCGGCCAGCGCGATGCCGCCGTAGAGATCGCGGGCCGCCAGCGCCTTGATGCGCGCGTTCTCGACGAAGGTCTCGCCCGTCTCCTCGGGAGACTCCCACCCTCCCGCTTCGTCGATCGTGACGAACTCCCAGCCCGTGTGGGCAAGCGCCGACGCGTATCTCGGCGAGCTTGCCCTGGTTGCTGGTGGCGACGATGACACGCGGTGGGCCATCGGTATTGCCCGCAGCCGTGCCTGCTCAGAGCTCGAAGACATCGTCCTCACCCGCCGTGATGCGGGTCTGCAGCTCGACGAGGCGCTCGATGCCCTCGGCAGCCAGGTCGAGCAGCTCATCGAGACGTTCGCGCGCGAACGGGGTCTTCTCGCCAGTACCCTGGACCTCGATGAAACGGCCACGACCGTCCATGACCACGTTCATGTCGATCTCGGCGACAGAGTCCTCCGCGTAGTCGAGGTCGAGCATGGTCACCCCGTCGACCATCCCGACCGAGGTGGCCGCCACGTGGTCGGTCAGCGGCAGCTCGACGATCTTGCCCGCGCTCACGCCAGGTTGAGAAGGCATCGTGCATCGCGATGTAGGCCCCGGTGATCGCTGCGGTCCTCGTGCCTCCATCGGCCTGGATCACATCGCAGTCGATATGCATCGTGTGCTCTCCGCCCATCGCGCCCATGTCCACCACCGAACGCAGCGAACGTCCGATCATCCGCTGTATCTCATGCGTGCGGCCGCGCGGGCCACCGCTGGTCGCCTCACGACGTGAGCGGGTATGCGTCGAGGCAGGGAGCAGCGCATACTCGGCGGTGACCCATCCGAGTTCCTTGCCTCTGCGCCACGCTCCAGACACCTTCCACGATGCTGGCCGCGCACAGCACACGCGTGTCCCCCAGATCGAGCATGCAGCTGCCATGGGCGTGCTTGAGGTAGCGCCGCTGCACGCGCACCGGCCTCAGCTGATCGGGCGTCCGACCGTCCTGTCGCTCCATCACGCGGTCCTCCCCTGTTCGGAAACGTCGAAGCTCTGCATCTCGTGCGCTACGACGACCTCGCCGCCGTAGGCTTCGCGCGCCTCGCTCAGCGCGACGTCTCTGTCGTTGGTCGGCCACACGTGCACGAGCACGAGCATGCCCGCACCCGCCTTGCGCGCTACCTCTCCTGCCTGTCGCGCCGTCAGATGCTGCACGACATCCGCGTACCTCTCGGGCAGCGTCGCCTCGGCAAGCAGAAGGTCACAGCCTGACGCTGCCTGAACGACCGCCTCACCCATCCCGTGTCAGACGTGTAGCAGAGCCGGGCACCTCCGCTCTGCGCGATGAGCGCGAAGGTCGGGTCGTTGTGGTCGACGGCGGCGACTCCCACCGTGAGATCGCCGAGGGGTACCGTCGAGCCGTCCTCGATCACGTGCACCTCGAATGCCGCGGGCGAACTCCCGTCGGCCGTTCTCGGAGAGCACGCACCCCATCGTCTCAGGAAGCCCCGCAGACGCGTAGAGCGGGAGCGGGTCTGCCGGCCCCTCCGGCGCGTAGCGGAGCAGAGCCTGCAGCGCGTAGAGGTCTGCGAAGTGATCGACGTGGGCGTGCGTGATGAACAGCGCGTCGAGCGAGAGAGGGTCGATGGCCGCCGAGAGATTGGCGAGCACACCGTGACCGCAGTCGAAGAGCACGCGCGTCTCGCCAGACTCGACCAGATGCCCCGCAGCAGGCCTGTCCGGCACCCGCGTAGGAGGCGGATGATCCGAGGACGGTCACGCGCATGTCGCGTCCTCGCTCTCCAGCAGCGCCAACAGCTCCTCGCTCGGCAGAGCTGCAAGCGTCTCCAGGGACACGTGCTCCGCCGAGTGCGATCCTTCTGCGGAGAACACGCGAGCCGAGCAGGGCGAACTCCGTGGTGTCGCCGGTCGTCGCGAAGACCCTGTCGGGCTCGGAGCCCGGCGTGCGCCTGTTGCCTCGCGCATCCAGCGTCTCGGTCACCTCGCGAGCGGTCTCCTCGGCAGAGGAGATGATGCTCACGCGGGGACCCACGACCTGCTGGATCGCGGGAGAGAGCAGCGGGAAGTGCGTACAGCCGAGAACGAGCGTGTCGATCCCGGACCGCTTGAGCGGGTCGAGGTAGTCGCGCGCGAGTTCGTAGAACGAGGGCCGGATGACGACGTCGGATGAGGCGGCAAGCCAATCCTCCAGCGGACCGGGGCCGCGCCTGCAGCCCCGACTCGACCACTTCCACGAACTTGGGTGTGGGCTTCGAGAACACCGTGACGCCGGCATCGAGCGCTCTCACGGCGTTGGAGTACGCGCCCGACTCGATCGTCCCGACCGTCCCGATGACCCCCACACGGTGGTTCATCGTCGTGCGCACGGCGGCTCGTGCCCCCGGCTCGACGACACCGATGACCGGGACATCGAAGGCCTTCTGCGCGAGCGCGAGCCCCACGGCGGTCGCGGTGTTGCATGCGACGACCATGAGCTTGATCGGATGCTGCGTGAGCCACGTGCCTATCTCGAGCACGAAGCGACGGACCTCGTCGGGTTCGCGAGGCCCGTACGGGCAGCGGGCGGTGTCGCCCAGGTAGATGATGTTCTCCTCGGGCAGAGCACTGATGATCTCACCTGCGACCGTCAGGCCCCCGAGGCCGGAATCGAAGATCCCGATGGGAAGGTCATCCATACCGGTCAGTATACCCGCGCGACTCTGCCCAGAGCGGTACACTCTCCCCATGCGACACCCTCTCGTCATCTGCATAGGGAACAGAGCGCGCGGCGACGACGGCGCCGGCCGCCGAGTGGCCGACCTCCTCGGCGAGGAGCCCCTGGACGCTGTCACGATCGTCTCCACGCCCCAGCTCGACGTCGTGATGGCCGAGCAGGTCGCCGAGGCCTCTCGAGTCATCTTCGTCGATGCCGAGCGACGGGACTCCCCTCCCGTCCGTACGGGCGGACTTGTCCCCCGACACTGCGCACACCAACGCCCACGCGATCGACCCGGCAGGCCTGCTCGCGCTCGCAGACACGCTCTATGGCGCGCTACCCGACGCGACGCTCGTGTCGCGTGGCGGGCCCGGAGATGGGGCACGCCGAGGGGCTCTCGGAGACAGCCGAGGCCGCCTCTCTCGAAGCGGCCTCGGTCATACGGTCTCTGCTTGCGAGCTGCGGACTAGGCGCCCGCCCTGCTCTCTCCACTGCCTGAGTGTGTACTCGGCCTCCGCCGCGCCCCACATGTCCACCACACGCTGATCGGCAGCAGATCGCCTCACACAGCATGAGGTAGTCCTCGCGCTGCAGATCGATCATCGAAGCGCAGGTCTGGTTCGTCGCAGAGGCAACGATCATCGTGGCTACCGCCGCGCCGAAGGATGCCTCGAGCTTCGACCGCACGTGACTGTCGAACGCCTCCTGCATCGAAGCTGCCATCTCACTCGACCCCCTTCCTTGCCAGAAGGGTGCCGTCGGGGGCGTGCACCTCCACGACCAGGGGCATCCGTCCGATCTCGTGCGTCGCACACGACAGACACGGGTCGTGTGCCCGGATGCCGAGTTCCATCCGGCGAATGGACTCGTCGCTCAAGGCCTCGTCCTTGTAGTCACCCGATACCGCCTCCAGCACTGCTGCATCAAGTGATGCCGTGTTGTGCGTGGTCGCCACGATCAGTTCTGCGCGCGTGACACGACCGACATCGTCGGCCTCGTAGTGGTGGATCAGCGTGCCGCGCGGCGCTTCCGATCACTGCGGTGCCCTGAGCCGGGACCACGGTTGACCTGCACGCGCACGTGGCTCGAGAGGATCTCATCGTCGGAGAGCAGCGCTTCCAGGCGCTCGTAGCCTGCGACGAGCTCGATCATGCGCGCCCAGTGGTACGCGAGCGTTGCGTGCACCGGACGCCCGAGCTCGGCGCGGAACAGCTCCATGAGCTCCTGTGAGCGCTCGCCCGGGCATCGACGCTGCGATGTTGAGGCGAGCCAGCGGACCGACACGGTATGAGCCGGACTCGCCCTTGGCAGATCAGGTACGGCGACTTGGCGTAGCTGTTGGGGACGACCTTCTCGGCGATGTGGGTCGTCGAACTCGCGAGACTGGCCACTGCTCGAGAAGTCGACCCGTCCGTGCTCCACGACCGTGATGTCGCCGTCGTAGAAGTCGAGACCGCCCTCAGGGTTCGTGATCGCCATCATGGGCATCGGAGTGACGGCGTAGCCCGGGTTCTCCTCAAGAAGACGCATCGTCGACTCTCGGGCCACCTCGGCCGCCATCAGAGCGTCGTCCATTCCGCCTCGCACCATGCCGAGCATCTCATCGCGCTGCTCGATCGTGATGCCCTTGCTCATGCCGCCGGGAATCGCAGCGACAGGATGGCTGGCGCGACCGCCGACCGTCTCGACGATGCCCTGGCCGGTCTTGCGGATCCCGATCGCCTTGAGTGCCAGCTCCGGCGCACCCTTGATCACGCCGAGGATGTCGCGACTCCCCGAGCCGTCACCGGTAAGGAAGTCCGGTCCTGCAAGGAAGAAGAAGTGCAGCGCATGGTCCTGGATGAGGCCACCGAGATGCATGGTCTCGCGCAGCATGCGCGCCGCCGGCGGGATGGTGACGTCATAGAGGTCATCGACCGCTTTGACCGCCGCGAGATGGTGACTCACCGGGCAAACGCCACATATGCGGCTCGTGATGAGAGGCATCTCCCAGACCATGCGGTCCTTGAGCATCTGCTCGAAGCCACGGAACTCCAGGATGTCGAAGTGGGCATCGCTCACGTTGCCGGCGTCATCGACGAACAGCGAGATGCGACCGTGCCCTTCGATGCGCTTGACCTGCTCGAGTCTCACAGTCTCACTCATCGTCGCAACCTCCCTCGTCCACGATAGTTGGGAAGACGGAAGCCGGCATCGAGAAGCGGTAGCCGGTGCCGATGAGGTCGTCCATGATCATGATCGCACCCGCGGGCAGAATCGCCGCGAGCGCGTCCGCTGCCTTGCCGCCCTGCTCGTAGTCGAGTCGGCTCGGCCCTTGGCATCCTCGGCACGGAACGTTGGCCGCCGTACACCTGGCGCCGCAACCCTCTCGGGTCATCGGGCCCATGCACAACACACCCTGCTCGAGGAAGCACCGGGTCTCGTCGATGTGCTCGAGCTCCATCGGCGCGTAGACCATGTCCGACACGAAGTTGGAGCTGTGCTCCAGAAGCGCGTGCTTCTCGCGCTGGCACTCATCGCACATGTTGCGCCGGGGCATCTCCCAAGACTCTCCTGCCAAGGCCGCGTTGAGCGCTGACATGAGCGTCTCGGTCTTCGGAGCACATCCCGGAACGGAGATGTCCACCTCGACGAGATCTGAGATGGGCCGAACGCGTGATGTCACCTCGGGAAGTCCGTCGCCCACGGGCTTGTCGTCACCGTAGATCGCCGTGAGCATCTCGTCCTTCGTGTACAGGTTGCGAAGACCGCCGATGCCGCCGAGGGCCGCGCAGGAACCCACGGCCACGAGCGTCGTTGCCTTGCTCCGTGCTTCCTTGAGGGCAGCGACGTCATGCTCTGTCGTGATCGCTCCCTCCACGAGGACGACGTCGGCGAAGTCCATCTCGCGTGCGTCTGGAGAGCGGCGAGTGGACGAGGTCGACGGTGTCGGCCAGCTCGATGAGGGCCTCATGGGCATCGAGTAGCGAGACGTAGCAGCCCTCACAGCCGCCCAGCACCACGTGCGCGAGCCTTGGCTTGCTCATCGGGCCACCTCCTCTTCGCAACTCGAGCTGAGTCGATCATCTCGAACACCTCGTTGACCTGCTCGACGAAACGCTCGCCCTCGAACGGGAGATATGTCGATGATCCGCAGACGCGAGTCGTCGATTCGACGCGAACGCAGGACGATGCGAAGCAGGTTGATTCTGCGATCCATGTCAAGGTTGCCGATCAGGTTGTGGCAGTGACCCTCTCGGCATCTGAAGACCGACGACCGCGTCGAAGCCCGTCTTGAATGCCTCCAGCACGTAGAGAGTGTCGAGGCGCCCGCCGCACGGTATGCGAACCGGGAGGAAGGTCGCCGGGTAGCTGACGCCGTTGCTGCGGATGCTCTTCGCCGCCTGGTCACCAGCCGGGTACCCGCACCCGCCACACAGGAATCCAAGGACCTTCGGCTCCTCTGTCGGGACCTCGGCGAGCGTGCGGATGGCCGACATGAGATAGCCGTGCGGAGAGTTCACGATGTCGCGAGCGCCTACCGGGCAGGACACGACGCACTTGCCGCATCCTCGGCAACGACGCAGGTCCACGTGCGAGAGCCCGTCGTCGCCCATGTAGCACGCACCGAACGCGCAGGTACGGATGCACGACGCACATCCGCCGCACAGCTTCTCGTTCACCTCCGAAGTGTCGCTGTAGTGCGTGTAGTGCGCCTGCGAGAGCTCGAGTATGAGCGCCATCGCCGCTGAGTCCGCCGCAGTGACACTGTCGCGCAGGCGGCCCTGGTCCTCAGCGGTCGAGATGACCATGATGCCCGGCTCGACGGTCTCGGCCGGGTGCGTCGTCGGATCGATGGTTCGGGCGGCGCCGTCATCATCGACATCGACCTTGAAGTGAGGCCGCAGCTCGGGGACCCACTTCGTATCCGAAGGGTCGGCGATGATGATGCCCCCCACGTGATACGTGTTGCGGCCGGCATCGGTCTCGAGAACGACCTCGAAGTCGCCGAGCCATCCCTGTCCATCAAGGAACCTCGCCCCATTGACAGCCTGAGCGTTCGGGTGTCCGTACACGATAGGAGGCGGTGGCACGAAGCGAGTCACGCTCTCGCGTGTTCTCGGCGGCTGTCCCGCGATCGGCGATGATGACCGAGTAGCCCAGCTGGAGTAGGCGCTGACTGGCAATGAGAGCCTCGTCCGTCGCACCCAGGATCAGCACCGACTTGACGCGGCTCGGCGCACTGTCCCACCTGCGGCTCGGCGACGGTCGCGCGTTGCACGGCTACTTCGATGAGTGCCTTCGCCTTGCTGGTTGCTCCCTCGGGGTCGTCAGGGTGTGCCAGTGCGACCTGCTCGAGGATGTTGGCCGCGATCACCCTGTTGGGATTCAGACCGGCCTCCACGAGCCGATCTCTGATCTGCTCGCCCCGAGAAGGACTTCGCGTAGTACTCCCTGGAGTGTCCCGCGAGTACCACCGCATCGAGCGCTGCATCGGAGATGTCGCTGACTATGCGATCGATGACCTCGGAGTCGTGGAGCTCGTCGACGACGCGCACGACAGCCGCGAGCTGGCTGACGTCGCGTGTGGCCTCGTCGATGTCGACAACGGAGCTCACTTGTCCGCCGCAACGTGAGACATAGAGGCCGAGAGACATGAGGACTCACCCCTTTCGCCGGAGCATCCAGCTCCGTGTCGGGTCCCACCGATGCCGGTCGGGATAGCGGAGACCCGAGCTTCGTTCCTTACGGGGAGAGCATCGGCGCGAGGTCCACGATGCCTTAGTGACGAACGGTCACAAATTATGAAGTGTGAACGTCGGGTGGGCCGAAGTGTGACGACCGTCACTCGGCAGCCGACTCGGTGGCCACCAGCTCCGAGATCGCATCGGCGATCTCATCGATAGGCACGACCGCTCCAGCGGCGCCATGCTCCACAGCGGCCCTCGGCATGCCGAAGACCGTCGAGGTCTCTTCGTCCTGCGCGATGGTGGCAGCGCCGGCCTCGAGCATGCACTTGAGACCGCGCGCACCATCAGCGCCCATGCCGGTGAGAATGACTCCGACCGATCCCCGGCCATAGCTGGCGCACGACAGACTCGAACAGCGTGTCTGCCGAGGGGATGTAGAGCTGCCCCTCGAGGGGCTTCTCCATGCGCATGACCATGCCGTCCATCACCAGGTTGGTGCCCGTGGGCGCAAGGTACGCATAGCCGGGAGCCACATCCCGACCATCGGACGCGACCTGGATCGTCAGCTTGCACGCGGAGTCCAGCCAGCTCACGAGGCCGGGAACGAAGCCTTCGGCAATGTGCTGCGCGATCACGATGGGAACCGGGAAGTCGGCGGGAAGTCGTCCCAGGATCGACAAGAGAGCCGTAGGACCGCCCGTCGAAGAGCCGATCGCGACGATCGACCGCGAGCCCGGCTTGAGCTCGGGCCCCGGCCTGACCGAGCGCGGACGCTCGCGGCGACCCTCTGATGTGTGTGATGACGCGGACACGAGCGAGCACCTTGACCTTGCGGATCACCTCTGAGCCGATCTGCTCGAGATCGGCCCAGTCCCGCGGCTCGGGCTTCTTGAGTACCTCGAGGGCTCCCTTCTGGAGAGCGTCGAAGGCGCGGCCGATGCCTTCGCCATGCACCGAGGAGGAGACGACGAGTATCGGAGTCGGGTGGTACGCCATGATCTGCTCGATGGCCTGGAGTCCATCCATCCTTGGCATGTGGATGTCCATCGTGATGAGATCGGGCTCGAGCTGCTGAACCGCGTCGATCGCCTCCTGACCGTCGCGGGCCATGCCGACGACCTCGATCTCGGCGTCGCTGCCAAGAATCTGAGCCAGCATCTCGCGTGCAACCAGCGAGTCGTCAACGATGAGGACCTTGATGCGGGAATCTGTCACTACGTGAGCCGCCTAGCGGATGAGCCTGTCGACAGTGTCAAGGAGCGTGTCCTGGTTGAACACGGACTTCGTGATGTAGGCGTCTGCGCCGGCGTCGATGCCCTCCGCCTTCTCCTCGTCACGCTCGAGCGAGGTGACGATGATGACCGGGATGTCCTGCAGATCGGGATCGGACTTGATCGCACGGGTGAGCTCGAAGCCGTTCATGATTGGGCATCTGGACGTCGGACACCACGGCATCCGGATCGAGTCCCTCCCTGCAGCTTCTGCAGGCCCTGGGCACCATCGATGGCGACCTCGACCTCATAGCCTGCCGCCTCGAAGATCGAGCGCTCCAGCTCGCGCGTGGTGAACGAGTCCTCGCAGATGAGGACGCTCATGGGCCCTGAGTGCTCCTCTACCGCGGCCGGGCCTGCCTTCTGTCCGGAACGAACACGCGCGTTCTCCATGAGATCAGGGACGTTGAGAATGGGAACGACCTCCCCGGCGCCAAGAATCGTCACGCCGGCGACGTTGTCCACCTTGGCGAGATGATCGCCGAGTGTCTTGATGACGATCTGCTGCTCGCCCACCAGCGCATCAACGATGAAGCCCATGCGATGCCCGGAGAAACCTATGGTCGCGATGGGGATCTTCGCGCCCTCGTGGCCGATCGCGGGCACGCCGAGGATGTCGCTCAAGGAGACGAGCGGAATCGTCCGCCGTTGGCGCCTGATGACCTCTCGACCTTCGACCTTGATGATCTCGCTCGGGCTCGATGCGCAGTCGTCTCCTCGACCGAGGCGGTGGGAAGAGCGAAGACCTGATCGCCTACGCGCAGCATGAGCGCGCGGATGATCGCCAGCGTGAGCGGGATCGTGAGCCTGAAGGTCGTGCCCTCGCCGAGCTCACTCTGCACATCCAGAGAGCCCTTGAGCTTCTCGACGATGAACTCGCGAACGACATCCATCCCGACGCCACGCCCGGATATCTCCGTGATGATGGCGCTCGTCGAGAAGCCCTTCTCGAAGATGAGATACTGTGCCTCGCGATCGGTCATGGACTTCGCTTCGGCCTCGGTGATGTAGCCCTTGCGGACGGCGGATGCCCGCACCTTGTCGGGGTCGATCCCCCGACCGTCATCCGAGACCTCGATGACGATGTGGTCGCCCTCCTGCCGCGCCGCCATGTGGATGCTGCCCTTGGCCGGCTTGCCGAGCTGCCTTGCGCTCCTCGGCAGTCTCGATGCCATGGTCGATCGCGTTTCGCATGATGTGGATGAGCGGGTCGTTGATCTCCTCGAGCACCTTCTTGTCGAGCTCGGTCTCGCCGCCCTCCATCTCGAGCTCGACGTCCTTCTTGAACGAACGCGCAAGATCGCGCGTAGCTCGCGGGAACGTGTTGAACACGGTGCTCACCGGCAGCATGCGCAGGCGCATACCCTGTTCCTGGAGATCGTTGACGACGATCGTCGTCCGCGCGGCGTCGTCGGCGTACGCCTTCGTGAACGAGCTGAGCGCCCGACGCCGATCGGCAAGCAGACTGTCGAGCGGTCTGAAGATCCTCGAGGATGTTGTCGAGGAGACCGTCCTCCTCGGCGTTGATCGCGTTGATCGTGGACTTCACGCGGATCCACGCGTTCCAGATGTCCGAGAACTCACTGAGCCCCTGCCGCAGCTCCAGGGAGCGCTGATCGGCCTTGATCTGCGAGATGACGACCTCGCTGATCAGGTTGAGCAGCTGGTCGATCTGATTCGTGCGTGATGCGGATGGTGGGCTGGACCTTCGAGCGGAGAGCCGCGCTGCCCTGCTCACCAGGACCGATCTGGACCGGTGCGCCGCCCTTGGGGCTCTTGCGCACCATGTCTTCCTCGTCGTGCTTCGAGATCGAGGAGGTCATCGTCTTCATCGATGTCGTCGTCGACATCTCCGTCGACGTCGGCGTCTGCGCGGCGGCCGCCTCCGTCTCAGCGGTGCTGTCTCGGTGCTCATGTCGGCAGAGCCGGCTGCCTGTACTCCCGCCGTCGTCTGTCCGCCCTCGGCGACCTCGTTGAGGGTATCTTGCAGCGCCTCGAGGTCGATCTCGATCTCGACGTCCTTGCCTGCGTTGTCGGCGAGATAGACGATGGCGTCGAGCGCCTCGAAGAAGTGGTCACTGAGATCGGCCGTGTACTCCATGTCCCCATCGCGCACCTTGACCATGATGTCTTCGAGGCGGTGCGCGATGTCGGAGATCTCGATCAGCCCGACCATCCGCGAGCTTCCCTTGAGCGTATGGGCATCCCGCAGCATCTGGTCGACGAGTTCGCCGTTCTTCGGGTCCCCCTCGAGCGTGATAACGCCCTCGTTCAGGCGCTGCAGCAGATCGCTCGCCTCCTCCTGGAACTTCGATATGAACGCACTGCGGTCGAAATCGACCATTCCGTGTCCTTCCTGGCTGAGCTGTGGCTACTCGACGATCTTGAACGCCGAGCCGACCTGCGAGGACTCCTTGGCGATCGACGACAGCTGTTCGGCCGAACCCGCGACCTGACGCCCGCCTGCCGCCGTCTGCTGCGCGACAGCCGCGACCTCCCGCATCGCCTTGACGACCTGGTCTGTGGCGCTCTTCTGCTGCTGCGTAGCCGCGGAGATCTCCTTGGCCGCAACGGTCGTCTGCTCGATCATCTCAAGGATCTGGTCGAGCGATTCACCCGTGACCTGGGCAAGCTCGACGCCGGACTGCACCTGCTTGAGCTCCTGCTCGGTGGCCATGACGAGCTCGTTGGCGGCTGTCTGGATCTCGATCATGATCGTCGAGATCTCGCTCGTGGAGTCCACGACAGACTCGGCGAGCTTCCGGATCTCGATCGCGACGACCGAGAAGCCCTTGCCGGCCTCGCCCGCACGCGCGGCCTCGATAGCCGCGTTGAGCGCGAGGATCTTGGTCTGGTCGGCGATGGTGTTGATGATCTCGAGGACCTGACCGATCTGCTGGCTTCGCTCGCCCGAGCGAGAGGATCTTGTTCGCCGAGGACTGGCTGCGGCCTTTGATCTCCTCCATGGAGCTCAGGGTGTTGGCGACCGCCTGCTGACCGGACTCGGCGCTGCCGAGTGAGGCCTCGGCCATGTTGACGACCTGGTTGGCGTTCTCGGCGATCTGCCGATACGTGGCAGCGAGCTCCTCCATCGTCGCGGTCGTCTGGCTGATCGATGCGGCCTGCTCGGCCGAGCCGGATGCCTGCTGCTCTGTCGCCGACAGGATCTCGCTCGACGACTGCGCCAGACGCTTGGACGACTCCTGGGTCTGCCGGATGAGATAGACGATCAGGTCGAGCATCTGGTTGTAGGACTTGGCCAGCACGCCGAACTCGTCTGACGAGTCGACATCCACCTTGATGCCGATCTCGCCCTGGCAGGCCGCCTTCACGCTCTCGACCACCTTGTCCAGTGGCGCGATGAACCTCCTGCCCACGAGCACGAACGCGACTATCCAGCCGATCGAGAGAACTATCACCCCCGCGACGAGGATGCCGAGGTCCTGCGCCAACCTCGCAGCAGTGACGTCACCGATCTCGTCGCTGAACACGTACCACGCGAGCCCCCACTGCAAGCACGTTGAACACGAAGAACAACAGGATGTTGGCGAGCGAGTACTTCCACAGGAACTTGCTTCTGAACTTCTCGATCAATGAGCCGATCATGATGTCCTCCCGGTGGTGGTCTTCACTCGCCTAGCTCCGATGGGTTTGAGGATGCGGTCGACGTTGACAAGCCCGATCAGGCGCTCATCCACGTACACGGAACCAGCTACGAACTCGGCCTGTGACCGATCCATGACCGAAAGCGGGGGCTCGACCCCGTCGAGGGGGATCTCCGCGATGTCGCCGATCTCATCGACGACCATCGCAGTCGCCCGATCCTCGTTCTGGATCACGATGGCCGGGGGGTTCTGCCCCTCGACCGGGGCAACCGACCCAAGGCGCATGAGCCTCGCGATATCGGTGACCGAGATGATCTCGCCGCGTATGTTCACGACACCCTGAACGAAGTCAGGCGTACACGGAACGGAGGTCACGACGTACTCCTGATAGATCTCGCGCACGTCCTCGACCCTGACCGAGTACCACTCCTCGTCCAGCCGGAAGAGGAGGATGCCCATGGACATCGCGATCCTCATCGTCGACGGTCTCGCGAGCCAGCGACAGTGCGCGTTCCTTGAGGATCTCATCGGCACTGTGGATGAGCGACGGAGCCAAGCTCGGTCCCTCTTCACCCATGGGTCATCGCCCCCTCGGCAGTTCGACCGGGGCCACGAGGTTCTCGACCTCGAGCAGGTAGACGAGCTCGCTGTCCATCCGACACACGCCGATCATCTTCGTCGAGAGGCTGTGCATGTTGGGCGGCGGATCCAGACAGCCAGCCGGCATGGTCATCACGTCCTCGACATGATCGACGACGAGCGCCACAAGCTGCCCGTGCGCGTGGCAGATGATCATCGGGGTGTCGAGAGCGTACTCCCTGGGCTCCAGGCCGATGAGGAAGCGCATGTCGATCGCCGGAATCACCGAGCCACGCAGATTCACCATGCCGACGACCGCACCGCCAGCAGCAGGAATCTCCGAGAACTCGACGATCTGCTGGATCTCCTGAACCACGCCGATGGGCACGGCGTAGTGCTGCCCAGCCAGCTGGAACGCGATGATCTTGTCCGCCATGTCTGAAGGGAGGTCCGACGACCCGCCTTCGTCCTGGTCGGGCTCGGGAGCTTGCAGCAGGTCGACTGCTGCGCCCTCGAGACCTGCTTCCTGCTGTACCACGACCGGCTCGGTCACTGCTGGAGAATCGTCTGCGCGTTCTTCCATCGGCTCCTCTCGAATAGCCTCGGCACCTTCGGCAGCCACGGTCTTCTCCGCTTGTGCGGCGTCCGCGACCGCCTCTTCGGCTGAGTCAAGCGCCGGCGCCTTCGTCTTCTTCGCAGCAGGCTTGCTCGCAGCCTTCCGCGTCGTCTTCTTCGCCGCTGGCTTGCGGCCACCCTTGGCCGACGACGCGCTGCCAGCTGTGGAGCGACCCGCTGCCTTCTTGGGTCGGTCTTCCGGTGTCTTGCCAGCCGTCATCGTGTGGTGCCTATCATTCCCAGAACCTCAGAACCCGGTTGAGTTCCTCAGGGCTCACCCGCCCGGCCTCTACCTTGGCCAAGCCCGATGACACCATCGGTCGCATGCCGGCGGCCTGCGCTGCAGCGGCTATCTCACGCTCGCTCCCGCCTCGGGCGATCGTGGCCCGCACGGACTCGGTGAACGGCAGCACCTCGTAGATGCCGGTCGCACCGAGGAAGCCGGTGTTGCCGCAGTTGGCACAGCCCGAGCCGGCCTTGGCGACTATTCCGGGCGGAGCCCCGGGGATGTGCTCGGCGAGGGTCGCGTCGACCTCCTGAGAGCAGTTGGGGCAGTTCACACGAACGAGGCGCTGGCCCACGCCCAGCGTCAGTGCAGCAGCAAGCGAGACGGGTTCGACGCCCAGGTCGAGCATGCGGCTCACTCCGGTGACGATGTCTCCGCCGGAGAACGTCGCGATCACGAGCTTGCCGAGTCCAGCCGCCTCGATGGCAAGGTGGATCTCCTCCACGGACTGCACGGCATCGATCGCCATCACGTCCGTGTCCTGTGCGATTCCCGCCGAGAAGTAGGACTCCGCACCGACCGAGAGCCCGGGATTGACGAGCACCTGCGCTACCGCCGGGATCTCGTAGTCGATCGCGCGCTCGACGGAGTAGACCGTCTTGCCCGCCTGCGCCGCATGAGCAAGAAGCGCGTAGTAGGTCGAGCTGCGTCCGCCAGCGACCGGAGCGCAGACCAGAAGGATCCCACGCCCTCGCTCGACCATGGCGTTCAGAGCTCGAGCCTCGGCCTCGCTCATGCCCAGGCCCGTGAGTGAGCGCGGCTCGGGCCGGCCCGCGGCGAGTGAGATGACCATGCGCTGACCGGCAACCGTGGGAACCGACGACACCGTGATCGTCAGGTCCTTGTCCGCGACGTGCGTCTTCAACCTGCCGAGCGCGGGCAGACTCGCCGGCACCGAGCTGAGCTTCGCGAAGCTCTTGAAGCCGTCGATCAGCGCCGCCTGCATCGAGATGGGTGCGCTTGCGACCTTCTCGAGGCGACCCATGACCCGGTAGACGAGGAAGAAGTCGTTCTTGTACGGCAGGATGTGGATGCGCTGCGCTCCCCGCGCGACCGCATCCTCGAGTATCTCGGTGACAAGGATCGCGACCTTGCCGGGATCGGCGACCGCCAGCACGTCGAGATCGACCGCAGCAGGTCCGTCAGGCTCCGCGGCCTCGACGACCTCCTCGATCGTCTCCATGGCTGCTGTGAGCTCGGCGACCTCCTCAGCGACCTCCTCGACGGAGATGGCCTCGGCGACCACGGGCACAGGTGCGTCCTCGAGGGGCGCTTCGAAGAAGTCGGCTGCGTCGAGAACCGGCTCCTCCTCGATGATGTCGATGGGTAGCTCGGCCGGCACGGGTGTCTCGCCTGCGAACGCCTCTGGCTGCGCTGGGGGTGTCTCTGCTGCAGCCGCGGCGTCCTCGGCCGTCGGAGCGGCCGGTGCATCGCCGTAGTACTGCACTATCGCCGCACTCACAGCAGAGGACTCCGCCAGCACGGCCTCGACCTCGAGGCCAAGCTCCGCGCTCAAGTCATCGAGCTTGAAGACGTCGACGGCATCGCCGATGGCGACGGTGAGCATGCCCTCGATCTCGAAGAGCGGGAGCATGTTGAGCGTGCGCGCACGGTCTGCCGGCAGCGCGACGAGTGCCTCCTCGTCCGGTGCGTAGCTCTCGAGGTCGACAGCGGGGATACCGAGCTCGTCCTCGAGGACGTTGGCGAGATCGGCGGGCGTGACAAGGCCGCGCTCGATGAGCGCAGCTCCTGGGGTGATCCCGCTCGACTCGGCGGCCTCACGGATCGAGGTCAGCTGCTCGATCGTGAGAAGACCCGAGTTGACGAGCGAATCCAGGACCCGCGTCGTCATGGTCGCTGACTCCGCCACGCGCAGGCCTCCTCTATCCCTGTGTCTTGTCGAGCTCCTCGGCAACCGCTTCGAGGAGCTTCTCCGGCTCGACCGGCTTGGTCAGGTACTGGTTGGCGCCAGTCCGGATGCCGGTGGCCATCGCCTGCTCCTCGGTCTTCGCCGTGAGCATGATGATCGGGATCGCCTTGTACTTCTGGTCGAACTTGAGCAGGCGGCAGACGCGATACCCGTCGAGCTTGGGGAGCATGACGTCGAGCAGAATGAGATCGGGCATCTCGGCACGTGCCGTCTCGAGCGCTTCCGCCCCGTCCACCGCAGTGATGACCTCGTAGCCGCCGGTCTCGAGAATGGCCTTGATCATCTCAAGGATGGTAGGACTGTCGTCGACCGCGAGTATCCTCGCATTCGCCATTCCTGACTCCCCTCAGCATCCTAACGCCCGTACCTTGGATTATCGCGCATTTCGCCCGGTTCCTTAAGGTATTAGGTCGTCTTCCGACACTCTATCAGACTGCGTTCGCACGTCTTGGCCAACAGATCCGGCTTGAAACCCCCCAGAAACGCCGTCCATTCGCCCTCCGGTGAGCGGTACAGACGCCTGGATCGCGTTCTCGTATTCCCTGCACGCATCGTCGGTCGCGCCCTTGGGCTCGATACAGGTTCGCAAGGTTGAGATGGGCAAGCGGGAAGTCGGCATCGATGTAGATCGTCTTCTTGAACTCCGAGAGCGCCCGCATGGGATCGTCCATACGCAGATAGATGATGCCGAGGGTGTAGCGTGCGGCCGCGATCAGCGGATCGATCGCCAGTGCCTGGTTGGCCTCGAGGACGCGCCGAGTCCAGATCGCCGGTGTCCGCGTGTGCAAAGGCGGCAAGCAGGAACGCCTCAGGGTTCTCCGGGTCCTCCTCCAGGATCCTCTGAGACAGCGCGAGCGCGTCCTCGGGTCGTCCGTCGGCAGAGGCGTCCCGTGCCTGCGCCAGGAGTTCCTTGACACCTAGCAGCTCGGCCGCGTCCTCGACGGGAGCGCAGCGCCCTCGATCGGGGCCGACGTCAGGGATCACCCCAGGCTCCATGTCAGGGAACACGGTCTCCCGCGCAGGGTGCGTCAGCGGGAGCCGGAGCCTCCTTCGAACGCCTGCGGCCCCGACGCTTGGAGGGTCGCTCGGCGACGACGGACGAGAACGTGGGTCTGCGTCCGCGAGCCTTGCGATACAGGAACACGCCCCCGACCTCGACCGGCTCGAAGCGGTCCGAGATGCTGGTCAGCGTCTCGGAGTGACCAACGAAGAGGTATCCACCGGGATTCAGGCTCTCGTAGAAGTTCTCCACGACGCGCCTCGTCGACTCCAGTCGGAAGTAGATCGTGACGTTGCGACAGAAGATGACGTCCCAGTTGCCCATGAGGCCGAGTGGGTACGGCTCCTTGATCAGGTTGTGGTAGTGGAAGTCGACGACGCTGCGGACCCTGTCTGTGACCCGATGACCCGCGCGCCGTGGGCTCGAAGAACCGCGACGAGATCGTGTGCGGCACGCTGAGAAGCGCCCTCGACGGATAGATGCCGGCCTTGGCGACATCGAGAGCGTTCGTGGAGACGTCGGTGCCCAGAACCTCAGTGGTGTAGCCAAGCCCCTCGAGACCAGAATCGAGCAGCGTCATCGCCACCGAGTAGGGCTCCTCGCCCGTCGAGCATCCAGCCGACCAGACCCGGAACGACTTCTGGTGTCTGGCGGTTTGTGCTCGAGTGATCTCGGGGACGATGCTCTGCCTGAAGCGCTTCGAACTGCGCCGGGAACCGGAAGAAGCTCGTCTCGTTGATTGTGACGAGGTTCATGAGTTCCTTGAACTCTGCCTCATCGCTCGTGAGCAGCTCGATAGTACTCGTCAAGCGCATCGAATCCCAGCCGGGTCGCCCGCGTGATCAGCGAGATGCGCAGCGAGTCGGCCTTCGATGCCTCGAGGTAGATGCCCGAGTGCTTGTGGATGTAGTCGCGGAACCGCTCGAACTGTTCCGGCGTGAGGTCCTTTGCCAGGCTCTCGCCGTCGCCGACCATGTCCGCCCTCAGCTCTCTACGGCAGCTTCGTCGAGCATGGCCACCTGCTCGATGAGACCGGCAGCGAACATGCCGTAGAGGATCTTCGCGGTCTCGAAGTCGTTGTATCCGGTGAGCTCGACAAGCTCACGAACGGTGCGGCCGCCATGCAGGTAGCACAGGAGCATCCACTCCTTGGGCTTGAGGTGTATCTCCATCGACTTGTCGCCGGGTGCACGAGGCCATGATGAAGCGCGTCTCCATGCTCGGGATCTTCTGCCGGATGCGGTTCCACAGCTCGAGCCGACGCGCGGACTCCATGATGATGTTCTCGACCGAGACCGAGATGCCGATGTCCTCGTCCTCGCAGGTCTCGTCCGCCTCGAAGCGGAGCTCGCCCTCGTCCCAGCGGAACAGGTCGAAGAGCGTGTCGTTGATCTGGTCTTGGATGAAGTCCTCGAGGACGTCGCTTTCGAGGTATCCCTCGTCCACCAGGATCTGGCCCAAGCCGGCGACCGGCCTTCTCCTTCTTCTGGATCTTCTGAAGACCGAGGGCCTGGCGAAGCTGCTTCTGTGAGATCACGCCGGCCTTGACCAGACGCTTGCCGAGCGACTCGCGGTTCCAGTTCGACGACGCGAAGAAGACACGCCCCTTCTTGAAGCAGACGATCCCCTCGGCGTCCTCACGCTCCATGTGGAGCGTGCCGGTCTTGTCGCCGGATGCGAGCAGCCGGAACATGTCTTCGAGCGAGAAGTCTTTGAGGTTGCCCTCGAGCGCCACTGAACCTCCTGCGGGTCCCGTTCCGGTACGCCGATCGATGGAAGCGCGCGCCACAAAGACACGTCCACAAACGCGCAGGTCAATCCTAGCACGGCCGGAAGCGGACGCGGAAGAGAACCCGGGCCTCGGCGAGCGTGCGTTGTGGGTATCATGTCCAGTGGGAGGGAGCGCCGATGCGCAGAGCTTCAGTCGCGGTATTGATCCTGGCTTCAGTGGGCTTGCTCTTGTGGCTCGCCGTGCGGGGCCGCTTGCGCACTCCCGCTGCCGATGAGACCGGCGTGCGATCTGCCGAGCCGATCGCGGTGGAGCCGGAAGGCCCATCGGTTCACCCCGGGGCGGAAGATGCGGTGCTCGAAGAGGTCGCCCCCCTCGGGACCGAGTCACCTGGAGCGACTCTCAGTCGCCCTGAGAGCGGCACCACGGGAGCACACATGCCCGACGTGCTGCTCGATCCGCGACTCGTCATCGACAAGAGCGCGCGGACACTCGATCTCTTCTCTGACGGGAGCAGCATCAAGACGTACCGCGTAGCGTTGGGCTCATCGCCACAGGGCGACAAGAAGCGCGAGGGCGATGGCCGGACCCCCGAAGGCACGTTCTACGTCTGCACGAAGAACCCCAAGAGCCGTCACGCGAGAGCACTTGGCCTCTCCTATCCCTCTCTGCAACACGCAGAGGAGGGACTGGAGGAAGGACTCATCACCAAGCGGCAGTTCAGAACCATCGCCGACGCGCTTCGCCGGTACGAGAGACCCCCTTGGACCACGCCCCTCGGCGGCGAGATCATGATCCATGGTGGGGGCATCGAGACGGATTGGACACAGGGATGCATCGCTCTCGTTGACGCTGATGCGTTGGAGCTCTACGACGCGCTCCCGATGGGGACTCCTGTCGAGATCGTGCGATAGGCTGACCGCGGCTGGCCCGGGCAAGTTGGGCCCGCTTCGCCCGCACGGCCCGCCGTCCGTCCCCATATCGCAGCCGATGGTGCGACCGCCTCAAGCAAGCTCATAGCCGCTCCGATAGGCAGGATGTACGCTGTCATCTGCACCGTTGGCCGAGGGGGGCCGCGCGTGAGCACTGTCAAGCGCATCGTGAACGACCACTTCGAGGCGATCCTGGTCGTCATCCTCGTGCTCGCGGCTGCGCTCACTGTGCTCGTGCTGCCATACCGATTGGCATTCCTCAACTTCTTCTACATCCCTGTGCTCATCTCCGCCTACCAGCTTGGCCGCAACAAGGGCATGCTCACAGCAGTGGTGGCTGTCCTCCTCATAGTGTTCTTCGCGATCATCGACCCTGAGCTCTTCGCGGGAGGTCCACTCGCCAGTCCGGCGCTCAACATATTCTTGTGGGGTGCCTTCCTTCTGCTCACAGCGTGGGTCGTCGGGACAGTCAACGAAGCGCGAAACCGCAGCATGGACGATCTGTACCGGGCCTACGAGGGCATCATCGAGATCCTGGCGAAGTTCATCGACAACGTGGACGGCTACACGCAGAACCACTCCGTCCGCGTCGCGGAACTGGCGTGCAGGATCGCACGAGAGCTCGGGCTGACCGACGCTGACTGCGAGAACATCCGGGTGGCGGGGTTGCTGCACGACGTGGGCAAGATCGATGTCAGCATCGATGTACTCACCAAGGCGAGTTCGCTCTCACCTGAAGAATGGGAACACATGAAGACCCACGCGACAGCCGGGCCGATCCTTCTCGAGCCTGTCGGCGGACTCCTCGAGTCCGCGTTGCCCCTCATCCACTACCACCACGAGTGCTACGACGGATCCGGATACCACGGTGCGACGGGAGAAGAGATCCCCATCGGTGCGAGGATCCTGGCAGTGGCAGACTCCTACGACTCGATGATCACCGACCGCCCCTACCGGACGGGCCGCACTCCGTGGGAGGCCAAGCTCGAGATCGACTCACACTCGGGCAAGCAGTTCGACCCCAAGGTCGTCGACGCCTTCATGAGCATCCTCAAGACCGAGGTCCAGTACGCCTAGGACGACCCGAAGCTCGACACCACCTACGAAGACAGGAACCCCCCGTCGACCGGTATCGCCGCGCCATGCAGCTTCGGCCCTGCGCGCTACAGTCCGTCGCACCTGACATCGTTCTCCTGCAGCAGCGCCCGAATCGTGTCCACATGGACCGCCTCGCCCACATTGAGGAACTGCCGCTCGGTCTCTCGATTCCCATCTCGCTCGACATGCGCGTCGAACCCGAGATCGTAGTGGACGGTTCTCGACTGCAGCCCTACCAGCCGCCCCTCCGCGTCGACGAGCGGGCCACCGCTCTGACCCCGGAGCCCGGGAGTCGATGTCTCGATGAACGTGTGCTCCCGTCCGTCGTCGTGCTTCAGCGCACGAAACCGGCTCACGATGCCATCTGAGACGAACATCGGTACGGGGAAGCCCGCGGTGATGTCGAAGGAGGCGCGCTCGTCGTCGTACTCGGCTTCGACGCTGTGGAACGGATATCCGACGCGCGCCACAGCGATACCTGGCCGGATGACATCGGCTTGTGGCCGCAGAACGGGATAGGAGAGAAGCTGATCGGCATCGAAGGGCTCGAGGCGCAACAGCGCCAGGTCCGACTCGGTCTCGACATGGCTCTCGACAACGCGAGGCTTCATCTCCACGAAGCCCGGTACCGCCCAGATCTCAAGACTCTGCGCGAGATAGTCGTCTAGCTGCTGACGAATCTTGCGTGACTCGTGCTTGCGACCCTTGGCATCGGCCCCCTCGCGCTCCGCAAGCTCCGTCAGCTGCGCCTCAAGCTTGCGGCCGGCCTCGACCGAGGCCCGGGCCCGGCGCACCTCGTCGACGATATGCGCTGCCGTCAGGACCCATCCATCGGAGTTGAGGACCACGAAAGCTCCGATGTTGCTGAAGACAGTGCCGTCGTGCTTGCGTCGCATCGCCACGTACGGACACGTGTACGCCCCCGCCTGCTCGATCGCATCAGCGAACATGTGGTCCTCTCTGTCGCGAGGGTCTCGATCCTCGCCCGGTCACGTAGCGTCTCACGTGCGCAGCCCAGATCGATCACCCTGTAGACATCAGTTCTCTATACCCTCCGAGAAGCCGCGCCCTTTCGCTGCGCCCAGGGCAGAGGCCAGCGCTGAGACCTCCTTGACCGTGGTCAGGCCGCCATCGTCAGCCACGAGTAGGCCGCCCGAGGCTCCCGCCACAGCCGCACGGGAACCGGCAGCGATAGCCGCCAGCTCGCCCGCCCTGAGGTCCTCGCCCTCAAGCCCTCCGATCACCGCAAGCCCCGCAGCCTTCGCAGCATCGCGCATCTGCTCGAACGCCGGCCACCCTGCGCCTCCGGTATGGATCGCTAGGAAGCCGGCGCGACCGATAGCTTTGAGCACCGTGCGTACGTCGCCGTCGGAGTGGAAGACGGGAACCACCCCCCGATCCTCGGCATACGTGGCGATCTGTGAGAGCCGGGGCGCCAGTTCGTCGATCACCCAATCGGGAGAGAGCATCATCCCGTCTGCACCCGCCAGATCATCAGCCACCACGAAGGCGAACGAACGCTCCTCGGCCGCCTCGTCTACCTGCTCACAGCAGCGCGTTGCACGCTTCGTCCAGCGCCGAGCCAAGCCCCCGAGGGTCCTCGATCGTGTCCATCAGAAGACGTCGCCAGCCGGTCTTCTCGGCCAGGATGCCGAGCGGCCCCGGAACCGACCAGAACGAGGCGACCCCCGCCTCGGCAAGCGCACGCGCGGACTCGGCAGCGCCATGGTGCTCGGCACTGACGAAGGCGAACTCGAGCTCCATCGCCGCGCAGGCTGCCTGCAGCGCGTCCGCCTCAGAAACGTGCATGGCCACCGCAAGGAGCTCCGGGGGGACGTAGGTGATCCCGCGAACAAGGCCTGGCGCTCCTGCCAGCACATCTCTCAGGGTCTCTTCGGCGCGGGCGGCCATCTGAAGCTCCTAGAAGAGCCGGATGCCGGCGGCGACGGCCTCGGAGAGGCCCCATACGATGGTGAACGCAAGCGCGACGCCAAGCCCCACTCCGACGAAGGCGCGCTTCCACTCCATGTCGAGCAACCACGCCGCAAGCGAGCCCGAGTACGCCCCGGTGCCCGGCAATGGGATGCCGACGAACAGCGCCAGACCGAAGACGCCGTACTTCTCCACCTTGGGGTGCGCCTTCTGGCGGATGCGCTCGAGTTTGCGGTGCAGCCATGAGCCTTCGGGGAAGAGCTCGTAGAACCACTCGGCCAGGAAGTAGACAGGGAAGAAGATGAGCCAGTTCACGAGGAAGATCAGCGGCAGGTAGAGCCGCTCGCTCTGCTGGACCGCGAGCGGGATGGCGCCGCGCAGCTCGACCCATGGAACGAACGTGAGCACGATGTACTTGAGGTACGGAGGGAGCTCCTGAAGCCCACTCGATCACGAGCCCGCCCCCTGCCCCATACCGGCTGCCACGTCCGCGTCCGTCCGCTGCCTCGGCTTCCCACACGTCCCAGACTCTCGTGACCTCAGCGCGCCAGAACGCGTCCGGGTCGCTCACGTCACGGCCGAGCTCCGCGGCATGCCGGAAGTAGCCCTCACCTGGGATGCCGCTGTCTGCCCGCACGACGACCGAGCCGAGCATCGTGCCGCGCTCGGCGTCCTCAGCGCTGCAGACGTCGCCGAGCAGAGCCGCCAAGGCGGCGGACCTGGGCGAGATGCGCCTGCCGGACACGCGCGTCACGAGATCGCCGTACGTGATCGTGGTGCGCGTCCGCGCTATCTCCGAGAGCACGCGACGCATCTCGTCGCGCATCTCGATCCACTCCGTTTGGGTGAAGCCGAACCTGGTCTCGGGCATGCGTCTCTCTCGTCGTGGGTCGCTCAGCCGATTCTAGCCGATGCCGCGAGTGCCTTCGCTAGTCCCCGCGACGGGATACGACTTCGTAGATCTCAAGCAACCGCCCGAGATCGGGATCGGGCATCTCGATGTGATAGCCCTGGCCCACCGAGAAGCCTGCCTCCTGAACGCTCTCCAGAAGCCCTTCCGTCTCGACCCACGACGCGACCGCGACCCGGCCCTGCGACTCGACCAGCGAGCGAACGGCCGAGACGAACTGCATGCTGTCGCCGTCGGCGTGCAGGGCTCGCACGATCGATCCATCAAGCTTGACCTGCTCGAAGTCCAGGTCACGCAGGAGGTTGAACAGACCGAGCCCGGCGCCGAAGTCGTCCAGGACGAACCGGGTGCCGATCGGGCGCAAGCGCTGCATCCAGTAGCGCGCCGAGGAGAGATTGGCAACCACCGCGCCCTCCGACATCTCGAAGACGAACCGGTCCGGCGCCACACTGCGTCGCCTGAGCTCCTCCTCGATGAAGCGTGGCAGCGAGTCGTCGGCCAGATCAGCTGCCGAGACGTTGAGCGAGATGACAGCGTCGCTGTGGTCGACGAGGGCCTGGAGGATCATCGCGATGTTCACTCGCGTCAGCCGCGGCATGAGCCCGGAACGCTCGACCGCTGTGAGGTACTCGCCGGGCACGAGGATGCTGCCATCACTGTCGATCATCCGCGAGAGGGACTCGAAGTAGACGACCTTCTGATCTGAGAGACGCACCACAGGCTGGTAGTAGAGACGGAAGCGTTTCTCGGCAAGCGCCTCTCGTACGCGCGCCAGCAGACGTTCCTCCTTGGTGTCCGCCTCTAGCGAGGCCTCCTCGCGCACGACGACTCGGTTGCGCCCCGAGTCCTTGGCCTCGTAGAGCGCCGTGTCGGCGACATCGATGAGCGCGTTGCCGTCGAGTGAACCGTCGATGGGGACCAGCCCTGCGCTCATGCCTAGCTCGTAGAGGCCCGCGTCTGCGACGAAGCTCTCGCGAGCTGCCAGGCGCATGCGCTCCGCGATGACGATCGCCTCTTTGAGCGAGGTCCTCTCGAGCAGAGCGACGAACTCGTCCCCACCGATGCGGGCGAGCAGATCACCTGCCCGCAGGTGGCGCTGCAGCATGAAGCGAGAAGTTGATGAGCGCCTGGTCTCCCTCAAGGTGACCGAGAGCATCGTTGTAGGCCTTGAGGTTGTCCATGTCGAGGAGGAGTAGCGCACCCGGCTCTCCTCGGCGCGCGCGGTTGATGGCCCGGCCGAGCGTCTCTTGCAGCATCCGGCGATTGGGCAGACCCGTGAGCGCATCGTGTGTCGCCATGTAGGCGAGCTGTTCTTCGCGCTGGCGCCGGTCGGTGAGGTCCATGCACATGCCCACAACGCCCTGGGTCGATCCGTCTTCGAGCGCGACGGGGGTCGCGAAGCAGGTGAGCCAGCGGTACTGTCCGTCCGCGCGTCTGAGCTGGAACTCCATCGTGAAGGGCTGCCTGTGCACCAGAGCGTCCCGGCACGCATGGCGCAGACCGGTGCGATCCTCAGGCAAGCACGCCGGAAAGCCAGCCGTCTCCACACTCCTGGTCGATGCAGCGGCCCGTGAACGTGCTTCCACTCAGGATTCACATAGATGAGGTCGCAGCTGGAGTTGATCGCCCACGCCGGCATCGGCATGCGCGCAAGCACGCTGACAACGGCCTCATCGAGGTCGGCGGGAGACGGAGAGAAGGACGGTGCCTGCTCATGGCTCTGTTCCGGCTCAGGATCAGGACTCATGACCCTCCCTTGTCATCCGTCCACACTGTGTCCATATGGCTTAGATTCCCAGCACGGCTGGGTTCGTCACGGCCCCCACGGCAGGTCGAGAACGCACAGAAGCCCGCCCTGAACAGGCGGGCTTCAGCGGAAACGGGGCATCTCGCCCCGTGCTCTTGGTCTGGTGGAGGCGCGGAGAATCGAACTCCGGTCCACGACAGCCCCCTGGGAAGCATCTCCAGGCTCAGTCAGCCGGTTGGCATTCGGTCAGGCCGACACCCGGTGACCCGCGTGGCCTTTCCTAGACGATGGTATGTCCCGGCAGCGTATCGTCGGTCGGCTACTCGGTGAGTCCCCTGAATGACGTCGGATTCCAAGGTCGGGGACGCACCCCGGAGCGACGTCGCTGCTCTATTTAGGCAGCGAGAGCTAGATCATTGTCGACGCTTGTCGACTGTTGCCCCTGTTTAACGAGGTAAGGCGACCTCGGCCTGCTTCTTCCCTCAGGACTACCGTGTCGAAACCAGTCGCCCCCAAGAGGTGGGATGTCAACGTGCATCCCGCAGGTCACAACTGGTGACCCGGGCACTAGAGTATACACCGGTACTGACAGCGACGACTGCGCGGAGCCTGCTGGCGGTGCAAGCTGGCGACCTAGGAGCCCTGCGTGCGCTCCTTGAGAGCGCGCTCGACGTCGCGCTCCTGGTCGCGCTTGGCGATGTCGGCGCGCTTGTCGTACTGCTTCTTGCCGTGCGCCAGACCGAGCTCGACCTTCGCGCGATTGCGGTCGTTGAAGTAGATCGACAGCGGCACGAGCGTATTGCCGCGCTCCTGCGTCTTGCCCTGCAGGTAGCGGATCTCCTTCTTGTGCAGCAGCAGCCGGCGCATGCGGTCGGGATCCACGTTCGCGCGGTTGCCGTGGCTGTACGGCGGGATGTGGACGTTGTGCAGCCACGCTTCGCCCCTGCGGATGGTGGCGAAGCTGTCGCGCAGCGCGGTGCCACGCTCTCGCAGCGACTTGACCTCGGTGCCGGTCAGCTCGATCCCGGCCTCGAACGTCTCATCGATGAAGTAGTCGTGGCGTGCCTTCTTGTTCTTCGCTATGAGTTTGTTCTCGCGGGCCATCCTGAGCTCCTCGGCAACGCGTGGGCGCGGGCGCTTCGAGCGCGCCGCACGTTCGCCTCACTCCCTACGGAGTGAAGTCCGTTCCCGGCTCGAGACGTGAGACGAACGCGACCAGCAGAGCCACCGTCGCCTCGAGGTCATCGAGCGAGAGCGTCTCTGTGGGCGTGTGCATGTAGCGCAGCGGCACGCTGACGAGCGCTGCAGCCTTGCCCCCGCGAGCAAGCTGGATGGCGTTGGCGTCGGTGCCGGTGCCCCGCGGCTGGCCGTCGGTCTGGAACGGGATATCCTCGGCCTCGGCAGCCGCAATGAGCAGCTCGAACACCTTGGGATTGATGTTGGCGCCGCGGGTGATGATGGGGCCCGCGCCGACCTTGGCCTCGCCGTGCTTGCGCTTGTCGACATCCGGGAAGTCGGTCGCATGTCCGACCTCGACGGCGATGCCGACGACCGGATCGACCCCATAGGCAGAGGTGATGCCGCCTCGCAGACCGATCTCCTCTTGAACGGTGGCGGCCGCGATGAGATCGCCCTTGGCGCCGCCCTTCCCTGCAACCTCGCGTGCGACCTCGGCACAGACCCACGCACCCATCTTGTCGTCGAACGCACGGGAGACGGCCATGTTGTTGCCGAACTCCTCGAAGCCGACATCGTAGGTGACCGGATCGCCGACACGCACGCGCTCCTTCACCTCGTCGGCGGGAAGCCCCAGATCGATGAACATCTTGTGCATCTTCACGACCTGCTTGCGCTCGTCCTCTTCCAGCAGGTGGATCGGCAAGCGGCCGAGCACGCCGAGCAGCGGTCCCTCGGAGGTATGCACTCGGACACGCGCGCCCGGCAGGATCTGCGGGTCGTGGCCACCGATGGGTGCGAATGCGCAGAACCCATCGTCGGTGATGTAGGTGACCATGAAGCCGATCTCGTCGATGTGCCCGGCGAGCATGAGGCTCGGGCCATCGCCGGTCCCCTTCACCAGAGCGTGGACCGAGCCCATGACGTTGGTCTCGACCTCATCGGCGAACGGCGTCACGTAGTCACGAAAGACCTTCGCAGCCGGCTGCTCGTAGCCCGACGGCGACGGTGCTTCGACAAGCTCCTTCAGAAACGCGAGAGATTCCGCGCGCATAGCTAGTCCTCCCTTGTTGGACAGGCCTCACAGTGTATTCCTCGGCGTCGCCCTGAGCCAACCCCGCCCTGTTCAGCGGCGTGTACGCGCCCATCAGCCCCACGACCCCAACGGGGTGACGAACCACCGTGTCGCAGGGGTACACTTACCAGGATGTTGCTCGGTCCTCACCCTCATGGGACTCGGCCGGGCGGGAAGCTGCAGCAAGAGAAGGAGCGCCATGACCGAGACGACCACTCCCCCGTTGCTGGCGATCGAGGACCTGCACGTGAGCGTCGGGGACCGAGAGATCCTCTCGCGGGATCAACCTCGATATCGCCGAGGGCGAGACCCACGTACTCCTCGGCCCCAACGGCGGTGGCAAGACCACGCTGCTCAACACCATCATCGGTATCCCAGGCTACGACGTGACGAGCGGCTCGATCACGTTCAAGGGCGAGGACCTGCTCGCCCTCGAGATCGACGAACGAGCCCGCATGGGTATCGGCGTGGCCTTCCAGCGCCCCCCTGCTGTCCGCGGAGTCAAGCTGCGCCAGATCATGGAGGTGGCAGCCGGAGGCCAGCTTGACCAGGACCGCCTCGACGAGCTCGCCGAGGAGCTCAACCTCGGCTACATGCTGGAGCGCGAGGTCAACATGGGTTTCTCCGGCGGAGAGGCCAAGCGCTCCGAGATGGGCCAGCTCCTCGCCCAGAGCCCTGACCTCGCACTCTTTGATGAGCCGGAGTCCGGGGTCGACCTCGACAACATCGCTGTCGTGGGCGGTGCGATCAACGAGCTGCTCAAGGGAGAACGCGTGAGCGACGCGTCAGCGTTCGGGGCTCATCATCACTCACACCGGCCACATCCTCGAGTTCGTGAACGCCGATGTGGGCCACGTGCTCTACAGCGGACGCCTTGCCTGCCAGGGCAACCCGCGCGACCTGATCGAAGAGATCGCCCGACAGGGCTACGAGAAGTGTGTGGAGTGTGCGCTATGCCAACAACCGTGACCTTCAACGCCGAGGAGCGCCTCGCCGAGATACGAGCCGCCGCTGAGGCCGCTGTCGACAAGCAGGCCGCTCTTGGGCCCGACATCGACATCTCGCGGTTCACCTCGATATCCGAACACGACCAGATCGCCTCACTCGAATCGCTCGACAAGCAGATTCGCGAGGCCGCTCTCATGAGCGGCTTCACGACCGACGAGAAGGAGGAGCGCTCTGCCTCCTTCTTCCAGCTCGACCGCACTCCCATATACGAGAGCGTCATGGACGCCTACGACGGCCAGATCGAGATCATGGGGACCGAGGACGCGCTCGAGAAGTACCCCGAGGAGATGCTCGAGAAGTACTGGTGGCGCGCGGTCGATCCCGGCAAGGACAAGTACACCGCACTCACCGCCCTGCATCAGACCGAGGGCTACTTCATCCGCGTCGAAGGCAGGTCAGAAGGTCGAGAAGCCCATCCAGGCCTGCCTCTTCATCTCCGAGAACAACGTGAGCCAGAACGTTCACAACGTCATCGTCGTCGAGGACGGTGCCGAGGCGGTCGTCATGACCGGCTGCAACATCCACACCGATGTCGCAGGAGGGGCTGCATGCCGGCATCTCCGAGTTCTACGTCGGCAAGGGAGCCAAGCTCACCTTCACGATGGTGCACAACTGGGCCGAGGACTTCGATGTCCGGCCGCGAACGGGCATCAACGTCGATGAGGACGGCGTCTACGTCAACAACTACGTGCTCCTGCGCCCCGTGCGCTCGATCCAGTCCTTCCCCGTCGCGCGGCTCGAGGGCGATCGCTCCAAGGCCGTCTTCAACTCCATCGTCTACGGGCTCGGGGACTCGATCGTCGACCTTGGCAGCGAGTCACGACTCATCGGGGCTGGCACGCGCGCCGAGGCACTCGCTCGCACGGTCTCCAAGGACAGCTCGACCGTCTACTCTCGCGGCCGGCTCGTCGGCGCCAACAACGACAGCAAGGCGCATCTGGACTGCCGAGGCATCGTGCAGTCAGACAACTCGACACAATGGGCGATACCCGACCTCGTGAGCGAAGGTGCGCCCAACGCCGAACTCTCTCACGAGGCTGCGATCTCACCCATCGCCGCCGAGGAGATCCACTACCTCATGACGCGCGGCCTGCCCAAGGACCAGGCGATCTCGATGATCACGCGCGGCTTCATGGACATCGAGATCCCCGGACTGCCGAGCGCCCTGCGCAAGCAGATCGACAAGGCGATCGACGAGACAGCCAAAGAGGCGATGTAGCGGCTCGCATCCGTGGTCGACCGCCCCGGGCTTTGCTCCTAGCCGACGCCGACCGCCGGTCCACATCAGCGCAACGGAAGAGGAGCCGCCCGGTTGGGCGGCTCCTCTGCATGCTGCGTACGAAACGCTGCGACCCTCTCGGAATGCTCTACCTCAGAGCGTTCTCGATCTGGGCCTTGGTGTTGCCGGTGATCGAGGCCGTGCCACCGAAGACGTAGCAGTCCTCGATCTGTCCCTTGTGGGCGCTGATCCAGTTGCGGGTGTTCGGCGTGAGGGACTGACCGTTGGTGATGACCGAGACGCCGTCCATGCGGCCGAGCACGCCACCTGAGGACAGAGCATCGGGCAGCTTCGCCGAGACGCCGGTGACCTTGCGTGAGAGCCAGGTGCGCGTGACGGCGTTGTCCGCGATCGCGAGAGCGTTCGTGTAGCGATCCGGACCCCACCAGCGTGTGGCGCCGAGGGTGGCCTGCACACCGTTGGAGACGGTGTTCGGGCCTCCACCGATGATCGTCTCGATCGGGGTGATGGCGTTTATCGCATTGTTGGTGGCCGAAGGCACAGCGTTGCGTCCGACAAGCAAGATCGGATAGCCCTCGGAAGCGGCGATCGGCGAGAGTGCGAGTGCATCGAAGAACGTGTCGGCGTCCGCACCGTTGGCCACGAGCACGCGGTCGGGTGCGGTGCCCGCACCGTTGCGTACCTGCCACTCGGCGGTGACGCGACCGGCGATGGCTGCTGCCATGTCGAAGCGGTCGCCGCCGGTGAGCAGGCGGTCGAAGGTGAGCGGACCGCTCACTGCCGCATCGATCTCTTGCAGCCGCGCGTTGGGCACCGAGAAGGTGCCGCCGACCACATGCACGGTCACAGGACCGTTGGCCGCCGCTATCTGGTTGATGGCCTGGTTGACCTTGGCCGGTACGAAGTCGGAGTTGATGAGGAAGAGTGGCGCGTCGTATGCCCACACCAACCCTGCTGATGCCAGCGGGTCTGCCAATGCACGGTCCTCGCCGGAAGCGATGATCACGTGCGTCACGCCGGGCCACGAGCCGTCGTTGTCGGGGTCGAAGCCGAGATGGGCCGTCTTGACCGCGGTGGTGTAGCGGTCGTTGTCCCAGATGCGGATGGCCTTGTAGCTGCCGTCGGCGAAGACATGGAACTCGACCGAGCGGATCGCCTCGGTGTTGCCCACCATGTCGACAGAGCGGTACTCGACAGTGTGGTCACCGACCTCCTCGACGCTGACAGCGGTACCTGTGACCCAAGCAGAGCCGTCCACCCTCCACTGGGTGTAGGCGACACCGGAGGAGGCGCTAGCGCCCGCGCCTGGCGTGTCGACCGCGGTCAGGGTGAAGTTCGCGATGCCGGAGTAGACATCGAGTGCATCGTCGGTGGTCACCGGCGGCGTGTAGTCGGTGTAGGTCATGACCGTGGCCGTCGTGGTGTTGCCCGCCATGTCGGTGGCATAGCCCATGACCTCATGGACACCTTCGAGCGCCTGCTCGAACGGGCCCACGTACGGGTGTCATGTCCCCGCCGTCGATGGCGTACTCGATCATGTCCACGCCCGATGGCGTGTCGGTCGCGGTGATGGTGACGGTGACGGGCATCGCTCGACCAGTCGGTAGCTTGCCGTGACGTCGATGGACGGATAGGTCGGTGTCGAGCAGCGCCAGGCACGTCACCGGATGCACTCGTGTTGCCTGCCACATCGGTGAACGTGTACTCGATGGTCGTCGTGCCGTCATCTGTCACGTTCACGGTCATCGTGGCGCTCGGCGACAGCCATGCGTGTAGGCGATGCCGGGCGGCGGCGGCGTCACGGTCGCGTCGATAGCCTGCGACACCCGAGATCGTATCGGTCGCGGTAGCGATCACACTGAACGGTGCTGCCTGCCAGTCGGTCGGGCAGTCGTCAGAGGTCGTCGGCGGCGTCGTGGTCGATCTAGACCGTCGCCGTCTGCGTCGGTCTCGACATTGCCTGCCACGTCCACCGACCAGTACTCGACCGTAGTCGTACCGTCCTTGCGAGATCAGGAACGGTGCCGAGTAGGCATACGTCGTGCCGCCGTCGACGCGGTAGTAGGTCATGTCGACACCGGAGGCGTTGTCGGTAGCAGACAGTGAGAACAAGCATGTCCATCGTCTGCCAGCCGGCCGGATAGGTGGGCGTCGTGGACGGCGGTGTCTTGTCGATCAGGATCTCGTGCAGTCTGTGTGGCCGCCTGGTTGCCTACCCAGTCCCGTCGAGGAGTACGTGAGCGTGGTCGTGCCCTCCCACGTCACCAGATAGACGTCCACTCGGCAGTCTGGAGACTCGGGTGCTGACCATACGTACGGAGATGTGACCAGAAGTCGGGCGGGTTGTCGTAGTCTGACCGGCCAGGTGCCCATTCCACGTCGAGAGCGTCGCATCATGGTGACGGTCACCGAGGTGTCCGTGGTCTGCCAGCCAGTCGGCGCATCGTCCATCATCGTCGGTGCCGTGTAGTCGAGCTTCACGTCGGCACGAGTCGAAGCCGACGTTGCCAGCCAAGTCGTAGGCCTGGGCGTCGATCGTATGAGTACCCTCGGCAGAGATCTGGAACGGACCTTGGTAGATGCTCGGACCCGCGCCGTCGACCCAGTAGAGGATCTCGTCGACAGCCGGACACGGTGTCAGACGCCTCGATCGTGACAGTCACCGGCAGTGCTCGACCAGGACGTCTCGGTCGTGATCGCGACGTTCGGGTCGGACTTGTCGATGAGGACCTCGCGGTCTGGGTCGCGGCGACGTTGCCCGCGTAGTCCTAGGCGCAGTACGTCGAGCGTGGTCGTGCCCTCCCAGGATGATCTGCACAGAGCTGGAGTCGTCGTGGGGCAGCGGCGGCATCGGACGTAGTACCACAGCTGTGATGCGGAATGGCGGTTTCTCGTACTTGATGTGCAGGCTAGCCGCAGTCCCGAGAGCGGGTCAGTCATAGTCGATCGTCACGGTGACATCGGTCGACTGCCAGCCAGCCTGGCGCATCGTCTGCTCATCACCGGCGCGGTGTAGTCGATCGTGGCACCTCAGCAGCTGTCGAGGCCGACGTTGCCGGCCACATCGTAGGCCTGAGCATCGATCGTATGTCGTGCCCTCGGCCGTGATCTGGAACGGACCCTGATAGATGATCGGCCCGAACCCGTCGACCCAGTAGAGAATCTCGTCCATGCCGGAGAGGGTGTCCGTGGCCTCGATGGACACGGTGACCGGGGTGCTCGACCAGCTGGCCGGATCGACCGTGACCGACACAGTGGGCTCGTCGTATCGAGATAGGCCCACGTCATCCACGGCCCATCGGAGTTGCCCGCCTTGTCGTAGGCGGTGTACTCGATCGGTGGTCGTGCCGTCCTCGCTCACGGTGACGGTCGTCAGCTCACTCATCGCCGTCGAGGTAGTCACGCCGAAGGAAGGCGCGGTCACGGTGACGTCGATCGCGGCCATCCCCGACACGGTGTCGGTTGCTTTGATGGTCACGTCGAAGGGCGCGCTCTGCCAGTCCATCGGCGTGTCATCCCAGGACCAGGGATCGGTCTTGTCGATGCCGACAGTCGCCGTACGTGTGACCTCGACGTTCCCGGCCACATCCGTACTGCGGTAGTAGACGTTGCGCGTGCCCTCGACCGAGATCTCGATCGGATCCATGTAGGCCTCGGGCATCGGCGCCGTGTCCGTCCACCACTCGGTGAGCGCGACGCCCGACATGTCGTCGGTCGCCATCAGCGCGAGATCAACATCGTAGTTGACCCAACCCGGAGGTGAGTCATCGATCGTCACTGGATCGACGAGGTCGATGCGAATATCCGCCGTCTGTGTCGGCTCGATGTTCCCGACATCATCGACGGACCAGAAGTCGATCGTGGTCGTTCCTGCCGCACTGACGAGGAACGGGGCCGTATACGTCGTGACGGCGCCAGCGTTCTCGCGATAGTAGGTCGCGGCGATGGAGGTATCATCGCTCGCCGTGATCGTCACGGTGACCGACGCGTTCATCCACGTGTCGTCGGGCTCGAGCGTGCTGTGCGGTGACGCAGCAGCGTACTCGTAGGCGCCCATGTCGCTGATCAGCGACTGCCGTCGTTGGTGCCGTCGAGAGGACGCGTCCAGCCGTCCTTGTCGAACGGAGGTGCGAACACGTCGCTTGCCGTATCGATCGAGGGCGAGCCGAAGTTCAGATGGAAGTCGCCGGTGGCAACCGAGACGAAGCTCGGGTTCGAGGAGATGTTGCCCGGACCCGGCTGGACCGCCTTCCTCGACGTTGGTGAAGCTCGTGTCGAACGGGCCGTTCAGGTCATCGCCGTTGTTGCCCCACAGGATGCTGTTGATGACCGTGGCTGACGTC
This sequence comes from uncultured Actinomycetes bacterium, assembly GCA_963850695.1. GTDB lineage: Bacteria > Actinomycetota > Coriobacteriia > Anaerosomatales > CAWKMJ01 > CAWKMJ01. Next base: position 320,645 of record CAWKMJ010000001.1, read on the forward strand.
CCGACAGACCGAATTCCGTCGCCCGCCGTTCCGGCCATGTTGTAGGCGATCGTATCGTTCACAAGAGATACGGTCGCGTTCGCGCTACGCATGCCTCCGCCGTTGCCACTCGCAGTGTTGCTCGTGACCGTAGAGTTTGTGATAGTCGCGGAGGACCCGTCGCACCAGAGTCCGCCACCGGAAGACCCTGCCGTGTTCGATGCGATATCCGAACTCTCGACATTCGCCATGGATCCGTTCGTGACGGTCATGCCGCCACCGTTGTTCGTGGAGGAGTTCTGGGCGATCGTGCATCCAGCTGACCGAGGTATTCGAGCCCGTTGCTGTTCGAACACCACCGCCGACCGTCCCCGCAACGTTGCCCTGAGATCATCGAGTCGGTCAGAGCGTCACCGTCGAAGTGGCGACCCCGTTGATTCCACCGCCCTGAGCACCGGCCATGTTGTCCATCACGGTGCTGTTGTCGACAGTCAGGGTCGAGCCGGAGCTGTACACTCCACCGCCGGCGCCAGCTGCAGCGTTGTCCGACACGTCGCTGCTGCTGAGCGTGGCAGCTGCAGCGTTGAGGTTGAGCCCGCCGCCGCCGCCGACTTCGGCAGAGTTGTCGGTGATCTCACAGTCGGTGAACGACGCTGAGCCGCCTGTCGCGCCCACGACACCGCCACCGTAGCTGGCCGTGTTCTCACCGATGTAGCAGTTCGTCAGCTCGGGAGACGCGGCGGCCTCGAAGGAGATGCCGCCGCCGCCGGACGCCTCGTTCGACTCGATCGAGCAGTAGATCGAACACCGGATCGGAGCCATCGCAGAAGACACCGCCACCGTTGCCGGACTCCACGCTGTTGCCTGTGATGTCACAGTCGAGTGATCGTGGCATCCGAGTCGGAGATGATGTACAAGCCGCCACCCTGAGTCGTCACAGAGCTTCCGCTGATATCGCAGCCTGTGATCGATCGCCGGAGAGAACTTGAAGCGCCACACCGCCACCCGAGCCGGCGGTATTCCCGCTGATCTCGCAGCCTGTGATCGTCGGCGTTGAGAGAGAGGTCTGGATACCGCCGCCCCAGTCGACCGCTGTGTTCCCAGTGATCGTGCAGTCGGCGATCTCGAACACGGAAAGCACGCTCCAGATGCCGCCTCCGGACGTGGCGGAGCCGCCCGTGATCGTGAAGTCGCTCAGGGTCACATCGGTCACACTCACTGCAGAGACAACGCTGTTCATGCCAGTGCCCTGGATGGTGCACACGGTGTCATCGACGCCGATGACATCGACGCCCGTTGTGAGCGTGATATCCTCGGAGTACGTTCCTGCAGCCGCCCAGACGGTATCGCCTGACGAAGCAGCACCGATACTCGTGCCGAGCGTTGCATACGGATTCAGGACCGACCCGTCTCCCGTCACGTCAGAGCCGAACAACGGATCGACGAAGATGTCGTCAGCCATCGCCGGTTGCGCGAAGACGAGCGCACAGGCGAAAGCCAAGACGAGAAGAACAGGTAGTGTGCGAACACGCGACGAGTAGCGCACGATAGGACCTCCCCAGAGCACGGTGCATTGCGTGATTCGACTAGAACGCAGCCCGACGGCGAACCCCCGCCGTTCGCGCGCGTCTCAGTGTTCATCCCACAAGCCGCAAGGGAGTAACCCTCGCACTAGCGTCTCCCGCTGTAGCGACGCGCCTTCTCCCGATGCTTGCGCCTCCGGCGCCAGTCCGCCGAGACGTCATCGAGTGCGAGGACGTCTGTCGACGACACGATGCCGACCATCCTCTCGGGGTTCTCGGAGCTCACCACCGGCACGCGATCGATCTCCGTCTCAGACATGAGGGCGACCAGATCGCCTATGTAGGAGTCCTGGGTGACGGTCGCCACGTCATGCACCATCACTTCGGCGACCTCCATGTCGCCCCATCGCTCACGCGGGATGTCAGTGACGTCGGAGACCCCGATCATGCCCACGAGCGAATCATCGAGATCCACGACCGGCAGGCTCTTGTGCATCATGTGGACGAGCCGGTCGGTCACGAAGTCCTCGACCGAGTCGCGGGCAGACGCGGTATCGACCTCGCGAGTCATGATGTCGGCGACCCGAAGCCTCATGAGCCGGTCCATCGTCGTCTCGCGTCGCCATCGCTGGTTCTCAGAGACAGACACTTTGCCAGCTATCGAGAACGCGACGGCAGCCGCGATCAGTCCAGGAATGATGTAGCCAGCCCCACCGGTCGTCTCGGCGATGAACACGGTCGCTGCCAGCGGCGTGTTGTATCCGGCGGCGAGGAAGGCCGACATGCCGATGACGGGGAGCAGCGGCCCAGAGGCGCCCGGCAGGATGCCGCGCAGGATCACGCCTGCATCGGCACCGAGAAAGATCATCGGGATGAAGATGCCGCCTGCGGCACCGCACGCGAGGGTGGCGATCGTCGCTCCGGCCTTGAGCAAGAGCAGAGCGCCGGCCTGCTCCGGAGAGTACGCCCCAGCGATGAGATCGGAGACCGTTCCGTATCCGACGCCGAGGGCCAGGGGCTCGTTGAAGAGCATGAGACTACCCAGGCCAAAGAGCCCGGTAGCCAGGCCGCCAAGTGCGGTCCTGCCCCACAGCGGCAGCGGGATCTTCTTGACCTGCTCGCCGAAGAAGTGGAACGAGAAGATGAAGAGACGCGCGAGCAGACCCACGACCAGGCCGAGGATGATCGCGTAGAGGAAGTCCGGTGCGAGCAGCGAGTACTTCTCCGTCACGTGGAAGAGCGGCTCGACGCCGAGGAACTGGACGAGCACCAGATACGCCGTGACCGATGAGATGAGCGACGGGATGAGCGCCTGCCGCGTGATGTCGTCGCGGTAGGGCACCTCGAGCGCGAACACGATGCCGGTCAGCGGGGCCTTGAAGATCGCGGCCACTCCGGCGGCGGCTCCTGCGAGCATGAGCGTGCGGATGTCCTCATCGGTGAACCCGAGGATGCCGCGGGTCTTTCGCAGCATGTAGGCGCCTATCGCGCCACCGGCGTAGATGCTGGGGCCCTCGAGTCCCGCGCTGCCGCCGAATCCAAGCGTCGCGAGCGCTGCGAGGATCTTGCCGGGGAACGAGCGGAAGCGGAACACGCCCGAGCGCTCGTGATAGACCTCGATGACCTCTTCGGTCCCGTGCACGTCGGGATTCACCGTGAAGTACTGCAGCAGAAGACCGGAGATCAGGAGTCCCAGCGTCGGGAAGAGCACGACCGTCACCGTGTCGATGCGCGGGACCGTCCACTCCCATATCCAGCGGACGGCGTAGTCGAAACCGGTCACGAACAGACCTGCCGCCAGGCCGACCACGGCCGCGACGATGAACCACTTCTTCGCCTGCGACCAGAACAGCTCAGAGCTGCGACGCGTCATCTGCGCGTACTCGGTCAGTCGTGAACCGGTCGTCTTCTCCATAGCGGTCGCAGCCCCCTTCCCTGCTCGTGGCGTGTGCCGACGGCGATCTCGACCCCTCGCGCTGTGCACGAACCGCGTGCCGGCGCAGACGCGCGAGATTCACCATAGCACTGACTTCGACACACACCGCGCGGCGCCCTGCCGAGCAGACACTCCCGCGGCGGCCCCACGGCCCTGCCTCGGCATCCTCGCTAGGCGATCTCCAGATCGATACGCCGCTCGGCCACGCTCGTCGAGAGTATTCGCACGCGCACGGGCTGGCCCAAACGGAAGACCCGCCCGCGGTCATCGCCCATGAGCAGGAACCGATCGGCGTCGTAGCGGTAGTAGTCATCCGTCATCGACTCCACATGCACGAGTCCCTCGGCCGTGTTGTCGAGTTGGACGAAGAGTCCGAACCCATGCACGCCCGTGATGATGCCGTCGAAGACCTCGCCCACATGCTCGCCCATGAGCTCGGCGAGCTTGGCGCGAGTGGATTCGTGCTCCGCCGACTCGGCCTCCCGCTCCATGATCGAGCAGTGCTCGGTGAGCCAGTCGAGCTCACCAGCCATCACCGCCGACAGGCGGCTGATCGAGCGTTCCAGCGAGCTGCGCCTTGAGCAGTCGGTGCACGAGCAGGTCGGGGTAGCGCCGGATGGGGCTCGTGAAGTGCGTGTAGGCCTCGGATGCCAGACCGAAGTGCGGGCCGAGGAAGTCAACGTACCGCGCCTGCTGCAGGGCGCGGAGCAGCAGCGAGTTGATGAGCAGCTTCTCGGGCCGCGCGTGAGCGAACTCGATGATCTGCTGGAACGTACGGGGCGTTGCCGCCCGCACCTCCTTGACCGGGTAGTCGAACTCGGCGAGGATGACCGCGACCTGCGCGAGGGCATCGGCGCTCGGGTCCTCGTGGATGCGATAGACCATCGGCGCCTCGGCCCGCGCCATGTGTCCCGCGACGACCTCGTTGGCCAGTATCATGGCCTCCTCGATCATGTTGGTGGCCTGGGTGCGCTGGCGCACGACGACGTCCACCGGGGTGGTGCCGTCCTCGGCCAGCCGCACCTTGGCCTCCACCGTCTCGAAGTCGAGACCGCCGCGCGCGACACGTCGCTCGCCGATCAGCGCGGCGACCCGTGCGAACTCGGTGAGCAGACGCTCTGACTCCGCGTCCGGGTACGGGGTCTCGCCGTCGAGCATGCTCTGGACCGAGCCGTAGTCGAACCTGCGATCCGAGCGGATCACCGAAGGGAACAGCTCGTAGGAGTCGACCTTGCCGCCATCGCCGAGCACCATGCGCACGGTGAACGCGAGCCGGTCCTCTCCTGGGTTGAGCGAGCACACGCCGTTGGAGAGCTCCTCTGGGAGCATGGGGATGACCCGGTCGACCAGGTAGACCGATGTCGCCCGCTTCCGCGCCTCCTCGTCGATCGGTGAGTCCCACGCGACGTAGTGGCTCACGTCGGCGATGTGCACGCCGAGGACCACGCGGCCGTCCTCGCGCTCGATGCTGATCGCGTCGTCGAAGTCCTTCGCGTCGACAGGATCGATCGTGACCGTGAAGAGATCGCGCAGGTCCGCGCGACCCTGCTCGAGCTCGGCATCGGTGTCCTGGGAGATACGTGAGGCCTGCTCCTCGGCATCAGCGGGGAACTCGGTACGCAGCCCGTGCTCCCGGATGATGACCTCGATCTCGAGCCCGGGCTCCCCCTCCTGGCCGAGGACCTCGACGACGACGCCCTGCGCCGCGTGGCTTGCGAGACGGATAGGCCACGATGTCGGCGACGACGATGTCGCCTCTCTCGGCGCCCGCCGTATCGCGACCCTGGACGAAGATGTCGTGGCGCAGGCGTGGGTCGGTCGGCACCACGATGCCGAGAGCGCCGTGCCGCTCGAAACGACCCACGATGCTCTCGTGCGCACGCTCGAGGACCTTCATCACGACGCCCGAGCGGCCGCGCTTGCCATGGCTCGCGCCCAGCCGGACGCCCACGGTGTCGCCGTGCATCGCACCGCCCGTCCGCTTGGCCGGGACGTAGATGTCTCCCTCGGCAGACTCGACGAAACCGTAGCCCTTGCGGTTCATCTGGATACGACCGACGATCAGCCCCGCCGAGGAGGCCTTGCGAGTCTTGCGCTGTTTGCGAGCACGTCCTTGCTGACGGATGCGCTTGTCACCCTTCGCCATCGCGGCCCCTCCAACGCTCGGCCGGGTCGTTCCCCTCGAGACTACCGCAACTCACCACCCCGCCGAGAAGAACACGGATGAGACCCGCGCGCTGTCGGAGCCCGATGGTAGAATCACTCTAGACACGAACGAGAAGGGACAGGTTCACTTCATGGAGCACAACCACCCGTTGGCGCCGGTACTGATCGGCAGCGGCACGCTGACTCACCCGCGAGACATGATTCGCGCGCTCGAGACCCTTGAGGCGGTGGAGTACGCCTACATCGTCGACGGCGACACGATCTCTGAGGGCGCGGCTACGCTCGTCAAGATCATGGCTGACTCAGGGTCGGCGACGATCGTCGTCAACGGCTGCCTGTTCCTCAACGTCTCCAGCTTCCGGTATCTGGACTTCTCGACCGACGACGACGGCCTGTGCGCGATCGCGCTGCATGGCGACGGCCTGACCCTGTCGCTTCGCTCGCTGGGCGAGGCCGATGGGGATACCGTTGCGCGCGGTCAGCTCAAGCTGCTCGAAGACGCGGGATTCGATCTCGAGTCCTTCGTCGTCACCGACGAAGACGAAGAGGACGAGTAGCCGAGGCTGCTCTGCCGAGGCGAGCGGCCGCTGACGCGATGAGAAGCCGCGCCTAGAGTTCGGCCTTCAGCAGCTCGATCGCCTTCTGGAGCTGGACGTCCGACTCCTCATCCGACTGCGCTTCGGGGTCCATCTCGACGACCGTGTCCGGGACGACACCGACGCCGTCGATCGTGCGTCCCTGCGGCGTGAGGTAGTGTGCGATCGTGAACTTCACTCCGCCGCCGAAGCTCAGCGGCTCGACGGTCTGGACGCTGCCCTTCCCGAAGCTCGTGACGCCCACGATCGCGCCGCGGGAGTAGTCCTGGATCGCTCCGGCGAAGACCTCACTGGCCGAGGCTGAGTTCTCGTTGACGAGAACGACGATGGGCTTGTCGGTCGCGTGCTGACCGGTCGCCAGATGCTCGATCTCATCCCGATTGCGCTCGTCCACGCGAACGATGACACCTTCCGGGATGAAGAGGGAGGCCACATCGACTGCCTCCTGCAGGAGACCGCCCGGGTTGTCACGCATGTCGATGACGAAGCCCTGCGCACCCTCGGCTTCCAGACTCTCTATCTCCGCGTGCATGTCCTCGGCGGTGACGCCGTTGAACGACATCACACGGATGTAGCCGACGTCATCGCCCTCCATCCGGGCCATGACATTGGGGATGTTGATCTTGGCGCGCTCGATCGTGAAGGTCTTGTTCTCGTCGTCGGCCGGGCGGTAGACCTCGAGCTCCACCGTCGTCCCCTCGGGACCCCTGATGCGCGTGACTGACCTCATCGAGCGTCCAGACATCCTGCGTGATGTCGTCGACTCGCACGATCTGGTCGTCGGCCTGCAGGCCGGCCCCCTCGGCAGGGGTGCCCTCGATGACCGACACCACGGAGACCACGCCATCGCTCTCGGAGATCGTCACGCCGATGCCATGGAACTCCCCGTCGGTCTGCTCGTTGAAGTACTCGTAGCTCTCGGGGTCGAAGTACGCAGCGTAGGGATCGCCCGTTCCGTCGAGCAGCCCCTGGACGGCGCCTGCCGTCTTGGACTCCTCCGACGTCTCCTCCAGAGCACGCATATCGATCAGCTGCTCGACCTCGCTGATCTGCTCGGTGAGCGAGGAGGTCGGGACCTCCATGCCGAGGAGCGCCATCCAGTTGGGGATCGCCCGGTCGAACATGATCCCGCTGGCAAACGCGCCCACAATGAGCACGAGCAGGACGACGATGATGGCTATGGTGCTGGCCGCACGCTTCATGTATGTCCGATCGCTGGGATTCGGGGCAGGTCGCCTAGACCTTGAGGTAGCGCCTGAGCGCGAACCCTGAGCCCACGAGCCCGATGAAGATACCTGCAGCGATCAGGATGAGCGACATCTGTACCAAAGCGCCCGTCGGCAGATCCACCGGCATGAAGGGCAGCGCTTCGGTCAGTCTTGGCAGCAGGAGCGCCTGTGAGGTCACGATCACAAGGATCGCCAAACCAGCGCCGATGAGGGCCTGCATGATGCCTTCAAGAAGGAACGGCGCGCGGATGAACCAGTTCGACGCGCCCACCAGGCGCATGATGCCGATCTCCTTGCGACGAGCGTAGATCGCCAGCCGGATCGTGTTGTTGATGAAGATGAGGCTGACCACCGCGAGCATCGCGATGAACACGACGCCGATGTAGCGGATGATCCTCGTGACGGCGAACAGCTGGTCGACGACCTGCTGGCCGTATTTCAGCGACTCCTCGGGGTTGTCAGGGCGGTCCGCGATCGCGATGAAGAGATCGCTGTCCTTGATCTTCGTCACAACGACAGTGACATCCCGCGGCTCGTTGAGCGTGACGTCGAGGGAGGCCGGCAGCGGGTTGCCCTCGATCTGCTCGACGATCTCGGGGCTCTCGGCCATCTGCTCCTTGAACTTCTCAAGCGCCTCCTCCTTGGAGGTGTAGTCGACACTTGCGACGAGCTCGTCGTCGAGCAGGTACTGCTGGAGCGCATCGACATCTTCGGTCGCGACGCCGTCCTTGATGAAGACCTGGATCGTCACCTTGCCCTCGACGTCCTGGACGATCTCCTGCACGACGTAGCCCGCCGCGAGCGAGAGACCCACAAGCAGCAGCGACATGAAGATAGTGATGACCGCACCCAGGCTCATCACCCAGTTGCGACGGAAGTTCTGGACGGACTCACGGACGAAGTATCCGGCGTTAATCGCCATAGCCGTACACCCCCCGGTCCTGGTCGCGCACTACTCGCCCGTTCTCGAGCGCGATGACACGCTTGCGCATCGAGTCGACCATCTCGCGGTCGTGCGTGGCGATGAGCACGGTCGTGCCCGTCTTGTTGATGCGGTTGAGCAGGCTCATGATGCCGAGCGACGTCGCCGGATCCAGGTTGCCCGTGGGCTCGTCGGCAAGCAGGAGCGGCGGCCGGTTGACGAAGGCGCGCGCGATCGAGACACGCTGCTGTTCGCCACCGGAGAGCTCGTCCGGGTAGCTGTCGACCTTGTCCTCGAGACCGACGAGGCGAAGCACCTCGGGAACCTGCGTGCGGATGACGTGGCGGCTGCGACCGATGACCTCGAGCGCGAACGCCACGTTCTCATATGATGTCTTGTTGGGAAGCAGCTTGAAGTCCTGGAAGACACAGCCGATGTTGCGGCGCAGGTACGGGACCTTCCAGTTCTTGAGCTTGATCAAGTCCTGCTGGGCAACGACGATCTGGCCGTTCGTCGGCATGATCTCGCGCAGCAGCAGCTTGATGAAGGTCGACTTGCCGGAACCGGAATGGCCAACGAGGAAGACGAACTCTCCCTGTTCGATCTCGACGTTGACGTCCACGAGTGCGGGCTTCTCGGGTGCGTAGGACTTCTCGACGCCGCGCATGCTGATCATCTACTGCATCACATCCTGTATCTATGTTCTTCATGGGCGCGTCAAACCCCGGACAATGGTAGCAGAATGGGGCTGGATGCAAGCACCTTGGACCGGGAATCTCCACCGAATCGTCATGTGGGTTGCAGGCGGCTCTTTTCGTCGCAGCCGAGGGTTCTGAACAGCCGGAGGCAACGTCGTGCGGGTTCACCTTTCTGACCAGCGAGAAGAACGCTCTCTTGAGCTAGAAACGCCGTGCCGATGTCGTGCCGTGGGTATGGCACGCCCGTGCCGAACAGGTCGTCGGGAAGTAGTAGAACGTCTTGGGCTGATTGCGGTTGGTCGCAGAGTGGTTGGGCGGGTTGTTGGTCTGGCGCAGATGACAGCTCATGCAGAAGAAGCGCGTGTCATAGTCGCCGGTTGGCTGGCCAGAGCTGTCGAGCCGGGGCACGAGCAACCGAGCCGTGGCAAGCACGGTCCCGTCCTTGCCCCGAACATCGCAGCGCAGGTTCGAGTTGTTGATGGTGCCGTGCGACTCATGGCAGGCCAGACATGACAGAGTGTCGTCATACGCATAGCCACTGGCCGAGTTGAGGATCGGGTGTCCCGCCAGCCGAGAGAGCACCGTGAGCGTTGTTGTTGGTCCACCGGTCCAGGATGTTCTCGGTGAGTAGCCCGTTGTCGTCGGGGGGATCGACCCAGTCCCCTGTTTGAGCGGCGGTCGGCAGCGTCCCGTCGTGGCACGTGAGACAGAAGCCGTTGTACTTGGGTGCCGTGGCCGAGCCGCCCGATATCGCTAGCGAGGTGTCCCGGCTCTCAGTCCATTCACCGTCCATAGACGGGTCCTCGGGATCGACAAGCGGATACTCATCCGTGAGCAGATGAGTGTTGTGACAGTTCTGGCATGCGATGAACGTGCCGTTCACGGCCTGGTCGCGCTCGAGCACGTCGTGGTGGCTCGTGTTGTCCTGGTTCATGGTGATGCGCGTATAGATGTCGGGGCTCGTGAGACTGACATTGTCTGAGGAGTGGCAGTTGAAACAGCTGCGATACGACGCGTTGACCCACAGTGCTTCGTTCGGGGACGCGTGCGGCATATGACACGTCGAGCACTTCACCTTCGTGCCAGAGGGCGGGTCGGGTACTCCGGTGCTGTGGATCGAGTCCTCGAACCCAGTCATGTCCCCGGCCCAGTGATCGGTCGGGTCGCTGCCGTGGCAACCGGAGCCATAGCAGACAGCATTGCCCTCGGTCACGCCGTCGACATCGAGCAGCTTCTTGGAGCCCGCCGCATCCGGGTCCCCATGCGGCGTGTGACAGTCGACGCAGTTGAACTTCCCAGCGACGATCACCGAGTCGTCGGCAGCGGTGATGGTCACCTCGTGCGATGACATCGATAGGTCGGTGAACTCTCGCCGAGTGTCGTACTTGGAGCCCGTGCCGTCATGACACGAAAGGCACAGCTCCGGCTCGCCCATCGCATCATCGGCAGCAAGCAGCTTCGGCGCGGCGGCAGCGTGTATGTCATGGCACATGCCGCAGGTGTTCTGACCCGGGGTCATCGTGGTGACGGCTCCCCCGTGCGGCGCGTCGATGTTGGCCGAGGAGACCGTGCGGAAGTGCTTCTCGAGCGACTTGAATCCCTCGTTGCCCTGGTCGTCGACGGCGCTCACGCGGTAGTAGTAGTGCTTGTACTTCTCGACACTGCTGTTGTAGTAGATGGTGGTTGGCGCGGTGACGGTCGCGACAACACTCCCAGTGGGACTGCCGCTCTGCTCGGACCGGTACACCTTGTAGTAGCTCACGTTCGTCGATGGGACTGCGTCCCAATCGACGGTGATGGTCGAGTCCGCACCGGAGAGCTCAAGGCCGGTGGGCTCGACGGGAGGCCCGGTGGTCGGACCGATGTAGTAGCGGTACATGTTCGCGGTGTTGGGCTGGTACCGAGTGGCAAGCCCGTTGCCCGTCGGGCTCTGCGTGCTCGTGGTGTCGGTGGAGGACTTCGCCGTCACGACGTACCAGTAGCGCGTCGAGGTGGCCTTGGCCGAGCTGTCCACGTAGGACTGCATGGTGACCCCGGAGACACTGCCCACCTGTGTGTAGCCCGATGGCCACGATGGCTCCGAGGCGCCCTGCCCGCGGTGAACCTGATACGTGATCGTGCCGCCCGTGGTCGTCGGCTCCCAGTTGATGACCACGACGTGACCGCGCACCGCCTCCGCGTAGACGAAACCGGGGGGGTTCGTCTGAGCGTGCGCGTGCTGGGGCACCACCGTCATGAGAAGCGCCAGCGCAAGGAACAGCGATGTGATCGTGGTCCGGATCACGATGCCCGCCGCGGGGTGTATGCGGGAGGCGCGACCATCGATTGCAGGTTCGTTCGTCAGAGTGCCACCTCGTCAGTGAATTCAGGCACGTTGAGACAGGGGGACACGCGCATCCCTACCTGGGACGATAGCGACCTTCTGGCCAGGTTGTGTGCAGAGTTCGTGAACGTGTGACCAAGAGCGGCCTGGAGAGGACGAATGGCGTACTCAAGCGGACAGACTGTGGATAGCTTGCGAGAATCCACCTACACTCCCATCTCTCTGAAGCCCTCCCCGAACGCCTCATGGACGTCGGAGATGATGAGCATCGCGTGAGGATCGACCGCCGCCACGATTCGCTTGAGTGTCGCGACCTGCGTCCGCGTGACGACGGTGAAGATCATCTCGCGCTCCTCGCCGGAGTACGCACCGCGAGCAGCCAGCGCAGTCGCGCCTCGGCCGAGGTCGAAGAGGACCGCCTCTGCAATCTCTCCGGGCCGCTCCGAGATGATGAAGGCGGCCTTCTCCAGACGCAGCCCCTCGAGCACGAGATCGATGACGGCCCCTTGCACGAAGATGGCCACCGCTCCGTAGAGCGCGAGTTCAGGGCCGAACACGAACGCCGCGAGCAGGGTCACGCCGGCATCGACGATGAGCATGAGCTGGCCAATGCCGAGCGGGACACGCGTCGACAGCAGCTGAGCGATGATGTCCGTCCCGCCTGTGTTGCCCCCACCCCTGAAGACCAGGGCGAGACCGAGACCAACTATCGCGCCACCGTACAGCGCGGCCAGGAGCGGGTCGTCAGCGGCGAGATGGGGAACCACCGGTGCGAGCAGGTCGATGGCGACAGAGAGCGTGATGATGCCGTAGACGGTCTTGGCCGCATACCGCCAGCCTTGTGCGCGCAACCCGATGAGCAGCAGGAACGCATTCATCACGAGCATCTGAACACCGACCGGGAGGTACACCCCAGCGTCCTCGGCGACGTAGAAGATGATCGTGGCCAGACCGGAGACGCCGCCGGCAGCGAGTTGGTTGGGGATGAGGAACATGTCGAGACCGAGCGCGACGAGCAGGACTCCTACGGTCATGAGTGTGTAGTCGCGCAGCGGGCGCTTCTTCAAGACACTGCGTCCGGGGATCCTCTTGAGTGCCGAGACCATCATCGCTCTTCTCCCCCCTCTACCTCGGGCGGCTGCGCGGTGTCCTGCCCCGCGCCTCCACGCCCTGGCACCGTGTTCCACTCCCCACCGTGTTCGAGACGAGGGCGCTCCCTCTTGGCAAGGAGATGGTCGAGCACGCTTCGCGCCGTTCGGTTCACAACATCCAGCTCCGTCACGCCGAGCCTCTCGGCCACATCGATCGCGCTACCGAAGCGACCCACGTGAAGGTGATAGTGTGCGTCCGAGTTGATGGCAAGCGGCGCTCCGGCCTCGTGGGCCAGCGTGATCATCTCGATCTCGGCATCCGCCGCCTGTGCACGGGAACTCGTCGGGTCGAAGGAGTGGGCGTTGATCTCGATGATGACGTTGTGCTCGGCAGCCGCGCGCGCGACGGCTGGCCTGTCGATCGGGAACTCACCGTTACCGGGGTGCGTGATCATGTCCACGTTGGGGTTCTCGATGACCGCCAAGATCGCCTCGGTGTTGCGCGCGGCGTCGCCATCGTCATAGCCGATCTCTGGGTGGAACCCGCACGCGACGAAGTCGAGGAGCTCGAGCAGTCCGTTGGGGAGATCGAGACCGCTCTCGCTGTCGGCGGGGTTGGCCTCGATGCCCTTGAGTATCCGCACGCCGTCGAGAACGGAAGGAATCGCCTTCATGTTCCAGATGGCCCAGAAGTCCGGGCCACCGGGAACGGAGGGCCCGTGCTCTGTCACGGCGATGAGCTCGAGTCCGCGATCTCTGGCCGCGCCCGCCAGCTCGGTGACGGTCGAGTACGCATGCCCTGAGAGAAGCGTGTGCGTGTGGAGGTCGGCAAGGAGACGCACTACGCGCCCGCTTCGGCGCCGGTGGCCTGTTCCTGGCCGACGCGCCAGCGGTGATAGCCCACGACGAACTCATCGATGCTGCCGTCGAGAACCGCATCCACGTTGCCGGTCTCGAGCTCTGTTCTCACGTCCTTCACCATCTGGTACGGGTAGAGGACGTAGTTGCGTATCTGGCTGCCGAACGTGATCTCCTTGGTCTGACCGCGCAGCGCGTCGATCTCCTCCTTGCGCTTCTGCTCCTCAAGCTCGTAGAGCTTGGCCTTGAGGATGAGCAGGGCGGCGTCCTTGTTCTTGTGCTGGCGACTTCTCGTTCTGACAGCTGACGACGATGCCTGTGGGCGTGTGCGTGATGCGTACCGCCGAGTCGGTCGTGTTGACCGACTGCCCACCCGGCCCGCTCGATCGGAAGACATCGATCCGCAGGTCCTCGTCCCGGATCTCGATGCCCACGTCGTCGGGTAGCACGGGCAGAACCTCGACCCCCGCAAAGGTCGTCTGCCGTCTCTTCTTCTCATCCGTGGGGCTGATGCGCACCAGGCGATGCACGCCCACCTCGGACTGGAGCATCCCGTAGGCGTTGCGGCCGTGGACCGTGAAGACGGCGCGATCGATCCCGAGCTCGACGCCTTCAGGAGCGTCGTGGATGTCTGATCTTCCACTTCTTCGAGGTCGCGTACTTCAGGTACATCTTCATGAGCATCTCGGTCCAGTCTTGTGCCTCAAGACCGCCCTGACCAGGGAGTATCGTCACGATCGCATCGCCGGAGTCGAACTCTCCGGTGAACCACGACGCGATCTCGAGAGTGTCGATCCGCTTGGCCACATCGCGGAGTGCCTCGGTCACCTCGGCGGCCATCCCCTCGTCCTCTTCGCTGACAGCGAGCTCGTTGGCGACCTCGGCATCGTCCAGACCCGAGACAACCGCCTCGTATGCGGCGACCTCTTCCTTGAGCCCGGAGACCTGAGACATGACGGCCTGTGCAGCCTGCGGGTCGTCCCAGAAGATCGGGCGCTGCCGCCTTCTCTTCAAGGGCCGCTATCTCGGCGCGCTTGCCGTCGAGATTGAGGTACTCCTCCATGCGCTCGACGCTCTCCTTGAGAGCGACGATATCCGCTGTGCGATCCTCGATCATGCTAGGCACTGGCTCCGTGACACTTCTTGTACTTCTTGCCGCTGCCGCAGGGGCACGGGTCGTTGCGGCCCACATCGGCGTATGGATCTTCCTTGTCCTTCACCACCGTGGCTGCAGCCTTCCTGTCCGTCCCGCCCGCTGCCCTGCCAGCTGCCTCGATGGCCTCTGGAGACGGACCGCTCACGCCTGCCTGACTTGCAGCCTCCATCGCACCGGTGAAGATCGACTGCTCTGTGGGCGCCGAGTACGAGACGCCCTTGGGCGCCTCCTCTTCGGGCGGTGGTGCCTGCGCGACCACCTGAATGTGCATGATCGTCCGGAGGAAATCCTCGTTGATACCGGCAACCAGCAGCGAGAACATCTCGTACGCCTCGCTCTTGTACTCGACAATGGGGTCGCGCTGCCCCATGGCGCGCAGACCGATTCCCTCCTTGAGATAGTCCATCTCCTGGAGGTGCTCCATCCACTTGGCGTCGATGACCCGCAGCATGACCTGGCGCTCGAGGGCATGAAGTCGCTCGTCACCGACCTCCTGCTCCTTTGCCGAGTAGGCCTCAAGCGCCTGCTCGGCGACAGCGCTTCGGCAAGCTCGTACGGGTTCTCCACCGCGCCTCGATGCGACTGCACGCTGTCCAGACCGGTCAGCGTGTGATACCACGCCGCCAGACCGTCCCAGTCCCACTCCTCGGCGTACGCCTGCTCGTTGCAGAACTGCAGCACGCCGTCGCTCACCGTCTCGCCCAGCATCTCTTCCACACGGCCGTGGATGTCCTTGCCGTCGAGGATGCGATTGCGCTCGGCGTAGATCACCTCGCGCTGCTTGTTCATGACGTCGTCGTACTCGAGCACGTGCTTTCTGGCCGAGAAGTTCATCGCCTCGACCTGCTGCTGCGCTCCGGCGATCGCCTTGGAGACGAGACCCGCCTGGATAGGCATGTCCTCGGGGACCGAGGTCCTCTCCATCATGTTGGAGACGCGCTCCATCCGACCGCCGCCGAACAGACGCATCAGATCGTCTTCCAGGGAGAGATAGAACTGCGAGAGACCGGGGTCGCCCTGTCGCCCCGACCTGCCTCGCAACTGGTTGTCGATACGCCGCGACTCGTGGCGCTCGGTGCCGATCACAGCCAGACCCCCGGCATCGACGACCTCGACATGCTCGACCTTGCAGGTCTCCTCGGCACGTCGGAGAGCCTCGGCCTGCTGTTCCTCGGTCGCCTCCTCAGGCGGGATCCCCTGTGAGATGAGCAACTCCTCGATCATGAACTCGGGATTGCCACCGAGGATGATGTCGGTACCGCGACCGGCCATGTTCGTCGCGATGGTGACCGCGCCCTTGCGCCCGGCCTGGGCAACGATGTGTGCTTCTCGCTCGTGCTGCTTGGCGTTGAGGATCTCGTGCTCGGTGCCGCGCTTCATGAGCATCCGCGACAGCCGCTCCGAGTTCTCGATCGAGATCGTGCCCACGAGACACGGCTGGCCTGCGCCGCTGCGCTCGGCCACCTCGTCTGCCACCGCAGAGAACTTCGCCTCCACGTTGCGATAGATGAGATCGTCCCGATCGTCGCGCACCATCGGCATGTTCGTCGGGATCACGGCGACGTCGAGCTTGTAGATCTCGCGGAACTCCTGATCCTCGGTGACAGCCGTACCGGTCATACCGGAGAGCTTGTCGTACATGCGGAAGTAGTTCTGCAGCGTGATCGTCGCAAGGGTCTGGTTCTCCTCGCGAATGTGCTGCTTCTCCTTGGCTTCCAGCGCCTGGTGCAGGCCCTCGCTGTAGCGCCTGCCGTGCATCACGCGACCCGTGTGCTCATCGACGATGAGCAACTCGCCGTCCTGGACGATGTAGTCGACGTCGAGCTTGAACATGAAGTGTGCCTTGAGCGCCTGCTGCAGATGGTTGACCATCCGGCCGCTCGCATCCTGGTAGAGGTCCTCGATGCCGAGGAGCTGTTCTACCTTGCGCACACCTTCCTCGGTGGGAGCGATGGTGCGCTTGGCCTCGTCGAGCTCGAAGTCCACCTCGGGAAGCAGCCGAGGGATGATCTTGGCGAACGACTTGTACGTGTCTGCGGAACGCTTGGCTGCGCCGGAGATGATCAGCGGTGTTCTCGCCTCATCGACGAGGATCGAGTCGACCTCATCGACGATGGCGAAGTGATGGCCACGCTGCACGCGATTGCCGGGACGCACCACCATGTTGTCGCGCAGGTAGTCGAAGCCGAACTCGGAGTTCGTACCGTAGGTGACGTCGGCCTCGTAGGCGGGCTTGCGCTTGCTGACGTCCATCTGGTTCTGGAGGATGCCGACATCCAAGCCGAGGAACCCGTAGACCTGACCCATCCACTCGGAGTCACGCTTGGCCAGATAGTCGTTGACGGTGACGACGTGGACACCCTTTTCCTCGAGGGCATTGAGGTAGACCGGTAGCGTAGCCACGAGTGTCTTGCCCTCGCCCGTCTTCATCTCCGCGATCGTGCCCTCGTGCAGGACCATCCCGCCAATGAGCTGCACGTCGAAGTGGCGCATGCCGAGCACGCGCCGAGCGGCTTCACGAGTGACAGCGAATGCGTCCGGCAGGAGATCGTCGAGATCCTCACCGTTCTCGATGCGCTGCTTGAACTCGACCGTCTTGGCGGCGAGCTGATCGTCGCTGAGGGGCTCGTATGTCGACTCCAGATCGTTGATGCGCGCGACCTTGGACTCGTACTGGCGCATCTGCCGACCCTCGCCGAGTGTCAGCAGCTTGCTGAGGATGTTGGCCATGGGCTATCTACACCTTCTGAGCAGGGGTGATGCGTGCGGTGGTAGAGCACGACGATTCTAGCACAGGGGGCGGTCCATTCCGGCCCGCGCCGACCGGCGTCACGGAATCTCCAGACTGCGGATGAAGGCGCCATGACGTGACTGCCAGCGGCTAGGTCGACGGACGCTCGAACGTCGTGACCAGACCCCCGATCGCACCGAGCTCTCGGGAGAGCAGATGCGTGTGAACCATGAGGTCGACGCGCCAGCCGGTGACCCACTCGATCGTGATCCTCTGGCTCTGCCCCGGGTACTCGACGAGGCACCGCAGATCGCTGTTCTCCCCGCCGCGCGGATCGCGAACGGTCCACACGGGGTGTGTGATCGCGCCGGTATCTGCGTCCTCGGCAAGATCGAGGATGTGGCACGCCACGGCGTTGGCGAACGAGATCTCTCCGGAGGACTCGACGAGCATGATCCCGCTCGGTGCCACATCCACGATGCCGATCATCATGTCGTGTGAGGCGCGCATCGCTCGCTGCGAGCGGATCATGTCCGCCGCCTGCTGCCCGCTGTAGTCGAAGGAGACCGCCATGAGCGTGAAGATCGGGAAGAGCACCTCAACGAAGTCCTCGAGCTGATCGAGGCCGGATCCCTCAACAGGCAGGGCAAGCAGCCCCACGCCGAGCGACAGGACGTAGACGCCGAAAGCAGCGATGGAGAACGTCTTCGCCATCGGATTGAATCGCTGGTCAGGAGCGCTTGGCGTAGCCACCAGAACGACGGCGGCAGCAGCAAACCCGATCACGGCGATAGCGTCGATGACAGTGACGACATCCATCAGGTGCCGCCTCCCGTGACCTCGCGCCGCGTCTTGAGCGTGGCGGCGAGGGCGAGCCCCGCTGCAACTGCAAGCGAAAGATGCTGCATCGTATTGAGAAGGTCCGGGTACCAGAACTCCTCGAGCAGCGTGAACACATACGACACGTAGACCGCGACGACACTGAGCATGTAGTAGCCGCCACCTGCCGGGTAGCGCAGACGGCGACCGAAGAAGATGATGCCTGGCAGCACAAGCACCGCGATCACCAACCGCGCCAGCTCTGTTGCCTGCAGCCCCATGTCGCCCAAAGATGAAGCCTCCTTAAGGGCATGCTACCCCATTCGAGGCCTCCGGATAGCGACAGCCCGTGGCGCAGGCGCATTCCTCGGCTACAATCCAAGCGACGGTACCGCACCTCGGCTCGGGGGGAGCTCTGCGTCGGTGACTGAGAGTCGCCCATTCTGTACCTCCTGCGGGGCCCCGATTCCTGACGGGCGCGGCTTCTGCACGGCGTGCGGGGCTTCAGCGACGCCGACGGCCAGCGGGGCGAGGGATGCGTCGCAGCCGCCTGCCCCGGCAGGACCCGCGCCTGGCGTTGCCCCGTCACCAACAGCATCACCGGGATGGCAGGGTGCCGCGGCGACCGTCTCGCGCGGGGCGTCTGCGGCAGCCATGGCCGCGTCGCTTCCGTGGCAGACCATCACCGCTGGTCAGCCGTGGATGCCCGAGGCGTTCTGGCAGCCGCCGCTCCTCTCATGGCACAGATGCGACCCCGGCCCAACCTGCGCATCCCAGCGATCGGCATCGTCGTGACGGTCTTGATGGACGTCGCGATCACGCTGCTCATGGGCGGACCTATCTCGGTACCCGCACTGGGCTTGCGAGTGCTGACCGGTAGCAGCACGGCGCTTCTCGGCGGCATCAGCGGCAAGGGTAGTGGCGCGCTGCGGACGCTCACAGCTGTCGCCTCGGTCGTCTACGGCGTGGTGCAGCTCGTATCCCTCGGCATGGCTGCATGGGCCGCGCTTGCCACGCCCGCTCAGCTGCTCACCCTCCTGCCGAGCATCATCGCCGTCTTCGCCGGACTCGCGCTCTCGATCACGACGGCGCTGGGGGCGATGAAGCGATGAGGGCTCACACGCTCAGAGCAGGACGCGTACTGGCGATCGTCGCAATCGCGGTCCTCTCGCTCTTCTCCTCCGCAACCCCGGCCTTCGCGCTCACTCCCTACCTGGACGGCGATCTGCCGGCGGGCTGGATAGAGGGAGGCTACGGCGGTGGATATCCCGGAGCGACCATCTGGGAGGTCAGGATCGAGACCTCGCCGGACGTCCTCGGCACCAACGGCGCAGCAGTTCAGGTCGCGCCGTTCGACACGCAGGTCCACGCAACGCAAGACGCCTTCGTCGCAGCCCAACCCGGCACGATGGAGCTGCGCGACGTGACCGTACTCGACAGCGGAACGACCGAGATCGACGGCGTTGAGTTCTGGTTCCTCAAGCAGGATGTAGTCACACAGAGCGCATACGGCGGCCTCAACGACGAGGCGATGATCAATCCCCCTGACGGACCCACCGAAGACCTGCACATGCGCGAGGAGTACTACTACACCAACCTCCCCGATGGCGCGAGCACGCAGATCTACCTCTCCGCGATCACGAGTCCCGAGAACTGGGGGCGAGCAAGGCCGTCTCGTCGCAGAGGCCGAGAACGTCTTCTCGATGATTCGCTGGGGTGACGGTGGGCCAACTCCTGCGGGACCGAGCGCTCCGCTTCCATGGGAGACGATCGTCGGCGGCCTGGCGTCCGTCATCGCCGCCGGCGCCGCGATCGCAAGTGCGGCCGCCATGCAGCGCGGCAGCAAGAGCAAGGTCGATCCCGAGATGACCGTCGGCTACGTGCTGCAGCTCTCCGCGCAAAGAGTCGAGATCTCCTCCCAGCACTCGGAGACCCTCTCGGCGCAAGTCTGGCGGGTGACCGCAAGTGGGCGAACCGAGCGCGCCGATGACGCGACAATCTCGATCGAGGCGCCTGCGGGTGTCGACGCATCGCCTGCGACCGGCGCGGGCGGCACCATCACGGCGAGCGTGTGGCAGACCGGCAACCTCGGCGCGTCCTCCGCGCTCGTCGTCGCCGCTTCCGCTCCGGGTGGCGGCACGCGCTCGAGCGTCACGCTCATCGGCGAGAGCGAATCGAAGCTCACGCTGTCGACGAAGCCGGAGTCCAAACGCTCCTTGAGACCCACCGGCGATGACACCGTGACGGTTGTCGCGCTCTTGGAACTCGGTCCGGCTGCGCCGGCCGACCCCAACGTGAGCGCGACCGAGGCGGCACGCGGCATCACGTTCGATCTCACCGGCGCGGGCCCATGGCTCGATTCGGGCACGCCGCGAGATGTCGAGGGCGGCAAGGCGATCGACATCGCTGCCTCCTCGCCGGACCACGACTCTCCGGCCGAGCCCCCAGAGGCCGTCACGGTCGCGGCGGCGGTCACCGTAGGCGCTGAGCAGCTCCGCGAGAGCATCACCATCGAGCTCGAACGGCCACCGCGCATCGATGCACGGCCCGACACGGTGGAGTTCGCCGCCGGTACGGGCGAGCAGGTCGAGGTCATCGTGTGGATCGAGTCCCCCGGCAACAGCCAGTGGGACTTCGATGCCGACTGGGAACCCGGAGAACAGCCGCTTGCCGCTATCGAACAGCGCCGGGAGTCACCCTCAAGCATCGTCTTGGCACTCACGGAGAACGCCAAGGAGCTCGGAGTCGGGCAGTACGAGCGGCAGAACTCGACGATCATCGTCAAAGCCAACACGCCCGAGTGGGCGACGCTCGAGCGCAAGATCGAGGTCCTCCTGCTGCAGGAGGGGCTCTTCCTGGCCGCGATCGGCAACGACGTGCGCGGCACCTACCAGATCGATGCGGACGGCACCAACAACCAGACAGACATCGACACCCGCGTGTACGTGAAGGACGAGTCCGGAGCGATCACGCTGGACGAGTCGCTCTCGCTCGCCGTCGAGTTCGAGCCCGCCGAGAAGGGCTCGGCCGGGGCCAACGCGTGGGAGTATGGTCCGGCCAAGCACGAGGCCAAGGGCATCCGCGCACATGAGCCGCCCTCGGCCATCCACACGTTCACCTACCCGCGTGAGCTGCCGACCGCCGGAGAGCCCCTGCGCTTCCAGCTGCGTGCGACTGTACCCGGCAGGGACGAGGACGCGTTCGAGCGGCTGATTCCGGTGGCTCTCCTCGGCGTGAACATGGCTCCCTACTCGGACCGGTGGAACGAGGAGATGGAGCTGTGTCGCTACGTCATCGACAAGCATGTGCCAAGCGCATACCGGCCCGAACTCCACCAGATGGTCACGAAGCGCGGGAAGACCTTTGGGGCCGAGGGCGTCTACCAGCTCAGGCGACACATCTGGGACTTCGCCCAGACACTGACTATGAAGGAGAAGCAGGACGCGCTCGACGAGGCGTGGTGGAACGACCAGATCATCGGCTTCCTCGACTGGGTGTCATGGTGCGGTGACATCGCCCTGGCAGTCGCAACCGGTCAGCTCGTGGGCACTGCGGCCGCAGTGGGCGTGGGACTGCTCAAGCCCGTGCTCGTCTCAGCCATGGACGCTTGGGTCAACAACAAGAGCATCGATGAGTGGGCCATGGATCAGCTCGCGATCATCGCGTGGGCCATCGAGGGTGCCGCGACCGACGTGGATCTGCTCATCATTCTCTCGAAGAAGGCGGGCTACAAAGGTATCGCCTTGGCATGGGCTGTCTTCATCGGCTACACCTTCGTCAAGGAGCTCCTGCGCGACCCGAACCTGTCTGTGACCAACGCGATGATCAACACGTGCCGGCTGATGCGCGACCAAGCGCTGATCCTGTTCCTGCGCCGCATGACGGGCACGGCTCCGGTGGCGACGGGGAAGCCTGACGCTGATGGGACGCCCGTGAAGACCGATGCTGACGCGGCCGTGAAGACCAGATGCCGATGGGGGCCAGCGCGACCGGACGCCGACGGCGGACGCCAAGCCCGATGCGGACGGGGCAGCCAAGCCGGATGCAGAGCCCGGCCCGCCCAAGACCGATCCGGACGCGCCTACCCAGCCCCTACCGGTGGACTCGCCCACGGCCAAGAAGATCATCGGCAGCACGAAGCACAAGAACGGCAAGCCCTACGCCGATCCGCAGGCAGTGCTTGAGATCATGGCCGACCCGGAGGCGACGCGCTCGCTCAAGCACCCGGATACCGACCCTGTGGTCCGAGAGGCGTTCGAGAACACGCGCCAGGAGATCTACGCCGAGCACGACCGCCAACTCAAGAGCTACGTGGAGAACAACGTGGTCACGGACGGCAGCGAGGTGCGCGTCGTTGAGGTCAGGACCCCGGGCAAGGAGAAGAGCTTCAACACCGACCGGGACTACAAGGTCGTGCGCGAGTCCACCGATCCCAAGACGGGCGAGACGGTGTGGATCGAGGTCCCGGCCAAGAAGTGGAAGGGTGAGTCTCACCGCATCTTCGCCGAGAACACGGGGGGTCCCACCGACAGCCCCTCGGCGATGCGCGCACACGCCGAGAGGCACCAGCAGCTCGGCACGGACCGCTTCGATGCCGAGGCGCCGCCCGACATGTGGGACCAAGGCTGGGTCGAAGGACCCGACGGTCGGATGCAGCAGACGCAGGTGGAGCCGCAACTTGCGCGCACGAAGAGAGGCGACGGACCATTGAACGACCCGGAGACCCTCGGCCAGGCATACGAGAACAAGGTCCTCAAGGCCTCCAACGAAGGCCATCAGGGCGAGGCGTTCGTGCAGGCCAAGAAAGCCTCACAGGACTACGTCGAGGTACGCGACGGCTACGAGCAGCAGGGCTACGAGCTCAAGCCGCTCGACCAGAAGACCCAGGACGGCATGAGGATCGTCGAGAAGATCGGGACCGAGGGCTTCGATAGCCCCGAGGCCGTGGCCAAGGCCGATACCGACCTTCGCAATGCGGGCTTCGAAGGAGGCCTTCCCGAATACATGAACCGTCTCAAGGGCCAGATCGGAGGGCTCAAGTGGGCGAAGAAGTGATCGCCGAGGAGGCCGCGACCACAGCCGAGACCGGAAGCGCGGGCCACACGGACTCGGGGGGCCCGGGCCTCATCGCCTGGGAGTACGACGTACCCCTCATCACGAACCGGTTCATGCTCTACGAGTTCGCGAAGGTCTCTGTTCTGTCTGTTCTGCTCATGTACGCCTTCATCGGGCTCATGGGAGTCGTCATCGACGGCGAGCTGGTCATCATCCCCTGGTTCGTGGGCGCGGTGGCCGGAGGATCGCTCTTCGTGCTCATGTTCGTCGCGGCACTCCTCATGGGCAATCGCTCGAGAGCCACCTTCATCATCGGGCCGAAGGGCGTGGGCTACGAAGCCGGAGCTCGCGAGAAGGCCCTCACGCGCACGGCCGCGGCAGGCGGAGCGCTCGGCGGCAGCGCCACGGGGGCAGGCGCGGGGGCAATCGCTGTGGCGAGAGACTCCGAGTACCTGGCCTGGGACGACATCCACCGTGTGAGCCTCTATCCGGCCCAGCGCGTGATCTCACTCAAGAACTCATGGCGTGTGCTACTGAGGCTCTATGTTCCTCCTGAGCTCTGGGCGGAAGCGAGCTCGGCGGTGGAGTCGCGCAACGCGGAGGTCGCGGCGACCCGTGGGGCAACATCCCCCACGAGCCCAGCGTTCCGTATCGCGTGGGCGGTGGCAGCCCTGCTCCTCACGATGGGAGCGCATGCATGGCCCTGGGCCGAGTCCATGCTGACGGTTCGCGCCGGGGTACTCGGCGGACTTCTTGTCATGGCTTCAGGTCTCACCGAAGGTCCTCTTCGGCGAATCACCGGTCTCGCAGGCGCAGCGGCAGTGTTCGCCCACGCCGTGGGCCTCTTCTTCTCCGAGTTCGACGCCCCGAGCGAGCTCCTCGGCATCGAGTACGCATACGACGGAGGTCTCCTCGCAGTCGCGCTCGCATGTACGGTAGTCTTGATACTGATGGGTGTGTGGCGAGGCGTCGGGGGCGCCCGGAGAGGGGACTCGCAATGAACTGTCCTAGCTGTGGTGGACCGGTAGCTCCCGGAGATGTGTTCTGCGGTACCTGTGGTGCTTCGCTCGCTCAGCAAGCCGCGCAACAGCCTACACAGCAGATGCCGGCTGCTCAGCAACCGCAGCAGCCCACACAGCAGATGCCTGCGGCGCAGGCCCCTCAGGCCCCCGGCCAGCAGCCCACACAGCAGTGGCAGCAGCCGGGGGTCCAGCCTCCTCCCCCACCCTCCGGCGGAGGCAAGACCGCGATCATCATCATCGTCATCCTCGCGCTTGCTCGGGCTGTGCACATGCGCTGGATTCGGTGCGTGGTACTACTACGTGAACCAGGCCGAAGACGTGCTCGACACAATCGAGGAGCCGACCTCGACACCGACA
Organism: uncultured Actinomycetes bacterium; assembly: GCA_963850695.1. Classification (GTDB taxonomy): domain Bacteria; phylum Actinomycetota; class Coriobacteriia; order Anaerosomatales; family CAWKMJ01; genus CAWKMJ01. The sequence goes on from CAWKMJ010000001.1 coordinate 345,106, forward strand.
GCCGACGCGACCGCCACGACCGAGCCAGTCCGGGACCGGATACGCCTCAGCTGAGGAGGCAGTGCTCTCCGAGCTTCCTGAGGGCTGGGTGTACGAACTCGCGGCAGACACTCCCGACCTCGCCGAGTATTGGGCTGGTCCGCCGGCCAGCGAGTGGATGAGCGTCTACGTCGTCGAGCGTAACGCCGATGGCACGTGGTACATCAGCGACGCCTACGAGTACACGATCGGCCTCGACGACCAGGGATCGATCGGCGGCGTGACCGATGCCGACCTAGCGCAGTCGGTGGTGGAGGACTTCCTGAACGCGATCATGGACAACATGCCGGAGGCCGCTCAGTCGCTGACAGTCTCTCCGTTCAGGGACGACCCGGCCAGCGCCCAGTATGCCGATGGCGACTTCTACTCCTACTACGTGGAGGGAGTCAGCGACGAGGGAGACGGCACCTACTCGGTGATCGTCACCGAGGATTGGGCCTATGGCCAGGAAGTCTACGTCTATCACGTCGTTCCCACCGAGGCTGGTTGGCGCATCGACGAACTCGCACCCTACTCCCCCTAGTATCCTCAGCGAAGCAGCGCAGCCGCAGGCACGATACCCGCGGCTGCGCGTTGTTCGACTGTCTGGCCTCGGCTACTCGTCTGTGTCGTCGGCTTCCTGTTCGGTGGACGCGTCACCCTCTGTCGGCTCTCGGCCGAAGAACTCCACAAGCAGAAGCCAGACTCCCACAGCGATCGCGAGGCCGGCGATGACGCCTGGGGTCGGCGTGCTCCAGAGCACGAGCGCCAGCACACCCGCACCGACACCACCGATGCGCAGACCAGCCTTGTGCTCGGAGACCCAGACACCGAACTCGCCGAAGTCCATGCTGCTGCCCGTGCCTGAGACCGCCCGGCTCACGCCTCCGCGCAGGATCACAGCGAGCTTGGACGGACCGGCGAGCCACGCGGCAAGAGCGATCACCACGCCAAGCATGGCCATGCGTGCGCAGCGCGTTCATCAGGAAGCGCAGCACGATGTCGTAGAAGGCCACGCCGACCTCTGTCTGAAGACCGCTCGCCGAGTAGACGGCTTCAGCGAACGGCTGGCGCCCGAGGTAGACGCCCTCAAGCGGCAGTATCGAAGCGATCGCCACGGCGATGCCGAGCCACATCCACGCGCGGCGTCTGTCGGGCGCAAGCCACAGAGCCCCGCCAAGGAACGCGAATGAGAGGAGCGGGAAGAGCCAGGCCAGTCGGTTGAGCCAGCCGAGCAGCTCCTGAACCTGTCCGAGCGCAGGCGAGTCGTAGATGACGAACTCGGTGTCGAGGCTCTCCCACGGGACGAGTCCTGAGATCTTGCCGATCGCGGTCCCCTCGAACTGCTCTCTCACGATCTCGATCATCGGGGCGGTATCGACACCGATCACGCCGGCCTCGACCGTGACCACGTCACCGCCTTCGCCGGTCGCAACAGCCAGGAACGCTTCATGGCTGATACGGGTCGCCTCGCGCCAGATCTGGGCGAACTGATCTGATCTGCACGATCTTCTGGGCGAGACCGCCGACCCACTCCTCCACCTGGGACCCGATGGGTGCGGCCAGGAACTGGAGCTCCTCGGGAAGAGCGTCTTCCGCGATGCCGACAACGTCGACGTTCTCGAACACCGCAGCCGTCACATGAAGCGCGATCGCATCCTGGATCGCGGGGTCCTCGGCAAGAGGTGCGAGTGTCTCGACCCAACGGTCGGTGTCCATCACCGTCCGATTGAGCCATACGGCGGCGACCGCGGTCTGGAGCAGGATCGCCCCGATCAGCAGGAGGACGATGAACCCGGCCCAGCGCCAACCGGTCCCGGAGCTCTCGCGCGCAGGCTCTCCCTTGAGCTGATCGTTCTCCACCTGGAGGCGTTCGATCTCGGCCTTGAGCGCCGCAGCATCTTCTCCGGTCGCCTCGGCCGTCGTGTCGGACTCCTCGACCATCACGCGCTCCTCTCATGGGAACGGACCTCGGGCTGACTCCGGTCGCACCCGAAGTCCCCTCTCACCAGATACCCAATAAGGGGTCGCAGCGGCATCATCCTGTCCATGTGATTCGATGCCGCGCGCACGATTCGGGGTGCGCCCCTGGTTCAGCGCAGCTTCGCGAGCGGCACGCGCCCGTGGCTCTACGCGAGCTCTCGCACCGCCGGCGGAGTGGTGTCGAACTCGACGGCCGCCTCGAGGGCCGCCCCGGCGCGCAGGATCTTCTCCTCGGCGAAGTAGTCACCGATGAGCTGTACGCCCACGGGGAGCCCCGTGTCCGCGCCGAGCCCGACCGGAACGCTCACCGCGCAGTTGCCCGCCAGGTTGACCGGGATGGTGTAGATGTCTGAGAGATACATCTGGACCGGGTCATCGGCCTTCTCGCCGAACTTGAACGCCGTCGTCGGGCTCGTCGGGGTGATGAGGACGTCGAACCGCTCGAACGCCTCGGTGAAGTCACGCTTGATGAGCGTGCGCGCCTTCTGCGCCTGTCCGTAGTAGGCGTCGTAGTAGCCGGCAGACAGCGCGTAGGTCCCGAGCATGACGCGCCTGATCGTCTCCGGCCCAAAACCCTCAGCGCGGGTGCGCATGTAGAGATCGAGGACGTCCTCGGGATCGTCCACTCGGTATCCGTAGCGAATGCCGTCGAAGCGAGCCAGGTTCGAGCTGGCCTCGGCGGGACCGATGATGTAGTAGGCGGAGAGTCCATGCTCGGCGTTGGGCAGCGTGACCTCGCCCACGTCGGCACCAAGATCGGCGAGCTTCTGCGCCGACTCCTCGACGAGCGTCGCGGACCTCGGGAGCAAGCCCCTCCGTGTCGAGCAGGTCCGTGACGATGCCTACCTTGAGTCCGCGGGCGCCTTCCGTCGCGGCGGCAGCGGCTGCCGCCACGTAGTCGCCCACAGGGACATCGGCGCTCGTCGCATCCATGGGGTCCTGCCCCGCGATGGCGCCGAGCGAGACGGCAGCGTCTTCGACCGTCTTGCCGAAGGGCCCTATCTGGTCGAGGCTCGAGCCGAAGGCGACGACGCCGTACCGGCTCACGCGACCGTAGGTGGGCTTGAGCGCGACCGTCCCGGTGAGAGAACCCGGCTGCCGGATCGAACCGCCGGTATCCGAGCCGAGCGAGATGATCGCCTCACCCGCGCTCACAGCCACCGCGCTGCCTCCGCTCGAGCCACCGGGGACGCGCTCGGTGTCCCAAGGGTTCTTGCGAAGGTCCGTACGCGGAGTTCTCGGTCGAGGAGCCGAACGCGAACTCATCGCAGTTGTTCTTGCCCACCGGGATGGCGCCGGCGTCGAGCATCCTGCGGACCGCGGTGCAGTCATAGACCGATTCGTAGGGGCCGAGGATCTTGCTGCCGCACGTCGTGTGCGTGCCCACAAGGTTCATGTTGTCCTTGAAGCTCGTGGGAACGCCGGCGAGCGCCGGCAGCACGTCCGAGGGGTCGAGTCCGTCCGCGACAGCCGCTGCGCGAGCGGCGTCGACCCGGTCGGCGGCCTCGTACGCGAGCTCGGGCGTGACCTGCAGGAATGCGTGCAGATCCCCGTCGACGGACTCGATCCGGTCGAGAACCGCCGTCGTGATCTCACGCGCAGAGAACTGCCCGCTGACGACGCCCTCACGAACGTGAGCAGCGGTCAGTCTCGAAGGGTCAAGTGAAGGTTGAGGTTTCTGTGCGTCTCCACTCACGCCTCGTCACCGCCCGGGCCCACGATCTGCGGGATGACGAAGGCGCCGTCCTCGGCCTGCGGCGCGTTCTTGAGCGCGTCTTCTTGGCTGAGCCCAGGGCGGACCTCATCGGCTCGCGTGACGTTGCAGACCTCGAGGGGATGGGCGGTGGGCTCCACGCCGTCCAGGTCGAGCTTCTGGATCGAGTCTATGTGATCGAGGATGGAGTTCGAGGTCCTCGCCGAAGCGGGCAACTTGCTCGTCGGTAAGCTCAAGGCGCGCAAGCAACGCGACGTGGCGCACCTGTTCTTCCGAGATCGCCATCTGGGAGTGTCCTTTCCTGGGGACGTGTCGAGCAGCCCTCCACCGGCGCCACGGCGCCAGCCGTATCATCAGCCACGAACGCTCCCATGATAGGGCAACAGCGTCGTGATGTGCGCCCCCGAATGGGCCCACGAGCTGCATAGTGCCGTTCGTCACAATCTTCTCGCACGCGCGCGACATACCTCTGTATGGGCATGTAGGATGAAGTATTGCCGGTGTCGGAGACCTACTGGGAGGTCTTGCATGCAGCTCGCTTCGAGGCTCGCGAACTCCGAGGCGTACTCGTCTCGCGTCTTCAATCTCTTCCTGATAGTCGTCCTGCTGACCGCCTTCACGTTCATCGAAGCGAGTGCGCCGAGGAGGCACTCGCGGCCCCGGCGCTCGATGTGACGACGTCGGTGAGCAAGCCGCTGCTGGGCGGCATCGCTCACGTGGAGATCACGGCGACCAACACCGGCCCGGACAAGGGCTACAACCTCTCGTTCGACACCACCGTCTCGGCGAGCGTGCCTCCCACGCCCACCGTCGACAAGGTCAGGATCCTCAACCCCTCCGTGCCCCCGATCATCGAGTCGGTCGACCCGACTAACCGATGATGTGATCCTTCGCTTCTTCGACCTCACCGACCTGGCCCCTGGCGAGTCCTACACGCTGACCTTCGACGTCGACATCTCCAACAACCCCAACTGGGAGGTCGGCGACCTGGTCATCGTCGACACGCCTCGGCTACGTCAACGAGTTCCCGGACAACTCGGGAGCGTGGAGCACGGACACGGCGAACGCGCCAGGCCGAGGTCATCCCGATCGACCTCGTCACCAAGACCGCCAACCAGTCCACATCGCAGGACCAGGCGACGGGCACGTCGACGCGCGCAGTACTCCTACACCATCGAGGTCCAGAACAACTACGTGAATCCCTCGGAGAGCGTCGTCGTCACCGACACCGTGCCCGACGGCATCGACGTCTTCACGCCGAGCATCAGCCCGGCATGCGACGCCGGATTCCCGCTTACGCGACCCCGTCACGGGCGAGACGCATCTCCAGTGGACGCTGGGCACGATGGCGCCGGGTGCGTCGCAGACGATCACCTACGACACCGGCATCCGCTACGACTACTACGGCACCGCCAACGGCGGCAACAACGACACGACGCCCAACGCCGGCACGCCGGTCCCCCACGAGACCGTGTTCCCCAACACCGCCTCGCTCGAAAGCGAGTACAGGGGCAGCCTGCCCGCGACCATCACGCCCACCGACTCGGACAGCGCCTCGGTGACCGGCGTCTACATGACGCTCGACAAGACCGTGCACACCCGACGACGGTGGGCTACGGCGACATCGTCACGTACACGCTGAGCTACGCACAACTCGGAGTACTACTCCACCGACAACATCACACTCACCGACACCATCGGCGACGGGCTCACCTACGTTCCCGGCTCCGCGTCGGTCGCTCCTGACTCGATCACCACGAACCCCGACGGCACCACCACGCTGGTCTGGCTGCCGAGCACCATCGGGACCATCGGCGCTTCTGTCGACGCCTCACTCACGCTGCAGGCGAGCGTGGACACCACATGGACCGGGCCACCGATCACCGGTCAGCCCGATCCGCGCCGGGCGACTCGATGTCCAACTCCGCATCGCTCACGGCGACATGGCACGACCTGGTCAACCCGCCCGGCAGGGCGTCAACGCAGTCGAACACATCAGGCGGACGCGGGCATCAACACGCGGCTCCCGGGCATCGACAAGGCCGTGTGGGATCCCGACCTCGGCTCGTGGATCGACACGATCACCGCGCAGGTCGGCGACGAGATGCTCTACCGACTGCGCTTCAACACCACAGACGGCGCAACTCCGGAGCGCGACGACATCTCGCTGGGCTACATCGCCCTGACCGACTGGATACCGCCGGGCACGGTCGTCTCGAGCTACGCGACGCCCACGGTCTCGGACTGGGCAGACTTCAGTGACACGACGTTCCCGACCACACGCTCCGTCAACCCCACGACACCGGCGTCGGTCACGCTCGGCTCGCTCCAGGGCTACGAGTGGTTCCTCGGCGATGTGGCTGCCGACGGCTGGTGGGAGACGACCTTCACGGTGCTCGTCGTCGACGAGCCGGTCGTCCAGGACGGCCTCAAGACCGGGCAACCACTGGAAGCTCACCGGCTCGAACACCGCCGGAGAGCTGTACTCGGATCGCGACATCGTCGAGATCGAGTACCAGGAACCGCATCTGGTGCTCGACAAGACCGCCTCGCCCACGAGCGGACTCGTCCCGGGTGACGTCGTCACCTACACAGTCTCGGTCACCAACGACGGACTCGGCGATGCCGAGGACGTGTTTCTCGCCGACTGGGTGCCCGACTTCGCCAACGACACCACACCCGGGCCGGTCGGCCGTCACCCTCGACGGCGCGCCGCTTGCCGAGGGCGTCGACTACATCTCCGCCTGGACGACGGCGACAGCCCCGGGAACCACCGAGAAGCAGCTCTCGCTCGACTTCTACGACACGACCGCGACCGTGGACACACCGATACCCGGCGGCAGCACGCTTCAGGTCGTCTTCCCGGTCACCATCGATGACGGAGTGGGCGCGGGTGCACAGCTCGACAACATCAGGCATCGGTCTCCTACGACTCGCACCCAGGCGGAACGACCCGCCGCAGTCGACCTCACGACGAACAACGGCGGATGACAACACTGACAACGCGGTCGTGACGCTTGCGGGCTCGCGATCACGAAGTCCGGGCCCGCAGGGCAGCGCTTCCGCATCGGCGACACCTGGACCTACGAGCTGGACGTGACGGTCCCGGCGGGTGCGGTGGCGTACGACCCGACAAGTGGTCGACCGCGTCCTCGCCGACGGCGATCTGGTACGTCTCGGACACCGCGACGATCACGACCGTCTCTGGCACCCCGACGGTCGGCGCGTCGTTCGCCACGACCTCGACGCCCAATCGCGAACAGACCGGCAACAACGGGCGCACGGACTTCCGGTGGACTCTCGCCTCGCCGATCGACAACGCGGGCTCGACGTCGGACTACGTCTTCCGACTTGCGTTCGATGTCCAGTACACGGGCGTCGAGGACAGCGGAGCTCAGGAGTTCTGGCTTCCCGGCACGACCAACGGCAACCGCGCTCCGCAACACATGGGCACAGATGCGGTGGAACGATACGCCCGGAAGCGGTCCGCACGTAGCCGCAGTCCAACCGTGTCGACTCCCGAGTCGACCAGCCACTTCTCGCGCAGACCAAGACTGCCGCAAGCCCGGGCCCGTACGTGGGCGGTCAGGTCGCCACGTACACGGCGACGATCACCAACACGCAGCCGATCTCGATGACGGCCGCTGTCGCCTACGACCTGTGGTGGGACGACGTGCTCGACCCGCTACCTCACCGTCCCCGACGCTCGTGAGCGGTCAGCCACAGCGCGAGCGGCAGCATCCTCGCAAGCGTCACGCCCGACTTCACGACGCACGCCCACGATGACGATCGACTTCAACGCCATAGCACTCGCGCCGCAGGAGACGCATCGACATCGTCTACACGGCGATCGTCGAGCCCGCGCGTGCCGGCATCGACGCGTCTGCACCAACACCGCAGACGTCGACTGGTCGTCACTGCCCGGCACGCCTGCCGGAAGCCGTGCGCTACGATGACCAGCCCTGGGAGAGCGGCTACACGGCGGACACCGCGCGTCGAGACCATCCCCGTCGCCCAGCCCACCATCGACAAGACGATCGTCTCGGGCGACCCCGCCACCATCGGCGACACGGTCACGTACAACCTGCGCGTCACCGTGCCCGCCAGAAACATCGCTTCCCGGCGCCTACCTCGAGGACGTCATCGCACGAGGACGGCATGCTGTTCACGGCGTGCCCGGCACCGACGATCTCGATCGTGTCCGGCACACCGTCCGTGCCGGCCGTCCTCATGTCGGTCGCTGCGACCTGCGACCACGCCCGTTCCCGGCTCCACGCTCACCGCTCTGCTGACGCCCCCGGGCGTCGTGAACGCGGCGGGGTGCCCGGCGTCGGCGACACGCCCTATGTCTTCGACTTCACGTTCTCCTATGTCGTCGACGGCCTCGATGACTCCGAGCGGCTGGGTGTTCTTCCCGCCGACGGCTAGCGACCAGATCGGTGACACCGGATACGTCAGCTGGACGTCTGGCGGCGCGCCGATCTCGATCAAGCGACGTCGCGACGCTCGACGTCGACCAGCCGCTGCTCTCCCTCGACAAGAGCGTCATCACGGCCCGGCCCTACCTCGGCGGCGACTGCGATCATGTACGAGACCGACCATCGAGAACGTGGGCTGGTCGACCGCGTACGACATCGACTGGCAGGACGTCATCGCCTCCGAGATGAGCACGGCCACCCTGCTGGCGGTCTCGACAAGCACGAGCGGCAGCGTCATCGCGAGCGTGACTCCGGACTTCTCGAGCGAGCCCACGCTCACCATCGATTTCGGATGGCGTCTCACTCTCACCGGGGGCCACGGCAACGGTGCTCTACTCGGTCGAGATCGATCCCGGGGCAGGCTCGGGCTCGTACCAGACCAACACGGCCGACGTGGACTGGTCATCCCTGCCGGGCACCCCTGCCAACAGCCGTCGCTACGACGACGGGCCTGAGGAGTCGGGCTGGACCGCCGACACCGACACCGAGACCATCCAGATCCAGATACCCGACCTGCTCAAGTCGGTGGAGTCGGGAGACACCACGCGCACTATCGGCGAGTCGTTCTACTACCAGATCGACTTCTCGGTCCCGGCCTCGACCACCGCATACAACATCTTCATCGACGATCTCGTGCCCAACGGCCTGAGCGTCACCGGTACCCAGATCGTGAACGGCCCTGCGACGACCGTCACCGTGGGCCCGCGCAACGTACTCGGCCAGACACCGGTCGTGTGGGACGTCGGCGATGTCACCAACCCGCCGGACGAGGTGCTCACCTGCGCATCTTCGCCAGCGTGGATGAGACCTATGCCGTCTCCGGCATCCCCGTCAACGGGCTCGTCCCGCAGGACACGGTCACCAACCGCGCACGCATCACGTGGGACGATGCTGACACAGGCGGGACGACCCGCACGCGCGAGGACAGCAAGACCGTGACGATCGAGGAGCCCAACCTCACGATCGACAAGGTCTCCTCCGAGACGACCCTGCAGGCAGGGCAGTCGACGACCTACACGGTGACGATCGCCAACACCGGGACGTCGGCGGCGTACGAGTTCGAGTGGACCGATGCGATCGCCGCCAGAGCTCTTCTCGGCAGGCTCGAGTCCGGCCCTCGTGAGCGTCACGCTCGACGGCTCGGCGCCCACGAGCTACACGACCGACTTCGGCACCGACGCCAACATCGACGGTCGTCATCGACGACCCGATTCCAGCCGGCTCGACTGTCGTCATCACCTACACGGCGACCATGAACGGCGGCCTGTCCTCAGGGCATCGCCATGCCCAACACCGCAACGATCGAGCAGTACGCCTCGCTGCCCGACACCGACTCGGCGCGCTTCTACGGCCGGTCTCCGACACCGAGACGGTGACTTCGACCGCGCCCGAGCTGCAGGTCACCAAGGTCGTCTCGGGCGACCAGCAGATCCAGGAGGGCCAGACGACGAGCTTCACGGTCACCATCACCAACATCGGCGACGCGACCGCGTACGCCGTGCGCGCCACCGACACCGCACCTTCCCCGCCGTTCGTCTACGTGGGCGGCTCAACGTCGGCGTCCTGGCCAAGCGGCTCATCGACGGCCGATCCTTCCGGGACAGCAGGCAGCCAGTGGGTGTGGGACTTCGGCGGCAGCGCTGACCTCGCTCCGGGCCAGGCGCTCACGCTGGTCTACGAGTCGCAAGCGCCCACGGGAACACCGACCGGCTCCTACGACAACAACGTCGAGACCGTTGCCGATGATGGCGTCGGGATCCCGATTCCGTCGGTGAACGACACGGCGACGGTCCTCGTCGACCGACCCCGAGCTGCAGATCGCCAAGCAGCTCGCGGCGGGCCAGGACCCGTTCGTACAGGTCGGGAGAGCAGGTCAGCTACGACATCGCCGTCACCAACTCAGGCGACACGACGATGACGACCGTCCCGCTCGAGGACGTGTACGAGGAGGCCTACCTCGCTCTCTCCAGCCGCCTCCCCCAGCGTCGACTCGACCTCGCCCGACACGCTCACGTGGAACGACATCACGGGACCGGGCGTCTTGGGCGTGGGCAGCCGTCACGACCGTGACGGTCACCTTCGATGTCATCGGCCATCCCGCCACGAGCTCGTCGGATGACACCGCGACGGTGACCGGAGCCGTCGACGTCTACGGCGACTCGCCCGAGGACGTCTCCGACACGGAGACGATAGGCATCACCGATCCGCGCCTGGACGTGTCCAAGACCCGCTCGACTGTGGCGACCGCACGCGTGGGTGACACCGTGAGCTTCGAGATCGTCGTCACCAACACTGGCGACACGACGCTCACGTCGATTCCCGCCACCGATACCTACGACGGGACAGCGCTGCTCTTCACGAGCGCCTCGCCCGCCGAGACGACCGCGGCGACCGGCACGATCACGTGGGCCGACGTCACCGGTGCAGGCGTGCTCGCGCCGGGTGACGCGACGACCATCACCGTCACCTACCGCGCGCTCAACGAGGCGATTCCCACCACCAACACGTTCACCGTCCTCGACGGGGCGGCGATCGACGTGAACGGTGACGGTGCCGTCGGTGACACGCGACTCGGATACGGTCGACATCGTCGAGCCCAACCTCATCACCGGCAAGTCGTTCTCAGACGCGACCATCGGCCCGGGAGAGTCGACGACCGTGTCCGTCGGCATCCAGAACACCGGGTCAGGTCCGGCCTACGACATCGACTGGTACGACACGATCCCGACCGAGCTCTTCTCGGCAGGCTCGAGCCCCACGACACCGACGCTCACGCTCAACGGCGCGCCGCTCACCGCGGGTGCCGACTACACCTTCGACTTCTCGTCGTCGAGCACGGTGACGATCGACTTCCTCGTCCCGCTCGACCCGACCGACGTGGTCGTCATCGAGTACGGGGTCACGCTCAACGGAGGGCTGCCGGCCGGACTCACCCTCGTGAACACGGCGGTCATCTCCGAGTACAGCTCGCTGCCGGGCACCGTACCCGGTGAGGCCTACTACGGGCCCGTCGCGGCCACCGACACGATCGTGACCCGTGCACCGGCGCTCACGCTCGACAAGTGGGTCGTGGGCGACACCGAGGTCCAGCACGGCCAGGAGGTCTCCTTCGCACGTCGAGCTGGCCAACGCCGGCGATGCTCCCGCCTACAGCCTCGTCGTCACCGACACGCTCCCGCCGGGCACGATCTACTCGGCAGGCAGCGCGCTCGTGACATACTCGTACGGCCCGACCGCCACGCTCGAGCCGAGCATCAGCGGACAGACGCTCGTGTGGGACCTTGGCGCCATGTCGGTGCTGCCGCCCGGCGAGAACGTGACGATCACCTTCCGCTCGCTGGTGACCTCGGCGGCACCCGCGGGTACCGCACTCAACCTGGCGATCGGTGGGGCGGACGATGGGGCTCAGTACCCACGACGCCAGCCGTCGGCTCTGACACGTTCCTCGTGACCGTGCCGAGTCACTCGGCGAGCAAGCATCTTGCCGTAGGACAGGACCAGCACATCCAGGTCGGTGAGACCGTAACGTTCGACATCGTGCTCGAGAACGACGGCACCACGACGATCACAGCGATGCCGCTCGTGGACACGTTCGACACGACCTACCTGTCCTTCAACGGCGCGGTCCCGGCACCGGATAGCACGGTGCCCGCAGGTACCCTGACCTGGAACGACCTGAGTGGCAGGCGCATTCGCTCCCGGTGCCACGACGACCGTCACCGTGACGTTCACCGCCATCGCGCATCCGCCGACGAGCTACACGACCAACCGGGCGACCGCTCCTACCGCGACCGACGAGTGGGGCGACCTCATCCCGCCGAAGACCGACACCGCCGACATCGGGATCACCGACTCCTTCGGTCTCGGTCTCCAAGGCGCTGGCCGCAAGCCAGGCGGCGACCGTGAGTGTTGGTGCGACGGTCGACTTCGACCTCGTCTTCACCAACAGCGGCGACACGACACTGACCTCGATCCCCGCGACCGACACGTTCGTCTTTGGGGAGCTCGCCTACGTCTCGGCCACGCCGTCGGCCGACACGACCGGGCCTGGCTTCGTGGCGCTGGAACGACATCACCGGCGCGGGCTCGCTGGCGCCCGGCGACTCGACCACGGTCACCGTGACGTTCCGCGCGCTCAACGAGGCGATCCCCACGACCGACACCGTCACGGTCCTCGACGGTGCGGCCACCGACATCAACGGGGATCCGGCGACCGGCGACACTGCCTCGGCAGACGTCGTCATCGTCGAGCCCAACCTGACCATCGCCAAGACGATGGAGCCCGGAGCAGTCGGGCCCGGCGAGTCGGTCGTGGCGACGGTGACCATCCAGAACACCGGCACCGGCCCGGCGTACGACACGATGTGGTCCGACGTGCTGCCAAGCGAACTCACGAGCGCGGGCACGACCATCGCGCTCATCACCGTGACCCGCAACGGGACCCCGCTCATCGGCGGAGGCATCGACTACACCGCGGACTTCTCGGGCACGCCCACCGTGACCATCGACTTCGCGACACCCATCAACCCAGCCGACACCGTGCGAATCGTCTACACGATGGCGCTGCAGGGCGGGACTCCGGCCGGGCTCACACTCACCAACGACGCCACGATCGACGAGTACAGCTCGCTGCCGGGCACCGATCCCAACGAGCGGATCTACGGACCCGTGAGCGCCTCAGACAGCGTGGACACGCTCGCGCCCGAACTCGCACTCAGCAAGGCCGTCATCGGAGACCTGCAGCTGCAGTGGGGCCAGGAGGTTCAGTTCCGGCGTCATCATGACGAACACCGGCAGTGCTCCGGCCTACGACCCCGTCGTCACCGACACCCTGCCGCCAGGCGTCGAGTACAGCTGGGGCTCCTCGCTCGTCACGTACTCCACGGGAACGACGGCCGCGCTCGAGCCAGCGGTCATGCCGCCGATCGCGGTGTGGGACATGAGCGCACTTGGCGCGCTGCCGCCCAGCGAGACCATCACCATCGACTTCCGCGGCCTCATCACCGACTGCCGCCCCGCTCGGCCTGGCGACCAACGCGGCCGAGGGAGGCGCGCATCGACGGAGGCAACTGGCCGGTGGCCCCCGCCACGAGCACGGCGAGCTTCCTCATCACCGACCCGAGCCAGGCCATCGACAAGCACCTGCAGACCGGGCCAGGACACGCATATCCAGGTGGGTCAGGACGTCACGTTCGAGATCGTCGTCACCAACGACGGCACGACAGACATCGTGACCGCGCCGCTCACCGACACATTCGACCCGACGTACCTGTCCTTCGACAGCGCAGCCCCCGCTCCCGACAGCACCGTTCCGACAGGAACGCTGAGCTGGAACGACGTCACCGGTGGGGGTTCCCTGGCGGTTGGAGATTCCACCACCGTCACTGTGACGTTCACGGCGATCGCTCATCCCGCCACGAGCATGACCATGGACCGTGCGGTCGCCGAGACCGGCACCGACGAGTACGGCGATCCGGTTCCCTCGGTCGAGGACACCGCCTCCATCTCCATCACCGATCCCTCCGTGGATGTCACCAAGACGCTCTCTGCTGGTGAAGATGGCGTATACGCTCTCGGAGAGGTCGTCTCCTACGACATCGGCTTCACCAACTCCGGCGACACGCGCATCGTATCGCTGCCGGCGACCGACACCTTCGACGCGGCGAACCTCGCGTTCGTGAGCTCGACGCCCACGCCCACCGCCGTCGCCACCGGCACGGTCGTGTGGGATGACCTCACGACCACGCTCGGCGACCTCGACGTCGGCGAGACCGTGACAGCCACGGTGCAGTTCGAGGTCATCGGTGCGATGGCGAGCGTGATGAACACGGCGACCGTGCTGGATGGCTCCGCGATCGACGAGAACGGGGACGGCGCGCGCGGCGGCATGGGCACACAGCCCATCGACACGTATGACCCGGCAGACATCAGCTTCATCAAGACCGCAGAACCGCCCGCCGAGTCGATCGTGCTGCCTGGTGACGTGATCACGTACTCGATAGAGCTCGCCAACCACACGGCGATCACACTCCCGAGCACCGTCATCACCGACACCGTGCCCAACGAAGTGACCTACAACGCAGAGACGATGTCGATGACGCGGGGAGCTACCACGACCGCTCTCACCGACGCGGCGGACGCCGATGCGGGCACCTACGAGTCGGCCACCGGGCCACAAGGCACGATGCGCTACGCCCTCGGCGATGTATCGCCCGGCGAGACGATCACCGTCACCTTCGACGTGACCGTGCGGCCGGAGGAGTACTCGCGTCACGGCATCCAGAACTGGGCGTACGCATCGGTCAACGGTGACCCCCTTGCCGAGTACGGCCCCGTCAACCACCACGTCGATCCCTTCGACATCATCAAGACCGGCGAGGACATCAACGGCGGCAATCTCGAAGCCGGAGATGAGATCCTCTGGACTATCACCGTGACCAACACGGGCCTCACCCCCACGACACAGGTGATCGTCTACGACGAGGTGCCTCCGGAAACGACGTATGTCTCGGGCAGCATCACGGGCCGAGGGGCCGACGACAGCAACGCGCCCGACCTCGTGTGGCAGGTCGGCACCATGGACGTGGACGAGACCGTGGTTCTCACGTTCAAGTCCAGCGTCAACTCCGGTCTGCCTGCGGGCACGAGCATCGAGAACCAGGCGTGGGTGGTCTCCGACCAGTCGCTCCCCAAGTACTCCGACTTCCCGGACACCTCCGTGGTGGGCGACCCAACACTCCTGCAGACCGGTGCCAACGACTGGATCTGGCTGGCTCTCGCGATGATGCTGGCTGCTGGCGGCTACGCGCTGGCAACGTACGGTCGCCGCAGGTCGCGGAGGCAGATGACGTAGCTCACCCATAGCGATTCGAAAGCGATCCTGAGGGGTCGGGGCCCGAAGGTCTCGGCCCCTTCTTCTTGCGTCTCAAGCCTCGCGCGCGTCCGTGTATACTCTCTGCAGACGACTACCTGAGGGGGAGTTCGGTGAAGCTCAGTACATCCGCTCGTGGACGCTCGTTCCGTCGTGTCTTCAGTCTGCTACTGGCCGGCTGCATGATACTCAGTCTCGGCGTGGCTCAGGCCGCCGTAGCAGGCAATCTCGCTCGAGGCGAGAGCACCTCTACCGTGTCGACCGACACCCCCGATCCATCCACCTACAAGGTGACCGGCGACGAGGCCGAAGAGGCCGTCGACAGGGTCGGCAGAGTGGCCGAGGAGCCAGTCGCCGAGGAGAGCCCTGCGACCGATCGCGACGACATGAACAGCGTTGCGGCGACCGGCGTGCCCGTCGAGAAGGTCATCGTCGACAGCGGTCCCTTCCGTGTGGGCGACACCTACACGTGCTACATCGAGGTCGAGATCCCCGCCGGCGCCGCAGGCCCTGCGTACGACCCGAGCGTCACCGACCGCTATCCGTACCACGCCGGCATCCACTACGTTCCCGGCTCCGCCTCTCTCACGAGCATCGCGGGCAGCCCCACGACGGGCGCATCGTTCGCCGGCAGCTCTGAGCCCACCTACACCGGCACGAACACGCAAGCCGCATGGACGTGGGAGCTCTCAGATCCGATCGACAACTCCGGCAGCGCCTCGGCCTACAGGTTCCGCATCACCTACCAGGTCCAGTACACCGGCGTGCGGCCGAACGGCAGCCAGGAGCTCGGCCCCAACGGTGACTACACGATCGAGAGCCGGGGCCGCTTCAACTACGAGAACCCACAGGGAACCGAGCGTGTACGCAGCAGCGCGCTGGCGACCGCCGCCATGGAGCAACCATTCCTGTCGTTGGAGAAGACATCACTGTGGCTGTTCGCCAACTGGGAGCCGGGTGTCGGCTTCTTCGGCCCTCCGCTTCCTGGGCAGTACTTCCCGGTGATCATCGACATCGAGAACACAGGCGGCAACAGCCCGGGCTCCGCGTACGACATCAAGATCAGTGATGTGCTGCCACCGTCGCTCGAGGAGCCGATGGTCATCGATGCGACACTCCAGAGGTTCATGGGTCCCACGGAGAGTCTGATGGAGTCAGGCACGGCCACGCCGAGCACCGAGGGTCTCGAACTCGTGTGGGACGATAGCGTCGTCCTCAACCCCGGCGACAGCATGAGTGTGGCCTACTGGGTGTGGGCGACCGACTGCCTCGGCCATCCCCACAGCAGCCGTCAACACCGCGGATGTGGACTGGTCGACCATGCCGGGGGACGTTGAAGGCGAGCGCGTCTTCGACGATCAGCCGTGGGAGGCTGGGTGGACCGACGACACCGACGACGCGGTCTCGCTCATCGGGCGAGACCCGATGTTCCAGATGCAGATCGACCACGACGTCGCCGATGGGCAGACCTACGTGTACAAGGTCGGCGACACGGTCGAGTATGACATCACCGCTTCGAATCTAGGCACGATGACGCTGCCGTGGGTGCCCTTGTGGAACCAGTTCAACTCCGGCTTCCTCGACCTGCAATCCGCTGAGCCCTCCAACGGCGCTGTCTACAACGATCCCTTCATCGAGTGGGACGACTTCGCAGCCGGTTCGGCTCGCACCCGGTGAGTCGACCACCATCCGGACCACCTTCACCGCCAGCAATCCGCGCTCAGTGGTCTTCAGCCGCGCGTTCCTCTCGAAGGGATTCAGCCCTACGGTCGAGGAGGCAACGATCAGCGAGTGGATCGCCGACGATGACGGACGTTTCAGCGAGATCTTGAGCATCTTCCCGCCAGTGGAGAGCAACCTCGGTATCGTGCGCATCGCCATCTTCGATCCGGGCGACCTGCAGCTCGAGAAGTACGCCGATCCGGTCCAGGGCACGATCATGCTGCCCGGCGAGACCATCAGCTACTCGGTGGACTTCGGCAACTTCGGACCCGACATGCCCGCCGCGGTCATCAGCGACACGATCCCCGCAGGGACAAACTACGTTCCCGGCTCGATCACGCTGACCCGAGGCGGCACGACGAGTGCGATCACTGACAACCCCACCGACGGTGACAACGGCGGTATCGATGCCGGCGAGGTCTTCGTCGATCTGGGCGACTACAGCCAAGACGAGACCGGGACGCTGAGCTTCGACGTGACCGTGGCCGACCTCGAGTACTCGGCTCAGGGCATCGCCAACACCGCCGACCTCACGCTCGACGGTGTTCACGCGGTGACGTCCAACCGAGTCGTCCACCCGGTCGATCCGTTCATTATCACCAAGACCGGCGAGGACATCAACGGCGGCCTGCTCGTCCCCGGCGACGAGATCCTCTGGACGATCACCGTGACCAACACCGGCATCACGCCGACCACCAACGTCATGGTCTACGACACGGTCCCGCAGTACACGACGTACGTCGCAGACAGCATCACCGGGCAGGGCGCTGACGACAGCGGCAACCCGGACCTCCAGTGGAGTGTCGGCACCATGGAGATCGACGAGACCCAGGTGCTCACGTTCAAGTCCTCCGTGGATGCTGGAACGCCCAACGGCACAGAGATCCGCAACCAGGCCGCCGTCGAGTCCGACCAGTCCTTCCTGGCCTTCTCAGACTCCCCGACGACCGCCGAGGTCGGCGACGCCACGCTGCTGCAGACCGGTCAGAACGACTGGATCTGGCTGCTGGCAGCGCTTGCCTCGCTCATCGGCGGCGGCATCATGATCGAGCGCTATCGCAGGCGTGGGGCGCAGGAAGCCTAGCGCGCACGAGCGTGCGCGTCGAGTTTGACCTCAGAAGGGCGGGGCCTCCCCGCCCTTCTTCTCGTGCCTAGCCTACTGGCCAGAACGCCAGCACGACAGGTACAGCGTTGAACAGCGCATGCAGCCAGATGGCGGGCCAGAGACCCGTCCTCGTGCTCGCGAGCCATCCTGTGGCCACACCGAGAACGAGCGTCGGCACGATGAGCCAGGCGTTGAAGTGGTACCCAGCGAAGAGCGCTGCCGAGATGGCGACCGCCGGCCACATTCCCCAGCGGACGTCGATCGCCCCCCTGACGACCCCGCGAAACACCATCTCCTCGATGAGCGGAGCTACAAGGACCACCAGGAGTACCGAGAGCACGAACCCCGCCTGCTCGGGTCCAAAGACGCTCGTCAGGTCCGAGTTCCACCGCACTGGGGCTTGCCAGCCCGCCGCGCGCACTATCACCTGGTAGACAAGGACGAGGACCCGCGTGGCCACGAGTAGCCCGGCGACCAGCGCCACCGAGCCGACGCGCTCCCTCCACCTCACGCTGACGCGCGAGAGCCCATAGGCATCAGCGAAGCGCGCACCGCGCAGACGTGCGAGCCCCCACAGAGCCGCTACCTGAACGGCGTAGAAGACCGCCAGAACGAAGACGCGCGCGCTCACGGCCTCAGACGGAGACATCGCCGAGACCCCGGGGAGGTTCAGCACGACATCCTTGCCGATGAACGCCGCGAACACGACGGCGAGTATCGCGACGGCTTCGGTGATCGACCACTCCGTGCTCTCGCCTGCAGCGCGCGCACCGCGCGAGCTGGCGGAGCTCTTCGCCGCCTTCTTCGGCTTCTTCGCACTCCCGCTCGTCGCGCCGCGCGCTCGCTTCGCCGGGGCAGCCCTGCTCGGTCCGTCTCGACGCTCGATCGCACCCC
The DNA here is from genome assembly GCA_963850695.1 of uncultured Actinomycetes bacterium. Lineage (GTDB taxonomy): Bacteria > Actinomycetota > Coriobacteriia > Anaerosomatales > CAWKMJ01 > CAWKMJ01. The sequence goes on from CAWKMJ010000001.1 coordinate 363,891, forward strand.
GGTCACACGCTTCAGCACACGAGTAGCATCCGGTGCACTTCCGCCAGTCAACGTAGATGTAGCTCGCGCCCACCTTGATGGCTCCGGCATCACAGGCGTCTAGACAACGTCCGCATCTGTCGCAGCGATCCGGTGAGAGGCGCAGCTTGGCCGCCTGTTTCGCCATCAGCCAAGCCCCCCTACATCGAGTGCGAGCACCAGGACCACTGCGAACAGATTGAACAGTGCATGGCCGAGGATCGCCACTTCAAGCGATCGGGTCCGCTCGAACGCGATCGCCAGCAGCGCGCCAAAGACCGTCATCGGCACGAGCAGCCAGACGAGGCTCACGTGAGCGATGCCGAAGGCGAGTCCCGAGACGATGATCGCTGGTGTGAGTCCTATCCTGAGGCGAAGCGAGGGAAAGAGCATGCCCCTGTAGACCATCTCCTCCACGACCGGCGCGACAACGACGCTCAGCACGATCAGAAGCGTGATGCCGAGAGGGTCCGTGGGAAACCAGGACATGACATCCAGGTTTGCTGGAGGCTCGAGTCCCGCGGCGATCATCGAGCCGGTCCACAGCGACGCGAAGATCCTGCCGAGCACGGCGACCCACGCAGCGGCAGCAACGCCCCTCAGGACACTGGTGCGTCGCAGCCCGAGACCTTGCGCCCACGAGTAGCCATGCCTTCTCATCAGCCAGTAGATGACTGCAAGCGTCACGGCGTACGGTGTCAGGGCGAATAGCGCGAGTTGGATCGACTCGGCAGCGCTCCCGTTCGCCTCAGGCACCCAAGAGGCCTGGGCGACGACGGCGACAGCTATGTTGAGGAGCAGCGTCAGGACAACGACGCCCACGCCCTCCGCCACGGTCCACGGACCTGCCAATGGCGCCTGCGGTGGCTCGATCGGCGGAGCCTCCTGGGAGGGCACCGAGCTCGGAGACGCCGTCTCCGAGCCGACATCGCGGCCCGTCTGCAGAGAAGCGAGGCTCTGTCACGCTCCGACCTCTTCGGCAGGCGGCTTGCCGCTGTCGATGATCTGCTCGAGCGCCGCCTCATCGAGTATGGGAACGCCGAGTTCGGCAGCCTTGTCCGCCTTGGATCCCGCATCCGCCCCCGCGACCACGTATGACGTCTTCTTCGATACACTGCCCGAGACCTTGGCACCCAGCTCCTTGAGAGCCTCCTGCGCCTCGGTTCTTGTCCGACCCTGAAGGGTTCCCGTCAGCACGAACGTCAGACCCCCGAGCGTCTGAGGTCTCGACGGTCTCCTGCTCTCGTCGGCCAGAGAGACACCGGCCTGTGCAAGTCTGCCCACGAGGTCGCGGTTGTCCGGCACATCGAAGAAGGCGCGGATGCTTTGGGCTATCGCCGGTCCCACCCCTTCGATCTCGGCGATCGGGTCGCTCGAGACGTCGTCTCCGCTCTCGCGAGCGGCAACCTCGAGTGCGCCCATGCTGCCGAACGCCGCCGCGATGTCCTCGGAGACCGTGGACCCGACGTGGCGGATGCCGAGGCCGAAGAGGACCTTGGCCAGCGGCTGTGACTTCGATGCATCGATCGATGAGTGGACCTTCTCGGCTACCGCATCTCCGAGCAGCACCGGGGTGCCGTCCTGCTTGATGCGACCCATGTCGAGAGAGGCCGAGCTGTTCTCGGTCGAGCGAGTAGAGATCTGCGACATCGGCGACGAGCCCCTCATCCTCAAGACGGGTCATGATCTCCTCGCCGAGGCCGTCTATGTCCATCGCCCCTCGGCTCGCCCAGTGGAGGAGGCGCTCGTGGCGCTGGGCCGGGCACCCTGCGCTGGTGCAGCGCAGGACGGCCTCACCCTCGGGCCGCCACACAGGGCCACCGCAGCTGGGGCACTTCGTGGGCATGCTGAACGCGCGCTCGGTACCGTCACGGAGTGACTCGACGGGCCCCACGACCTCGGGGATCACGTCACCCGCCTTGCGGACGACGATGGTGTCGCCGATGAGCACGCCTTTGCGCTCGATCTCTCCTTGGTTGTGCAGAGTAGCTCGCGCTATCGTCGAACCCGGCCACGCTGACCGGGTCGAAGAGCGCCAAGGGTGTGAGTGCGCCGGTGCGACCTACCTGGACGAGAATGTCGCGCAGAACGGTCGTCCTCTCCTCGGGCGCGAACTTGTAGGCGACCGCCCATCTCGGTGCCTTGCTCGTGTGTCCGAGCTCCTCCTGGAGGGCAAGGGAGTCCACCTTCACGACCACGCCGTCGATCTCGTAGGGCAGACCGTCGCGCTTGCCCTCGGCGGCCTCGCAGAACTCGTGAACGGAGGTCTCGTCGGCACAGACCTCGACATCCGGGTTGACGTGGAACCCCGATCGCCGCAGCCATTCCAGCACCTGACTCTGTCTCTCCAGACCGAGAGCGCGCGGCTCGGCGACCTGGTACATGAAGGTCGCGAGATCACGGGCATCGGTGTGTGCCGGGTCCTTCTGCCTGAGTGAGCCGGCCGCTGCGTTGCGTGGGTTCGCGAACATGGCCAGTCCGGCGTCTTCCTGCTCATCATTGAGCCGCTCGAAGCTTCTCTTGGGCATGTAGACCTCGCCGCGGACCTCGACCGATGAGACCGCCTCGTCAAGCAGCGAGCCCTGCCCGGGCGACTCGTGACCGGCGTCGCGCAGCGCCAGCGGGACGTCCCTGATCGTCCGGATGTTGGCCGTGACGTTCTCGCCTGTCTTCCCGTCGCCGCGAGTAGCGGCGCGCGCAAGAAGCCCGTCCTCGTAGGTGAGCGCGATAGAGGATCCATCGATCTTGAGCTCGGCGATGTAGCTGCACGGCCGCTCTCCGACCGCATCTCGCACGCGAGCGAGCCATGCGTCGAGCTCGTCCAAGTCCATCGCGTTGTCGAGAGAGTACATGCGCGTCACATGCGCAACGGCCTCGAAGGCATCGCTCGGCGCAGCGCCGACGCGCTGTGTCGGCGAATCGGGGCTCACAAGGTCGGGATAGGCGGCCTCCAGCTCCTTCAGCTCGCGCAGCATGCCGTCGTAGGCCGAGTCGGAGATCTCGGGAGCATCCTCGGAGTAGTAAAGGTAGTCGTGGCGGTTGATCTCTGCCCGCAGCGCTGCCGCGCGGCCTGCGGCCACCTCGTGTTCTGGAGGCGTCATGCCCGCCGCTACTCCTCGCCCTTGAGCCGCTGAACGTGCACATCGCCCACCGCGTAGACCGTGGCTTCGGGGATGAAGCGATTGATCCTCTCGGCTTCATAGATCCAGACGTCCACCATCTTGACCTCGAAGTAGACGCCGCCATCAGAGGACTTCGGGGTGACCGTCACCTCGTTGGCGAGGTAGGCGCGCAGCTCCGTCTCGACGTAGTACTCGAAGACCCGAGCAGCGTCGCGGTACTCGTTGTAGAGCGCCAGGCGCTTCTCGGCTTCGTACATGTCCAGTTCATCGAGATGATCCATGTCACGCTCGCTTCCTCCCGTGGCTGTAGCCCGGGCTTGCGCACTCAAGCGCCTTGAGTCTCACCGATCATCGAGAGCGACGAGGTGCACGTTGCCCCACGCGCCGATGTGACCGTCGATGGTCGCGACGACGCCGAGGATCCCCATGATGTTGCGGGCCGCTTCGATTGCCACCTCGATGTCGTCGGGTTCGTTCACCTGGTTGGCGAGAGCCGTTGCCACCGCGTCTGCCAGCGCGCCGTTGCGCGAGAGCACCGCGACCGCGTCCGCTGATCCAAAGGACGTCGAGTGGCCGACCCTGCCGGAGGATGTGCACACAGACACGGGTTGGAGCCCGCCGGGAATCCGAAGCCCGACTCCTGAGACCGCATCCTCACCCGCCCAGAAGGACACGACACGATCCTGGTCGCCCACGATGTAGATGTCTCCACCGTTCTCGACGATGACGTTGGGAGAGTCAGGCTCCAGGCCGCGAGCCACGTGTTCCGAGACAGCACCTGCAACAGCGGCCATCGGACCCACGCCCGCCACGACAGACGCAGCCGCCATTCTCTGAACGAGGGGTGGAGCGTCCGCTGATGGCTCGATCGGGGAGAAGGACTCGGCGAAGTACGGGTGCGTGCGCGAGAACTCCTCGATCTCCCACCGGGCCTGGACCACGAGGTCTTCCACTCGGTCGGCCATCTCGCTCTCGGCACACACGAGAAGATCGGTCTCCTTGACTGCGACTTCGAAGCACGTCAGATCAGCTGGGGCGACCGAGCGTCTGTATGTCCTGGGTTCGTAGACCATACACCTATCTTCCCCGCCCGCGCGTGGGTGCGCAACAGCCGTTTTGCGGCGCCTGACCGTGACGCGGATTCGTCGCGTGGTGCATCGAAAGAGTACAGTAGTAGATAGAGTGCTTGCTCGCACCTGGGGGGCACTTCGCCGAAGGAAGGGGGCGCCTTGCGTACGATCCTCGAACTCTGTGTTGCCATGGACACCTTCTCTCACCAGACCTACGACGCCATGGCGGCTGCCTGCAAGGACCCCGATCTCTCTGCGATCTTCTCCCAGATGGCCGCCGAGGAGCAGATGCACGTCGCCTGGTGGCAAGAGCTCGTCGATGCGTGGGAGCAGGGTCTCGTGCCGGACGTCGTCAACGACACGGAGGGTCTCGAGCGCCACATGAGCACATTGCTCCATGAGATGCAGGCCACAGCCCCTGCCGACTTCCAGGACATCCCTTCCGACGTCATGCTCGACACGGCAGCGCGCCTGGAGTTCTTCCTGCTCGACCCCATATTCGGCGAGCTGCTCGACCTGACCGAACCTGCGCGAGCCGGGAAGCATCGCGACGCATACGCCCGCCACCTCGAGCGCATCGTCGGCGCGATCGAGACGTACTACTCGCGCGGAGACCTGGCTTCCTTCCTCGCTCGCGTTCTTCGCCGTGCATGGCGCGACAACCTCGCGCTCGCAGCCTTCGCGACGCGTGACCCGCTCACCGGCATGTTCAATCGCCGAGGACTCATGACCCACCTCGAGCACTGGATGTCGTGGGCAGGCAGATACGACCGTCCTCTTGGCCTGATCCTTGTGGATGTCGATGACCTCAAGGCAATCAACGACACGCACGGGCACGCTGTGGGAGATGTCGCCCTCACAGTCATCGCAGAATCACTCGCCGCCGCCGTGCGAGGCTCCGATCTCGTGGCCCGCTACGGAGGTGACGAGTTCGCCATCGTCGCCCCAGAGACGGACGTGGAGGAACTGCGAACGCTGGCCAACCGCCTGACCGAGAGCGTCGCTGCCGCCAAGCTGCAGGACTGGGACGGTGACGGAATCAACATGCGCGTGAGCGTGGGCGGTGCGGTCATGGCCAATCCCGGGGCTCAAGACATGACGATCGACGGCCTGCTGGCTACGGCGGACCGATCCCTCTACGCAGCCAAGCGCGACGGCAAGGACCGGGCAGGCGAGATGCTGCTCTACACCGCCGTCGAGCCGGTTGCGGACTGATCCGACACTCCCTCGGCCATCTCCTGCGCGTGGTAGCTGCTCCGCACGAACGGGGCAGACGCCACCGAGTCGAATCCCAGAGCGTAGCCCGCACGAGCCAGCTTCGGCGAAGCGCTCAGGCTCCACGAACTCTGCGACCGGAACGTGCTCCGGGCTCGGCCGCAGATACTGGCCGAGCGTGAGCATCGAGCACCCGACCTCGCGCAGGTCCTCCATCACGGCGATGACCTCATCAGGGCTCTCGCCCAGGCCGAGCATGAGACCTGACTTCGTCGGCATGGGAGAGCGTGCCTCGCTCACCCGCGCGCGCTCAGGACGGCCAGACTCCTTGAGTAGTCGGCTTCCGGTCGCACGCCGGGGTACAGCCGCGGCACGGTCTCGATGTTGTGGTTGTACACATCTGGCTTCGCATCAACGACGGTATCGACCGCCGAGAGATCGCCAGCGAAGTCGCTCGTGAGCACCTCGATGGCGGCTTCGGGCACACGCGCTCGCAAGGCCTCGATCACCGCCACGAAGTGAGCGGCGCCCCCATCCGGCAGATCGTCGCGCGTCACCGTCGTGACGACCACGTGCTCGAGCCCCATCCGCGCGGCCGCCTCGGCCAGACGAAGCGGCTCGTCTGGCATCGAGCGGTCCCGGCGTGCGCGCTTCGACCGCACAGAACCGGCACGTACGGGTGCACGCGTCCCCCATGATCATGAACGTCGCGGTGCCAGCCGAGAAGCACTCCCCGCGATTGGGACACTTGCGCGCTCTGGCACACGGTGTTGCAGCTCGAGCTCCTCGAGCATGTCCGTGACTGCCGCGAAGCCACCCGGCTGCGCTATCGGCCTGCGCAGCCACTCGGGAAGGCGCTTGCTTCGTGTGCCATGCTCGTAGACCACGTCTAGCTGCTCTCCTGGACCCCGGCCTTGGCCGCCGCGTCCGCCATCGCGAACCGGATGACCTCGCTGACCGTGGGGTGCGCATGGACCGTCTCGGCCAGCTGCTTGCACGCTGATGTCGTGTGCCATGGCGACAGCGACCTCGTGGATGATCTCCACTGCGTGGGGACCGACGATCTGGCAGCCGAGGATGCGCCCGGTGCCCTTCTCGGCGACGACCTGTACGAAGCCATCGGACTCGCCCTCACCGAGCGCCTTGCCGTTGGCCGCGAACTTCGAGACGGCCTGCACGGCATCGATGCCGCGCTCCTTGGCCGAGTCACGCGACGAACCGACGACGGCGACCTCCGGGAAGGTGTAGACGCACGCCGGGATGCAGTCGTAGCGCATCGACTCCAGGTGCGCCTCGCCACCACTCTCGGCTGCGCCAAGCTCCGCGACAGCATTGCGCGCCGCGAGTACGCCCTCCTCTTCGGCCACGTGCGCGAGCATCATGCCGCCGATGAGGTCTCCGATCGCGTAGACGCCGGCAACGTTGGTGCGGAAGTACTCGTCGACCTTGACCGCCGCCCGATCCATCTCGATGCCAGCCTCCGGGAACCCGAGGCCTTCCGAGAGGGGCTTGCGGCCGACCGCGCTCATGACGATGTCGCTCTCGAGCACCTCGCCTGAGCGCAGGGTCGAGCGCATGCGATCACCATCGCGCTCGACAGACTCGACCGCATCGCCGAGATAGAACGTGATGCCCAGCTCCTCGAGCGCGGACTTGGCGAGCTTCACGACTCGCTTGTCGTTGCCGGGAAGGACCTGCTCCATGAGCTCGACGACCGTGACCTTGGAGCCGAAGGCGGCGTACGCACAGGCGAACTCGAGGCCGATGACCCCGCCGCCGATGATGACGATGTCCTTGGGGATCTCGTTCGAGAGCAACGGCATCGTCACTCGTCCAGACGCCCTCCATGTCGTGATCGATGTTCGGCAGGCGGAAGACCTCTGAGCCCGTTGCCAGGATCACCGCATCGGCGGTCACGGTCTGTGTGCCCCCCTCGGCGAGCTCGACCTCGACGGTCTTGGGATCGACAAGGCGCCCCGCGCCGTAGATGACGTCCACCTTGAGTCGCTTGGCGGTACCCTCGATCTGGCCGACGAGCTCGTCGACCACATCCTCCTTGCGCAGGCGCAAGCCGGTCGACATCGACCGAGGCGATCGTCGCGTGAAGACCGAACTCCTGCGGCCTGGCGCGTGTCGGCGACTATGTGTGCTGAACGCAGGATGGTCTTGGTCGGGATGCAGCCCCAGTTGAGGCACGTGCCGCCGAGGCGACCCTTCTCCACGAGCGTGACGTCGGCGCCAAGACGAGCTGCCTCGAACGCAGCCTGATACCCGCCTGGACCTCCACCGAGGACGGTGATACGCATCTGGGTGACTCCTCCACTCTCGAAGACGGTTCGCACATTGTAGCGCGCGTGCGAGGGTCTGGCCGAGCGCCGCCGCCCGACAGCGGAGCCAGAGGGGTCTGCTTGCTCATGAGGGAGACCGAAGAACGAGGCGGGCTAGAGGCCTATCGCCTGCTTGACCTCGGTCACGAGCTTGCGGCTGACCGGTATCGAGGTCTCCTCGGCGTCGTTGAGCACGAGCTTGAAGGAGGACTTCGACGCCCAGTGGTAGCCCTTCACAGCGGCCAGGCGCACGATGTATGACCGATGCACGCGCATGAACCCGGGGAGGTCCTTGGCCTCGACAGCGCCCAGCGAGAGCCGCCCGAGGAAGCGTGCGTCGTAGGTGTGCATGTAGGTGTAGTTGCGAACGCCCTCGATGTAGACGATGTCTGTGATGTCGAGGAACTCCGTGCCCGACTCGGCGACGACCGGCAGACGCTGCGACTGGTCCTCCTCGACTGGCATCGCACGCCTCAAGAGCGCCTCCACGCGGCAACGGAACTCGCGCACGCTGAAGGGCTTGGGAAGGTAGTCGTCGGCGCCGAGCGTGAACCCGCGTACTTTGGCTTCCTCGGTGCCCTTGGCCGTGAGCATCATGACGGGCAGACGCTCGTACGACGGGTTCTCGCGGATGCGCTCGAGCGCCTCCCACCCATCGACGACCGGCATCATGACGTCGAGAACCACGAGATCGGGTCTGTGAAGCGCGATGGTCTCGGTCACCGTGGCCCCGCTCGAGAGATGTACGACCTTGTAGCCGTCGTTCTCGAGTAGCGTCGTGAGGCCGCGGACGAGATCAGCGTTGTCGTCAACAAGGAGAATCGTGCCCTGTGGGGCACGATGCAGGGGCCCAGGCTCTGTGTTCTTGGTTGTCATCACGTCGATTGTAACCTACCCGTCGTCCTGGTCTACCTGCCTCTTTGCGTTGATTCGCCGCCGGCGTCCCCCACTCCTCCAATACGCTCATCATCATCGAGCGTGGATGCGTCGAAAGACGCAGGCGCCTCCTCAGGTGCGCCCTCGCGAGGAATCCTCAGACAGAAGGTCGTCCCGGATCGACCATCCTCCCGTGGCTCGAAGGAGATCGATCCTCCGTGGGCTCGAGCGATCCGGTCTGAGATCGGCAGTCCGAGTCCGAGACCGTACACCTCGAGCGTTGTCATCCGTGTCTCGCTCGGCCGAAGAGCTCGAAGATCATCGCCGCCCGATCCTCGGGGATGCCCGGCCCGGTGTCAGCCACGAAGGTGTCGACCCATTCGTCGCTCGACCGAGAGCCAGACCTCGCACCTCGCGCTCGTTGCCCGTGTACTTGATGGCGTTGGAGATGAGGTTGTCGACCGCTTGGCGCAGACGTACCGGCATCGCCGCGCAAGAAGACCTCCGGCAGCTCGTCAGCGAGGGCGACTTCCACACCACTCTCGGCACCCAGCACCTGAGCGTCGGCAACGGCCTGCTCCACGATGTCGTCCATGGCCACCTGCGAGTACTCGAGCGTCATGTGGCCGCGCTCGAGGAGCGCAACATCCAGCAGACTCGAGACGATCGCGCCAAGCCTGCCGACCGCGGACACGATGGCGCCCACCGCGTCGGCAAGCTGTGGATCGAGGTCCCCGAACTCGTTGTCCTCCAGCATCTCGGAGTAGAGCTGGATCACGGCGAGCGGACTGCGGAGCTCATGGGATGCCATCGCCACGAAGTTCGACTTCGCCGCCATGGTGTGTTCGAGACGCTGCGCGAGTTCGTCCTTCTCCTGGAAGGCACCCTCAAGCGTCGAGTAGGACTCCAGAAGCTGCCGCTCCTGCTCCTCGAGCTGGCTCGTCATGTCTTCAAGCGCTCCGGCCAGATCGCCGATCTCGTCAGCACGGTCTCCCTGGACGTTGATGTCGCGCTTGCCCTCGGCGATGTCGGACGCAGCATCCCTCAGCTCGCCGATGGGCTCCACGACCATCCGCAGCACCGCCCAGCCGCCCCACACGGCCACGACGATCATCGAGATGGCGAGGATCAGCGCCGTCACGCCCAGAGGTTCGTACACCGCCTGCTCGAGTCCTTCGGGCTGGAACTGGATGGAGACGCTCGCCACCTCGAGTCCCTCGACCTCCACCGGCACGACGACGACCTGGGGCTGCGTGAACGTCCCGATGGGCCCACCAGCGCTCGCAACGACCTCATCGCACGTGCAGCCGTCATCGGTCTCAGCAATGACAACACCGGTCGCATCCCTGATCTCGATGCACTCGATGGCGTACTCGCCAGAGACCGACATGAGTCCCTGCAGCTGTGCTTGGATCCTCGTGGCATCCTGGTCGGCGATCACCGGGAGGAGCGAGGAAGCGATGACCGACCCGGCGTACTCGAGACCGTGTCGACGCTCGTCCGCAGCGTTGCGCAGCGAGGCCGCGGAAGCGGCGAAGCCCAGCAACAGCCCCGTCACGATGACGAAGACGAGAACAAGCCCGACGAACCGCGTGCTGAGAGATGTCCGCCGACGCCCCACGTCACCCCCGTCTGTCTGCTGCCGAGTCACGGGTGAGTGTGGTCTCCGCACGCGTAGCGCAGGATCTCGGCGAACTCGTAGTCTGCGTCGTCCAGAGCGACGAAACCGCCGATGTTGCTCTCTTCGGGCAGCGTCTCCGAATCGAAGGAGAGCAGGAACTCTCGTATCTGGGCCGTGAGCTCAGGATCCATGTCCGCCGCGACGGCGACAGGCGGCGTGCCGAACGGCCTTGACCTCTCGACGACCTTGAATCCGCTCAGGTCCCACGCCGCCACCTGTGCACTGTTGATCACGGTGGCCCTGACACTGCCGTCGAGCAGATCGCGCATGTTGGCTTCCTGTGTCTCGCCCATCCGCACCTCTGCGAAGTACTCCTCCGGCGTCGCGCCGAGGGCGTCACACGCGGTGGTGAGGTAGGCAACCCCGCCAAGCGAGCTCTTGTCCGACGCAGCCACGACCGCACCTTCGAGATCCTCGAGACACTCGGCATCGTCTTCGGCCGAGACGACGATCATCGACGTCGTCATGTGATCACCGTCGATGACAGGGCTGCACAGCCCTGTCATCACACCCTCGTCCCTCAACCTCAAGTAGTTGTTCGCGCAAAGGAACGCCACGTCGATGTCCTCGGACGCGATGACGGTCGCCGCCTCCTCCTCCTTGGCGAGGTAGCGCACCGATACGGGCACGCCGAGTTCCTCAGACATCTCCTTGATGACTCGCGCCCAGTTCGCCCACTCGGTGGGACCCCCCGGGGTGCGCGCCACTGCCACGACCAGCGGTTCGCCGCCCGAGACCGCACTTGACTCGTCCTGCTGAGTGCCTGAGGTCGCCGAGCCGCCGGGTGCAAGCCCCATGAACAGCGCGCCAACCACGACGATTCCGACGATAGTGACGACGACCGCTGCCCAGAGCCAGCGCCGCGAGGATCTGGTCGGTCTGTCGGGCGCCGTCCCCGGCGACTCCGCCGTCGAGTCGTCCAGCGAGGACGTTGCACGGGAATCATCAGGCATTGTGGGGTCCCGGCTCTCGTTCGAGCTTTCACAATCAGTGTAGCACCGGGACATGGTCCAGCGCAGCACGAGCCGTCCGTGTGAACTGCGCGTTCGCGCCGCTTCAGACCGCGAGGGCGCCACTCGAGAGATCGTGGTCTCGCGCATGCTGGCTCTCGCAGAAGAGCATGTGCTCGAGCATGAGCCCAGCGAAGCGCGTCACGGGATGCGAGGAGCGTGCATGGGTGGCCGCCGAGAAGACGATTCCCCACGAGAAGAGGTCGGAGACGACGAAATCGCAGGCGGTCTCGAGCGCATCAGCCTGCCCCTTGTTGGCCTGGTCGAGAAGATGGGCCATGAACTCGAGCTCGTTGGCGATGTACGAGGGGCACGGGCAGTCCTTGCGAGTGCAGTAGCCGTTCTGGCGATACAGGGCGCGCAGTTCGGCATCGGCCTTCTGCGGGCCCGCGGCAGCGTACATGCCGCCTGTCGCAGCGACCTGCGGCATCTGTCGGCGCAGGTCGCGTCCACCGAACAGCCGGACATGCTCGGCGTAGAGCCCGCCAACGTTGCCGACGTTGCGTGCCCAGGCCAGCGCTTCCTCTCCAGCCACACGAGTCGCGCCCTGTGCCACCGGGCACTCCACGAAGACCTCGCACGGGACGAGCAGGTCCTCGATGGCACTCTCGTAGCCCGAGATGTCGAGCGTGAACAGCGTGCTCAGCGCCCGGAACTTGCCGGCGCGCTGAGTGGTGAGCCGCGTCATCTGCGCAGGATCCACGGCCACCGTGGGAACGATCGCCGTGCTGTGCAGCGCCTGGAGTCCGGGACTCCCGGAACGGGAATCCTCTCTCGAGTGCCTTCGCGATCATGGCTCCTCCACATAAGGCAAGATGAAGTCCTCACATGGGGAACGGAGCGCAGAGCGCGCTCAGGGTGCGGCCGATCCGGCGGTGTCGGCGACTCGTGACCAGAGGGTGCTGCGCGAGGACGCAGTGTGGGCCTGGACGCCTAGAGACCGGCGTCAGCCAGGATCCGAGGTACCGCGGAGTCGAGGCCAAGCGGCATGACATGCACGCCGTCAGCTATCTCCGAGACCGCGCGGACCTGCTCGGTGGCCAACACGAGCGACTCCTCGAGCGGATCTTCGGCCTTCCTGATCCGCTCGGTGATGTGCTCGGGCACCATCAGCCCCGCGAGCTTGTTGTTGATGAAGTCGATGACGCGCGGACTCTTGAGGAGCAGCACGCCGGCGATGATCTTGACTCCGCTGGGCCGCAGGTCATCGACGGCCGCAGCGAACATGTCGATGTCGAAGATCGCCTGGGTCTGGAAGAACCGCGCACCCGCTTCGACCTTGGCCAGCGCCCGATCGAGCTGCACGTCCCAGGGCTGCGCCTCGGGGAAGACGGCGGCACCGATGTAGAGATCGGTGGCCCCATCGATCTCGCGTCCGAGCATGTCGTGGCCCTCGTTCATACCGGTCGGCGATGGATATCAGCTGCGTGGAGTCGAGGTCGAACACGCCCTTGGCCTGGGGGTGGTCCCCACCGCGGGGCGCATCCCCGGTCACGACGAGCACGTTCTCGAGGCCCATGGTCCACGCTGCCAGCAGGTCGGACTGCAGCGCCAGACGATTCCTGTCTCGGCACGTCTGCTGGAAGATCGGCTCGAACCCGGCCTCGAGGACCGCCATCGATGCCCCACGCTGGACAGGTGCAGCGTCGCGCCCTGGTTGTCGGTCACGTTGAGCGCCGTGCAGCTCGGCCCGAGCGTGTTCACAGCCTCCATCATGTGCGACAGGTCGGTTCCGAGCGGGGGTGCGACCTCGCCGGTGACGACGAACTGCCCCGCTTCGAGAGCGTCGCGCAGCCTACTCATCGGCAGCCGCCTTGGCTCCCCGACGGGCCTTGCGCTGCTCGCGCATGTTCACGCTTCCGGGCTTGAGGGTCTTGGAGAAGTCCTTGGGCTCCAAGACACCGCCCTTGCCGCGTCCCTGTGCAGCCAGGCGCTCTCTGATGCGGACGTGGGTGCACTCGCGGTCGGTCAGCACCTCGCACTTGCCGTCCCACATCCCTCCGCACGGTCCGTTGAGCAGCCCTTTGGGGCATGTCGTCACAGGACAGATGCCTGCGGTCTCATCGAGAACACAGTCCCCGCACATCTGGCATCGCTCCTCGAAGACGCCATGCCTGATCACGTTGCCGAGGAACACCGACTCGAGCCCCGGAAAGACCGGCTTCTCGACGGCATCTGCCACCGTCTGGACGCCCGCGCCGCACGACATCACGACCACAGCGTCGGCCTCATCGAGCGAACCGACGTTCTTGCGCGTCTCGAGACGCGTCCCACCCGAGTGACAGGCGACCTCACCGACTGCATAGCCGGTCACCGTGTAGCCGGATGCCTCGAGATGCGACTTGGCCTCCTTGAGTTCCGCCTCTCCGCCGGTCGCCGCCACGGTCGCGCACTGTCCGCAACCCATGAGGAAGACGTTCTTTGCATCCACGCTGTCCAGGTTGCGCTTGATGCGCGCCCAGTCCCGTGGTCGTGTGATGATCATCGCGAGTCATGTCCTTTCATTGCGCTGCGAACGGCAGCCACGCATCCTGGCGCGTCATCAGAGTAGCCCGCGCCGATCGAGTGCGCCCACTGCTCAGTGACCACTGCGCCGCCAACGAGGACCGGCGTGCCGGGAGATGCGTTCTCGACCTCAGCGACCGTCTGCTCCATCGCCGGCAGCGTCGTCGTCATCAGGGCGGACAGACACACAGCATCCGCGTCTCCGGCCGCCTCGGCCACCGACTCGACGGCAACATCCACGCCAAGATCGGCCACGTCGAAGCCCTGGCTCTCTAGCAGCGAGACACAGATGTCCTTGCCGATCGAGTGGATGTCACCCTTGACCGTCGCGAACACCACACGACCCTCGCTCGATCCGTCGTCTTCAGGCAGATGGGTCTTCACCTGCGCGACAGCCGACTTCATCGCCTCGGCAGAGACCATGAGCTGCGGCAGGAACACCTCTCCCCTGCCGAACGCATCGCCCAGACGCTGAATCGCCGGAGTGAGCACCTCTCCGATGACCTCCTCCGGCGCCCTGCCTGCCGAGATGACCGCCTCGACGAGCTCAGGAGCCGCATCAGTGTCGCCACGTTCGATGGCTGCTGCGAGATCGATCTCTGCTGAGGCGGAGACCGGAGTCCCTCCGTCCTCAGGCAGTCCTTGCCGGGGGCCCTCGTCGTCGCCGGCCGCTCCGCGACCGCCAACGACTCCCCCGTCTGCGGAACTGCGGGCGGAGGGACCCCGGTCCCTCGCCTCGCGGGCAGCTTCTTCATCCTGCGACCAGGCGATCCATGCTGCTGCCTGCTCGTCGTTTCCGAGCAGCACATCGGCCGCCTTCACCGCGCGAGCCACCTCGAGGTCACCGGGATTGATGATCGCGGCATCCAGTCCCTTGGCCGCTGCCATCGCGAGGAACGCAGCGTTGAGAGCGGGGCGGCCGGGCAGACCGTGGCTCACGTTGCTCACGCCGAGCACGGTCGCCAGACCCCACTCCTGCGAAACGACACGCACCGCCTCCAGGGTGACCGACGCGGCTCGCGGATCGGTGGCCGCAGTCATGGTCAGCAGGTCGACGACTAGGTCAGAATCGGAGAGCCCGTGGTCGTGGGCTGCGGTGCGCACGCGATCGACGATCGCGAGACGCCCTTCCGGCGGTCTCCGGGATGCCCTCGTCGTCGAGCGCGAGGACAACGATTGCGGCGCCGTACGCACCAGCAAGAGGCAGCACGGAGTCCGTGGACTCCGGTGAACCGTTGACAGAGTTGATGAGAGCGCGGCCCGGATAGACGCGCAGGGCGGCCTCCAGCGCAGCCGCGTCGGTGGTGTCCAAGACCAGCGGCACATCGCTGATGCCGGTCAGAGCCAACACAGCAGGATGACAGTGCGCTCACCGCATCCACTCCGGGCGCGCCGACGTTGACGTCGAGCGCGTCAGCACCAGCATCGTGCTGTTCGACGGCGAGCGTGCGGACGACCGTGGTCGACCCCTCGCGCAGCGACTCCGCGAGTGCGGGCTTGCCGGTGGGGTTGATCCTCTCACCGATGACGGCAAGCGGATGTCCAACGCCCATGCGCAGCAGTCCGCGGGGACCCGCCAGCGCGACGCCGGGCACCGCTTCACGCGCTGCGATCTCCTTGCCCGCTGTGAAGTCCATGATGGCACCCGTGAACTCGGGCGTGGAGCCGCAGCACGAGCCGACGGCAGCAGCGCCCGCCTCCACGAACATGGCGGCGTGCTGACCCATCTCCTCGGCGGTGCCGGGAAAGACCGTCTCACCGTCGACGAGAGTGGGCAGCCCCGCATTGGGAAGGACAAGCAGGGGCAGAGAGGTGGCCTGTGCCATCCGCTTCACGAGCGGGAGCATCTGCTCGGGACCGAGTCCACAGTTCATGCCAATGGCATCGGCGCCGGCTGCCTCCAGTATCACGGCCGCCGTCTCCGGCTCGGTGCCCGACAGGTCCATGCGGCCGCTGAGCCCGAAGGTCACAGTCGCGAATACCGGCAGATCACAGGCGTCCTTGGCCGCAAGCACAGCGCAGCGACTCTCGGCGATGTCGGTCATCGTCTCGATGATGATGGCATCGGGGCCCTCCGACGCCAGAGCTCGGACCTGCTCGGCGAAGATCTCGAACACCTCGTCGAAGGTCGCCTCCCCGAGCGGCTCGAGCACGAGTCCCGTGGGGCCCACATCGGCCAGGACGTGCATCGGCTTGGCCTGCCGCGCCAGTCGCACTGCGGCGCGGTTGAGCTCCTCGACCTGGTCCTCGAGTCCATACTCGGCGAGCTTGGGCCTCGACGCGCCGAAGGAGTTGCTTGTGATGCAGTGGGCACCGGCAAGAACGTAGCCCGTGTGGATGTCCGTGATGATGTCAGGGGCAGTGGCGTTGAGCTGTGCCGGGCACTGCTCCGGAGGAACGCTGTAGCGCTCCAGCATCGAGCCGAAACCGCCATCGATGACGAGCACCTCGCGGCCTATTCTGTTCATGATGTCAGGCATCTTCAGCCTCGGCCTTCTTCGTTTCCTCACGAGCAGCGGCCTCCTCGGCCGCCCTGTCCTCCAAGTACCTGCCGGCCATGAAGTACACGATGAACTCGAAGATGAACACGAACGCGAACATCTCCACTAGCTCCCACAGGCCAAAGACCGACGAGAACCGAGCCATCTGACCGCTCACGACCGACCAGACCATGACGGCGGTCATGCCGCCGACGAGAAGCCACATGCCGGTCTTGAGAACCTTCAGGCCGCTGCGCGCGCCGCGCACGATCCCTACGGGGAACGCGGCTCCCATCCAGAAGAATGCAACGGTCGCGATGACCATGCCTGTCTGGACGAACGCGAACTCCTGCAAGCGCTCCAAGGACTCCTCGCTCTCCTCGGCCTGGGCTAGAACTTCAGCGTGATCGCCCGCCGGGGACAGGCGATGACGCACGCCTCACAATACACGCACTTCTCCTTGTCGAACACGAGCGCGCCGGTCTCCTGATGAAGCGTCAAAGCCTCCGGTTTGCACACGGCCGTGCACAGCCCGCACGTGACGCATAGCTCCTCGTCAAGACAGATGTCGCTCGCGGCCGGATGCACCGTCACACCCTCTGCGACAAGGAACGCGACGCCCTCCTCGATGGCGCTCTTGTCACCGCGAACCTCGAGGAGCATCCTGCCCTGCTGGCCCGGCTGAATCTGGGCCCGCAGGATGTTGGGCGTGAGATCGTAATCCTTCACCAGATGGTACGTGAGCGGCTTGAGCGCCTCAGCGGGCGGGAACGTGAGGTCGAGTCGTCGGCGCGCCATCTAGATCGCCTCCTCTGTGCGGATCTCGAGGGGCTTGAAGCCCTGATCACCGGGTTGCGGAAGCGGTTGCAGTGGCGGTGCCAGGACGAACGAGCCTTCCGCGATCCATCGCTTGAGCTCGCTTGCGATCCTGCGCGCGGTGGGAAGCGACGAGATGGGCCCGGTCGGGATCGTCTTGCCGTCGATCTCTATCGACCCGCTGCGCAGCTGCGCATAGGTCACTGTGCCGAGCGAGGGCCTGCTGCGGCGCTGTACGCCGTAGTCGAACACCGTGGCCGTCAGGTCCTCATCGGTGAGCGCAAGTGTCGCGGCGATCTCGTCGTCCAGTACTGGGATCGGTATGCCGATGCCCACGAAGGCGCTCACGCCGTACTGCGTGAACGTCGCCGCACTGAAGAACTCCGGATGCGCCTGCTTGAGGTCAGCGATCACGGCAAGTGTGCCTGCCGGAGCCGTGGGCACTCCGTCATCGCCCCTGTTCTGGTTGGGATTGTGCTGCGTGCCCTCCCACGCGACGTAGCCGGGAGCGCCAGCGACGAAGCACCGCGTACCGACACCGATCGTCCGGTACGTGGGGTCGTTCAGCAGCGGCGAGAGCGCCCCGGCCGAGCAGAAGGTCGCATTGCCCAGCCTCGGCAGCAGCGTGCCGAGATATGTATAGAGAGTCTGGTCGCTCGTGTTCACGGCGACCGCGTAGTTCTGATACGCGTTGCGCGGGTTGAAGAGGTAGGCCTGGTTGAGCTCCTCGAGCGTCACCCACGTGTCGATCTCGGTCCGTGGATAGCAGTCGGTGCCCGGCCCACTCGCCTTGAGGCGCACAGCGCGGCCGCGAATCAGGTCCTCGATGACGTGTGCTCCGCCGTACTCGATGCCCTTGGTCGTGGACGGCTCGGTGGCGCCGAGATACGTGTCGACTGCCGCAAGCCCCCCGCTGGCCGGGACATCGTTGAGCGTGATCGAGCCCATCTTGATCGGTGGGTCCGAGTGGCCGAAGTTGAGGAACGCTCCGGACGAGCACATCGGGCCGAACGTCCCTGTCGTGACCACGTCCACTCGCTTGGCCGCCCCGGACACGCCTTCTTCCTTGGCGGCCTCGGCGAACTCCTCGGCGGTGAGCACCACCGCGTCACCGCTGGCGATGCGCGCGTTGATCTCCTCGAAACTCTTGGCCATCTTCCACACCTCCATACAAAAACGCCTCCCGCCTGACAACGATGCATGTGTCAGGACGAGAAGCGTTCATAGGCTTCACGCGGTACCACCCGACTTCGCCACAAGAAGCGTGGCCTCTCAAGCACGGGACCGGTGGTATCCACACATGCGTTGCGGCGGGAGTGCCTCGCACGCGGGTCCGATGCTCTCTAGCCCATGGTAACGGGGGCGCTCCGTCCGGCATTACTACGCATCGCTGCGGTTCCTCCGGATGCCTCTAGGGCCATGTTCGGCGGCTTCTCGGACACCGGTTCTCAGCTACCCCGGCTCTCTGAAGTCCTACGCGGACCGCCTACTCTTCCCTGTCAACGGCGACAGTATCCGATTGCGAAGCATTCTAGGAGGCCGAGAGGGCCGCGTCAACGCACGACCCCGGTTTCGCGGATTCTCGCGAGGGCTTCCCTCAAGATATCGTCATGGTCGAAGGCCAACGGTGGCGTGTCACCGACGGAGAACCACTCCGCTGCCTCCGCGTCGTCGGAGCCAGTCGCTGTGAGGGGCTCACGGCCCACGTATGCCGCCCAGATCACGCTCGCGGTCCAGCCCCGAGGATCCCTGCCGGGGTCGCCGAACGCGCCGACCTGCAACAGGTACTCATCCCACGCTATCCCCGTCTCCTCGAGCAGCTCCCGCCGGGCTGCATCGATTACCCGCTCCCCCTCGTCGACGAAGCCGCCGGGGAGTGCCCACTGGCCCTGGAACGGCGGACGTCCGCGTCTGATGAGCAGGACGGAGAGTTCCTCCGAGTGCCCGGCAAAGAGCGCGACATCGGCGGTGAGGGCGGGTCTGGGGAACTCGTAGGTGAAAGGAGACATGCGATGTTCGTACCCAAGCGCGGTGGCGGGCTACTCGAGCCCGAACGTCGTTTGGGTAGGAAGCGCCGTCGAGTGATCGAAGTCTGGGCCCTCCTCGACGAAGACCCTGTTGTAGAAGGAGCACTTGCCGCAGTAGGCGCGCTTCTCGGCAAGTGTGTTGTGTCCGCATCCCTCGCACAAGGTGCCCTCGATGGTCCAACATGAGCGCCCGCCCAGATCTCCTCCGTGGAGTCCGTCGAACGAGACGTCGGTCGACGCGGGACACGGACCGTCACCATCGACGTTCCGGCCACCCTGCTCGCGTCCACACCGCTGGTACTCCCAGCAGTTCATTCGCGCGCGCGTCACCGTCGCACCCCTTCCAAACCGCGCTTCCCGTATGCCTGCGCTGCAGCAGGGTCTGTGCCAAGGGAGTCGTGAGCGCGCAGGACGTCCGCGAGCGGGCGAATGCGAAGGGCGAACGGCGGTCGGAGTCGGACAGGGAGGATGTCCGGGGTGCCGCATCTCCTCCACACCATCTCCACACGCGGTTCACGCGTGCTCCTTGCCCGTCAGAGATACTCGTACTCGAGTCGAGCGGAGGGAGTGAGACAGATGACGTTCACAGCCATAGTCGTAGCACTTGCATTGTTCGCCGTGTTCGCGGGCCTGGCATACCGAGGATCCATGCCGACGCTTGCGAGCAGCGAGGCGGCGACATGCGATCTCGATCCTGTGGACGGCGCCATCGCGATAGCGCGGCGCCGAGTTGCGAACAACGAGATCACCGTCGAGGAGTTCGAGCGCATCGTCTCCATCCTTCGCGACTAGGAAAAGAAGTACCTCCTTCACCTCTTTCCCGTAGAACGAGGCCCCTCCACCCCAGGGGTCTCGTTCGCTGTTGTGGGACAGAATACGTCGACATGGCCTCCCGGGCCCTCACACTCTCGGGGGGACCTCTAGGCATGTCCCACCCTTCTGAGCAGCTCTGACGCTCCCATGTCTCGACCACTGGTCTAGATTCAGCCCCTCCGACACCATCTCTTGCCACTAGTATATGTGTTCACATATACTCGATATGTCCTATATGCGGAACGAGGGGGATATCCGCAGTGTCGCTCGAGTTCGCGATCCTCGGCTTCCTGCAGAGCGCCGACCTATCGGGCTACGACCTGAAGACCCGCTGCTTCGACCGAGAGGCGGCGCACTTCTGGACCGCGGACCAGGCACAGGTCTACCGCACACTCGACAAGCTCGAAGAGCAGGGCGACGTGACGGCCACGCCCAAGCGCCAGCGCAACAAGCCCGACCGCAAGGTCTACTCGATCACTTCGGAGGGCCGCACACGGCTGCACGACTGGGCGCGGCAGCCTCACCCCCTCCCCCCCTACCGCGACCCCTTCCTGATCCAGCTCCGCTTCTCCAACTCACTCGATGCCAAGAGCATCTCGAGCACGCTTCGGCAGCGCAGGGAGTCGCACCAGGAACGTCTCGATGGGCTTCGCGACAAGTCCGCGGGGCTCACCCACGGTCGCGGGAAGCGGGCCTCGCTCGACTCCGAGCTGCAGCGCATGACGCTCGACGCCGCCATCGCGACCGAGAGAGCCGCGATCGACTGGCTCGACCAGTGCATCGAGACAGCTGCTCCCGCAGCGTCCTCGAAGTCCGGGAAGCGGTCTCGTTCCGGCAAAGGTGGGCGCCCATGAGGATCCTCGCGATCGATGCTTCACGGCGCCAGGGAGTCGTGAGCCGCTCAGTGGAGATCGCTGCCCAGTCCGCAGAGGCGGCGGGTGCCGAGGTCGAACGTGTCCGCCTGAGCCAGGCTCGAGATCAGGACGTGCACCGGATGCTCGATGTGCGACCTCACTGGCGCGTGCAAGATCCAAGACGATCTTCCCTCGCTCGCATCGCGCATGGAGGAGGCCAACGCGATCATCATCGGGACCGACTCGTACTTCCGGCACAGCAACGAGCCGACCGCAGCGCTCCTGGACAGGCTCTCGAGCTACTTCGCCCGGGACGACGGCCAGTTGCGCCTCCCCGGCCTCGGACCATCACAGGTACCGCAGGCGCCCCACGTGCGCACGATCAAGCGCGCCGTCATCATCACCGCCTGCGCGATGCCCGAACCCCTCGCGACGTTCTTCGGGTACACGACCGGACCCGTCCGCGAGCTGCGCGGTGCTCTCGTCCACGGAGGGATACGCACCATCGGCTCTCTCGCCGTGACTGACACATGGCGGCATCCGGAGATCCAGGAATGGGAGCGGGACAAGGCGACCTCTCTCGGTCGCGTGCTCGCAGGCAAGATCTGATTCACTCCGCACCCGGGCGGGACTACGGCGGACTCGCCCGGGTGCACCTGATTCCCTAGCGTTTCCGGCGCCGAACCGGCTTGGGCGATTCGGCAGCCTCCCCGCAGCGCCGATCTCGCCTCTCCTAGAACAGCTGGAACAGCTTCCCTATGTAGAGAACGTAGAAGAGAAGAAGGAGCATGCCCTCCCAGCGAGTGATCTCGCGGTCCTGGGCCATGAAGAAGTACAGCAGGGTCGCGACCACCATGATGGGGAGGCCCACTTGCAGAACGAGATCGGAGACGGGCAGTGGCACCATGAGCGCGGGGATGCCGACCACAGCGAAGCTGTTGAAGACACTCGAGCCGAGGACGTTGCCCATGGCGATCTCGAGCATGCCGCGTCTGGCAGCAAGCACGCTCACGGCGAGCTCGGGCAGAGACGTCCCCAGAGCGACCGCCGATAGCGCGATGAGATCTGCACCGACATCGAGGATCGTTGCGAGTTCGATCACCGCGGTGATGGTGTAGCTAGCCGCGAAGTAGAGCAGAACGGCACCAACGAGGATGCGCGGCCACACCCACGGATCCAGCTTGCCCTTCTCGATCTCGTACTCCTCGGCGATGTCCTCGGCTATCTCCTCATGCACGCGACCGCGCTGCCGGGAGATGCTCACGGCGTAGAGCATGTAGACCCCGGCACCGCACAGCAAGATGAGGCCTTCGTACACATTGATGACGCCGTCCCACGAGACGACGACAAGGAAGGCTGCCGAGGCCGCGAGCATGGGAAGGTCAACGTTGATGATCTCGTAGGTCATCTTGAGGTGACGACCGATGAACGCGGCGAAACCGATGACCAGGAAGATGTTCGTGATGTTGGAGCCGACCACGTTGCCGACCACGATCTCCGGGTTGCCCGCGTTGACAGCGATGATCGACGAGACGAGTTCAGGAAGAGACGTTCCGATCGCGACGATCGTCACGCCGACGACGTAGGCCGGGATGCCGAGATACACGCCGAGTTCCTCGGCACCATCCGTGAACCAGTCAGCCGACTTCACCAGGACCGTCACGGCCACGATGAACACCAGCGACCAGAGCAGGAGCGGACTCACAAACCCCGCCTCTCAGTTCACATCGCGAACTTGGGTGCGGGCCCACTGCCCGCCAGGAGCAGATCCATCACACCGCGGCCGGGATCGAGTCTGAGCCCCGTCGACTCCGCCTGTGCCTCGTCGTACGAACCCGCGCCGTTGGCGGGAATGCCGGGGCCCCACAGGACGAACGGGACCGCCTCGCCGATATGGGTCTTGAGCGCGATCGGTGTGGGGTGATCGGGCATCGCGAGCACTCTGAGCTCGAGGCCCGAGCCCAGGACCCGCGAGAGGACCTCCGCGTCGATGGCCTCGATCGCGGCGATCTTCGCCGCCAGGTCGCCGGCGTGCCCCGCCTCATCCGGGGACTCCACATGAACGATAACGAGATCGTGCTCGTCGAGCGCGGCAAGCGCTCCCTCGGCTTGCGCCGCGTAGTCGTTGTCGGGGCCGTCGGAGACACCGGGGATGTCGAGACGGACGATGCCCGAGAGCTCGGCCAGGCCGTTGAGCAGATCGACGCCCGATGTCATCGCAGCGCTCGCTCCGCGCAGGTCTGTGAAGGATGTCATCCCTCGAGGGGCGACTCCCGGCCAGAACGGCCATACGTCGGTCACGGCCAGCGACCCTCCGTCGGCCCTGCATCGGTTCACGCCGCTGTTCTCGAGGATGGGACGGGCCCACTCCATGTACTGGAGCGCGACCTCTGCGCCAGTCCCTCTCGGCAGGTGATCTGCGACCTGACGGTCCGAGATGTCGTGCGGAGGCGTGAACGTCGGCCTCGAGCAGCTCGGGGTGGCCTTTCACCACGAGGATGTGTCGGTAGGCGATCCCGGGATAGAGCGTGTAGGTGTCATCGTCGAGCGCCTCTCCCAGATCGAGCACGACGGCGCGAGACTCCTCGGTGGGAATGTGCCCCGCCGCGTAGCTGCGCATGATGTCCTGCTCGATGGTGACGAGGTTGAGTCGGAGCGCCACCTCGTCAGGCGCGAGTTCGATCCCCATGCTCGCCGCCTCGATGGCTCCGCGTCCGACGTAGTCGGCTTCCGGATCGTAGCCGAGGATGGACATACACGCTGCCGAGGAGGACGGCTCCATCCCCTCGGGCACGGTCTGCGCGAACCCGACGGTGCCCTCGGCGGCGATGCGATCAAGATGCGGTGTCGTGGCAGCCTGGAGTGTCGTACGACTGCCAAGCTCCGGAAGGGGCCATCCAGCAGCGCCGTCCAGGATTATGACGACGTACTTCACCGACTGCTCCCGCCCCTCACCAGCATCAGCCCTACGAGAAAAGGGTACACCAACAAGGCAGAGTACCGTACACGACGCGCCACCGGGTCCGCATGTCCGGGACGCCACGCGGCAGCGCGATCCAGCCCGGGCGACAAGGGAGCGGGATGGGACTGCGAGATACCATAGCCACCCTGTCCGGACAGCGCGTCACCCTGCGCCCGCTTTCCGACGACGACCTGCCCGAGATGCGACGGATACTCGGCGAAGAGGCGGTCAGGAAGTGGTGGGGAACGTTCGACGACGAGCGCATCAGACGCGAGATCTACGGCGATGAGTACCTTGCGCCATACGCGATAGTGCTCGGCGATCGGACAGTCGGGTCCATCCAGTGGCACGAGGAGGACGAACCCGACTACAAGCGGGCCGGCATCGACATCTTCGTGGAGTCCGCGTTCCACGGCACGGGTGTCGCCCCCGATGCCCTCACGACGCTTGCCCGATACCTCTTCGACGAGCGCGGCCACCACGCCGATCGACATCGACCCGCACGTCGAGAACGCCCGCGCCATCCGCGCCTACGAGAAGATCGGGTTCAAACCCGTTGGCGTGCGCAGACGCTACGTGCGCGGCGACGACGGCATGTGGCACGACAGCCTGCTCATGGACCTCCTGCCCGAGGAGATGCTCGTTCCCGAGCTTGACGGATAGCCGGATGGTGGCAGCCGAGACGATGCGGGACACGGAGTGCATCCTCTGCGGAAGCTGCGTGTACAGCTGCCCGACCGGAACCATCAGGTATGGCTTCGGGAGGCCGTGACGTAGGCCGGCATCCACGGTGTACGATATGATTGAGCTGCGGAAAGGGGGGTCTGGTGGCGGATGCCGCGTACTGCTCGGAGTGCACGGGCTATGTCTGGGTGGGCGTCGATGGCGGCTGTGCGAACGGCCATGCGCGATCATGTCTGCGCGATGTGCATGCAGCCGTCGAGCTCCCGACGCCGATCGGCGTTCCTCCCGCTCAGCGGGCGCCGGAACCGGTGCCCCTGGAGGGCGTGCCCGCGAGCGAGAGCGCGCCGGCCGATCCCGACTTCGCCGCAGTGGGTGACCCTCTCGCTGGTGCTGCCGCAGAGCCCTACGGCTACTACATGCCGCCGCCCGCCCCCGTCAACGCCGCGAATACCCGCAACATCGGAGTACGCGTCGTCGCCTACCTCATCGACTTCATCCTCGTCGGTATCGTCCAGGTCCTCATCGGCATGGGGGTCGGCTTCGTGGTCGGGATGTCGGCGCTGGCCGGTGGCGGGGATCCCACGGCATTGGCGGAGTCCGGACCGGTGACGTTCACGCTCTACGCCATCGGCACCATCGTCTTCTTCGGCTACTTCATCGTCATGGAGGCGGCATTCGGCTACACGCTCGGCAAGCGGGTCTTCGGACTCAGGGTCGTCGACGAGAACGGTGAGCCCATCGGCTGGGGGCAATCGGCCGGGCGCAACCTCATGCGCGTCGTCGACCTGCTGTTCTGGGGGCTCGTGGGCATCCTTTCGATGAACTCCTCGGAGCTGTGCCAGCGCCTCGGCGATCGTGTCGCGAGGACCTACGTCGTCAGGTAGCGCGATCGCCTATCGTGAGCGGCGAAAGAGCCGCCCAATCCCCTCTCACGCCACCCGTGCTCCGGTATGATGCCCCTTGTGAGAGACGCAATGACATACACAGACACGCGCGGAGTGAGCGAGTTCGCTCCGACGTTCAGCGAGGTCGTAGTGAAGGGGATAGCCCCCGGCGGCGGTCTCTATGTCCCGACTGCACTTCCCGAGCTGAGCATCGAGGAGATCGTCGCGTTCGCGGAGATGCCCTACTGGCGCCGCGCTGCCGCGGTCTTCTCGAGGTTCGGCGTGGACTTCTCCGGCCCGCATGTGGACGCGCTGATGCAGGAGGCCTACGGGGAGAACTTCGATGATGCTCGCATCGCACCGGTGACCGAGGTGATCGCCGGGATGCACGTACTGGAGCTCTGGCACGGTCCCACGAGCGCCTTCAAGGACATGGCGCTCCAGTGCATGCCCGTGTTCTTCTCGGCCTCGGTCGACATGCTGCGCGCGCGCGGCGAGGCCGACGACGACTACCTGATCCTCGTGGCGACATCCGGTGACACCGGCAAGGCGGCGCTCGAAGGGTTCGCGGACCGTCCGCACACCAACATCGTCGTGTTCTATCCCTCGGAGGGTGTCTCGGACATCCAGCGTCTTCAGATGGTGACCCAGCACGGGGAGAACGTGGGCGTCTTCGGCGTGCGTGGGAACTTCGACGACTGTCAGAACGCGGTCAAGGCGGCGTTCAACGACACGACGTTCAACGAGCTGCTGCACGAGGCGCACGGTCTCGAGCTCTCGAGCGCCAACTCGATCAACTGGGGACGGCTGCTCCCGCAGATCGTCTACTACGTGAGCGCGTATGCGGACATGGTCGCCGAGGGGGGCGTCAAGCCCGGCTCTCCCATGGACGTGTGCGTGCCCACCGGCAACTTCGGCAACATCCTGGGCGCCTACTACGCTCGCGAGATCGGTGTCCCTATCGGACGACTGCTGTGCGCGAGCAACGAGAACAACGTGCTGGCCGACTTCATCGCGACCGGGCTGTACGACATCTCCGCACGAGGGTTCGTCACAACACCCTCGCCAAGCATGGACATCCTCATATCGAGCAATCTCGAGAGACTGCTCTACCACCTCGCGGGAGCTGAGAGTGTCCGCGGCTGGATGGAGGAGCTCGCAGCGACTCGGCGGTTCCAGGTCGATCGCGAGACGTTCGGTGTCCTCCGCGAGCTCTTCGTCGGCGACTGGGTGGACAACGAGACCTCGCTGGAGACGATTCGGCGGGTGTTCGATGAGACCGGCTACCTCATGGACCCCCACACAGCCGTCGCGTGGGAGGTAGCCGAGCGGCTGCGCGGAGAGGACCCCGTCCTCGTCGTCTCGACAGCTCACTGGGCCAAGTTCGGCGCTGACGTCTACCGCGCGCTGGCCGGTCTTCCCTACGACGGCGATCTCCCAGCCGACACCGCCACGCTCTCGGGAGTCGAGCTCCTTGCCGAGGTGCAGAGAAGTGCGCCGGACGCGGGTGCGCCCCTGACGCTTGCCACTCTGGAGGAGCAGGAACAGCGTTTCGCCGATGTCGTTGACGCCGGGGTCGACGGCGTCGAGCGCGCCGTGAAGAGCTGGCTCGCCAGGTAGTCTAGGAAGCCTCGGGGGTGACAGTCCCCTCGATGGTCGAGTCTATCTCCGGGAAGAGCCAGCCCTGAGAGGGATCGAGGACCGCAGGCGTGGTCTGCAACTCTCCCCAACTCTCCGAAGCCTCTTCCCAGACCCAGTAGGTCAGGACGTGATCGACTGTCGAAGTGCCCTCAGCGTTCGGTTCCAGCGACACAACGTACGTCCAATGTAGGCTGGAGAAGACCGCTGAGAACGCATTGTAGAACTGATCCTCAGACCACTCCGTGCCTTCGGGAAGCAGCGGCTGCTCCACCCAGTCGCCCTCGAAGAGCTCATCGGGCTCCATGAGCACGACGCGACCGATACTGCGGTCGTAGTCCCAGGTCACGAGGCGCACAGTCCCACTCGAATCAGGGTAGTCGGCCGACTCGACATCCCAATTGGGGTACTCGGCCGTGTAGGCGTCGCTTGCTGACTGCAAGTCATCGGTCTCCTCCTCTTCGAGGAAACCGAACACGACTGCCGCGATCACACCTGCGATGGCGAGCATGATGAGGATCGTCACGAGCGTGCCCGAGCAGCATCCCGGGCGCTTGCGCGGCGCGGGCGGCTTGGCGGTCTGTAGGATCTTGTGGCTTTCCTGGTCGTAGTACTTGGCTGCCTCGGTGTGCGGCCAGCCAGGTGGTGGTGTCTTCTGGATGGGCATCCTCTACCTCCCCGCCCCATTCTCCGCTGAGTGAGCCATGCGCTCAAGTGCCGACTCGGTGCGAGGCAGACGATCGTCGTCAGGCGGCGGCGAAAGCGTTCCGCCGAGACCGCCCGGCTCGTTCGACCGACGTGGTCGACGCGTGTACACTCTGACGCCAGCCATGGAATCCACACTCGAACAGATGCAGCGAATGATCGACTCCCTGTACCGCGACACCGTGTCGGTCTCGCGGCTGGATGTCGTCGTTCGCGCCGAGGCGATGGACCTGCCTGACGAGGTCCGGGCGATCGTCGACCTTCTGCCGCCGGGCGCCTACAAGCGGCAGAAGCTCTGCGACCAGCTCAACTCGGCCATCGTCGGCCACGGATGGGGCAGATCGCTCGGCACCGTCGAGTGAACGCTCGTTGCGGCGCGCGCACAAGCCCGATGGCGCTCTGCGCACCAGCTGATCGCCTAGTCGGCCGACTCGGCGACGATCTCTGGCTCTGGCTGAGGCGCGGCATCGCGCATCGACCACCGCAGGTACAGATAGCCGATGATCCCGGCGAGCAGCGACGTGATGAGTATCGAGAGCTTCGCCTCGACGCGAAGGATGTTGTCGCGGAACGCGAGGTTCGAGACGAACAGCGACATGGTGAACCCCACCCCGGCGAGGATGCCCGCGCCGATCACGTGGTTCCACTTCATGCCCGGCGGCAGCACCGAGATGCCGAGCCTCACCGTGAGCCACGTCATGAGAGCGATACCCACAGGCTTGCCCAACAGCAGTCCGAAGAAGATGCCGAGGGTGACCGGTTCGAGCAGCAGTTCAGCTCAGGTCGTAGCCGAGCAGCGTGACTCCCGCGTTCGCGAGGGCGAACAGCGGCAGCACGAAGAACGTCGTCACCGGATGCAGCGCGTGCTCCAGGCGCTGGAGAGGGGCCTGAGTGTGCCGCGCGGCCTGCTGGATCTCAAGCGCGCAGTGCTGCTGAGCCGGATCTTCGAGCGTGTGAGCGCCCGGTACCTCGGCCTCCTCGATCCTGTCGATCTCCCGGCGGGCAAAGGATCACGAAGTCCAGCGGAGCGGTGCGTGCCTTGGCGGGGATCGTGAACGCAACGAGCACGCCGGCGATCGTCGCGTGGATGCCCGAGTGCAGGAAGGCGAACCAGATGACCGAGGCCACCAGGAAGTACGGCCACGGCTCATCTACGCCGAACAGGTTGAACACGACGAGAACGAGCCACAGCAACATCCCCACGGCAAGCCAGCCATAGTGGATCTGCTCGGTGTAGAAGATCGCGATCACGACGATCGCACCGATGTCGTCAGCGATGGCAAGTGCGGTCAGGAACACCTTGAGCGCGGTCGGCACACGGGAGCCCAGCAGAGCGAGGATGCCCAAAGCGAACGCGATGTCGGTGGCCATCGGGATGCCCCAGCCGGCCTGACCCGGCTCCGCCGAAGTTGATGGCCACGTAGATCAGCGCCGGGACGACCATGCCGCCCACGCGCAGCAAGGATGGGCAGACTCGCCTTCTTGAACGTGGACAGTTCGCCCACGATGACTTCCCGCTTGATCTCAAGTCCGACGACGAAGAAGAAGAGCGCCATGAGACCGTCGTCGATCCAGTGCAAGCAGCGTCTCTGAGAACTCCCAGGAGCCGACGGTGAATCCGGCCTCGATCTCCCAGAACTGGTGATACTGCTCCGAGAGAGAGGAGTTCGCGAGCACGAGTGCGACGACCGCCGCGATCAGCAGGACGATCGCGCCGGAGGCCTCGAGCGCCATGAAGTCGGCGAGGGGCTGCGTTACGCGGCCTATGGCCTTCTTGCTCTTCTGCACGGGGTTGCTCATGCGGCTCCGATTTCACTGTCCACGAGACGGTTCCGTATCTTATCACTGCCAGCGGGCACGGCCAGAGCCTCTATTCCTTGGGGCCGAGCATGCGCTGCATGAGGATCACGTCGAGCCTCCGACCGAACTTCAAGCCCGCTTCCCGCAATCGGCCCACCTCCACGAAGCCGGACCGCTCAGCGATAGCCGCACTCGGTTCGTTGCCGGCCACGATCTGCGAGACGACGCTGTGATATCCGTTCTCGAGCGCACGATCGAGCAGCTCGTCCATGAGAAGCGGACCGATCCCCTGCCCCGTGTGCTCTGGTGCGACGTAGATGGCGACCTCCACGGTGGGGTGCCATGCCGGTCGGGGTCTGTACGCCGACAGCGCCCCCCACGCACACACGGTCCCATCTACCTCGGCCACCAGCGTGGGGTATGCCTCGCCTCGCTCCACCATCCACTCGGCACGCTCAGCAGCGTCCACCGGCTCGGTGTGGAACGTCGCGGTGCTTTCGAGGATGTAGTGGTTGTAGATGCGTGCGATAGCGTCTGCGTCGTCTGGGCAGGCCGGACGAAGGTTGACCTCGGGCACGATCACTCCTTGGGCTTGGTCGCTCTCGTGACCGTATGGTACGGCAGTCCTTCGTGTGTCTCTACGTCGACGTAGCCCGCCTCGCGGAGGACGGCAGCGATCTCATCGGCCGAGGAGCCGTATCTCGAGCGGAGGCCCCTTGGCCATGTGCCGCGCGTCCCAGTCGACGACCAGGATCGGACCCCCCGGTCGCGTGATTCGCCAGGCCTCCCGGTAGCTAGCCTCCGGCTCGTGAAGCTCGTGGTGAAGGCTGACGGTGTACACCGCATCGACCGACTCATCCGCAAGTGGGATATGTACCTCCTCGGCCAGCAGAGGGACCATCCTGCCCTCGGCGACCTCGGGACGATGTTCCATCATCCAGTCATGCATCATCTGCTCGACATCGGCGGTGACGATGATGACGTCGGGAGAGAGCTCGATGAACTCCGATGCGATGAGCCCGGTGCCCGCACCTACCTCGACCACGGTGCCGGATGGAGGCGCGGCCAGGACCTCCCAGAGCACGTCGGGAGGGAGCTCCTCCAGCCTCTCAGGGTCGTTGAGTCTTTCAAGTCTCGCGGGATCGAACTTGCGTTCCACAGGCCTGCCTCCTCATCTCTACCCGTACCTTTGATACCCTTTGGCGGCCCCGACGTCGTGCTTCGCCCCGCAACGCGCCTTCCCGCCGGTCACCCGCACATGTACGACCGCATCTCATCACGGGAAACACACATCCTTTCGGTGCACTTCTCGGATGAAACCCTGTAGTCTGTGAACGCGCGAACGAACACAAAGCCGTCTAGCGAAGGGCTCCAAGCAACCGTGAACGCTTCAGCGAAGGCACCCCGATCACGTGCACGCACTGTGCGCTGGGTCGCTCTGCTCGTCATCCTGGCGATCTCGACGATCCTCGGCATACTGCATCAGCACTACCGCGACGGGATCTTCTTCGTCGTCGGCGTGGATGCCCTGTGCCCCTTCGGCGGCGTCGAGGTCCTGTGGTCCTACGTGACCGGCGGCACCTTCATCAAGCGCACGGCTGCATCGAGCATGATCCTGCTCGCGGGCTCGCTCGGCGCGGCCTTCATGATGTCGCGCTCCTTCTGTGGTCAGATCTGCCCCCTCGGCACGCTCCAGGAGATCTTCGCCCGGCTCGGCATCCGCCTCACGGGCCGCCGATTCACCATGCCGGCATCTCTGGACCGCCCTGCGCGCTACCTCAAGTACGGGGTGCTGTTCGCCATCACGTACTTCACGTGGCAGACCGCGACGCTTGTGATCAGGCCGTATGACCCGTGGGCTGCATACCATCACCTGACATCGCCCGAGGTCTTCTCCGGCTTCGCGATCGGCCTCATCGTCTTGGTGGTGTCGCTTGGGGCATCCATGTTCTACGACCGCTTCTTCTGCAAGTACCTCTGCCCGATGGGCGCGCTACTCGGCCTCATCTCGAGAATCAGCTGGTTCCGGATCCGCCGTGTGGAGGACACCTGCACGAACTGCAAGCTCTGCGACCGAGCGTGTCCGGTCAACATCGATGTCTCGACCAATGACACGGTCCGCAGCGCAGAGTGCATCGCCTGCAACGAGTGCGTCAATGCGTGCCCCGTCTCGGAGACGCTCCAGTCTCGGACAGCACCGGCCGCAAGGTCTCTCCCCTCCTGATCACGGTCCTCACGCTCAGCATCTTCTTCGGCGTTGTGGCCGTGACGACAGCTGCCGACGCGTTCGAGTGGACCAAGGAGCCCGGCGGTGGCGGCCAGGGACAGGGTCAGGGCCACGGTGCGGGCGGCGAGGAAGAGTACGGCGAGGGCGAAGAGAGCCACGAAGAAGAGGGCGGCTCGGGCCAAGGCAGCGATCAGGCCATCAAGGGCAAGACGACCATGAACGAGGTCGCTCAGATGTCGGGCATCCCTGCCGTGCAGCTCCAGATGGAGTTCGGACTCTCGACCCAGGACATGGGCATGCCGCTCAGGGACGTGAAGGACGCCTACGGGTTCACTATGGACGACGTGCGCATCTACGTGGAGGCCGAGGCGCCCTAGCCGGATGACATCCGGCTCGCCGGGCCGATGTCGGCACGAGGTCTGCCTAGGCCCGCCGCTTGTCCGAATGCCGCCATCTCACGCCGGAGTCGGCACAGCTCTTGCTTCCCTCTCGGACAGGATTGGCGCACCGCCCTCTCCTCCTCCTCCCCCCTCGGGGCGGGAAGCGCCGACCAGATACGAACAGGGCGCGCTACCCCCCCTCAGCGCGCCCTGTCCTTGCGCTAGCAACCCCAGCTCAGAGTATCCATAGTGGCATGAAGACGCCCGCGGTGGCCGCAGGGACCTGGGGCATGCCTGGCTCGGGCGAGTCCTGAACGACGGCTCCTTGAGGAGCTAGCCGAATCGTCCGGTGATGTAGGCCTCGGTTCGCTTGTCCTCGGGATTGGTGAACATCATTCGTGTGTCCCCCAGCTCGATCAGACCCGCGGGCTGGTCCATGCTCTCGCGAAGCATGAACGCCGTCTTGTCCGAGATCCGCGCGGCCTGCTGCATGTTGTGAGTCACGATGACGATGGTCACGGTGTCCTTGAGCTCGGCGATCGTGTCCTCGATCTGCTGGGTGGAGATCGGGTCCAACGCTGAGGCTGGCTCGTCCATCAGCAAGACCTCGGGTTGCGTCGCAAGCGCCCGCGCGATACACAGCCGCTGCTGCTGACCGCCGGAGAGCTCGAACGCGTGCTTCTTGAGCTGATCCTTCACCTCGGTCCACAGCGCGGCGCGCTTGAGCGAGTCTTCGACGATCTCGCCCAGCTCTCCGCGAGCGGCGCCATGCGTCCGCGGCCCGTACGCGACGTTGTCGTAGATGGACATCGGGAAGGGGTTGGGTTTCTGGAACACCTGTCCGACCCGCTTGCGAAGAACGACCGGATCCATGGCCTTGTCGTAGATGTTCGTTCCGTCCATGACGATGCTGCCGCCGACCGTCACATTGCCCAGCTCGTCGTTCATGCGATTGAGGCAGCGCAGGAGCGTGGACTTGCCGCAGCCTGACGGCCCGATGAGCGCGGTGACCGCATGAGGGTCGATGTGCATCGTCACGCCTGCGACCGCAGTCTCGGACCCGTAGGTCACCGACACGTCCGTGAGGTCGAACCAGCCCTTGCTGTTCTCTACCATCTGATCTTTCTCCTCTGGCGGGACCGCCAAGCTGCCACGATCACGTTGATGATGCTGATTCCGAACACGAGGACGAACGCCGTACCCCAGACCATCTGAGGCGCCGGTTTGGTCGCCGAGGTCGCCATGATGTAGATGTGGTAGGGCAGCGCCATGGTCTCATCGAGGGGACTGGTCGCCTGTGCTGAGAAGAACGCGACCGCTGTGAAGAGAATCGGCGCAGTCTCCCCGGCAGCGCGCGAGAGCGCCAGGATGGAGCCCGTGATGATACCCGGACCTGCGGCGGGCAGCACGATCTTGCGAATCGTGCGCAGCTTGGTCGCCCCCATCGCAAGCGACGCATAGCGGAGGTCCGTCGGTATCTGCTGGAGCGCCTCCTCTGTCGCTGTGATGATCACCGGTAGTGTCAGGCAGGCCAGCGTGAGCGCCCCGGCCATGATCGAGCGGCCGAGGTTGATCTGGACGACGAAGAGAGCCACGCCGAAGAGCCCGTAGACGATCGAGGGCACGCCGGCCATGTTGGCGATGGAGAGTCGGATGACACGGGTCAGCCTGCTCTTTGGCGCGAACTCCGATAGGTAGATGCCGGCCATGACACCAAGGGGCAGAGCGAAGACGGCCGTCCAGATCACGAGCCAAACCGTGCCGACGATCGCCGGGTAGATGCCACCCTCGGTCATCGCCTTGCGCGGTGGTTGGGTGAGGAACTCCCAGTTGATGTAGGACCATCCGCGGTAGAAGATGTAGCCGATCAGGAAGAGCGCGACGCCGAGCGAGATGGCCGTCGCCGCCCCAAGAACGACCTTGGCGATCCGCTCGATTCATGCGTGCGTGGCGCGCGCGATCTGCTCCCGAGCTCATCGGCGCCACCTCTTGCGCTGCTTCTCCAGGACCATGTCGGCCGCGAGATTGATGAGAAAGGTCACGACAAAGAGCACAAGGCCCATGGTGAACAGCACCGAGTAGTGCTCGCCGTTCTTGACGACCTCGCCAAGCTCACCGGCGATGGTGCCCGGCAGCGTGCGCGCCGGCTGCAAGGGACCGGTCGGGATGAGTCCCGAGTTGCCAGCGATCATCAGCACGACCATCGTCTCGCCGATCGCTCGGCCGAGACCGAGCATGACCGCAGCGAAGATGCCCGATGAGGCCGCCGGTACCACGACCTTGTACGTCGTCTGCCACTCGTGTTGCCGAGCGCGGCCGAGCCGAAGCGCAGCTCTGCGGGGACCGCATGCAGAGCGTCCTCCGAGATCGACACGATCGTAGGCAGCGCAAGAACCCCGACCATGATGCCGGCGGCGAACGCCGTCAGACCGGTGTCGACATTGAAGGTCTCCTTGACCCAAGGGACGAGAAGAGCGAGCCCGATGAGACCGAGCACGACAGACGGGATGGCGGCCATGAACTCGACGACCGATTTGCTGATCTCCTTGAATCGAGCCGAAGCGAACTCCGAGATGAAGATCGCGGCCATGACGCCGAGCGGGACGCACATGAGCAGCGCCACGAAGGTGACCCACAGCGAGCCGACCTCTGATGGCAGGAAGCCGTACTGCGCGTTCTCGCCGGAGGTCGGGTACCACAGCACGCCGCGTCACCATGTCCCAGATGCCCGACATCGCGCAGGGCCCGCCCCGCGTTGATGAACAGGAACGTCGCGATGGCCGCGAGGATGACGATCGCAGACCAGCCCGAGAGCGTGATCAGCCATCCGGCAAGCACGTCTCGGCCGCCCGGCTGATCGCCGAGCGGCCGACACGCCGCCTCTTGGAACGAGGTTCTTCTGTCATTGAGAGCTCTGTCAGTCCTCTTGCCTCACTACGGAAGCGGGACGAAGCCCTGGTCCTCGGCGATGGCCTGGCCATCGGCACCGAGAATCCACTCGAGGTAGGCCGCGAGACGCCCTCGGGCTCTCCGTCGCTGTACATGTACAGGTAGCGGGAGATCGGGTAGCTGCCGTCGGCAGCGGTCTCGACGCTTGCCTGCACGCCATCGATGGCAGCCACCGTGACATCGGGATCGAGGTAGCCAAGACCCACGTAGCCGATGGCGGCCTCGTTGTTCTTGACCTCATCGACGAGCGCCTGGTTGGAGGCGAGGTTGTGCATGGCCGGCGAGTACTCGGCGTTCTCGTCCTCGACGGCCACGACGGCCTCCTTGAAGTACTCGTACGTGCCCGAGGAGGTGTCGCGACCGAGGAGGACGATGTCCTGCGTCGGCGCCGCCGACCTCGCTCCAGTTCGTGATCTCGCCGCGGTAGATCTGGCCAAGCTGCTCCATGGTGAGCTCCGTGACGGCGTTGTCCGGGTTGACGATGACCGCGATGCCGTCGATAGCGACCTCGTGCTCGACGGGAGTCGACGCCGTTGGCCTCGGCCTCCTCGATCTCCTCGTCCTTGATGGCGCGCGATGCGTTAGCGAAGTCCACGGTGCCGTTGATGAGCGCGGCGATGCCGGTACCGGAGCCGCCGCCCTTGACGGAGATCATGACGCCGGGGTTCTCCTCCATGAACACCTCGGCCCACGCCTGTGCCATGTTCACGAGCGTGTCGGAGCCCTCGACGTTGATCGAACCGGTGAGCTCCTCACGCCTCAGAGGTCTCCTCCGAGGTGCTCTCCTCGTCGCCTGATCGTCGTCGCTGCAGCCGGCAAGCCCAAGCGTGCCGAGAGCGAGGGCGACGACCAGAGCGAGAACGAACCACTTGTTCGTCTTTCACAGTCCCTCTCCTTCATACACGGATGCACATCTCGTGCGTCAGCCGTCCGGACGACCGACAGTGGACATGCTAGGGCTGCGCATGCGCCGAGTGGTTGCAGCGCGTGTAAAACCCGTCGCACATTACGTAAAACACATGTTACATGGGATTGAAATGCTAGTCGCGCGTGGCACTATGATGTGGTTCTGCGCAGCCGCAGTAGAAGGGATGCGGCGTGGCACGATACTGGTCGTCGAGGACGACCCCATCATCCGGCAGACGGTCGAGTACGCGCTGAGGCGCGCCGGGTTCGAGACCGAGGCCTCCGGCGACGGAGCCGAGGCACTCGAGATGGCACGCGCCACCCCTCCCGACCTCATCCTGCTCGACCTCATGCTGCCCGGGAATCGACGGCTACTCGTTCGCCCAGGAGCTGCGCCACTCCGACAAGAACACCGCGATCATCATGGTGACCGCGCTCGACCAGGAGCGCGACAAGGTACGCGGGCTCGACGCCGGCGCCGACGACTACATCACCAAGCCGTTCTCGATGGAGGAGCTCCTGGCGCGCGTGCGAGCCAACCTGCGCCGAGTCCGCGAGCGCGACGTCCTCAAGAAGGATGCCGTCATCGAGTTCGGCGACCTCGTCATCGAGCCGAGTGAGCTGAGAGTCTTCGTCAAGGGCGAGCCCGTGAAGCTCCGGCTCAAGGAGTTCCAGCTCCTCGTGGCGCTTGCCTCCCATCCCGGGCTCACTGCAGACACGGCAGCAGCTCGCCCAGGACGTCTGGGGCTACGACTTCCTCCCATCCTCGCGCACGATCGACGTGCACGTGCGCCGCGTGCGCCAGGGCGTCGAGGAGCCATCTGACTACGTCTACATCCACACCGTGCACGGCATGGGCTACCGATTCGAGCCCGTCCTCAAGGAGGATGCGCAGCCCTCATGACCGAGGCCACTCAGAGATGGGCCTCCTCCTACCGGCTGCGTCTGGCGGTCGGCTACCTGCTCATCGTCGCCGTGTTCGCCGTCGCATGGGCGTGGAGCCTCTTCGGTCCGCTCACGTCGGCGGTGGTCGAGCAGCAGCAGGAGCACCTGCAGGCGGTCGCCCAGGCAGGGGCGCTCGTGCTGGCCGACAGCGACGTGGACGTGGAGGAGGTCGCGACGCGGCTCGTGGCCCGGACGGATCTGCGGCTCACCGTCGTCGCCGCCGACGGAACGGTCCTCGCCGACTCGGACGAAGACCCGTCGACGATGGAGAACCATGGCGGACGCGCCGAGATCGTCGCGGCCCTCGAGGGCGATGTGGGCACCGACCGGCGCATGAGTGCCACACAGGGAACCGAACAGATCTACGTCGCCGTCCCCGCCAGCTACGAGGGAGAACGGGTCGTCGCTGCGCGTCGCCTCCCCCCTCGACGAGGTCAACGCCGTCGCCGCACAGGCTCGGCGCACCGGGCTCATCCTGCTGGCTCTCGCCCTCGTGTTCGCGGCCCTCGTCGTCTCCCGGCTCGTGCGAGTTGCGGCTGAGCCCATCAGCGAGCTCACGCGGGCAGCGCAGGCGATGGCCGACGGACGCCTGGGCGTCGACGATCCCGCAGGCCACCGGTGAGCTCAGCATGCTCTCGGACGCCCTCGAGAATCTCCGTGACCAGATGCGGCATCGGCTCGAAGACCTCGAGGCCGAGCAACGCAATCTGCGCGCAGTGCTCGACGGCCTGAGCGACGCCGTGTTCCTGCTGCACGGCGACCGCATCCGCTTCGCCAACCAGGCTGCCGAGCGAGCTCTTCAGGAAGCCCGCGACGGGGTGGCACAACCGTGCGTTCGACAACGCCGGCCTTCCCGCCTCGGTGCACGGCGGGGTCATGGAGGTGCTCGACGACGGGACTTCTCGATGCGTTCGAGTGCGGACCGGATCCTCGGGGCAGGTACCTCAGGGTCACCGTCATCGCACCTCAACCCGGCGAGCGGCTCACGCCCGTACGCTGGTCACGGTCGACGACATCACCGAGCGCGTGAGCGTCGACGCGGTGCGCCGCGACTTCGTGGCCAACGCCAGCCACGAGCTCAAGACCCCCACCTCGGCCATCCAGCTCCTCGCGGAGTCCGCAGTCGACGCCGCGTCCCATGGCGATAGCGACCAGGCGGTCGAGTTCGCCCGACAGATAGCCGCCGAGTCATCGCGCCTCAGCAATCTCGTGCGCGACCTGCTCGATCTCTCGAGACTCGAAGCTGCAGCGGAGACCGGCGGGACGACGGATATGCGCGCAGCCGTCGAGAACACGCTTCTCGGCACACCGCAACGCCGCAAGCGAGTCGGGACTCGAGATGTCGTTCGACGACGAGGCCGCAGGCATCGACGCCTATGTGCGTGCCGACGCCACTGACGTGGCGGTCGCGCTGGACAACCTGCTCGACAACGCCATCAAGTACACGGAGTCAGGCTCTGTGACCGTATCGCTGTGTGCCGACGACGAGACCGTGACAGCCTCGATCCAGGACACCGGGACCGGGAATCCCGCCGAGGACCTGCCGCGGATCTTCGAGCGCTTCTACCGGGTCGATCGCGCGCGGTCCCGGGAGAGCGGCGGTACGGGTCTGGGGCTCTCGCTCGTCCGCCACGTCGTGGAGCGCAACGCCGGGTCGATAGATGTGACCTCGGAGCCTGGAGCAGGCAGCACGTTCAGCGTGACGCTGCCGCATGTGACACGCGAGTCCTAGACCCCACGCTCCCTCGTGAACCAGAAGTACCCCGAGATCGTCACGGCCATCCAAGCTGCTCCCAGAAACCACGAGGCGAGGATGTCGCCGAACCAATGGACTCCCAGGTACACGCGTGAGAACGAGATCGCGAGAATCGCAACCGCGCACAGAGCACTCACCCACACCCGAGTCGAGATCCTCTTGGCCTCCAGCATGACGATGAACCACATGGTCCCGAAGTACTCCATGGCAGCCGTGGCATGCCCGGACGGGAAGCTGTAGGACTCGGGCAGCGGGATGCGCGCGAACTCCAACCCGGGGCGAGCGCGGTGGAAGACCTCCTTGAACGCCTCGCCGAGAAGCCATCCTCCGGCTACGGTCACCACGAGAAGCACCGACTCGGCACGCCGTCCTGTGAACCACAGGCCTACGCCCGTCCCGATCGTGAGCACAACCATCGGAATCGGGTTGGCGAACCACGTCACAGTGCGGGCAAGCGTATCGACGAACGAGCCGCCGAGACTGCGAAACGCCTCCGAGACGACCTCGTCGATGGAGACGAACAACGGCATCGTGATCAGCCCGATGACAAGCAGCACGAACACCGCCGCAGCGACGCCGAAGACGATGACCAGCACCCCCGGTCGCGGATCGCGTCTCCACAGGTTGCCCGTTCTGGCCAACGATGTCCCCCCGTTCCTACCTAGCCAGATGCCGCCTCGAACAGCCGCGAGGCGACCTGCTTCTTGCGCGACAGCACGCCGGGAAGCCACACGCTCCCGTCGGCAAGCTGTACTTCCAGAGCGCGCTCGACAGGCCGCGTCTTTCCTCGGACGACGATCTCGCTGCCTTCACGCACGACGTCGGTCACCATGAGCATCACGACATCGTATCCCGAGGCAGCGAGCATGCCGTCCATGACGTTCCCGATCTCATCATCGTGGTCCATGACCTCAGCGAGGTCGACAGTCTCCACCTGGCCTATTGCGACCGCGAGATCGCCAACTCGGTACTCCTTGAGGTCGGCCCTCACGGCTTCCTCGGCCGAGAACGGCCGACCGGCCGATCTGGCCCGGAACATCTCCATCCCGAACTCGAGCGGGTCCTCGCCGAGGACGCCGCCCAGCTTCTCAGCCATGCGGCGGTCGGTTTCCGTGGTCGTCGGCGACTTGAGGAGCACGGTGTCGGTGAGCAGGGCTGAGAGAAGCAGGCCCGCCATCGCCTTGGGAACGGGCACCGCAAGCTCCTCGTAGCGCGTGGCAACGATCGTGGCTGTGGATCCGACCGGCAGGTTGAGGAAGAGGATCGGCCCGCTCGTCTGCACGTCACCCACACGGTGGTGATCGACGATCTCCACGACCTCGGCGTCTGGTACGCCGGGGGCGGACTGAGCGAGCTCATTGTGATCGACGAGAACGACCCTGCGCCTGGTGCCACGAGCCAGGTTGGTTCTCGTGAGCATCCCCACAGGACGACCTTCGCTGATCGATCACCACGGCCTCGCGGTGCGGCGAGGCCAGCAGGTCCTCGGCAGCCTCAGAGAGGAGGATCTCCGGTTCGACGAGAAGAACGTTGGCGGCCATGAGCTCCCCTGCTCTGTGACACAGGCTCACGAGCCGAGCGGCCGCGTACGTGTCATGTGATGTCGACGACCACCGAGCAGCCCTTCTCGCGAGCCAGCGCAAGCACGTCGTCACCGGGTCTGGCACCGCCGGTCACGACGAGGCATGAGACGCCCGCCTCGATCGCCATGGGCTGCGTGCGTACCCGGTCGCCGACGATCAGCGTGTCACCGGATTCGATGTAGCCGCGCATGGTGGTCGGCTCCATCGCCGCGATGAGAAGACCTCCGGAGAGCCTGGCTCCGGGGTCTCCCGCGAGGAGCTCGCCATCGAGCGCGTGAACGACCTGTCCCACCTCGACCGGCTCGTTCCTGAAGCCTTCAAGACTCGTCTCGGCGATGTAGCGCTCGGCAAGGATGGAGGCGTTGAGGAGTCCGCGTACCCTCTCGCCGTGAACGACCGGCAGAGCGCGGACACCGTGCTCCCGCATGAGCCTTCCGGCCTCGAGCATGTTCTCGGACATGGTCACGGTGACCGGATCTCCGGTCATGACATCCTGCACGCGTGTGTGCACATGCTCGATCAGTTCAGGAGGCTCGAGACCGAACCGCGCGAACGTCCACGCTGTCTCGGGAGGCATGGGCCCGAGCCGAGCTGGGACGAACACGTCGTGCTCGCTCGTGAGGTTCTTGAGGTGCGCGTACGCGACCGCAGAGCAAATGGAGTCGTTGTCGGGGTTTCTGTGCCCGAAGACCAGGATCGGTCCCATCGAAGCGCTTTCCTCCTGCTCAGGGTTGTGCGCATCGCGCACCCAACCGCGTCGTCGTCCCCTGTCAGTCTCGCACGTTCCTCAGAGGAGCATAACCCGCAAGCAGCTTCTTCGTGCCCACCTCGAAGGAGATCGTGAGCTTGTCGCCATCCACCTCGAGTACGGTCCCTCGGCCGAAGACCTTGTGCTCGACCGAATCGCCCACATCGAAGCTATCGACGTCCTCGGCAGGCTCGGGGCTGCCTACTCGCGGGAGCACCCGCCCCGAAGACCCGGCCCTCTCCGCGGCCGAACCCGTAGGTCGACCCGCGTGAGCCGTCTCCTCGGCGAGCGAAACCGGTCCCGCTGATGCCCTGCGACCCCACGCCGCACGCTGTGATGTGCTCCTCGGGGATCTCGGAGATGAAGCGGCTTGGCGGATTGTGCTGAGTGAGCCCGAAGAGACTGCGAGAGTGCGCGTGCGTGAGGTAGAGCCTCTCTCGGGCACGCGTGATCCCCACGTAGCACAGCCGGCGCTCCTCCTCGAGTCCGGACTCCTCGAACATCGAGTTGGCGTGGGGGAAGACCGTGTCCTCCATGCCGACGATGAAGACGACCGGGAACTCGAGACCCTTCGCCGTGTGCAGGGTCATGAGCGTGACCGCTCGATCAGCCTCTCTGCATGGAATCGAGATCGGTGCGCAGGGCCGCCCACTCCATGAAGTCGGCGAGCTCGGCGCTATCATGCTGCGCGTCGAACTCCTCGACCACGCCGAAGAACTCCTTGATGTTCTCGATCCGGCCCTCGGACTCGAAGGTCCTCTCGGCTTGGAGCGCCTCCACAAGACCCGAGCGCGAGACGATCTCCTCGACGAGATCACGTAGGCGAGCTGCCCTGTGCTGCGATCTCGCGCAGGTCGGTCATGAGGGCCGACGAAGAGCCGAACCTTGCGGCTGGGCCCGGTGCCGAGCCACTCGTCAGCCCGGTCGACGGCCTCTGTCGAACCTGATACCATGCGCCACGGCCTCGTACTCGAGCCGCTCGACGCTGGCTTTGCCGATGCCGCGTCTCGGAGTGTTGATGATG
Source organism: uncultured Actinomycetes bacterium (assembly GCA_963850695.1). GTDB lineage: Bacteria > Actinomycetota > Coriobacteriia > Anaerosomatales > CAWKMJ01 > CAWKMJ01. The sequence goes on from CAWKMJ010000001.1 coordinate 405,896, forward strand.
CGCTTGAGCGAGACCTCGTCCGCCGGGTTCACGATGGCCTTGAGATACGCCATCACGTCGCGTATCTCCGCCCGATCGAAGAACCGCGTCCCGCCCACGATCTGATACGGAACGCCCGCGCGCAGGAACACGTCCTCGAGGACGCGGGACTGTGCGTGAGTCCGATAGAAGATGACGAAATCGGCGTAGCTGCGTCCTTCTTCACGCATCACACGCTCGATCTCGGTGGCCACCCAACGTGACTCGTCGCGCTCGTCTGAGGCGTAGTAGCGACTGATCGACTCGCCTCCGGCGTTCGCGGTCCACAGCGTCTTGGGCTTGCGGCCGGAGTTGTTGGCCACTACCGCGTTGGCTGCCGCCAGGATGGTCGCGGTCGAGCGGTAGTTCTCCTCCAGGCGGACGACGCTCGCCTCAGGGTAGTCTCGCTCGAACTCGAGGATGTTGCGGATGTCGGCCCCTCGCCACGAGTAGATCGACTGATCGTCATCGCCCACGACCATGAGGCTGCGTCCCTCGCCCGAGCAGCTCCTTGGGGGCGAGCAGATGCACGATCCGGTACTGGACGTGGTTGGTGTCCTGATACTCATCGACGCTGACATGGCGGAATCGATCGCGGTAGGCAGCAAGCACCTCGTCGTGCTCGGCAAGCAGCCGGTGTGCCTCGACGAGCAGGTCGTCGAAGTCCATCGCGTTGGCCGCCTTGAGCCGCTTCTGGTAGAGGGTGTAGACCTTGGCCGCGGCCTTGTCCGGCGGCGTCACGGCCTGCTCCTCGTACTCGGCGGGCCCGATCAGCTCGTTCTTGGCCGAGGAGATGCGGCCGACGACCCCGTTGACCGGGACGCTCTTCGTGTCGATCTCGAGCTCTCCCATGAGCGTGTTGACCATGCGCTTGCGATCGTCCTCGTCGTAGATGGTGAACGCTGCGCGTGTAGCCGATCCTCTCGGCATCGGCGCGCAGGATTCGCACGCACATCGAGTGGAAGGTCATTGCCCACATCGCTCGCGCGCCCGCACCCACGAGCTCGCCGAGACGGTCCTTCATCTCGTAGGCCGCCTTGTTGGTGAACGTGATCGCCAGGATCTCTGCAGGCGAAACCCCGAGATCACGCACGAGATGCGCGATGCGGAACGTGAGGACCCGAGTCTTGCCCGAGCCGGCTCCGGCCAGCACGAGCAAGGGTCCTTCGACGTTGGTGGCAGCATCGCGCTGCGCTGGATTGAGGTCTTCGAGGAGTTGAGTCATAGGGCATTCAGTCTACAGGCGGAGGGGAGGCCACGCCAGGGCGGCATCACCGCGGGCCTACTCCACGAACTTGATCATCGAGAAGGAGTCGCCCGTCTTCTTGAGGCACTCGTCGTGCACGACCTCGCGCTCACCATGCGCATGCTGGATGTTGCCGCAGTTGTCGCACACCGTGAGCTTGCAGACCTTGCACGTTCCAAGGCGGGTGGAGTCCGTCGCACCGCAGTGCGCACAGAATCTGCCGATGCCCCTGTCGGGCATGTCGATCCCCCCATCATGAGCCCGGAAGCCACCCTGCGCGGGGTCGCGCGCACGCCAAAGAAGGCGCGAACATCGCTACCTGCTATCTGGTTCTACATATGGGGAGGTCATCCTGCCGAGAATACGGCCCTGTGCAGGAGAAACCCTCGGGTGGAAGAGCGGGCGCCGCTCGCTAGGAAACAGCGAGTGTGCGACCGACCGCCTCGGCAACCGGCTTCAGTTCGGCGACAAGGTCGCGCAGTCCGTCCATGTCGAGCGATTGTGCCCCGTCGCAGAGCGCCGCATGCGGATCGGGATGGGCCTCGACCATGAGGCCGTCGGCCCCGATGGCTACGGCCGCCCTGCACACAGCGGGCACGAGATCGGCCTGCCCGGTGGGGTGCGAGGCATCCACGATGATGGGCAGCACGCGAGAGCTTCTTGACCACAGGCACCGCTGTGATGTCGAGCGTGAAGCGCGTCGCCGTCTCGAACGTGCGGATGCCGCGCTCGCAGAGGATGACGTTGGTGTTGCCATGCATCGTGATGTACTCGCTGGCGGCAAGCCACTCCTCGATCGTCGCAGACATGCCTCGCTTGAACAGCACTGGCTTGCCGCTCTCGGCTGTCGCTTCACCGAGCTTCTTGAGCAGGGAGTAGTTGGCCATGTTGCGCGTGCCGACCTGCAGGACGTCTGCATATCGCTCGACGATCTCGACGTGCGCGGAGTCCACCACCTCGGTCACCACGAACAGGTCGTGAGCATCGGCGGCCTCGCGCATGATCTTGAGACCCTCCTCCTCCAGACCCTGGAACGAGTAGGGGGACGTTCTCGGCTTGTAGGCACCGCCGCGCATCGACTTGATGCCGAGTTCCGCCAGGGTCTCGGCCACCTGCATCATCTGTTCTTCTGTCTCTACGGAGCACGGGCCGGCGATGATGCCGACCGCAGCGTCACGCAGGATAGCCTCGCGAGCTCGCGCCTCGGTCACGGCCGATCAGAGCTCCTTCATCACGTGGAGGATCGTCTCGTAGATGTCTCGCAGGTTGTCCCCGTAGAGAGGTCCGTCGTTGCATGAGGCGAGGTTCACGAATATCTGCTCCTCGCGCTTGGGGTCGTAGAGTCCCCAGTTGACCTGGGGCTTGAGCTCCCTGATCTCGAGCGCGAGCGTGGCGCGCTTGTTGAGCAGCTGCACGATCTGGCAGTCGAGCTCGTCGATGGCCGTGCGTCGTTCCTCTATCTGTGCCTTGCGCGTCCTGGTCAGACATGGACGTGCCTCCCTACTCCCACTCTATGGTCCCCGGGGGCTTGCTGGTGATGTCATAGGCTACTCGGTTGATACCCTCAACCTCGTTGATGATGCGATTGCTCATCTTGGCGAGCAGGTCGTGAGGCAGACGCGCCCAGTCGGCGGTCATAGCATCTGCGCTGGCCACGGCCCGGATGATGATGGGGTGGCCGTACGTCCTCTCGTCTCCCATCACGCCGACACTCCTGATGTCGGGCAGGACGGCGAAGTACTGCCAGACCTCACGCTCGGTGTCCCAGCCTGAGATCTCCTCGCGCACGATCGCATCGGCCTTGCGAAGCACATCGAGCTTGCTCGCGCGTGATGTCGCCGATGATTCGGACGGCAAGACCCGGCCCCGGGAACGGCTGGCGGTGGACGATCTCGTCGGGCAGGCCGAGCTCTGCGCCCACGGCGCGGACCTCGTCCTTGAAGAGACTGCTGAGCGGCTCGATGAGGTCGAAGTGCACGCCGTCCGGGAACGGGATGAGGTTGTGGTGGCTCTTGATCTTGGCCGTCTCCTTGCCCCCGCGCCCCCCTGACTCGATCACATCGGGGTACAAGGTGCCCTGCGCGAGCCACTTGACCCCCTCGAGCCTGGTCGCCTCCTCGAAGAAGACCTTCCAGAACTCCTCGCCGATGATGCGGCGCTTCTCTCCGGGTCGTCGACGCCTTCGAGGAGTGTCAGATAGCGGTCCTCGGCCTCCACATGGACCAGGTCGACGTGGAACTGGTCCTGGAAGACGTGCACGACCTCCTCGGCCTCGTCGAGCCGCAGCAGCCCGTGGTCGACGAAGACACACGTGAGCTGGTCGCCGATGGCCCTGATGCAGCAGGGCCGCGACGACGCTGGAGTCGACGCCGCCGGAGAGCCCGCAGATCACGCGATCGGTGCCCACCAGCTGACGGACGTGCTCGACGCTCTCGTCGATGATGTTGACCATCGTCCACAGCGGCGGAATCTCAGCGATATCGTGCAGGAACGTCCTGATGATGTGCTGGCCGTACTCGGTGTGAACGACCTCGGGATGGAACTGCGTTGCGTAGAGCTTGCGTTCGGGGTCTTCCATCGCCGCGACGGCAGTGGTCGCAGTGCGGCCGTGACGACGAAGCCCTCAGGCACGGTGCCCACGCTGTCGCGGTGACTCATCCAGCACTGCGAGGTCTGCGGACACGCCTGCAAGAAGTCGTCCGCCGTCGCCGACGAGCTCGAGCTCAGCGAATCCGTACTCGCCCATGTCTGTCTTGGGGATCTCGCCCCCGAGCTGCAACGCCATCTCCTGGATGCCGTAGCAGAACCCGAGCACGGGAATGCCGAGATCGAGCACGGCCGGATCCATGTGCGGGGCCTCATCGGCGTACACGCTCGACGGGCCTCCCGACAGGATGAGCGCAGCTGGCCTGCGACGCTCGATCTCCTCGGCAGAGATGTCGTGAGGCACGATCTCGCTGAACACCCTTGCCTCACGGACTCGCCGAGCAATCAGCTGCGCGTACTGCGCACCGAAGTCCAGAACGAGTACGGTTGGCTGCTCCTCGTGATAGTGGGCCACGTCTTCCTACCGGCCCATACCCACACCCTGCGACTGCTGAAGGACCTTGCCCTCCGTCTGCAGCGAGGGCGCAACCATGACCTCGGCCTTCTGGAACGCCTTGAGGTTCTCGTAGCCGCACGTGGCCATCGAGGTCCGCAGGCCTCCAAGCAGGTTGAGCGTGCCGTCGTTCTCGTGCGCCGGGCCGAGAAGGATGTCTTCGAGCGTGCCCTTCGCCCCGGCTCGCACACGCGTGCCGCGCGGCAGGTCGGGATGGAAGGTCGCCATGCCCCAGTGGTAGCCGCGACCGGGTGCCTCGGTAGCCGCCGCGAGAGGTGAGCCCACCATCACCGCGTCGGCTCCAACAGCGATGGCCTTGGCCAGGTCCCCACCGGTACGCATGCCTCCGTCGGCGATGACGTGTGCGTAGATGCCGGTCTCCTCGAGACAGCGCGTGCGCGCAGCCGCTGCATCGGCGATCGCGGTGCACTGCGGGACACCGATACCGAGTACGCGTCGCGACGTGCACGCATGGCCCGGGCCGACGCCCACAAGGACGCCGATGGCTCCTGCGCGCATCAGGTGCAGAGCGCCCTGGTAGCTGCAGCAGCCGCCGATGATGCACGGGAATGTCGAGGTTGGCAACGAACGCGTTGAGGTCGAGTGGCTCGTCGTAGGAGGACTTGTGCTCGGCCGAGACGACCGTGCCCTGGATGACGAGGATGTCGAGGCCGCCGTCGAGAGCGGGCCCGATGTAGCGCTCGACGTTCTGCGGCGTGAGCGAGGCGGCAGCCACGACGCCGCCATCCTTGATCTCCTTCACGCGCTGCGTGATGAGTTCGGGCTTGACCGGCTCCTTGTAGATCTCCTGCATCTTGGCGGTCGCCTCTTCGTTCGAGAGCGAGCCGATGGTGTCGAGCTGGGGGTTGGGGTCCTCGTAGCGTGTCTGGATACCCTCGAGGTTGAGTACGGCGAGGCCACCGAGCTTGCCCATGGTCACGGCGAACGCTGGATCCACGACACCGTCCATCGCCGAGGCGAGAAGCGGCGCGTCGAACGTGTACTCCTTGCCGCGGAAGTCGAAGCTCCATGAGATGTCGACATCGCGCGGGTCACGCGTGCGCCGCGAAGGCACGATGGCGATGTCGTCGAATCCGTAGGCCCGGCGTGCAGTCTTGCCCCGTCCGATCTCGATCTCCATAGGTGTTGCTGCCTCCTCCTGGTTCACGCCCTCTCAGGCGTTCAACGGCTTCGTCCGGGCGGCAGATACGGCAAGACCAGGCATTCTGCTCGCCGAGAATCCGGAGCGACATGCCTGGCCCTTCGTGTGCTGCGACGCATCACCTGTGAGCCCAAGGGAGCTGCTCGAGGGTGCCCCCGGTGCTCGTATTCTAGTGGAGCGAGACGTGTTCGTGAACACTCTCGAGCGGATTAGACGCCATCTCGACAGGAAATGTCCCTCCTGGCCGAGATGAGCCTCGTCTACCCCGCCCTGAAGCCCATCTCCCCATGGGGTCTGACCCGTCTCCTCTGGTACGATATGCGCGTCATATGGGGGAACCACACCTGCATCTGGACCGGAGTGCCGATGATCTCGAAAGATCACGACCCGGAGGGTTCGCTCTCTGTCGGCGTCGTCCTGCCAGCCTACAACGAGGCCGATCATATCGGCGACGTCATCGTGACCCTGCCCGAGTGGGTGGACCGCGTCTACGTCGTCGATGACTGCAGCTCCGACAACACCGCCGACGTGGTCAGCCGGCTATCCGATGAGCGGGTCGTCCTCATCTCACACAAGGTGAACACGGGTGTGGGCGGAGCGATGATCACCGGCTACAAGCGGGGCCTCGAAGACGGCGTGGACATCCTGGTGAAGATGGACGCCGACGGCCAGATGGACCCGGACGACATGTGGTGGCTGTGCTCGCCCATAGCCGATGACCTCGTCGACTACAGCAAGGGCAACCGATTCTACGTGGTCAACGCGAACCGCGCGATGCCGATGCAGCGCAAGTTCGGTAGCGTGGTGCTCTCCTTCATGACCAAGACCGCCTCGGGCTACTGGCATGTGTTCGACTCACAGTGCGGCTTCACGGCAGTCCGCGCGGGCATGCTGCGTCTGATCGACCTCGACCGCATAGCGACCGACTACTTCTTCGAGAACGACATGCTCATCGCCCTCAATCCGGTGGGCGCACGAGTCGCTGACGTGCCCACAGCCACCAGGTACGGCGCCGAGATCTCCGATGTGAGCATCACCCGCATCGCGCTCACGTTCCCGCCCCGGCTCATCGGGCGCTGGTGGTCGCGCATGGTGCGCAAACACTTCGTGCTCGACTTCAGCGCCGTGGGCGTGCTCATCATGTTCGCCGTGCCGCTCGTGCTCTTCGGCGCTATCTACGGGGGGTACAACTGGTACGTCTCGGCCCAGCAGGGAGTCCCGGCGACCACCGGGACCGTCATGCTCGCCGTACTCCCCATCATCATCGGGACGCAGATGGCCCTGCAGGCCTTCGTCATGGAGGTCGGCAGCTCGCCTGGTGCGGAGATCACTCGCGGCATCGTCCATTCACGCATCGTCCAAGGGAAGATCAGATGACCGTCGACGGAACCAGAGCGGTACTTCTCGTCATCGTCTCGGTGGTACTCAGCACCGCGGGCCAGACCTCGCTCAAGTTCGGGCTGGACAAGCTGACCCCGGCCGACAAGACGAGCACGACCTCGTTCATCACTGCTGCCGCCACCAACGGGCTCGTCATCCTCGGCCTCATTCTGTTCGTGGGCTCGGTGCTCGTGTGGATGCGCGTGCTGGCCGACAACGAGCTCTCGTGGGCCTACCCTCTGTTGGGACTGTCATATGTCTTCGTGGCGTTGTCCGGATGGCTCATCTTCGGTGATCGCATGACGGTGATGAGGGTCTCCGGCATCGCATTCGTCATCATGGGCGCCGTCCTCGTTGCCCGCTCGTAGCTGAGGAGCCGATTCGTGGCCGAGGAGACAGCAGCGGGAGTCCCGGCGCGATCCGGTCCCGAGCCCTACCAGCATCTCTCGGCGCGCTCGACCTATCTCATACTCGCCGGGATCGTCGCCTTTGCTGCGATCGTTCGCCAGCTCATGTTCGTTGGGCTCGTCCGGCTCGACATGATTCGCTACGTGGAGCTCAGCAATCACGTGCTCGAAGGTGGTTCGCTCTTCGATGAGCAGGTCTTCTACGCCTCGAGCCGTCTGACCCTGATCGGGCCCTTGCTCGTCTCCAACTGGATCGCCGGCTTCGGTGAGCACGTCTCGACGGCCTGGCCCTTCCTGCTCAGCCTGGGCTTCGTGGTGGTCGCCTTCTTCCTCGGCAGAGAGCTCTACGACGAACGCATCGGGCTGCTCGCGGCGCTTGGGGCATCCTTGGCCCCGATCGAGATAGAGCAGGCCACGCAGCTGCTCCCCGACCCGATCGAAGCCTTCTTCGTACCCTTGGCCATCCTCTGCGGGGTCCTTGCGATCACGCGTGACAAGCACTGGCGATGGTGGGCGTTCGCTGCCGGCGCTAGCGTGGGACTGGCGTACTTCACGCGGGTCAACGCTATCCTCTTCGTGGTGGGAGTGCTCGCCACTGGCCTGATCCTCGATCCCCCCAAGTGGAAGCGCTCGCTGTTCTCACTGGTCGGCCTGGCCGCGGTTCTGGCGGCGGCAGCCGCGATCTTCTACGTGCTGTCCGGCGACCCCCTGGTCGACTGGACGCGAACCAGCGAGTTCTACTCCACCTACTCAGACACCGGGTTCATCGAACGCGCCTCGACGTTCATTGCCTTCTTCAGACATGAGCCCGCACTCCAGTGGCTGGGGGTGGCCCTTCTCATCGGCACCGTGGGTGCACTGCTGCGGCGCACGCGGGCCGATTGGCTCATGCTCGCCTGGTCGTGGGGTTGGTACGTGTACCTCGAGTTCATCAGCCCGCTCCACGGCCTGGACTCGAGCTACCGCTATGCCGAGCCCATGGTCATACCCGCGCTGCTCCTCTTCGGCGCGACCCTCTTCATGCTGGCGGACCGGCTGCCACGTCGGTGGGGTCAGGTCCTCGTCGTGGCTGTTGTCATCGCAAGCCTGTGGCTGTTGCTTCCCGCCAAGGACATCACGGACAAGTGGCGATCGAACAAGCGGTGGGCGGCCGTGCGCCAGACCCAGGCCGCTCTCAGCGAGCTCGACGCCCTTCCGATCTATGTCGAAGACGAGTGGACCGTGCTCGCTCTCAACGTCTACTCGAAGTTCGATTACGGCCGCGACACGCTGGAGCCACCCGAGGCGGCCGTGAACTCGGATGCACGGCTGTTCCGAGTGTCTGAGGGTGGGATCCCCGTGGCCGAGAGCGTCTACGTCGTGAGCGCCACGGAACCGCAAGTCGCCGGCTCGGTCGAGGCGGTCGCCGCGTTCTCCTGGGTGGACCAGAAGGACCTCGTCCTGTGGCGCATCTCGCCGTAGCTCGAACGTGTCCGCAGCCTCGCATCAGACCTCGAGAACCCTCGCTCACACGTTGAACTTGAAGTGGATGACGTCGCCGTCAGCGACGACGTACTCCTTGCCCTCCTGACGCAGCTTCCCCGCCGCTGCGGCTCCCGCCTCTCCACCGTACTCCGAGAAGTCGTCGAAGGATGCAACCTCGGCCTTGATGAAGCCGCGCTCGAAGTCGGTGTGTATCTCTCCGGCCGCCTCCGGCGCCTTGGCGCCCTTGCGCACCGTCCACGCGCGGGCCTCGACGGGGCCACCGGTGAAGAAGCTGTGCAGGCCGAGTAGGTCATACGCCTGCTGGATCAAGGCGTTCAGACCGGGCTCTGCAAGGCCCTCCATCTCGAGATACTCGGCAAGCTCCTCAGGTGAGAGCTCGGCCATCTCCGCCTCGATCTTCGCGCAGATGGGCACTGGGGTCTGTCCATCGATCGGAGCAAGTTCGGCTCCGATGGCACCCTCATCGATATTGGCCACATAGAGCATGGGCTTCATCGTGAGCAGGTGCAGATCAGCCAGAAGCGCGCGTTCGCCATCGGTCATCTCCATCTTGCGTGCACGATGTCCCTGCTCCATCCATGCCTGCAGACGCATCACGAGCTCGATCTTGGCCCCGAGCTCCTTGTCGCGCTTCAGCTCTTTCTCAAGACGTGGGAGGACACGCTCGACGGTGCCCAGATCGGCGAGGACAAGCTCCGTTCTGATGGTCTCGACATCCCCGGCCGGATCCACCTTGCCATCAACATGGACGACGTCGGGATCACTGAAGTACCTCACGACCTCGGCGATGGCATCGGTCTCACGGATGTTGGCGAGGAACTGGTTGCCAAGGCCCTCACCCTCGTTCGCCCCCTTCACGAGACCGGCTATGTCGAGAAACTCGACGGCAGCGGGGGTCACCTTCTCGGGACCCACGATCTCTGCAACGCGATCGAGCCGCGAGTCGGGAACGGGCACTGCGCCGACGTTGGGCTCGATAGTCGCGAACGGGTAGTTCGCCGCAAGAGCGCCCTTGCGCGTCAGTGCCGTGAACAGGGTGGACTTGCCCACGTTGGGGAGCCCTACTATGCCGATGGAAAGCGCCACGTACGTCTCCTTGCTGCTCCACGACACCGTCATCGACCGTCGGGAGGCGGGGGTCTGGTAGATTGATGCAGGTCCGTCCAGAGTGACGGACGCTCGTACTGTACAGAAGTGGGAGTACCACCGCCACCGACAAAGGGGAACACTCGTGCGTATCGGGATGTTCTGTGACATGTACATGCCGCATCTGAGCGGCGTCACGAACCACATACGACTCTGCAAGAAGCGTCTCGAGGAACTGGGCCATGAGGTCTACGTCTTCACGTACGGCAACCGCGATCACGTCGATGACGAGCCCAACGTCGTCCGCTCCCCCGCCATCGCGTGGGGCAAGACCGGCTGGCAGGCGGGGGTGGGCCTGTCTGCCGAGGCCAAGGAGCTGATGCCGACTCTCGACATCGCTCATGTCCACCACCCGTTCCTCTCCGGCCGTGTCGCCCTCAAGCAGTGCGGGTCTCGGGGCATCCCGGTACTCTCCACCAACCACACGCGCTACGACCTGTACTCGGACACGTACGCGAAGTTCCTCCCGCGCAAGCTACGGATGAGCTATCTAAGGAACTACCTGTCGCAGTACGCCGCCGATGTCGATGTCGTGATCGCTCCATCATCCGGCGTGCAGGAGTGGTTGTGTGACTTCGGCATCACGTGCGACTCGGTCCTGCTCGAGAACGCCATCGACACCGAGCCCTTCGCGAACCCAGCCTGTCCACGAACGCGCGGGGAGTTCGGGTTCGCCGATGATTCCGTCGTCTTCTGCTACCTGGGTCGCCTCGGCGAGGAGAAGAACCTCGGCATGCTCATCGACTCGTTCGTCGCTGCGACGAAGAGGGATGACCGCGTCGCGCTGCTGCTCATCGGCGACGGTCCGAGCCGCAAGACGGCCACTGAACGAGTCTGGGCACACGGCGTGAGCGAGCGAGTGCACTTCGCCGGAAAGACCCCGTACGAGCAGGTGCCGGGCATCCTCGCCGGCGGTCGACGTCTTCGCAACCGCATCGGTCTCAGAGGTCCATCCGCTCGTCGTGCTGGAGGGCATGGCGGCCGGACTACCCGTCGTCGGCGTCACCTCGCCCGGCGTGGGAGACATCGTCGATGATGGGCGCACGGGGTACCTCACCGGCGAGGATCCCGCCGAGTTCGCCGAGAGGATGCTCGACCTTGCGCGCGACGAGGACCTCCGCGCCCGCATGTCGGAGGCAGCTCGCGCCGAGGCGGCGGGATACGACATCCGCATCGTGGCTGACGAGTTGGTCGCGCTCTACGAAGGACTCATCGACTAGATGATCACCCGCACAACCAGCCTCGGCCTCCTCCGGTCCCTCGTTGATGCCCTGCCGCACATCCCTCAGCGACGGTGTCCGAACATGCACCGCCATCTGGGATAATCGCATCCATGTCGACAGCGCAGATCACCGAGGCGCTCGCACTGGGCGTCTCGGCATTCATCATCGGGCTCACAGGAGCGATGGCTCCCGGACCGTACCTCACGGTCACCATCACTCGAACCATGGAGAAGGGGCGCCTCTCGGCGTTTCTCATGCTCGTAGGACACGCGCTGCTCGAAGGGCTGCTGATCGTGGGCTTCGCCTTCGGTCTGCAGAACTTCCTCGCCAGGCCCACGGTGACGACGCTTCTGGCAGTGGTCGGCGGGGGCTTCCTGCTCTGGATGGGCCTGACCCTCCTGCGCGGATCCATCAAGGGGACTATCAGCCCCGAGGCCAAGCCTGAGAAGGCGAACTCCCGGTTCGGGCCGATCGTCCAGGGAGTGACTGTGAGCCTCTCCAACCCCTACTGGACACTGTGGTGGGTCACGATCGGCGTGAAGCTGGCAAGCGACGGACTCGCGATCGGGGCGATCGGCATCGCAGCGTTCTTCATAGGGCACCAGATGGCCGACATCGCGTGGTACGGGGCGGTCATCCTCGCAGTGTCCTCGGGACGTCGGCTTCTCACCGACCGCGTCTATCGCTTGGTCATCGGAGTGTGCGCCGCATTCCTCGTCTACCTTGGCGTGAGGTTCATCATCGACGGCTTCTCGGGGATATCGCTGTGAACCCGGGCAGCTCGGCCCCCTTGTTCCGGCTCAGCGACGCGCACGTGGTTCGCGACGGGACGACCATCCTGTCGGTAGACGATCTCACGCTCTGGCCGAGTGAGCACGTCGCGATCCTCGGACCCAACGGAGCCGGGAAATCCACACTGATCGATGTGATGACCCGAGAGACGCGCCCTCTCGCCCGCGAGGATGGCAGCCCGCTCGAGATGCTCGGGAAGGAGCGTTGGGACCTCTTCGAGGCCCGCTCACTCTTCGGCGTCGTGTCACCAGGACTCACGAGGCGCCACACGAGACCTGTCACGGTGAGAGAGACCGTGACCTCAGGGTTCTTCGGATCAGTCGCCACCCCTCCACATGCCGAGGTGACGCCTGAGATGTCCGCTCGTGCGACCCAGCTCATGGCGTCACTCGGAATAGAGGGCCTCGCCGAGCGGACGATGTCGACCCTCTCGACCGGAGAGGCCCGGCGTGCTCTCATCGGCAGAGCGCTTGCGCACGAACCTGGTGCCCTGATACTGGATGAGCCGTGCGACGGACTGGATCCCCGGGCGCGTTCGGAGTTCATCAGCGTCATGCGGGAGCTGGCGCGCTCAGGTCACACACTCGTGCTCGTCACACATCATGTGGCTGACATACTGCCGGAGGTCGAGCGCGTCGTGCTGCTCAAGGACGGCAGGGTCTTCGCGGATGGCAGCAAGGCAGAAACGCTGACGAGCGAGAAACTCGGCGAGCTCTTCGGCATGGAGCTGCGCCTGCGGGCGAACGAGGGGTTCTACTCGATCGCCGAGTAGGGATCCATCGGGTCGAAGGCCTCGACGGTCCAGTTGATGCCGAGTTCGGTGAGCTTGGCGTAGTACTCCTGCTCGGAGTGCTCCTTGTTGAGGATGTGGAACCGCGCGCCGTTGAGCCCACGCAGAACGCGCAGTCGCGACAATCGACACACTGGACGCACTCGATGATGCTGTCCGAGTTGTGGCAGCCGATGCACGCACGGGAGTTGTAGACGTAGTTGCAGTTGCGGCAGGCTTCGACGTTGAAGCAGCCGTAGTTGTTGGCCGCGTCACGATCGTGGGTGTGCTCGGACTTGAGGCGAACCCACTCCTGCTGGAATGATGCTGCGTCCATCGATGGTCCCCCGATCGGGTGACGGTCCTGACCGTCAGCTCGAGTGGTCTGCGTATGTTGATTCTACCCGTCCGCGTCGATGCGTGCCCTGGAGCAGGGCAAGCGCCACGAGACCGACAAAGAAGAGGCCCCGAGGCTATGCGCCCCGGGGCCTTCGTCATGCTGTGTCGTACGCGTTGCGCTGGGCTACATCATGCCCATTCCGCCACCCATGGCTGCGGCTGCAGCTGCGGCGTCGGCGGCACTGTCGTCCTCGGGGACGTCCGTGACGGTCGTCTCGGTGATGAGGATGAGCGCGGCGATCGAGGCGGCGTTCTGCAGAGCCGAACGCGTCACCTTGACCGGGTCGATGACGCCCATGCCCATGAGGTCACCGTACTCGCCTGTAGCGGCGTTGAGACCGAAGCCCTTCTCGGTGTCCTTGACCTTCTCGGCAACGACGGAGCCCTCGAAACCTGCGTTGGACGCGATGGTCTTGAGCGGCTCGTCGAGCGCCTTGCGGATGATCTTGACGCCGATCATCTCCTCCTCGTCGAGCTCAAGAGCGTCGAGAGCAGGAGCTGCGTCGACGAGCGCGACGCCACCACCAGCGACGATACCCTCCTCGACGGCTGCACGGGTCGCCTGGAGAGCGTCCTCGATGCGGTGCTTCTTCTCCTTGAGCTCGACCTCGGTCGCGGCGCCGACCTTGATGACGGCAACGCCACCGGAGAGCTTGGCCAGACGCTCCTGGAGCTTCTCGCGGTCGAAATCGGAGTCGGACTGGTCGATCTCGGTCTTGATCTGAGCTGATGCGGGCCTTGATGTCGTCCTCGGAACCGGCACCATCGATGATGGTCGTGTTCTCCTTGGTGACCTTGACCGTCTTCGCGCGGCCGAGCATGTCGAGCGTCACGCTCTCCAGCTTGATGCCCATGTCCTCGGTGACGACCGTGCCGCCGGTGACGACAGCGATGTCCTCGAGCATGCGCTTGCGGCGGTCACCGAAGCCCGGCGCCTTGACGGCGACGGCGGTGAAGGTGCCACGCAGCTTGTTCACGACGATGGTCGCAAGAGCCTCGCCCTCGAGGTCCTCGGCGATGATGAGCAGCTGCTTGCCAGCCTGCATGACCTTCTCGAGGATCGGGCAGCAGGTCCTGGATGTTGCTGATCTTGCTGTTGGCGATCAGGATGAGCGGCTCGCTCATGACCGCTTCCATGCGATCGGTGTCGGTGATCATGTACGGGGAGACATAGCCCTTGTCGAACTGCATGCCCTCGACTGTGTCGATGTCGATACCAAAGGTCTGCGACTCCTCGACGGTGATGACGCCGTCCTTGCCAACGACCTCCATGGCCTCGGCGATCTTGGCGCCGACGGTCGTCATCGGCGGCCGAGATGGCGCCGACGTGCGCGATCTCGTCCTTGTCCTCGATCTCCTTGGCGTTGCTCCTTGATGCTCTCGACGACCGCCTCGACGGCCTTCTCGATGCCACGCTTGATCGCCAGCGGGTTGGCTCCGGCGGCCACGTTGCGCAGGCCCTCACGAACGATCGACCTGTGCGAGCAGCGTCGCGGTCGTGGTACCGTCACCGGCAACGTCGTTGGTCTTGGTGGCGACCTCCTTGACGAGCTGAGCGCCCATGTTCTCGAGGGTGTCCTCGAGGTCGATCTCCTTGGCGATGGTCACGCCGTCGTTGGTGATGGTCGGCGCGCCGAACTTCTTGTCGAGCACGACGTAGCGGCCCTTGGGGCCGAGCGTGACCTTGACCGCGTCAGCTAGCTTGTTGACGCCGGACTCGAGCCCGCGTCGTGCGTCCTCGTCGAAACGAATATCCTTGGCCATCTAGGCTTTCTCCTCCTCTAGTCCTGGACGATCGCGATGACGTCGCGCTCTTCGAGGATCTTGTACTCGATACCTTCGATCTTGATCTCCTGGCCGCCGTACTTGCCATAGATGATCACGTCGCCGACGGCGACATCCATCGGGGATACGCTCTCCATCGTCGTCACGCTTGCCCTCACCAACGGCAACGACCTCGCCGCGCTGAGGCTTCTCCTGTGCGGTGTCCGGGATGACGAGGCCGGATGCGGTCTGCTCCTCGGCCTCGGCCGGCTTGACGATCACTCGATCGCCCAACGGCTTGAGATTCATGCCCTGCCCTCCTGTTGTCCGTACCTGTCATGTCATGCGCATGGCGCGCGTTGTTCGTGGGAGTCTTCGAGCGCGTGCGCGAGTGTGTATCTACCCGTTTCGCACTCGAACCCCTCAGACTGCTAGCACTCCAGGTCTCCGAGTGCCAACGAGATAGAATTGTACGATGTCTTGGAGAGTAGTTGCAAGGGGTTTCAACAGGCATTTTGCGGGCAGAGTTGAGTGTATGACACTCAGATGTTCGGATGTGGTCCTGCGGCGCTCGCTGGCGGCCTATCCGCCCAGCTGGAGGCCGGGATCGGCCTCCGCGTCGAGCGGGAGCCGGTCGCCTCGTCGGAACCGATAGGTGCCTGCCGCAGCGATCATGACGGCGTTGTCGGTGCACAGATCGAGCGGCGGGCACAGCGAGCCGTATCCCCCTCGTTCTCGAGAGCGGCACCCAGGAGCGCGCGTAGCGACGGGTTGGCGGCGACCCCTCCGGCCAGGCAGACCGCTTCTCACACCGCACTCCTCGGCCGCCTCGACCGTCTTGGCCACCTGAACATCGACGACGGCTGCTTGGAAGGAGGCCGCAAGGTCGGGGACGTCGATCTCGCGTCCGGCCTCACGCTCGTGGCGGATGTGGTTGATGACCGCCGTCTTGAGTCCGGAGAGCGAGAACCGATAGTCGCCGGAGTTGCATCATCGCACGCGGGAAGTCGATCGCTCCGGGATCGCCCTCCGCGGCAAGCTTGGACAGGATCGGCCCTCCCGGATAGCCGAGCCCGAGGACCTTGGCGACCTTGTCGAACGCCTCTCCCGCTGCGTCATCGAGCGGTCTCGCCGAGAATGTGGTACTCCCCCCACTCGGGGACGTGAACGAGCGAGGTGTGGCCTCCGGATACCACGAGGGCAACGAGCGGCGGCTGGAAGGTCTCGTCTTCGAGAGCTGCGGCGAAGATGTGTCCCTCGAGGTGGTTCACGCCCACGAGCGGCGTTCCGGTGGCGAACGCGGCGGCCTTCGCGTAGGCGACGCCAACCACAAGGGCGCCCGACAAGCCCGGGGCCGTACGTGACGGCGATGGCATCGAGCTCCCCGTAGCGCACGCCCGCCTCGGTCGAGCGCCTCATCCACGACGGCGACGATCGCCTCCGTGTGCTTGCGCGAGGCGATCTCCGGAACGACGCCGCCGAAACGCGCATGGAAGTCGACCTGGCTCGCAACGACCGAGGACAGCACCTCGCGTGCCGCCTCGCATGACCGCGGCGGCCGTCTCGTCACACGAGGTCTCGATGGCCAGGACGATCTCGTCGCCAACGACGACCTCTCCAGGGCCATCGAACTCCGCGAGAGCACGATCGCCCGCAGCAGTCAGCTCCTCCATGCGTGCGTGCTCTCCCGGATGGTCGAGCTCGTCGGTCCACATGATGACGGCGTGCTCGCCGCTCTCAGAGTAGTAGCCGCGCCTGAGCCCGACCGGCTTGAGTCCGGCCTCTTCGTAGAGTGCGCGAGCGGCCCGATTGCCCTCGCGCACCTCGAGGGTCATGCGCGTGGCACCCCGCTCCGCCGCTCGGCCGCAGAGCTGCTGAGAAGTGCGGTTCCGAGCCCTCTCCGACGCGCATCTGCCCTGATCGCGAGGTTCATGACGTGACCATCCTGGGCTACCACCATGATGCCGCCGAAGCCGATGACCTCGCCCTCCCACTCGACGACGTACCACGATCTGGACTCGGTGCGCTCAAGCTCGTCTAGGAACATGTCGGCTCCGCCACGGGTTGGCGAAGCAGGACCGCTCTATCTCGACGACCGCATCGATGTCCTCAGTGGTCATGGGTCGCAGGACCGCCGGCATCAGGACCCACCCCCCTCGGCCCGTACCCGCTCCGTCTCCTCGGCATCGGACAGCCGCGTGTAGATCGGCAGCACGGATGCGGGATCGCCGTCGCCCACCTGTCCGCGCTTCCGCGCGGCCTCGTACGCTGCGAGCAGAGCCCTGCCCGAGGGCTCCCACAGGTATTCGGCGGCGACAGACGCGCGGTCCCCCAGCGCATCCGCGAAGAGATCGGCGTACTTGGCCAGACCGTTGCCGGTCAGAAGCACGGACTCCTCGATCTCCGCTGCCCAGCCCGCGGCCACATCCTCGGGGTCGGCCACGTACTCATCGTGCCGGCGATGAACCCCCTGCTCATCAGCGTCGAACAGCATGGGATAGACCTCGCCCCTCATCGCATCGCCGACGTACGCCGATCAGCGTTCCCGCGCCGTGCGAGCGCCACGCGATCGTGTCGAGCGTGCCCACGCCGTAGAGCGGTACCCCCAGCGAGTGCGATAGTCCCTTGGCCATGGCCACGCCGATTCGAACGCCGGTGAAGGAGCCCGGGCCCAGGCCGACCACCACCTCATCGATGTCTGAGGCGACGAGCTGTGCGCGAGCAAGAGCCTCCTGAAGCTCCGGAAGCAGACGAGACAAGGACGCTCTGGGAGCTTCGAAGTCACGCTCTAGCAGGACGGTGACGGAGTCGTTCGTCCTCTCGCCGATGCAGAGCGCCGTGGAGTCGGTAGACGTGTCGAATGCGACAACGAGGCTCATGCGTCCTCGCTCCCGGCATCCACGTGCAGGTCCGCTCGCCGACACGCCTCGCTCCAGCACTCGAGCAGTCGTTCGCTGCGCGACCCTTGGACGAGCACTGGAGGTCGCGTGCCGTGTCGCCGCTGATCGCGAGATCGACACAGCAGGTGATCGGCGGGGATGGCACTCGGGAAGCGGTCGCCCCACTCGACGATCGACACGCCTCCGGACTCCAGTGTGCCGAAGTAGTCCATATCCACGAGCTGATCGGGGTCGTCAAGGCGGTAGAGGTCGAAGTGATTCAGGGTAAGTCGGCCTCGATAGACCAGCAGGATGTTGAAGGTCGGACTCGTGACGGGAGCCTCGACGCCGAGGCCCTGTGCAACGCCCTTGGCGATCACGGTCTTGCCCGCACCCAGATCACCGGCGAGCAGGACCACATCATCGGCTTGCAGACACTCGGCAAGTGATGCGCCGGCCGCTTGGGTCTCCGCGGCAGATGACGAGATGATCCGTAGGCGCACCGCGCTCACGCCTCGAAGAGAGAGGGTTGCTCGGGCTCATGCTCTGAGTCGCGATCGCTGGACTGCGCGGGAGTATCCTCGGGCGAGCGCCGCCCATCCTGCGCGGATTCGTCCTTCTGTGCGGCGTCAGACTCGTCGAGGAGTTCGCGCAGCAAGGCGAAGTCGTCGAGCAGGACGTCGCGCTTCGAGTTGTCGTAGAGCGCTGCCGCCGGATGGAAGATGGGCAGCACCGTGAAGCGGCCAGCCTTCTGAACCGTCCCTCGCAGTCCCGTGATCCCCCTGTTGGTCTTGAGGATGAAGCGCGTGGCGAAGTTGCCGAGCGTCACGATCACGACCGGGTCGATGAGGCGTACCTGCTCGCGTAGGAAGGGCGTGCAGGTCTCGATCTCCGCGGCCAGCGGATCCCTGTTGCCCGGGAGGACGGCACTTGAGGACGTTGGCGATGTAGACGTCGCCCGCGCACGAGCCCGGCCGAGGTGAGCAGCTCATCGAGAAGCTTGCCGGCGGCCCCGACGAAAGGCTCCCCCTTGAGGTCCTCGTTCTTGCCCGGCGCCTCGCCGATGAAGAGGACGTCAGCGTCCTCGTCGCCCGACGCCGAAGACGAGCGTCGTGCGCGTCTCGCCCAGATCGCACCGATGGCAGTCACCGATGTGCTCACAGAGTTCGTCAAGGCTCGTCGAACGTCACTCCGACTCAGCTCACATCCACGTCGTGACCTCGTCGAGAGGTCTGCGAGAGGGCTTGCCCGCCGACTCCGCGGAGTGGCCCACCGGCAGGATGGCGACGGGGGTGATCGGATCGGGGATGCCGAGTGCCGACCGAACCGCCGCCTCGTCGAACGCCCCGATCCAGCAGGACGCAAGTCCGCGGTCGACCGCTGCCAGAAGGATGTTCTCGGCCGCGGCAGCGGTGTCCTGGAGTCGCGTAGAGGAACTCCCCGCGAGAGCCGTAGCGCGCCGCACACGGCCTCGGGTCGACCGAGACCACGATGATCGACGGGTGCGGCCGTTGCCCAGCGCTGTCGGATGGCGCCAGCGAGATTCTCGCGAGCCTCCCGGCTGCGCACGACGGTGAAGCGCCAGGGCTGGATGTTGCCCGCCGTCGGTGCCTCTACGGCGGCAAGCAGCAGCGCCCGTATGTCCTCGTCAGTCACGGCAAGCTTGCTGTTGAAGTGACGCACGCTGCGGCGGTGCCTTCAACGCGTCATAGAGCTCCATCTGCGACCTTCCTGCGACGTGGACGCTAGTCCGCGGGTTCGTCCTGCTTGCCATTCTAGAACAAGGGAAACAACTAACCACGGCGAAGATGCTGGATAGGGGGTGAGGGTTCACGATGAACAACCGACCTGACGTGACCGACGAAGATATCGGGATGCGCACGTTCCAGATCAAGAAGGCGCGCGCCGTCGAGCGCGCCATCGAGCGCATGCGCGCCGGCCTCAAGGGTGACTGGGCTAACTCTCACGACGCAAGAGATCGAGGAACTCGAGTGGATCCTAGGCGAGCTCTGGGCGTACGTCGCCCGCGCGGAGTGGATGGATCTCCACTTCGGCCGACTGACCATGCACGACATCCGCACGATTCTCAAGTACGGACGCGAGCTCCGCAAGCACAGCCGCAACGCCGTTGACGTCCTCAACGATGTCGGCGACGTCGTACGCGCGAAGGGGTAGGCACGGCAGCACGGCTGCTCCTCCGGACACATCCATCGAGACGCAGAACGGACGCCCACTGGCGTCCGTTTCTCGTCGGCTCATGACACTCGACGCAGGTGACCCACTGTCCGGATGGAGCCGTTTGAGGGAAAGATAGTGGGGCGGCCCTGACACCCCCCGGTAAGCGAGGCCGCCCCACAAGATCGTCAAAGCGCAGGCCGATGCTAGCTGGCGCGGTTCGCCTCCTGCTCGGCCTTCTTCCTCTCGATCTTCTTCTTGACCTTCTTGAGCCGGAACAGGTCCTCGCGGGCGCGCTCGTCGAGGGTCTGCCGGATGTAGGCGACCTGCTCGGTCAGCTGCGGCACCGTGACCTGCTCCAACGCGTTCACTCGGCGGTTGGTCTTCTGGATCTCCTCGCCGAGACGCTTGAGCCGCGTCTCGATGTCCGCGTACTCGATGATGACGTCGAGGATGCGCTCGAACTTGTCGGCGCTCTCATCGACTCGCGAGGAGACGCCTGTGACGGAGTACCCTCGCGTGAAGGAGGACCTCACCGGGCTCTCGCCCTTGGTCACGACCGGCACGGAGACGCCCATGATCTTGGTACCGGTCATGTCCACCACGATCTCGCCCTTGGTGGCCATGCCGGCCGAGCGCAGCGCGACCGTGCCGTCGACCGCCTTGGCCACCGCAAGTGAGTACTGCGCCTCGGATACCGACTTCTGGAGCGACTCGGACAGACGCAGCGTCTCGTCCATGACGCCCATGAACTCGATCAGAAGCGCGTCTCTCTTCTGCTTGAGCAGGTCCATGCCCTGCTGCGCAAGCTTGATCTGCTCGCGTCGCTCAAGCAGCTCGGCTCGTGTTGGCCGGACTTCCTCCATGCACTCCCCCTACAGGTCGCCGCGTTCCTCGCCGGCGCTCGGGTGGTACTTGTCGATGAAGTCGCGGACACGCTTGAGCTCGCCCATGGGCAGCCCCGCCATCAGCTCCCAGCCGATGGCGAGCGTCTCCTCGATGGAGCGGCCTTCGTCGCCCTGGCCGACGATGCGGTCCTCGAAGTCGTCGGCGAAGCGCAGGTAGCGACGGTCCGTCTCGGAGAGCGCTTCCTCGCCGACGATCGCGACCAGCTTGCGCAGGTCGCGACCTTGGGCGTACGCGGCGTAGAGCTGGTTCGCGACCGCTCGGTGGTCTTCGCGGGTCTTGCCCTCGCCGATACCCAGGTTCATGAGCCGCGACAGACACGGCAGCGTGTCGATCGGCGGGAAGACGCCGCGGCGGTGCAGGTGGCGCGAGAGCACGATCTGGCCCTCGGTGATGTAGCCGGTGAGGTCAGGAATCGGATGCGTGATGTCGTCATCAGGCATCGACAGGATCGGCAGCTGGGTCACCGAGCCCTCGCGGCCCTTGATGCGGCCGGCACGCTCGTAGATGGTCGAGAGGTCGGTGTACATGTAGCCGGGATAGCCACGGCGACCCGGGACCTCTTCGCGAGCGGTCGAGACCTCGCGAAGCGCCTCGCAGTAGTTGGTCATGTCGGTCAGGATGACGAGCACCTGCATGTCCTTCTCGAACGCGAGGTACTCGGCGACCGTGAGCGCACACTTCGGCGTGAGCAGACGCTCGACCGTGGGGTCGTCGGCGAGGTTGAGGAAGAAGACGACGCGCTCGAGAGCGCCCGTGCTCTCGAACTGCGACATGAAGTACGCCGCCTCACGATGGGTGATACCCATCGCGCCGAACACGATGGCGAACTCCTCGCCGCTGACGACTCGCGCCTGACGGATGATCTGCGCGGCGAGCTCGTTGGCCGGCAGACCCGAGCCCGAGAAGATCGGCAGCTTCTGGCCGCGGACCAGCGTGTTCAGCCCATCGATGGCCGAGATGCCGGTCTCGATGAAGTCGGCCGGCTTCTCACGCGTGTACGGGTTGATCGGGTTGCCGGTGATGTCGAGGCGCGCCTCAGGGATGATCGGGAGCGCCACCGTCGATGGGCTCGCCGACGCCGTTGAGCACGCGGCCGAGCAGCTCGGGAGAGACCGCGATCTTGCGCGACCTCCTCGAGGAAGCGAATCTCTGTCGCATCGACGTCGATGCCCTGCGTTCCCTCGAAGATCTGGATGACAGCGATGTCACCCGATACCTCGAGGACCTGCCCGCTGCGACGCTGACGCCGTCCGGCATGCGGATGGCGACCATCTCGTTGTAGGCGACCTCGTGCACGTTGTTGACGAACACGAGCGGGCCTGTGACGTACGAGATGGTGCGGTAGTCGGTAGAGACCAGGGATCGCTTGGGCGCTTCCTCAGGTGGTGTCACGGTCTCCTGCGCCACTTAGTACACCTCGATTCCTGCGATCTGTTCGGTCAGCGATGCTCGCGAACTCGGGCAGCTTCTCGATCGCCTCTTCGTGAGGCGTCGTCTTCATCTGTGCGATCTCGTCCTTGATGGGGAGCTCGAGCACCTGGCGCAGCGACACGCCGCGGTTGAGGGCCGCAGCGGCGGCATCGTAGAACGCCAGGATGACCTTGAGCATGCAGGTAGGCCTTCTTGGGCGGGCAGTACGCGTCGATCTCATCGAACGCGAACTGCTGCAGGAAGTCCTCGCGCAGCATACGCGCGACCTCGAGGATCGAGCTTCTCGGACTCGGGCAGCGCGTCCGGACCGACGAGCTGGACGATCTCCTGCAGCTCGGTCTCCTTCTGGAGAACGAACATCGCGCGGTCGCGATACTCGTACCAGTCCGGCGCGACGTTCTCCGCGTACCAGCCGCTGACCTGGCCGAGATAGAGCGTGTAGGACTTGGTCCAGGAGATCGCCGGGAAGTGGCGACGGTGCGCAAGCGAGGTGTCCAGCGCCCAGAAGGCACCGGTGACTCGCAGCGAGTTCTGCGTCATCGGCTCGGACATGTCGCCGCCGGGAGGCGACACGGCGCCGACCATCGTGACCGAACCCACGCGCTCGTCTCCGCCGAGAGCCTGGACTCGATCCTGACCGCTCGTAGAACGCCGCGAGTCGCGTGGCGAGGTAGGCAGGATAGCCTTCCTCGCCGGGCATCT
Organism: uncultured Actinomycetes bacterium; assembly: GCA_963850695.1. GTDB lineage: Bacteria > Actinomycetota > Coriobacteriia > Anaerosomatales > CAWKMJ01 > CAWKMJ01. The sequence goes on from CAWKMJ010000001.1 coordinate 428,883, forward strand.
CTTCGAGGCGACCCGAGACCTCACGCAGCGCCTCGCCCCAGCGTGACGTCGAGTCCGCCATCATCGCGACGTTGTAGCCCATGTCGCGGTAGAACTCGGCGAGCGTCGCGCCCACGTAGATGGACGCCTCGCGTGCGGCCACAGGCATGTTCGACGTGTTGGCGACCAGCACGGTCCGGTCCATGAGCGGAGCGCCCGTGCGCGGGATCCTCGAGCTCGGGGAACTCGGTGAGCACCTCGGTCATCTCGTTGCCGCGCTCGCCGCAGCCGACGTAGACGATGATGTCCACGTCGGCCCACTTGGCGAGCGACTGCTGCGTGACCGTCTTGCCCGTTCCGAACCCGCCCGGGATGATCGCGTTGCCGCCCAGGGCGATCGGGAAGAACGTGTCCAGGATGCGCATGCCGGTGGTGAACGGATGCGTCGGATCGAGCTTGCGCTCGTAGGGCCGACCCTGCCGGACCGGCCAGTACTGCGACATCTTGATCTCGGTGCCGTCCTCGAGCGTGGCGATGACATCGTCGACCGTGTACTCGCCCTCGGGAACGAGCGTCTTGATCGTGCCGCGAGACCTCGGGTGGCACCATGACCTTGTGCGTGATGGTCTGCCCCTCGGGCACCGTGCCCACGATGTCGCCGCCGACGACGCTCGTCGCCGACGCGACGCCGTAGGCGTGAACGGCCACTTCTTCTCGCGATCGAGAGCGGACGCAACGGTCCCGCGCTCGATGTAGTCGCCGCTCTGCTGCGGCGATGACGGGCAGCGGACGCTGTACGCCGTCGTAGATGGATGAGAGGAGTCCCGGGCCCAGCTCGACCAAGAGAGGACCGTCCGTCGACTCGACAGGATCGCCCACGCTCAGGCCCGAGGTGTCTTCGTAGACCTGGATCGTTGCCGTGTCGCCCTCGAGACGGATGACCTCTCCCATCAGGCCTTCCTCGCCTACCCGGACGACGTCGTACATCTTGGCGCCGAGCATGCCCTGCGCCACGACGACGGGACCGGTGATCTTGTTGATCGTTCCGACAATCATTTAGCCTCGCCTCAGTGTGATGTCGAATCCAATGGCTCTTCTGATCAGTCGCGACAGATACGCCCGGTGATCCTCGCCCATCTCCAGCTTCTCCTTGATCGGAAGCGAGATGACGATGGGCCTGTAGATCGAGTCGATCTTCTTCTGCGTGCGCTCATCGATGAGCGCCATGATGCGTTCGTTGACAGCGATGATGCCGCTGTCCTCCTCGTCAAGGAGCGCGTTGAGCCGCTTGCGCGCGACCTCTTCGGAGTCGGCGACCTCGACGTCGACAACCGGCCAGCCGGAAGCCATCGGCCGTGTCCGAGTCGGTGAGGACGATGAGCTTATACAAGGATCAGCTCTCCCCTCACGCGCTCCTCAGGCATGCCGACAGCCTTGCCCTTGACGATGATCCTCAGGTTCGTGATCTCGTTCTGCTTCGCCCACAGATAGGCGATGGCCACACCGATGCCGAGCGGGTCACCCGTCGCCTGGCTGAGCGTCTTGCGCATGAAGTAGTCCTCAAGCGCACGCTCGAACACCGCGATGGAGTTCTCCTCGAGGTACTTCACGGCCGCGTCATCGAGCGCCTTGCCATACGGTGTGCCCCGCAGCCGTCGAGCACCTCGTCGATGTCGGACATCTCGCCGAGCTCCTCGTAGAGGTCGAGCGTTGATGTCGAGCCCACCCTCCAGGAAGAAGCGCTCGACCTCGATCGCCTCGGTGTCGGCCTTCTGCAGCCGGAACACCATCACAAGATTCATGATGTCGATCTGCATGCCGAGCACACGCCGCGCGATCTTCATGTTCGCGCTGCGCTTGCTGCAGCCGCTCGACTGCCCACGTCGCGTAGTAGCGGTCGAGCGCCAGCTCCAGGGCCGCGAGTTCCCCGGTCTCCATGAACTGCGCATAGCCCTCGCGACAGAGCGCCAGCAAACGGCAGGCCCCACGTCATCGCTGTGTCCACGACTGCGCGAATGTCACCCTGCATCGCCAGCGCCTCAAGATCGACCTGCGTGAGATAGCCGGCTGGCAAGAGACCTTCTGCGATCTGCTCGGCGGTCAGATGCATGTGCTTGCCGCGCAGGATGGTCTTGATGTTGAAGATGTCCCATCGTGCCGAGCAGCGTGATGAGGATGTACTGAGCCTCATCGTTGAGGAATCCCGATGACCTTCTGATACGTGCGCACCATGTTGTTCTTGAGCGCTTCGTCGACCGCCGCCGCATCGCGCCCGTGGATGAGCGCTTCCTCGAGATCGGCACCGTACTCGGTCTCGGCCAGCTCCTGAATGAGCCGCTTCATGTCCGGGCAGATCGATGAGCTCGTCAAGGAACGGCTTCGTCATGCAGATGGGACTCGCATGCCTCGGATGCGGGCATTCGCGTACCCGTAGTCCCTGCCCGCCAGGTGACTGCTTGCGTGTCGGCGTGGTGCGTCGTCATGCGAACAGGATCTCCGCGACATCGGACTGGATCAGGCTGCGCACCTTGTCGAGACGCTCCTCGAAGGTGTTGCGCCGCATGATCCGTCCACCATGGGTGAGCACGACAAGCCCGCCGGAGGTCGTGATGCTCTCCCTTGACTCGGCACTGAGAGACCCATGTCGGCGAAGACGCTCTCGGCGAGCGCCACGTCGGCAGGATCGACCAGGACCTCCATGTCTCCGTCAACGCCCTCGATGGCCTCGACCGCGAGGGCTCGGAAGACCTCAGGGTACGCACTGCTCGAGCGTTCGTCTGCCAGCTCAGCTCAAGGCAGCGTCGAACGCATGCCGCGACAGCCTCCTGCTTGATGGCGGCGACCTGCTTCTTCGATTCGAGGCGCGCGGCGTTGGTCGTCCGCGTGCCCTCGGCTCTTCGTCGACCGCTCCATCTCACTGACGAGCCGCTTGTCGTATCGCTTCGGCCTCGTCGCGCGCATCTTCCTCGATGGCCTCGGCCTGATCGCGCGCGTCCTGGAGTATCTCTTCGATCTCCTTGTCGGCCTGATCTTCGAGGGCCTGGAAAATGTCTTCAAGCGCCATTGCTGGGTTCCCTCCGCTTGGTGATCGACTACTCGCGCTCGAAGGCTTCCACTAGCCGAGGATCAGATGGCGGCCACGAAGCCGAGAAGAACGATGATCTCGGGAAGCGCCTGCAGCGTGATGATCCAGATCGAGACCTCAGGACGCTCTGCGAGCGTGCCGGCACCTGCGGAGCCGATCTTCGCCTGTGCATAGCCCGCACCCAATGCCGAGAGTCCCATCGCGAGACCTGCGGCCATCGCCTTCCACGCCGTGGCCTGCCATGCCTCTGGTGCCGCCGCAGCTTCCTCAGCGAACGCCATGGCCGGTACGAGCATCGTCACCACGAACGTGCTGCCGAATACCCACTTTGCGAGTCGGTTCTTGATCATGCGCTCTCTTCACCTCCGGATTTCGTGAACGGATCGTACTCCTGATTTCCCGTCTCGTAGAACTTCCCGAAGAACTCCAGGAAGTTGAGACGCAAAGCATGGATCGTCGGGCTGAACACGCACATGATGAAGTTCAGCGAGTGCAGCAGGATACCGACGATCGCGGCGAGCACGACCGATGTCGATACCCGCAACGATGCCGTTGACCGCATCCGCGAAGATCGCTCCCGCAAGACCGACCGCCATGATTCGGATGTAGCTCGCCATGTCCGGTCACGGACTCGACCGTCTCGACGACGCCCATCATTCCGCCGCCGCGTATCGCGAAGATGAAGCCGGCGAGCGCGACGAGCGCGAAGACGACCTGGCCTGCGATCGACCACGTGCCCCAGTGGCTGACACACGAAGGCGAGCACGACCGCAACGGCGATGCCCACGAGCGACATCAGGATGCCGCCCTTCTCCTACAGGTGCTTCTTGTTCTTGGTGCGTACCGCGTTGATGACGCCGAGGACCAGGCCGAAGCAGAACGTGGACGACGCCCACCGCGATCGCCAGGATCATGAACGTTGTTACCAACTGCGGTTCGATGGAACGGCAAGGTCGACCCCGAAGATCGTGATCTCCTGCACCCAGCCAAGATAGTGACTCAGCAGGTCGCCGAAGAACTCCCCGTACAGGAAGCCGAACGCGACGACCATCGTGGCCGCAGGCCCGAGAATCGATGTCGCCAGCTTGACGCTCGGGTTGTCCTTGAACCTGAAGCGCAGGTAGAAGACGATGCCGAGCATGATCAGGCCGTAGCCGATATCACCGACGATCATGCCGAAGAACAGCGGATAGAAGATGAAGAGCAGCCACGTGGGATCGATCGTGCCGTATCGAGGCGTGCCGTAGATGCCGTCAGAAGCGCCTGGAAGGGCTCGACGGCCTTGGTGTTCTTCATCGCCACAGGCGTCTCGGCGAACTCCTCTTCCTTGATCTCCGTCTGCTCGATGATGACGTCATCGCCCCACTGCGCGGCGAGTCCCTTGCGGAAGTCCTTGACGTCAGCGGCGGGCATCCAGCCCGTGACGACGAACGCGTACTCGGTCCTGCCGAACTTGGGAATCGCGCCGATCTGCTCGGTCTTGTCCATGAGCACGTCACGAATGCACGTGAGACGCAGCTGCCACTTGGCTGCGACATCTCATCGAGCTCGGTGCTGACGTCATCAAGGTCCTCGGGCAGAGTCGCCCGACGCTTCTTCAGCTCGTCGTAGGCGACATCGAAGGGCATCCCCTCGAACTCGTTGGGCAGCCGGATCTGGTTCACGTTCTCCATCGCCAGGAACTTGTGCACCGGCTCGGAGTACGTCTTCGAGAACACCACGATGGCCGCCGTGTGGTCCTCGTCGACGTCAGTGGAGACGATCTCGCACTGCTTCTTGGTGATCTTGTCGAGCTCTTCCTTGAGCTGCTGCAGGGCACCCTTGTAGCGACGCTCGACGAGCAGTGCCACCGACTCGTAGGCGCCGGTAGTCACGATCGTCTTGGCGAGCGGCTGGATCTTCTGGAGTATCGGCTCGTAGCGCTGGAGCAGCTGCAGCTCCGACTCGATGGCCGTGTGGCTTGAAGCCAGCGCCGAGGTGCGGTCCTCGACCTCCTCGATGACCTCGGCGATCTCACGCGCCAGCTCGTCGCTATCGAGATCGTAGAGGCGATCGTACTCGGCCTTGCGCTTGGCCGGAGTCAATGGGGGCTTTGTCCCGGTGCAGCGCCTTGAGGATCGCGCGGACTCGGATGAGCATGTCTTCCATCTGCTCCTGGTCGCGCTGCTGGGCCTCGTACACCTCCATCTGGTCCAAGGGAATCTCGCCGGACGCAATCTTGCGCGAGAGATCCTCGATATGCAGTTTGCCCTGATCATGGATGAGACCGACGACGTCGAAGAAGAGATTCTTCGGGCCGATGATCTCAACCTTGGCCATTGGAACGAGCACTTGCGACACCCCCCCTGGGTCACGCACTCGTGGCCCGTCAAACTAGCGGCTAGACCTGTTTCACAACTCCAACAACGTGCTTGACGGCGCGTTCTAGCGCGCTCGCCGATCGCAGCGCTGCAAAGCTTCCTTGTCTCCCTCGGTACCAGACTGGACTTCGGCGACATCGCGCTCGACTTGAGCGAGAAGCTCAGCTTCCTGCTCCTTGGCCGCGACGCCGCCTGCACTCTCGGCCTTCTCGACGGTCTCGACAGCGCGCTTGCGAGCGCTGGCGACGATGTCCTCGGCTTCCTGCTTGGCTGCGAGGACTCGACCGGAGATCTCCATCTCCTTCTCGCGGATGAGGTGGAGCGGAGAGTTCGCGTCTGAGGTCACCGTCTCCTGATGGAACTCGAGTTCCTCAAGACTCTTGTCGTCCACGAACGCACCCCCTGTAGCGTTTCCCCGAATCGAGGCACACCACAGGATAGAGCGGGGTGCCGTCATGGATTGATTTCGCCATGCGTGCGGGGGCTCCTGCTAATTTTTCACAAGCGGGAGAACCGCTGTTGAGCGGGGGTGTCCGAGGGACTACACGCGCGTGCGTTCAAGCCGCATCGTGCCGAATCCGCACGCCATCTCATAGTTGATGGTCTCGGCTTGTTCGGCGACCTCGTCCATGGTGATCGTCGCGCCCCCCTGAGAGCCGACGACGATGGCCTCATCACCTGGGGCTACTGTCAGTCCACGCGGCACCTCGACCATGATCTGATCCATCGTCACGCGGCCGACTTGCCGGCATCTCTGACCGCCGATGAGAACGCTCATCCGGTTCGAGAGGATCCGGTGGATCCCATCGGCATACCCGACGGGAAGCGTGGCGATCGTCGTGGGTGCGGCCGCCCGCCAGGTCAGTCCGTAGCTCACGCCATCTCCCATCTGCACGCGCTTGACCAGGCTGACCTCGGTTCGAACCCTCATCGCCGGGCTGCAGGTCGACCTTCTTCATCGTCGCATCGCTAGGGTGAAGGCCGTAGATAGCGATGCCGCAGCGCACCATGTCGAACCGGCTCTCGGGGTGGATGATCGTGGCCCCGCTGTTGGCCGCGTGTACGATGCCCGGATCGATGCCGTCGACACGCATGCGCTCGAGCACGGCGGCGAAGCGCTCCATCTGGCGCCTCGAAGTCCCAGTCGCCAGGTGTCTCCGCTGTCGCGAAGTGCGTCATCGTCCCCTCAAGCTCCAGACCTGGATAGTCCTTGAGGAGCAGCGCAAGGTCAGCTGCGTCGTCGGACGGGACGCCCATCCGATTCATGCCGGTGTCGACCATGAGATGGTAGCGGTGCCGACTTCCCAGCGGAAGTACGCGGCGGCGCCGAGCGCCATCGCGAACTCACGTGTGGCCACTGACGGCAGGATGTCGTGCTCGATGAGAAGACCGGCCGATGTCAGCGGCGGCTCGGAGAGCAGGTGGATGAGGCTTGGTGATCCCGGCATCTCTGAGCTCGAGGGCCTCATCGACGGTGGCAACGACCAAGCCGGTCCGCGCCTCCGCGCACGGCGGCCTTGGCGCTCTCCACGCCACCGTGGCCGTAGCCGTCCGCCTTCACGACGGCCTCGAACAGCATTCCCGGGCGTCAGAGACCTTTGAGCGTTCTGACGTTGTGCTCGATCGCCGAGTAGTCGATCTCGGCGACTGCGGGACGTCGGTACACTGCGCTACTCTCCAGTCGAGGAGCGAGCGGACCACGTCTGACTTGCTCACGATCCCGACGATCGTGCCCCGTCGAGGACCGGGATGCGACTCACGTCCTTGTCCACGAGCAGAGTGGCCGCATCCTCGATCGAGGCGCCGACCTGGATGGTCACCGGATCGGCGGTCATGACAGCGCGCACGTCGGCGGCCACCGCCTTCTTCAGCTCGGACTCGAAATGCCTGGTCGAGGGCGGATACATGATGTAGCCGTCCAGAAGATGCAGGTAGGTGGGGTACTCGAGCTTGACATCCTGCATGATCAGGTCGCCCTCGGTCACGATGCCGATGAGCTTGCCGTTCTCGAGCACGGGCAGCGCGCCGATCTCGTTGTCGACCATGAGCTTGGCGGCCTCGGTCACCGTGATGCTTGGATCGACGGTCACCACATCGGTGGTCATGATCTCTGCAACGGTCCTTTCGGCCATGCGTTCCTCCTCGCTCGTGTCCGGTCGTCATCGGAGTCTACTCGGCTCAGCTCTCGCAAGGAGCGCTGGGATGTAATCCGGGATGTCCTCGGCGATCACGCTCAGCGCAGTGAGCTCGACGGCTGCATGATCGCCGGCGCGCCCATGTACGTATGCGGCAAGCGCACCAGCCTCGAAGGGTTCGAGACCCTGGGCAAGTAGCGCGCCGATCATCCCAGCGAGGACGTCGCCCGTGCCCGCCGTGGCGAGCGCCGGCCCCCCGGAGAGCGTGACCACCTGCCTGTCGAGACCGCTCACGATCGTGTGTGCTCCCTTCAGGACGCATGTGAGCCGAGGTCCTGTGAGCGCCCGTCCGGCTGCAGTCGGTCCGACTGGATATCAGCCGGCGTCGTGTCGAGCAGCCTTGCCAGCTCGCCCGGGTGCGGCGTGATCACCGTGCTTCCGGCCCTGGTCGAGAGCGTCTCTGCCGCATCCACCATGGCGTTGAGCCCGTCAGCATCGAGGACGAGCGGGACCTCCACGTCCTTGACCAGACTGCGTGCCACGATGGCGGCACCGTGAGCGACGGTCATGCCCGGGCCGACCACCACAGCATCGAACTCACGTGCCACATCGAGGATCTCACTCGTCACCTTCGACGCGAGCGTGTGCGAGGGATTCTCCGGCAGTCCCACCACGACCGCCGAGGTGAGCTTGGTCTGGACGATATGGGCGATCGACTCCGGTACAGCGACCGTCACGTAGCCCGCGCCCATCCGCTGGGCACCATGGGCAGCGAGCGCCGCAGCCCCCGGGAAACGCGCCTGAACCCGCGACGATCAGCACTCGGCCTCGCGCGTTCTTGTGATCGTCCGGGCGTGGCCGTGGGCAGCAGGTCGGCGTACTCGGCCTGTCCCCAGATCTCGAGATCGCCCGGCGCGCCCAGGAACTCCCACGGGATGCCGATGTCGGCGACGACGACCTCTCCCGCCGCCGCGGCACCGGGGTAGTTGAGGATCCCGATCTTGGGCGCCGAGAAGGTCACCGTCACGTCCGCGTTCACCGAGTGGGTCGCCGTGTAGCCCGTATCCGTCTCGATCCCCGAGGGCACGTCGACGGCCACGACATGTCGCGCCCGAGGCGTTGATCGCCTCGATCCAGCTCACGATAGGGCTCTCGGACCTCACCGGTGAAGCCGATGCCGAAGAGCGCATCGACCACCGCGGCCGTGTCTCGCAGAGCGTCGAGCGGCCATCTCCTCGACCTGCTCGTACGCGCACACCCGCGTCGACAGCATCCGCGCGCTGCGTCGCCTGCGATCCCGTCGAGCGCATCGGGTGCGACCGGCGTGTAGACCGTGACGGTCCGTCCTGCGGTGTGCAGCTCGCGCGCCGCGACCCAGCCGTCTCCGCCGTTGTTGCCCTTGCCGGCAACGACAGCGACCTCGCCGTAGGGGACGCGCAGCCGCAGCTCGCGCGCCACGGCGGCGCCTGCTCGACGCATGAGATCGGCGAGCGTGATGTCGAGCTCGGCGACGGCGCGCTCCTCGGCGGCGCGGGCCGAAGCCTCGGTCAAGGCGTAGATCACTCGTCCTCCCATACGCAGTGGGGTCGCGTTCATCCTATCCCTGTGTATCCCCTTCGGTGCCCGAGACATCCCCATCAGCCGAGGCGCCAGCCGTGTCGCCATCGGCAGGCGACTCGGAGTCGATCACGTCACCGTCCGCATCGCCTTCGGCTTCATCCACCTGCTCGGCATCGTCGGTCTCGTCCTCATCATCATGCCCGAGCTCGTCGAGCATCGCCTTGGCCTCCTTGAACGCCTTCTGCAAGCTCGGCCATGGGGTCGAGCGGCTCTTCCTTCGGCTTGGGCCGGTGCTCCTCAGTGATGGCAACGGCCGAGGCGACCGCGGTGGTATGGGTGAACGAGAGCGAGAGGTGCATCTCGAGCACGCCGCGCTCCTCGGCCACCTCGGCGGCGCGGCCCTTGAGGTGCGGCACGGGCCTGCCGGTCTCGTCGCGCATGACCTCTACGTCCTTGAAGCGCATCCCCTTGAAGCCCGTGCCGAGCGCCTTGAGCACCGCCTCTTTGGCAGCGAACCTCATCGCGTAGTGGATCTCGGGCTTGTTGCGCGCGTCGCAGTAGGCGCGCTCGTCTTCCGAGAAGAGTCGCTCCTTCATCTGCGGGCCTGCGCTCGAGCGCCGCCTTCATCCGGTCGATCTCGACGATGTCGACCCCGAGTCCGGTGATCATGGCTCTACTCCACCGTCACCGACTTGGCGAGGTTGCGCGGCTGGTCGACGTTGCAGCCGCGCAGCTTCGCGATGTAGTAGGAGAGCAGCTGCAGCGGGATCGTCGCCGGGATCGCCGAGAGCAGCTCCTGGTGTCCTCGGCACGTAGAGCACGTGCTCGGCGTGGTTGCGGATGTCGTCGTCACCGTAGGTCGCGACCGCGATCACCTCGGCATCACGCGCGCGGACCTCCTGGATGTTGCTCACGACCTTCTCGTAGGTGTGGCCCTGGGTCGCCACGACAACGACCGGGACCTCTCGGTGATGAGCGCGATGGGACCATGCTTCATCTCGCCGGCAGCATAGGCCTCGGCGTGGATGTAGCTGATCTCCTTGAGCTTGAGCGCGCCCTCCATGGCGACGGGCACGCCGATCCCTCTGCCGAGGAAGAGCGAGCTGTAGGCGTCCTTGTACGTCTCAGCGCACGCCTGGAGGTCGTCGAGCTCCTCGAGGATCGCCTCGACGATATCGGGAAGCTGCGTGAGGCCCTCCCATAGCGCCCCGACCTGTTCGCTGCCGAGAGATACCCTTGGCCTGAGCCAGCTTGAGCGCGAGCACGTAGAGCGCCGCGATCTGTGCCGTGAACGTCTTGGTCGCGGCAACGCCGATCTCGGGACCTGCGTGCGTGTAGATGACGCCGTCGGACTCGCGGGTCACGCGTGAGCCGACGACGTTGGTGATGGCGATGACCTTGGCGCCGCGCTCGCGCGCCTCCCGCACGCCGGCAAGCGTGTCGGCCGTCTCACCCGACTGCGTGATGGCGACGACGAGCGTCTCGTCATCCACGATGGGGTCGCCGTAGCGGAACTCGCTGGAGACCTCGACCTCGACCGGGATGCGCGCCCACTGCTCGATGAGCGTCTTGGCGACCATGCCAGCGTGATACGAGGTGCCGCACGCAAGGATGAACACGCGGCTGATGGACGCGACCTCGGCTGGGCGTCATCTCCAGCTCGGAGAGCAGTATCTCGCCCGGAGTCCGACATGCGTCCCCGGAGCGTCTCCCGGATCGCCTTGGGCTGCTCGAATATCTCCTTGAGCATGAAGTCCTCGTAGCCGCCCTTCTCGGCAGCTGCGAGGTCCCACTCCACGTGCATCATGTCCGGCTCTGACGACGGACGTGCCGTCCGGCTCGACGACGTCCACGCCGGCTGCGGTGACCGTGGCGACCTGTCCGTCGTGGAGCACGAGCACCTCGCGCGTGTACTCGAGGACTGCCGGTATGTCGCTGGCAACGATGTTCTCGCCTTCACCGATCCCGACGATGAGCGGAGAGTCCTTGCGCGCCGCGACGATGGTGTCGGGGTAGTCGAGATGCACCACGCCGAGCGCGTACGAGCCGTCGAGACGCTGTGTCGCCTTGCGGACCGCTTCGGACAGATCACCGTCGAAGTAGCTCTCGACGAGATGTGCAACGGTCTCGGTGTCCGTCTCGCTGCGCAGGATGTGCCCGGCCGCAGCCAGCTCCTCGCGTAGCTCGACGTAGTTCTCGATGATGCCGTTGTGGACTACCGCGATCTTGCCGGTGCAGTCGATGTGAGGGTGTGCGTTGTCCTCGCTCGGTCTGCCGTGCGTCGCCCACCGCGTGTGGCCGATGCCGATGGTGCCGTGCACCGGCGTCTCCTCGATCACGTCCTCGAGGTTGACGAGCTTGCCCACACGGCGCACGACCTTGAGTTCCGAGTCGCTGATGATGGCCATGCCTGCCGAGTCGTATCCTCGGTACTCGAGACGCGAGAGTCCGCCAGCAAGCACGTCACTCGCCTCGCGCGGACCGATGTAGCCGACGATTCCACACATGTGTGAGTAGGACCTTTCTGCCAGGATTCGGAAGCGCGCGACAGCGCGCGCTAGCATGCGGTACGTGGGCCTCGCCGCGGAAACACGCCGAGGTACGGGCTTCTGTAGTGTCCCGTATAGAGGTTGAGACACCGGTTCGACGTCGCTTTGTCCCTGCGGTCACCCGCAGGCTTTGTCGACGCCGTCACGACTCCGGTCGAGCCGGAGGGCCATCCGCCGAATAGCTTCGATAGGCCCTCTCCTCGTCAACTGGCCTCCGTCACGGTAGCGTGAGCCACCTTCGCGACTGCCAGTCCTGGCGCTTCATGGTGCCGGTCTGCTTCAGGAGCGGACCCCCTTCCATGGGTGCCTTCGCCGCCATTGTACCAGCCGGATGAGTCCCATGGGATGACGAGACGGTGACAGCGAGCGGGCGGCTCGAGGGTGGAGGTCAGCGCGCGCAGACAAGCATGCCGCGCGCGCCTGAACCACGAGAAGACCGCGCACCCGACTCTGTCGGGCGCACGGTCTTGGGCAGCCGGGCCCTAGCCCTCGGTGTTGCCGCTCTCGTCCTCTGGGGCGGCCTCCTGGTCGGGGTGTCCCTCTGGGAAACGCTGCCCCGGCTCGAGGCTCTCGGCTTCGCCACGTGTGCCATCCCGCGGCATCATGCGCTGCCCGGTCCCCGGCATCTGCCTCATGCCCTCACTCGGCGATTGCTGCATTCCGGGACCTGACCGCATGCGACCCGCACCCCCACCGGCGACACCTTGCTGCATGCTCATCGCAGCCCTGGGGCCGAACGCTGCCATCGACGAGCGCGCGCCGAAGCGAACTCCTGCGCCGAACGAGAACGCCGCGACCAGAAGGACCCCGCCTGCGGCGAGGGCGATCTTGGCGCCGGTCGTCTGGTACCAGGGTGTCGTGGCCGCAGGTGCCGCGGCAGTGGCAGCAACGGCTGGTGCTGTGGCTACCGCGACGTCGGGAGTGGCGGTCGCCGGGGCGCCAGCGGCTGGCGCAACCGTCTCCTTCGGCGATTCGGGTGTGGTCTCATGGGCACTGTCGGTATCGGGTGTCATGCGATCAGCTCCTATGCATCGATGTGTCCGACACTCAATGACTCTAGATGGAGCGTTCGCGTCCCGAATCGTCTCCGGGGAGTGATCTCATGTACTACGTGGGGCGTACGAACGCGGTCAGGAGCGACTCAACGGGCTATCATCAGAGCAGCGGATACCCCCGACCGCAGGAGAGAACATGGCAGACAGCACCGTGCCCGAGGGAGATGCGCGCGCCGACACGCAGGAAGCATCATCCACTGAGCGACAAGCGGCGCCACCCGAGGACACATCCGGTTCGCGCGACCGCCGCGGCCCTATCTTCGTCGGAGTGGCGATCCTGCTCCTGATCACCGTGATAGTGGCGGCCCTCATCCTGAGAACCTGCGGTGCTGGCGACGTGGTCGTCCCGGACGTCTCGGGAATGGACTCCGGCGCAGCCGGGAACCTGCTAGAAGCGAACCAGCTCTCTGTCGGCACGGTCACGACAGAGACAGTGACGAACCTCGCGCCCGGGGTCGTCGTCACCCAGACGCCCATGCCGGGAGTGTCGGTACCAGCCAACGGAACGGTCAACCTGGTCGTGTCAGTAGAGCCCGACTGGGTCAAGACCCCAGAGGTCACGGGTCTGCCGATCGGCGACGCCGAGGAAATCCTCCGGGCCGAGGGACTCGAGCCCCTGCAGTACCAGGGATATGACCAAGACTTGCCCACCGGCTTCGTGGCCGGCCAGGTGCCCGAGTACAACGTCCCGACGCTTGCCGGTGACCCTGTGGTCCTGTATGTCTCGATCGGCTACAGGACCGGCAGGGGTAGTCGTCCCGAAACTCGATAGGACGTCTCTCGAGGCAGCGGTCGAGTCGATCGAGGACGCCGGACTCACCCCCGAGGTGATCTCCCTGCATACGGATCGCTCGAACGTGGGCGAGATCATCGGCCAGGTGCCCGCTGCCGGGATTCGGGTGCCCGAGGGGTCCAAAGTAGCCATCGTCGCACTGATTGGACCCGAGGAGTAGGGCGACTCGACCGATCTCGACCTGAGCACCCGTGTCACTTCAGCTGTGCGACCGAGCGAGCATCCTAGTCCCGTAGACGAGCGCCACGAGGTCATACGTTGCGTGGGCGAGCATCGTGGCGGGCAGACTTCCCGTGAGTGCGTACAGGTAGCCCAGCGCCACCCCAAGGACGAATGCGAACACCGCATACGACGGCGAGATGGCGTGCATGAGGCCGAAGACCAGCCCCGCAAGCAGCACAGCGCCGTGCACTCCGAGCGAACCCTGAAGCCAGGTCTGCAAGAACCCTCGGAAGAACGCCTCCTCGCATACGCCCGCCAGGACCGAGATGACGACGAGGTCGATCAGAGGGGTGCCGCGGAAGAGGGCGATCACGCGATCGATGTCGCGACGGAGCTGTCTCAGGAGCCGAAGCGGCAGACGCGTCACGGTGACCGCGATGACGGCCATCGCGCCTCCCGCGACGAGACCGAGCGCCAGATCGGCCCAGGTCGAAGAGATCGCGGGCCGCAGGTCCGTCAGCCACATGAGAGCCGCAGCGATGGCGAGGAGCGCACCCTCGACGATCAGCGTCATCAAGAGGAGCGAGCGGCGGCTCACGACCGCGAAGGCCCCGGCAGGCGCGTCTCGATCACAGGCCTGGGGCCCCCATGTCATCCGCCCACTGAGCGATCTCGAGAATGCCCAGGTACTCGTCACCGTCTCGAACGGGCAGGTAGCGGATGTGGACGGGGCGACCGTCCTTCTCCTCGAGGAAGGTCGCCTCGTCGCGCCACCCGTCGCGCAGCTCGGCTACGAGCCGCTCGACGTTGCCCTGCGAACCCGGTGAGTGGCACTCGATCATGCTGGTGCCGATGATGTCGGGCGTGCGGCTGAAGATCCTGTAGCGCCCCGTGTAGAAGCGCAGCACGTTCTCCGCATCGGCGAACGTCACATCCGCCGGCAAGTGCTCGAGGATGGACTCGCAGCTCCTCGATCTTGAGCGAACCCGTGTCGAGGTCGAAGCGCTCCTCGGTCATGACGGGTTCAGCTCCTCGGACACGACGGCTGCGAGAGTCGATCGACGACGGACTGCGCCGCGTCCTGCGACTCGGCCTCGGCCATCACGCGAACGAGCGGCTCGGTTCCCGAAGCTCGCACGAGCACGCGGCCGGTGTCGCCGAGCGACTCCTCCGCATCGCGGACCGCATCGCTGATCGCGCCACTCGCGGCCAGCAGCGACTTGTCGGTGACACGCACGTTCATGCAGGACCTGCGGGTAGCGCCGCATCACCTTGGCCAGCTCGGACAGTGGCGTGCCGGTCGCCTTCATGACAGCTGCCAGCTGCAGCGCTGTCACGAGACCGTCACCGGTGGTGTTGTGCTCCATGAAGATGATGTGTCCGGACTGCTCGCCGCCGAGGACGGCGCCCGAGGCGCGCATCTGCTCCAGCACGTAGCGGTCGCCCACCTTGGTCTTGATGACGCTGATGCCCCGCTCGCGCATCGCAACCTCGAAGCCCATGTTCGTCATGACGGTGCCGACCACAGTGTCGGCCGCGAAGCGCGCCCCGCTCCTTCATGTGGGCCGCGCAGATCGCCATGATGAAGTCGCCGTCGACCTCGTTGCCGCGTCTCGTCCATGGCGAGCACCCGGTCAGCGTCGCCGTCGTGGGCGATGCCGAGATCGACCTCGTTGGATGCGATCGAGCTCGCCGCAGCGGGCCGAGGTCCGTCGAGCCGCACTCGACGTTGATGTCCATGCCGCTCCAGTCGGTGTTGACTGCGATGACCTCGGCGCCGAGGCGCTCGAGCGCCATCGGCGTCGTGACCGCAGCGGCGCCGTGACCGCAGTCGACCGCGACGCGCAGCCCCGAGAGATCGCCTTCGATCGAGTCGACCGCGTGAGAGACGTAGCGCTCGACGGCGTCCATCGATCGTCGACGGCGCAGCCGACATCGACTGCCCGTGGGACGCTCCCAGGTGCGCTCGGTCGCGTGAACGCCTCGATCTCGTCCTCGAGCATCGTCGGGCAGCTTGAAGCCGTCCCGGCTGAAGAACTTGATGCCGTTGTACTCGGGCGGGTTGTGCGATGCAGAGATGACGACGCCTCCGTCGACGTCGCGCTCACGAGCGAGCAGGGCGACGGCCGGCGTGGGTATCACCCCGCACACCAGCGCATCCGCACCGCCCGAGGTGATACCCGGCACCAGCGCAGCTTCGAGCATCTGGCCGCTGCGACGCGTGTCCCTGCCGACGACGATCCTGCCTCGGCCATGGTCGCCGAGGAAGTGCCCGGCCGCCTCGCCGAGCCGGAACGCCAGCTCGGGCGTGAGCTCGGAGTTGGCGACGCCGCGTACCCCATCGGTCCCGAAGAGTCTGGTCATGCTGGTCGGTCCTCCCCTAGACAACGCACAAGGCCCGCCGCGAGGGCGAGCCTTGTGGTGAGTCCGGATGTTCCTCGCAGCTCCTAGCGCTTGGAGAACTGCGGACGCTTGCGGGCCTTCTTGAGGCCGTACTTCTTGCGCTCGACCATACGCGGGTCACGGCGCAGGAGGCCTGCCTTCTTGAGATCGCCGCGGTAGTCATCGCCGGCCTCGAGCATCGCGCGAGCGATACCGTGGCGCAGCGCGCCGGCCTGACCGGACTTGCCGCCGCCATGGATCGACGCGATGACGTCGAAGCGGCCGGCGGTGTCGGTGACCTTGAACGGCTGCTCGATGGAGATCATGAGCGAGTTCGCGGCCGAAGTACTCGGCGGCGGGGGTGCCGTTGACGGTGATCGTGCCGGTACCGGGCACGAGACGGACGCGCGCCACCGACGTCTTGCGGCGACCTGTACCGCGGTAGACTGCCTGAGTCTCTGCCATGCTCTAGCCCTCCAGGGTGTACGGACGGGGATTCTGCGCCTCGTGCGGATGCTCGGGGCCTGCGTAGACCTTGAGCTTCTTGCCCATCTGCGCGACCCAGCGTGTTCTTGGGCAGCATGCCCTTCACGGCCTTCTCGATGACCTTGCTCGGAGTCCTTCTCCATCATGCGGGAGATCGGGACCTCCTTGAGGCCACCCGGGTAGCCCAGAGTGGCTGTAGGCCATCTTGGTCTCCATCTTGTTGCCGGTGAGCACGATCTTGTCGGCGTTGATGATCGACGACGAAGTCGCCGGTGTCCACATGGGGGGTGTACTGCGGCTTGTGCTTGCCCTTGAGGATCTGGGCGACTTCACTGGCGAGCCGACCGAGCACCTGATCGGTGGCATCGATGAGCAGCCACTCGCGCTCGACTTCGCCTGGCTTGGCGTAATAGGTCTTCAATGGTCCTCCAACTTGCTTGTGATAACGGTGTTCGCAGAGTTCACGGGGCTCAAACGAACCCTTTGACTATAGCCATGAGCACCCGTGCTCGTCAACGAAATCCACGCGCACCGGGCGTATCCATCGACCCGAGCTGCCGTGCTCCGAGCAGATGCTCCGACCGCTACCCCTCTGACCAGCACTCTTCCGGATACTCCACGTGCCACAGCGTGAGGCCGTGCGCCGGGGCGGTCGGCCCGGCTGCAGCGCGATCGCGAGCTGCAAGCGCCTCGCCGACCCACTCCGGGCTCTCGCCGACCCTGCCCTACCTCGACGAGGGTGCCCGACGATGACGCGCACCATCGAATGGAGGAACGCGTTGCCGACGACTCGGATAGTCGAGCACCTGCTCGCCGAGTATCTCCTCGGCGCGCGATGTCGATCGCGCGTACCTCGCGGACCGTCCGCTTCCTCGGCCGACTCGCGTCACGCAGAAGGAGCGGAAGTCGTGCTCGCCCAGCAGCGAGCTGCGCACCCGCGCGCATCGCGTCCACGATCGAGCTCCTCCTTGACCCACCACGCACGTGGCCGCAGTGAACACCGGCGGCAGCCGGGCCGGTCGCGATCCGGTAGCGGTACTCGCGCGATGTCGCATCGAAGCGTGCCGAGAAGCCCGGCCGCGCGCGCCGGACCTCGCGCACCGACGATGTGCGGGCCGGCAAGCGCGTTGAGCGAGCGCATCGAGCGATCGTCGACGTCCGGCTCGTCGCCGGTGGCCTCGAAGCTCACGACCTGGCCCAGCGCATGCACGCCGGCATCAGTCCGACCGGCGCCGGTCGTCTCGACATCGGCGCCGCAGCACCGTGCGCAGCGCCTCCTCGAGCGTGCCCTGAACCGTGCTCGCGTCCGGGCTGTGAGTGCGAAGCCGGAGAACGGCGCGCCGTCGTAGGCGACGGTCAGCGCGACGATGCGACTGCTCTCGGATGTCATCGCGTCGCCCCTCACAGGTACACCGCCCCCATCATCATCACGGTCGAGCCGACGAGCAGCACGACCCAGTCGACTCGCGCGCATGTGGCTCTCGTGCAGTCGCGTCCGTCCCTCGCCGCCACGATAGCACCGGGACTCCATGGCCACGGCGAGCTCAT
The DNA here is from genome assembly GCA_963850695.1 of uncultured Actinomycetes bacterium. GTDB lineage: Bacteria > Actinomycetota > Coriobacteriia > Anaerosomatales > CAWKMJ01 > CAWKMJ01. Next base: position 446,977 of record CAWKMJ010000001.1, read on the forward strand.
CGGCACGACGGAACAGGTTGACGAAGAGCGGCACGAGCACCGGGATGATAGGCCTTGGCCCGCGTGATCGGACCGCCCACGTCGAACTGCGCGCCGCGCGCCGTCTGGGCGACGATGATCTTCTCGGCCTCCTCGGCAGTCGTTGGGATGAATCGCAAGCGCGACCGTGAGCATCATCGCGAGCTCGCCCACGGGAACGCGGAACCACGAGAGCGGACGCATGAGCGCGCTCGAGAGCGTCGGTGAGATGCGACGGGCGTGGTCGTGAGCGTCAGAAGCGACGTACCCGACCACGAGCAAGCACGATCCGGAGCGAGAAGAACAGGCCCGTCACGCAGGCCCGCTGCGTCCACGGAGAGCGGCCCGATCGCGCAGCAGTGCGACCGTCGGCGAGTTCCAGCGCAGCGCATGCGCAAGCAGCGTGAACGCGAGCATGAAGACGACCGCCTTGAGGCCGCGAAGGACGAGCGCGATCGGGACCTTCGAGACCACGATCGCGACCGCGACCAAGAGCGCGGCGAGAGCGAGACCGGCGAAGTCGTCTGACCGAGAAGAGCAGGACCGTGTATGCGAGGACGAGCCCCATCTTCGCCCGGGGCTCGAGCTCGTGGACCGGCGAGTCGATCGGCACGTACTGACCGAAGGGCACCGGTGTGCTCATGCGACCCCCCCTGCTGGCCTGGCGTAGGACCGCCGCGGCCTTCGAAGGGTCGAGACGTGAGGGGCGAGGGACATCCGCGCCCGCCTCGGCGAGCGCCATCTGCACACGCACGACAGGCTGGTGCCTCCAGGCCGGCGGCCGCAAACCGCTCCGGCTCGTCCAGGAGCGCGTCGGTCGTCCCGCTCCATGTGACCGCTCCCCCGCGGAGCAGAACCACCGTGTCAGCGTGTGGCAGGAACTGCTCGGCATCGTGGGTGACGACGACAACGCCCGCCGAGGAACACGCGCTCTCGATGCTCGCCATGACCGCCGCTCGTCCGCGCGCATCCAGTCCCGCGCGTCGGTTCGTCGAGCAGCAGGTACCCGGGACGTGTCGCCAGGACGCCGGCGAGCGCGACTCGCCGCGCCTCTCCCCCGGACAGCCCGAATGGTGACCTGAGGCCATACTCGTCGGGATCGAGGCCAACGGCTTCGAGTGCGTCATGAGCAAGGTCGTAGGCGGCATCCTCGGCCATCCCCTGGTTGAGCGGCCCGAATGCGACATCCTGCGGCGACCGTCTCGGCGAAGAGCTGCGATTCAGGGTTCTGGAACGCCAGACCCACACCGCCCTCGGCACCGGCGACCGTGCCCGCGCAGCGGCTCGCCCCCGATAGCGACGGAGCCGACCGAGGGTTCCAGAAGGCCCGCCATCACACGCAGCAGCGTGGACTTGCCCGAACCGGTCGGCCCAAGCACCACGGTCAGGGCCTGTCGGCTCTACCGTCGAGATCCACATCGTGCAGGGCTCGTGTCTCGTAGGGCGCGCCCGGAGAGTAGACGAAGCCGACGTCCTGAGAGCTCTAGGGACACAGCGCCCTCACCACTTCCGCGATCTCCGCGTCGGCGGTGACCGGCACGCCAAGGTCGCTCGAGCGCCGTGATCATCGATCCAAGCGGCGGAAGCGCGAGACCCCAGCCCTCAAGAGAGGACGCGTCCCGCGGCAGCTCATCGACCGGGCCGGCGAACACGGCACGTCCCTCGTCGAGAACGACGACCTCATCTGCGAGCGCAAGATCGGACAAGGTCGTGAGTGACGAGAAGGATCCCCCGCCCATCGGCGGCAAGCTGACGCACGATCGTGTCGACCTCATCGCGACCCTCGGGATCGAGCATCGTCTTGACCTCGTCGAACACGAGGTATGCCGGATCCATCGCGAGCGCTCCCGCGATGGCGAGTCTTTGCTTCTGGCCCCCGGACAGCAGGTGGGGCTCTCGACGCTCCAGTCCCCTCGAGCCCGACGGCCGCAAGCGACTCGGTGACCCGCCGCCTCATCTCGTCTCTCTCGACACCGAGATTCTCCGGACCGAAAGCGACGTCTTCCTCGACCACTGTGCCCACGATCTGGTCGTCCGGGTTCTGGAAGACCATGCCCACGCGAGTGCGCACCTCCCAGACCGTCTCGGCCTCATGCGCGCACAGACCATCGACGAGGACGCGGCCGCTGCGAGGCGCGACGATACCATTGGCCATGCGCGCCAGCGTGGACTTGCCCGAGCCGTTCGCTCCGAGCAGAGCGGTCACGCTCCCTGGAAGCACGCGTGCGTCGACACCGTCGACCGCCGGGCGCTCAGCACCCGGATACTCGTAGCTCACATCGATGAACTCGATCACGGCCGACAACTCCCCGTCTCATTCGCGAACCGATCAGTACCGGCTCGGTCCAGCCGAGAAGAACAGAAGGACCCCGCAGCCGTCTGCGAGGCCCTTCTCATATGCGGACTGGTGCAGCGCCGCAGGGCGCCGAGTGCTACTCGACCAGCTCCATGATGACCATGGGAGCACCATCGCCCTTGCGCGGACCAAGCTTGAGGATCCTGGTGTAGCCACCATCGCGGTCCTCGTAGCGAGGTGCGATGTCGGCGAACAGCTTGTGCACGAGTTCCTTGTCCCTGAGCTCGGCCATCGCAAGCCTGCGGGCATGCACGTCTCCGCGCTTGCCCCACGTGATGAGCTTGTCGACGAGCGGGCGAACCTCCTTGGCCCGCGGCTCGGTGGTCTTGATGCGTTCGTTTGTGAACAGGGCAATGGCCAGACTCTGCGGAGCATCGCCTTGCGGTGCGATGCATCCGAGCCGAGCTTGCGCCCTTTCTTGAGGTGTCTCATCTCTCAGTGCTCTCCTACTAGACCTTGAGGCCCAGACCCATCTGCTGAAGCTTGTCCTTCACTTCTTCGATGGACTTGGCGCCGAAGTTACGGATGTTGAGCAGGTCGGCCTCGCTGCACTCCACGAGCTGGCCGACGGAGTTGATGCCCTGCCTCTTCAGGCAGTTGTACGAGCGGACCGAAAGATCCAGATCGTCGATGGACGTCTCCATGCACGCTGTCGGTCTCGTCGACCACGGCGGCGAAGATGCCCTCCTCGGGCAGGGTCGTGGTGGCCTGCTCGGTGAAGACGGCCATGTGCTCGTTGATGATGTGGCCCGCGCGAGCGACCGCGTCGTTCGGGTCGATGGCGCCGTTGGTCTCGACCTCGAGGGTGAGCTTGTCGTAGTCGGTGCGCTGACCGACACGAGTGTTCTCCACGACGTAGGTGCAGCGCGTGACCGGGCTGAACAGCGAGTCGACCGTGATGACGCCGATCGGGTCCTCAGCCTTCTTGTTGCGGTCGGCGGACACGTATCCGCGACCCACACCGATGCGGATGCCCATCTCGAGCTTGGCGCCCTTGTTGAGAGTGGCGATAGGCTGCTCGGGGTTCACCAGCTCGAACTCGGCAGGCACCTTGAGGTCGGCGCCGGTAACGACACCGGGGCCGCTCGCGGACAGCGTCGCAACCGCTTCGCCGTCGCCGATCGCCCACCTCGCGGAACACGAGGTTCTTCACGTTGAGGACGATATCGGTGACGTCCTCGCGGACGCCATCGATGGATGTGAACTCGTGCTGCACGCCCTCGACGCGAATCGAGGTCGCAGCCGCTCCCTGCAGCGAGGAGAGCAGGACGCGACGCATGCAGTTGCCGAGCGTGTAGCCGAAACCGCGCTCAAGCGGCTCGACGATATAGCGGGCAACGCGATCATCGACCGTCTCGACCGTGACCTGAGGTCGCATGAACTCAGTCATCTAGCCAAGCCTCCTTAGGCTCCGTGCGTCGTCTACTTCGAGTACAGCTCGACGATGAGCTGCTCGCGTACGGTGATATCGATCTGGTCGCGCTCGGGCAGGGACAGCACTTTGCCGGAAAGCTTCTCGATGTCCACCTCGAGCCAGCCGGGAACCTCGATCTTCTCAGACGAGATGAGCGAGGTCTTGATGACCAGCAGGTCCTTGGCCTTGTCGCGCGACCGCGACAGTGTCGCCCGGACGTACGCGGTACGAGGGGATGTTCACGCGGCGGCCGTTGACCGGTGATGTGTCCGTGGCGCACGACCTGACGCGCCTCGTCGCGCGACTTGGCGAAGCCGAGACGATACACGACGTTGTCCAAGCGGCTCTCGAGCAGCCGCAGCAGGTTCTCGCCCGTGATGCCTGTCTGGCGGTTGGCCTTCTCGTAGTAGTTGCGGAACTGCTTCTCGAGCAGCCCGTACATCCGCTTGGTCTTCTGCTTCTCGCGAAGCTGGACTCGGTACTCGGATTCGCGCGGGCGACGCTTGTCCTGCGTTGCCCGGCGGGTAGGGACGGCGCTCGATCGCGCACTTGTCGCTGTAGCAGCGGTCACCCTTGAGGAAGAGCTTCATCGCCTTCGCGCCGGCACATCTTGCAGTCCGGCCCTGTGTGGCGTGCCATCTTCTCTGGGTTCCTTTCGGTCTACACGCGGCGGCGCTTGCGCTGCCGGCAGCCGTTGTGCGGTACGGGGTGCGGTCCTGGATGCTCGTGACTTCGAGGCCGGCGGCCTGGAGCGAGCGGATAGCCGTCTCGCGACCGGAACCGGGACCCTTCACGAACACGCGCGACCTTGCGGACGCCGTGCTCCTGCGCGATCTTGGCGCACGCCTCGGCGGCCATCTGGGCGGCGAACGGCGTCGACTTGCGCGAGCCCTTGAAGCCCACAGTCCCTGCGGACTGCCACGCGATCACGTTGCCCGAGGGGTCGGTGATCGTGATGATCGTGTTGTTGAACGTGCTCTTGATGTGCGCCTGGCCGACTGCGATGTTCTTGCGCTCGGCGCGGCGTACGCGCGTCTTGCCTGTGCTTCTTGGCCATCGTCTATGCGCCCTTCTTCTTTGCGCCGATCTGGCGTCGCGGACCCTTGCGCGTGCGCGCGTTGGTGTGCGTGCGCTGGCCTCGGACCGGCAGGCCGCGGCGATGACGAAGGCCGCGGTAGCAGCCGATCTCCATCAGACGCTTGATGTTCTGGCTTGTCTCCCGGCGGAGGTCACCCTCGACCTGGAGGTTCTTGTCGATGAACTCGCGGAGACGAACGACCTCTTCCTCCGTCAGGTTGCGGACCCGGGTCTCCGGGTCGATGCCGGTCTCACGCAGAGCACGCTGGCTCGTCGTGAGTCCGATACCGAAGATGTAGGTCAAGCCGATCTCGACGCGCTTCTCGCGCGGAAGGTCGACACCTGCGATACGGGCCACAGCCTTGCTCCTTCCGGCTAGCCCTGCCGCTGCTTGTGACGAGGATTGTCACAGATGACGAACACGCGCCCGTGGCGGCGGATAACCTTGCATTTGTCGCACATCTTCTTGACAGAAGGACGTACCTTCATCGGTCTCCCTTTCCATGTCGTACTGGAGACAATCTATCTGCACACCCAGCCGCAGGTGGCTTCTTTCTTCGCTCGCCCGTCTCTCCTCATCAGCGCAGTTCGCCGAACCCACGCCTCCGGGCGTGTCCACAGCGCTTCGCGCGACGAGTCTACTTGTACCGGTAGGTGATACGCCCCCGCGTCAGATCGTAGGGCGAAAGCTCTACGGTAACGCGATCGCCAGGCAGAATACGGATGTAGTGCATCCGCATCTTGCCCGAGATGTGGGCCAGTACCTTGTGACCGTTCTCCAGCTCCACGCGAAACATCGCGTTGGGCAGGGGCTCGACCACCGTGCCTTCCATCTCTATGGCTTCTTCGCGCTTGCTCACCAGGGCGTTCTCCAATCGAGGGCATCAAGCCGCAAATGCGCAGTATAGCAATGCTGCGCCCTTGAGTCCAGGCAATTCTCTACTCCACCGTCAGTACCGACGGACCGTCGTCTGTAATGGCCACCGTGTGCTCGAAATGGGCCGACAGCTTGCCGTCCTCGGTCACGACCGTCCAGCCGTCGTCCAGCGAGCGCACTCCAGCTCCGCCGGCGTTGATCATCGGCTCGATGGCGAAGCACCATCCCGGTCTCGAGCAGTGGGCCCTTGCCCGCCGGACCGAAGTTGGGGACCTGGGGCTCCTCGTGCATCTGCGCGCCCGATGCCATGCCCGACATACTCGCGCACCACCGAGAATCCGGCACCCTCGGCGACCGCCTGCACGGCATGCGAGATGTCGTAGAGGCGGTTGCCGGGAACGCACTTGGCGATGCCGGCCTCCAGCGATGCCAGCGTCGCGTCGAGCAGGCGCCTGAGCCTGATGCGGTGACCTCTCCCACAGGGTACGTCCTCGCGCTGTCTCCGTAGAAGCCGTCGATGATAGCGCCGACATCGACGGAGAGCACATCCCCTTCGACAAGACGCCTGCTCAGTGAGGGTATGCCGTGAACGACCTCGTGGTTGAGCGAGGCGCAGATGGTCGCCGGGAAGCCATGGTAGCCCTTGAACGCGGGCACGGCGCCCTCTTCACGGATGGCCTCCTCAGCGATCTGGTCGAGCTCGGCGGTCGTGACACCCGGGGCGACGGCCTCCCCCACAAGACGAAGAGCCCGGGCAGTGATCCGCCCGGCCTCTCGCATCGATCTCGATCTCTGATGGTGACTTGCGGATGATCACCGAGTGCGACTACCCCTCGAGCGCAGTGCGAACGTCGGCGAAGACACGTCGTCGACGGGGCGGTCGCCGTCGACCGCACTGCAGCAGCCCCTGCTCCGTGTAGAACGGGACGAGCTGGGACGTGACGGCATCGTAGTCGTCGAGACGCTTCGTGGCGGCCTCGACGGTGTCATCGTCGCGCTGATACACCTCGCCGCCGCATGCATCGCACACGCCGTCCTGTGCGGGCATCTCGCCCATGATGTTGTAGATCTTGCCGCACTCGCGGCACTGACGCCGCGAGGTAAGACGACCCATGAGCACGTCGCGCGGAACCTCGATCGCGATGACCGCATCGAGGGCCCTGTCCATCTCGCCGAGCGCCCCGTCGAGCGCCTCGGCCTGCGGGAGCGTACGCGGGAACCCGTCGAGCATGAACCCGCCGCCGCAGTCAGGCTGCGACAGTCGGTCCTTGACCAGGCCATGACGACCTCGTCGGGCACGAGATCGCCCTCGTCCATGTACCGCTTGGCCTCAAGCCCGAGCGGCGTACCCTCCTTCACGTTCTTGCGGAAGATGTCGCCGGTGGAGATGTGCGTCATCCCGAAGGCGTCGACGAGCTTCTCGGCCTGCGTGCCTTTGCCTGCGCCTGCGGCGCCCAACAGAACGATGTTCATGCTGCCTCCTCCTCGGCCTGGACGTGCCCGGCTCCTCGAGGTCCTACTTGAAGAAGCCGTCGTAGTGACGCATCTTCAGCTGGCTCTCCAGCTGCGTCATCGTCTCGAGAGCGACGCCGACCATGATGAGGATGGACGTTCCGCCGAACGCCTCGAGCACCTGAACGTCGGTCGCCGGAAGAGCATGCGTCGGAGCGATCGCGATCAGCCGCAAGGAAGACACCGCCCGGCAGCGTGATGCGGTTCATGACGGTCTCGATATAGTTGCACCGTCGCCTTGCCCGGACGCACGCCAGGGATGAACCCGCCGTTCTTGCGCAGGTTGTCCGCGATGTCGATCGGGTTGAAGACGAGCGCCGTGTAGAAGTATGTGAAGAACACCACGAACACGGCGTACAGCGTGTAGTAGAGCCAACCGCTCGACAGCGCGTTGCCGATGCTCTGCAGCGTCTCGTTGTTGGTGAGTGCGGCAAGCTGCGCCGGGAAGAACAGGATCGCGGACGCGAAGATGATCGGGATGACGCCGGCGCTGTTGACCTTGAGCGGGATGTAGGTGCCTGCCCCGCCGTAGACCTTGCGGCCAACGACTCGCTTCGCGTACTGCACCGGGATGCGACGCTGACCGCGATCCATGAACACGATCGCCGCGACGACACCGACGAAGATGAAGATGGTGGCGACGACCATCGGCCAGTTGAGCTGGATGGCCTGGATCAGATGCGACCGGGAAACGCGCGACGATGCTCGCGAAGATGAGCAGCGACATGCCGTTGCCGATACCGCGCTGTGTGATGAGCTCGCCCATCCACATGATCATCGCCGTACCCGCGATGAGCGTGATGACGATGAGTGCGTTCGTGAGCAGGTCGAAGCCGGGACCACCGATCTGCTGCTGGAAGACGGTCAGCAAGCCCACTGCATTGAGCAGAGCGATGCCGAGCGTCAGGTAGCGGGTGGTCTGTATCATCTTGCGCTGACCGGACTCGCCCTCCTTGGACCACGCGCTCGATCGTCGGCACGACACCCTGCAGAAGCTGCATGATGATCGACGCCGTGATGTAGGGCATGATGCCGAGCGAGAACACAGCGAACTGCTCCAGCGCACCACCCGAGAACAGGTTGAGAAGCCCGAGGGCCGCCTGACCCTCGATCAGGTTCTGCACCGCGATGATGTCCACGCCGGGGACCGGGATGTGAGCACCCACGCGGTACAGCGCGATGATCGCCAGCGTGAAGAGTATCTTCTTGCGAAGCTCGGGAACGCGAAACGCATTGGCGATAGCGGTGATCACAGCGTCTCGACCGTCCCTCCTGCTGCCTCGATCTTGGTCTTCGCGCCGCCGGAGACCTTGTCCACCTTGACGTCGAGCTTCTTGGTGAGCTCGCCGTCGCCGAGGACCTTGACCGGCTGCGTCTTGGACTTGAAATGAGGCCCGCCTCGAAGAGAGCATCGATGTCGACGGTGTCGCCCGCGGCGAACTTCTCCTCGAGACGCGACACGTTGACGATCGCGTACTCGGTGCGGAACCGGTTCGTGAACCCGGGGAGCTTGGGCATCCGCATGTGGAGCGGGTTCTGCCCACCCTCGAAGCCAGGGCCCTTGCCTCCGCCGGAGCGGGAGAGCTGTCCGTCCTGGCCCTCTGCCGGAACGGCCGCCGCGGCCGCTGCCGTGGCCGCGGCCCACGCGCTTGCGACCCTTGCGGGTCCCCGCTGCGGGTGAGAGATCGTGAATCTGCATGTCCTTCGTGTCCTTCCTCGCTGACGCGACGGGGTTGCCCCGTCGCTGCCGGCCGCTCGCCGCCGGCTGACTGTCTGTCACACACGTTGGATCGAGGGTGCCTAGGCCTCCTCGACCTCCACAAGGTGCTTGACTTTGAACACCATGCCGCGGATGACATCGGTGTCGTCCTGCTCGACGGTGTCGTTGATGCGCTTCAGGCCGAGCGCGCGTACGGTCCGCTTCTGGTTCTCCGGCGAACCGATGACGCTCTTGACCTGTGTGATCTTGAGCTTGCTTGCCATTGCGGGACTACTCCTCCCAGCCATAGATCTGGGCCACGGTCTTGCCGCGCTTGCGCGCGATGTCCTCGGGGCTCGAGAGAGACTTGAGACCCTCGGCAGCCGCCTTGACCATGTTCATGGCGTTGTCGGTGCCGAGCGACTTCGAGAGCACGTCGCGCACACCGGCGAGCTCGAGGAGCGCGCGCACCGGGCCGCCGGCGATGATACCGGTACCCGGTGCAGCCGGCTTGAGCAGCACCTTGCCCGCGCCGAACTCGCCGAGGATCGCGTGAGGGATCGTGCCCTCGATCAGCGGCACGGTGAACATGTTCTTCTTCGCGTCCTCGATGCCCTTGCGGATCGCGACAGGCACTTCCTGAGACTTGCCCATGCCGACACCGACCTTGCCTTCGCCGTCACCGACGACGACCAGCGCGGTCAGCGCGAAGCGGCGTCCGCCCTTGACGACCTTGGCCACTCGGTTGATGTAGACGACCTTCTCTTGCAGCTCTGATACTTGGGCTTCCCTGCGCGCCATAGCTTACGGATCCTCCTAGAATTCGAGTCCGGCGCTGCGCGCGCCGTCGGCCAGGGCCTTCACACGACCGTGATACAGTCTGCCGCTGCGATCGAAGACCACCTTGGTGATCCCCGCATCGAGAGCCCTGCGGCCGAGGGCCTCGCCGACCGCCTTGGCGGCATCGGCGTTGCTCGCTGACTTGACCGATCCACGCACGCTCGGCGTCGATCGTCGACGCGGTGGCGAGCGTGCTGCCGCTCACATCGTCGATGAGCTGAGCGTATATGTTCGCGTTCGAGCGGGTCACGCACAGACGCGGACGCTCCTGCGTGCCGGTGACCTTGCCCCGCACGCGCGTCCGACGGCGCTTGAGTCCCGCTGCCTTCGCCTTGATCCGATCCATTGTTCCTTCTCTCCTCTTAGACGTAGCTCGTCGTACTCAGGCCTACGCGCCTGCAGCAGCGGTCTTGCCGACCTTGCGGCGAACGTACTCGCCTTCGTAGCGGATGCCCTTGCCCTTGTAGGGCTCCGGGCGGCGCCAGTCGCGGATCTCAGCCGCGACCTGTCCGACACGCTGCTTGTCGATGCCGCTGACGGTGATCTTGGTCTGTGCGGGCACCTCGAACGTGATGCCGTCCTCGGCCTTGACCAGCACGGGGTGGCTGAAGCCGAGCTGCATCTCAAGGTCCTTGCCCTTGAGCGCCGCACGGTAGCCGACGCCGACGATCTCGAGGTTCTTGGAGAAGCCCTCGGAGACGCCGATGACCATGTTCGCGATCAGCGAACGCGTCAGCCCATGCAGCGACCGGTGCTCGCGCTCGTCGCTGGGTCGCTCGACGAGAACGCTGCCCTCGTCGAGCGTGATCGTCATATCCTCATTGAAGGTCTGGGTCAGCTCGCCTTTGGGGCCCTTCACCGTGACCGTCGTGCCGTCGATCGTTGACCTCGACGCCAGACGGGACCTGGATAGGTGACTTGCCGATTCGAGACACGGCTATCTCGCTCCTTCCGGGTCCCTGCCGCTACCAGATGTAGGCGACGACTTCGCCGCCCACACCCGCTTTGCGGGCCTGCGCGGTCGGTCATCATGCCACTGGACGTCGAGATGACGGCCACGCCGAGGCCACCCAGGACGCGGGGCAGCTCGTCGCTCTTCGCATACACGCGCAGGCCCGGCTTGGAGATGCGCCGCAGACCCGTGATGGTGCGCTCGCGCCTGGGACCGTACTTGAAGACGATCTCGAGCGAGTTCTGCGGCGTAGCCTCTGTGACCGCGTAGTCGTCGATGTAGCCCTCTTCCTTCATGATGCGGGCGATCTCGACGAGCTTCTTGACGACGGCATCACGGCCGAGGTCTTGAACGCCGAGTTCGCGTTGCGCACCCGCGTCAGCATGTCGGCGATGGGGTCTGTCATGCTCATGTGTCTTTCCTCCTATGGTCCGAGTCGATCCCGATCGGCGGTTCGCACGCGCCCGTGGCGCGCGACGCCTCCCGGTCGGTGCCTGCCCTGAGTTCGTCTACCAGCTTGCCTTGCGGATGCCGGGCAGCTCGCCGCGGCTTGCCATCTCGCGCAGGCAGATCCGGCACAGGCCGAACTGCCTGTAGTACGGCGCGCGGTCGTCCCGCAGCGCTGGCAGCGGGTGACCTTGCGCGCCGAGTACTTCGGCTTCGCGCTTTGCCTTGGCGATCATCGATTTCTTGGCCACCGGTAAACCTCCTAGTCGTGGCGTGGAGTCGCCATTCCTTCTATCGCTTGAACGGGAAGTCGAAGGATCGAGCAGCGCCTTCGCCTCGTCGTCGGTCTTCGCACTCGTCACGAACGTGATGTCCATGCCGCGGATCTTGTCCACCTTGTCGTAGTCGATCTCCGGGAAGATGAGCTGCTCGGTCACGCCCATCGTGTAGTTGCCGCGACCGTCGAAGGACTTCGTCGGTCAGCCCGCGGAAGTCGCGAACACGCGGGATCGCCGTCGAGAGCAGGCGGTCGAAGAACTCCCACATGCGGTCGCCGCGCAGCGTGACCTTCGCGCCGATCGGCATGCCCTCGCGAAGCTTGAAGGTCGCGATGGACTTGCGTGCACGCGTCACCTTGGGCTTCTGCCCGGTGATGATCGGCCAGGTCGGTCAGCGCACCGTCGAGCTGCTTCTTGTCGACGGCTGCCTCACCGACGCCCATGTTGACGACGATCTTCTCGAGGCGCGGGACCTCGTGGACGTTGTCGTAGCTCGAAGTCAGTCATGAGCTTCGGGACGACCTCGTCCTTGTACTTCTCTTTGAACCTGGGTACCACCGGTTCTACCTCCATGTTCGTCTCTCGCTGCCGGATTTCCGACCCGGCTGCTCCGCCTTACAGGGGGCGGGCTACCCTTAGAGTCGATCTCGTTTCCGCACTTCTTGCAGACGCGGATGCGAGCGCCGTCCTCGCGACGGCGACCGACGCGTGTCGGCTCCGAGCAGTTCGGGCACACCAGCATCACGTTCGAGACGTGGATGGCTGCCCTCGATCTCGAGGATGCCGCCCTGCGGCTGCTTGTTGGTCGGGCGCTGGTGCTTCTTGACCATGTTCACGCGCTCCGACCACAAGACGCTCCTTGTGCGGGATACGACGCGGAGGACGCGGGCTTCCTTGCCCTTGTCCTTGCCCGTGATGACCTTGACCGGTCACCCTTGCGGATGGTCATTGACTTCGCCATGTGCAGGTGCCTCCTACAGGACCTCGGGCGCCAGCGAGACGATCTTCATGTAGCGACGGTCGCGCAGCTCGCGCGCGACCGGGCCGAAGATACGCGTCCCCTGCGGGTTGCCCTGTGGCGTCGATGATGACGGCGGCGTTCTCGTCGAACTTGATGTAGCTGCCGTCCGGTCTACGGATCTCCTTCTTGGTGCGCACAACGACCGCGTGGACGATCTCGCCCTTCTTGATCTGGCCGTTGGGAATGGCCTCCTTGACCGTGCAGACGATCGTGTCGCCGACGCGGGCATAGCGCCGCTTCGAACCGCCGAGCACCTTGATGCACAGCACGCGTCGTGCACCCGAGTTGTCGGCGACCTTCAGCCTTGATTCTGCTTGGATCATCTCTGTCCTCCGTACGTATCCGGTCAGCCAGAGGTGCGTCGCATCAGACGCACATGCATTGCCGGTCCTACTTGGCCTTCTCTACGATCTCAAGCAGACGCCACCGCTTCATCTTCGACAGCGGGCGGGTCTCCATGATCGTGACCACATCACCCACGCCGCAGTCGTTGTTCTCGTCATGCGCGTGGAACTTGCTGCGAGCGCGTGATCATCTTGCCGTACAGCTCGTGCTGCTTGCGCTCGGAGACCTTGACGACGCAGGTCTTGTCGCCTGCCAGCGCGACACGACGACGCCCTGGCGGACCTTGCGCTGATTGCGTTCGCTACTCATGACTTCCTTTCCACCATCCTCTACGAGGCCTGCGCTTCGCGCTCGGCACGAAGCTCACGCGTGCGCACCTCGGTGTGCAGTCGCGCGATGTCCTTCTTGACGGCCTTGATGAGTCCGGGGTTGTCCAGCTGTCCGGTCGCAAGCCGGAACCTCAGGTTGAACAGCTCCGTACGCGAGTCCTTGAGCTTCTCATCGAGCTCGGTGTCGTCCATCTCGCTGAATCTCGTCGGGCTTCATCTATGCATCACCGCCCATGTCGGCTCTGGAAACGAACTTGGTCCTGATGGGAAGCTTGTGGGCGGCCAGACGGAGCGCCTCCTTGGCGACATCCTCGGGCACGCCGGCAACCTCGAACATGACACGGCCGGGCTTGACCACCGCGACCCACGCCTCGGGGTTGCCCTTGCCGGAACCCATGCGGGTCTCGGCCGGCTTCTGGGTGATCGGCTTGTCCGGGAAGATGTTGATCCAGACCTTGCCGCCACGCTTCATGTAGCGCGTCATCGCGACACGAGCAGCCTCGATCTGGCGGTTGGTGATCCAGCCGGCCTCAAGTGCCTTGAGCCCGTACTCGCCGAATTCGACTTCGGTGCCGCCCTTGGCGTTGCCCTTCATCGAACCGCGCTGGACCTTGCGGTGCTTGACTCTCTTGGGAAGCAACATCGTTACTGCCTCCTGCCACGGGGACGATCGCGGTCACGATCGCGGCGACCACGCGACGGACGTTCATCTGCGGGACCGGGACGCGTCCTGACCGGGCAGGAGCTCGCCACGGTAGATCCAGACCTTGACGCCGATGGCGCCCATGGTCGTGCGGGCCTCCGCGGTGCCGTAGTCGATCATGCGCTCGCAGGGTGTGCAGCGGCACGCGACCCTCGCGATACCACTCACGACGACCCATCTCGGCGCCACCCAGGCGACCGGAGCACTGGATCCGGATACCGAGCGCGCCGCCCTTCATCGCCGAGGAGACCGCCTTGCGCATGGCGCGGCGGAAGCCACGCGGCCTACGAGCTGCTCGGCCACGCTCTGTGCGACCAGCGTCGCATCGAGCTCGGGACGCTTGATCTCGACGATGTTGACGGTGACGGTGGACCCGGTGATCTTCTCGAGGTCCTTGCGCAACGCGTCGACCTCGGAGCCCTTCTTGCCGATCACGATGCCGGGACGCGCGGTCCACAGCTCGATGATCGAGCTTGTCGCCCTTGCGCTCGATCTCGACGCGGGAGACAGCGGCGCGAGCGAGGCGCTTGTCGAGGAACTCGCGAATCTTGATGTCCTGGCCGAGCGTCTCGCTGTAGTCCTTGCCAGCGATACCAGCGCGAACGCCAGTTCTCGGTGATGCCGAGGCGGAGTCCGACGGGATAGATCTTCTGACCCATGGTGTGCTACGCCTCCTCTCTCTGCTTGACGACGACGGTGATATGGCTCGTCCGCTTGTCGATCCGGAACGCGCGACCCATGCGCACGGGGACGGATACGCTTGAGCGTGGGACCCTCGTCCACGAATGTCGTCGGAGACGTAGAGCGTCCTGCGGGCGATCTTGTGGTTCTTCTCCGCGTTGGCGACGGCGCTGTTGAGCACCTTCTCGACGATCTCCGCCGCATGCGCGCGGCGTGAACTTGAGGATCGGCCGAGGCATCCTCGACGGACTTGCCGCGAATCAGGTCGACGACAGCCGAGCCTTGCGAGGGCTCACCCGCACGTAGCGTAGCGACTGCTTTGGCTTCCATTCTCTGAGCCCTTCCTATCTCTGCCAGCCGAGTGGCCACGGAACGTGCGCGTCGGCGCGAACTCGCCGAGCTTGTGGCCGACCATCGACTCGGTCACGTACACGGGAACGTGCTTGCGACCGTCGTGGACGGCGATGGTGTGACCCACCATCTCCGGGAAGATCGTGGACGCACGCGACCACGTCTTGATGACCTGCTTCTCGCCCGCCTCGTTCATCGCCTGGATGCGCTCCAGGAGACGCGGCTGGACGTAGGGTCCCTTCTTGAGACTCCTGCTCATCTCTTGACTCCAGCTCCTTCACGTACCCCGCTACTTCTTGCGGCGACGGATGATCAGACGGTCGGACGACTTGTTCTTCTTGCGCGTGCGGTGACCCTTCGTGGGCGTACCCCACGGAGTGACCGGGTGACGACCAGCGGTCTTGTTCTTGCCCTCGCCGCCGCCGTGCGGGTGGTCGACCGGGTTCATCGCAGTACCACGGACGGTCGGGCGAACGCCCTTCCAGCGATTGCGGCCAGCCTTGCCCACCGAGATGTTGCCGTGGTCGGCGTTGCCGACCTCACCGACGGTCGCGCGGCACGTGACCAGCACGCGGCGCATCTCGGAGGAGGGCATGCGCAAGATCGCGTAGTCGCCCTCCTTGCCCATCAGCTGGACGGACGTGCCGGCCGAGCGCGCCATGCGCGGCACCGCGACCAGGCTGAAGCTCCACGGCGTGGATGACCGTACCGGTGGGGATATCCTTGAGCGTGAGTGCGTTGCCCGGCTTGATGTCAGCCTCCGGGCCACTCATGCACCGTCGTCGCCGACGTCGAGACCCTTGGGCGCGAGGATGTAGCGCTTCTCGCCGTCCGCGTAGTGCAGCAGCGCGATGCGGGACGGAGCGGTTGGGGTCGTACTCGATCGAAGCCACCTTGGCCGGCACGCCGTCCTTGGTGCGCTTGAAGTCGATCTTGCGGTAGCGGCGCTTGTGGCCACCACCCTTGTGGCGAGTCGTGATACGACCCTTGTTGTTGCGGCCGCTCTTCTTGGGAAGCGGCTCAAGCAGCGACTTCTCCGGCTCCGTCTTCGTGATCTCGGAGAAATCCGAGACCGTCTGGAAACGGCGACCCGGTGAGGTCGGCTTGTACTTCTTCAGTCCCATTCTCGCTCCTTCCGTGTCCGATGGCCGATTCGCCGCCTGGGACTATCCTGCGGGACCCTCCCGCGTCTTGCGGCGCCGACTCCGGACTACCACGGTGCCGGGTGGCTCCATATCGGGCCCGACGGCACCGGGTATCTCCTACTCGGGTACTACTGCTACATCGTCTCGAAGAACTCGATCGTGTCGCCCTCCCTGAGGGTGACGATCGCCTTCTTCCAGGAACGCGTCGTGCCTTGCCTTCCAGCGAAGGCGGCGCGGCTTGCCCGTGACGTTCATCGTGTTCACCTTGAGCACCGTCACATCGAAGATCTCCTCGATGGCACGATGCGATCTGCGGCTTGGTCGCATGCTTCTCGACCTCGAAGGTGTAGCGGTTGTCGCCGATCATCGCGTACGACTTCTCGGAGACGACCGGACGCAGGATGACCTGTCGGGGATCGGTCATTACACCAGCACCCCCTCAAGCTTCGTGAGGGCCGGCTTGCGTGAACAGCACCGCCGTGTTGTCGATGATGTCGTACGTGTTGGCCTCAGCCACCGTGATGACGCGCGCCTTGGGCAGGTTCCGGAACGACAGCAGCGCCATCTCGTCCTCGTTGCCGACGACGATCGTGACGCGACCGTCGATACCGAGCGCATCGAGGATCTTGGCGGCCTCCTTGGTCGAAGGCTTCTCGAAGCTCAGCTCGTCGACCACGTACAGGACGCCCGTCCTGCGTCTTCGACAGACAGCGCGCTGCGCATCGCGAGCTTGACTACCTTGTTCGGGACCTTGAACCCGTGGCTTCGCGGCGTCGGGCCGAAGACGACGCCGCCACCCTTCCACTGAGGCGCGCGGATCGTGCCTGCGCGCGCACGCCCGGTGCCCTTCTGACGCCACGGCTTGCGACCGCCGCCGCGGACCTCGCGCGCGATCTTCGAGCTGATGCGTGCCGGCACGGCGCGCGGCCATCTGGCTGCGTACGACCTGATGCATGGCGTGCGTGTGGGGCTCGATGCCGAACACCGCGTCTGACGACGTCGGCCGTACCCACCTTCTTGCCCGCCGTGTCCTTGATCTCTATCGTTGCCATCTTCCTCATACTCCTCGTCGAAGCGAAAACCGCTTGCGTACCCGGCCACCTACGCCGAGCGCACCGTGAGCAGGGCGCCCTTGCCTCCGGGCACTGCGCCCTTGACCAGCAGCAGGTTCTGCTCGGAATCAACCTTCACGACCTCGAGATTGCGCACGGTCGCAGTTGCGTTGCCCATCTGACCGGCCATCTTCTTCCCGCGGAAGACGCGCGACGGAGTCGATGCCTGCCCCACGGAACCCGGGATACGATGGAAGTGCGAACCGTGGCCGCCCGGACCACCACTGAAGTTGTGACGCTTCATCGTGCCCGCGAAGCCCTTGCCCTTGCTCGTGCCGGTGACGTGGACCTGAGCACCCGGCCTCGAAGATGCTCGACGGTGATCTCGTCGCCGACCGAGACCTCCTCGTCGCCGTCGAGGCGAACCTCGGCGACGTGCTTGCGCGGGTCGACACCGGCCTTGGCGAAGTGTCCCGCGGTCGGCTTGTTGACCTTCTTCGGCTTGAGCTCTCCGAACGCGATCTGTGCGGCGGTGTAGCCGTCCTTCTCGTCGGTCTTGACCTGGCTCACCACGCACGGGCCGGCCTCGATCACGGTCACGGGAACGAGCTGATCGTCCTCGCTCCAGACCTGTGTCATGCCGAGCTTGCGCCCGAGTATCGTTGCTACCATCTCTCGCTCCATATCCTCCGCGCGGTCTTGGGCTCCTGTGTCGCACCCCGTGTGCGACAGCTCCCAGCGGACCGCATCCTACATCGCCGACAGTTGCCGACGCCTGCCTACAGCTTGATCTCGATATCCACGCCGGCCGGCAGATCGAGTCGCATGAGCGAGTCGACCGTCTTGGGCGTGGGCTCGAGAATGTCGATGAGGCGCTTGTGCGTCCTCATCTCGAAGTGCTCCCGACTGTCCTTGTTCACGTGCGGCGACCGGATGACGCAATACAGATTGCGCTCGGTCGGCAGCGGGATCGGGCCTGAGACCTTGGCGCCGGTCTTCTGCGCCGTGTCAACGATCATCTTCGTCGACTGGTCCACGATCTCGTGATCGTAGCCCTTCAGCCGGATCCTGATCTTCTGGTTCGCCACTCTCTCTACCCTCCGTCTAGAACGAGACTGATCGTCTCGGTCACTACTTGAGGATCTTCGTCACTCGACCCGAGCCTACGGTGCGGCCACCCTCGCGGATGGCGAAACGCTGGCCCTCTTCCATGGCGATCGGGTTGATGAGCTCACCCTTGATCTCCACGTTGTCGCCGGGCATGACCATCTCGGTGCCCTCAGGCAGATGGGCAACGCCGGTGACGTCGGTCGTGCGGAAGAAGAACTGCGGACGATAGCCATCGAAGAACGGAGTGTGACGGCCACCCTCCTCCTTGGTCAGGATGTAGACCTGACCCTCGAACTCGGTGTGCGGGGTGATGGTGCCCGGCTTGCAGACGACCTGCCCGCGCTCGATGTCCTCGCGGCCGATGCCACGCAGCAGCACGCCGATGTTGTCGCCGGCCTCTGCCTGGTCGAGCAGCTTGCGGAACATCTCGACGCCGGTGACGACGGTCTTCTGCGTGTCGCGGATACCGACGATCTCGACCTCGTCGCCGACCTTGACGATGCCGCGCTCGACACGACCGGTGGCCACGGTGCCGCGACCGGTGATCGTGAAGACGTCCTCGATAGCCATGAGGAACGGCTTCTCGGTGTCACGCTCGGGCTGCGGGATGTACTCGTCGATAGCGTCCATGAGCTGCTCGATCGAGCCGCACGTGTCGCACTCGCCCTCGCCGCAGCGACACTCGAGCGCCTTGAGCGCCGAGCCGTGGATGACGGGGATGTCGTCCCCGGGGAACTCGTACTCGGTCAGCAGCTCGCGGACTTCCATCTCGACGAGCTCGAGGAGCTCCTCGTCGTCGACCATGTCGGTCTTGTTGAGGTAGACCACGATGTGGGGCACGCCCACCTGGCGGGCGAGCAGGATGTGCTCACGCGTCTGGGGCATGGGGCCGTCAGCAGCGCTGACGACGAGGATCGCGCCGTCCATCTGGGCGGCACCGGTGATCATGTTCTTGACGTAGTCGGCGTGACCCGGGCAGTCGACGTGGGCGTAGTGACGGTTGTCCGTCTCGTACTCCACGTGAGCGATCGCGATCGTGATGCCGCGCTCGCGCTCCTCGGGAGCCTTGTCGATGTCCTCGAACGGCGTGAAGTCAGCGAATCCCTTGGATGCCTGACACGACGTGATGGCCGCGGTCAGCGTGGTCTTGCCATGGTCGACATGACCGATGGTACCGACGTTGACGTGCGGCTTTGTGCGTTCGAACTTCTCCTTGGCCATCTTCTACTCCTGTGTGTCTCCGCCGACCTTGGCGATGATCTCTTCGGATACGGACTTGGGAACCGGCTCATAGGCCGAGAACTGCATGGTGTAGGCGGCACGACCCTGTGTGCTGCTGCGGAGGTCGGTCGCGTAGCCGAACATCTCCGAGAGCGGCACGCGTGCGCGGATGACCTGCGCGTTGCCGCGCGGCTCCATGCCGTCGATGTGACCGCGGCGGCTCGAGAGGTCACCCATGACATCACCCATGAACTCCTCGGGCGTCACGACCTCGACGGCCATCATCGGCTCGAGAAGCTGAGGCTTGGCCTTGCGCAGCCCGTCCTTGATCGCCATCGAACCCGCGACCTTGAACGCCATCTCCGAGGAGTCCACGTCGTGGTAGCTACCGTCGACGAGCTCGACCTTGACGTCGACGACCGGGTAGCCGGCAAGCACGCCGGCTTCGAGCGCCTCCTGGATGCCCTTGTCCACGGAGTTGATGTACTCCTTGGGCACGGAGCCGCCGACGATCTTGTTGTCGAACTCGTAGCCGCCGCCGGTCTCCTGCGGGATGACGTTGATGATCACGTGACCGTACTGACCGCGACCGCCGGTCTGGCGTACGAACTTGCCTTCGACATCGTGAGGCCTGCTGCTTGGCGGTCTCGCGGTAGGCGACCTGCGGCTTGCCGACGTTGGCCTCCACCTTGAACTCGCGCAGCAGACGGTCGACGATGACCTCGAGATGCAGCTCGCCCATGCCGGCGATGATCGTCTGGCCGGTCTCGTGGTCCGTGCGGACACGGAACGTCGGGTCCTCTTCGGCAAGCTTGGCAAGAGACTGCGCGAGCTTCTCCTGGTCGGCCTTGGTCTTGGGCTCGATCGCGATGTCGATGACCGGGTCGGGGAAGACCATCGACTCGAGGAGCACCGGAGCATCCGCGGCGCAGAGCGTGTCGCCCGTCGTGGAGTTCTTCAGACCGACGGCGGCGACGATGTCGCCGGCCGAGACCTGCTCGACGTCCTCGCGGGAGTTCGCGTGCATCTCGAGAAGGCGACCGATGCGCTCCTTGTGGTCCTTGGTCGAGTTGAGGATGTAGGAGCCGGCGTCCAGCGTGCCCGAGTAGACACGGAAGTACGTGAGCTTGCCCACGTACGGATCGGTCATGACCTTGAACGCCAGTGCGGCGAACGGTGCATCTGGGTCGGAGGGACGCTCGACCTCTTCGCCGGTCTTCGACGTCCAGGCCCTTGATGGGCGGGACGTCGAGCGGCGAGGGCAGGAAGTCCAGGATCGCGTCGAGCAGCGACTGGACGCCCTTGTTCTTGAAGGAGGCGCCACACGTCACCGGCGTGATCGCACAGTCGATCGTCGCTGCGCGAAGCGCCTTCTTGATCTCCTCGACTGAGAGCTCCTCGTCATTGAGGAACTTCTCGAGCAGCTCATCGTCGTACTCGGCAGCAGCCTCGACAAGCTCGTGGCGGTGTGCTTCGGCCGCATCCGACAGAAGCTCGGCGGGTATCTCGCCGACGGTCGGGTTGATGCCGTTGTCGTCCTCGTTGAAGTGGATCGCGTTCATCTCGACGAGGTCGATGATGCCCTCGAACGCCTCCTCGGCGCCGATAGGCATCTGCAGCAGGATCGGCGCGGGTGTCGAGACGGTCCTTCATCATCTGCACGACGTTGTCGAAGTCGGCACCCGTGCGGTCCATCTTGTTGATGTAGGCCATGCGCGGGACACCGTAGGTGTCGGCCTGGCGCCACACCGTCTCGGACTGCGGCTCGACGCCGCCCACGGCACAGAAGACGGCGACCGCGCCGTCGAGTACGCGAAGGGAACGCTCGACCTCGACCGTGAAGTCGACGTGGCCCGGGCGTATCGATGATCTGGATACGGTGGTCCTTCCAGAAACACGTGGTCGCAGCAGACGTGATCGTGATGCCGCGCTCCTGCTCCTGGACCATCCAGTCCATGGTGGCAGCACCGTCGTGGACCTCGCCGATCTTGTGCGTCTTTCCTGTGTAGTACAGGATGCGCTCGGTCGTGGTCGTCTTGCCGGCGTCGATGTGGGCCATGATCCCGATGTTGCGGGTCTTTGTCAGCGGGTACTTGCTCATCTTCTCCAGTCGTCCTCTAGTCCGAGGTCGGTCGGGGCCTCATCGGCCCACCGAACCTGACGTCGTCTCGTTGCTACCAGCGGTAGTGGCTGAAGGCCCGGTTGGCCTCGGCCATCTTGTACAGGTCCTCGCGCTTCTTGACCGAGTTGCCGAGCCCGTTGGCGGCGTCCATGATCTCGCCGGCCAGACGCTCCGCCATGCGTGTTCTCGCGACGGTCACGCGCGTATCCGACGATCCAGCGGATCGCGAGCGTGGTCGAACGGCGGGAGTTGACCTCGATGGGCACCTGGTACGTCGCACCACCGACACGCTTGGGCTTGACCTCCAAGCGTGGGCCGGACGTTGTCCATGGCCTTCTTGAAGGTGGCCAGCGGATCGCTGCCGGTCTTCTCCTCGATGAGGTCGAAGGCGTCGTACACGATCTTCTCGGCCGTCGACTTCTTCCCGTCGAGCATGACCTTGTTCATCAGCTGCGTGACGAGACGATTGTTGTAGACCGGATCCGGTGCCGTCTCTCGGCGGGTTGCTGCTGCGCGCCTGGGCATTCTTCAGTCTCCTTGCACGGTCGCGCCCGCGCACTCATGCACGGGCGGCTCGTTAGACGTCGGTTATGGTTACGGCTTCTTGACCCCGTAGCGGGAGCGGGCCTGGTCGCGGTCGGTCACGCCAGCGCAGTCGAGCGCACCGCGGACGATCTTGTAGCGCACACCCGGCAGGTCCTTCACGCGACCGCCACGCACGAGCACGATCGAGTGCTCCTGCAGGTTGTGGCCGATCCCGGGGATGTAGGCGGTGACCTCCATACCGTTGACCAGGCGCACACGGGCGACCTTGCGAAGAGCCGAGTTCGGCTTCTTGGGCGTGGTCGTGTAGACGCGCGTGCATACTCCGCGCTTCTGCGGATTGCCCTTGAGAGCCGGCGTCGCGCTCTTGGTTGCCTGGGCTTTGCGGCCCTTGCGGACCAGCTGATTGATCGTAGGCAACTTGCTTCTCCTTCTGTCACGAACATCTCATGCTCAGAACGGCTTGCATGCGCACGTGCGCAGCTCGCCGAGCATAGAGCCACAAGGTGGAACTCTAGCACCGGAGCACCAGCGTGTCAAACGCCACGCGGCCGGGCGTATCCATACCGCCAGGAGCGCGGTTCCGCTCCCCGTCCGCGCCGGCCTATCCGAGTCCGCCCGGCACGCGAGATCCACGGGAAAAGGAGCGCCCCGCACAAGGCGGGGCGCTGTGAACTGCGGTTCTCGTGCCGGACTACGAAGTGAGCTTCAAGTCGTACTCGGCGAGATTGTGCTCGATCTCCTCGAGCGCCTTGGCTCCAACGCCCTCGATGCCGAGGATATCGTCTCCGGACTTCTGCACCAGCGTGCGAACATCGCCGATTCCGGCGGCGGCGAGCTTCTGAGCCCACCGCACCGAGATGCCCAGCTCAGACAGGGTCATGTCGAGCGGATCGCCGACGCCGGCGCCGGCTGAGGCCTGCGCCAGCTCCGGCTCGAAGACCACACCGGCCAGAGCCGAGACGTCAGCTTCATCTTCTCCGCATCGGATGGCGAGTCCAGGCCGGCAAAGATCGCCGCAGCCTCGGTCGGGGTGAGCCCAGCAGCCTCATCCGGAATCGTCGGACCGGGCAGCATGGCCTCGATCTCCTTGAGCTCTTCGGGCGCGAACTCGGGCAGCGGGCCTTCGGCAGCAGGGCTCCACTCGGCCGACTCGCCCTTGTAGGTGAGCTGCACGGAGCGGTACCGCTTCATGCCGGTGGCGGCCGGGATGAGCTTGCCGATGATGACGTTCTCCTTGAGTCCAAGGAGCTGGTCTTCCTTGCCGGCGATGGCCGCGTCGGTGAGGACGCGTGTGGTCTCCTGGAACGAAGCCGCAGACAGGTAGCTGTCAGTGGCAAGCGATGCCTTCGTGATGCCGAGCAGTACCGGTGTACCGACAGCAGGCTCTTTGCCATCGGAGAGCAGCGTGTCGTTGGCGTCGGCGAAGACGAAACGGTCCACCAGCTGACCCGGCAGGAAGTCGGAGTCGCCAGGCTCGAGCGACCGTGACCTTGCGCAGCATCTGACGCGCGATGACCTCGATGTGCTTGTCGTTGATGTCGACGCCCTGGCTGCGATAGACCTCCTGGACCTGGGCGACGATGTAGCGCAGCGTCTCCCCGGCTCCCTTGAGATGCAGCAGGTCGTGGGGGTTCACCGAACCCTCGGTGAGCTGCTGACCAACAGCAACCTCTTCACCATCGACCGACACCCGGACGCAGACGCGCGCGGCGAGAGACGGTGTAGGCCTTCTCGTTGTTCTTCTTGTCAGTGACGACAAGCTCGCGAGACTTCTCCTCTTCCTTGATCTCGAGCTTACCCGCGATCTCGGCAAGGATGGCCTGGCCCTTGGGCTTGCGGGCCTCGAACAGCTCGGTGACACGCGGCAGACCGTGCGTGATGTCTTCGCCCGCGACACCACCGGTGTGGAAGGTACGCATCGTAAGCTGCGTTCCCGGCTCGCCGATCGACTGCGCCGCGATGATGCCGACGGCCGTGCCGATGTCCACCGGCTGGCCGGACGCAAGATCCCAGCCGTAGCACTTCTGGCAGATACCGTGGCGCGCATGGCAGGTCATGGTCGTGCGAGCGGTCGATCATCTCGACGCCTGCGTCGGCGATAGCCTGCAGGTCCTCGTCGCACGATGATGTACTCGCCTGCTGCAATGATCGACTTCGAGCTGCGCGGCTTCTTCGCACGGCTTGAGGAGGCAGCGACCGATGAGTGTGCGATCGATCTCGCCGGATCCTTGAGCACGGGGAAGGCGACGCCTTCGTCCGTCTCGCAGTCCGCCTCGCGGACGATGACGTCCTGTGCGACGTCCACGAGACGACGGGTCAGATAGCCCGAGTCAGCGGTACGTAGCGCGGTGTCGGCCAGACCCTTGCGGGCGCCGTGCGTGGAGATGAAGTACTCGAGGACCGTGAGACCCTCGCGGAAGTTCGCCTTGATAGGACGGTCGAGGATGTCGCCCTTGGGATTGGCCATCAGGCCTCGCATACCCGCGAGCTGACGAATCTGCTTGATGTTTCCTCGGGCTCCCGAGTTCGCCATCATGTAGATGGGGTTGAACCGATCGAAGTTGGCCGCCATCGCATCACCGACGTCATCGGTTGCGCGCGTCCACACGTCGACGATCTGGCGGTGACGCTCATCCTTGGTGATGAGGCCGCGATCGTACTGGTCCTCGATCTTGCTCGACGTCGAGATCTGCCGCCGCGAGGATCTCCGGCTTGCTCTCGGGAACCTTCGCGTCGAAGACGGACACGGTGACGCCCGCACGCGTCGCGTAGTGGAAGCCGAGACGCTTGATCTCGTCGAGGATGAGCTCCATCTGCGTCGTGGAGTAGGTGTTCGAAGCAGTCCTCGACAAGGCGCGAGATGCCCTTCTTGTCGACCTCGCGGTTGACGAAGGCGTGGTCATCGGGAAGCGATGCGTTGAAGGTGATGCGGCCGACACGTCGTCGTGATGCGATCGCCAGCGGCGTGCTCGATCTTCACGGGCGCGCCGTTCTCGTCGAGTGTCTCCTCCACGAGGTCACGGTCGAGCCGCACCTCGATCGGTGCCTGCAGGTCAAGACCGGAGCGCGAGTCGTAGGCGAGCAGGGCCTCGCCGAAGCTGTAGAAGGCCCGACCCGCGCCCTCCATCTCGTCGCGCACGGCGGTGAGGTAGTACAGACCGATGACCATGTCCTGCGTAGGCGTGGTCAGCGGACGCCCATGTGCAGGCGACTTGATGTTGTTGCGAGGAGAGCATGAGGATGCGCGCCTCGGCCTGGGCCTCTGCCGACAGCGGCAGGTGCACGGCCATCTGGTCGCCGTCGAAGTCCGCGTTGAACGCGGTACACACGAGCGGATGGATGCGGATCGCCTTGCCCTCGACGAGCACTGGCTCGAACGCCTGGATGCCCAGACGGTGGAGCGTCGGTGCACGGTTGAGCATGCACCGGATGGTCGCTGATGACCTCTTCGAGGACGTCCCAGACCACCGACTTGGCCTCGATCGACCAGCCGCTTGGCCGCCTTGATGTTCTGCGCGTAGTCCAGATCGACCAGACGCTTCATGACGAACGGCTTGAACAGCTCGAGTGCCATCTGCTTGGGCAGACCGCACTGGTGCAGCTTGAGCTCAGGACCGACCACGATGACCGAACGGCCCGAGTAGTCGACGCGCTTGCCGAGCAGGTTCTGGCGGAAGCGGCCCTGCTTGCCCTTGAGCATGTCGGAGAGCGACTTGAGCGGGCGGTTGCCGGGACCGGTCACGGGCCTGCCGCGGCGGCCGTTGTCGAACAGTGCGTCGACGGCCTCCTGCAGCATGCGCTTCTCGTTGTTGACGATGATCTCAGGAGCGCCCAGGTCGAGCAGCCTCTTGAGACGGTTGTTCCGGTTGATGACCCGGCGGTACAGGTCGTTGAGGTCGCTCGTGGCGAAACGGCCGCCATCGAGCTGGACCATCGGACGCAGGTCCGGCGGGATGACCGGGATCGCATCGAGGATCATCCACTCGGGCAGGTTCTCGCTGCCCTTGAACGCCGCGACGACCTTGAGGCGCTTGACGGCCTTCTGCCGCTTCTGGCCCTTGCCGTCCTTGATCTGCGTACGCAGATCGGCGGCGAGCTCGTCGAGGTCGACCTGCTGGAGCAGGTCCTTGACCGCCTCGGCACCCATGCCGCCGCGGAAGTAGTCGCCGAAGCGCATCTTCATCTCGCGGTAGAGCGTCTCATCGTTGATGAGGATCTTGCGGCGTGAGCTTGACGAAGGTGTCGAACGCCTCCTGGAGGAGCTGCGCGCGGTCGGCGTACTCCTCCTCGATGTCCTTGATGTCCCGCTCGGCTTCCTTCTCGAGCTTCTTGATGCGGTCCTTGGCGGGAGTCTCGTCGTCGATCTCCTCGCCCTCCTCGGGCTCGATCTCGCCCTTGGCGATGCCGACGAGTCGGGTCGCGCTCCTCCTCGACCTCGGCGATCTCCTCGGCCTTCTCGGCCTCGAGACCTTCGAGATCGGCGGTCGAGCTCATCGCGGAGCATGTCGAGATCGGCCTCGCGGTCCTCCTCGTTCACCGACGTGATGATCGAGGACGCGAAGTACAGGACCTTCTCCAGGTCCTTGGGCGCGATGTCGAGCAGGTAGCCGAGGCGACTCGGCACGCCCTTGAAGTACCAGATGTGGCTGACGGGAGCCGCCAGCTCGATGTGGCCCATGCGGTCGCGGCGCACCTTGGCGCGCGTGACCTCGACACCACAGCGCTCGCAGACGATGCCCTTGAAGCGGACACGCTTGTACTTGCCGCAGTAGCACTCCCAGTCCTTGGTCGGACCGAAGATCTTCTCGCAGAAGAGCCCGTCCTTCTCCGGCTTGAGCGTGCGGTAGTTGATGGTCTCGGGCTTCTTGACCTCGCCGCGCGACCACTGTCGGATCTGCTCGGAGGAGGCCAGACCGATGCGCAGCTTATCGAAGTTGTTCACGTCGACATCGAGCAACGCTCACTCCTCCTTCTTGGAATCGGCGGTATCGCCGGCGGATCGTCTCCGAGATCGAGGCTCTCGATCTGGCCGTCCAGGAGCTCCTCGAGAGCGTTCGTGTCGGCCGGAGTGGCCTCGCTCTCGTCGGTGCCCAGATCCAAGCCGAGTTCCTCGGCCGTCTTGAAGATGTCCTCGTCCTGCTCCTTGAGCTCGATCTGCTCACCGGTCTCGGAGATGATCTCGACATCGAGACACAGCGACTGCATCTCCTTGACGAGCACCTTGAAGGACTCGGGGATGCCCGGCTCGGGGATGTTCTCGCCCTTGACGATGGCCTCGTAGGCCTTCACGCGGCCGAGGACATCGTCGGACTTGATGGTGAGGATCTCCTGCAGCACGTAGGCGGCGCCGTACGCGTACAGCGCCCAGACTTCCATCTCACCGAAGCGCTGGCCGCCGAACTGCGCCTTGCCGCCCAGCGGCTGCTGCGTGATGAGGGAGTACGGGCCGGTCGAACGCGCGTGGATCTTGTCGTCGACCAGGTGGAGGAGCTTGAGCATGTAGATCTGGCCGATCGTGACCGGCTCGCGGAACGGCTCACCGGTGCGACCGTCGTACAGGACCGCCTTGCCCTCGCGTGAGAGCTGCGGAACGACCGGCTCCATGCATCTGCTCGCCGAAGCGCTCCTCGTACTTGGCGATCACGTTGCGGTTGGCCGCCTCGATGACGTCGCTGATCTCAGACTCGCGCGCGCCGTCGAAGACGGGCGTCGCCACGTGGATGGGACCGTCGACCGGCCTTGCGTTCGCTTGGGATCGTCGGACCAGCCAGCCGTGCGCGGCCCAACCCGAGATGCGTCTCGAGCAGCTGCCCGATGTTCATTCGGCTCGGAACGCCGAGCGGGTTCAGGATGATGTCGACGGGGGTTCCGTCGGCCTGGAACGGCATGTCCTCGACGGGGAGGATCTTGGAGATGACGCCCTTGTTGCCGTGGCGGCCAGCAAGCTTGTCGCCCTCCTGGATCTTGCGCTTCTGAGCGACATACACGCGTACGAGCTCGTTGACGCCCGGGCTCAGATCGTCGCCCTCGTCACGGCTGAACTTGCGGACCGCGATGACGCGACCGGTCTCGCCGTGCGGGACCTTGAGCGACGTGTCGCGAACCTCGCGCGCCTTCTCGCCGAAGATCGCGCGCAGCAGCCGCTCCTCGGCAGTCAGCTCGGTCTCGCCCTTGGGCGTGACCTTGCCGACGAGCACGTCGCCGGGGAAGACCTCGGCACCGATGCGGATGATGCCGTCCTCGTCGAGGTTGGCAAGCACGTCCTCACCGACGTTGGGAATCTCGCGGGTGATCTCCTCGGGGCCGAGCTTGGTGTCACGAGCCTCGACCTCGTACTCCTCGATGTGGATCGAGGTGAGCAGGTCTTCCTTGACGATGCGCTCGGAGATGATGATGGCGTCCTCGTAGTTGTAGCCCTCCCAGGGCATGAACGCGACGAGGAGGTTCTGACCGAGACCGAGTTCGCCCTCCTCGGACGAAGGACCGTCGGCGAGCACGGTGCCGCTGCTTGACCTTCTGGCCCTCGGTGACGAGCGGACGATGGTTGATGCACGTGCCCTGGTTCGAGCGCATGAACTTGGGCATGCTCGTACTCGTCGGTGCCGTCCTTGGTCTTCGACGACGATCTTCTGGCTGTCGACCCACTCGACCGTGCCGGCGTTCGTGGCGATGAGTGATCTCGCCGGTGTCGACCGCGGCGCGATGCTCCATGCCGGTGCCGACGAGCGGTGACTGTCGGGGTGCAGGAGCGGAACCGCCTGGCGCTGCATGTTGGATCCCATGAGCGCGCGGTTCGCGTCGTCGTGCTCGAGGAACGGGATGAGCGCCGTGGCCACCGACACCATCTGGCGCGGCGACACGTCCATGTAGTCGACGTCGCTTGGGCTCGACCTCTTCGGGCTCTCCGCCCTTGAGGCGACACAGCACGCGCTCGTTGGTGAACTTGCCGGTCTTGGGGCTGAAGGGCTCGTTGGCCTGAGCGATGACGTGGCGCTCCTCGACATCAGCCGTGAGGTACTCGATCTCGTCGGTGACCTTGCCCTTGACCACCTTGCGGTACGGCGTCTCGATGAAGCCGTACGGGTTGATGCGCGCAAAGGTCGCGAGCGAGCCGATCAGCCCGATGTTCGGGACCTTCAGGCGTCTCGATGGGACACATGCGACCGTAGTGGCTGGGGTGCACGTCTCGCACCTCGAAGCCTGCTCGCTCGCGAGAGAGACCGCCCGGTCCGAGTGCGGACAGGCGACGCTTGTGCGTGAGACCGGCGACCGGGTTGGTCTGGTCCATGAACTGCGAGAGCTGCGAGGAGCCGAAGAACTCCTTGATGCTCGCGACGATCGGTCGGATGTTGATCAGCGACTGAGGCGTGATCTCCTCGACGTCCTGGGTGGTCATGCGCTCGCGCACGACACGCTCCATGCGCGCCAGACCGATGCGGAACTGGTTCTGGATGAGCTCGCCCACGCTGCGGATGCGACGATTGCCGAAGTGGTCGATGTCGTCGACGTCGTAGCCGTCGGTGCCTTCCCACAGGTGCACGAGGTACTGGACGGAAGCGAGGATGTCCTCGTTGGTCAGCGTCGACTGGTCGTCGGGCAGCGCGAGCTCGAGCTTCTTGTTGATCTTGTAGCGGCCGACCTTGGCCAGATCGTAGCGCTGCGGGTTGAAGAACAGCCCCTCGAGCAGCGAGCGCGCGGACTCGACCGTCGGCGGCTCGCCCGGACGCAGGCGCTTGTAGATCTCGATGAGCGCCTCTTCGCGCGTCTCAGTGAAGTCCTTCTCAAGCGTGCTGCTCGATGCACTCGGCTCCGTCGAACAGCTCGAGGATCTCCTCACGGGTCTCGGCGATGCCGAGCGCCTTGAGGAGCACGGTGACCGGCTGCTTGCGCTTGCGGTCGACACGCACGCTCACGAGGTCCCGCTTGTCGGTCTCGAGCTCGAGCCAGGCGCCACGCGCAGGGATGACCTTTGCGGTGTAGATCGCCTTGTCCGTCGTCTTCTCGAACTCCTGGGAGTAGTAGACGCCCGGAGAGCGAACGAGCTGGGAGACGACGACGCGCTCGGTGCCGTTGATGACGAAGGTGCCGCGATCGGTCATGAGCGGGAAATCGCCCATGAAGACCTGCTGCTCCTTCATCTCGCCGGTCTCTTTGTTGATGAAGCGCACCTCGACGAAGAGGGGCGCCTGGTAGGACATGTCCTTCTCTTTGCACTCCTCGACGGTGTACTTGGGATCACCGAACTCGTGACCACCGAACTCGACGGCAAGGTTCCCGGTGAAGTCCTCGATGGGCGAGATGTCAGAGAACGTCTCGTTGCAGTCCCTGATTCGAGGAACCAGTCGAAACTCTCTCTCTGGATGTCGATGAGGTTGGGAACTTCAAGAATCTCGGGAATCTTTGCGAAGGTACGGCGCTGGCGAAGACCTGCGCTCACAACGGGGGAACCTTCTCCGCGGGGCACCAGGCGATTCCTCCTTCAGGCAGTGGGATAGCGATACAGGTCGCAAATGATTAAGATACCCAATTCGAGCCAGCGAGGTCAATACTTGATTTCCCGCTCGCAGGTGTCACAGATGGCCGGGACCCGACGGGCACCGGCCATCTGTCGATTCCCACTATCGTGGCGCTCACGTCGGAGCATCTGAGCAGCGAGAACCGACCTACTGGAGCTCGACTGTTCCGCCGGCCTCTTCGATCTTGGCCTTGGCTTCGTCGGCCTTCTCCTTGTCGACACCCTCGAGAACGGGCTTCGGCGGGTTGTCGGCGACGTCCTTGGCCTCCTTGAGACCGAGGATCGGTGAGCTCGCGGACCGCCTTGATGACCTGGATCTTCTTGTCGCCGGCGCCGGTGAGGACGACGTCGAAGCGACGTCTTCTCCTCGGCTGCAGCGCGTCTCCGCCGGCACCGGCAGCAGCTGCGACGGCGACGGGAGCGGCAGCCGAAACGCCGAAGACCTCTTCCATCTCGTTGACAAGCTCAGCGAGCTCGAGGGCGGGAGCGTTCTTGACCCACTCCAGAACCTCGTCCTTGGTGATGTTAGCCATCTGTCTGTTCTCCTTCTTCCATCCTTCGCCGCCTGATGCGGCGTGTTCTCCTTGCATTGCATGCGCCTCGATGGGCGCGATCCGGAACCCGCGCTAGGCGGCTGCCTTCTGGTCGGCAACGGCCTTGATCGTGCGCGTGAGCGCAGCCGCAGGCGCGTTGGCCATGGGCCATGAATCCTCGAACCGGGTTGAGAGCGATACCCATGAACTTGGCGACGAGCTCCTCGCGTGACGGCAGGGCTGCGATCGCCTTCACTGCCGCGGCATCCACGACGCCGTTGTCCAGGAACCCGCCCTTGATCTCGAGTGCCTCGTGCTCCTTGGCGAAGTCGACCATCGCCTTGGCAGGAGCGACGGGATCATCGCGGCACGAAGATGAAGCACGTCGGGCCGACCAGGAACTCGTCCATGCTCGGCATGGCCAGCTCCCTCACAGCGATCTCGGTGAGCGTGTTCTTGTAGACCTTGACCTCGCCGCCCGCATCGCTGACGTCTGTGCGGAACTCCTGCATCTCCTTCACGGAGAGGCCGCGGTAGTCGACGAGGATCACACCATCGTTGCTGGTGAGCTTCTCCTTGATCGTGGCAACAACTTCTGTCTTGGCCTCGTTGGCATGTACTTCCCTCCTTTCCTGTGCGCGCGTGACCCGTGAGCGAACGGCGATCGCCGATCCTCCTGCGCGGATCACGCGCCCCGGCAGAAAGCCGGAAAGCAACATGACCCCCGCCGAGGTCGGGCGGAGGCCATGTGAGCTCGATCATGCTCGCTGGTGGTCACGACATGTCGTGACCGGCATCCACCTCGGCTGGCTGGGTCGATCCTCTCGGCCCGATCAAGCCCGGAACTCGGGCGCCTGCTGTCTTCGGCTTCGTTGGTCGTGCACGCGTATTCTGTTGCGGTACAGCGCAGGTAGTATGCACGCCATCCGGCTTCCGCGCAAGCCCCGATGACGCCGAGGAACGGCTGCTACTCGGCGTCCGCGTCCTCGTCGACACTGGTGCTTCGGCTCGAATCGAGCTTGATGCCCGGGCCCATCGTCGTCGTGATCGTGATCGACTTGATGTAGCGGCCCTTGGAGCCGGACGGCTTCACGCGCAGGATCTCGTCGAGCAGCGCCTGGTAGTTCTCGACGATCGCGTCCTCGCTCGAAGGACGCCTTGCCGATGACGACATGCGCGATGCCGTACTTGTCGGCGCGGTACTCGACCTTGCCGCCCTGGAGCTCCTGGACGGCCTTGCCGACGTCCATGGTGACGGTGCCGAGCTTGGGGTTGGGCATCAGACCCCGCGGGCCGAGCACCTTGCCGAGCTTGCCGACCTTGCCCATCTGGTCGGGCGTGGCGACAGCGGCGTCGAAATCGGTGAAGCCGCCCTGGATCTTCTCGACCAGGTCGTCGGAGCCGACGATCTCGGCGCCGGCCTCTTCGGCCTCGCGAGCCTTGTCGCCCTCGGCGAACACGGCGACGCGAACAGTCTGGCCGGTGCCGTTGGGAAGCGAGATCGAGCCGCGGATCTGCTGGTCGGCCTGGCGGGTGTCGATGCCCAGGCGGAAGTGGACCTCGACGGTCTCGTCGAACTTGGTGGAAGCGCCGCTCCTTGAGAATGCGGATCGCCTCCGCGGGGCCGTAGAGCTTGCCTTGCTCGATCTGCTCTGCGGCCGCGTCTGTAGCGCTTGCCCTCTTGCCATATCATGTACCTCCTCGTGGTCAACGGGCCGGGCCGGCCCTCCCACTGTGTGACGGCGGCGCCTGCCGCCGGCTCATGCGGTCTCGCGACCGATCTACTCCTCGACGATGATACCCATCGAGCGAGCCGTGCCCTCGATGATCCGCATCGCGTTCTCGACATCGTTCGCGTTGAGGTCAGGCATCTTGGTCTCGGCGATCTCGCGAACCTGCGCCTTGGTGACCGTGCCGACCTTCTCGCGGTTGGGCTCGCCGGAGCCCTTCTCGAGGCCGGCGGCCTGCTTGAGCAGGACGGCCGCCGGCGGGGTCTTGGTGATGAAGTCGAACGAACGATCCTCGTAGACCGTGATCTCCACGGGGATGATCGTGCCCATCTGCTCCTTGGTGGCGGCGTTGAACGCCTGGCAGAACTGCATGATGTTGACCTGCTGCTGACCGAGCGCGGGGCCGACCGGCGGTGCAGGGTTGGCCTGGCCGGCCGGGATCTGCAGCTTGATGAAACCAACGACCTTCTTGGCCATGTGATGCTTCACGTCCTCACTCGTTCGCGGTCCCGCCTGCGCGGTCCCGTGCCTACTTCTCTCAGCGTCGTCCTGCCGAGAGAAGCCCGTGCGGGGCATCAATCCCGCCGCGGCTCGACCGCGACGCCGAGCATCTAGAACTTGGAGACCTGATCGAACCCGACCTCGACCGGAGTCTCGCGGCCGAAGATCGAGACCATGACCTTGACCTTCGTCTGATCGAGGTTCACCTCGGAGATCACGCCGTCGAACTCGGCGAACGGACCATGCGGTGATCTTGACCGACATGCCCTCCGTAGAAGTCGGTCGAGCGTCTTGGGCTTCGCGCCGCCCTCAGTGCGCTTCGCGACACGCTTGAACTCGTCGCGCGACAGCGGAACCGGCTTGCCCTGCGAGCCCACGAAACCCGTCACGCCGGGCGTGTTGCGCACGACGTACCAGGAGTCGTCGTCGAGTTCCATCTGAACGAGGATGTAGCCGGGGAACACCTTCTTCTCACTGGTTACCCGGCGGCCGCCCTCTTTGATGTCGGTGACGGTCTCCTTGGGGATCGAGCACCTCGAAGATCTTGTCGCTCCATTCCCATGGACTCGATCCGGTGCTCGAGGTTGGTCTTCACCTTGTTCTCGTAGCCCGAGTAGGTGTGGATGACGTACCACTTCCTGCGCCATGAGCTACCCGCCGATCTGAGCGATAAGCTTGACGAACTGCGTCGAGATGTGTGTCGACGACGAACGTGAAGGCGACGAAGAAGAGAACGGTGATGATGACGACGATGCTCGAGTTGATCACCTCGGTGCGGCCGGGCCACACGACGCGCTTCAGCTCGGCCCACACGTCCCGCAGGTAGCTGCACGAAGCGCACGAACACGTTGGGCTTGGCGTCCTTGCGACTTGCCGCCCTTGGACTTCGCCTTGGACTGCTCTTGCTCCTTGGGCGCTGTCCTTGGCTGCCGCCCTTGTTCGCCTTGGCCATCGTCTACCATCCGTTCCTCGCCGCTCGCGGCGCTTATCCTTCGAACCGCCGCGATGACGCTCTGCGGCGGCGGTGTCCACTGGCAGGCCAGGAGGGACTCGAACCCCCAACATCCGGTTTTGGAGACCGGCGCTCTAGCCAATTGGAGCTACTGCCCTGTAGTCCACGCATGCCGATCGCTCGGCTAGCGCGTCTCCTTGTGCATCGTGTGGGTACCGCACCACTTGCAGTACTTCTTGAACTCGATGCGCTCGGGATTGTTCTGTTTGTTCTTCGTTGGTCGTGTAGTTCCGGCGCTTGCACTCGCTACACGCCAGCGTGACCAGCGTCCTCATTGAGTCCTCCTACAACCGCGCCCGTACAGCGGTCGGGTCGCGGCGCGGGGCACGGTAGGGTACTCTAGCACCCCGTTTTCTGCACTGTCAAACCGCCCGGAAGGCGGAAGAACGGGGCCCGGCAGCACGTGTCCGGGCCCCGTCTCGCTCATCGCTTGAGCGGTCGCTGCTACTTGATGATCTTGGTGACTCTGCCGGAGCCGACGGTGCGGCCACCCTCGCGGATGGCGAAACGCAGGCCCTCTTCCATCGCGATCGGGTTGATGAGCTCGCCCTTGATCTCGACGTTGTCGCCGGGCATGACCATCTCGGTGCCCTCGGGCAGGTGGGCCACGCCGGTGACGTCGGTGGTCCGGAAGTAGAACTGCGGACGGTAGCCGTCGAAGAACGGAGTGTGACGGCCGCCCTCCTCCTTGGTCAGGATGTAGACCTGACCCTCGAACTCGGTGTGCGGGGTGATCGTGCCCGGCTTGCAGAGACCTGACCGCGCTCGATGTCGTCGCGAGCGACGCCGCGCAGCAGCACGCCGATGTTGTCGCCGGCCTCTGCCTCGTCGAGCAGCTTGCGGAACATCTCGACGCCGGTGACGACGGTCTTCTGCGTGTCGTCGTGGATACCGACGATCTCGACCTCGTCGCCGACCTTGACGATGCCGCGCTCGACACGACCGGTGGCGACGGTGCCGCGACCGGTGATGGTGAAGACGTCCTCGACAGCCATGAGGAACGGCTTGTCGGTGTCGCGCTCGGGCTGCGGGATGTAGCTCGTCGACGGCGTCCATGCAGCTCATCGATGCTCTCGTTCGCTGTCTCGTCGCCCTCGAGCGCCTTGAGCGCCGAGCCCTTGATGACCGGGATGTCGTCGCCGGGGAACTCGTACTCGGTCAGCAGCTCGCGGACTTCCATCTCGACGAGCTCGAGGAGCTCCTCGTCGTCGACCATGTCGGTCTTGTTGAGGTAGACGACGATGTGGGGCACGCCGACCTGACGGGCGAGCAGGATGTGCTCACGCGTCTGGGGCATGGGGCCGTCAGCAGCGCTGACGACGAGGATCGCGCCGTCCATCTGGGCGGCACCGGTGATCATGTTCTTGACGTAGTCGGCGTGACCCGGGCAGTCGACGTGGGCGTAGTGACGGTTGTCCGTCTCGTACTCCACGTGAGCGATCGCGATGGTGATGCCGCGCTCGCGCTCCTCGGGAGCCTTGTCGATGTCCTCGAACGGCGTGAAGTCGGCAAAGCCCTTGTCGGCCTGTCGCTTCGTGATCGCCGCGGTCAGCGTCGTCTTGCCATGGTCGACGTGACCGATGGTACCGATGTTGACGTGCGGCTTGGTGCGCTCGAACTTCTTCTTCGCCATTGAGTCTCCTCCTTACGAGACCTCCCGACGGCCCCGCCGGCGTCGGCGGGACGTGACCCGTCTCTATACTCTCGTCATAACGACTTGCTTGCCTTGACTTCCTCATTCTTGCCTTGCCTACCTCGCGGGCGTGAGTCCACGTTGTTGCTGGTAGCGGTGACTGGATTCGAACCAGTGACTCCACGGGTATGAACCGTGTGCTCTAACCACTGAGCTACACCGCCGTCCATCGTACCGGCGCTCGCTCACGTGCCGGCGATCATCCCGATGGAGCCCACAACCGGACTTGAACCGGTGACCTCTTCCTTACCAAGGAAGTGCTCTACCACTGAGCTATGTGGGCGACAACGGGAGCGCCCAGCAACGGGCGTCCCGATCGTTCGCTGGTGGGAGCGCCTGGATTCGAACCAGGGTAGGCGTAGCCAACGGGTTTACAGCCCGTCCCCTTTAGCCACTCGGGCACACTCCCACAAAAAAAAGAAACCGCTCTGTGCGCTTTTCAAGTTGCTTGCCTGCTGAAAGGCAAAGGGATACTACCCTATCGGTTTTGCGAGTGTCAACGCCGACAACGGTGCCGGGCGTACCCATATCCTGAGCATATCGGGCATCATGCTGAGGCCGAAGAACCGGCGGGACGCAGGGTCTCTAGCCGCGAGACACCTTGGGGAACACCGCGCCCACGGTCTTGATACCCGGAACAGAACGCTCGATGTCGGTGCGAGGGATCGATCCTGAACCACGCCGAGTGCTCCCCGACCATCACTGGTCGCGGAACGTACTCCTCGTGATTGTCATCGAACCACCTCTGTGTCTCCCGCATCGGAAGGACATACAGTTCGTCGCGCTCGACCTTCAGCTCTGAGAAGAAGACCTCATC
The DNA here is from genome assembly GCA_963850695.1 of uncultured Actinomycetes bacterium. Lineage (GTDB taxonomy): Bacteria > Actinomycetota > Coriobacteriia > Anaerosomatales > CAWKMJ01 > CAWKMJ01. Next base: position 483,874 of record CAWKMJ010000001.1, read on the forward strand.
GGGCTCGCTGAGCAGCGCGGATATCTCCTCCTCGGTCTGCGCGATCACGAGATAGTAGTAGTAGAGATCCTCCGCTGTGGAGTCGACCATCCAGCCCGGCTCTCGCGTCAGGTGATTGGCGATCGACTCGAACGCGAAGACCCCGGAGTCCGACCGGTAGAACGTGAGCTCTCGGTCCTGCACCATGCCCGGATCCGCTCCGTAGTAGGCATCCGGCTTCACCTTGACCTTGTGATCCACTCCCTGGGAGCGGTACGTGAGATCGACACCGCCACTCGCGTAGCCCTCGGATGCCCCAGAAGCGGCCCGCACGTTGCTGTAGCCCACTGTCTCGAGATAGGCGATGATGATCCTGTTCGCCACCCCTTGCAGAAGCTCGATCCCTGTGAGCCGATCCATGCGTGGTCCCCCCAAAGCTAGCGGCCGAGGCGTTCGTCGGCGACGCGCAATCTGCGTGAGAGCACCTCGAGCAGCTTGACCGCAATCGACGGGTACTGCTCCAGCAGGGCCTTGAAGTCCCAGCTGGAGAGCATGAGACAGTTAGTGTGCTCAAGCGCCTTGATCGTCGCCGATCGCGGTGCCTGATCGAGCAGAGACATCTCGCCGAAGAAGTCCCCTGGGCCGAACGCGCCCAGCGACTGACCGTCGCGAAGTATCTCTACTCGGCCGGCAAGGATCAGGTAGAACGCCTGACCCGGCGTCCCTTGCGTGACGATGATCTGCCCGGGCTGAAAGCCGCTCTCCTGAGCGACGCCGGCAATCGCGGATATCTCCTGATCAGTGCAGTTGGCGAATATCGGAACGCGAGCCAGGAACTCCTCGTGCGCCATCTCGACCTCCGCTCGGCGGGCTACCTCATACTCCCTGGATACCCTAGCTGACAATCCACAACCCTTTATAGCAGACGCAGCAACCGAGTTTCATGCACAATAGGGGCAAAGGCCGATACCGGGGGTCGAATGACACTCCTGCTCAACCTGTACCTGGGGCACCTCATCGGCGACTTCGTCCTTCAGCCGGGGTGGCTGGTTGTGGCGAAGCGACGCGGCATCAGAGGCCTCCTCATCCACACCGCCATCATCGGCGCGTGCACAGCAGCCATCCTCTACGCCGACCTCGCATCGTTGTGGAACATCGTGCTCCTTGCGATGGCAGCTCATCTCGGCATCGAGGTGATCACGATCCGTATGCGCGGCTTCGAGCGCCTGAGTGGGCTTTCTGTCTTCCTGATCGACCAGGCGATGCACATCATCTCACTCGTGATCCTTGTGTGGGTGGCCACACCTGTAGCACCAGTCGATGACATCAAGACCTTCGGGTTCACCGTCGACCCTGCTCTGGTGGCGCTTGCCTGCGGGCTCATCATGGTGACCTTCATGGGATCGATCATCGTCTTCGAGATCCTGAACTCCGTGGGCCCTGACTCCTGGGACCGCGACATCCTCCCGTGGAATCGCGCCAGGATCCTCGGGATGCTCGAGAGAGGGACGTCCCTGACCCTGGGTGTGCTCATCAACCCGATGCTGATGATCGTCCCGTTCGTGCCGCGGATCATCTGGGGTCTGCGGCAGCAGCCCTCCGACCGAGCGCGCCAGATGCTGATTGCGGCAACGGGACTGATCGTGTGCGTTGTTGGATGGGCCTTCGTCATCTTCACATCGTCTGTCGCCCATGCGGGTGGATAGATAGGAAGGTCGGGAGGACTCAATGGCATCGAGGATCGTCCGCAGGAACGAAGGCCAACTCCGTCTGCTGAGAGGCGGCGCGTTCGCCCTCTTCTCCGGATGGGCTCTGTACCAGATGGACTTCGCTCCACTGGGAGCCGCGTTCGCGATCGCCGTGCTCGTGGGAGCGATAGCCCTGTTCTCGCCCGGCCTCGGAGTCATCGTCTCCGTGATCGCGCTCTCCCTGCCCATCCTCGCCGCTGATCTCGTTGCAGGTGCGGTCTTCCTGGTCGTGGGCCTGGCGGCGGTGACCTACCTCGGTCAGGACAACGCCCGCTCCTTCCTCATCATCGCACTTGCGTTCGTCGGCGTGGTCTACGGCCCGCTGTGGGCTGCGGCCGCGATAGCCGGCTACATCATGGGTGCTTCTGAGGGTGCCGTCGCCGCGGTCCTTGCGTGTCTCGCGTTGGAGGCGGCGGGCATCGCGCTCGGGGTCCCGGCCTACGGCCTTGTCGTGACCGGTGGCAGCGGGACGGCACTGGTGTCGTTTCAGAACGCCCCCGAGAACCTCATCACCTTCGGCTGGATGTCCGAGGCCGTGGAGACCGTCGCGCCCCAGCGAACCCTTGACTCGCTCACGGGGATCCACTCCATCGCCATGCTGATCGTCCAGCCGATCCTGTGGGGTGCGGCTGCCGCGGTGACCGGCAGCATCCGCCGTCCACTGAACGACCCGCGGCGCGCTCCGTTCGGTCTGCTGGCGGCTGCGGCCGGCGTCGCTACGCTGGCCCTGACCTCGACGATCGCCCTGGCCGCGCTCGCCGATGGCCCTCTCGACTTCGCAGCTATCGGGCTCGCCACCGTGACATCGCTTGTCGTCGCGGTAGCTTTCGTGGCCGTGTGGGAGTACGTGTTCCCGCCGATCGCCCGCAGGGTCACGGCGCCAAGGGCGGGCAGCACATCGATGCAGTCCGAGGACGCCGACGTCGACGAACTCCTGCGACTCATAGCCACGGCCGAGGACGAACTCGCGAACAAACACACGGTCGAGAGCTTCGTGATGATCACGGACATGAAGTCCTTCTCGGCGATGACCGAGGAAGAGGGCAGCTTCACCTCGGCCAAGACGATCCAGCGCCATCGAGACCTGCTGCTGCCCATCATCGGCGAGTACCAGGGCCATGGTAAGTCGACCGGCGGCGACGGACTGGTCGCGTCGTTCGACTCGGCCGCCAACGCTGTGCACGCGGCACAGGCGATGCAGCGAACGCTAGTCGAGCACAACGCCAGTCACTCATCGGAGCGTGACATCATCATCCGCATCGGGATCGCCTCGGGCGAGGTCGTCCTGGACAAAGGCGGCCGCCCGTTCATCGGCAACGCACTCAATCTCGCAGCGCGCGTCATGAACCTCGGAGACGGCGGGCAGATCCTCACGACAGAGGCGCATGATCGACGCGGCGCGAGACCCGGCACTCAAGACGCATGGCCACGGGGCCTATCGAGCTCAAGAACATCGCCGAACCAGTGCAGATCATCGAGGTCCTGTGGACCGAGGGACAGGAACCGCTCGAGCCCGGCACGACCTAGAGGCGGGGCATCCTGTCACACAGAGAAACGCCCGGGCCGCAGGACCCGAGCGCTGAGTGTGCTGGAGCTGGCGGAGGGAATCGAACCCACAACCTGCTGCTTACAAGGCAGCTGCTCTGCCGTTGAGCTACGCCAGCAGCGCGCACTATTGTAGACGCTGACAGCCAGCCTCACCAGAGAGCGCCGCAACTAGCAGAGTCGGCAGCGGTCGATCTGTGTCTCGATCTTGCGCTTGATGCGCTGCAGAGCGTTGTCGACCGACTTCGTGTGCCGCCCGAGCCTCTGAGCTATCTCCTGGTAGGAGCATCCATCCATGTACAGGCGGAGGACGTTGGCCTCGAAACCTGACAGGGCCTCGCAGAAGCCCTTGCGGATGTAGTCGCCTTCCCACGCAGAGATCACGATCGTCGCCGGGTCGCAGACCTCCTTGGCAGCGAGGATATCGGTGAGCAGCCGCTCACCTTCCTCGTCCGAGGTGGTGGACCGCGACAGCGAGACGTAGCTGTTGAGCGGCGAGTGCTTGCGGCGAGTGGCGGTCTTGATCGCCGTGATCATCTGACGCGTCACGCAGAGTTCGGCAAAGGAGCGGAAGCTCGAGAGCCTGATCAGGATCGTAGTCCCTGATCGCCTTGAACAGGCCGATCATGCCCTCCTGGATGACATCCTCGCGATCGCCGCCCACCAGGAAGTACGAGCGCGCCTTGCAGCGCACGAGACTACGGTACTTTCGAATGAGCTCGGATGACGCCTGCTGGTCGCCACCTTGAGCCGCCAGTACCAATGCGAGTTCTGCGCCGCGATTATCGCCAGGCCGACGTTGCGCGGCAAATTCTTGTGCACCCATTCACAATCCTCCTAGTGCGAGCCCCCAAGCTTGCGTCCATGGATTGAAGCCTCCGGCACGGCTTTGGGTGAAGCCACCTCCCACCTTATACCTGCGGGCGGTCGGGTCAATGGTTCTGCGCAATGCTGAAAAAGATTGCCTGCACATGAACCAGTCTGACGGCAGCCGGCCAAACACGCCGCATCGTGAGTCGCGCGCGGGCCGGATGACCACATCACCGGGCACGGGATCACTCCTGTCGATCACCCTCGGCCCAGCTGCGCAGCCGACGGCGCGTCGCTTCGTCAAGCCTCTCCTCGATGGTCGCGCGCCTGGACCCATATGGGGTGTGCTCCCCCATCTCGCCGTCCAGCTCATCCAGAGTGGATGTGAGCTCGGCAGAGGACATGCGCGTCGCGCCCTGCCCCATGACCACCCACTGGGTCTGGGCATCGGAGGTAACGACGACGACCTCCTCGCCCGCACGCCGATACTCCCCGGCAAGGTCCTCGATCACCGAGTCCGCGTCCCTACCGTAGGCCGAGAAGACCACCCTCACGCCAGCGACCTCGTGAGGACGGCCCTGCGACTCAGGGTTCGTGGCACCGTCGAAGACCACCGTGGCAGTGGCTTCGCCCTCGGCGTAGGCAGCCACATCGGCGATGAGGGAGATGCGGGCGGCCTCGATGTCACGATCGGCCAACGCCCGATAGCGGCCGGTCGCGTGGATCACGTTGTAGCCGTCGACGATGACGTGGCGCGCCACCATCCTCATCAGCCCCCGCGCCGCAGCCACTCGTAGACGATGGCCGTCGTGGCCTGCCCAACGTTGAGCGACTCGGTCTTGCCTCGCACCGGCACTCGCACGAGCAGATCACAGGTCTCCATCGTGAGCCGAGCGAGACCAGAGCCCTCTGAGCCCACCACGAGCGCCATCTTCTCTGGCATGTCCAGATCCCACAGAGACTCCCGGGCATCCTCGGATGCCCCGACGACCCAGAAGCCCTCGCCCTTGAGCTGCTCCAGGGCACGCACGAGATTGGGCTCACGCGCCACGGGCAGATGCGCCAGGGCTCCCGCCGAGGCCTTGAACGACGCCGGGCCAACACTCGCGCTCCGCCGCTTGGTGATGATGAGCCCGTCGCCGCCTGCGACTTCCACCGTGCGCGCGATCGCGCCCAGGTTCTGCGGATCGGTGACGCCATCGAGAGCGACGACCAGCGCTCGGTCGGTCTGCGCGCATGAAGACACTATCTCGCCCAGCTCGGTGAAGCGGAATGCGCTGAACCGGGCGACAACGCCCTGATGAGCTCCCCGCACGCTCAGATCGTCGAGCTCTCGCTTGGAGACCCTGTCGACCGCGATCCCTTGATCATGAGCTTCCCGGACGATCTCCTCGAGCCCCTTCTCGCCCGACGACTCGGAAACGAGTACGGCCGAGATGGGCAACCCCGCGCGGAGCGCCTCCAACACGGCGTTGCGGCCCTCGATGACCTCAGACACAGCTACTCCCCGACTGTGTAGGTCACGCGAGCACCCTGAGCTGTGTCTTCAATGACGATCCCAATGTCTCCCAGGCCGTCGCGGACGGCGTCGGCAGCATCCCAGTTCTTGCTCGCCCGTGCGACGGAGCGGGCCGCCAGAAGAGCCTCGACGGCCTCTTCGCTGTCGCTGCCGTGGTAGCCGGCAAGCGCGGAGGCCAGCTCGAGTACTTCGGGCGGATACCCGCGGAGCGTCTCGGGCTGCACGTCCTTGATCACGATGCCGAGGACTTCGAGGAGCTCGATCAGCGTGTCCTCGGCTTCGGCAAGCGCATGGAAGTCCGCTGTCGACATGGCGCCCTGGTTGTGGGAGAGAAAGGTGTTGGCGGCTCGTGCAAGCTCGAAGATGGCACCGAGCGCGCCCGCCGTGTTGAAGTCGTCATCCATCTCGGTGGCGAACCTTGTACGCGCCTCAGCCACCCAGCCCTCGAGCGACTCGCGGCCACCGTCGGCTGCGCTCTCCGGTGCCGGCGTGACACTTCGGGCCCAACGGATGTTGCGCACCGTGGTCTTGAGACGATCGTAGGCCGAGGCCGCCTCATCCAGGCGGGCGGTGGAGAACTCGAGCGGTGAGCGATAGTGGGTCTGCAGCATCATCAGGCGAACGACTGCCGCGTCGTAGTCGACGAGGACGTCCTTCAGCAGCATGAAGTTGCCGACCGACTTGCTCATCTTCTCGGCGTTGACCTGCAGAAGTCCTCCGTGCAGCCAGTAGCGCACGAACGGCTCGCCGGTCGCAGCCTCCGACTGGGCGATCTCGTTCTCGTGGTGCGGGAAGATCAGGTCGCTCGCGCCGCCGTGGATGTCGAAGGTCAGCCCAAGCTCCTTCTCGGACATCACAGAGCACTCGAGGTGCCACCCGGGTCGACCCTCTCCCCACGGCGAAGCCCAGTGCGGCTCGCCCGGCTTCGCGCTCTTCCACAGGGCGAAGTCGAGTGGATCCTCCTTGCACTCCAAGACGTCAACCCGCGAACCACACTCCAGCTCCTCGATGTCGCGACCGGAAAGCTTGCCGTAGTCAGCAAACGAGCGAACAGAGAAGTAGACGTCGCCGTCGGTCTCGTAGGCGTGATCTCGCTCGAGCAAGCGCTCCGTCATGGCGATCATCTCAGGGATGGTCTCGGTCGCCTTGGGCGCCACGGTGGGCTCCTGGACTCCGAGCGCAGCCATCGCTGCCTGGAACGCCTCGGTGTACTCGGCAGCGACCTCTTCGGCAGAACGACCCTCTTCGTTGGCGCGGTTGATGATCTTGTCGTCAACATCGGTGATGTTCTGGACGAACGTCACTTCGAAGCCGCGGTACTCGAGGTAGCGGCGGATGACGTCGAAGGACAGGAAGGTGCGCGCATTGCCGATGTGGATGTGGTTGTAGACCGTGGGGCCGCACACGTACATTCGCACGGCGTCGGGATCGCGCGTCTCGAGTTCCTCTTTGCGTCGGGAGAGCGTGTTGTAGACGCGTATCGTCATCCATCTTCTCCTTCTGAGCTCGGTGGGTCGGCCTCAGCGCTCGACTCGAACGCGTCGGCCCGCGATGCGGGCGCCGGCATGGCCGACTGCTCAGCCATCGTGGCCTCGTCCTGTGCCAGCCGCGACTCGAGCTTGTCTACCCGCCGCTGCAGACTCCTGAACATCTCGATGACCGGGTCGGGCAGATCCTCGTGGTGCAGGTCGACCGCCTCCACCCTCTCACCTTCGCGAACGACGACGCGACCGGGGATGCCGACAACGGTGCAGTTGGGCGGCACGTCGCTCACGACGACAGCACCGCCGCCCACCTTGGACCCCTCGCCGATGGTGATGTCACCGAGCACGGTCGAACCGACGCCAACGACCACGCGCTCCTCGAGTGTGGGATGTCGCTTGCCGGTCTCCTTGCCGGTTCCCCCGAGCGTCACGCCCTGATAGAGCGTGACGTCATCGTGGATAACGGAGGTCTCGCCAATGACGACCCCCATGCCGTGGTCGATGAAGAACCGGTTCCCGATGGTCGCTCCGGGGTGTATCTCGATACCCGTGAAGAACCTGGTCACCTGGCTGATGAACCTGGCGAGCGTTGTGCGACGGTGTCGGTACAGCCAGTGCGTGAACCGATGCCACCAGACCGCGTGCAGACCCGGGTAGTTGAGGAGGACGTTCCAGGTCGAGGTGGCGGCGGGATCCCGTTCCTTCACAGTCTGTATGTCGGCTTTCGCGCGCTCGAACACGGGATTCCTCCGAAGCAGCCTGCGGCTAGTGGCGCATAGCGTGACCTGATACCAGTTGGTCACATGATTGCCGAGAAGGGCCGCCGACTCAAGGGCGACAGGGCCCGGCACATCACGTTCAGCGCGAGTCGCGCTCCAGCAGAACGACCGCCTGGGCTGCCGCCCCCTCGAGACGACCGACCGCGCCCAGACCCTCGGTCGTCGTCGCTTTGACGCCCACTCGCTCGATAGGGACGTCGAGGACCCCGGACAGTGCGGCTCGCATCTCGTCGCGGAACGGCGCGATCTTGGGTTGCTGCATGATCAGGACGGTGTCCGCATCGAGCATCTCCCAGCCACTCTCACGCATCCTGACCGCGACCTCGCCCAGGAGGGAGAGGCTCGACACGTCCTTGAACGCGGGGTCGTCGTCGGGGAACAGCCTGCCGATGTCGCCCTCGCGCATCGCGCCAAGTATCGCATCCATGAGGGCGTGAGAGAGAACGTCAGCGTCAGAGTGACCTGCGAGACCGGCCTCACTCGGCACCTCGACTCCCCCGAGGATGAGCGGGCGCCCCTCGACGAATGCGTGCATGTCGTATCCCAGACCGATCCTGAGCATCACGCCCGACCCCCTTCTGAGCTACGGGCCCTGAAGTCGCAGCACCGCCTCGGCCAGCGCGACATCCTCCTCGACCGTGACCTTGAAGTTGTCGCGCGGCCCCTCGATCATCACTACCCGCTCTCCCCTGTGTTCCACCAAGGCAGCATCGTCGGTTCCGATCTCGCCGACAGAAGTCGCACGGGCGTGGGCCTCGAGCAGGACCTCCGTTCGGAAGACCTGCGGGGTCTGAGCCACCCAGTAGCGACTGCGATCCGGTGTGGAATCCACGACGCCATCATCCACCAGCTTGAGCGTGTCGAACGCAGGATGTCCGACGACCACACCATCGACGACGGCGTCGTCGAGCAGGACCCTGATCGCCGCATCGATCGTCTCGGGCTGCACGAGTGGACGTGCTCCGTCGTGGACCGCCACGATCTCGTAGCCCTCCGGCATGTGCCGCAGACCGCTGGCCACAGAGTCCTGCCGCGTCTGCCCGCCGGGAACCACCACGACGGGCGTCGACTCGCGTCCGGAATGAACCGCATCGCGATACTCGTCAACCCTATCCGGATGACAGACGAGCACGATGTGGCCGATCGTCTCGGCACGCCCGAATGCGTCTACGGTGTGGGCAAGCATCGGGCGCCCCGCCATGGGAACGAGCTGCTTGCCCTCGCTTCTTCCGAACCGAGACCCGATCCCGCCGGCAACGATGATGGCGAGCGCGCAGCCTGAGCGGACGCTCGTCTCAGCCATGATCGCCTCCCTCGACGACCGACGCGAACTTCGCGAAGATCATCCGACCACCCGAGGTCTGGAGCACCGATGTGACCTCGGAATCGACGATCGAGCCGATGTGCTCCCGCCCCGACTGGACGACGACCATCGTGCCGTCCTCCAGATAGCCGACGCCCTGCTCGGGCTCCTTGCCTTCCCGGACGATCGTCAAGCGCAGGGACTCGCCAGGAAGGTACGCCGGCTTGAGCGCTGCTGCCACGTCGTTGAGATTGATCACGGCGATGCCTCTGACCTCAGCCACCTTGGACAGGTTGTAGTCGACGGTGAGCACCGCGCCCTCCGCATCTGAGGCAAGGCGCAGGAGCTTGCCATCGACATCGGGGATGTCGGGGTAGTCGGTCTCGAACATCTCGATAGGCTCATCTGCCGAGCGGGCGCGCGTGAGCAGGTCCAGACCGCGACGGCCCCTGGCGCGCTTGGTGTCATCAGCGGAATCCGCCAGCGTCTGCAGCTCCACAAGCACGAAGCGCGGCACACGCAGCTCCCCCTCGAGAAGGCCGAGATCGACGAGATCGAGAAAGCGTCCGTCGATGATGGCGCTCGTGTCCAGGAACTTCATCTGACCCGGCGACTCGCTGCCGTAGTCGGGACGGTCTGGCGAGCGCTGGGAAAGCCTGGGCAAGATCGTCCCGTTTGATCAGGGCGATACGCCAGCCGAGGACGATGGCCATGCAGTAGATGCCCACCGCCGCAGTCACAGCGAGCCATTGCGGCGAGACGAGCGAGAGCGGCTGGGAGGCCATGAAGCCGACCAGGAGTCCGCCCGCGATACCGACGGCGCCAAGCAGCACGTCGATCGGTGCAAGATCCGTGACTCGTTCCTCGAGCAGGGCGTACGCACGAGCCAGTTCGCGTCCGAGGATTCCACCGAAGATGTAACCGATAGCCGAGAAGAGAATGATGAAGATGAAGATGACGAAATACTCGGGATATCCGGTCGTATCGGTCCAGTCGATGACCCTCGAGATCGCAAAACCACCCATGGCCCCCACGAACGCGAGGACGAACCGAGTGATATGGACGATCATCTCATCTGCCTCGTGGGCTGCTACCCTCGGGCATCCACCTCCTTGTGTCGTGTTCTATGTGTCGGCAAACGGCGTGAGGAACCTGAAGAAATGGTAGCACGCTCGTTGGCCTCGGCGAACATTCTCCCTGGTCAGCCAGTGAGATTGTCCCTCGTACGCGCCAATCCCTCATGGATGGCCGCGGCACGTCGCGAACCCACGCCATCGACCTTGTCGAGATCCTCGGCACTGGCAGCGAGCACCAGAGACAGACTGCCGAACTTCTCCACGATCCGATTCACGACGGTGGAGGGCAGCGACGGAATCCGTCTGAGAACGCGGTAGCCCCGGGCGCTCAGATGGTCATCGGAGCTCTCGATGTCAGAGCCGAGACCCAGGGTAGCGGCGACCGCCACCGGCTCACGTACCTGGTCGGGCGTGAGATTGCTCAGCTGGTCACGCACGGCAGAGGCCTTGCGCGTGTTGGGGTCGGCGGCGTAGTCGCGCAGGAGCAGGAGATAGTCGTCAGCCACGTGGGCAGAGAGCTCCTCGGCCTGCATGCGAACGAGCCGACCCTCGGTGCCGAGCTCCGCGATGAAGCGATCGACCTCGTTGTTGACGCGACGCATCATCTCGAAACGACTCACCGCGTCCGAGAGATCCCCCAGCGTGACAAGATCATCGAACTCAAGAGCGGTCAGCCGCTCGAGAACCTCGTCGAGACTGCTTCGGTACCTCTGCAGGGTCTGCAGCGCCTGGTTGGCCTTGGCAAGAACCGTGTCGATCTCCTCGAGGATGAGGCGTTCACCGCCCAGATAGAGCGTGACGAGACTCCTTCTTTGAGAGATCGAGATGACCAGAGCGTCGGTCTGGCGGCTGACACGCTCGCCAGCGCGGTGCCGCATACCCGTCTCTTCGGTGGGCAGCGTGGGATCGGGTACCAGGTGCACGTTGGCCTTGAGGATGCGACCACACTCAGTGTCGACGATGATGGCGCCGTCCATCTTGGCCAGCTCGTAGAGGTGCTGCGCGGTGAAGCGCGTGTCGAGCTCTATCCCTCCGCTCGAGAGACCGACGACCGCATCGGAATCGCCGATGACGATGAGGGCACCGTTGCGTGCTGCAAGGATGGAGTCGATCCCCTCACGTAGCGCGGTCCCAGGCGCGACCTTCGCCAGCTCCGAACGGAGTGTCAGCTGAGCCTCAGGACCCACGAGAGCGCCTCCCGGCAGAACATTCGACAGCGATTATCTAGATTCTGCCACGAGCGCGATGAGCGCGCCAACAACGGTTCCTCTACGTTGCCTTGTGGCGTGCCGCCGCCAGCGCCTCCTCGACCGTCGTGACCCCATCGAGAACGATCCCCTCCACCGGTGCAGAGCCCGCCGGTTTGGCAATGGCCCGGACGAATCCCTGCCGGCTCGCTTCGCGCAAGCGTGCCTCCCCATGCCCCACGGCCCGGATTCGACCCGTCAGGCCGATCTCGCCGAAGGAGACGACCTCGTCGGGCACCGGAACGTCCGCGAGAGCCGAGGCCAACGCGAGGGCGAGCGGCAGATCGAGAGCCGGCTCGAGCACGCGCGCCCCACCCGCGACCGAGACATAGACGTCATGGCCGCTGAAGCTGCGTCCCGCGCGACGTTCGAGGACCGCCAGCACCTGCAAGAGGCGGGGCGTGTCGATCCCGGTGGCAAGCCGGCGCGGAGCCTGCAGATACGACGGCGAGACCAGCGCCTGGATCTCCAGAAGAAGCGGCCGAGAACCCTCCATCGCGGCCATGACCGCCGAGCCGGTCGTCTGCTCGCCCCGGTCGCCGAGGAACAGAGCCGAGGGATCGCCCACGCCGCGCAGTCCGTCCTCGCGCATCTCGAACACGCCGATCTCAGACGCCGGCCCGAAGCGGTTCTTGACCGCTCGGACCACGCGGTAGGCGTGATCGCTATCGCCCTCGAAGTACAGCACCGTGTCGACCATGTGCTCGAGAACGCGAGGGCCAGCGATGCTCCCCTCCTTGGTGACGTGCCCCACGACCACCGTCGTGACGCCGAGGTCCTTGGCGACTCTGCACAGCCGTGCCGTCGAGGCCCGCACCTGCCCCACGCGAGCCCGCGGCGCCCGCGAGTTCGGGGTCGAACACCGTCTGGATGGAGTCGATCGACGAGCACCTCGGGAGGGTTCGCGCGAACCGTCATCTCCACAGCGGCGATGTCCACCTCGGGGAGCAGCAGCAGCGTCTCCGCAGTCGATGCCGATCCGGCGCGCCCTGAGAGCGACCTGTGAAGGCGACTCCTCGCCACACACGTAGATGACGCGGTCGCCGTCGGCTGCTATCGCCCCTGCTGCCTGCAAGAGCAGCGTCGACTTGCCGATGCCTGGCTCGCCACCGAGGAGTGACAGCGAGCCCTCGACGAATCCGCCACCGATCACGCGGTCGAACTCGTCGATCCCCGTGCTGATGCGTGCTGGGTCCACGGCACGAGCGTCAGCGAGCGTCACCGCCTCGACTCTGGGCGAGCTTGGGGGCGCGGAGCGCTCCGCGATGTTCTCGATCTCTTCGACGAAGGTCCCGTACTCACCACAGTCGTGACAGCGGCCAAGCCACTTGGGAGCAGACGCTCCGCACTGCTGACAACGCCAGAGGGTTCGGGTCTTGGGCGACACCGCTACTCGCTCGCGGCTCCGCCTGCAGCACCGTCACCGCGTGTCGGAGAGGTGCGCGGCGGGACCGTGGAGCGTGGTGCCTTCTCATCCGCAGGGGCGGCGACCGGAACAGCCACCACACCTTCGCCCTTGCGGAAAGCAAGCGCACCGTCCTCGGCGTAGACCTCGATGATGTCTCCGGCCTCCCACTGGCCCGCAAGCATCTGCTCGGAGAGCGGGTCCTCCACGAGGCGCTGGATCGAGCGCCTGAGCGGTCTGGCGCCAAGCGCGGGATCGAACCCATCGCCGGAGAGGAGATCTCGCGCCTCTTCGGTCAGCGTGATGCTCATGCCCATGCGCGTACAGCTGATCGCGAAGCCTCGAGACCATGAGGTCGACGATCGCCTTGATCTCTTCGGACGTCAGGTCGTGGAAGACGATGACCTCGTCGACGCGGTTGAGGAACTCCGGCTTGAACATCCTCTTGAGCTCACCGGTCACACGCTCCTTGAGAGCGTCATAGGAGAGACCCTCGGTACTCTCGGCCGAGAAGCCGAGTGACTGGCCCTTCACGATGTCGCGGGCGCCGAGGTTGCAGGTCATGATGAGGATCGCGTTCTTGAAGTCGACCTCGCGACCCTGTGCGTCGGTCAGCCGCCCCTCTTCGAGGATCTGAAGCAGGATGTTGAACACGTCGGGATGAGCCTTCTCGATCTCATCGAAGAGGATGACCGAGTAGGGCTTGCGACGCACGAGCTCGGTCAGCTGGCCGCCCTCGTCGAACCCGACGTAGCCCGGAGGTGAACCGATGAGACGCGAGACCGTGTGCTTCTCCATGTACTCGGACATGTCGAGCTGGATGAGCGACTCCTCAGTGCCGAAGAGGAACTGCGCGAGCGCCTTGGAGAGCTCGGTCTTGCCGACACCGGACGGGCCAAGGAAGATGAACGATCCCGCCGGGCGCCGCGGGTCCTTGAGGCCGGCACGCGCGCGACGGATGGCCTTGGAGACGGCCGACGACCGCCTCGTCCTGACCGACGATCCGCTCGTGCAGGCTCGCCTCCATGCGCAGGAGCTTGGCCGTCTCCTCCTCGGTGAGCGAGGTGACGGGCACGCCCGTCCACATCGAGGCGACCTCGGCGATCTCGTCGGCGGTCACCTCGACGACACGACGGTTGTCGGGCTTGAGCCACTCCTCTTCCATCGCGCGCTTCTCCGAAAGGATCTGCTTCTCCTTGTCGCGCAGGGAGGCGGCCTTCTCGAACTCCTGTGCCTCGATGGCGCCTTCCTTCTCGGCGCGCACGCGGCGCAGACGGTCCTCGACCTCTTTGACGCCGGGCGGCGCGGTCATCATCTGAATGCGCATCTTCGAACCGGCCTCATCGATGAGATCGATCGCCTTGTCCGGGAGGAACCGATCGGAGATGTAGCGGTCGGCAAGGGTCGCCGCGGCCAGGATGGCATCGTCAGTGATCGAGACGCGATGATGCGCCTCGTAGCGGTCGCGCAGACCCTTGAGGATCTCGATGGTCTCTTCGACGCTGGGCTCTCCGACCACGATCGGCTGGAAGCGACGCTCCAGGGCCGGGTCCTTCTCGACGTACTTGCGGTACTCATCGAGTGTGGTCGCGCCGATGGTCTGCAGCTCGCCGCGAGCAAGCGCCGGCTTGATGATGCTTGCCGCATCGATGGCGCCCTCGGCTGCGCCCGCCCCGACCAGCGTGTGCATCTCGTCGACGAACAGGATGACGTCGCCGCGCTCGCGGATCTCCTTCATGACCTTCTTGAGGCGGTCCTCGAACTCACCGCGGTACTTGCTGCCCGCGACGAGCGCGGCGAGGTCGAGCGTGTAGAGCTGCTTGTCCTTGATCGTCTCCGGCACCTCATCGGCAGCGATCGCCTGCGCGAGTCCCTCGGCCACCGCGGTCTTGCCAACGCCCGGCTCGCCGATGAGGACAGGGTTGTTCTTGGTGCGACGGGAGAGGATCTGCATGACGCGCTCGATCTCGGTCGCGCGACCGATGACCGGGTCGAGCTTGCCGTCCTCTGACAGCGCGCGTGAGGTTGCGTCCGAACTCATCGAGCAGCGCTCCGGAGTTGCCCCGCTGACGCTCCTCGCCAGACTCTGCCTGCTTGCCGTAGTGGCCCGACAGAAGCTGGATGACGGCCGAGCGTACCTTCTCCAGGTCGGCTCCCAGGTTGAGCAGCACCTGGGCGGCAACGCCCTCTCCCTCGCGGATGAGACCGAGCAGGATGTGCTCGGTGCCGATGTAGTTGTGTCCGAGCTGCAAGCGCCTCGCGCAAGGGAGAGCTCGAGGACCTTCTTGGCCCGGGGCGTGAAGGGGATGTGGCCCGAGGGCACGAACGTCCCTCGGCCGATGAGCTCCTCGACCTGGGTGTGAACGTCCTCGAGGGAGATGTTGAGACTCTCGAGCGCCTTGGCGGCGATGCCGTCCTGCTCACGGATGAGACCCAGCAGCAGGTGCTCGGTGCCGATGTAGTTCTGGTTCAGCATCCGAGCTTCTTCCTGGGCGTACACGACCACCCGCCGTGCCTTCTCGGTGAACCGCTCGAACATGATGGACTCCCTGGGATTCAAGCGTCCAGCGTGGACGCATCGTCGCTGATCGATGGCGTGCATCTAGTATACCCGCACGCAGCCCTAGCCCCTGACGAGCCTGGCGAGCGATGACCACCGGACGTGCGGGCCACGCACACGGTCAGAGCAAGCGGAGTGCCAGTATCTGAGCCGAACACACTCAGATACTCGTAGTCGCGGCCCGGACTCCGAGACTCCGCAGCTGCTCGCGCCAGGACGATCGCGGCTACACGCGGCGCCTCGGCGGAACGCTACTCCGGGCCTCGGGTCGCATGTGGGGAAAGAGGACGACATCGCGGATGGAGGCGGAGTCGGTCAGCAGCATGACCAGGCGGTCGATCCCGATCCCGATGCCGCCTGTCGGAGGCAGCCCGTACTCCATGGCTCGCAGGTAGTCCTCGTCGAATCCCATGGCCTCGTCATCACCGTCGGCCTTCGCTGCGACCTGCGCCTCGAACCGCTCGCGCTGGTCGACAGGGTCGATGAGCTCCGAGAACGCGTTGGCGATCTCGCGGCCCGTGATGATGAGCTCGAACCGCTCGGTGAGCTCGGGCTCGCCGGGCTTCTTGCGGGCCAGGGGTGATGTCTCCAGTGGGTGGTCGGTGACGAACGTGGGCTGCACGAGCGTGTGCTCGACGAGCTTCTCGAAGAGCTCGGTGATGAGCTTGCCCTTGCCCCACGCACTCTCGGCAGGTATCTCGTGCGTGTCGCACAGCGCTCGCAGATCGCTCGATCGCGGTCTCGAACGAGACCTCGTCGCCCAGCGCCTCGCTCACGAGCTCGAGCATCGTCGCACGGCGCCACGGGCTCGACAGGTCGACGTCGTCGCCCTGGTACTCGATCTGAAGCGTACCGAGGATCTCCTCGGCCACGGCACTGATCATGCGACTCGCAGAGCTCCATCATGCCGTCGAGGTTGGTGTAGGCCTGGTACGCCTCGAGCATCGTGAACTCCGGGTTGTGCCGAGGAGACATGCCCTCGTTGCGGAAGCTCCGGTTGATCTCGTACACCCGCTCGAACCCGCCGACGATCAGTCGCTTGAGGTAGAGCTCCGGCGCGATGCGCAGATAGAGCTCCATGTCGAGCGCGTTGTGGTGCGTGACGAACGGGCGCGCCGTCGCACCGCCAGGGATGGGGTGCAGCATCGGCGTCTCGACTTCGAGGAACTCACGCTCCTCCATGAATCGCCGCATGGCCGAGATGATCTTGAAGCGCGCCTCGAAGACCTCCCGGACCTCTGGGTTGGCGATGAGGTCGACATAGCGCTGACGATAGCGGGTCTCGGTGTCGGTCAGACCGTGGTACTTCTCAGGCAGCGGCCGCAGGGACTTGGAGAGCAGCCGCACGTCGGTGGGCGATACCGAGAGCTCACCGCGGCGCGTTCTGCAGGACCTCGCCCGTGGCTCCGACCCAGTCGCCCAGGTCGAGCTCGCCGATCGCGGCAGAAGGCGTCGTCGCCGAGGACGTTGCGGCCGACAGAAGAGCTGCAGATCGCCGGTCGCGTCGCGGATGACGAGGAAGGCGACCTTGCCCTGGTCCCGCATCGGCGACAAGGCGGCCAGCAACGCTGACGATCGTCGCCGGTACTCCGCGCCGTCGTCGAGATCGCGCGTAGTCCTGGGCGAGTTGTGCCGCCCGCGCGGTGACGTCGAAGCGGTCGGCGTAGGGCTCGAGTCCGTCGGACTCGCGCCCGCATCGAGCTTCGCGCGTCTGACCTCGAAGGGATCGTCCAGCGGAGCATCGCCGTCGCGACCGCGATGTGCCTCAGGGTCGCTCATGACGCTAGCGACGCGTGATCTTCATGACCGAGTACTCGATGACTCGGCCCGAGGGTGTGGTCACCTTGACGGTGTCGCCCTTCTTCTTGCCCATGATCGCCTGGCCGACGGGCGACTCGTTCGAGATGCGATCGTGGGCGGGGTCTGCCTCCGCCGAACCGACGATCTGGTAGACATGCACGTCGCGGCTGTCGGCGTCCTTGAGCTCGACCTTGCAGCCGAGGCATACCTTGCTGGTCCTGCTGGGCGGCTCGATGACAGTCGCGTTGGCGAGAATCAGTCCGATCTCGGCGATCCGGCTCTCGACCCAGGCCTGCTCGTTCTTGGCATCGTCGTACTCGGAGTTCTCGGAGATGTCGCCGAACTCGTTGGCCTCCTTGATGCGCTCGCCTACCTCGCGTCTGCGGACGGTCTCCAGATGGTGAAGTTCCTCTTCGAGCTTGGTCTGACCCTCGGGTGTGAGCGCAGTCTCTTTGTGCATCAGTGCATACTCCTGTTGCGCCGTGGTGGTGCCTCGCCGAGCTAGCCCCGACGAAACGGACGGGCTGCCCGCAAGGAGCAGCCCGAAAATGTCCACGAAAGTATAACCGATATCCCAGCAGGCACAAGCCCCCGCCAGACGGTGGGCGAAAGCCCCTCGTCACTCCTCGGAATCGGTGTCCTTCTCCTTGGCGGGAGCGGACCCGTCGTCGTCGTCGTCCTCTTCGTCGCCGTCGACTCCCTCACGTATGGCCTTGACGGTCTTGCCGAGTGACTTGCCAAGCTGCGGCAGACGCTTGGGGCCGAACAGGAGAAGCACGACACCGAGCACGAGCAAGAGCTCCATAGGACCGATGCCAAAAGGTAGTACAGCCATGGTGCCTCCATCACTGGACAGTTCGAATACCTACTACCGGCCGCGAGCACCGGTGTTCGACCTCGCGCTAGCTTATCACCACAGTCATACCCTCGCCACGTTCTCCGTACGCGAAAGGTAGTAAAGCGTGTGGAGCAGTTCTCGGACCGGGTCGGTGTTGTGCAGCCGAACAGTCTCCGGCACCTTCACGACGACCGACGTGTAGTTGAGGATGACTCTGATGCCTGCCGCAGAGAGCCGATCGGCCACTTCCTGCGCCGCCTCGGGCGGCACTGCGATCACGCCGATACGGATGCTCTGGTCCATGACGACACGTTCGAGCTCGTCTACATCCTGCACGATGATGTCTGCGATCTTCTCGCCGACCTTCTCGGGATTCTTGTCGAAGATGGCGGCGACCACGAATCCTCGCGCCCGGAGTCCGTTGTAGGAGGCGATGGCCGAGCCGAGATGACCCGCCCCGATCAAGCACGAGACGATGTGTGTGATCCGAGCCCAAGATCCGCTGGATCTTGTCGATGAGCGTCACGATCTCGTAGCCGACACCGCGCTTGCCGAACGATCCGAAGTGTGTCAGATCGCGCCGAATCTGCGCCGGGTTGATCTCAGTGAGCTCCCCGAGACGCGCCGAGGACACCGTGTAGCACCCCTCCTGACGCAACTGGATGAGAACGCTCAGATACGTCGGCAGACGCTCGATGACGCCTTCGGGGATGCGATCCTTCTCAGCACCTGACACGGGGGTTCCCAACGGTCGCAGCGGGTGAGGATATAGTAACAATAGTTACAAGTGCCGACAAGGCCATTTCCCCAGGAAACACGGCTATTATCGACCATTAATCCCCTACCGTGCATGCGTAGCCCCCTGAATCTCGCGACCACGGCAGCCCCCTCACGAACCCACGGCTTGAACGTACGGGAGGATGTCGGCTCGGGTAAGTATCCCGACCACGAGTCCATCTCGGAGAACGAGCAGCGCGCCAGGGCGGTCGCTCGCGAGCCGTCCGAGCGCGGTATCGAGCGTCGCCTCACCGTGAACGAGCATCGACCTGAGATCGCGGTCCGCGACATCTGCTACGCGCACCAGGGGCCATTCGGATCGATGGACCTCCTTGACCTGAGGCAACGAGACCAGTCCAACGACCGTGCCGTCCTCAACGACCGGATACCGGGTGTGCCGCTGACCGAGCATGAAGTCGTGGGCGAGTCCTTCCAGACTGAGCTCGCCGGGGACCATGACCGGATGGGCCGACATCGCCTGGTCGACGCGAAGCTCGTGCAGCCGGCTGCGGAGGACGAGCTGTCGATACGAACTGTCGGCCAGCACGACGATGAACCAGCCCACGAGGCCCATCCAAATGAGATTGAGCGCGCCGTTGAGCACTCCGAACACGGCTAGCGCGATCAGGAGATATCCGACGAGCTGCCCGGCGCGTGTCGCCCAGCGTGTTGCCCGAACCAGGTCCCCGGTCATCCACCACAGCGTCGCACGAAGGACTCTGCCGCCATCGAGCGGGAATCCGGGCAGCAGATTGAAGACTGCAACTGACAGATTGATCAGCGCAAGGTACTGCAGCGGACCGTACAAGGCGTCCGGCGCTCCGACACCCCTCAACGAGACGGTCAGGACCCAGAAGACAAGGGCCAAGCCGAGGCTGGCGGCTGGCCCAGCGATGGCCATCACGAACTCGCGGCCGGGGCTGGAGGGCTCCTCCTCCATCTGCGCGACTCCGCCGAAGAGGAACAAGGTGATGCGCTCGATCCCCACTCCGCCAGCGCGCGCAACCAGCGAATGGCTGAGCTCATGGAGGACGATCGAGCCGAAGAACGCCAGCGCGGTCAGCACGCCGTTGAGCACGTTGAGCCACGTAGGCCAGTCATACACCGCTGGGAAGTAGCTGAAGGCCAGTGAGAACGCGACCAGCGCGAAGACGATGAGCCACGTCAGATTCACCTCGACGGGAATCCCGAGGATCTTGCCTATCCGGAATGAGGGGGTGTTGAACATCTGTCTCCAGCTAGGGATCGGCCTAGAAGGCGGCCCCCTCGAGCGCGTGCGCGCACACGCAGTCCCTGGCATCGGGAAGTGCTGGGATCATCTCGTACAGCATCTCCTTGACCTTGGCGTTGTTCTCGTTGAAGACCCGGATGACCTCTTCGTTGGTGACCGGTTCGATGCCTTCGGCACCAGCATCATGGTCTGTGATGAGCGAGATGTTGCAGTAGCAGATCTCCAGCTCTCGAGCGAGATAGCACTCGGGATACTGGGTCATGTTGATGACTTCCCAGCCCTGAGAAGCGAACCAGATCGACTCCGCGCGGGTTGAGAAACGCGGCCCGGAGATCACGACGACCGTTCCCTTTGGATGTGCCTTGATGCCCAGCTTGCCAGCTGTGTCTATCGCCGTCTGCCTCATGTCCGGGCAGTACGGATCGGCTGCAGACACGTGTGTCGTGATGGGTCCATCGTAGAACGTGTCTGGACGACCGCTCGTGCGATCGACGAACTGGTCGCAGATGACGAAGTCGCCCGGCACGACATCGGCCTGCAAGGATCCACACGCGTTGGGCCCGATGATCCGCGAGACTCCCACCTCGCGCATGGCCCAGACGTTCGCTCGGTAGTTGATCTTGTGCGGCGGGAGCGAGTGGTCCTTGCCGTGCCTCGGAAGGAATGCGACGGTACGGCCGCCGATCTCGCCGTGCATGATCGGTGAGGACGGCGATCCATACGGCGTGCTGACCTTGAACTCCCGGGGATTGTCTATCAGCTCGTAGAACCCGCTTCCGCCGAACACGCCGATCTCTGCGGTGGGTAGTGTCATCTGGTAACCTCCAGCAACTCATGGGACGAATCACCCATCGATTGTAGTGCATGGCGACCGGTGAGCGCTCAGGCGCCCGCCAGCCCGGCGCACGACTCATCTTCCACGCGATCGCATGGTTCGTCCTCAGCCGCCATCGGAGCATGGAGAGGTCGGCGGAAGAGGTTGTGGGAGTCCGTCCACTGCTCGCTCACTGCTGCAGCGTGAGCCGTCAGATCGACGAATCCCGCCGCCTTCGCATCCATGTTGTCGGCATGATGAAGCAGCAGGGCCTCCAGCGTCGAAGGTCGCTTGGGCGCGCCCCATTCGAGCTCTCCGTGATGCGAGAGCATCGCGTGCGAGAGCATCGTAAGCGTCCGCGATGAGACCCGCGCGCCCCTGGCGTCGACCGCCTTGCGCATCCTGCGTTCCCCCATGACCACGTGACCGACGAGTCGGCCCTCGGTGGTGTAGCGGATGCTGCTGTCGAACTCGAGCTCATCGACCTTGCCGATATCGTGTAGCAGGGCTGCCGTGAGCAGGAGATCTCGATCGACGTGCGGGTAGATCTCTGTCAGCAGCTCGCACACGCGTGCTACAGCCACTGTGTGCTCGGCGAGACCGCCGACGTAGGCATGGTGATGAGAGTGCGCCCCAGGGGAGGACATGAACCGCCCGAGGAACGTCTTGTCACCGAAGACCGCGCGCAACACACGCCTCAGCTCGGCTGAGGTGACGCTGTCGACGAGCCGCCTCAGCTCGCCGCGCACGTCGGCCACATCAACGGGCCCGCTAGCGATGAGATCACTCGTCTCGGCCTCGCCAGGGGTGGCACTGTCGATACGGATGCGCCGCTTGCCTCGGTACGTGGTCACGGTGCCCGAGACGGCGATGACCGCGCCGACGGGGATGGACATGGCGGTGGCATCGGGCTCGAACAGCATTGCGGGGATCCTTCCCGTCTTGTCGGCAAGGATGTACCGCAGGTATGGGGTACCGTCGCGCCCAGTCCGAAGCTCTCGGGCCGTGATGGAGAGTACTGTCGCGACGCGCTGACCGGCCGTGAGCTCCCGAACGAACTGGCTCTTCATCGTGGTACGCCCTCTCATCTCGTGTGCAACGAGCATAGAGGGCAGGTCTGACAGCGATCGATGCCGTCCCGCTCAGAGCGGCCGGATGTGAGCCCGTGCCCCGGGTTCGATACCGAACCTCTCGGCCGCGCTCCCGTTTCGAACGGCGAGGGTGAGCCATCCCGAGGAGTCGATGAGGGCGACGACGCCACCCTTCTCGGCGTCCGAGTAGGTGGCCCCGACCTCGACCTCGATGACGGAGTGACCGAAGGCCATCTCGAGACGTTTCGTGTCAAGCCCGAACTCCGGCAGCTCCGAGTCGTAGATGCCCACACGCACCGATCCAAACCTGTCGATATCGACCACCTCGGAGACCACTTCCTCCCCCTCGCTGACAGGCGGCCCGAACGGGGCGGCGACAAGCGACTCCGGGTCGGCAGGATCGCCGAGTGCCTCGGGATCGACACCGCATGCCAGAGCGGCAGCGGCGGGTGCCATCACGTCGCGAGCGTGGAACGTCGCCAGCGGCGGCTTGAAGTCGATCTTCTCCGGATCGATGATCACGGCGCGCTCGATGCCGCCGGCTCTGCGAGCCGCAGGGATGAGCACCCCGTTGTCCGGTCCCACGAGTCTCGTGCCGGCGCCAGTGACGAGGCACAGGTCCGCTCGACCGCCTCCCACACCCGGGTCCACAACAACCAGATGGATAGCATCGGGAAGCTGGTAGACACCCGAGCAGGCGACTGCCGCTGCCTTGCGGATGTCGAAGGGGCAGATCTGGTGCCCGAGGTCGACGACGCGCGCCTGAGGACACGCGTTGTGGATGACCGCGTGACACACTCCGACCCACGTGTCCTCGAGCCCGAAGTCCGAAACGAAACAGATGATGTTCTGCATCTCGCCTCCGAGAGCGTCGCTGCCTCTGTCCTCAACTATACGCCGAGCCGGCGGGAGCGCGTGATGGCCTACTATGGGAATAGGGATATGAGGAAGGGTGATTCGATTGGCCAGACGTCTGGTTCTCGTTGCTCTCTCGACAGTGGTGGTACTGGGGCTGGTGGCGTGTTCGTCCGCAGAGATGACATATGTCACCGAGGGCGGCACCTACACGGCTGTGTCAGTCGAGGAGCTGGCCACGACGATCGAGGAGCCCTCCTTCGCCGATGAGCGGGTCGAGGACGTCTCGGCGCTTCGCGGAGACCAGCTCACGGCCCTCAGGGCTGACGGGGGCTCTGCGGCCACACTGGCCGACATCCTGACAAGCGAGTTCCCAACGGGCACCGCATCGGTCCCCTACTACGCCGAGGAAGCCACCGTGGACGGTCAGGAGGCCTGGGTGGTGCTCGAGGCATGGGGCTCCTCGGGAGGCATGCTAGACAAGGAGCGCCTGTGGGTCCTGAGGCGTGAGAGCGGCGAGATCGTCTCGTCCTCAGTCTTCAACTGAAAGCGCTAGCACGCCACGTCGAGATGGTCTTCGCCCATGCCGCACTCCTGCAGCAGATCGCCGTGTGAGGCGACCACGATGTCTCGCACCTCTCCAGGATCCACACCACGAGAGCGCAGGTCGTCGACGATCGTCGCGAGCGCGAAGCGGGCTCTCAGAGGTGCCGTGTCCCTGCTTCTCGACCTGAGCGCCATCCCGCGCAGAGAACCCGAGTAGTACGCTTGGACGCGCGCTCTCGAGCGCTCCGGCCTTGAGTCATCCCACTCGATCTGCCTGCGAGTCGCTGCTGATGCCCGCTCGGCCAGATGCTCGGGGACCCCCCAACGCTCCATCGACTCCTCGACCAGCTCGTCCAGGATTCCGTCGATGCCGTGAGGAAGCGATAGCGCCCGAGATTTCGTCGTGCAGTCCACAAGACCCTCCTTGCTCCGTCGTGTGACGAAGCGTAGCGGGAGGGTCTGACAGCGTCGATGGGCTAGAGCGGGAAGATGGTGATGATCGCCTCTCGGCTGACCGCGAGGTACTCGGGTTCGAAGAGCAGTTCGCCAGAGTCGATGTCGTAGACCTGGACGTTCGTTATGGCGAAGAAGTCCTTGGCCTTGGAGTTGAGCGCGTCGGTGAGACGGCTGCCGGAGAGCACGTACATCTCGCCCTCGATCCTGATAGACGGACGTAGAGATCGAGACACGTACCTCATCCTTGTTGGTGTAGGCCACTCGTCTGTCCTCCAAGCCGTCGGGCGCACGATAACGACTCTACCGCATGCAGTAGTCTAGTGCGAACGTTCGGCTGGCCGGTTCGCCGCTTCGTCCCTAGAACTTGGGCATCGGTTGATCGAGGCCTACAAGCCGCAGCATGTACACACGCAGAGCCGTGGCGGCTGCGAGCAGAAGGACGGCAGCCGCAAACGCGATGAGTATCGGCTTCCAAGCGTCCCGGAGCCTGTCCGCCTGCTGCTCGAACGGCGGCAGCAGACACACGATGACGAGCAGCACCGTCGTGAACGTCGCGAGGATCGCCACCGAGACGATGACGGGGTGAAGGATTCCAAGAAGCGGGAAGACCCAGCATGACGATCGCGTACGTCAGGACCATCACGGCGAGCAGAGCCGCGAACTCCCAGGGTCGTCCAAGCACGCTGCCCTGTCCCGGCGCTGCGCCACAACTGACTGTTGACGAGTGGGACGGTGAAGACCGAGATGGCAACCCCGGCCATCAGGCCCGTCATGAGCCGAATCTCGTTGCTCGTCGCCCGCAGGCCCGCGTACGAGCTCAGCCCATCAAGCGCCATCACGACCAGGAATCCGACGAGGGTGAGCAGGACCCACCACGGCGGGGACCCCGAGGAGCGGCGTCCTCCACGCTCGAAGAAGGCCATAAGGAGGAGGGCCACGACGAAGCCGATGTAGATGCCCTCGTCGCGTGCGCACACGGGCACCTGGTAGACCCCGCCGAAGAGCGAGCGCTCCGGCAACTGGTGGCATAGTCCGAAGCCCAGCCACATGAGCGCGGTCTCCAGCACCTGGTCTGCCCTCTCCAAGGAATGAGAAACGGCAGGCCGGCCTCGATGCCGACCTGCCGACCGGTTCGATTGGTCGGGATGGCGGGATTCGAACCCACGACCTCTGCGTCCCGAACGCAGCGCTCTACCAAGCTGAGCCACATCCCGACGAGCCGAAATCATACACGCTACCCGGCGGCGAGGGCAAAGGGCTTCCGTCCGCGACGCGTGCAGAAAGAACGAGGCCCCTCCGTTCGGAGGGGCCTCGCATCACTGCTAGCGATGTGTAGCCAGGGCTACTACCGGCTCAGCCCAACGTGGCACTCGGCGCAGTAGGTCGGCTCGTGGCACTCGAAGCACGGCTCAGCGCCGTTCTCCTTGACGACAGCCGGGTGCTCCTGCTGCCACGGCTTGGCGCCCGTGGAACCCTCATGGTGGCAGTTGTCGCAGTACACCTGCTGGTGACAGTTCGCGCACGTACCTCTGTTGATCGAGCCATCGACCATGTCAGGACCGTGTGTGTCCTTGAACTCCGCGACGTGCGGCATCTCGAGCCCGTGACAGCCTGAGCAGAACTTGTTGTCGTTGGGCCCGCCGTCACCATGGCAGTACGTGCAGCTCTCGGCGTTGTCGTCGTAGGCGGCCGGGTGCTTGGCCGGCGTGTCGACAGCGGCGCGGCGCGTCCAGTCCTTGGCCTTGTGCGAAGCGGGAAGTGCGTTCTCCGCGTTGTGGCAGTCGACGCAGAACTTCTTCTCGCCGTGGCACGGATCGAGACACGCTCTCGGCGCCCTGCTCGTTCACGACGCCACCGTGTACCTGCGCCCACGGCTTCCAGGGACTGGAGCCTGCGTGGTGGCAGTTGCTGCAGATCTCCGGGAACTGGTGGCAGTTCTGACAGGCGGCCGCGTTGTCCCGACCGGTCTTGGAGTGGAACTCCTTGAAGTCGTCAGGGTGCGGCATGTCGAAGCCGTGACAGTCCGTGCAGAACTTGGCGTTGGGACCGCCCGCGCCGTGACAGACCTCGCATGAGTCGGGAGCCTGTGTGGCCTTGACCGCGTGATCGGCCGAGGGCTTGGCCGCCTCGTCCGGATACTTGGTCACAGTCAGCTCGTTGTGCAGCCACGTCTCGCCCTTGTGCGACGAGGGAACCGGCTTGAGCTCGTTGTGACAGTCCTGACAGAACTTCGTGTCGTGACACACCTCGAGGCATCCCTCGACGCCGTTGGTGGTGACTGCCTCGGCGTGCTGCGTCTGCCACGACCACTGCCGGATCGTACTCCCAGTCGGACTCCGTGCCGTGGTGGCAGTCGTTGCAGAAGACGAACGTTGGTCGCGACGACCTGATGGCACATGTCGCACTTGTCCATCTTGTCAGACGGCAGACCTGGCCGTGAGTCTCCTCGAGGAACTCCTGCGGGTGCGGGATCTCCATGCCGTGACAGTTGATGCAGAACGACTCGAGGTGGCACGTGTAGCACTCGTTGATCTCGTCAACGGTGGGCAGGCCGTGGAGGCCTTCTTCGTGACCCTCGTCCTCGGCGTGCTCCTCGTCCTCGTGCCGCCTCTTCTTCGGCGTGCTCTTCCTCAGCTGCGGCCTCGGCGGTTGCCTCCTCGGCACCCTCGGTCATCGTGCCTTCCTCGGCTGCTCGGCAGCTCCGGTCGTTCCCTCGGCAGCCTCGTCCTCGGTCGCGCCTCTTCGGACTCGCCCTCGTCGTCCGCCGCCTTCGACCTTCTCGATCTGCTCGTTGGCAAGTTCGGCGTGACCGGCGGGATAGAAGCCCTCTTCGAAGTGGCTCGGCAGGCTTGAGCTGGAAGTCGGCCGGGTGACATGCCGAGCATGCGCCCGGCGCGACGCGATCGGCCTCGAGACTGTGACAGCGGAAGCACGCGGTCATCATCCATGAAGTCGGGGTGACCGGTGTTGAGCTCGCCCGTCGCCGGATCCACGTTGACGAACTGATGTCCGTCTTCGTCGTGCGCGATGCGGTTGTGACACACCGTGCAGTGGACCTCGTTCTCCTCGTGCACCACGTGATCGATGATGATGCCGTCGCTCGGCGTGACCACTCGGTTCTCCGAGTGGCACTGCGTGCACTGCGTCGACGGCATGTGATCGCCGTCCATCGCAAGATGCGAACCCTTGTTCAGCGGGATCTCGTAGTTGTCGGTGACTGTGAGATACAGCTCACCAAGCGCCGTCACCTTGTGCAGCACGAAGGTGATGGGGTCGGCGTTCGCCGGCATGTGACATGCCATGCAGTTGATCTCGCTGTGCGTCGAGTTGTTGTAGGCGGTGATCGTGTCGTCCTGCACCTTGTGACACACGTCGGCGCAGAACCAGTAGCTCGATGTCACCCCCAAGCGCGAGAATGATGAAGGCGACGAGACCAAAGAGGACGCGTGCCGGTCCAGATGATGTACCGGGGCCGGCGCCTGGGTCTTTGAACCCCGCCAAAGAGATCTTGGGCATTACACATCTCTCCTTGCTCCATCAGGGGCCGACATACGCACACGTGAATGTGAACGGCGGCACATAGCGGCCGCGCACCACGACAACGATACTGGAACGCCTCTCGCGACTCAACAGAATCCACACAACTCCGAGGCGCCTTCCACTGATTACTTTCGCCACCTGAGGCGTGATGTCCTACCCAGCAGGAAGCTAGGCTGCCGTCCAGAGACTCCGACAGCGAAGTTCAAGGACCAGCGATACCTCCACGGGGGCATCCCAGCGGGAGCTCCGCCACGCCCACGGCCTCGCGCGCGTGGCCGCCCGCTCTCGCCGAACGCGAGTGACCAGGACCTCACTGGCCCCGTCGATGATCGCGGGCTGTGCGATGAACCCTGGCGCGGAGGCAACGTATCCGACGAGCTTCACCACACGCGCGACCTCGTCCAGGTCGCACACGGTGGAGGCGGCCGCAAGCGCGTTGAGCGCGCACTGAGCGGCGCACTCCTGGGCCTGCTCGACGAGACATCTGACCCGACGAGTCCCCGGCGCCACGAGCTCGCCCTCGCGCATCGGGAGCTGGCCGGAGGTGAAGACAAGGTCACCCGCGCGCGTGGCCGGGACGTAGTTCGGCCACGGGAGCGGCGATCGCGGGCACGCTGAGCCCTGCCGCGGCAGAGTCTCTCGTCGACGAGTCCCATCGCGGCAGCTAGCGCGAGAGCAGCGAGTCGGCGAGCTGGTTGAGGTCCGTGATCGCCGCAGAGATCTGCCGGGAGGTCTCGGCCGCCTGCTGGCTGACCTGGGCGACCTCCTTCATCGAGAGCACGACCTGGTCTGAAGCGGTCCGCTGCTGCTGGGTCGCGATCGAGATCTGCTTGGCGGCGTCGGTGGTCTCCTCGACCTGGACCACGATGGTGTCGAGCGAGTCGGCCGTCGATGAGGCGAGACCCTTGCCCTCGTCGACCTTCTTCGCCGCGCGCTCGGTCGACATGATGAGCTGGGACGTCGATGCCTGGATCTCTCGCACGACGCGGCCGATCTCCTGCGTGGACTCGGTGACCGAGTCGGCGAGCTTGCGGATCTCCTCGGCGACGACTGCGAAGCCCTTGCCTGCCTC
This sequence comes from uncultured Actinomycetes bacterium, assembly GCA_963850695.1. Lineage (GTDB taxonomy): Bacteria > Actinomycetota > Coriobacteriia > Anaerosomatales > CAWKMJ01 > CAWKMJ01. Next base: position 512,349 of record CAWKMJ010000001.1, read on the forward strand.
ACCGGCACGTGCGGCCTCGATGGCCGCGTTGAGCGCGAGGATCTTCGTCTGCTCGGCGATGTCATCGATGATGATGAGCACACGACCGATCTCCTGGCTGCGCTCGCCCAGAGCGAGGATGCGGTCCGAAGATGCCTGTGTCGATGTGCGGATGTCCTCGATGCCCTCGGTCGTGTCGGCGACAGCCTGCATGCCCTCCTCGGCACTAGCCAGCGTGCGCTCGGCCACGGCGACCACGGCCGAGGAGTTCTCGGCGATCTGCTTCGAGGTCTGTGCGAGCTCCTCGACCGTCGCCGACGTCTGTGTGACCGCCGCGGCCTGCTCGGCGGCGCCGGATGCCTGCTCCTCGGTCGCGGCAAGAACCTCGGCGGTCAGGGCACGCATGTCGTTGTTGACCGCCTGCGCGCTGTTCGAGCAGACCGCTCGAGCGCCCGAGCAGGCCGATGAGCTCGTCCTGAAGATCGGTCGCACTCGCCATCAGGGCACACCTCGAGATCGAAACGCCTGTCGGCTTCCTCGACGACCTCGAGGAACATGCGATGGCCCGTGCTGGTCGCGACCCACACGCACAGAAAGCCGAGAGCCATTCCCGCGACGATGCAGAGAGCCCAGAAGACGATCCACGAGGTCGTGCTCTTGGCGTCGACGAAGAACTGAGCGATCAGCGGAAACGCCACGCCGATGACGACACCGGCACCAAGCATGATGAGCAGGAGCTTCCTGTTGGCTTGCGCGAATACGCGTGTCAAAGCGTCCTCCATGTGGTTCGACCGGCATCTCCCGCTCCATAGTACCAATCAGACGAGCACGGCAGACAAGTGTGTGCGGGATTGATTGAACTATACCCCTTGGGGTATACTTCACCCAGGATGCGGCGGTGCCCGTACCGATGACCCCGAGAGCAAGGAGTTCCAGCGAGAATGCAGGCGATAACAATCGACAACACAACGTGTGACCGCTCACCCGGATGCCCGTCGGCGCGTGTGTGCCCGACGGGTGCCATCGTCCCGATACAAGGGGGCGCGTATCCGGGAGCCAACGGATACACTGTCAATGATGACCAATGCCGCGGGTGCGGTATCTGTGCCCGCGTGTGCGCCGGCGGAGCCGTACGGTTCGGATAGGGAGAGACCCAGCATGAGCGACACCAAGGTTACCGTCGAGGTATTCGATGTCCCAGCTCAGACCGCGTGCTACAGCGGCGGTTGAGGCCCTTCATGGTCTCCGGAGGAGATCACGGCGATCATCAGACACGAGATGGAGCGCCGCTTTGGCGACTCCGCTGAGATCATGTACCTGCGACGTCTCCCAGGAATCGGTGAAAGCCGCAACACGCCGAGCGTCGTCGATGAGATAGAGACGCGCGGTCTCCTCTACCCCGTGACCGCCATCGACGGGACGCCCGTCTATGACGGCGCGGTCTCCTACCCGGCGATTCTGCGGGCAGTGCAGCAGAAGCTGGAGAGGACCGCCGAGCGGGCGTAGATCCCGCTGCACAGAGAGTGACCCTAGCGCCTCGTCCGAGAAGTCGGCCGGGGCGCTACTTTGTCCATGAACATCCCGAACAGACCCTTGTCCATGAACGTGTCCCATGCCGAGTGACCCGGCTGTCTGGGCTAGCGTGCGATCGTAGTCGCTGCGGCGTGAAGGGTCGCTGAGCACCGCGTAGGCGAGGTTGATGCGCTGCATGCGTCTGTGCGCGGACTCCCTCTGACCCTCCGGCACGACGTCGGGATGGTACTTCATCGAGAGTGTGCGATATGCGCGGTCGATCACCTCAGGCTCGGCATCGTCAGAGACCTGCAGCGCTCGGTAGTGATCCACCCTCGTCTCCCTCCGACATCGAGTCCCTAGTGACGCGTACACGTCCCGCTCTGGCACCAGGCCCGGAGCCAGGTACATCTCGACCGGGTCGGGACAACGCTTGTTGGCCAGATGCATCGAGTCCGGGCACACACTCACGAGTACGGTATCCGATGCGGCGTCTGGAGAGCCACCCTCGTCTTCCACAACACTGCCGTCAGGCGGTGTCACCGGCGAGCCGGAGTGAGCCACGGCGGCGTCGATGAAGGTCTTCCAGATGCGGGCCGGGTAGCTGCCACCCGTGACAGTGATGCCGTGCACGTCGGTCATCTCCACCTGCCCTTCCCGATAGCCGACCCAGACCGCACATGAGATGTCCTCGGCGAATCCCACGAACCACGCATCCCTGTAGGACTGGGTCGTGCCGGTCTTGCCTGCGGCCCAGGCACTCTTCGGCTTGGCTGCGATACCAGTGCCGCTCTCTACGACCTCGTGGAGCATGAGGGAGGTCTCGACAGCCACAGGCTCCTCGATGGCACGCTCAGAAGTGACGCCCGGCTCGTAGACGACGTCGCCCTGATCATCGGAGACGCTCACGATACCGGTCGGCTCGGTGCGCATCCCCTTGGACGCGATGGTCCCGTAGGCCGAGGCCATCTCGAGTGGCGTCACCCCATGCGAAAGGCCGCCCAGCGCGATGGCGGGATTGGGCTCGAGCTCGCTCGTGATGCCCATCCGATGGGCCGCCTCGACCACATCCTCCGCACCGACCTTCATGATCAGCCGAGCGAAGACCGCGTTGACCGACCAGTTGGTGGCCGCCCTCAGACTCAGCTTGCCCTCGGCGAACTCGTTCTCGTAGTTCTGGACGTTCCACACGCCATCCTTGACCTGGACCGAGTAGGGCGACGTCTCGAAGACCTGGTCGGGGTGAACCCCCTCCTCGAGCGCGCGCACGAGCACGAACGGCTTGAACGCCGAGCCGGGCTGCCTACGGCCCTGCGCGGCCAGGTTGAACTGGTTCGCCTGGAAGTCACGTCCGCCAACCATCGCAACGACCCGGCCCGTGGCATGTTCGATTGCGACGAGTGCCGCCTCTGGGTCCCCCGGCTGCGCGAGGTGGGCTGCTACGGCGCGCTCCGCGCCGGCCTGGAGGACCGGATCGAGCGTCGTCTGGACACGCAGCCCGCCCTTGAACACGGAATCGGCACCGAGCCTGTCGATGAGCTCTTGCTTGACGTACTCGACGAAGTACGGTGCTCGGTCAGGGGTGTCCTGTGGTGGGGCTATCTCGAGGGGCTCCTGCGATCCGGCTGTCTCCTCGGCCTCCGATATGTAGCCGAGCTCTCGCATCTTGCCGAGGACGAGGTCGCGCCGCGCGCGGCAGGCCTCGAGGTCGTCGACTGGGGAGTAGGAACCCGGGGATGCCAGCACGCCGGCAAGCGTCGCCGACTGAGCAAGTGTGAGGTTCTTGGCCGAGGTCCCGAAGTAGGTCTGTGCCGCCGACTCGATACCGTAGGCACCATGTCCGAAGTACACCGTGTTCACATAGGCCTCAAGGACATCGTCCTTGTCGGTTCGAGCTTCGAGCTGGTAGGCCAGCAGCGCCTCGCGGATCTTCCGCGTCAGCGTGCGCTCGCCGCCGGTACACATGATCTTCACGAGCTGCTGGGTGATGGTGCTGCCGCCCTGCGCGACCTCACCCTCCTCGGCATTGGCCCGAAACGCCCGCGCGATCGCCTGTACATCAACGCCATTGTGCTCGTAGAACCGCTCGTCCTCGATCGCGACGACCGCATCCTTGGCGTACTGAGGGACATCCTCGATCGCCACAAGCGTGCGGTTCTCCTCGCCATGCCACTCCGCCAGCACGGTCCCGTCAGCGGCGTACACGATCGAAGTCCGCGCAGTCTCGAAGTCTTCCGAGGCCATGTCAACATCAGGAAGGGTCAATGAGAGCTGGTACAGGTAGACGCTGGTGCCGAGGAGAGCGACCAGCATGACCACGAGCACTGCTGCCGTGATCTTGAGTATCGAGGCGAGATGCCCAGATCCGGACACGCGAGCCTCCGAGTCGGACGTCGTGTCGAGTACACTTCGAACGTAGCAAGAACCGCACCGACGCCTCTGCAACGAGGGCGAATGCGCCTTCTCAGGAGTCCTGCGCCCCGTCGGGGGATCGGAGAACATGGTATCACGCGAAACAGACCGATCAGCCCCTCCAACACCGGATCCCGACCTCATCGACCGGCTCGAGCGGACGGTGGCCGTGATGTTCCGGCCCTTGCCCCGCGCACTCGCGCGCGTGACCCACGCGGTCAGCTCACTTTGGCGTCAGACGTGGGCGCTGCTGAGCGGAGCACTCCTCGGCACGGATGAGGGTCGGAGGTCGGCTGTTTGGACGGGTCTGCTCGCCGTCTGCGTCGGCACGGCGCTCGCGGCCTACGTGAGCGATGCGAGCAACGCACTCGGTTGGACGCTGAGTATCCTCGTGGCCCTCGCGTGGGCCGGTGCTCGCCTCGTGGTCATGCGTCTGGTCGATCCGGGCCTCGACAGCAGCGGTCGCAACGCACTCACTGCAGCGTGGGGCGCGGGCCTGCTCCCCTATGCGGCGGGAATCACACCTCTCCTCTATGTGGCGGCCTGGATCGGCTCGCTCGCCCTGACCAAGTACTACCTCGGCAGGCTCGCCATCCCCCGCGTCGACCCCCGAGCGACCGTGCTTTGGGTCGCGGGCTTCGAGGTCGCGGCTGCCGCGGCAGTCTGGGTCTCGGGCAACCTCGCCGTCCTGCTCCCTGCAGGCTAGCGCTCCACTCCTACACCGCAGCCAGCGCCTCGGCGCGCCGAGCGCCCATCTCGGCGATCACCACGCCGCAGATCACGAAGGCCGCTCCGACCCACTGGATGATCGTCAGGCGCTCGCCCAGGACGAGGGCGGCCAGCGCGATGGTGAAGACCGGCTCAGTCGTCGAGATGAGAGCCGCCTGTGCTGCGCCGAGGGAGCGCAGTGCCGCGAAGTACAGCAGTATCGCGGCGAACGTGGGCAGCAGCACGATGGTGCCGAGAAGGACCCACACCTCGGTGGACCATGCCTGCGGGCTGATCGAGGAACCAGTGAGCAGCGCCGCACCAAGAGCGATGAGCGCCGTGAACGCGAACATGTACACCATCAGCCCGCCACGACTGCGACCCTTGAGCCATCGGTGGCTCAGAACACTGAAGCTCGCATAGCCCGCCGCAGCCCCCAGCCCAAGAAGCACGCCGATGACGCTCGCCGCACCGGCCTCCCCGAAGGGATTGACGACCAGCACACAGCCGAGGAACGTCACCGCCACTGCGACTATCCGCGATCGAGTGAGGGGCACGCCGGTTATGAAGCGTTCGACGACCACGACCATCGTCGGATAGGTGTAGAGCAGTATCGCGACCACTGATGCGTCCACGTAGCGAAGCGCGAAGAAGAAGCACAGTGAGGCAGCGCCATAGCCCGCGCCAGACAACACCGCGTAGCGGGCAAGATCACCCCTGGTCACCTTGAGCGATGCCGGCGAGCGGATACCGAGGAAAGCGGCGAGGAGCACGGTGGCCAGCCCGAATCGCCACACAAGCAGCTGCAGCGGCTCGGCTCCCTGCTGGTAGGCCATCGAGGCCAGAACGGCGAGAGAGCCGAAGCAGAGCGCGGATACGACAGCGGACACTACGGCTGACCTGCGCGTCACGACCTTCCCCTCTCTCCTCCCGCGGCTCGGGCGAGCCGCGCTGCGCAATGCGCTCAACACTCCCACCCGAGCGTCCCGCACGTCAAGACGACGTGGTACACTCCGTCATCGTCGAGGAGAGGTCAGCCGGTGAATCGAGCCACGGGTGTCATGAGGTGGGTCCCAGCGATAGCGTGGATGACGCTCATCTTCGCGGCCTCATCCGTACCTGGATCCGACGTGCCCGGGCGCTTCGGCTACTGGGCGCACTTCATCGAGTATGCCGTCCTGGGCGCCGCCCTTGCGTTCGCGGTGAGGGCAAGGACGCCCGCGCTGCTGGCGGCCGCTGTCGGTCTGGCCGCCGCCTATGGCTTGTCCGACGAGATCCACCAGGTGTTCGTTCCGGGCCGCAACGCCGATCCCCTTGACTGGGCCGTTGATGTCGCTGGAGCCACAGTCGGCGCCACCCTGGTCTTCGCGGGAATGCGAAGGGCCGCCTCGCGGCGGCCCTTCAAGTGATCCTCGGTCACCCGCCCCCGACGGGTGACAGGAGTGTCTATGCGAGGCCCAGCGACCTCATGAGCCCGGTGACCCAGGCTGTGATGCTGGCGATCACGCCGTCGTCCTGCTCGCCATCGCCAGCCTCGACCGACTCGGTGGAGTCGTCGGAGCCATCGTCAGGCACCTCAGGAACCTCGACTGCATCGGTGGTCTCAGCGGACTGACTCTCCTCAGTGGAGCGCTCCCTGACGCGGTCGCGATCGCCGTCGCCCGGAGCCTCCTCGGGGTAGTTCCCATCACGCTTCTCCTCGCGCACGCGCTCGCGCTTCTTGGCCTCAGGGCCCTCAGCGCACTCGCCCGACGCTTGCTCCTGCTTCTTCTCCTGGACGCGCTCCTGAACAGGCTCTTCTGCCTCGCCCTTGTTCTGGACCTGTTCGCTGACGCCCTTGCCTTCCCCACCCGACTGGCCGTTGCCCGCAATGGCGGCGACCGGCAGAGTGAGTGCAAGCGCGAGAACGCAGGCGATGATGATGATCATCCGTCGACTCAAAGCTCTCACCTCTCGATGTCTCGCGCTCCTCCACCCACAGCAACGCAGGAGAGGGCGGCGAGGTTACGGGTTGTTGCCCTGGGATTCGCCCGGCCCTGGGCCCGGCTTCTCCGAATCGGACCCGCCCTCAGAACCCGCGCCAGAGCCCGGATCCTGTGTTCCCGGAGCGTCCTCGGAGCCCTGTGGGGCACTGTCGCTGCCCGGAGGCAGGGCCTCTTCGACTCGCTGCTGAACTCCGGGCGGCTGCCCCGCAACGCCGGCTTCGATCTTGCGAACCGTGTGCGCTGCTTCCTCAGGACTGCCAGCCTGTTTGACGGCACGTGTCGCCGCCTCGCCGAAGCCCGTGGCTGCCTGATCGATGATCGCCTCGGGGGCGTCCATCTCCATGAGGCGACGGACCTCCTCGGCACGAGTCCTCGTCTGACGGACGAGTGCATTCTCCGGCCCGCCGGGCGCGAGTGCTACGTGGACCTCCTCGACCGCACGCTTGACCGGGTACAGCGCGTCGCCTGGAACAGAGATCGCAGCGGCATACGACGTGCCCGTCAGCAGGACGGCGACGGTCGTGAACGTTGCCGCAGCTCGCGAGAACGCGATCCGCACCCGACCGGGAGTCGCCGAGTAGGATGCCGACACGAGGACGCGGTGGCGCATGGCCGTCTTGGCCTCATCAGGCATCGTCTCGAACGCGCCGCGAATCGTGTCGCGGGCATCCTCCTGGCTGCTGTGTCCTACCTTGCTCATCTCAGATCCTTCATCTCAAGCATGCGAGCCAGATTCTTGAGCGCCCGGTGCTGCAGGGCCTTGACGGCCCCTTCTGTGCGACCGAGCGTCTTGGCTGTGGCTCGTATGTCCATGTCAAACAGGAAGCGGCACGTGATGACATCGGCCTGGTCATCGGTGAGACTTGCCACCGCCTCCCGCACTACCGAGGCGTCTGCCGCCGCGATAGCTTCCTCATCGACACGCGTGTCGGCCGCGCCGACCTCGACCTCGAGGTCCTCGACCGGATCCGGTACGCGACCCTGTCGCCTCACGTGATCGACCGTGGCGTTCCGTGCGATCCGGAAGAGCCACGCCCCGAACGGCAGTCCTCTGCGATCGTAGGAGCGAATCGCCTCGAACGCCTTGAGGAAGACCGTCTCGGTGATGTCTTCTGCATCGTGGCTGTTGCGGACACGCGACTTCACGAAACCGTAGATCCGATCCACGTAGATATCGTAGATCTGACCGAAGGCCTCGGTGTCGCCCTTGACCGCGCGACGCACGATGCGATCGACATGCCTGTCGTCAGGAACCGTCATCCAGGTTTCAAGCTTCCAATCTCTGTAACGCTCTGGAGCGACAAACGGATACGGCCTGCTCACGTAGTGGGATCGTGCCCTCTTTCCACATCGGCAGCGGGTGCTGCAAGCACGATACCAGCCCTGCGGATGAGAGGTATGAGGAACTCCTCATGCGGGGTGCGGCCAGACGACTGCGCGAGACGGGCGGACGACGCGCTGTGATGCCGAGAGACTCCGCATGGGCCGGCGGACTAGTAGATACCGCTCTCTGCCGCGGTGCTCGGATCCACTCCGAGCTGCCTGCACCTTGATCTTGAAGTCATGGGCGTTGGCTGCCATCGCCATGGCGTCGTCGAGCGTGATCTGGCGGTCCTTGTAGAGCTGCAGGAGCGCCTGGTCGAAGGTCTGCATGCCGTAGAACTCGCCCTCTTCGATGGCGTCTCGGATCAGGTATGTCTTCTCCGAATCGGTGATGTACTCCCGCACCGTACCCGTCATGACCATGACCTCTACGGCAGGCACGAGTCCGCCGTTGATCGAAGGGATCAGCCGCAGAGAGATGATGCCCTTGAGAGTCGGCGCCAAGCATGAGACGGATCTGCTTCTGCTGGTACGGGGGGAAGAAGTCGATGATGCGGTTGATGGTCTCGGTCGCATCGATCGTGTGCAGGGTCGAGAGCACGAGGTTGCCGATCTCGGCTGCGGTCAGAGCGGCGGCCACGGTCTCATGATCTCGCATCTCACCGATGAGCACGATATCCGGGTCTTGCCGCACGACATGCCGCAGAGCATCAGCATAGCTATCGGTGTCGATGCCGATCTCGCGCTGGTTCACGATGCACTTCTTGTCATGATGCAGGACCTCGATCGGGTCCTCGATCGTGACGATATGACCCTCGCGCGTGGAGTTGATGTGGTCGATCATGGATGCGAGAGTGGTCGTCTTTCCCGAGCCGGCCGTGCCGGTGACGAGAACAAGACCGCGCGGCTCATCGGCCAGCCGCCTGATGACCGGAGGAAGCCCGAGCTCCTCCATGGAAGCGCGATCGGTGGCCACACGGCGCATCGTCATCCCCACGCTGCCACGCTGCTGGAAGACGTTGACACGGAATCGACCGATCCCCTTGAGCGAGTAGGCGAAGTCGGCTTCCCGGTGGTTCTCGAACGTCTGCGCTTGGCGCTCGTCCATCATGCTCCATCGCAAGCGCTCTCGTGCGCTCCGGCGTGAGCTTCGCGTAGTCGCTCAGAACGATCAGCTTGCCGTTGAGGCGGACAGCCGGAGGCGAACCGACCTTGATGTGCAGGTCTGAAGAACCCTGCTCGGCCATCATCTTGAGGAGTCCGTCGATCTCGGCCACGTTCAACCCCCCGCCACACGAGTCCTACCGGACCCTCCAAGCATACCGCAGCGCGAGTCACTACGGAGCTAGGTGGCGCTCACAGCTGGGCGAACACGCGACCTAGGGCCGGCACGCACCCGCATAGTCGCGACGTGTGAGAGATGAGATCTTGACGACATCGCCGGTCCGCGGCGAGTGGATGTATGAGTTGCCCCCGACGTAGATGCCCACATGATGGATCGGGCTGCCGAAGAACACCAGATCGCCCGGCTGCAGGTCAGAACGGGACACGCGCTGTCCTGCCCCGATCTGCGCACGCGAGGTGCGCGGGAGTGAGACGCCGACCTGACGATAGACGAACGACGTGAAACCGCTGCAGTCAAAGGAGTTCGGGCCACTGGCACCCCAGCGATACGGTGCGCCGAGATACCGCTTCGCAACGTTGACGACCTCGCTGCGCGGCGCCCGTGTGGGCGCCGGGAAGGACTTGTTGCCCGAAGACACAGAGGACTTCGAACGAGAGGAACTGGCTGCGGCGGCCGCTGCGCGAGCCGACTCTGCGCGCTCCAGAGCAGCGATCTCGCTCTCGAGGCCGGTCAGCATGCTCTTGCGGCTGGCGAGCTGGTTCTCGATGGACTTCTGGTTGGCGGCCATCTGCTTCTTGACCGACTCGGCCTCAGCCTGCTTGGCAGCGAGGTCGGCCTCGGCGCGCTCCACCTGAGCACGGGCGACCTTGAGTTCAGAGACGGCGTCCGCGTCGCGCGTGTTGAGATCCTTCAGGACGTCCCACGTCGCGGCGAACTCTTCGAACGAGGTGGTGTCGAGCAAGACCTCGACCATACTGAGCGGCCCGGTCCTGTACATGGATTCCGCGCGCGTCGAGAGCATTCCCTGCAACTCACCGATGCGTGCACGCGTCTTCTCGAGCTCGACACGGGTCTCGTCCACCTGCCTTGTCAGCTCGGCGTGACGCTCGCTCGCCTCGTTGAAGTCCTCGGCGGCGACCTCGACCTTTGTATCCAGCTTGTCTATCTGCTGTTTGACGCGTGCAGCCTCAGCTTGCTTGTCGCTGATGCTGGGAGTGCCGTATGCGGCGGATGCGCTCATACCCAATACGAGGGCAGCAATAAGCGCTATGGATGTCTTGATGCGGCCTTTCAGAGCGGAACCCCCTCCGCGGGTCGCGTTCATGGCAACCGCCATATCCTAGCACGCGTCATGCCATCAGGCCAATGCGATGCACAACGCATCGAGCAACCGGATGGCCTGCCTCTGGCGCTGTGTCTCGTCCTCGCCGACGGAGGTCGTCAGCTCGACCTCGATGTCAGCACATGATGCCTGAGCTGCGGAAAGAGCGGTCATGAAGCGTCGGGAGAGGGCAGAGATCGGGTCGTCCCCGAGCACCACCGTGGGCACCTCTGGATCGGCCTCGGTGGCATCTGACATCAGGTGCATCCTGACGCTTGGAGAAGGTCGCCTCGGGTGCGCCGGAGACCCAGATCGGCGCGCTCTCGTCGGTCGCTCTGGCGAGATTGACCACTCGATCGGCGATGTCGGCAGCTCTGTCTCCCGTGATGACCAGTTCGACCGGACGACGAGAGAGCGCTTCGACACGGCGTGCATGCGAGGTCGTGGCCGCCGAGGGTGACGTTGGGTCCTTGCCCTCCCACACATGCCGCAGCGAGTCGAGCGAGCGGACCGTGCCAGGGCCGACGATGCCGTCGTCGGGCTGTCCGCTGTTGCGCTGGAACTCGCGCACCGCGTGCTCACTGAACGCGCCGAAGATCCCATCTACAGTGCCGCACGCGAAGCCGAGCGTGTTCATCGCTTCCTGAAGCTCACGGACATCGTTTCCGTGGAAGTGCGGCAGCCGCAGGTAGAGCATCCGGTCTCCCAGGGTGAAGGTCGAGTCCACCAAGGCCGACCAGGTCTCCGTGCCCACAACGCCGTCCTCGGACAGGCCCTGCTCGTTCTGGAAGGCGACCACGGCGTCTCGCGTCATGCCGAGGAACACGCCGTCTACGCCTGTCGGGCCCAGGTCATAGCCGAGGACCATGAGGCGTTTCTGGATGTCTTCGACGGCGGAACCGCGTCCGCCAGGCAAGATGGGCTTCACATCAGCTCGCAACCAGAGTGAGATCGTCTGCGTCTATCGTTCCCCGTAGCGGCGCCGGAACTCCTCCACGTTGCTGCGAATCGCGTTCGAATGCGTGTCGACTCGGCGCAGGTAACGTCGTATCTCCAGGTCCAGGAGCGGGTCGCGCTCGTAGCAGTACCGCCCGGAATCGTCGTCGGAGTCTAGCACGAACGAACCGTCGAGCACGCTGAGAACGCCTCGTGTTGTCTCCGAGGGGACCGCCGTTACCTCGGCGACGCGGTTCATCGTCATCCACTCGCCCGGGTGATGGAAGAACAGGTCCATGATCTCCCGCACGGCGGCCATGGTCGTGCGGTCCGATGGCAAGGTCTCGAGCGCACTTCTGAGACTCATCCTGACCGCTCCCAGCGAAGATCAGCTTGCGATGTTCACCCTGTTCTTACCCTCTCTCTTTGCAGCATACATCGCCCGGTCCGCGGCTTCGAGCAAGCGGCCTGGATTCGTCGCGTGGAGCGGGAAGGTCGCCACGCCCACAGAGATGGTCTTGACCGTGGGCGGGATGTCATCGGCCCCGGTGAAGGGATGCGCCTCCATCTCGGCGCGGATGCGCTCTCCGACCGCCGCCGCCCCCTCGGCATCGGTCTCGGGGAGGACGAGAACGAACTCCTCGCCGCCGTAGCGGGCCGCCACGTCGATCTCGCGCAGATTGCGCCGTGATGATGGCGCTCACACCCTTGAGGACGGTGTCTCCGCGCGGGTGGCCGAACATGTCGTTGAACTCCTTGAAGTCATCGATGTCGAGCATGATGAGGGAGAGCTTGTGACCGAACCGGTCAGCACGGCCGACTTCCTCGTCGAGACGCTGCTTGAAGTAGCCGTGGTTGTAGAGCTCGGTGAGCCGGTCGGTGACCGACAGCCGCTCAAGCTCGCCGTGGAGCAGGGCGTTCTGAAGCGAGAGCGACGACTGGTTTCCGATGACTGAGAGGCGCTCCATCTCCGCTGCCGTCATCTCCCGATAGGTCGCCGAGGCCACGACCATGACGCCGATGATGTGATCGCCGCTCTTGAGTGTCACAGCGGCTTGGGAGCGGACGTCGCTGGAGTTGCGGACCCACCCGGCCGACTCGGCTCCGAGCTCCACGTCATGCTCCTGCACGATGCCGTCGCGGAACGTGCGGCCCAAGATCGTGTCCGAAACAGGCACGACGGTCTGGAAGGCATCTGCTGCGCGACCTTGTGATGCGCGCAGCCTGAGCGTCCAGTCCTCACGCTCGAAGAGGTACACACACGAGATCTCAGCGCCGAGGATACCGTTGGCGCCGTCGACGATCAGGCTGCACACGTCATCCACGGAGCTGTAGCTCGTGAGCGCCTTGAAGAACTCGTGTGTGAAGAAGATCTCAGCGAGCCGGCCCTCGAGTTCCTCGTTCGTGCGCTCGAGCGCCTCCTTGCCCGACTGCAGACGCCGCTCGTGGCTGCGGATCTTGTCGTAGGCGACCTGAAGCTCGACGAAGAGCTTCTCCTGCTCTTCGCCGCGCTTCTTGGCCACGAGAAGGTCCCAGACGAGCTCAGAGCCGTGCGTACCTATCATCTCGACGCCAGGTGGGCACTGACTCTGAAGAACGGCGTGAGTCTCCTCATCGCCGGACATGTCGATGATGAGGTCGAGATCGGGGATCTGGTAGATCTCGGTGATCTCCCGCGTGCTGTAGATGCCGAAGTCCTCGGCAAGACGCATCGCCGGAGCGGATCGTGTTGTTGCAGGCGATCGCGGCCACCGACGATGTTGTCCACCTCGGTCAGCAGACGCAGGATCGAAGCAGCGCGAAGACTGCCGCCCACGATGGCGATGGTGAGCTGGCCATGCCCCTCCGCGGATCGGGGCGCCGTCGCCGGAGCCTCGCTCGAGGCGGTCCCTAGCCGTATGTCCACACCCTCCTGCATCTCTACAGCCTTCTCACGCCATACACGTAGCTGCGCACGACGAACTCACCCGTGTCGAGGTGCAGCTCAACCGTGCGCGCATAACTCTCACCTGTATCTTCGGCAATGACGGGGATGTTCAGTAGTCCCAGCTGGTTCTTTGCCTCGGCGACATTGCGCTGCTCCGATCGTGGCCAGAGTCGTGTCGGACTTGAACATCGCAGCTCCACCCGCGATCTTCGCAGTCAGTCGGCGGCGCGGCGAACCCGCATCCGAGAGCATCTTGACCAGCAAGGGGATGCCGCTCGAGGCGAAACGCCGCTCGTCGCCCGGCTGTGCCGTGTCCGCCGGTGAGGGCAGCATCAGATGTGCCAGACCCCCTCGCCGAGAGGTCTTGTCATAGAGCGCGAGCCCGATGCACGACCCCAGTGCCGGGGTCATGAGGTACTGCGGATACTCCGCGATGGCAAGCTCGCCGACCCCGACCTCCACCATGTCTGGGTTGCCGAGGCCGTCGAACAGGCTGTGGCCTGCGTCCGCCACGCTCAGGCCATCCCGAGTCTGCCGAGAATGACCTTGAGACTCTCGGGGTCGGGCAGGAAGAACAGACCGGCGTCAACAGAGGTCGACTCATCGGCGAAGCTCGTTCGAACGAACAGGGCGGAGTCCGCCGTCATGCCGACCTCCGTGATCGCCACTTCGAGGATCGCCCCGGCCATGTCGAGGACGAACGAGGGCGTGGACGGGAGGATGTTCAGATCTGCCATGCGGGCGATTGCCGCGATGTATGCCGAGGCGAGGATCGAGGCGACGTGTGTGACCAGCGCCTCCTCGTCGTGACCGAAGGACTTGGATGTCCCTGTCGACCTGCTGTGCATGAGGTCGATGAGCGCGAGAGCGGAGTCCCTCGGCATCATGAACAGGATGCCCCCGGAGATGTCCCCGAGCAGCCGGAGGTAGATCGCCCCGACGAGCTGCTCCGGCCCGCCGAAGACCTTAGGCACGTCGCCGATGGGGACGATCTCGAGTTCCGGATACGTGAGGTCGATCGGCTTGTCCACGAGCTGCGACAGCGCTGTCGCCGCATGGCCGGCACCGATGTTGCCGACTTCTCGCAATGCGTCGAGCTGCATGTCGCTCAGGTTCTCGAATGTCATAGAGCCTCCTCACGCAACGGGAAGACCGTTCTCGGGTCGAGGATGATGGCCACCGATCCGTCACCGAGCACCGCTGCTCCACCCAGGCCTCTGACTCCCCTGAACATCCGAGCGAGCGGCTTGATGACGATCTCGCGGCGGCCCAGGAGCTTGGCCGTGTGGAGCGCTTGCCGACGACCCCCCGAGTCGACGAGGACGATGTGCTCGGTCTGTGATGGGAGTCGGAGCGGGTCTGCGCTCTCGTCGAGTAGAGCATCGAGCGGGTAGAGCGGGATCGACTTCGCCGTCCCGGTGCACCACGACCGGAGCGCCGTCGACCGTATCGACATTCACATCCGCCGAAGACAGGATCTCGTCGATCGCGGCGAGGGGCAGCGCGTAGGTCTGCTCTGCCGACCTCACCAGAAGCGCCTGGACGATCGCGAGCGTGAGCGGCAGGGAGAGCACGAACTCGGAGCCCACTCCCGGCTGGGAGTTGATCTCGAGCGTTCCGCCGAGGTACTCGATCTTCCCCTTGACGACGTCCATGCCCACCCCGCGTCCGGACACCTTGGTGGCCGCATCGGTCGTCGAGAAGCCCGGAACGCACGTGAACTGCAGGATCTGATCCTCGGAGAACGTCTCCCTCTCCTCGTCCTCGACGATGCCTCGGTCCACGGCCTTGCTCCACACGGTGTCGCAATCGATACCGCGGCCGTCATCGCTCACAGCGATCCGTACGTGATCACGCACGCGCTCGGCGACCAGTCGGACCGTGCCCTTCTCGGGCTTGCCTGCCGCAGCACGCTCCTCGGGAGGCTCGATCCCGTGATCGATGCTGTTGCGCAGAAGGTGGACGATCGGGTCGCCGATCTCATCGAGCACCGTGCGGTCGAGCTCGATGTCAGCGCCACGCATCTGGAACTCGAGATCCTTGCCGAGGTCTCGGGCAAGGTCGCGAACCATTCTCGGGAACCTGTTGAAGATATGGTCGACGGGGACCATGCGCGTGAGCATCACCTCGTGCTGGAGGTCGCCCACGATCCGCTGGAACTCCTCGACGGTGTGGTTCAGACGGGAGTCATCGGAGCTCGAGGCCATGTCCTCCAGCCGAGCCTTGATCGTCACCAGCTCGCCGACCAGGTCCACCATGTTGTCCAGATGCCCGATGGCCACCCGAACGGTCTGGGTCTGGGAGAGCTTGGGCATCTGGCCGCGGCGGGAGGCCTCCGCCAGCGCGCTGTCGATGTCCTGCGCCAGCTCCGGCGCGGGTTGCTCCCGCTCCTCGACCGTGACCTTCTCGATCTCGCTCACGGCAAGGACAGCTTGCTCTATCTCGATGGGAGTGCCACTCGTCTGCAGGATGACCGCGAAGTCGCGGTCGAACTGCTCGTCTTCGATCTCCTGTCCACTCGGGACGGTGTCGAGCACCTCGCCCATGTGGCTCAGACGCTTGATCACCATGTAGGCGCGCACGGACTTGAGCACGCATGCTTCATCCAGCGTGGTCACGACGGAGTAGGTCTCCCCCGCACCGGGGACCGGGACCCCTTGCCCAGCAGCGCCGGCCTCGCTCTCCTGCGACGCGGCGGCCTCGTCGGCCGCCTCGAGATCCGACCTTGGTGCAGCTTCGGTGAACGCGACGATGCGCGAGACCAGTTCTGCCGGGTCGATCGCGCTGCCGCCGGATGACTCGTCATCGATCAGATCGCGCACCTTGTCGACCGCCTCGAGCATGAGATCGACAAGCTCCTCGTCGGCGATGCGCTCGCGCCTCCTGACGAGGTCCATGAGACTCTCCATCTTGTGCGTGAGCTCGGCGGTCCTCTCGTAGCCCATGGTGGCCGCCATGCCCTTGAGACTGTGTGCGCCTCTGAAGATCGTCTCCACGGGATCGAGGTCGCCAGGGTTCTGCTCGAGCGCGATCAGGCCGTCGGTGATGCCCTGGATGAACTCCGCACTCTCAGAAAGGAAGACGTCCTTGTAGGCATCCATCTCGCCCATCGGCTAGCCCTTCCCCTTCATGTTGCGTCGTATCTCGGCAGCAACGAGGCCGATGGGCACGACGTGGCGGACGGCGCCTATCCTCTGGGCGGCGCCCGGCATGCCCCACACGACGCTCGTCTCCTCGTTCTGAACGATGGTGTCGCCACCGGCAGCCTTGATGGCCGCAAGTCCCTTCGCGCCGTCAGAGCCCATGCCGGTCAGCACGACTCCGATGGCGCTCGAGCCGAACTCTTCGGCAACGCTCTCGAAGAGAGGGTCCGCAGCAGGCCTCACGCCGTGAGCTGGTGGTCGCGTCCTCGAACGCGATGCGTCCCGTTCCTGACGTCTTCGAGACGACCATGTGCGCACCGTAGGGAGCGAGCAGTGCAGTGCCGGGGTCGAGCGACATGCCGGCCTCCGCCTCTTTGACCTCGATGTCGCTCACGGAGTTGAGCCGACGGGCGAACGACTTGCGAGAAGCCGTCGGGGAGGTGCTGGACCACGAGGTAGCAGGCTGGAACTGTCCCGGGTCAGACCCAGTGAACACGCGCTCGAGAGCGGGGGGTCCCCCGGTCGAGGACGCGATCGAGACGACCCTCTCGCAGGTGCGTGGCGAGTGCCTCATCCTCGACAGGCTCGACTGGCTCGACTGGCTCGGCAGGCCTCCAGCTCGACCACGGCCTGAAGGTGTTCGCGGTCGATGCGGTAGGCGGTCTTGATCTTCTTGAGCAGGACCTCCGAGAGATCAGAGATCGAGCTGGCGAACCCACCCTTGGGCTTGGTGATGAAGTCCACCGCACCGAGCGAGAGCGCCGTGTAGGTGGTGTCCGGGTCATCGAGAGTGGACAGCATCAGAACGCGCGCGCGGCTGTGCTTGAGGATGTGCGGCAGAGCCTCGAGCCCGGTGAGTTGCGGCATCTCGACATCGAGCGTGACGACGTCGGGCTGCAGGTCACGGGCCTTCTCGATACCCTCGACGCCGTCCTTGGCGATCCCCACGATCTCGACGCGGGGGTCGACCGAGAGAGCGCGGGTCAGAATCTGACGAATGAGCGCCGAGTCATCGACTATGAGAACGCGAATCGTTGAGCGCATCGGCCGCTGGCCAATCTAGGCGCTAGACTGCAGGCACTTCTTGACGGTCTCCAACACCTTCGTTGGCTGGAACGGCTTCACGAGGAAGTCCATCGCCCCAGCCTCGAGGGCATCCACTATCATCTGCTGCTGGCCCATCGCACTGACCATCAGCACGCGCGCATTGGGGCTCTGGTTCCGAATCTCGCGCAAGGCCTCGAGGCCGCCCATCTCGGGCATCGTGATGTCCATGGTCACGAGATCGGGGCGTACCTCGTCGAACTTCTCGAGCGCATCTCGTCCGTTGACGGCCTCGTGGATCGTGTAGCCCTCTTCGGCAAGGATGTCTCGGATCATCATCCGCATGAACGCTGCGTCGTCGACGACCAGGATGGTCTTAGGCATCTGACCCGCCTTCCTCAGCGGCTTCGGCTGCAGCAACATGGGCGTACTCTGTCCTGGGCACGGCCTCGTTCAGGTCGAGCAGTATCACAAGACCCGACTCCCGCTCGGCCACGCCCTCGAAGGCCCGGGCGGTGTCCTGGGTGAGCACCGAGTCGGGCGCCGGTTGGATCGAGGCCACCGAGATAGCTCGCGACCTCGCTGGCAGCGTCGACGGCAAGCCCGACAACGCCGCCATCGCCCTCGGCCACGATGATGCGGGAGAGCGGCGTCGGCTCGAAGGTCGCCTGCCTCAAGCGCTTGGAAAGGTCGAGCACGGGAATCACATGACCTCGTAGGTTGACGACTCCCTGTATCGCCTCCGGCGAGCGTGGCACCGGGGTGGGCTCCTCATAGCGCACGATGCTCTGCACGTGCTCGATACCGAGTCCGAACTCCTCGGAGCCGAGACGGAAGACGACGAATGAGCGAGTCTCCTCTTGTGTGGCCGCGTCCACCGATGCCCCCTAGTCGACCTTGAGACTGTGCACGGAGTCCTCGAGGTTCTGCGCCATGTCCGAGAGCTCCTGGGCCGAGGAGGACACCTCCTGCATGCACGCGGTCTGCTCCTCGGCCGCTGCCGCGGTCTCCTCGGCCGATGCAGCGTTCTCCTCGACGACCGCCGCGATGTCGTGGATGGCCTTGTCGACCGCCGCCGTGCGCGCGGCCTGCTCCTTCATCGAGCCCGCGATCGTCTCGGCCAGCACCGTGGTACGCGAGACAGCATCGGTGATCATGCGCAGGGACTCACCCGTGCGACCGACGACCAGCGTGCCCTCCTCGACCTCGCGAGTGCCGATCTCCATGTACTTCACGGCCTTGGCCGTCTCGTCCTGCACCTCGGTGATCAGCTCGCCGATCTGCTCGGCCGCCTTGCCCGAGCCCTCCGCGAGCTTGCGCACCTCATCTGCCACGACCGAGAAGCCGCGTCCTGACTCACCGGCGCGCGCAGCCTCGATGGCCGCGTTGAGGGAGAGCAGGTTGGTCTGGTCGGCGATCGACGTGATGACATCTACGATCGAACCGATCTCGGTCGAGCGCTTGCCGAGGACGTCCACGGACTCCGCGAGCGTCTCGATGGCCTGCTGGACCTCGTTGATCTTCATGATCGCCTGCTCGGTGGTCTCCCAGCCACGCTCGGCCACGCGGGCGGCGTCCTCTGTCGTCGATGACGCCTCCGCCGCCTGCGATGCGACGTCCTCGGCGGTCGCGTTGATCGCCTCCATGGCGCGAGATGTCTCCTCGACCTTGCGCGACTGAAGCTCAGCGCCGTGCGCGATCTGCTGGACCGAGGTGGAGATCTCCATGGTCGATGAGGATATCTCCTGGGACGAGGCGGAAAGCTGTGCCGAGGCAGCAGCCACGGACTCGGCTGAGCGCCTGGAGCGTCCTGCGATCTTGGCAAGCGAGCCGATCAGGGAGTTGCACTCCTCGGCAAGCAGCCCGATCTCGTCGTCGTGGACGACCGGTGCCGAGACGGTGAGGTCGCCCTTGCCTGCCTCGCTCATAGACCCCGCCCAAGTCGCGCAGCGGCCTCAGCACGCGCTGCCTTGAACTGCCAGCGCCACACGATCGTGCCTGCAGGGGCGATGAGCAGCCATCGCGAAGAACCCGAACGCCATGACGGGCAGCATCTGGGAGAAGGTCAGGCCGAGGCTGTAGTAGGCATAGACGGCGGTCAGCGCAAGACCCAACGCGACCGGCGGGGCGATGGTCGCCCACGTCAGCACCGTGAACGTCAGCGAAAGGCCGCCCTTCAGCGTGCTTCTTCTGTACTCCTCAGCCATCTTCCCGGCTCCTCCTCAGTCCGTAGACTCCTTGGCCGCCAGTCCGCAGGCGATCACGGCTTCCTCGGCTTGCGGTAGATCCTCTCACGCCCGTTGACGAGCTCGAAGCGCTCCGCGGCGCTGGGTGCCAGCCGCTCGCTGCGGCCGAGCACCAGGTAGCCACCGCGCGCAAGCGACCCCCAGAACACGTCGAGCGCTCGCTCCTGCTGCTCGCGGTTGAAGTAGATGAACACGTTCCTGCAGAAGATGACGTCCACGATATTCATCGGCTTGTCTGAGAAGAGATTCAAGCGGCTGAATCGTGCGCAGCGTCGAACCTCCTGATTGACGGTGAACGTCTCTTCCCCGATCTCAAGGTATTTTACCCTATGTGAGCTGGGGATGTTCTTCAGCTTCTCATTGGCGTATTCGGCGCGGCGCGCGACGCGAAGGGCCTCTTCGTCGAGGTCGGTGCCAGTGACGCTCAGGCGGAACGCCTGGCCCGCGCGCTCCATCCCGTTCAGGAACGACATGATGATCGAGTAGGGCTCCTCCCCGGTCGCACACCCTGCTGACCAGCAGCGGATCATCCTCTGGCGCGACGCGAGCTTCGCCTCGATCATGTCGGGGACGATCTGCCTGCGAAAGATGTCGAAGACCGGTGCGTCGCGGTAGAACTCGGTGACGTTGATGGTGAGCGTGTCGATCAGCTTGGAGTACTCCTCGGGATGCTCATCGAGGTAGTCGGCGTACTGCCGGTACGAGTGCAGCCGGAGAGCACGCAAGCGTGTAGCGATCCGCCGATCGACGTAGTGCTCGCGATAGTTGCCCAGGTCAAGCCCGCGCTCGTCGCGCACTTTGTCGATGAGGCGTTTGATATTCCCCCGGTAGATCTGTTGCGTCCCCACCGGCTCGAGAGCATCATCCTCTGCTTGATGCGTGCTATCAGCCATGAATCCATTGTAGAATACAAAGCTACCGACATCGGCAGTTTTCGAGTCACCCCCGGGAGTCACGTGTGAGCAAGACCAAAACGTACGCCATCCGCAGCACCGGCGTCCTCGCTGCGATCATCCTCTTCACTGTCGCAGCCGCAGGTGCGTGGCTGATCGCTGATGACTACATGCGGCGGACCCAGCTGCCTGCCGGCGTCACCATCGGCGGGCACGATGTCTCCGAGATGGAGCTGGACTCGGCGCAGGCCGCAGTCGAGGAAGCCGTCGCCAATCCGCTGCTTCAGCCGGTCGAGATCACCTTCAACACCGAGTCATACACGCTCGACCCGGCAGAAAGCCTCACCGTCGACATGGATGCGATGCTCGAGCAGGCGATGACCGCCAAGACACAGGTCACCCTTGCTGAGCGCGCCTACCGCTTCGTCGCACAAGAGCCTCTCACGACCGAGGTCGAGACGATGCTGGATGTCGATGGGACGCCGGTCTCGAGCTGGATAGACTCTGTGGCATCTGAGATCGACACCCCGCCCGTGGACGCATCGTTCTCGCTCGTCGATGACGAGGTCGTGATCACATCGTCCACGGTCGGCTACGAGACCCAAAGAGACCTGGCCGCCGAGGCGATCACCGAGGCGCTGCTCGCTGGCTCCAAGACGGTCGCGCTTCCGGTCGAGATCATCGAGCCCGAGACGGCCGAGGAGGATCTGGGTGCGACGATCGTCGTCGACCTGTCTGAGCGCCGACTCTATCTCTACGACGGTGTCGAGGTCGACAAGAAGTACGGCGTCGCGATCGGCACACCCGGACACCCCACGCCCCGCGGTGACTGGAAGCTCGTGCAGAAGCGGTACATGCCCACATGGCGCAACCCCGGCAGTGCATGGGCCGCGAACATGCCCGACTACATCGGCCCCGGTCCGAGCAATCCGCTCGGTACTCGCGCGCTGAACCTCGATGCCTCCGGCATACGCATACACGGAACGACCTCGGACTGGTCGATTGGACGTGCGGCGAGCCATGGCTGCATGCGCATGCACCGGTGGGATGTCGAGGACCTCTACGAGCGCGTCGAGGTCGGTACGCGGGTGCTCATCGTCCGCTAGCGGCTCGTCGCCGCATCGCGTGCAACCTACGGCTGGGTGTACGTTCGAGTCGTCCCCGTGGGAGCCCCAGGATCGTGACACGCGTTGTCGCACGAGCCGCCGTCAGCGGCATGCGAGTATCCGATGTCACTCCTGACGAGATGCTCGACCGTCGTGCTGCCATGGGAGACATGGCACATGTCGCAGCCGCGATCGAGACGCCTCACATGCCACCAATGCAGACGGTCCATGTCGTCGTTGTCGTCGTCTCGGAACAGACTCCACGTGGTCGAGCTCTGATCCTGGTCGCCCAGGTAGTAGACCTCGTACTTGTGGCAGCGATAGCACAGGTTGGAGCTGGTGTTGGTGTACGTGCCCCAATACGGTGCGACGAGGATGGGTGCGTCCTCACTCGAGTGCGGGCCCTTCGGCTCGGCCGAGTCCTGGTTGGCGTGGCAGTCGGCGCAGTACAGGATCGAGTCCTTCGACCACTGCGGCGTGGATGTCGTGAACGAGCCGGCTGTCGCTTCTGAGACCGTCGACGACGCTTCGATCGCGTGCACGGAGGCGTTGCGGGTGTCCACCTCCGAGGCGATGTCACGACCTGGGGCCAGATCCGTCCAGGGCGAATGGCACTTCAGACAGACCTCGTACTCGTAGAGGACTCCTTCGCGCTCGGTCAGCGTGATGGATCCGGCGGGCGCGTTCTCCACCTCGACGCCCCACGCCCCCTTGAGCGGACCCGGCACCGCGGGCGCCGCCGCGACAGTACTGGTCGCCTCATGGACGTTGTGGCAATCCCCGCACTCGACATGACGCTCGAGTTGCGTGACAACGCCGGTCTCCGTCGAGACGTGGGTGTCGGGGACACTGCCCACAGGATGTCGGCTCTCTCCGATCGGTCCGAGATCTGCGACGACGATGGAGGGAGGCGTCCCCGCGACTCCCGCGCCACCGCTGAAGAGATCGGATGTCGTCGTACTCAAGCCTGTGCCACTGGCGAGGGGGTTGAGAACCTGCACGTAGGCCGCATTGCCGGTGATCGCTCGATTCCACACGCCCGCGTTGCCGACGAGGATCTCGACGTCGTCGTCTGAGTCCACATCACCCAGGGCCAGCGATCCCGAACCGTCACGCAGGCCGGTGGCGCGCGTCTCCGCCCGCGCGAGACCTCCGCCCGAGAACTGGGTGAACACGTTGATGCCCGAGGACGCGGTCTCGCTTCGCAGCGCAACCACCGTCTCGTCACCGGCAACCGCGTCAAACGGGTCACCGATCGCCGTGTCCCAGACGACCGCGTCCGAGCCCGGCATGGTCGCATCGTAGCTGCCGCGCACGGAGCCCCCGCCCGTGAAGACACTCACCGTACCGGTGACCTCGCCCGAGTTGGCGAGCACGATCTCGTCACCTGCCGACGTGCTGTCTGCGTCACCCACGCTCGGGCCCCTCGGGCCAGAGCGCGTGGTGTGCGGTCCTCCGGTCACCAAGGTCCCCGGGCTCGATGTGGACTCAGTGAACACCCGGAACGAGTCGCTGCCCGCAGCCGTGGCCACAAGATCGGCGCCCGCAGTCCCCGTGACATCACCCGATGCGAGACCCGATCCGTCGTTGCCCACCGAGACCGGCCCGACAAGACGACTGAGCGAAGTCCCGCTCAGTCGGTACACGTAGAGGTTGCTCGCGTATGGCGACGTGAGAGCGAGCGCGTCACCACCGCGATCTCGGGCAGACCCGTGCCGTCGACGAACACATCGGCGACCTCCACGTATGTCGGGCATCGCATCGATCGAGTACGTCTGCGCGATGAGACCGTCGAGCGTGTCGTGGGTCCAGACCTCGAGCTGCTGATCGCTCGTGTCGGCAACGACCACGTCGAGTGAGCCGTCGCCGTCTATGTCGCCCGCAGTCGGCGTCACCGGCGCGACCCGCAGGCGGATACTGCCGAGGACCGATGAGGGAGCGCGGAGCTGAGCCGGTGGTCTCCTGCGTGTACAGGTGTATGCGCGAGTACTGAGTCGCCATCGTCACAGGCTGGTAGGCGATGAAGACCTCAGTGGCGGAGGTCTCAGAGGCCGGGAACTCCAGCTGAGCCATGTCGGTGGCCACGGTCGAGGCGAGCCCGTGGCAGCGGAAGCACAGGTCCTTGCCGACATCCTCGGCCAGCTTGGGAACGACCCCGCCGTCCCCGTCCGAGCGTCCCATGGCCGTGTGGCAGGACTGGCATTCGCCCGCGGTCCGGGACTCATCGGCAGATGCCCACTCGGCATCGATGGGCACCGTGGTCGACGTCGATCCGTGCGTCGAGGACTGATACGTGAGTCCTCCGGAGTAGGTGGCCAGTGGGCGCCGGATGACAGGAGAAGCACAGCCACCTGTCGTTGGCCGGCACGCTGGTGGTGGTTGGTGCAGCAGGCGGGAATATCGTCTCGACGATGAGGGCCGTGTTGTCGGAGCCGTGAGGCTGATGGCAGACACTGCAGACGATCTCCGTGCCGCTTGCCGGCGCGGTCATGACCTTCGCATGCGCCGTCTGGTTCCAGACGCTCAGGCCGTCCCATCGGCTGTCAGTGCGGTTCTGGTGACAGGTGGCGCAGTACTCGTCTCCCTGGTAGAGCGTCGAGCCCGTCGACGAGGTCGAGCGCAGAAGTGCCGGATACGTGGAGCCGCTCGCATCGCGCGAGGTGCCATGTGTGTCGTGGCATGATGCGCACTGCTTCTCGGAGGGGCCGTACGCCGAGGTAGATGGGGCGAGGCTGTGGACGCTGGCCGACAAGAAAGCCGACTCGACATCGAAGAGCGACCCGAGTGCGGCTACGCCATGGCATGAGTAGCACAGCTCGGTGTCGCCGCTGCCCTCGAACACGCCCACGATCAGTGCGTTGCCCGTGGTCTCGAACGAGAGTGGGTCTTCCCACTCGACATCCGAGGCCGAGGTGTGTGCCCGATGACACATCGCGCAGGCATCGGTGTCCTCGCCGTTGTCGACGTGCGGGGCCCCGGTTGCCAGCGCGACGCCAGGTGCCGCTGTGGAGACAGCAAGCACCACAAGTACCACCGCGATGGCGAGCGCCGCGAGGGAGGCTCTGTGCTCTAGCATGCTATGTCTCGTGAGTCGTCCTATGGTCCCTGCTCCGCTCTCTGGGCGTGTGCACTGTGCGCACACTCACATAGCCCCTTGTCCGAGCAGGCGCGAACGCCCGGGCAAGCGAATACCCAGTTTGCCCTATTCTAGCAGCAGAAACCGTTCCCAAGCACCTGTAGAGTAATGTGGAAAGTGATGGAGCGTGGTTCGCGGGGCGTCAGAGACGGCTGTCGAGCTGACTCTTCGCCGCTGGCGTGAAGCTCTTGACGCCACCGAACACGTACGCCTCATCGATATCGGGATCGTGGGCAGAGACCCAGGAGCCGGCCGCCGAGGAGAGCGAGGATGTGGCCGAGACGAGCAACACACCGTTCTTCTTGCCCACCATGGAGCCACCGGTGAGCGCATCGGGCAGCTTGGCGGCCACACCCACGGCATCGGCGCTGAGCCAGTGCTTGGTGTCCACAGCCTTGCCTGCGATCACCGCGGCGGTCGAGTAGCGGTCGTTGCCGTACCACTGCTCAGGGTTCTTGCCGGTGATGGATTTGAGCCTGCTCTTCACAGACGATGTCACGGTGTTGGGTCCCCCACCGATGATGACGGTTGCGGGCTTGAACGCACGCAGCACGGCTTCAGAGGCGCTCGGTACGCTCGTGGCAGAGACCGGCACGATGGGATAGCCGTTCTGTGCCGCGATCGGTGAGAGGGCCGAGCGCGTCGAAGAACTTGGTGTCGTCGGCCCCGTTGGCGATCAGCACGACAGAGCGGCGTGCCCTTCTGGGCCCGCATGTCATAGGCGATGGCGGCTGCGGTGGAGAAGCGGTCGCCTCCTGCCACGCGGTGCTTCTTGAGGGTGCCTGCAGATCCCACATAGGCCTTGAGGTCGTTGTAGCGGGCATCGGGTACCGAGACGGTACCTCCCACGATGTGGATGGTGACCGTGCCTCCTGCCTGCGAGGCGATCTCTCTGCACGGCCGCCTTGACCTGGGCGGGTGTGTTGGTCGAGGAGACGAGCAGCAGTGGTGCGTCGTATGCCCAGCACAGGCCGGCTGCAGAGAGCGGGTCTGCCGCTGCGCGGTCCTCACCTGAAGCGATGATGACGTGGCGGATACCGCCCCACTGGGTGCCTGAGGAACTGCCCGTGAAGCCCCTGCGTGCGATAGCGACGGCTGTCGAGAAGCGATCGGGGGCCGCCACGCGCTCGGAGGTGAGGTTGTGGTTGACGTTGATCGTCAGTGGTCGTGCCGTCGGTACGGAGGCGTTGCCCGCGGCGTCGTAGGCCGTGTACGTGACGGTGTGGGCGCCATCTCCAGAGACAGAGACCGGGGCACTCGGCGAGAAGACGGTCTGTGGCGCCTGGGCGTCGATCTGGTATGTGATGTGGTCGATACCTGAGCCCGCACCGTCACTGGCCGTGATGGTGAACTGCGCTGGATCGACGGTGTAGTAGGCAGCGGCGTTGTCCGTCGCCGTCGGAGCCATGGTGTCTATCCTCAGGTTCGCTGTGCCCGAGCGTCGACATGTTGCCTGCATCGTCGAACGCCACGTAGCGCACCGTGTGAGCACCCTCGCCCGTCACCGAGACCGGGGCGGTGGCGGCCGAGACGGTCTGGGTTGCGTCGCTGTCGACCTTGTACTCGATGCGCTCGATGCCGGAACCCGCACCGTCACCTGCGGTGATAGTGAACTGGGCCGGGCTGGCGTCGTAGTACGGGGAGGCATCGTCTGTGGCTGCCGGCGCGATCGTGTCGATCGTGAGGTCCGCTGTGCGCGCCAGCGACGGATGTCCTGCGTTGTCGTAGGCGAGATAGCGGACCGTGTGTGCACCCTCGCCGGTCACCGAGACCGGTGCTGTGGCGGCCGAGACGGTCTGGGTGGCGCCGCCGTCGACCTTGTACTCGATCCGCTCGATGCCCGAGCCCGAACCGTCACTCGCGGTGATCGTGAACTGGGCCGGGTCTGCCGTGTAGTAGGTGACCGCGTCGTCGTTGACGAGCGGGGCCACGGTGTCGATGGAGAGGTCGGCGCTGCCGAGTGCCGAGACGTTGCCCGCCATGTCGTAGGCGACATAGCGCACCGTGTGAGCGCCCTCACCGCTCACCGAGACCGGGGCCGTGTCAGCCGAGACGGTCTGGGTTGCGTCGCCGTCGACCTTGTACTCGATGTGGTCGATGCCCGAGCCTGCACCGTCACTCGCCGTGATGGTGAACCCTGCCGGCGAGGCCGAGTAGAGGGCAGCGGCATCGTCTGAGACCGTGGGTGACTGCGTGTCGATCACGAACTGCGCTCTGTACCGGGCTCGACACGTTGCCGACGGTGTCCTCGGCCAGGTAGACCAGGGTGTGCGTCCCCTCCCCTGTCACCAGGGTGGCCTCGGAGCTTGCTGATACCGTGCGAGTGGCCGAGCCGTCGACGGTGTATGAGAGCGATGCCACGCCTGAGCCCGGGTCCTCGGCAGAGATCGTCACGTTGGTGGGGTCGGAGGCGCTGTAGGGCGGCGCGTCGTCGGTGACGTCTGGCGGCACATCGTCGGCTCCGACATAGAACACCGTCACCGTTGCAGGTGAGGAGTTGCCTGCCGCATCGGTCGCCAGATAGGTGATCGTGCGCGTACCGGGCAAGCTCACGATGAGCGGGACGGAGTCCGAGCCGACCGTCATCGTCGCGCCACTGTCGATCCGGTAGGCGATGGTGGCAACACCGGAGCCACCATCGACAGCTGACAGCGTGAAGCTGGCACTGCCGGGATAGCTGGCGACGATGTCGTCTGTGGCTGCTGGCGCGATCGTGTCGATCGTGAGGTCCGCTGTGCGCGCCAGCGACGGATGTCCTGCGTTGTCGTAGGCGAGATACCGGACCGTGTGCGCACCCTCGCCGGTCACCGAGACCGGGGCTGTGGCGGCCGAGACGGTCTGGGTGGCGCCGCCGTCGACCTTGTACTCGATCCGCTCGATGCCCGAGCCCGAACCGTCACTCGCGGTGATCGTGAACTGGGCCGGGTCTGCCGTGTAGTAGGTGACCGCGTCGTCGTTGACGAGCGGGGCCACGGTGTCGATGGAGAGGTCGGCACTGCCGAGTGCCGAGACGTTGCCCGCCATGTCGTAGGCGACATAGCGCACCGTGTGGGCGCCCTCACCGCGTCACCGAGACCGGGGCCGTGGCAGCCGAGACGGTCTGGGTGGCGTCGCCGTCGATCTTGTACTCGATGTGGTCGATGCCCGAGCCTGCACCGTCACTTGCGGTGATGGTGAACCCTGCCGGCGAGGCCGAGTAGAGGGCAGCGGCATCGTCTGAGACCGTGGGCGACTGCGTGTCGATCCTCAGGTTCGCCGTGCCCAGAGCGGACATGTTGCCGACCACGTCGTAGGCGACGTAGCCCACGGCGTGTGCGCCCTCGCCTGTCACCGAGACCGGCGCGGTGGCAGCAGAGACGGTCTGGGTGGCGTGCCGAGTCGATCTTGTACTCGATGCGCTCGATGCCTGAGCCCGAGCCGTCGCTCGCGGTGATGGTGAACCCTGCCGGGCGTGGCCGAGTAGAGGGCATCGGCGTCGTCTGAGACCGTGGGCGACTGCGTGTCGATCCTCAGGTTGGCCGTGCCCGGAGCGGAACTGTTGCCGGCCACGTCGTAGGCGACATAGCCGCACGGTGTGTGCGCCCTCACCGGTCACCGAGACCGGAGCTGTCGCAGCAGAGACGGTCTGGGTGGCGCCGGAGTCGACCTTGTACTCGATGCGATCGACGCCGGAGCCCGAGACATCACTTGCAGTGATGGTGAAGCCTGCCGGGCGAGGCCGAGTAGAGGGCGGCGGCATCGTCTGAGACCGTGGGCGCCTGCGTGTCGATCCTCAGGTTGGCCGTGCCCGGAGCGGAACTGTTGCCCGGCCACGTCGTAGGCGACATAGCCGCACGCTGTGTGCGCCCTCACCCGTCACCGAGACCGGCGCTGTGGCAGCCGAGACGGTCTGCGTGGTTCCCGAGTCGATCCTGTACTCGATGCGATCGATGCCCGAGCCCGAGACATCGCTTGCCGTGATCGTGAACTGGGCAGGGTCGGTCGCGTACGCGCCGAGCGCGTCATCGCTGGCCAGAGGGGCATCTGGTGTCCGCGATGACGCCGTACGCCGCGACCGGTCTCACGGCTCCCCATCCATGAAGGGAATCGAAACCGGCAGGACCCATGTCCTCGGCGGTCGCGAAGAGCGTCGAGGTCAGCTCAGCGGGTGTGAGATCGGGGTCGAAGCGCCAGAGCATCCCTGCCGCGCCGGCGAGCGCAGGCGTGGCCATGCTCGTGCCCGCCCAGAACATGTAGCCGGGCTCGTGGAGCGGTGCCACCGCCGTCATCGTCATAGTCGGGCCGGGTGAGCCCGTAGATCATCCGTCCCGGCGCGAGGATGTCGAGGCCGTCTCCCCAGTTCGTGAAGTCGCTCTGCTCGATGTCGGTCCCGCTTGCGCCGGCAAGACCGTAGGATCCCACACCGATGACGTCGTCGCACCGCGCCGGCCAGAGTACCGCCTCGTCACCCGCGTTGCCCGTAGCCGCGACGACGAGGACACCGTGCGCGTTGGCGTAGTCGACCGCTGCCTGGTACCACGGAGCGGATCGACGAGGAGGACGAGCCAAGGCTCATGCTGATGACATCGGCGCCGTCATCGACAGCCCCGTACATGGCGTTGGTGACAGCATCGGTGAAGATGACCGCCGAGCCCGGCGCGATGCCGAGGTCAGTATCCCCATCCACCCAGATGCCGTGGACCTTGTAGACGGTGACCGTGTTGTCGTATCCGACAGAGGCCACACCGGTGCCGTTGTTGGTCGCAGCACCGACCTCGCCCGCCACACACGTGCCGTGCGCCGCGGTGTTCGAGATCGTTGAGCGGCGCGCTCTCCGGCACGGGAGTGACATCCCCGTCGGTGATGTATCCGCCCGCGTTGGAGAAGGACTCGAAGTAGTCCCATCCCGCGACGATGTTGGAGCCCTTGTCGGGGTGAGTCATGTAGAAGCCGGTATCGATCGTGGCGATCGTGATCTCGCTCGAGTGGGCCACAGCGTAGCCAGGACCCCCTCCGACCTCGAGCGAGGGCCAGAGCGTACTCGTGCGCATCGAACCGGCTGGTCGTCGATCCACCATCCCTTGGCATCGGGGTAGAGCTGTCCGTCACTCGTCCAGTTCCCGGTGTCGTTGAACGCCGGGTCATCCGGCGATGCTGTGTAGGCCACCTGACTGAACGTCGCTGGACCTGCCAGCTCCACCTTGGGGTCGGCGTTGAGCTCGTCGATGAGATCCTGGGTGTCGCGCCCGGGAGGGACCTCCACGTTCTCGACGCGAGGGCGGCCCTTGGCCGAGCCGGAGGCGGGAGTGCGCGCGAGGCCGTGTTGCTTCGAGGCGACCTCGGCCGCAGCTTCGCTCTTGTACTGGACGAGAACGCGACCAGGGACGACGCCTGTCGGCGCTGACCCGGGATCGAAGGGATCCGGCGCATGGCTCACGTAGGTCTCAGACACGGTGTTCGGATCGGGCGTGGATGAGCGTCCCATCGCCGCATACGGCATGAGTAGGAGAAACACCAGGGCAGCGGCTATGAGACGGGCTGGCCGGCGCATCACAGACATCGATTCCTGCTCGAGGACTGTCATCTACTGTATCGGCGCTACAGGAGCAACTCTCAATCCAGACGTACCCCACGTCACCAAAGCTCCACAGGGCCCACAGCGCCTACAGGGTTGCGGCTCAAGAGGCTACAGCGCTGAGTCGATCTGGCTCTTCACCGCAGGAGTCATGCTCTTGGTGCCGCCGAAGACGAAGCACTCATAGATCTTGGAGCGCTTGGAGGTGATCCACGACTTGGGTGCTGCAGAGAGCTTGCTGCCGTCGGTGACGAGCAGCACGCCGTTCTTCTTGCCCACCATGGAGCCACCGGTCAGAGCATCGGGCAGCTTGGCGGCCACACCCACGGCATCGGCGCTGAGCCAGTGCTTGGTGTCCACAGCCTTGCCTGCGATCACCGCGGCGGTCGAGTAGCGGTCGTTGCCGTACCACTGCTCGGGGTTCTTGCCGGTGATGGATTTGAGCCTGCTCTTCACAGACGAGGTCACGGTGTTGGGTCCCCCACCGATGATGACGGTTGCGGGCTTGAACGCACGCAGCACGGCTTCAGAGGCACTCGGTACGCTCGTGGCAGAGACCGGCACGATGGGATAGCCGTTCTGTGCCGCGATCGGTGAGAGTGCCAGTGCATCGAAGAACTTGGTGTCGTCGGCCCCGTTGGCGATCAGCACGACAGAGCGGCGTGCCCTTCTGGGCCCGCATGTCATAGGCGATGGCGGCTGCGGTGGAGAAGCGGTCGGCCCCTGCCACGCGGTGCTTCTTGAGGGTGCCTGCAGATCCCACATAGGCCTTGAGGTCGTTGTAGCGGGCATCGGGTACGGAGACGGTACCTCCCACGATGTGGATGGTGACCGTGCCTCCTGCCTGCGAGGCGATCTCTCGCACGGCAGCCTTGACCTGGGCGGGCGTGTTGGTCGAGGAGACGAGCAGCAGTGGTGCGTCGTATGCCCAGCACAGTCCCGCTGCAGAGAGCGGGTCTGCCGCTGCGCGGTCCTCACCTGAAGCGATGATGACGTGGCGGATACCGCCCCACTGGGTGCCTGAGGAACTGCCCGTGAAGCCCCTGCGCGCGATAGCGACGGCTGTCGAGAAGCGATCGGGGGCCGCCACGCGCTCGGAGGTTCCTGCGGGGGGGGGTGTGGTCGGAGGAGGAGGTGTCGTGATCGTGAAGCTCGCGGTCCCCGCGGACGAGACGTTGCCGGCGTTGTCGTAGGCGACATAGCGCACGGTGTGAGCACCCTCGCCCGTCACCGAGACCGGCGCGGTGGCGGCAGAGACGGTCTGCGTGGCATTCGAATCGATCTTGTACTCGATGGTCGCGATGCCCGAGCCGCCAGAATCACTCGCCGTGATCGTGAAGTTCGCTGGGCTCGAGGAGTAGCTGCCCGCCGCGTTGTCGCTTGCAGTCGGGCGCTATCGTGTCGATCGTCAGGTTCGCTGTGCCGAGCGTCGACATGTTGCCCGACGTCGTCGAACGCGACGTAGCGGACAGTGTGGGCGCCCTCGCCCGTCACCGAGACCGGCGGCAGTGGCGGCCGAGACTGTCATGTGTGGCGGCGGAGTCGACCTTGTACTCGATGCGATCGACGCCAGCACCCGTAGGCCGTGATCGTGAAGTTCGCCGGGCTCGCGTCGTAGAGCGGATCCGCGTCATCCGATACTCCGGGCGCCGTGGTATCGATCGTCAGGTTCGCGGTGCCGAGGGCCGAGACGTTGCCGGCCATGTCATAGGCGACGTAGCGGACCGTGTGTGCACCTTCACCGGTCACCGAGACCGGCGCCGTAGCTCGCAGAGACGGTCTGCGTGGCGGCCGAGTCGATCCTGTACTCGATGGCGATCGATACCCGAGCCCGAGCCATCACTGGCCGTGATCGTGAACTGCGCCGGGTCGACCGTGTAGACGGCAACCGCGTTGTCGCTCGCTGTCGGAGCTCCAGTGTCGATCCTCAAGCTCGCCGTCCCGAGCGCCGACATGTTGCCTGCATCGTCGAACGCCACATAGCGGACCGTGTGAGCGCCCTCGCCCGTCACCGACACCGGTGCCGTCGTGGCAGAGACCGTCTGCGTGGCATTGGAGTCGATCTTGTACTCGATGCGATCGACGCCGGTGCCCGACGCCGTGATGGTGAAGTTCGCGGGGCTGGATGCGTAGTAGGCCGCCGCATCGTCAGAGACCGTGGGCGCAGCGGTATCGATCGTCAGGTTCGCGGTGCCCAACAGTGAAACGTGTCCTGTGTTGTCGTAGGCGACATACCGCACGGTGTGCGCCCCCTCGCCCACAACCGAGACCGGCGCGGTCGCGGCGGAGACGGTCTGGGTGGAGGCCGAGTCGATCCTGTACTCGATGCGGTCGATGCCTGAGCCCGATCCGTCGCTGGCTGTGATCGTGAACTGCGCCGGATCGGCCGTGTAGATACCAAGCGCATCGTCGCTGACGGTCGGCACGATGGTATCGATCGTGAACTGCTTCTGGACGGCGTCGGAGACGTTGCCGTTGTTGTCCTCGGCGAGGTAGACGAGCGTGTGCAATCCCTCACCCGCGACCAGCGTCGCTTCGGAAGCGGCCATGACCGTCCGCGTGGCCGAGCCATCGACTGTATACGAGAGCGAGAGCACGCCTGTGCCCGGATCCTCCGCGGTGATCGTCACGTTGGTCGGGTCCGATGCGCTGTATGTAGGCGCGTCATCCGAGACATCCGGCGGCACATCATCGTCACCGACGGTGAACGCTCTGCTTGTTGCAGCGGATGAGTTGCCGGCGCTGTCTGTCGCAAGGTAGTTGATCGTGTGCGGTCCGGGGGAGCTCACGACAAGCGGGAGGGAGTCGGTGCCCACCGTCATCGTCGCTCCGCTGTCGATCCGGTAGGCGATGGTGGCAACACCCGATCCGCCGTCCGTAGCAGAGAGCGTGAAGCTCGCGCTGCCAGGGATACGATGGCTGCGATGTTGTCCGATGTGACCGGCAGGACAGTGTCGATCGTGAGGTCGGCGGTGCCGAGCGATGACACGTTGCCCGCCAGTCGTCGTAGGCCACATAGCGGACCGTGTGAGCGCCCTCGCCGGTCACCGAGACCGGTGCTGTGGCCGCAGAGACCGTCTGGGTGGCTGCGGAATCGATCTTGTACTCGAATGGTCGCGATTCCTGAGCCCGCGCCGTCACCTGCCGTGATGGTGAAGTTCGCGGGAGTCGCGGTGTAGTAGGTGGTCGCGTCGTCCGAGACGGTCGGAGCCGTCGTGTCGATTCGCAGGTCGGCTGTGCCAAGTGATGAGACGTTGCCCGCGTTGTCGTAGGCGACGTAGCGCACCTGTGTGCGCGCCCTCGCCCGTCACCGAGACCGGGGCCGTGGCCGCCGAGACGGTCTGTGTGGCGTGCCGAATCGATCTTGTACTCGATGTAGTCGATGCCGCTACCCGCGCCGTCACTCGCCGTGATCGTGAAGTTGGCCGGACTGGATGCGTAGAGCGCCGCAGCGTTGTCCGAGGCTGTGGGCGCCAGGCTGTCGATCGTGAGGTCGGCGGTGCCAAGTGATGACACGTTGCCCGCCAGGTCGAAGGCCACGTAGCGGACCGTGTGAGCACCCTCACCCGTCACCGAGACCGGTGCCGTGGCCGCAGAGACCGTCTGGGTGGCTGCGGAATCGATCTTGTACTCGAATGGTCGCGATTCCTGAGCCCGCGCCGTCACCCGCCGTGATGGTGAAGTTCGCGGGAGTCGCGGTGTAGTAGGTGGCCGCGTCGTCTGAGACGGTCGGGGCCGTCGTGTCGATTCGCAGGTCGGCCGTGCCCAGTGATGGAGACGTTGCCCGCGTTGTCGTAGGCGACGTAGCGCACCTGTGCGCGCCCTCGCCCGTCACCGAGACCGGGGCCGTGGCCGCAGAGACGGTCTGGGTCGCGTTGCCGTCGATCTTGTACTCGATGTAGTCGATGCCGCTACCCGCGCCGTCACTCGCCGTGATCGTGAAGTTGGCCGGACTCGCATCGTAGAGTGCCGCCGCGTTGTCCGAGGCTGTGGGCGCCAGGCTGTCGATCGTGAGGTCGGCCGTGCCGAGCGATGAGACGTTGCCCGCGTTGTCGTAGGCCACGTAGCGGACCGGTGCGCGCCCTCACCCGTCACCGAGACCGGGGCTGTGGCCGCAGAGACCGTCTGGGTGGCTGCGGAATCGATCTTGTACTCGATGTCGTCGATGCCGCTGCCCGCGCCGTCACCCGCCGTGATGGTGAAGTTCGCGGGAGTCGCGGTGTAGTAGGTGGTCGCGTCGTCTGAGACGGTCGGGGCCGTCGTGTCGATTCGCAGGTCGGCCGTGCCGAGCGATGAGACGTTGCCCGCGTTGTCGTAGGCGACGTAGCGCACCTGGTGCGCGCCCTCGCCCGTCACCGAGACCGGGGCCGTGGCCGCAGAGACGGTCTGTGTGGCGTTGCCGTCGATCTTGTACTCGATGTAGTCGACGCCGGTACCCGCACCGTCACTGGCCGTGATCGTGAAGTTGGCCGGGCTGGCGTCGTAGAGCGCCGCAGCGTTGTCTGAGGCTGTGGGCGCCAGGCTGTCGATCGTGAGATTCGCCGTGCGCACGAGCGACATCTGGCCTGCAGCGTCATAGGCGACATACGTCACCGTGTGCGCGCCCTCGCCCGTCACCGAGACCGGTGCGGTGGCGGCCGAGACAGTCTGCGTGGCGGCCGAGTCGATCTTGTACTCGATGTAGTCGATACCCGAGCCTGCGCCATCATCGGCTGTGATAGTGAACTGCGCGGGGTTCACCGTGTACGTAGCGACAGCATCATCGTTCACTGTCGGCGGATTGCCGTCGATGAAGAAGTTCCTGGTCACAGGTGCCGCTGCGTTGCCCGCATAGTCCTCGGCGGTGTAGGTGATGGAGTGCGCGCCGTCGGCCGAGACGTTGACCTGCGTGCTGTCTGCCGAGACGGTCGTCGTCGTGCCGGTGTCGACACGATACGAGATCGAGTCCACGCCGGCGGCGTCGGTGGCGCTCAAGGAGATCGTGGCAGGTCCTGCGTAGTTGGCCACGACGTCATCTGAGAGAACCGGCGCCGTCGTGTCCCCGGGTATGAGGACCTGATCGCTCACGAGCTCGCTGTAGCCGGTCTGACCGGCATCGGTGGTCTGCAGGACGTACTCATGAATCGTGCCGGGGGTGAGCGACGTGGAGTCCCCGTAGCTCAGGGCGCCGTCGGCGAGCAGTCCGCCTGAGGTGAGCTCGGTGTAGCCGCCGAGCGGCTTGACCGAGCGCCTCCACACGCCGTAGGCGATGGTGCGCTCCTCGGTGGACGTGGCGGCCGTCGAGCGGTACGGGCGGGCCCACGTCAGCGAGCCGGTCGACCCGTCGTGGCTCGCCGCGAAGGAGCGGGGCGGTCCGTACTTGTAGCCATAGACCGAGATGTCGTCGATCGGTGGGGCCCTGACCCGTCTTGGGTTCTCGAGAGACGCCCTCGACGAAGTCGTAGAACCGGAAGTCGACGGTGCCGGCCCTGCGCGAGAGCGGAATGTCGTTGCCGGCGTCGGAGAGTTCATAGGCGCTCGTCTGCGTCCACGTGCTCGTCGAGCGGGTAGGGCAGCTCGGCGAGCTGGAACGTGTCTGGGTCCGCGTCGTCGTTCCAGCGGACCACGAACGAGTGCTGGTCAGCGTATGCCAGCGAGGGCTGGATGTAGTAGAAGTCGAAGCTCGACTCGTAGTAGTCGGCGAGCTCGGGCAGGGCCATCTTGGCCGTGCCGCGCGAATACTCCCAGTTGCGTGGAGGACGTCGTGTTCCAGAACGTGTAGTCGGGAACTTGGTGGACACGGTGCCCGAGGGATAGAGCTCGCCCGCCACACCACAGTCCGTAGCTGCCGCGTGCGCTTGGAGTCGGTGATCGGGCCCCAGATCGAGTAGGGCGTCCTGCTGGCCAGCGATGAGGATCGCGTCGGTGGCCAGCGTGTCGGAGGGACCCTCGAAGCCCACGGTCTTGATGGACTGGGCAGTGCCGACCGGGTCGGCAGCGTAGGCCGCAGGCGCCATCAAGAACACGAACAAGGCGACTGCGACCACAGCGGCCAGGAGACCGAGTCTTGGAGGATGCTGCTCACGTCACACCTTCCGGTCAGTTGGCTCTTGTGACGCCTGGCAGCGTCTCTGTGTCTCGAATCCCTACAGCGCCGAGTCGATCTGGCTCTTCACCGCAGGGGTCACGCTCTTGGTGCCGCCGAAGACGAAGCACTCATAGATCTTGGAGCGCTTGGAGGTGATCCACGACTTGGGTGCTGCGGAGAGCTTGCTGCCGTCGGTGACGAGCAACACGCCGTTCTTCTTGCCCACCATGGAGCCACCGGTGAGAGCATCGGGCAGCTTGGCGGCCACACCCACGGCATCGGCGCTGAGCCAGTGCTTGGTGTCGACGGCCTTGCCTGCGATCACCGCGGCGGTCGAGTAGCGGTCGTTGCCGTACCACTGCTCGGGGTTCTTGCCGGTGATGGATTTGAGCCTGCTCTTCACAGACGATGTCACGGTGTTGGGTCCCCCACCGATGATGACGGTTGCGGGCTTGAACGCACGCAGCACGGCTTCAGAGGCGCTCGGTACGCTCGTGGCAGAGACCGGCACGATGGGATAGCCGTTCTGTGCCGCGATCGGTGAGAGTGCGAGTGCGTCGAAGAACTTGGTGTCGTCGGCCCCGTTGGCGATCAGCACGACAGACGGCGTGCCCTTCTGGGCCCGCATGTCATAGGCGATGGCGGCTGCGGTGGAGAAGCGGTCGGCCCCTGCCACGCGGTGCTTCTTCAAGGTGCCTGCAGATCCCACATAGGCCTTGAGGTCGTTGTAGCGGGCATCGGGCACCGAGACGGTACCTCCCACGATGTGGATGGTGACCGTGCCTCCTGCCTGCGAGGCGATCTCTCGCACGGCAGCCTTGACCTGGGCGGGTGTGTTGGTCGAGGAGACGAGCAGCAGCGGTGCGTCGTATGCCCAGCACAGCCCGGCTGCAGAGAGCGGGTCTGCCGCTGCGCGGTCCTCACCTGAAGCGATGATGACATGGCGGATACCGCCCCACTGGGTGCCTGAGGAACTGCCCGTGAAGCCCCTGC
Organism: uncultured Actinomycetes bacterium; assembly: GCA_963850695.1. Classification (GTDB taxonomy): domain Bacteria; phylum Actinomycetota; class Coriobacteriia; order Anaerosomatales; family CAWKMJ01; genus CAWKMJ01. The sequence goes on from CAWKMJ010000001.1 coordinate 549,760, forward strand.
GTGCGATAGCGACGGCTGTCGAGAAGCGATCGGGGGCGGCCACGCGCTCGGAGGTTCCTGCGGGGGGCGGGTGGTGCGTCGATGGTGAGGTTCGCCGTGTACTGAGGTGACGCGTTCCCGGCATTGTCGTACGCGGTGTACTTGACCGTGTGCGGACCATCGCCTGCCACTGAGACAGGCACCGAGGGCGAGTACACTCTCGGCTGAGGAACGGAGTCGATGCTGTACTCGACGCTGTCGATACCGGAGCCCGACCGGGTCATCCGCCGTGATCGTGAAGTTGGCCGGGCTCAGACGAGTAAGTGGCGGCCGCGTTGTCGCTTGCAGTGGGCGCGATCGTGTCGATGGTGAGGTTCGCCGTGCCAGGGCGACATGTGCCCGCCAGTCGACGCCACGTAGCGCACCGTGTGCGCGCCCTCGCCGTCACCGAGACCGGCGCGGTGGCGGCAGAGACGGTCTGGTGGCGATCGAGTCACTTGTACTCGATGTAGTCGATACCAGACCGCCCGTCGTCAGCCGTGATCGTGAAGTTCGCGGGCTGGACGTAGATCGCGGCATCGTCGAGACCGGCGGATTGCTGTCGATGAAGAAGTCCTTGTCACGGTGTCGCTGATTACCCGCATAGTCCTTGGCGGTAGTAGTGATGGAGTGCGCACCGTCGCGGAGACGTTGACCTGCGTGCTGTCTGCCGAGACGGTCGTCGTGGTGCCGGTGTCGACGGCGATACGAGATCGAGTCGACACCTGCGGCGTCGGTCGCGCTCAGGAGATCGTGCAGGTCCCAGTAGTTGGCCACACGTCATCTGAGAGCTCGGTGCCGTGTCGCCGGGGACGAGAGTGCTCAAGTAGTAGCCGGTCTGACCGGAGTCGGTGGTCTGCATCACGTACTGATACGTGCCGGGCGTCAGAGCAGTTGTGTCCTGTAGCTCAGCGCAGCGTCGCCCAGCAGCCCGCCGGAGGTGAGCTCGACGTAGCCGCCGGAGCGGCTTGACCGAGCGTCTCCACACACTGTAGGCGATCGTGCGCTCCTCGGTCGTCGCCGCCGTCGTAGAGCGATAGGGCCGCGCCCACGTGAGGTCGACCGTGAGCCGCCATCTGCTCGCCGAGAAGGAGCGTGGCGGGCCGTACATGTAGCCATAGACCGAGATGTCGTCGATCGGTGGGGCCCTGACCCGCTTGGGCTCCAAGGAGCCCTCGACGAAGTCGTAGAACCGGAAGTCGACGGTGCCCGCCCTGCGCGACAGCGGAATGTCGTTGGTCGGGTAGCCGAGAGTTCGTAGGTACTCGTCTGCGTCCACGAGCTCGCCAGCGGGTAGGGCAGCTCGGCGAGCTGGAACGTGTTCGGGTCGGCGTCGTCGTTCCAGCGGACCACGAACGAGTGCTGGTCACTGTAGCCAGCGAGGGCTGGATGTAGTAGAAGTCGAAGCTCGACTCGTAGTAGTCGGCGAGCTCGGGCAGGGCCATCTTGGCCGTGCCGCGCGAATACTCCCAGCTGCGAGGCGGAGGCCGGTGTTCCACAACGTGTAGTTGGGGAACTTGGTGGACACGGTGCCCGCGGGATAGTCCTCTCCCCCACACCACAGCCCGTAGCTGCCGGTGCGCTTGGAGGTCGGTGATGCGGACCCCAGATCAGTGGCGGCGTCCTGCTCGGCCGCGATGAGGATCGGCATCTGTGGCAAGCGTGTCCGACGGCCCTCGAAGCCCACGCGTCTTGATGGACTGGGCAGCTGCCGACAGGGTCGGCAGCGTAGGCCGCAGGCGCCATCAGGAAGACGCACAGGGCCACTGCGGCGACAGTCAGGAGTCGGGTCTTCGTGGGCTACTCACGTCACACCTTCTACTCAGTAAGCTCCGGGAAACGCCTTCGCGGCGTCCTCTGCTTCGATCAGCAGTTCTCCAGGCGGCATGCCTGCCGCAGTCAGAATGACCTCGAAGACATAGCGGCCGTCCGTGTACACGATGGTCGCGTAGCGCTGGCCGTTGGTGCCGAAGTACGCGGTCGCGCCGTCTATCTCGACCTCGGTGGAGTTCTCCGGGTACGCCGTCTTGCTGACTCCGTCGACGAAGCTCTGGGCGCCGGCGGCGTCCTCGCGATCGTGCACGGCCCACAGAGCCCGCAGCGACGATTCCGCTCACAGTAGGAACACCTGCGACGGTCGCGTCGGGTCCTTGGGCGACCGGCGGACCGATCTGGAAGCCCACGACCTCCGTGGGAAGCAGGACCGTGAGGTCCTCGACCACGGCACCGGGGTCGACCACGCCGCCAGATGGCGGATCGTCGCCACCCCCACCCCCGTCGTCAGTGGCAGGCGTTGCAGTGTCGCTCGGCGTATCGGCGGGATTGGTCAGCTCGGCGAGCTTCTCGCGAGCAGCGCTGTTGAGGGGGTTGAGCTCGATGACTCTCTCCAACAGGGCGACAGCCTCAGTCGTGTCGCCCGAAGCCTCAGCCTCAAGCGCCTGGTCATAGAGCTCGTTGCTCTCATCGATGGTCGCGCCCAGGTCGGTCTCGATGCTCGGCTGACCGGCTCCGAGATCGGTCGAGGAAAGGGCGGCCACCCAGAAGATGACGCCGGCCAGCACCACCACGGTCACCGCGCCAGCAATCAGGCCGTTGCGATAGTCGGCTCCAGAAGGATCCCGCGGGCGCGGATTCCGGCGGAGGGGCTGGGGTGTTCTTGTCCGGCTCCGGAGTCTGCGTGTCTGGAGTGGTCATGGCTACGCCCTAGTCGCCTGCGGCCGCCACGGCCGCGTTACATGCTTCCTCGTCCAAAGCGCACTCCCCGGTCCGCGGCGTTCTCCACCGCGGCCGAAGCCAGGTGCGCGAATCTCGCGAGGTCGTCGCCCGCGGCTTCTTCAAAGATGCGAGCAAGGGATGTGCCATGGTCAGCGGCTCAGAATCGGCCAGTGGCGGCGGCGCTGAGCCAGCCATCGACGACATCGGGAAGAAGCTCGCCAGGGTTCTCTTCCATGGGAACGATCCCAGCGAAGTCCCAGTCCACACGCGTGCCACTGGCGAACTGCTCCTCGAGCTCCGGGTTGGCGTCGCGGGTGACCATGACGACCAACACGCCAAGACCATCCGACGTCCACCTGATGTCGGAGAGAGACGAGGCAATCTTGGTCCTGAGATCCGGCGGGACAGTGTTCCAGTTGTCGAAGCCGTCAAACATCAGCACGACATCGTCGAACTGGAGCCGGCACACGTTGAGCAAGGCCTTGAGGGTCTTGCGGGGGGCCTTCGTGATGCGGAACTCGTTGGCCATCGCCGCCAGGCCGCGGTCCCTATACACGCGCAGAGCGCGCGCGACGACCGGCGAGCGGTGAACCCGCACGTGCTCGATGACGTAGTCGACTATCGGGGTGATCTCGTCGACCTCTTCGGACTCCTCGTCCTCGTCGCCCCATTCTTCATCGACACCTCGTCACGGCGGTGTGGCAGCGTATCGTCGATCTCGACGAACGTGTCATCCTCGCCGTCCACGTCGGGATCGAGCTCGGCCGTGCGCATCTCCGCGGCCTCGGTCAGGTCGGGACGACGCTCAACGACCATGTCGCCGAAGTACTCTATCGACACGGCCTCAGGACTGCCTCGCAAAGCGCTCCTTGAACGCTTCCAGGAGGTCAGGTCCGAGGACCTGATATGACGCGAGCGTCGTGTCGGGATGCTCGAGGACGTCCTCGATGATGAGAGCGAGCGTGGTCTCGAAGTGCCTGAACGCCAGGCGCTCGCCCAGGATGCGCAGGGCGGACCGCACGCGACCGGATCGCATCAGATACATCTGGACGTAGGCATGCAGCAGACCGAGTTCCTCATCCTGAGCAAGAACTGCCTCGGTGTCACCCGTGGCCCTCAGGGGATAGTAGCTGGGTATGCCGGCAGCCTTGCTCACGAGGATCGGCTTGGGCTTCTCCTCTTCCGAGGCGGCGAGAATCGCCTTCAGGAACTCATGGGAGGCAGCTCGTATCTCAAGCGCGGCGCCGACGGACTCCCCCTCGTCTCCTGTGCCTGGAAGGGGTTGCCCATCATGCCGAGGGGACGATAGCGTGCCACGCTCGGCACGTGGCGCCCCACCGGGCTGTCGCTCTCAGACCTCGACTCACCCGTGTTGCCCTCTTCTCGTGGCATGTCTTGTCCTCGTCGCTCAATTCTGTCTCCCGTCGTGTCGATGCTGGGCTTGAGTCTCGTCTCGCCTGTGGGCAAGCGTCTGGATGGTCGGTCCTCGAGACGACTGCACACAACCGGACGGAGTGGGGGGCCTCGAACCTCTCGGTCCGAAGCCCCCCGCCCGGAGCTCTAGGTACCTTGCGGAACCCGGAGCCTAAGTCACAACACTACTTGTTGTGGCAACGCTCGCACACGCCGCGATTGTCGACACGGAGCAGTGCTGCTGGTACCGGCAGTGCTGGTAGCGGTCACGTCGTCGTACTTGGCAGGATTGACACCAGGAATACCATCGGGAACCGGGATGATCGTACCGGTCGCGTTGGTCGTCAGCGTAGCTGCGGCCCAACCGGTCATGTCTACAGAGGCGCCGTGTGCACGATGGCACGTGAGGCATCCAATGTAGTCCTCCCAGAACTCGCCCGTACCGGAGGTCGGATCGATCTCGAGCGGCAGATAGTCGCTCGCGACTGACTTCCTCAGCCAGAGCACGGCCCGCGTCCCATACCAGCGGCAAGGTTGACGTCGACAGCGTGGCGATGACGCGCACGCGCACCGACAAGACCCTCTTCGTAGTTGGGGGTGCGCAGCCGTCTGCAGCGTTGTCATAGTCGTAGGTCGATACCGATCGGTGACGTCCGACTTGACGTTGTAGCGCTCGTGACATGCAGCAGCACCACACAGACATCGAGCGAGCAGTCGGATCGACATTGCTCGTGATCTGGTAGCTCGGTGTCGTGTAGTCGGGACGGTAGGCCGCCATCTGAGCAGCACCAGCGTCGTGCTTGAGGAAACCGTTCGATGTGCTGCGTCACCGTTGAGGATGGCCGGGAAGCCGGTCTCTGCAGGATACCACGTAGCCGTTGGGCGTCTCGCCATCAGCCGCGTAGCCACCGACGACGTGTCCGTTGACCGAACCCTTGAGGATACGGTAGTTGGAGTTGCCGTGCGGATCGTGGCAGTTGGTGCACGTCAGGTTCGGCCAGTACGGAACAGCCGAGCCAGCACCCCAGAGGGGCATGCCGTCGCGGTCCATGGTGTGGGCCGATGACGAGTTCACGTACGCGATCGTCGCTGACTCTTCCCACGTGTAGACGTCGGGCATCTGCGTGAAGCCACCGCCGTTGAGCGGTGCATTGAAGATCGGAGTCCGTCTCGTAGAGCAGTCGGGATCACAGACGCCGCCGTCAGAAGCCGTTGTTCGCATACTGGCGGTAGCTAGCGGTCTGGGTGATCGAAGCAGAGGGACCAGAGTCGAAGATACCATCTTCAACGTTGGTCGCAGCGCCGACAGCGATAGCACCGTGACACGCGTTGCAGAACTCAGTCATCGTCGTGGCGTCGGTCACGAGTAGAGCGCTCTCGTGTTCCGTACCACCGGCGTCGAGCCACCCGATTTCAGAGAACGACGTGTGAGCCCTGTGACAAGCGGCGCACTGGTCGGTGTCTGCCTCGTAGCCACCGTGAGGACCGAAGTTCGCGTAGGCAGCGCCTGCGAAACATCATCGACAGAGCGACTGCCAGAACGAGCGTAATGAGAATGCGCTTCAAAATCTTCACCTCCCTGTGGCTTAGTGGATCGCGCATGCGATGCACGGATCGAAGGACTGGGCAACACGCAGGGCCTCGACGCCACCACCGGTCGTGGTAGTGCCACCGCCCTGGTGCTGTGAAGCTACCGCCAGCCGGCTGAGTATGGAATGCCCTCCATGGCCTTCTCGATAGCGCCGGCAGGTTGCCGGAGCTGGTCGTCCGTGGGTGAACCGTTCCACGTGGTGGGAACGATGCACTGATACGCATCGATCTTGCCACCGGTGATGGTGACCTGGTGCATCAGCGAACCGCGAGGTGCCTGGTTGGCACCCCAGCCCTGCTTGGTGGCCGTAGGTACGGCAAGGTTGCGCCACGTGGAGCCAGCGGTGTTGGGGCGCGCCTTGAGGCGATCGATCCAACTCTCGGTGCCAGTGGCGTGACGGTGCTGTCCCACGTGTTCGTGGCCTTGTCGTAGGCACCGATCATCTTCTGCACGAGAACGAGCGACTGGAGCGCGCGAGCACGGATACGGTCGATGGTGGACAGACCACCTGTCATGTTGTAGATCCAGTCGCGGATGATGCCCGTGATGACCGTGCCGCGCTGCCGTGTACGCAGCGACGATCAGCATCGTAGTCGGTGTCCGGGACAGTTGCTGCATGGTCGTACAACCGTACCGTCGCCCAGCCGTGAGGGTACGCAAGACCTTCACGCAGCAGCGCGACAGCGATATCGGCCTCGATCATCGCAGGATCCAGACCATACCAGCGGGAGTGCCGGCGCTGCCGACGTTGGCATTCGCCTTAGGTAGACAGCCGTGTAAGCAGTAGGGAGCAAGCGCCGCGTTCGAGCGCAACGAGCCCGGACGAGCGGATACGCACCATTGACGACCATGTCGTGCGAACGGACCGACCTCACAGTTGAGACCGTTCCAACGCGGAGCCTTGATGTACGAGTAGCCCGTTGTCACGGGCAGGCTGCGTGCGAGTCACAGCACCCGGATACGCAGCGTTGCCGGTGCAGGCAGCATAGCTCGCCGTGTCGAATCAGATCGCGTAGCGCGAGCTACCGATGTCTCCGTGAGGTTGTCGGGAACGTGAGTTCGCACCGGTCGAGCGAGCCAACGTGAGCCTGACCACGATGCCTTGGTGGCCGTCAGCGGGACAGCGTAGCGTGCCGCCAGCGCCATCCTGCCACACGCCGCCACCGATTGCGAGGGTGTCGTCGTCGGGATCCGGGAAGGCACCCCACACGAGGAAGTTACCGGTGCCAGCACCCCAACCGGCGTCGCGTCCCTGCTCCGTCCGCCCTGATCGCCCAGGTCCAACAGCGTCGGCGCCGAGTGGCGTTGCCGGACGCGTCAAGCGCGTGTCACCAGATCAGTGATGCCGGCGTTGGCAGCGTTGTCGTAGTTCGGATACAGCGCGCCAAGAGCAAGAGCGATCGGCACGTACTCCTGGATGATGAACTGACCGATCTCCTCGATGATCGCCTTGAACTTGTCGCAGCGATCGGAGAGGTCCTCGGTACCGTCGAAGGTGACGCCGCCGGCGACGTAGCACGAGGTCATCGGCATACGACCGGCGAACAGCGCGCCCGCCTCGAAAGTGAGACGACGGATACGCAGCGCCTTGACGTAGCTGCGGATGACCGTCGACCAGAGATCGTCCGAGAACGTACCGTCGGTGCTCGTCGGAAGCGCAGCGACGCGGGAGCCGTTGCCATGCCGGTCACGTTCTGCATGAGCGGGTGGAAGTAGCTCGTCGTTGAAGTACGGGGTCCACGGCGGGATCGCCGGGCCCTGGACGTAGCTCGGAGCCACCAGGTGATAGAAGTGCGTCAGGCTGGACATCAGGAACTCTGAGCCAAGCACCAGGTTGCGGATGTGCACTGCCTTCTCCGGTACACCATAGCCGTCGCCGTCCGGTCCGGCGAACGTGATGTGACCGGCGCTGTAGCCGAGGACCGTGTCGACAGCGTACGTCGAGGTCATGCCATGAGGAACCGGGCACACACCGCAGATGCGCTGCGTGAACGTGATGGCGTCGTTGGCCTCGCGACCGAGCAGGAAGTTCTCGAAGCCACGCCACAGGTTGCCGTGCACCTTGGCACCGCCGGTCATCACGCGACCGCTGGCGTCAGCACTCGTCGTCAGCTTGACGCCAAGGTGACCTTCGATCCGTGAAATCGGATCAACTTCATAGGTTGCCATATCTTCTGTCCCTCCTTTCTGATTCTACGAACGCACCACGAAGGGTACGAAGCTGTCAGGATAGCCCTTCTCGGTGCAACCCATGCAGGGGTGACCTGCAGCGCGTGCAGTGACCGCCGCGGGTGCCGCCGGCGTCGTTCGGGTTGGCGGCGCCAACGTCGTAGTCCCAGCGTCGTCGGGTTCTGGGGCTGCTGGCCGTTCCAGCCGTGCATACCGCACAGGGAGTCGTGCCGGGGCCCTTGCATCCGATCTTCTGCAGACAGCCGGGATCGCCGGGCTTGGCAGCAAAGAAGCCGCGAGTGTAGTCGCCGTAGCGCGTCGCAGTACGGACCGTGGATCGGCGTGCCGTACACGTAGCGCAGACGGCGCGTCGAGTCCACGGCCGTGCCGACGTACTTGATGCCGATGCCGAGCGGCCGAGTCGCGCTCGAGGATGCCGAGCGGACCCTCGATCGCCGTCGGTGCCACCCAGGTTGTTGAAGTCGACCAGGAAGGCGACGACCGTGAGCATGAACCACCAGGGGTTCGTCGGGCAACCGGGAACGTTGACGACCTTGCCGGCGGCCTGCCGCGGTCGGAGTGCGCAACGAGGTAGTCGAACGTGCCCATGGCACCGGTCTGGGACTGCGTCGTGATCGAAGCCGGCGTCGTCCGCGGCATCGATCGGAGACTTGCAGCCCGGATAGCCACCGAAGGTCGCGCACTGACCGATAGCGATGACGGCCAAGCACGTCGGTCCTGCTCGGCGAGCGTCTGAACGATCTCGGCCATGTCGTGCTCGACGCAGTGCCGTGCATCTCGCTCATGCCGATGGAGCACCACGGAACGGCCGTGGTCGCGCGGTGTCGCCCCATGCTTCAGCGCGCCGTCGCGTCGATGTTCTGGAGAGCACCCTCGACGACGAGCACGAAGGGCGCGTCGTTGTTGTTCTTGAAATCATCCAGCCACTGGTAGGCCAGATCCGCGCCCATACCCATGATGGTCTCGTGATACAGGATGTCGACGACGTCGATAACAACGTCTGCGATGTTGACGTGCAGCGTCGTCGTGCTAGCCCTCAACGTTGTAGCCCTGCGTCGTGAAGCAGCAGGTCACCGTCGAGTCGTGATCGGCCGACGTGCTGCGTCGGGCAGCATGCCGGCCAGTCGTCAGTGCTTCGGCAGTCGTGACTTCCGTGCCTACGATGCGCTGACCGTTGAGATCCTCGAACATACCGAGGACCGACGTCGAACACCCAGTGCACTCTGCGCCGTGAATCCACACCACTCTGGGCTTGCCGAAGGTCCCACCAAGACCAGCGATCTCCATACGCCACAGCTTCGGCGAGGCGTGAAATCTCGGCCTGGCTAAGACCAGCGGCGGCAGCAAGTGCACCCAATCGGGTGACGAACTGTCGCCTGGTAATAGCCATACTGTCATTCCTCCTTCAGGTATATCGGAAATCGCATTATCCGATCCCACAGAACGACTAGACGCCACCTCCTTCCGGCTCTGCGAGCCCGGAAACGGGTGGAGATGGCGTCGGTGGCGATTCGTGAGGAGACGGTGGTCGCAGCCCTGTGGAGAAGTCGCGGGTGCGGGTCGTCGCACTGAATGAGTCACCGGGTCTTAGTGCCGGCTCCAACCCGTGGTTACAAGCTCTTTGTCGGTACCTCTTCCCCTTGACTACGTGCGGCCTTTGTAACTTCTGTTACAACGCCGCATGGATGACTCTACAGCCCTGTGGATAGCGCGTCAACAGATTTGGCATTCAAGTTTCTTTATGCTGGTGAAGACCCCTGGGATTCTGTCGCCTCGGCGTCCTTGTCCTTGCGCTTGTTCGAAGCGTACTTCTCCAGGAACTCCTCGCGGTCCACGACGTCGATCTCGAGCGTCTTCGCGTACCGCCGCAGCTCGGCGTCCTCGGTGCAGAACACGTGTGCTCGCTGGGCGATCGCGAGGATGATCGCGGTCTCCTCGTCGATCTCGAGCTTGTCCATGAGCGCTCTGCATGTCGGAGTCCGAGTACTCCATCGGGTGGAAGAGCTCGCCCAGGTTGATGTCGTCTTGGACGTAGTCCTTGATGAGTTCGTAGTCCGTCTCGGTCGCGATCCATTGCGTCGGCGACGCTTGGGCATCGCGTCGACATCCTCGGCCTCGAGCATCACGTCCACGAAGTCCTTGGTCGCGAAGAAGCGCTTCTTGCGCAGCAGCAGGAGCAGCGGCAGCAGGAGCAGCGGAGCGAAGCACCAGCGCCAGTACGGGATGACGTCGGCGATCGGGCACCGGCGAGATCTGGTCCGGCCAGCCCCAGACCTGCACGCGGCCGTTGGCGCTGTCGCTGATGAAGATCATGTTGGTCTCGGGATCGACCGAGATCTCGTTGGGATAGCTGAACTGTGCCTCGAGCAGGCCGCGCTCGCCGAAGCTCAGGATCTTGACGCCATCGTCGGTCCAGATGGTGCCGTCGTGCGCGAGCGTGTCGATGACGACGAAGCGGTCGGGCGTGTCCTCGTCGTCGCTCGGAGAACGGTAGAGGAAGTCGATGCCGCGCGGCAGACCCTCGGTCACGATGAGGCGCTCGTACTCGCCCTCGAGCATCGTAGACCTTGACGCGCCGGTTGTTGCTGTCGGCGACATAGACCATCGTCGTCGTGGACCTTGACGCTGTTGGGGAACTGGAAGAGCTCCGGGTTCTCCTCGGCGATCGGTCGGCGATGCCCGGCCGTGCCGACCGACTTCTCGAACTCGCCGTCGGGCTCGAAGATGAGCAGCCGGTGCCCGTTGAGGATCTCGGTGACGTAGAGCGTGCCGTCCTCGCCAAACGCGAGCGCGACGGGCGCCCACTGGATAGCCCTGGTCTCGAACGTCGGCAGCTCGTCCTCGGGCAGCTTGGGATCGAACTCGCCGACGTACTCGCCCTCGGGCGTGAAGATGTGGATCGTGCGCGCACGCCGGTCAGACACATATATGTTGTCGTCGAGCGGGTTCTGCGCGATGTAGAGCGGGACGACCGTCTCGTCGCCGCCGAACGAGCGGATGAACTCCCCGTCCAGATCGAACACGTCGATGCGAGTTGCGCACGGCGTCGACGACGAAGACCTCGTCTCCTGACGACGAACACGCCGATCGGGCGCTGCATGCGCGTGCCCTCCGGCATCGGCGAACGAGAAGAGGTACTGCGGCGGCTCGATGAGCTCGTCTCCCACCGGCGCGATGTCGAAATCCGAGCTGACGTAGTCGATCGGTAGTACGCGTAGTATGCCGCCAGCAGCGCAAGCAGAGATCAGCAGCACTATGACGATCACGATCTTGCGCTTCTGTGAACCCGTCAACTCTCAGCCTCCGTGCCAGTCATGATCCGCGACGGCCTCTGCCGCCGCGGCGAGCGCTACCCACTACTCGAGTGCGTCGATCTTCTCCTGTATCGCTGCGTCGTCGGGCGAGGCAGCGAGCGCCTGCCCGTATATGTCGAGCGCGCTCTTCGTGTCTCCCTGTGCCAGCACGATGTCGCCGTGCAGCACGATGGTGTCCACGTTCTCCGGATCGAGGTTGCGTGCGACCAGCGACATCGTGGAGCGCCGTCGTCGAGCCGTCCCTCTTCGAACGCAGTCTGCGCCTGAGCGTGCCACTCGCTCGGCTTCTCCGAGAGACGCAAGCGCCTCCATGGCGACTTCGGCCTCGGGCTCGAGCCGCACGGCCTGCATGGAGAGCGTAGGACGCGTTGATCTCATCGCCCTCGAGGAGGTAGATCGTCCCGAGCTGATAGTAGGCGGCCGCGTAGTTGGGATCGAAGGCGAGCGCGAGCTCGAGCTGCTCGATGGCGGCCTCGGTCTCGTCGAGTCCCTGGAACGCGAGAGCCAGATGGTAGTAGGTGTCGGAGGCGTCCTTGCGGATACGCAGCGACTCCTTGAGCTGAGCCACGGCATCCTCGTAGTCGCTCGTCGATGATCGCGAGGCGTCCCAGGTTGTAGGCGGCCACCTCGCGCCTCGGTCCACGTCGCCGAACTGCGTGCCCTCGGTGAGCTCCAGGACCCGCAGGAAGTACCGCTCGGCGGCCGCGTGGTCCTCTGTCTCCAGCGCGACGATGCCCAGGTCGAGATAGGCGCCGATGTGCTCCGGCTCGATCTCGAGCGCTGCGTTGAACTGCTCGATCGCCTGGTCGAAGCGGCCGGCCGCTCCCAGCGCCTCGCCAAGACGCACGCGAAGCATCGGCATCGTTGGGGTTCTGGCGGACCTGCTCCTCGATCGAGCGAACGACGCGCATGGCGGGGTTCGCGTCCTCCTCGGCTCGCCGGTCGGCAAGCACCTGAAGAACGAAGAAGATCGCCAACGCCAGGATGGCCGCCAGGAGGACCAGAACGGTGATGGTAAGGATGTTGTCGAGATCCAGCCGCCCCAACCGCGAGGGCTCGGGGTGCTTCTGCCGGTTCGGTGGTCGCCTCAGTCATTCGTTCCCTTAGCCCTGCTCCCCATAGCCAGAGTAGAACAGTACCTGTACCAGAACGCTCAATCAACACCTGGTATCACGTCGCGTGCCAACGTGCAGTGTTTGCCGGACTACACGTCGATATTAGTATGGCACCGGATGCACAGCTCCTTGCCTGGGTACGGCGCAATCTCCACATCGAACACATCGAGCGCGCCATGACAGTCGTAGCACAGCCGCAGGTCGTGCCCCTGGAGCTTCGCGACCTCCTGGGCCGCCTCCGACTGCCGAACGAGACGTGGCAGTCGTAGCACTTGTACGGCTTGCCCTTTGATCTCGGCCACCTTGAAGTGCACCGCGTGCTCCGCGTAGCCCTTGTTCTGGATCTCGTCGCCGGCTTCGGGCTCATCTCGTCGTGGCACGGCGTGCAGTTCTCCTCGATGAGCTCGGCCCGCTTCACCCGTCGTGATGGCAGTTCTGGCACGAGTCGCGATCGCTGTGGCACACGTTGCAGTCCTCGCGGTCGGCATCCCCTGCCGGCGCGTGGTTCTCGAGCCAGTCCGGCGGATGCGGCATGACGGTCTTGTGGCAGCGCTTGCACGACGCGCGAGTCGTGACACGAGCCGCACGAGCCCTCCTGCTCCAGATAGAGCCCGCCGTGCAGCGCTCAGCCAGTCGGCCTTCGGTGTGGTCGGCCGGGATGACCGGCGACGAGCCCGGGCCGCTCGGCCGTCTGCCCTGGTGGCACTCGACGCAGAACTCCGGCTTGTGACACATCGCGCAGTACTCCGGCTCCGCAGCGCTCGCTTCTTGTGCTCGCCCGCCTCGAACTCCGGCGTGTGGTCCGGCGGCATGAGCTCGAAGTCCGGGGGGTGGCACGCAAGGCAGTCCTCGGTGGCGACATCTCCGGCCGCGGCGTGCGTGAGTCCGTGGCAGCGATAGCACGAGAGCATGTCCGGTCTGCGGATCTCCTCGATGCCGTGCCCGAACTGCGGATGGCAGACCTCGCAGTCGTAGTTGCGCCGCAGGTGGTCGGCGTGCGCGAAGATGACGCGGCCGCCGATGAAGTCGTCGATGTCGGGATGGCAGTAGATGCACTGCCCCATCGACGTGGGCTCCTGCGGGTAGACGAGCACCGCGGGCTGCTCCAGCTGACCGGGCATGATGCCGAGGAACGTGCCGGGCATCGGCCCGACATCGACGTCCTCGTCCTCGTGACATGCGTCGCAGTCGTCGGGCGCGTCGTGGCACATCATGCACTGGTTCGTGTCGGCCTTGGCGCGCTCGGCGTGCGGCTCTGCGGCCCAGTCCTCCGTGTGCGAGGTGGGCCGCAGGTCGAACGAGGGCGTGTGGCACTCCTCGCACTCCGACGTCGGCAAGCTCGCCGGCGGGCCGTGGGCCACGCCATGGCAGTTGAAGCACGACTCCATGGGCGGCGTGTAGTTCGCGCCGTCCTGGTGGGCCGGGCGGTAGTGACACGCCGTGCAGCTCACCATGATGTGGTTGCCGTGGGTGAATATGAGCCCGGGCTTCTTGGCCTCGCCGAGCTGGGTGTGGCACGGCACGCAGTTCTCGGCCTCGACCGGCGCGGTCAGATCGAGCGACTCGGGGATCTGGCCCCGAATGACCGATGGGCTCGACAAGCAGGAAGATGGCGGCCAGCGTGAACGCTGCCGCCACCCCCAACAGGATCTTGTTGCGTGCCCGTATGTTTGTCAGCTGAGCCATGATCCAATCTGCGAGAGGAACTGCCTGAGCGGGTTCTCGTCGGCGGCATCCGCCTTCTGGTGGATCAGGTCACTCGCCGCCTCGGCAAAGGCCGGGTTGTTCTCCAGGTCTGAGCCTTGCGTGGCAGCCCTCCTGCCCGCACGTGTCCGCCCGGTTCTGCTCACTCATAAGCGACTCTGGGTCCGACGTGGGCAGAACCTCGTGCGCTCCGTGACAATCCCAGCATGCCGGAGCATCTGTCGCGCCATTCTTGTACGCGGCGCCGTGATAGTAGTCGTCGTAGGACTCGTACTCCTCGGGATGGCAGCGCGCGCACATGCGATACGCCGAGCCGTGGAGCGTGCTGCTGCGCGTACTCGGTGTCGAGGCGCTGGATGAAGTGACCGCCGTGGCACGAGGCGCACGTGGCGGCCTCGAGATCGCCCGCGGCAAGCTGCCTCGCCGTGGATGGACTCCAGGTAGATCGCCGTACTGCTCGTCGTGATCGTGGCAGTCCATGCAGGCGAGGCCAGCGTTCACGTTCCACAGCGGCGTGGCGTCTCGCCGTCCTCGTACTTGTAGTCCTTGTGACACCGCTGGCAGCTCACATCGGGGTGTGCGGAGTCCATGACACCGATGACCTCGAAGGACTTGGGGCGCCCGTCTGAGGTCTTGGTGAGGTTCTCGTCGCCGTGGCACGCCAGGCAGCCGCCTCGGAGTCGAAGGCGTAGCCGTCTCCGGCTCCCAGTCGATGTACTCGTCCTCGTGACAGTCGTCGCAGAACGGGCCCGTCGTGACACATCATGCACTTGGTGTTGAGCTCCTTGTTGGCGGGCTCGACGTGCGGTGCGCCGGCCCAGTCGCGTGTGTGGAACTCGGGACGCAGTCTGTTCGACGTCGGTGTTGTGGCAGTCCTCGCACTCGCCGGTCGCGAGCTCGCCCATGGGGCCGTGGCTGCAGACCGTGACAGTCGAAGCAGCCCTTCATCGTGGGACGCTCGGTGCCTTCGCGCCGGTGCGGGAAACGGCTGTGGCAGCTGCTGCACGCGATCAACTGGTGGTAGCCGTGCTTGAAGATGATCTCCGATGCGTAGTTGTCGGTCTCGGAGATGTTCCCGTGGCACGGATCGCAGTTCTCCGAGTACACCTGACCGCCGAGGTCGATGATGAGTCGCTCATCGTCGATCTCGACCTCCTGCGCGGACACGACCGTCGCACTCAGCACCATCGCGAGCACCGCGATGACGACCACGAGCGCAAGCTTGCCGAGATGCGCCTGGAACCTGCCTCTCATGTCCCCTTACCCCTTCCTACCCGACCGCTGCCGGGAATGCCGGATTACGTGAACCAGGACCTGACTGTCCCGAAGAAGCCCTGAATCGTCTCTTGCGTTCCTTTGATGGCCTCGTACATCGGGTTCTCTGCGTAGCACTTCGTCTCTGCGGTGCACGAGGCCTGCATAGCTCGCGTATCTGTCGTTCGACGTCCGGATGACACTGCCCGCACGTCTCGTCGAGATTGCCCTCGTGCACGGAGGATGCGCGGTCACTCGGACGGCAGGATGAGATGGTAGCCGTGACAGTCCCAGCACGCCGGGGCATCGGGCGAACCTTCCTGGTACGCAGCCCCGTGGTAGTAGTCCTGGTAGTTGTCCCACATGTCCTCGTGGCAGCGGCCGCAGACCTCGTAGCCGTTGCGCATGCATGGCCGGCCTGCGCCCTCTGGGTTGTCGGTCAGCCACTCGATCTCGTGTGACGGGCCGTGGCAGTCGCCACAGAGCGGCTTCTCGGCATCATCGGCGCTAGATCTCCTCGCCAGGCTCACCGAGATCGAGTGGACGCCGTTGCTGTACGCCGTCCACTGGTCCTGATGGCAGTTCTTGCACGCCAGACGGGCCGTGCGGACCCAGTCCGTCTGCTCGATGTTGTGCGGCGACTTGTAGGCGAAGTCGAGATGGCAGCCGGTGCACATGATGCGCCGCATGCGGGCCCTCGTCCAGCGGTGCCGAATCGACGTAGTACGAGACGAACTGCTCGCCCTGCAGGCGCCCCAGGTTGGGGTCGCCGTGGCACACCATGCAGCCCGACTTGCCTGCAGTGGGAAGCGAGAAGTTGAGATCGTAGTCCTGAGCGAAGGCGGCTGCGGGCACGACGAAACAAGCGCACGCCACCGCGCACGCCGCCAGTACCGCGATGTGACGGATCGTGATCACCGTCTCATCGGCCTCCAACTCCGACGGTCGAGCCTATGTCTCGCACTAGAGGGCGGGCTCCGGCGCGTGCTGGGGCTTGTCGCTTGTCCCCACCGTGATCGTCGCCATGTCCGCCTTCGTGCGTTGTGCCGTACTTCTTGTCCTTCTTCTCCTGTACTGCCTCTTCGACGCCGCCGAGCCCGAAGAAGTTCAGGAACGCCGGGAAGTCCTCGGTCACGGAGAGATACACATGGATCGTCGTGAGGATGATGAAGAGCCAGTTGACGATGTAGTGGATCATCCTCATGTACCAGCCGGCGAGATCCACCGAGCCGACCAGAGCAGCCAAGCCACCAGCCGACGAGCCAGTCGCGCGGGCTGGTGCCGGCGATGAGCGGCGTTGTCACGAGCGCGAAGCCGGTGAACGCCTGGACCATCAGCAGGGGCACGAACGACGATGTAGATCGCCTTCTGCATGACGTTGTACTTGCCCAGGTGTGGCTTGGACTTCTTGACGAAGATGTAGTACAGGATGACCTGCGGCGCCGTCACGATGTCCTGCTTGGTGATGGCGAACTCGCTTGTAGTCGCGCTTCGATGAGCAGAAGGCGTACCAGAGACGCCAGATCAGGTTGATCGTGACGACGATCATCGCGACGTAGTGCACCCAGCGCATGAACGTGCGGCCGTTGGCCCACAGCGGAATGAATCCCGGGAACCGGATGTAGAGACCCGAGATCGCCAGAAGGATCATCGCCATCATGTGCTGGAAGTGCAGGAACTTGGGCAATGTCGGAATCGGCGGCCCATCGTGATGCGGCCACCCCTGCCACTTGATGAACTTCTTCTTGAAGCGGCCCGAGAGGATGTTGCCGAGGAAGTGGAATCCCAAGCGCGACCAGCACCACCATGTACAGCGTGGTGAAGACTACATCGAGCCAGACGTTGAACTGAATCAGGTCTATCGCTGACACCCCCTAGTCCCAACGCGTGCGCACATGTGCGCGCGCTCCTTTCCACAGGTTTCGACGTCATACGCCTTCGACCTGCCCCGAAATGACTCAAAAGACATCTGTGACCGGCGGTCTTAAGCCGGGGACCGCCGGCACCGGGGCAGTTCGTAACAATGGTTACATAGAGGATAGGTACCTCGGAGAGCTAAGTCAACGCGCTCGGGCAAGCTCCACAACTTGACGATCACGGCGAGGGAGCGTCGATCTGGGCACGATCAGGACCGTCACGAGCCATGCCGTGGGGTAATCGGGAGCGTCGGAGACGTGTCAAGTGAACGCTCGGGGGTGTTCAGCCGAGGCAGAATCCTCGAGTTGAGCCGAGCGCGGAGCTGCCATCTATAGGCGACACCTCTGAACTGCGCCTTTGTACTGTGCTGAGTCGGACTAGCGTGAGACATCAACACTTAGTCTCTACTTCAGGTTTAGTTGCCAGGTCCTTCAGATCCCTCTTCAGCCGATAGGCCGCCGCCGATATGGTCGACTGCGACCGCAAGATGGTCAGCGACGGCTCCGAACGCCTCCATCGTGCGCTCCGCCCCCCGGGAAGATTGATGATGAGCGTCTGTCCTCGGATGCCGGCAGTCGCGCGGGAGAGAACGTGCTCGTGCTTCGATCCCCCGCAGCAGTCGCGAATCGCCTCGGCGATACCCGGCACCAGGCGCTCGGAGACACGCTCGGTCGCGTCGGGAGTGATCTCGTGAGGTCTCAGGCCCGTACCGCCGAGTGTGAAGATCACATCCGCCTGCTCGGCATCGCAGAGCTCCAGCAGTGAGCATGCGATGGCCTCGGCATCGTCAGGGCAGACGTGATAGTCGATCACGTACCAGCCCTTATCCTCGCAGGCCTTGATCAGCTGCAGCCCATCCGGGTCCTCAGCGCCGGCCGCCTTGGGGTCAGAGCATGTCAGGACACCGATCCGAAGCTCACTCATCGTGCAGTCTCCTCCTGCCGATGGCGTCCCCCCACGCCAAGACGGTTCAGTCCCGTTCCGAGGGCTCACCCAGCTCCGCACGCAGATGGTCCAGGAAGGCGTCGGCTGCGCGTGTCAGAGTGCCGCGAGGAATCACGGCATACAGCGGTCGGTGCACCGGGAAGTAGTCGCTGTCCACCTTGGCCACGGTACCGAGTTCGACGGCCTTGTCTGCCAGCCAGCGGCTCACGACGCTGATGCCCATGCCGCCCTCGACCGCGTTCACGATCGCCTCGCCCGTACCGAGCTCGGTGACCACATGCAGGTCTCCCGGGTCGATTCCTGCACCTCTGAGCATCTCCTCTGTCACTATGCGCGTGCCCGAGCCCTCCTCGCGCATGACGAACGGCTGACGCACGATCTCATCGATCGAGTCCGGCGCTCTCAAGGCGAACTCATGGTCGGGGGGGCAGATCAGAAGCAGGTCATCGTGTCCGAGCTGCTCGTAGGTGACCTTGGCGCCCTTGAGCCTCGCGCCGGTCATGCCCAAGCTGGCCTCAGCCGCCTCGACCGGGCCACGACCTGCGCGGTGTCCATCACCGCGATGGAGACCCCGACATCCGGGTTCTGCTTGAGGAAGGAACCGACGATGCGCGGGAGCAGGTACTGGCCTGGTGTGGTACTCGCCGCCAGCATGAGCCGTCCAGTGACCGTCTCTGAGAGGGCCGCGATGTCATCGCGGACCTCCTCGACATCCCGCAGCACCTCTTGGGCGACGGGAAGCAGCGGCCTTCCGGCTTCGGTCAGCTCGATGCGCCGGTACTGACGGTCAAGGAGCGTCGCTCCGATGTCGGCCTCGAGCGACTGGATCTGCATCGTGACTGCCGGCTGAGAGAGATGGAGGGAGCGTGCGGCTGCGGAGAAGGAGCCGTTCTCAACCACTGCGACGAACGACCTCAGGTGTGCGATGTTCAATGAATCGACCCCCTCCAGACCCCAATGCTAGCGGAGTGGTGCCCGCGTTGCCACGAACCGCGCCAGCGCATCTCGCCACTCAGGCATCGTGACTCCGAGCTTGGCAGCCCTGGTCACACGGCTACGAGTCGTCGCGAGCGAGGACCGCCTCGCCGAACTGGACGCCCCACGCACGCGCCTCCTCGAGCTGCTCGCCGGTAGGCCTGTACTTCACCGTGAGGTCCTCGAAGGGCATCTCGAAGCCCATCTCCTCGAGCCGAGCGGTGATCTGCTTGGTCGCGCCGCTGCTCCACCCATAGCTCCCGAACGCTCCGCCGATCTTGTCCTTGGGCTTGAGCCCGGCCAGGTACTGCAGGTAGCCAGCGACACGGTAGAGCATCCCATGATGCAGCGTGGGCGAGCCGAGAGAGGGCACGCGCATCGAGCAGCTCGTGTGTGATCTGCGCGATCGGGGTGCCTGCCAGGTCGAAGTACTCGACCTCGGCTCCCGTGCCGGCGACGCCGTCTGCGATCGCTCGGCAATCGCGTCGGTCGAGCCCCACATCGTCGATGCGGCAATCACGATCTTGTCCCGCGTCTCACCCGAAGTCATGCTCCGCGTAGGCCTCGACGGCGGCCCGATACCGTCGCCTCGCCAGATGACGCCGTGCGACGGCGCGACGACATCGAGCTCCCTACCGGACTCGACAAGCTTCTCGACCGCCTTGGCGACCTGCTTGCCGAGCGGCATGAGGATGTTCGCGTAGTACTCGGCAAGCTCGTCGAGCGCCAGGTCGAGTCCGACCTCATCGGCGAAGCGCTCGGCGGTGGCCATGTGCTGGCCGAAGGCATCGTTGCGGAGCAGCGTCTTCGACTCGGGCACGACAGTGAACATCGAGTCGGGCCAGTGGACCATCGGCATCGGCATGAAGTGAAGCGACTTGCCGCCCAGATCGATGGTGTCGTCGGCGCCGACCGCCTCGATCTCGAGGCCGTCGTGGTACTCGGCCACACCGGCAACGCCGCCGCGGCTGGCGACCACGCGCGCGTTCGGCATCGCCGCCATGACCTGGCGCAGCCCGCCGTTGTGGTCGGGCTCGACGTGGTTGACGACGATGAGGTCGACATCGGCCGGATCGATCCACCGAGGCGACGCGCAGAAGCAGCTCCTCGACGAACGGCGGCTTCACGGTGTCGACGAGGGCGGTCTTCTCGGCGCCCTGGACCAGGTAGGCGTTGTAGGTCGTGCCGCGCGGCGTCTCGTAGCCGTGGAAGTCGCGCAGGTTCCAGTCGATCGCTCCGACCCACTGAATGCCATCGGAAACAGGAATCGATCTCATCGTCATACTAGGCGCTCCTTCGAAGCTTGTCGGAGGTGCCTGGTCAGGATACCTCGCATGATGTATCTCGCCCACGGCTGTCAACGGAATCGCATCCTTTCTCCGCGTTGTGCCTGACCGCGCATAACGTTAGTGTGGTGGCAGCTCGACGAGCTCGGACCCACGGCAGGGACTCTGCTCGTGAGTGTTTCCGCACGTCGCAACCTGTTCGATGGCGCTGATCGGCAAGGCTGTAGCGGGCAGCGGGCAAGAGACGGGGCGAATTCAGTCAGGAGTGAGGCACTAGTGAGCGTCCGAGGACTTCTATCTATTCTCTGGCGGGAGATCGGCATCATCTTGGTGGTCGCAGCTCTGTTCGCCGCGGGTGGGGCCTGGGCAAACTCCGGTCAGGACACCGTCTGGGCGGCCACCGCATACGTGCTCGTGCCGGACGCCCCCTTCGTGACGGGCCCGACCCCCGCGAACAGGGACCGACAGATACAGACAGACATCGCATCCGTGCGAGAACTCGCCTTCACCGAAGAGATGCTGGCCGATGCCGGACTGGACATGGACCCGGAGGCGGCCCGCGCGGCGGTAACGGTTACGTCACTCGAGGGAACCGACATCGTGAAGGTGGTCGCAACGGGGTCGAGCGAAGCGCAGGCCGAGGCGCTCGCTGAGGTCGCCGCGCCACTGTTCGCGGAGAGCCTCAATGACTACAAGTCCGCACCCTACTACGAACTCGCCGAGAGCCTGCGCGAGAGAGCCGAGACGGATCTCGCGGAGCTACAGGAGTCCACCGCGGGCGAGGGCACGACTGCCCAGCAAGAACAGGCCAGACTCGTCTACCTCAACATGGCGTACGAATCCGCCCTTGAGGCCCTCGGAGAAGCAGAGCGTGCCTCCAACGCCAACCAGGTCCTGAGCTACTCGGTGTCGGCCGTTCCCCGGCCGAGCCCTGTTCGCGGCGGGCTGCTCGGCCTCGTAGTCGGCCTCCTGGTGGGCTCTGCCGTCGCATACTGGTGGTACGCTGCCGGCGACAGCCCTCAGGAAAAATCGCAACGTCCCGGTCTCGACGTACCCGTCCTCGGACTCGTCAACCTTGACTGCCGCAGCAGAGTCTCGAGCGGTTCGGCATCCGGTCTCGATTCGAGCGACCCCGCTGCCGCGCTGGCCGCCCGGCAGCTTCGCAGCGCCATGGCCTCGACATCCGAATCCAGCCTCGTGCTGGTGTCGGTGGCCGAGCCCACCTGTGCCATGCAGGCATCCGTCATGCTGGCGGACACGATGGCACTGCAGGAACCTCGCTGTCGGAGTCGTGCTCGGGAAGCGAGCTGCCGACGCGGACGCAGCAGGCGGCCTCGCCTCGGGTAGGGACTCCGTCACCGTGAAGACTGTGGAGATGCCCGGTGGGTCCGACGTCGTTGCCGTCGGCGCGATCCAGGACTCGGCGGCGTCCCTGGCGGATCGAGACGATGTCGTCTTGGTGGCTTCGCCCTGGGAAGCACGGACCGACGAGGCCGCCCTCCTCGCGGCAAGCATCGGTAGCGTCGTTCTTCTTGCGCCTCACAACGCAACGCGTGCGAGAATCAACGGCTGTGTCACTTCATTCGCCGCGAGCGGTATCCAGGTTGCCGGCGTGGTCCTGCACCGTCCAGTGCAGCGCAACGCGTCTCGCCCGTAGACCATGGGCGCGACCGATCATGCACGGATCGACGGGGTGCCTCCTCTGTGGAGGGGCGTACGGACGAGGAGCACCCTCCTCCTGATCGCCCTCGCGCTGGCAGTTCTTTTCGCCGTCTCCTGCTCGACACTCGGCACCCGCGTGACAGTCATCTCGGCACTCGTTGTCACTGTGGTCTTCCTCATCGCACAGCGCCCTGCATACGGTGTCGCGGTGGTCATCGCCCTTGCCCCTCTCGAGGCTGTCGGCCGAGTCAGCCCAGACCTGCCGTGGCTCACCTACACGCGGCTGGCCCTAGCCGGCACCGTCCTTGCCATCCTCGCGTTCCAGGACCTGGGCGATAGCATGTCCAGGATTCCAAAGGGTTTCGGGCTGCTGGCGCTCTACGTCCTTGCCGGCATCATCGGCTCCACGCTCAACGTCGCGACCTCCACATCCATGATCGAGATAGCGGCAGCGCTCCTCGGCCTACTGCTCGTGTGGATCGTGGCGGTGGCTGTGCGCAGCCGCGAGGACCTGCTGGTCCTGTGGCGGGCGGTGATCGTGGGCGCCACTGCTGTGGTTTTCGTAGCCTTGCTCGATCTGCTGACGGGGACATCCGCACTCGGCACCGTGGAGAGACAGTTCAGCGGATCCAGCCGAGCTTGGGCTTTCCCGAATCACGGCAACGTTCTACGACCCCAACGCTTTCGGTCGCTACCTCGTCTTCGCGTTCCTCGTGACCCTTGGTGTCTTCTCGGTCACGTCCCACTGGCGCAAATGGCTGCTACTGCCTCTCATGGGAGGTCAGCTGTTCTTCCTGTACACAACGTTCTCACGCGGCGCAGCGCTGTCCTTGACGGCAGCGGTCATCGTCCTTGCACTGTGGTCCAGCCGCGCAACCACGAGGCTGGTGCTGGCGGCTACGTTCACGGCGTTCGTCGCAGCCGTGATTACCCTCGGGACCCGCTTCGTTGCATGGACCGGCTTCCTGCGGCTCCGTACTAGCGAATCCTTCCGCATCGACATCTGGGTGGCAGGCCTGAAGGCGTTCGCCGAGCGCCCGCTGTTCGGCCACGGCTTCGGCAACGTCGCACCGGCTATCGGTCGCAACCTGGGATCCGCCTGGTCCGCGCACAACGTGTACGTCGAAGCGCTTGTTGCGACAGGCCTCGTCGGGGCGACGGCCGTGTTCGGATACTGCGGGATGTGGTTGGCCCAGATGTTCAAGTGGCGGCGATCGCCGGGCGGCACGTATGCGCGCACCGCCGCGACCCTACTCGTAGCCGTGCTCACAATGGGTCTCGTTCTTCACGGGCTGCGCGCCGACGAGTTCTGGCTGGCACTTGCGTTCGCTCCTGCTGCAGTCGCGGTCTCGCGCGGAGAAGACGCGCAGAATGATGACGAAGCTGGCGGCCCCGATGAGAGAGACTCGCGAGACAACGAGCTCCGGAACGATCAGGACCGGTCTGCACACGCCCGTGCACTCACGTCGAGGGCGGACTGACTCCGAGAATCCTAGCACGCCAGGGCGGCCCCGGCAGTCCGCGCTACCCCCCGTGGCGAACCTACCAACCAGGACCTCCCGAGAAGGCCGAGAGTAGCTTCGTGTAGCACTCCGCCTCATCAGAGATCGGAGCACCCAGTCGGCAGCCGCTCTCTCGGCAGGGCCGGGAACCGGGCCGCTCGAAGCCGCAACCTGTCTCAGCGCGTCCTCGATGCCGTCCACGTCGTCGAAGTCCACCTGCAGCGTGTGAGGTACGGCGGCGGAGCAGATCACGGGTCTCCCGTACGAGAGCGCCTCCAGGACCATGTTGCTCAGACCATCGTGCTCGACCACCCTCACGAGGCACGAGCTCTGCGTGTAGCACGCCTCCATGTCCTGATGCATTCCCAGGAAGGTGACGTTGTCCGGGATGTCGCCTGCCCACGCGTCGGTCTCAGACGTGATGCTGAACTGGATGTCCGGCAGTCTTCGGGCGACTTCGATGACCGCGGGACCACCGTAGAACTCGTGTCGTCCACTGGGGACATAGGACAGTACCGTGAACGTGTCTGGATACGCAGGCAGGTCCTCACCGCGCCACGTGTGGCGCGCCGGGGTCCAGGCAAGCTCCGCCTTGATGCCGATGGACGCGAGTTCGTCCCGGAGCCACTCCGCGACTGCGACGTGAACCATCCCGGACGCCATCTCGTCGAAGTGCCGCATCCCGTCACCTCGTGCAGCCTGAGCTAGCGTGTTCAGCACATCGGTACCGGTCCAGAAGCACGCGGTCCGGCTCGCGGCCCCCACTCTGGCCGCACCCAGAAGCGTATCGAAGGCGCGCCCACGGGCAGTGTCAGCTCCCGGGCGCACGCCGACGCGGACCACGATGTCGGCGCCTCGCACATCTCGCCAGGCGCTCGGGCGCAGCAGTTCCTTCCCGCTGGTGATCGGGACGGCAGTCGCGCTCGCGTCGGTGTATGCAGCAATCCCTTCGGCCAGCTGCGATGACCACGCGGGTGTGCCCACGAAGACGATGTTCACGCCGACGAACGCACCTTCCTTCCTGTGTACGAGGCCTCGCCCGTCTCAGTGTGCCAGACGGCCCAGGGCAATCTACGCCTCGGGAACAAGACCCTCCGGGCGGAGCGCTCACGAGTCGAAACGCTATCGTGCTAGCTAGTCTAGCGTGGATCGTCGGCGTCGCGGCGAGCCCAGACTCGCAATCAACCTGCGAGCCCGGTCCACCTCGACAACCCGGCTGGATCGCACCTTGTCCAAGTGCGCGGAGGCCGTCATGCTTCAGTGTGTACTCACGGGGCCACTGATGTGCGAGAGGGGGGTTCGAGCCAGATTGACTGGTGCGGAAGAGCGCGCGAATAGCGGTCAGACGGCGCAGGCGAGAAGCGCGTCTGAGACCCCCAACACCGAGCCCGAACCCCTGCTGGGACGCGTGGCCTATCTCTGTCTCCAGGCAACAAGACAGGGCCAGGCAAGCTTCGCCCACGTCCACGAGATCATCGCCGGGCTGCAGGCCCGAGGCTGGTCGGTGGAGCTGGAGCAGCCGCCGTACTCCGCTGAGGGAAGCCGCCTTCCGGGAGCCCTCGGCCGCGCGCTGGAGTTCTCTCGCGTTCAGCGAAGGTTCAAGAACGTCGCACGCCAGGCCGATGCGATCTACATTCGAGCCCACTTCGCTGCCTGGCCGACCGCCCGATGGGCACACAAGCGGGGTACTCCCGTCGTCCAGGAGATCAACGGCCCCTACGCGGATGTGTTCCTAGCATGGCCATGGATGCGCCTGCTGTCTCGGCCCGTTCTGGCGCTGATACGCTGGCAATACCGTCATGCAGATGCGCTCATCGCTGTCACGCCGCAGCTTGCCCGGTGGCTGCAGAGCGAGATAGGCCGAGACGACATCTCGGTCATCCCCAACGGCGCCAACACCGATCTCTTCCGACCCGACGCGCCCAGGCCGTCCCATCTCCCCGAGCGCTATGTCGTCTTCGTCGGAGCCCTTGCCGTGTGGCAGGGCATCGACATCGCGATCGCCGCAGCCAAGCTGGCCGAGTGGCCCACCGACGTGTCGCTGGTGATAGCCGGTGACGGGGCTGTCCGCGGCGACGTCGAGAACGCGGCAAGCGCGGAGGAGCGGGTCGTCTACCTGGGTGTGATCCCCTACGCCGAGGTTCCCGGCGTGCTCGCGAACAGCGTTGCAGGGCTCAGCCCCCAAAGCTCCGTCGGAGGGCGCGGACAGACGGGGCTCTCGCCACTGAAGCTCTACGAGATGGCCTCGTGTGCCGCGCCCGTCATCGTGTCCGACTACCCCGGACTCCGCGAGTTCGTGGCAGAACACGATTGCGGTCTTGTCGTAGCCCCCAACGACCCACAGAAACTGGCCGAAGCGGTCGCCCGACTGGCGGCGGACAGCGACGAGGCGAGTGCTATGGGTACACGCGGCCGTGCCGCCGTGACATCACTGCACTCCTGGGACGCCCGCGCCGACGCGACTTCGAAGGTGCTCGAGGGCGTCCTCGGCAGGGAGGGCGTCTCGTCATGACGCGACTGCTCATCGTCACAACAGTACCTGTCACGCTCAAAGCGTTCCTCACGCCCTTTGCCGAGCACTTCCGAGAGCAAGGATGGCGCGTGGATGCGATGGCTGCAGGCGTGAGCGAGTCTCCCGTGGCAGAGAGCTTCGACGCGGTGTGGGACATCGACTGGAGCCGCAACCCCTTCGATCCCCGCAGTCTCATGCGTGCAGCCCCGCGCGTGAGGGAGGTCGTCGCGTCCGGTGAGTACGACATCGTGCATGTGCACACTCCCGTCGCTGCCTTCACCACGCGATACGCTCTGCGCGGAGAGACCTCGCCCAAGGTCGTCTACACGGCACACGGATTCCACTTCTCGCCCGAGCTCCCCGCATCACGAAACGCTCCGTTTCTCGCGCTCGAGAAGCTTGCCGGGCGCTGGACCGACGAGCTGGTGGTCATCAACGACGACGACCTCGCGGCGGCGG
Organism: uncultured Actinomycetes bacterium; assembly: GCA_963850695.1. Taxonomy (GTDB): domain Bacteria; phylum Actinomycetota; class Coriobacteriia; order Anaerosomatales; family CAWKMJ01; genus CAWKMJ01. The sequence goes on from CAWKMJ010000001.1 coordinate 576,332, forward strand.
CCAAGAATAGCATCGTCCCCGAGGACCATCTGCGTCTGATGCATGGCATCGGCGTGGACACCTCACTGTTCTCCCCCGACTCCGTGTCCGCGCAGGCCGCGCAGACCACGCGGGAGGGTCTGGGAATCGGCGACGCTCCCCTCTTCCTCATGATCGCCGAGTTCATCCCCCGCAAGCGCCACACGGATGTGGTCCGAGCGTTCGCAAAGACACAGGTGACAGCCCACCTCGCCTTCGCGGGGGAAGGTCCGACCTTCGATGAGACACGCGAACTCGCCGAGGAGCTCGGCGTGAGCGAGAAGGTCCACTTCCTGGGATTCAGGCGCGATGTGAAGGAGCTGCTCGCGATCTCCAGGGCCACAGTGCTGTTCTCGGCACACGAGGGGCTGCCGCGTTCATCGATGGAGTCGCTTGCCATGGGCGTGCCGGTCATCGGCAGCGACATTCGCGGTGTGCGCGATCTGCTCGCCGATGGATGCGGCGTGCTGGTGCCGCCGGGGGACGTCGAGGCCCTCTCGGTCGCCTTCGATGAGATCGCGGCGGACGAACCGCGGGCGGCGGAGATGGGGCGCCTCGGCCATCTGAAGATGCAGGGAGAGTACTCCTTGTCAGCGATCATTGCCGCGCACGAAGAGCTCTACGCCGACGTGCTCGGGAGGGCCCGTTCGTGAAACGCGCATTCGACATAGTCGTAGGGGGCCTGCTCCTGATCGTGCTCTCCCCCGTGCTCCTGGTCGCAGCTCTCGCGATCGTCATCGATTCCGGACTGCCCGTGTTCTTCCGGCAGGAGCGCGTCGGGCGCGACAGCGAGTCGTTTCGCGTGTGGAAGTTCCGCACGATGGTGATCGGCGCGGAGCGCATGGGCGCCGGGCTGGAGATCGAGGCGAACGATTCGCGCATCACTTCCGTGGGAGAGTTCTTGCGGCGAACGAGTCTCGATGAGCTACCGCAGCTCATCAACGTTGTCGGGGGCAGTATGTCGCTCGTGGGTCCTCGGCCGACGGTGCGCTCTCAGGTCGATCAGTACACGCCGTTCCAGATGAGGCGGCTCGAGGTACGCCCCGGCATCACGGGATGGGCACAGGTCAACGGGCGCAACTCGCTGCCGTGGTCCAAGCGCATCGAACTCGATGTCTGGTACGTGGACAATCGCTCGATGCGCCTCGATATCGCTATCCTGTGGAGGACGGTCGGTGTGCTTCTGAGCAGCGACGACGTCTATGGGGATGAAGGCGGAACGAAGGGTCTGGACACATGAGCGTGGGAATCATCGGCGCGAGCGGGCATGCGAAGGTCGTCTTCGACGCTGCACGGTCAAGCGGCCTTCGGGTCGCTGGATTCGTCGACGAGTGTGCCGAGGAGCCCCGCTCACTCATGGGCATGCCGGTCGCAACCGATATCGCTGACCTCGATCGCGTGAACAGCTTCATCATCGCCATCGGTGCCAACGAGACCAGGAAGGCACGGTTCGAGCACTACGTGGGCCTTGGCCTGACGCCGGCGACCGTCGTGCATTCCTCGGCCATCATCGCCGACGATGTCCACGTCGGAGCAGGCACGGTCGTGTTCGCTGGCGCGGTCGTCAACGCGTCCACCACGATCGGCGAGAACGCTGTCGTCAACACAAACACGTCGATCGACCACGACTGTGTCATCGGCGGACATACGCACATCGCGCCGGGATGCGCGATCGCCGGCGGCGTGAGCATCGGCGAGGGGGCGCTGCTGGGCATCGGCACGAGCGTGATCCCTGAGATGAGCATCGGGGCGTGGTCCGTGTGCGGCGCCGGCTCCGTGGTCCTGGGCGACGTGGCCGAGAAGAGCACGGTCGTCGGGGCTCCGGCTCGGCAGGTAGAGGGGTAGCATGACCGATCTACTCGCCATCGACGGAGGTACGCCGATCAGGACCGATCCATGGCCGCCGTGGCCCCATTTCGACGAGGACGATGTAGCCGCAGCCGCCGGGGTCCTGCGCTCGGGAGACGTCAACTACTGGACGGGTTCTGCGGGACGCGAGTTCGAGGACTCCTTCGCGCAGTACGTTGGAGCCGAGCACGCCTTGGCGATCTCCAACGGGACGGTCGCTCTGGAGCTTGCCCTTTCGTCCCTCGGCGTCGGTGAGGGACACGACGTCATCGTGCCGGCGCGGACCTTCATCGCTACCGCTGGTGCGGTGGCCACACGAGGCGCCCGGCCCGTGGTCGCCGACATCGATCGCGTCTCGCAGAACATGACACCCGAAACCATCGTTGAGGCGCTCACACCGGACACGCGAGCGATCATCGTGGTGCATCTCGGCGGCTGGCCCGCAGAGATGCCAGCCATCCTGGAGCTTGCCTCCTCGCGCGGCATCTTCGTCATCGAGGACTGTGCGCAGGCGCTCGGCGCTCGCCTCGGCGGGCAGCATGTCGGGACGTTCGGGGACGCGGGCGCTTTCTCGTTCTGCCAGGACAAGATACTCACCACGGCGGGCGAAGGCGGCATGCTGGTGACCGCGCGCGAGGAGCTGTTCAAGCTCGCGTGGTCGCTGAGGGACCACGGCAAGGGCTTCGACGCCGTTCACGACGAGACGACGCCCAGCGGCGTTGAGTTCCGGTGGCTGACCGATCGTTTTGGAACCAACGGCCGGATGACCGAGATGCAGGCCGCGATCGGCTCGACGACGCTGGCGAAGCTCCCGACCTGGCTCGAGTCACGGAGGGCGCATGCAGCCACACTCGACGAGTGCTTCGGCACCCTGCCTGCGCTGCGCACGACCGTCCCTGGCCCGGGCGTCGAGCACGCGTACTACAAGTACTACGCCTTCGTTCGCGACGAGATGCTGCGCGAGGACTGGGACCGCTCTCGCGTCGCGCACGCTGTGAGAGCCGAGGGCGTCCCCTGCTTCACCGGCTCGTGCCCGGAGATCTACCGCGAGAAGGCCTGGGAGCGATTCGGCGAGGTCTCTTCGCTGCCCGTGGCCGAGGAGCTCGGGGCGACATCGCTGATGTTCACGGTTCACCCCACCTTGGGCGAGCGCGAGATGCATGACACATGCTCGGCTGTTGCCAAGGTCCTGGGCGAGGCGAGCCTATCGTGAGCGGCGACAACCAGACTCACCTGCACATGAAGGCGAAGCGCCGCATCGCCATGGGCTCTCTCGTGATCGCGGACTGGCTCATCATCTTGCTCTCGGCCAACATCGCGTACTGGGTCAGGTTCGAGGGCGCCATCTCCGCCGAGTTCCTTCCGACGGCTCCGTACCTCGCCCTGGCGGCCATCGTCGTGTACACGGCATGGCTGGCCTGGCTGAAGCTCTACCGGCAGGTCTGGCGATACGCCGGCGTGGACGTGCTGATCAGGCTGTCGATCGCGGCACTTGCCGGCACGGTCATCCTGCTCATCGCCGCCGTCGCCATCCCGCAGCCTGGCGTGGACACGCGCCTGCGACTGTGGCCGCTCTCTGTCGTGTTCGTGCTGGGCGTGCTGGTGTTCCTCGGCACGTCGGCGTTGCGTCTGCTACCGAGGACGATTCTGTACCTGCGGCTGGCGGGCAGCGATGAGGACGTCAGGAACGTGATCATCGTCGGTGCGGGTGACGCAGGCTCTCTCCTCTTGCGCGACATCGAGCAACAGCCCGAGCTGGGCGTTCGCGTCGTCGGATTCCTCGACGACGACCGCACGAAGCACAGGCGTGCCATCAGGGGCGTGAACGTTCTCGGCCCCGTTGACTCGCTGCACGACCTCGCCGAGGAGGAACGCATCGACGAGGTGTTCGTGGCGATGCCCAGCGTGAGTCAGGATGTGCGCCGTCGTGTGCTCGACACCTGTGTGCGAGAGGGTGTGGCGACACGAGTCATCGGACAGCTCACGAGCGACGGCCAGACGATCGGCGTCGGCGACCTGCGAGAGGTCAAGGTGGAGGACCTGCTCGGACGCGAGCCGGTGGAGATCGATGTCGACGCGATCTCGGACACGATCCGAGGCCGAGTGGTCGCCGTAACAGGCGCCGCCGGCTCGATCGGCTCGGAGCTCTGCCGCCAGCTGGCAGGCCTGTCTCCCGAGTGCCTCGTCCTGATCGACGTCGATGAGAGCCGTCTTTACGACCTCGACCAGGAGATGCGCCGACTCGGCGTCGAATGCGTCTCCCTCAACATCTGTGACATCCGCGACCTCCGCAAGACGACTGCCGTTCTCAAGACGACCAGGCCGGACCTCCTCTTCCACGCCGCAGCCTACAAGCACGTTCCTCTCATGGAGCTGGCACCTGATGAGGCCGTGAAGGCCAATATCCTCGGCACGCAAAACGTCTTGCAGGCGTGTGCGGACGCGAACGTAGCTCGCTTCGTCCTCATCTCCACAGACAAGGCGGTTCACCCCTCCACCGTCATGGGCCGGACCAAGGCGGTCACAGAGATGCTGATGATCCGGACGTGCCAGGCGGGCAGGGTCCAGGCGACCGCGGTCCGGTTCGGGAACGTCCTCGGGAGCCGAGGGAGTGTCGTCCCCCTCTTCGAGGAGCAGCTCCGCATGGGCGGACCTCTCACGGTGACGCATCCAGACGTCACCCGCTTCTTCATGACCATCCCGGAGGCCGCGCGGCTCGTTCTTCAGGCCCAGGCGCTCTCGGAGACGGGCGGAGAGATCTTCGTGCTCGAGATGGGGCAGCCGGTCAAGATCGCCGATGTGGCCCGTAGGATGATCGTGCTCAGCGGGGCAAGCGTCGAGATCGAGTACACGGGTCTGCGCCCTGCCGAGAAGCTACACGAGGTCCTGGTCCACGACGCGATGGAGCTGCTGCCGACCGGCGCACCGAAGGTCATGAAGGCCAACGCGCTTCCCCGTCCTCCCGCCCTCCTTTGACGATGACGTGCAGGCACTCATCGACCACGCGGTCGCCTACGACATCGACGGTCTGGCCGAGGAGCTGCAGGCGCTCGTATCCAGAGAAGAGCCGACCTAGCCGAAGTCTGCCCGCGTGACCGCGGCGGGTTCGACGGCCATCCGAGTGATACGATGTGCGCCATGTCTGATCGCTCCTACACCTACCAGAACTACCACAACGTCCTACGTGAGCTGCACGCCGTCCTCAGACCGCGGGCCTACTTCGAGATCGGTGTCCGCCGCGGCTACTCACTGAGACTGGCCACTCGCGCCGAGCGGATCGTCGGTGTCGACCCCGAGCCGATACTGGCCGAGGTCCCAGGGCGCAACACAAAGGTGTTCGAGCTGACGAGCGACGAGTTCTTCGAGCGACATGATCTGCGTGCCGAGCTGGGCGGAGCGGATGTGGACCTCGCGTTCATAGACGGGATGCATCTGTTCGAGAACGCCTACTCCGACCTGGTCAATCTCGAACCCTACTGCAACGAGAGGACGCTCGTTGCCATCCACGACTGCACGCCCCCGAACGAGCGCTCGGCGGCTCGCGAGAGAGACACCGCCCTGTGGGCCGGTGATGTCTGGAAGCTCACGCTGTGCCTGGCACGATACCGACCGGACCTCACGATGTCAGTCATCGACGCGGCGCCGTCGGGCTTGCTGCTCGTCTCCGGGCTCGGATCGGGAGTGAGCACGCTGGACGACTCGCGCGACGAGATCATGGAGGAGTACGTGCCGCTCGGCTACGACCACTACCTCGCGACCCAAGACGTACCCGCGGGAATCACGCGATCACTTGACGACGCATTGGTTCACCACGGTCTCGCCTAGCGGACGCCCGAGTGGTCCAGGGTAGCGGCAAGGTGTGGGTGCCGATCGGGACGCGTGCGTGCTCGTTCTGCGCCGGGACGAACCCTCAGTTGCTGCGCTTCACGAAGAAGTCGGCCATCGAGAGCAGCAGCTTCTTCGCTCCCGAGGGAGGCAGTTCGTCATCGAGGGCACCCTGAGCGTCGAGTATCAGCGAGCGAGCGTACTCCTCGGCGAACGCGATCGAAGCCGACGACTCCATGATCGCAACGGCCTCGGCCAGGATCTCCGGATCGGTCGCGCGGGCCGAGAGGATCTCGAGCAGCCGCTCGGAGTCCTCGGCGTGCTGGAGGGCGTGAATCGAGACGAGCGTCCGCTTGCCCTCGGTGATGTCGCTTCTGAAGTCCTTCTTGGTCCCCTCGCGCGTGCCGACGAGGTTGAGCACGTCGTCCTGGATCTGGAACGCAAGGCCAGCCGCCATGCCGAACGAGCGCAGAGCGGCGATCTGCTCGTCGGTGCCGCCGCCGATGATCGCGCCGACAGCCAGCGGGACGCCGCCGGAGTAGAAGGCGGTCTTGTGAGTCGCCATGACCAGGTAGTCATCCACCGAGAGATCGAAGCGGTCATCGCGGGCCCAACCGATGTCGAGCGCCTGCCCCTCGATCGTGCGTGTCGTCATCGCCACGAGCTCGGCCAACACCTTGAGCTTCGTCGAGTCATCGAGGCCCGAATCGTCGACGACGGTGCCGCAGACGAGTGCGAGCGCGAGGTCACCGGCGTTGATGGCAAGTCCCTCGCCCTCCACGATGTGCATGCACGGCTCATCTCGGCGTGTCAGCGAGGAGTCCTCGATGTCGTCGTGAATGAGCGCTGCGGTGTGGAAGTGCTCGATAGCTGCGGCGCTCGGCCATGCCTTCTCCGGATCGCCGCCGACCGCCTCACAGGCGAGAAGGCAGATCAGAGGGCGGTGACGCTTGCCGGCGTTGCCGGAGAACTCAGCCACGGGTGCGTAGAGATAGCGGCGCATGTCAGAGTGTGTGCCATCGTTGAAGAACGTCGCCAGGTACGTGTCGAACTTCTTGGCGTTGCGCTTGAGGTACAGCTCGAAACTGGTCATGCGGCTCCCGGATAGCTCTCTACGAGTGCCTTGCGCTGCGCCGTATCACGCCTCCGGCGTCGCTCAGGACTGCAGGCCATGTTACGCACCGCTCCCCCACGTGACAAGCCGAGGGAGAGGCACCCCGTCCACCAAGGCGGCTGGACTCGGTTCACCCCGTGAACACAGGCGCGGACTGGGTTACGATGCTCTTGTCGGCAGTAGTGGGGAGGGGTTCGTGCGGTACGTCGTGACAGGGGCAGCTGGCTTCATCGGCTCACATCTCGCGGAGCGCTTGCTAGGCGAGGAGCCTGACTGCGAAATCATCGGCATCGATTCGTTCGACCCCTTCTACAGTCGCGGGCTCAAGGAGGCGAACCTGAGCCGTTCTGGCGAAGAAGCGGGCGGTTCCGACTGGTGGAGGATGACATCGTCGCTCTTGCGGGCGCGTAACCAAGCTGCAGGCCGGATCGAACTGGGCGAAGTGGTCTGGAGCGCCGATGCAGTGTTCCACCTCGCGGCGCGCGCGGGGGTGCAGAAGGAGCTGGGGCAACCACTTCGGGGAATACGTCGAGAGGAACGTCATGGCAACGCAACTCCTGCTTGAGACATGCCTGAGAACGGGCGAGCCCAGGGTGGTGTTCGCTTCAAGCTCCTCAGTGTATGGCGAGGATGCGGAGCTGCCGATGCGTGAGAGCGCGCGATGCCGCCCGTACTCACCCTACGGCGTGACCAAGCAGGCAGCCGAAAGCCTCTGCGAGCTGTACCGGCAACAACCACTCAATCTCGACCCTCTCGCTCCGCCTCTTCACGGCCTACGGACCACGCCAGCGGCCGGACATGGCGTTCCACAGCATGATGAAGGCGATACTGGACGAGGACGGGAAGCAACACTCTATGGAGACGGCTCGCAGACGCGGGAGTTCACGCTACGTGGATGATATCGTCGATGGGATTCTCCTTCTCCAAAGAGAGGGAGCGACGGGTGTCTACAACCTCGGAGGGGGCTCACGCGTGTCGATGAGCGAGGCCATCCGCGAGATGGAGCGGGTCACCGGAGAACAGACTGCGAGTCGCCCGCGCTGCCAGCGCAGAAGGGCGACGTCTCCGACACGTGGGCCTGTCTCGAGCGGGCAGAGACGGCTGCGGGTTACGTTCCGCGGGTGACACTCGGAAGCGGGGCTTCATGTCTCAATGGGAGTGGATGAAATCGACGTTCGACTCCCGCGCCCAGCACAGCGACGACCGGTGACCTGACATGCGCCCGCACTACGTCCTGTCGTCCGCGCAGGCCCCTCTCCAGATACACGCCATCGCCGGTGAACCGCTTGCGATACGAGAGCAGCACCGAAAGGACCGAGCCCAGGGCCGTGGCCGAGGCGACCATCAGCATCACGACGATCTGATACGTAGAGGCCGACGCGGGGTCCGCACCGGCGATGATCTGGCCGGTCATCATGCCCGGGATGAAGACGATGCCCACGGTGGCCATCGAGATGATCGTGGGCATGAGGCCCGCGCGGATGCCGACGCGCACCGACTCCGCACCCGCCTCCCACGGTGTCGCGCCCAGAGCGGTGAGTGCGAGCAGCTGGCCCGAGCGGGCATCCATGTCCGAGTACGTGCGCTCGAGCGCCAGCGCGATTCCTGTCATCGAGTTGCCGAGCACCATCCCGGCGATAGGGATCACGTAGCGCGGTGCGTACCACGGCTCGACCTGGATGATGAGACCGGTGACGATGAATGTGACGCTGAACCCGGTGATGACCATCGAGAGGAACGAGCTGGTGAGGATGCCCGGAGGTGCATCGGGCGCGCGGCGGATGATGGTATGGGACGCCATCGCGATCATCACGAGCATGATGCCGATCACGAGCGGCCAGCTATCCACCGAGAAGACCCACGTCAGCACGAATCCGAGGAGGAAGAGCTGCACGTAGGTACGCACCGTGGCGATCGCGAGATCCTTCTCGACGCCGAGGGTCAACCGCCACGACAGGATGCCCACGAAGACGACCAGACCCGTTGCGAGCAGCAGCTGCGGCCAGCCGATGACGATCACGCCTGCGGCATCCGTGGTCACGACGTCACCTCCGCGAGGTGGCCGTGCGCGAGTTCGTAGCGACGAGTGGCAAGCTCATCGGAGCGCAGGTGCCGCACGCGCACGACCGACCCGCCCTCTTCGGCGAATGACTTGGTCATCTGGGTGACCTGAGCCGCACTGTCGTTGTCGAGACTCGCATCAGGCTCGTCGAGCAGCAGCACCTGCGGCGCGGTGAGCACGACCCTCAGCAGCGCGACGCGAGCCGCTTGTCCCACCGAGAGCTTCGCCGAGTCTCGCGCGAGATCGATCTTCTCAAGCCCCACGCCATCGAGCGCCTCGCGCAGCGCCTGATCGGTCGGGGGTGTCACACCCTTGCGAACCTTGAGCGTCCAGGGGTAGCGAAGGTTGTAGCCGACGGTGCCCGGCACCATCGCGGCGACCTGCGGCAGCAGCGTGACGCGCGTGCGCCACTCGTGATGGACCGATGTCGGCCGCGCTCGTCGCGCCCAGCGCGAGAGTGCCCTCTGCTCCGGGCAGGAGGCGAGCCAGCGCGCGTAGCATCGTCGTCTTGCCGCAGCCCGAGGGGCCGACGACATCGGCTATCTCCCCCGGCCCGACCTCGAAGTCCACGCCATCGAGGATGACGTGGCTCCCCTCTTCGTCCTGCGCCGCGTAGCGCAGGTCAGAAGCTCGCAGCATCGCCTGCTACCAGCGCTCGATGCGGACTCTGTCAGGGTCGTACCGCTCCGAGGCCGGCTTCTCCTCAGACGGATGGCCGATGGCGATCACAGACAGGGGCACAACACCCTCGGGAAGCCCCAGGTACTCGACGAGGGCTCGACGCGCTCCATCTTGGGCCACCAGCCGAGCCACACTCCGCCAAGACCGAGAGCATGTGCCGCGAGCAGAGCGTTCTCGGTCGCAGCCGAGCAGTCCTGCTCCCACATCGGGTGCTTGAGCGAGCGCGTGTCTCCGCAGACGACGATGCCGAGTCCGGCCTGGGCGAGCATCCTGGCGTTGGGGTTCATCGAGGCAATGGTCTCCCGTGAGTCCTGATCCTCGATCAGAACGTAGTGCCATGGCTGCTGATTGCCGGCCGAGGGTGCGGCCATCGCCGCGCGAAGGATCGTCTCGGCGTCTTGTTCCGTCACCGGCTCACCGGTGAACTTGCGTATGCTCCGTCGCGTCATGATGCAGTCGAGCGCGTCCATGGCTCACGTCCTCTTCTCGTCGGCCGACTCCTCGCGCGCCTTCACGCGGCGCCCGTCGCGGCGAATGACCGGACTGGTCGCGAACAGCTCGTCGTTCTCGAAGCTGATCCGCTCGAGCCCAGTGAGCTCCTTCACGATAGTGTTGATGTTGGCCTGCACCTCAGGCGAGTCCACCTTGAGGTCGTGCAGATCGACCCCCTCCAAGCGACCCTTCTTCTTCGCATGCACGTACGTCTTCCACATCGATTGTCTGATACGGGCTCGCGTGGACGGGGTGCGCAATGCGTCGAGGATATCGCTCTTGGTCTCATCGATCGTCTTCTTGGGCGGCTTCTTTGGCAGCGCTGCAAGACGACGACCCATCGCATCTGCGAACGGCCGATCGGTCTCCTGCACGATGAACTTGAGCACGTGCCAGACCTCATAGAGATCGCGTGCCGAGGTGATCTCGCGGTCTGAGAGCCACAGCCACGCATGCAGGCGACGACGCCAGTCCCACCACAGCAGAGGGTTGGCAAGTGCCTTGTCCGGGATGATGAACCATCCGCGCTCGAGCAGCATCGCACCGAACACGCCGCTGCCCTCGAGCTGCTCCTGACGCTTCTTGCCGACGCGGGCCTTGTAGACGCCACAGGAAGGTGATGCCTCCTTGGCGATGAAGGCGCGCACGCCCGCTCGCTCGAGCGTGGCTATCGATGCCTCACACCCGGCCATGAGGTCGTCGGTCACTTCGTGACCTCGCCGGTTCTTGACACGTGCGGTGCCATCGATGACCTCCTGGCCCGGTCCCGTGAGATGGATCGGCATCCGCGGCACACCGAGACCGGCTGCGCATTCGGGGCACACGGGCGTGAACACGAAATCGGTCTTCTCTCGGCCGAGCACTGAGGTTTCGTCTCGCCCCTTGGCGTTGTAGCGGACCGGACATCCGAAGATGCACGCGCTCACTCCGATCGGTACGCGCTGGGTGATAATCTCTGCCATGGCCTGCCCTCCGATGTATTGCGTTCCACATGCCATATACCCGAGCTGGCCTCTGGGAAGATACCTGAGAGAGCAATCGGGCACCGAGGAGGAGACGTGTCGCGACCGATCATCGTGTGGTTTCGCCGCGACCTCCGCGTCGCTGGAAACGATTCGCTTGCGCGCGCCGTCGCCCACTCGGCCCCCATCGTGCCGCTCTTCGTCCAGGACGAGCATGCCGAGCGACCCCTCGGGACCGCTTCTGCTGCATGGCTCGGCTCGTCGCTTGTTGCCCTTGATGACCAGCTTCGAGAGCGCGGCTCATCGCTCGTCATCCGTCGGGGAGAGACCGCGAACGTGATCGCCGGGCTCTGCGCGGAGACCGGTGCCCGGACGGTAGTAGCTCAGCGAGCCTGGACTCCGAGAGGCGTGGTGGTCCAGGAGGAAGTGACCGCAGACCGTGCACGCGGCAGGCGGTATGCTGGAGCTCGTCGGAGGCGCGTATCTGGTCGAACCCGATGCACTCGAGACGCAGGACGGTGGTCCCTACCGAGTCTTCTCGGCCTACTACAAGCGCTGGCGCGAGCGACTGAGCCCCGCGATGCGCAGCGAGGATCCCGGATCGGCTCGCCGTACCCGACTCTCTGCCCCAGGGCGAACCCCTCCCCGATGATCAGCTTCCCGAGTCGTGGGGCTGGCAGGCGGGCGAGACATCGGCGCGACAGCGGCTCGAGGAGTTCGCGCACGACATCCTGGTCGGCTATGGGGAGACACGTGACGTGCCTGGTGTCGACGGAACATCCCGCCTCTCTCCGCACCTGTGTTGGGGGGAGGTCTCGCCGGAGGCGGTCGCGGCAGAGGTCTGGGGTCGGCCGGGTGCGGAGCCGTTCCTGCGCCAGCTCGCATGGCGCGACTTCGCAGCCCATGTGCTCCACCACTTCCCCTGGATCGGGGAGCGAGCGCTGAGACCCGAGTTCGACGCGATGCCGTGGGAAGCCGACGAACGAGCGATCGAGGCGTGGAGGAGCGGGATGACCGGCTATCCGATGGTCGACGCCGGTATGCGAGAGCTTGCCGATACGGGGTGGATGCACAACCGTGCGCGACTCGTGGTCGGCTCGTTTCTGACCAAGCACCTCCTCTCCGACTGGCGGGTCGGCGAGTCGCACTTCTGGGGGCGCCTCGTCGATGCCGACCTGTCCCAGAACAACTTCAACTGGCAGTGGATCGCGGGCAGCGGCATGGATGCAGCCCCCTACTTCCGCATCTTCAACCCCGTGTTGCAGGGCGAGCGGTTCGATCCCGAGGGCACGTACGTTCGCCAGTGGGTTCCGGAGCTGGGAAAGCTCCCCGCACAATGGATACACTCACCGTGGGGGGCGCCAGCCGGAGTCTTGGAGAGGGCAGGCGTGAGACTCGGAACGGACTACCCCGCGCCGATCGTGGACCACCGCGAGGCTCGCGAGCGAGCACTCAGCGCGTTCGATGTCGTCAAGGCGGCAAGGGAGAGCTCATGAGGGACATGCCGAGGAGCCTGCGCGATGCGCTCACGAGAGTCGGAGTCGACGGGCGCAGAGACGCCGTGTCGAGGCGTCTTGCCGGGGCACTTCTCCTCGCGGTGCTGCTCATCGGGACCGCACTGACGCTCTCCGGTTGCGTATGGGTCGAGGGCGAGGTCGAGGAGGGCACGGAACCGGCCGAGCAGCCCTCCCAGCAGGGTCCGGGCGCTATCCTTCCCGAATGGTCACGGGGGCGAGAGCCCCGAGATCCTCATGATGGGTCGCTCGGTCATGTATGGCTGGTTCGACCACGACGACTGGGACGGCCGCAACGAGCTACGCCGCGAGGGCTACTGGTTCTTCTACGGCGAGCTCGAGACGCCGCCGACCATCGCGGACAGCGCCGATGCCTACATCGCCGAGGTACCCGACGCGACCATTCTGTTCTTCAAGCTCTGCTTCGATGACTTCTACGCCTCCGACGACTCGGAGATCGAGGGGAACCTCGCAGAGAACGTGGGGTACGTCGAGCAGGTCGTGGCCACCGCCAAGGAGCGAGACATGATACTGATCCTCGGCAACGCGCTCCCGAAGGTGCGCATCGACACGACTCCCGCGCTCGTGGAGACCCACATCGCCTACAACGATGAGCTCGAGCGAATCGCCGCGGAGAACGACAACGTCTACGTGTTCGATCAGTGGGGGCATCCTCGCCGATCCTCAGGACGGCTCACTCGCGCGCGGACTGTCGGTGACATCTGACGACTCGCACCTCAACGAAGTGGCATACGCGCAGATGACCCCGGCACTGCTCGAGTCTGCTCGACGAGATCACGATTCCGTAGAGGAAGCTGGCTCACCAGACCGCCCTGTCGTTGCGCGCCCACCCGTCAGTGCCGCGACGACTCCTGAGAGAGCACATCGCCCCAGCTAGGCGCCGTAATCGGAGCGTCCGTCGCACCGCTGCTCTGTGACAGCCGTCACAGGACCGTTCAAGCCTAGCCCATCCCCCTGCCGACACAAGAAGCACGCCACGGCAGGGGGAATCATGGCGCTCACTCCGCGTGTCACAGAACCTGACGCACCGGGAGCCCGGTACCTGGGTCTACTGCCTTGGGTCCCCGCGAGCGCCCTGGCACTGCTGCTCCTGTGCGCCATCGGGGTCGTCCCCAACCCGGCGAGCGCCTACGCGGCCGAATCGCACTCTGGGGGCGCGGAGGACAGGTCTCCGTCGATCTTTCCGTACCTCGGATACGACGTGCCACCCGCCGCCGCCTTGTACCCCCTCCCGACAGAGCAGGAGCTCGTTGACCCATCCGAGATGCTGATGGAGAAGAAGGCCGAGGGTATCAGCTGCAACAACTTCCTGTGGCTGGAAGCCCGGGCGCACAATCCCGATGGAACACCTGCGAGTGGCGCGGAGGTCCGCTTCGAGTGGACTTCGGGCGGCAAGACAGAGACGCTCACGAAGCAGGCCAACGGGATGGGAACGGCTTCGACGACACTCTGGATCGAGTCCGAGTGCCGAGACCTTCCCATGCTCGTAGTGATCTGGGTGGAAGCCGACGACTGGGCCAACCGGGACTACCGCTGGTTCATCCCTGAGTAGGAGAAGCGCCCCCGCGAGAGCGGCGGCGCTTCGTTGTCCCACGTTTCCGCAGGTGATTCGCTTTGGCGGAGGCGCGTGCGAATCGAACACACCCGGGACGCTCTTCACGCCCCACTACGGTTTTGAAGACCGCGGAGCCCACCAGGACTCATCCGCCTCCAAGGGGTGATTCTGGCGACGGAGAGCGGGGCTGTCAACGCGGGACCGGGCAGATCGTCTCGGCCTAGTCGTCGTCCTCGTCTCGCTCGTCGTCATCATCCTCCGGGCCCCCGGGGCCGTGACACTTGGTGCACGTCGCCGAGGAGTACCCGCTCGGATGGCAGTTCGAGCACGCGAAGCTCTTGTAGCTGTGTTCCTTCAGGCCCGGATGCTTGAACGACGCGCTCCTCCACGCCTTGGTCGGTGTATGGCACGAAGCGCACGCGCTACCGTAGTGACCCCCGGGGGCCTTGTGGCACGAGGAGCATGACTTGGACGAGGGATGACGGAACGCCCACGAGCTTCCGACGCCATGGCAGCTGGTGCACGACGCCGAGGAGTGCCCGGACGGCCGAGCATGACACGACGTGCAGCTCGATCCGGAACCGGGATGTTTGAACGCCCACGTGTTCCCGACGCCGTGGCACGTCGTGCAGGATGCCGAGGAGTGCCCAGAGGGCCGCGCATGGCACGAGGTGCACGATGAACTGGATCCCGGATGCCGGAACGCCCAGGACACACCGGCGTCGTGGCACGAGGAGCATGAGGCCGTCGAGTGGTTCCTCGGCCTGGTGTGACACGAGGTGCAGCTCGAACTCGCCGAGGGATGGCGGAACGCCCACGCGGCGCTGGTCTCATGGCACGTGCTGCACTCGCCGGCGCGGTGCTCCGCAGGAGCTGCGTGGCAGGTCGTGCACTCCGGTACTGTGGGATGCGCGTACACCCAGGCCGACGAGTTCTGGGCGTGGCACGTTTCACATTCAGACTCGGCGCCGGTCGCAGTGTGCTCGACGGGTCGCTCATGGCAGGTCGCACAGGAGCCTTCAACGGGGTGCGTGAACAGCCATTCTGTGCCGGGAGAGTGGCATTCCACGCAATCCACGGGCTGCTCCTCATGTTCCGGGTCGTGGCACGAATCGCAGCCGGTGGCAGCCATGTCGTGGCAGCTAGAACAGTCTGTCGGGACATGCTGGTCGAGGTTGTCGACACCGCTTCCCGAGACCGCGATGGCCTCGATGCGGCGGGATGCGGCGGCTGCGGAGTCGAAGACCCCCGCCGCGATCAGGGCGGCGTCGGAGACGGAATGCCCCGTATGGCCATGGCAACTCGAGCAGGCGCCCTCTTCGGCGTGCTCGGCATGGGAGAAGCCGCTCGGAGAGTCCTCGACGTCTTCGTGACATGAGAGACATCGGTAGTCCGGGACTGCGGGAGCTTCCGGAAGCGGGAAGCTCGGCTGGCCGAGGACGTGCATCTTGACCTGACCGAGGGCCACGATCTTGTGCTGGGCCCAAGCGACGGTTCCACGATCCACGTGGCAATCAACACATGCGACCCCTGCGTGAGGTCCTTCGCCCCACGCCTCCACATACGGAGTCATCTCGTGACACGAGGTGCAGAACGCGGGAGAGTCGGTCGCGCGCGCAGCCCCGACCGACGACACGAGCATGAGGGCCACCACCGCAGCGGCGATGATCACTGCTACGCGATGACTCGCGATCCACGCTCCGATCCGGCCCACACGTCACCTCCGATGACTGGTTGCGCGGCGCGTTCGCCACGTACGAATCATCGGCGGCGAAGATGACGGAGCGGTAAGAGGCGGATGAGAGTGCTCTCACGGGCGTGCGAGCACCGGGCGGTGGCTCTGGGCTAGCGGAGATACCTCAGATCGTCATCACGCCTGGTGAGACCCTGCTTGTCGAAGTACTCCAGCAGCGGGATCGCGTGCTTGCGCGTCACGCCGAGGGCGTCGCGCAGCTCCGCCGCGGTGGCCCCCTCCCCGCCCCGGAGGCGATCGGTGAGCACCTCCCGGGCACCAGCGATCGCGTCGGCATCGAAGTGCATCTCCGGACCGAGCCGCACCACCTTCTTGTCGAGCACCAGCTGCGTGAGAGCGTTGCGAGCGACGTTGGCGTCGACCCCGGCGGCTGCGGCGAGCTCGTTCACGGTAGACGGCTGCAGGCCCTGCTTCGAGATCTGGGCGAGCAGCGCTTCGCCTGCGTCTGTCTGAGCCTCCTGGGCAGCTCGAGGCGGCCTCGGGATGGCCCACACGTCCGCCGGAGGCGACCGCCACGCCTCGCTCGACGGCAACGTCGAGGATCGCGTCGAAGACCTTCTCGTCCATGCGAGCGTCCACGCGATCACGCAGGGCCGACTCGGCCATGCCTGTGGCTTTGGGGTCGCCATCATGGAACGCTGTGAGCTCCCGCTCGATCGCCTCGAGCAGGCCGCTGAGCGCCTCAGCCGTCACGAAGTACGTGTCCTTGCCGACCTTGAGTCGCTCGAGATCCGCGCGGTTGAGCTCATCGGCCACGTCCGCGCGCGGGATGCCGATGGCGGCTGCCACCTGCGCTGATGTCATGGGCACCGACCTGGACGCGAGCAGCCCGGTCGAGGCGATCGTCAGATCGTGCGCCAGCAACGCGTCGAGCAGCGTGCGCTCGCTCTCCCGCAGCGTGGTGCGTCTGGGCGGAAACACATCGAGGATGATGCCGCCGCCCACGGTGTGGACCGGCGAGTACGAGCGGAGGATGAAGCGGTCCTCGTAGCGCGGTGCCAGCGACTCCTCGAGACGGATCTGCGCGAGCCCCGACTCTCCCGGACGAAGGACCTCCGAGTCCATGAGCAGCACGCGGCCGATGACCTCGCGGGTGCCATGGTGGACGTGCATCCGCACGCCTGTCTCGAGTGGCTTGTCGTCATCAGGCAGTCCCAGGTAGGTGACCCGCGCGTCGAAACGATCGGTGACCGTCAGAGTGTCCGGTGCGGCAACGATGTCGCCGCGAGAGATCTCGTCGTTGTCGAGCCCGGCGATGTTGAGAGCCACGCGCTGGCCTGCAGAGGCCTTCTCGACCGGCTCGGAGTGGACCTGGACACCCCGGACGCGACCGGTCTCGCCCGAGGGGTAGAGCTCGACCGGGTCGTCCTTGGAGGCGACACCGGACCACATCGTGCCGGTCACCACGGTGCCGGCGCCAGAGATCGTGAAGACGCGGTCCACGGGCAGTCGCATGCCCATCGACGCCTGGCGCGACGGTGTCTCCTCGGCGACCTCGTCGAGAGCGACCTTGAGCTCGTCGAGGCCCTCGCCCGTCTTCGAGGAGACGGGGACGATCGGAGCGCCCTCGATGCCTGTGCCGTGCAGCAGCGTGCGTATGTCCTCGGCCACCAGATCGACCCAGTCCGCGTCGGCCAGATCGGTCTTCGTGAGGGCGACGACGCCTCGGTCGATGCCGAGGAGATCGATGATGGCGAGATGCTCGCGCGTCTGCGGCATGACGCCGTCGTCAGCGGCGACCACCAGCAGCACCACGTCGATCCCGGTGGCTCCAGCGACCATCTGCCGCACGAACTTCTCGTGACCGGGAACGTCGACGACGCCCATCGCGCGTCCGCTCGGCAGATCGAGCCGCGCGAAGCCCAGCTCGATGGTGATGCCGCGCTCCTTCTCCTCGGCCAGGCGATCAGGATCGGTGCCGGTGAGCGCCAGGATCAGAGAGGACTTGCCGTGATCGATGTGGCCGGCGGTGCCGAGGACGAGCGAGGGCATGGGTCTACATGGCCTCCTGACAGATGCGCATGATCGCATCGGCGACCATCTCGTCCTCGCCCTCCTGCAGCGTGCGGGGGTCGACGTAGAGCGCGCCTTCCTTGACGCGAGCGACGACGCTCGGCTCGCCGAGACGCAGCCGCTCCTGCAGCTCGACCTCGCTCACAGCTCCCGGCGTGAACCGGACTGTCACGGTGGGGATGTCCGCCATCGGCAGCGCTCCCCCGCCGGCGCGAGCGATGTCGTCGGTGATGTCGACGGTGACACACTTCTCACAGCACTCGCCGAAACGGGCTGCGAGCGCCTCGGCGCGCGTCCGCACCTGCTCGACCGGCATGGTGAGCATGCGCAGCGTGGGAATCTCAGCAAGGGCCTTCTCGGTGTCGAGGTAGCTGCGCAGCGTGACCTCGAGTGCGGCAAGCGTCATCTTGTCGAGACGCAGCACGCGGGCCAAGGGATGCTGCTTGAGTTTGCGCACGACCTCGAACGAGCCCGCCAGGATCCCGGCCTGAGGACCGCCGAGCAGCTTGTCCCCCGAGCACGAGACGAGCGATGCGCCCTGGGCGATGGACTCGCCCACGGTGGGCTCATACGGCAGCCCGTACGGCCTCAGATCGATCAGGACCCCCGAGCCCTGGTCCTCGAAGACAGGGATGCCCTGGCGCGCACCGAGCTCGACCAGATCGGAGAGGTCGACCTCCTCGGTGAATCCGACCACTCTGAAGTTGCTCGAGTGCACCTTGAGCAGGAGCTTCGTCTTGTCGGTGATCGCGGCCTCGTAGTCCGCGAGGTGTGTCTTGTTGGTGGTGCCGACCTCGACCATCTGCGAGCCGGACTCGGCCATGATGTCGGGGATGCGGAAGCTGCCGCCGATCTCGACGAGCTGGCCGCGCGAGACGATGGACTCTCCCCCGCGGCCGAGTGCGGCGATCCCGATCATGACCGCAGCCGCGTTGTTGTTGACCGCCATCGCGGCCTCAGCGCCGGTGAGCCGGCAGATGAGCTCCTCGCAGTGCACGTGGCGCGAGCCGCGCTCGCCTGAGGCGACGTCGTACTCGAGCGTCGAGTACCCGGAGGCGATCTCCGCGACTGCGTCGGTAGCGGCCTCGGAGAGGATCGAGCGGCCCAGGTTCGTGTGCACGATGATCCCGGTGCCGTTGATGACGCGACGAAGCGATCGCTTGGCCTTGATCGCGATGCGGTCGCAGGCATCGGCGATCACATCTCCGGGCTCGAACTCGTAGGCCTCGTCGGAGAGCACCGCGCGCGCGTCTGGTCTATCGAGTCCCGCAGCGCATCCAGCACGAGCTGGCGTGGCTGTTCCTCCAGCACCTTCTCGATGCGCGGGTCTCTGAGGGCGTCGTCGACCTTGGGTAGCTGACGCAGGCGTGACTGTGTGTCCATACAGCGATTCTACCGCGAAGGCGCGGCGATGGCGGGGTCAGGTCGTGAGTGCGTATCGAATGCGGCGACGCGGATGCCGAGCCGCCACGCGAGCTACGCGATGGTGACGACCTCGTCGTCGCCCAGCAGTCCGCCGACCATCTCATCCATGGTTCCGACGCCCCCGATGCGAAGATCCTCGGTGATGCCGAGCTCGTCGAGGCAGGTGCCGCAGGCAGCGGATCATCACGCCGGCTTCCTCCAGAAGCGTGAGGTCGTCGAGGATCGCCGAACCCTCACACGCGAGCCGAACGCCCTCGTTGCCGAACATGACGGCGCTGGGCTTCTTCTTGGAGCGTGCGAGCGAAGCGAAGAACCTGGCCATGAGCGTGCGCCCGAGGTCGTTGTCTCCCCGGCCGATGCTGTCGGTGATGACGAGAATCCTCTTTGCCATTGTGCGCGCCTCCTATGGTCGACAGCGATTCGTCCCGAGTCGCCGGACACCATGATACCGATACGGGTGCCGGCTTCGCCACGTGCGTCGAGCGCGGCGAGCAGGTCGTCTGCTCTGGAGGGCTCCACAGCCATGAGAAGCCCGCCGCTCGTCTGCGGATCGCACAGGATGCCCTTCCACGCGTCGTCGGCGCTCCCCCACTCCACGTGCGGGCCCATCGCAGCGATCACGTCCTCCGTGCGGCCAGGCCTGACACCCTCTCGGGAGTAGTCGAGCGCCTTGTCGAACACGGGAAGTGCCGCCATGTCCAGCTGCGCAGCAACACCGCTGCCCAGCGCCATCTCACGCAGATGGCCGAGGATCCCGAATCCGGTCACGTCTGTCGCGGCGTTGACTCCCACCTCGACCATCGCCTCAGCAGGCCGCCCGATTGAGCCGCGCCATGGACTCGATGACGTCACGGATGGAGTCCTCGGTCTCAAGGCCTCGCTTGAGCGCGGTGTTCAGCACGCCTACGCCGATCGCCTTGGTCAGCACGAGCACGTCGCCTTCTTGCGCGCCGACGTTGCGCACGACATCCTCGGGAGCCGCCACACCCATGACCGAGAGGCCGTACTTGGGCTCCTTGTCGTCGATGGTGTGGCCACCGACGATCACGCAACCGGCCTCCTGGCAGGTGTCCGCACCGCCGCGGAGAACCTCGGCGATCATCTCGGCGTCCATGGCGCACGGCCACGCGAGCAGGTTCATCGCCGTGAGCGGTCTGCCGCCCATCGCATAGACATCCGAAAGCGAGTTCGCGGCGGTGATACGGCCGAAGTCATAGGGGTCGTCCACCATCGGCGTGAAGAAGTCCACAGTGAGCAGCAGCGCCTGATCGCCCATGATGTAGACGGCGGCGTCATCTGCGGTCTCGAAGCCGACCATGAGCTGGTCGGACTGGCCCGGCGCGAGTTTGGAGAGCACTGCCTCGAGGTCCTCCGGACCCCACTTGGCCGCTCAACCGGCCTTCGACGACAGCTGTGTGAGTCGCACGGGTTCCACTCGGTGTCGCTCCCCTCTGCAGTACTCTTCGTTCAGGGCTGGGTGCCGCTGATAGTATCACCTTATGCTTTGCATCAGGCAAGGCGATGCCGCAGCTGTCTGACCAGTCAGTTTGAAAGGGCACCGCATCCGCCACACGACTCTAACGTGGCCGAACCTCAGGCCGGTTGATCTCATCGTCGGTGGGGAACGGCTCAGATGGACGTGCGAACAGGAAGCCCTGGGCGTACCTCACGCCGAGCTCACGGATCGCGACCAGCTCCTCCTCGGTCTCCACACCCTCGGCGATCAGCTCGACGCCCACGGACTCCCCAAAGGTCACAAGGCTGCCGATGAGACCCGCACGCACCTCGTCACTGTCACAGTCGCGCACGAGCGACATGTCGATCTTGAGCCACTCGGGCTGCACCTCGGCGAGGCACTGGAGTGAGCCATAGCCCGCTCCTGCGTCGTCCACGGCACACGCGAAGCCGAGCGTCCGCAGGTACTCGAGCGTGGAACGGAACGCCGGGAAGTCGGTGATCGCCGAGCGCTCGGTGATCTCAAGGACAACCTTGTCGGGAGTGATGTGCGACTGCGTGAACAGACTGGATGTGAGGATCTCGCGAAGCTCGGGGTCGCCTACGGCATCCGGCTCGATGTTCATGAACAGGAGGCGTCCCTCGGGAAGATCGGCCGCCGCGGTCAGGGCCTTCTTGCGACACAGCCGCTCCAGCCGCAAGACAAGATCCGAGTCGTACGCGACCCGAAACAGCTTGTCCGGGCGCTCGAACTCGCTGTCTGCGGGGCCGCGAGAGAGCGCCTCGTAGCCGATAGGTGTCATGGTGTCGAGATCGAGGATCGGGTGCACCAGCGTGCGGACCCCCTCGGCATCGATGATGTCTGAGAGTCGGCGGCGACGCGCTGCGGCGTCGGCCTCTTCGCGCGTGTTGGAGTCGTTGATCGCCTCATCGAGCGCCTCATGGACCAGGCGCTCGAGACGCACCTTCTCGTCGAAGACACGCGGTCGATGCGCCAACGTAGCACCCGAACTTCTTGTAGAGCGCGGGCTCGAGAGCCTCGTCCAGCTGCTCACGGATGCTCTCCTCGGCCCGGTGGACGATGGCCTTGAGCGAGTCCGGGTCGATACACACCGCCATTCTCGGCGGCGAGAGGACGACGACGAAGGCGTTGCCTGAGATCATGAGCTCGGCAACGATGTCTGAGTCGCGCAGAACGTTCCCCGTGATGGAGTCGAGTGCCTGCGCGACCTCGCGCATCACCTCGTCAAATACCTTCCAGCCGTAGATCTCCTCGATCTTGGAGTAGCGAACGACGTTGACGGCAAGCAGCGAGACCTCGCCTCGCTCCTCGAGGAGCATCCTGATGCGGGGAAACAGCAGCGGGGTCGTGGGAAGCCCGGTGACGGGATCGAAGAGAAGCTCGCGAACCTCGGGGTGGTCCTCGATCGCCTGAGCGAAGTCCAGCCAGGATTCGAGCAGGTATCTGTGTGTGTCCTTGTTGCCGGTCGGACTCATGCTCCGCCTCTGCTCGTGGGCGCTGCTCGGCCCAGTCTATACCACCAGTCGTGTGACGCTACTCGTACACGAGGCGCAGCGCGACCACGCCGGACGCTTCAAGAGGTACCCCGAACGTGCCGCCACCCACGCTGGTCGGCTTGCCTCCACGCACGTCAGCGATCTGTCCAACCGCGCGATCGAAAGTCAGCTCGGCAGTGCACTCAGTCGGAGCGTGGTTGAGCAGAACGACGATGTCGTCTTCTTCACCACTGAACAGCGCGAGCTCGACCTCGGGCGTGTCGCACTGCGACCGGTGCTCCGCAACCCGCTGCATCCGCAACAGCGCCGTAGACGGTCCTGAGCATGTCCATGACAGCCGGCGGAGCGGCCCAGGGGTCGCCTTGCGCAAGCGCGCGCTCGATCGGGAACGCCACGTAGACCGCTCGCCCCTGCCCGAGCTGGTTGACCGTGAGGACAGGGCTGCCCTTGGCATCGGTGGCCACGACGGTCGATCCTCCGTGGCCGAGCAACGCGAAGTTCGGAGTCTCGAGTCGTGTGTCGAACGAGGTCAGGTCACCCAGCACGTCATGCTGGGCCACTCGGCAACTGATCTCGTCGCGAGTCCCGGCGTCGCCGAGGAACTCGACCCCGAATATCTCTCGGATCGCCGGATGTGAGTCCCCGCCGCCGTACGAGAGGACGATCGAGCCGCCGCCTTGGACGTACTCGGACAGCCGCTCCCACGTCTCGTCTTCGAGCTTGAACGCCGAGGGGATGATCAGCACCGAGTAAGCCGGCGAACTCATCGCTCTCGCGAGCGACCGTGACCGCGATGTGCGCCTCCTTCGCCCCGACAAAGGCCTGGAGACAGGCGCGCGGGTCGTAGAGGCCGGCCAGGTTGGGAAGCGGCTCGTACCGCTCGTTGGGAATCACGACGGCTACCCGATCGGTGGGCAGCGAGTACCTGCGCAGGTCGATACGGGCCGCGGCACGCGCGAACGCCTCGACCTCGGCCATCACGGGCTTGGGCGCTCCGTCGTCATCGGCGATGCCGACAAGCACCTCGAAGGGGTCGCGGAAGTACGGCTCGCGACGCTCGACGTCGAGGTCACGGTAGCGCCGCATCATCACGCCCGCGCCGCGGTTGACCAGCGTGGAGAAGAGCGCGAGCCGAGTGTGGGCGGCCTCTTCGACCGCCGAGTGCTCCAGCCCGAACACGCCGATGTCGTCCATGAGCACCGGGAGGTCGCGAGCGGCCGACTTGAGCAGGAAAGCGTCCAGGTACGTGGATGGCCCGTAGCTCATGGGCCCCTCGGCAGCGATACGCCAGGTAGGCGGAGGTCGGGTGGCTCACCGCGAACTCACACAGGTCGAGAGCGTCTCGAGGATCGACGCCGGTGTGCCGGAACAGCGTCTCCGGGTCTGCCGAGATGATGACAGGGCGCTCCGTGTCGACCTCGCGAACCGCATCGCGCATCCTCGTGACCCATGCGAGCATGTCCTCCGAGGAGTCGAAGCCCGAGCAGAACGCCTCGTTGGCGAGATCCCAGCCGAAGACCGCAGTGTCCGAGCGGAAGCGGTTGACGACCTTCTGCACGAGCGAGATCTCCCGCTCGATGAGGTAGTCGTCGGTGTGTGGATCACGCCTCTTGCCCCACGGGACGTCCACCATCTCGGAGAGGCGGTCCTCGGCAAAGAAACACAGGATGACCTGCAGTTTGTTGTCGCGAGCGGCGTCGATGATGTCCTGCAGGCGCTCCAGAGCGTCCTCGTCATACTGCCCGACCTGCGGCTCGAGTACCTTCCACGAGAGGTACAGCCGCACAAGCGTCATGCGCGCCTCGGCGAACGCCTTGAAGTCCTCCTCGACATCGCGCGCGTACCAGTCGTTCCAGCTCTGTGTCTCGGCGTCGAGCGGGTAGTAGTTGATGCCTATCGGGAAGAGAGCGTTGCGGCGCGGCGCCTTGCCCTGCTGGGTCATCGTCCGCTTCTTGGGCGGCTCGACTGGAACGGGAGCCGAGACCTTCTTGGCCGCCTCCTTCTTGCGAGGCTTGCTCTTGGCGGTGGCCCGCTCCTACCTGACGCTCACGAGATCCTTTGCGCGTCGGCATCCTCTACGACCTCCCCTCGGCGTACTCGTCGTAGAGCTCCCAGAACAGTCCCTGCCGCTTCGTGTCGTGATAGGCGGCACGCCTGACCTCCCACGACGCCTCGGCATGGCGCCCCTCCGTGAGCAGGACTGCGGCCAGGCCGAACCGGGCGCGCACGCATGTGGGATCGAGCGCGATGGCCTTGCGATACGACTTCTGCGGCCTGCCCGTACTTCTGCAAGCCGAGCAGGGACTCTGCATAGAGGACGTGCGGGATCGGGTGCTTGGGCACGGCCCGCGCGAGTGCTGCGAAGACGCGCGCAGCGTTGCGGTCCAGACCGGCTCGCTTGGAGAACGAGACTCCCAGCGCGTAGACGGCGGTGGGTGTCCGGGTCGAGATCGGAGAGCGCGCGAAGCGCACACGCCATCGCCTCGTTCACGGCCTCCTGCTTGAGATAGAGGTAGGCAGCGATGCCGAGCGCCTCAGGATCGTCCGGATCCTCATCGAGCACGAGGCGCAGGAGCTCGGCGGCGGCGAAGAAGTCCTCCTCGAACGCCAGGGCGCCCGCTGCATCAAGACGGCTGCGGCGGTCCTCGGCGACTTCGGATGGGATCCGGCGCGGGGTTGCCGTCGTCGTAGACATCAGCGAGAGCGAAGAAGAGGTCGTCCTGGCTCGGATCGAGCTCGCCGGCCTTGCGGAAACCCGGCAGTGCGGTGGCCACGCCCTCCTTCTTGAGGGCGGCGATGGCCATGTTGTACATCGCTCGGGGCTCGGACTGGATCCAGCTCGAGAGCCGCTCGCCACGCCTCGATGGCCTCCTCGTCGAAGGCCGCTGCCTCGAACGCCTCGCCGAGCTGGACGCGAGCGGTCACGAGGTCCGGCTCGACCTCGGCAAGCTCGTGCCACACGAGGATGGACTGGTCCCACATCCCGCCGTGCCGGTCGTAGGCCAGACCAAGCGCGAGGTACGCCGGCGAGCAGCTCGGGGTCGATCTCGATCGCCTTGCTTGCCGCGTCGATGGCCTCGTCGTAGAAGTCGCCGGAGAGCATGAGCTCGGCCAGCAGGCAGTGTGTGCGTGGCTCGGCATCGTCGATCTTGAGCGCCTGGTAGCAGGCCTCGACGGCTGGCTGGACGTGTCCCTGGCGCGCGAGGCCCTCGGCGAGAGCGAGCGGCTGGTTCTTCTGAGCCATCACGCACCGCCCCCGAGCTTGTCGCGGGCCACGCGCCTCACGATCTTGAGTGCGCTCTCGGCACTCCGGATGACGCCGTTGGCACCGACCGATCGAGCGAGATCCGGGTCGGCCGCGAACGGTCCGCCCGCCACAAGCATGATGATGTCGTTCTCGCCCTCGGTCGCCAGCATCTCGCGAACGCGAGACGACATCTGCGGCGGTAGCGGCCATCTCGGCACACACGATGATGATGCGGGCGCCGGTCTCCTCGATGCGCTCGAGGAACTCGGCCGGTCTCACGTCGACGCCCAGGTCCACGACCCGGTAGCCGTCCTCCTTGAGCGCAGCCCCGATCGTGTTCTTGGCGATCGCGTGGTAGTCGCGATGGATCGATCCGATGATGACGGTGATGCCGGTGTCCTGCGCAGAGGCCGCTGGTGTGACGAACGATGTGATCTGCTCGGCCACGACCGCTGCCTGCGTGAAGGTGTACTCATCGATCGCTCCTGAGGCCCAGGCGCCGCCCAGAAGCGACATGGCGGGTGCGAACAGCGAGTCGAAGAGCTCGTCTTGGCCCACGCCGCCAGCGCGGACCTTCTCGATGACGGCGATGGCACCCGAGGGATCCTGGCTCACAAACGCCTGGTACAGGCGTGCAGCAGCATCATCGGCCATCGTCGTCACACCCCCTTCTTCGCAGTCGCGGACCGCGATCCGCACACAACCCTTTGATTATCGCAGAGGCGGGCTCGGCCGGTGAACACGACTGTCACCGACAGGCCCGCCGACTCTTGCCTGGTAGCGGCGGTGGGATTCGAACCCACACGGCCACGAGGGCCAGGGGCTTTTAAGGCCCCCTCCTGTACCAGTTCGGATACGCCGCTAGGAGTCTTGAGCTCGAATGTCGCCACAAGCGGTCTCATCCGGCTCGTTCCCGACTCGTCGTAGGTGTCGAGAAGTATCCCATAGAGTATGTCGTGGTCGCTGATCACGGTCTGCTCAAGACCACTCTGCCTCGAGCACGCAGCTGAGTATGAGCGTGCCAGCGACGATGACCGGTGCACGGCCCGGATGCGAGGCCCGTGACCGCCTCGCGCTCGGCAAGCCGCATCGAGGCCAGCATGCCGAGCAGCTCGTGCGAGGTCATCGATCGGTCAGGACCGAGCCGTGGATGAGCTCCGAGTCGTACTGCTCAAGACCCAGCCTGATCGCCGAGAGCGTCGTCGCTGTGCCCGCGACGGAGATCATCTGCGCGGGGGGCGACGATAGATCGGCGATCGCTGGAGCGACGGCCGCCATGATGAAGGTGCGCGCAGCGGCCAGTTCGTCCCGTGTCGGAGGATCCGAGGCGAGGAACATCTCGGTGATCCTGCGAGACCCGACGTCGAGCGAGCAGGCCGACCCCACCGAACCCCGTCCCTCAGAGGCCTCTCCGGAGACGAGTTCTGTCGAGCCGCCTCCGACATCGACCACGAGCAGGTCCGTGCCAGCGCGGCCACTCGTGGCGCCAGCAAAGGACAGAGCGGCCTCTCGCTCGCCGCTGATGATCTCCGGCCGTATCCCGCACGACTCGAGCAGGTCGAGAAGATCGTCTCCGTTGGACGCATCGCGAGCCGCCGACGTCGTGACCGCCACGACTGACTCGGCGCCCGCTGTGGCGAGCTCGCGAGAGTAGCGGGCGATCACCGACGCAACGCGCTCCATCGCGACGGGATCGAGGCGGCCTGTCTCGGTCAGTCCCTCGCCGAGGTGTGTGATGTCGGTGCTCCTGCTGACCTCGGTGATGGCGGGCGGTCGCACGTCGGCGATCAGCAGCCGAGTCGTCACAGTCCCGATGTCCACCGCTGCCAGACGTCTGAGTGGGCCCTCGGCCACGCTACTCCCCCTCGAACCCTGTGGGGACGATGCCCTCACAGCGATCGTCGTGACAGTCCGTCCCCCACAGGCCAGAAGCTCGGCGCCGACGGGGTCATCGACTCCTGCAAGGTAGGCCGAGACGTGTGCGTGCAGACACTTCGTCGCGCAAGCGTCGGCCTGGCCCGCGATCCCGACGCCTGTGCAGGGATCATCGCCCTCGCCCTCGGCCGCACGCAGCGCCCGATACTGTTGGTCGGCGCGACGCATGCGGTCAGCCATGTCGGTGTCCTCGGCAAGGCGAGCAGCCCACACAGCGACGTGACCCTCCGACTCGGCCTGGGCAACATGCGCTACCAGATACGGGCAGGTCAGCCAGTACAGCGTGGGAAACGGAGTGCCATCATTCGAGGCGCGGCGAGACCGCGACCGTACTCGGGTGGCCGTGCGTGCAACGGGTGGCGACCCGCCACGGTCCCCGTGGACATCGACCGATCTGGACGGCGACGACCGCGGCGTCGCGGGCGCTCACATCCCCGCTCCCGGCTGGCACGGCTATTCCTCGACGCCGAAGACGGAGTCCAGCAGGGACTGAGTGAACGAGGGTGGGGGCTCTGAGATGCTCGTGCATCCGGCCACGGTGCCCGTAGTCTCCTCGAGCAGGTTGGTCACGACGTAGACGTGCTCGCCGTCCTTGACCATGCCGAGAGACTCCCGTGCGATCTGCTCGACGCCTGCAGGCGTCTTGAGCCGGTCCACTTGGGTCCTGAGCTCGGCGTTGCGCTCCTTGAGACTCGCGAGTTCGACCTCAAGCCGTGCCTTCTCGCGGGACTCCTGGTACTGGATGCGGGCGACCGGATAGAACGACCACATCGCCACGCCGAGGAGGACGATGACCACCAGCGGGATCAGGAGCGCGCGGGAGTTGCCGGCAGGACGACCCGTGCCTCTCGCCTTCGCGGTGCTCGTGGTCTTCTTCCTGCTCTTGGAGGCAGGCTTGGCGGGTGTGCGCGTGCGTGAACCAGACGCACGACCACTGGTGGTCGAACGTCGGTTCCTCGCTGCTGCCCCGTGCTGCGGTCTCTTTCTGGGTGCCATCTACGGTGCATTCCTGTGAGAAGGCCAGCGCAAGTGCTGCGGCATCTGCCGCTACCAGCAGTGATGATAGCACAGGAACGCGCCCCGTATCGCCTAGGGGTCAAGTTGAGGTCGAGGTGACTAGACCCGCCGGGCGACCACGAGATCGGTCGCTCCGGGCGTCCGCGTCGTGATCCCCGCCGTGAACACGACCTTGTCCCCTGTCTCCACGAGCCCGGCCTGGTGGGCGGCGTGCGCCGCTGCATCGAGCATCTCGCGCGTGACCGAGGGCAGATCGAGCACCACGGGCGTGACCCCCCACACGAGCGCGAGCTGTCGCGCCACCTGGTCGTAGGGCGTGACCGCGACGATGATGGAGCGTGGACGATGCGCGGAGACGACGCGTGCCGTCGAGCCTGATTCGGTCGGCGTGATGATGGCCGCCGCACTGATATCGGTTGCCAGGTCGCACGCCGCCGCGCTCACTGCCGCTGCGATGTCGTTTGGCCCTCCCGAGGTGCGATGCTGCTCCGCGGAGAACACGATCGACTCCTCGGCATGCTCGGCGATGCGCGCCGCGGTCCCCGTGGCGACTGCGGGATGCGCACCGACCGCGGTCTCTGCCGAGAGAAGGATCGCGTCCACCTTGTCGAAGATGGCGTTGGCCACATCAGAGGCCTCCGCACGGGTCGGGCGCTTCTGTCTCACCATGGACTCGAGCATCTCCGTGGCCACGATCACCGGTTTGCCTGCAGAACGGCACGCCGAGACGATCTGCCTTTGGATCACCGGCACCGCCTCTGGAGAGACTTCCACACCAAGGTCACCGCGGGCGACCATCACGGCGTCTGCCGCCGCGACGATCGAGTCGATGGCCTTCGTCGCCTCGAACTTCTCGATCTTGGCGATCACGGGAATGCGGACCTCGCCCATGAGCTCGCGGAGCTTCAGGATGTCGGCGGACTCTCGCACGAACGACTGGGCCACGTACTCGACATCCTTGGCGATCGCCCACTGCACCATAGCCCGATCGAAGCGGGTGACCGGATCGACGCCGAGACGCACGCCAGGCACGTTGACGCCCTTGCGGCTGCCAAGAACGCCTCCTGACACGACACGTGTCGTGACCAGGCCATCGCTCGTCCCGGTGACCTCGAGCTCGATACGCCCATCGTCGATGAAGATGCGATGCGCCCGAGGACACGTCGCGGGCAAGGTTCTCGTAGCTGAGACACGCGTGTGTCGCATCACCGGTGCACTCCCCGGCGCGGAACTCGAACGAGGCGCCGTCCTCGAGCACGCGTGCCCTCTGCTATCTCACCGATGCGCAGCTTGGGACCGGCGAGGTCGAGCATGACCGCGACGTGGCGGCCGGCCCGCTGTGAGGCAGCTCTCACCGCCTCGAGTCGCGAGGCCAGCTCGGCCGGCCCGGCATGTGAGGCGTTGAGGCGAGCGACGTTCATCCCGGCTTCGATCAGGGCGTCCAGAACATCGGGCGAGTCGCTTGCTGGCCCGATCGTGCAGACGATCTTTGTTCGGCGCGTCATGGTGTACCCCCGCTCGTTCGGCCGAGGAGTACTTACCCGCTGCTCGCCCTGATCGTCATGCGTCTGACTTGGGAAGACGCACGATCTGGATCTCGTCGCCGGTGCGGCGCACCGTCACTTCGTCTCGCCCGAGCCGGTGGACCGCCGTGCGCAGATTGCCGTAGAGCCGCTCGACTCCGCGCTGGTCGGTGATCGACGAGCACCGCACGGTCCCCGGCTGCGAGGAAGTACCTGACGAGTCGGGTGGCGGCACCGCGTGGTGCGGGGTAGGGCACGCTGATCTCGCGCGAGTCGGAGCCCCAGTCCTCGATCGGGCCGATGGCCGGCTCCCAGGTAGCGACATGTGCCACCACGATCGCAGCCCGCTTGCGTTCGTCGGGCGACTGGCCACACTCCTTCTCGACGACGAGCTTGATGTCGATGTCCATTCCCTGCATGGCGGCGCTGCGGGCCACATACGCCCAGTCCATCGAGCCGTCGTCATCGAGCAACATGACGACCTTGTCGTACACGCGGATGGCCAGCTCCGTCAGCAGACGCAGCAGACCCATGCCGCGACGGGGCGTGAACGTGACGACCGCCATGTCGTAGGACTCGTCGTGGAGCAGGTCCTCGACCATGCCCTGCTTGATCCGAGAGATGGGCGATGCCGCGACGTCGCTGGCGAGCAGGCGCCGCAGCATGCCCTCTGAGGGCTCGAGCGCCGTGAGTGAGCCCGCCTTCGTCAGCAGCGGTCGCGTGAGCAGGCCGGTGGCGGCGCCGACCTCGAGCACGTTGGCGCCCTCGGCGACCTCTGCCAGCAGCGCCTCCAGCAGCTCCGGGAAGACCCTCTCCTGCCCGAAGTCGATATCGTAGCGGTCGGCGAGGCGCTCTCGGCGTGCGAGCGACGAGTCGAGCGGCACCCCGTACTGCGGGCTCACCGGTTCGATCCTGCTCGTGTCGCTCACGGCTCGCGTCCGTCCGATGTCGGCCCGGCGACTCCAGCCCGGCTGTGGACTACCCTGATGTTGTAGAACGCGCTCATCCCCGGATACTCCGCGGAGTCGCAGAGCTCCTCTTCGATCCGCAGAAGCTGATTGTACTTGGCGACGCGATCGGAGCGGGCCGGCGCACCGGTCTTGATCTGCCCGGCGTTCACGGCCACCGCGAGGTCGGCGATCGTCGTGTCCTCGGTCTCGCCGCTGCGGTGCGAGATCACGCACGTGTAGCCGGCCTGCTTGGCCATCTCGATGGCGTCGAGCGTCTCGGTGAGCGTGCCGATCTGGTTGACCTTGATGAGGATGGAGTTGGCCACGCCCATCTCGATGCCCTTGCGCGAGACGCTCGGAGTTGGTGACGAAGAGGTCGTCGCCGACGATCTGGACGCTTGATCGCCGAGGCGCTCGGTCAGCAGCTTCCAGCCGTCCCAGTCCTCCTCGGCCATGCCGTCCTCGATCGAGATGATCGGGTAGCGGTCGACCAGGTCGGCCCAGAAGTCGACCATCTGCTCGGGAGTGAGCTCGCGGCCCTCGCCCTCCATGACGTAGACGTTGCGCTCGTCGTCGTAGATCTCGGTGGTCGCCGGGTCGAGCGCGAACATGATCTGCTCGCCGAGCGTGTAGCCGGCCTTCTCGACCGCGTCGACGATGACCTTGAGCGCCTCCTCGTTGCTCTCGAGGTTCGGGGCGAAGCCGCCCTCGTCGCCGACGCCGGTCGCCAGACCGCGCTCCTGCAGGACCTTCTTGAGCGTGTGGTAGATCTCGGCGCACA
Organism: uncultured Actinomycetes bacterium; assembly: GCA_963850695.1. Taxonomy (GTDB): domain Bacteria; phylum Actinomycetota; class Coriobacteriia; order Anaerosomatales; family CAWKMJ01; genus CAWKMJ01. The sequence continues at coordinate 608,041 of CAWKMJ010000001.1, forward strand.
TGCGCAGGCCCTCGGCGAAGCGTGGTCGCGCCGACCGGCATGACCATGAACTCCTGCAGGTCGACGTTGTTGTCGGCGTGCATGCCCGCCGTTGAGGATGTTCATCATCGGCACCGGCAGCAGGTGCGCGTTCGCGCCGCCGATGTAGGAGTAGAGCGTGAGCTCGGTCGACTCGGCCGCCGCGCGCGCGCACGCGAGCGAGACGCCGAGGATGGCGTTGGCGCCGAGCTTCGCCTTGTTCGGCGTGCCGTCGAGCTCGAGCAGCGCCGCGTCGATCGAGACGCTGGTCGGTGGCGTCCAGACCCGACGATCTCGGGCGCGATGACCTCGTTGACGTTGCTGACCGCCTGCAGCACGCCCTTGCCGCCGTAGCGGGCCGAGTCGCCGTCGCGCAGCTCGACGGCCTCGAACTGCGCCGGTCGATGCGCCCGAGGGCACGATCGCGCGGCCGAAGCGAGCCGTCGTCGAGACGACCTCGACCTCGACGGTCGGGTTGCCGCGCGAGTCGAGGACCTCGCGCGCCAAGACGTCGGTGATGAAGCTCATGTCGTCTGTACCTCCCTTGGCGCCGGCGCCCGGCCGGCCGTCTACCCTGTCTCCTCGTGCAGTCCCGCTCTGCTCGCTTGGCGCATTCGCCACATCTCCTCGAGCGCGCCGATATCGAGATCGGCCAGGTCGACTTCCGCGCTCGGCGCCTGGCGCTCCATGTGCTCCCAGCGCGCGCGTGAACTTGTCGCACGTCCCCCGCAGCGCCTGCTCGGCGTCGATCCCCTGCTTGCGGGCGACGTTCACGAGCGTGAAGAGCAGCGTCGCCGATCTCCTCGGCGGCCTCTTCCGAGCCCGGCTCGGTCTCCTTCAGCTCCTCGATCTCCTCGTAGAACTTCTCCCACACATCATCGAGGGTCTCCCACTCGAAGCCGACGCCGACCGCCCGCTTCGAGATCTTCTCGGCGCGCGAGAGAGCGGGCAGCGCCTTGGGGACGCCGTCGAGCAGGCCGCGGGTCGCTCGGCGATCGCCGGTCTTGGCCGAGCTCGTCGCGCTTGATCTGCGTCCCAGTTGGCGTGCGACCGCATCGGCGTGGCGGCCTCGAAGTCGCCGAAGACGTGCGGGTGGCGGCGGCTGATCTTGGCCGTGATCGCGCAACGACGTCGTCGATGGTGAACTCGCCGGCCTCCGCTGCGATCTGTGCGTGCAGGGCGATCTGCAGCAGCACGTCGCCAAGCTCATCGGCGAGCTCGCGTCGTCGCCGCTCTCGATCGCATCGACGGCCTCGTAGGCCTCTTCGATCATGTGCTTGCGCAGCGACATGTGGTCCTGCGCGCGGTCCCACGGACAGCCGTCGGGGCCGCGCAGCACCTCGATGAGCCGCACGAACTCGTCGAACCCGGCGGGCGGCGCGATGCGTGACGGCGGCACGTAGAGGGCCGCCCCTCGCCCGACTCGCGCGTCCCGAGATCGTGCCATCGACGCGAGCGAGAGGGAGAACCCGTCCCCTGCCGAGGAGCCCGCGACGACGACGTTGTGCTCGGCCGGATAGAGCGCAGCAGCCGCTCGGCGGCCTTGCGAGCGAGGATCGGGTTGCGCACGCCCGGTCACGATCAGATGCGCCCCGCGCTGGTCGTGTGTGGGAGCCAGGGACTCCACGTCGACGATGTCGAGATCGGCGGTGAGGTCGATGTCGAACGCCATGAGGATCACCTGGAGCGGCGAGAGCGACGGCGAGACGTCCACATGCTCGCCGTGCGCGCGAGAAGGCCGGTGAGCAGCCCTTGCTTGAGGAACGGGTAGCCGCGGTCGCGTAGACGATGTCCTCGTCGCGCGAGAGGTCGAGCAGCGACTCGACGATCGCGGTCGACGGTCGCGTCCCCGCGAGAGCCCGAGGTCGGCCAGGGAGATCGGCTCGATGCCCTGCGGCGAGCAGTGCTCCGTGCACCGCACCCTCCTCGGCGGGCACGACGACCTTGTCGGCCGCCCGAAGCCGCTCGAGACTTGCCTCAGACAAAGGGGTCTCGGGCTCCTGCCCGAGACCCACGATCGCTATCGATCCCAACGGTCCCCCTCGAAAGACCTGGGTACTACTCCTCGACCGGCTCCTCGACCGGAGCGTGCCGCCTCACCGTGTGAGCTCGAGGCCCTCGATGAGGATCACGATCTCGGCCTCTGCTTCAGCTCGTCCAGGAACACCTGATACGCATCGGCGTTGGTCTGCTGGCTCAGGATCTCCACGATCTGATCGTCGACCTCTTCGAGCGTCCTTCTGCGCGCCTCGCGCTTGTCGTTCACGCGGATGATGTGCCAGCCGAACGTCGTCTCGACCAGGTCCGGAGACCTCGCCCACCTCGAGCTGCCTCGGCGCCGCCTGGAACTCGGGGACATACGGTGTCGTGGGCCAGCCCAGGTCGCCGCCGTTGGCGGCGGACACGGCGTCATGGAGTACTCCTCGGCAAGTGCTCGAAGTTGCCGCCGTCCTCGATCTCGGCCAGGACCTCCTCGGCGGTCGCCTTGTCCTCGGGAGCGAACAGGATGTGCGATGCGTGCACCGCTGCCTCCTCGGCGAACTGGGCCGAGTTGGCCTCGTAGTAGGCGGCGATGTCCTCCTCGGTGACCTCCTGTCGCCGGTAGCGATCTCCTCGAGGAGCGCCTCGGTCAGCAGCTGGTCGCGGATCTGCGTCTCGAGCGTCTCGATGGTCATGCCGGCCTGGGCGAGCGCATCCTCGAACGCTGCCTCGTCCTGGAAGCCGGCGCTTGAGCTGGTCGAGCTCGGCCTCGACGTCGGAGTCGCTGATCTCGATGCCCATCTCCTCGGCGGCCTGCGGATCAGCACGCTGTTGATCAGGTTGTCGAGCAGCCGCTGCTGGAAGTCGAGCAGCCGAGCCTCGGCGTCGGCACCCTCGAACATCTGCGGGTACTGCTCCTTGAGCTTGTCGACCTGCTCGTCGAGCTCGGACTTCATGATCTCTTCGCCGTTGACGGTCGCGGCCACCTCATCGCTGGAGCAGCCGGCGAGGCCGAGCACCAGTCCGAGGGCGAGCATCACCGCAAGTGCGGCACGGAGCGTTTTCATGCTTCCTCCTGGGATTTCACCTGAGCTAGAGTCGGCATCGAGTATAGCACCGAGCATGCCGAGAGCTGCCTCTGTCACAGAACCTCCATACTCGAGCGGCAGGGCGAGCTTTCTCTCCCTCTCGAGGTAGATCGCGCCTGCGTGCGCGAGCGCTCCGCGCTGCTCGTCGTCGAGGGTCAGCGGAGCCGACGATGAGCCGCCTGCGGACGACCGTGACGCGACGTCGACGCCCAGCCTCGCGCGGCAAGCGCCCGGATGCGCGCCATCGCGAGCAGGTTCGCGGCCGGCTCGGGAGGCGCCCCGTAGCGCTCGACGATGCTCCTCGGCCAGGCGCTCGACCGCCTCGGGCGTGCGCGCTCGCGGCGAGGCGGCGGTAGAGCAGGACGCGCTCGTCGACCGCCGGCACGTACTCCTCGGGCAGGAACGCCGGCAACGGGCAGGTCGACGCGGACCTCGGGCTCGGGCGGCAGGTCTCCCCGCGCGCCTCGGCGACGGCCTGGCGCAGCATCTCGGCGTAGAGGTCGAAGCCGACCGCGCTCACGTTGCCGTGCTGCTCGGCGCCGAGCAGCGAGCCGGCACCGCGTATCTCGAGGTCGCGCATGGCGACCTTGATGCCGCTGCCGAGCTCGGTGTTCTCCTTGATGGCGACGAGCCGGTCGACGGCCTGCTCGGTCAGCGACGCGCCCGACGGGAACATGAAGTACGCGTACGCCTTGATGTGGCTGCGCCCGACGCGTCCCTTGAGCTGGTAGAGCTGGGCGAGGCCGAGCCGCTGGCTGTCCTCGATGATCAGCGTGTTCGTGTGCGGGTTGTCGATGCCCGGACTCGACGATCGTCGTCGAGACGAGCACGTCGAACTCGCCTGCCGAGAACGACTCCATGACGCGCTCGAGCTGCTGCTCGGACATCTGCCCGTGGCCGACTCCGATGCGCGCCTCGGGCGCGGCCTCGCGCACGCGCTCGACGGCCTCGTCGATCGACTTCGACGCGGTTCGAGACGAAGTAGACCTGGCCGCCGCGCTCGATCTCTCGGCGGATCGCACCCGAGACGACGTCGGCGTCGTACTCGCCCACGTGGACCTCGACCGGGAAGCGGTTGGGCGGAGGCGTGTCGATGACCGACATGTCGCGCACGCCCGAGAGCGACATCTGCAGCGTCCGAGGGATAGGCGTCGCCGAGAGCGTGAGGATGTCGACCTGCTCGCGCAGGTTCTTGAGGTGCTCCTTGTGCCCGACGCCGAAGCGCTGCTCCTCGTCGATGATGACGAGCCCGAGCTCCTTGGGCGTGACGTCGGCCGAGAGCAGCCGGTGCGTGCCGATGAGGACGTCGACCGTGCCGGCCGCGAAGCCGTCGAGCGACTCGGCCTGCTGGGCCTTGCGTGCGGAAGCGCGAGAGCACCTCGACGCGCACGCCGAACGGCTCGAACCGCTCCGAGAAGGTCGTGTAGTGCTGCTGCGCGAGGATGGTCGTCGGGCACAGGACCATGACCTGCTTGCCGTCCTGCACCGCCTTGAACGCCGCGCGGAGCGCGACCTCGGTCTTGCCGTAGCCGACATCGCCGCAGATGAGACGATCCATCGGCTTGTCGGACTCCATGTCGGTCTTCACATCAGCGATGGCGGCGAGCTGGTCGGGCGTCTCCTCGAAGGGGAACATCGCCTCCATCTCCATCTGCCAGGTGGTGTCGCGCCGAGAACGCGTGACCCGTGACCGCCGCGCGACGCGCGTACAGATCGACGAGGTCGAACGCGAGCTTCTTGGCCGCCTTGCGCGCCTTGCCGGTCGCGCGCGCCCAGTCCGCGGTGTTGAGCCGCGTGACCCGGGGCGCAGCGCCCTCCGGGCCCACGTACTTGCTGATGCGATCGATCTGCTCGACCGGCACGTAGAGCTTGTCGCCCTTGGCGTACTCGAGCACGAGGTAGTCGCGCTCGGAGCCGAGCACCTCCTTGCGCGCCATCTCCTTGAAGAGCCCGATGCCGTGCGTGGCGTGCACGACGTAGTCGCCCTCGGAGAACGCGAACGTCATCCGCGTCGGATCGACCTCGCGCGCCGTGCGCGCGGGTGGCCGAGGAGCGCGGATAGATGTCGTCGATGCTCACGACCGCGAGCCCGGCCGAGGGCACGACGTAGCCGGAAGGCACGTCTGCCGAGCTCACGTAGACGATGCCGGCGCGCAGTGTCGCGGGGCGACTCACTCGCGCGCGACGGCCTCTCCGGAGTCTGTGTCATGCGCCGAGTCGCCTCGGCATCGGAGCGAGCGGTCCTCGGCGTCAGGCACGCCCGCCTCGGTGAGAAGTCTGTCAGCTCGACTCGCGCACGGCGCTCCGGCACCGTGAGCACGACGGCCGTGCCGGCGCCGAGAAGCCCGTTGAGCCTGGCGAGGAAGCGCTGCTCGCCGCCTTGGACGTCCGGTCTGCGCGCGGCCATCTCGGCATCGACGACGCCGCCGGCGCGCACCAGCGAGAGCAGCGTCAGGCGCTGCCGGCCGCCCAGGTCGATGCGTGCCGGCTCGACGAAGAGGCCGTCGAGCTCGACGCCCGGCCTCGGCCGCGGCGGACTCGATCTCCTCGCGGCGGCGCGCCGCATCGTCGAAGAGGGAGCGCGGCTCGAGGACGACCACGAGCGTGCTCGGCGAGAGGTAGTCGGTCAGCGAGCCCGGCTGGCGATAGAAGAGCGGCATGTAGCGCTCGATGCCGTTGAAGTAGACGCCCTCGCTGCATCAGTCTCGAGGTGGTGGGCGATCTCGGGCTCCGCGCAGCGCGCGCTCGCGAAGCGCCTTCTCCGCGCCGCCGTGCCGCCCGGCTCGCCAACGACGAGCTCGCGGCAGGGGAAGACCTCGGTCCGGCCTGCATCGCCGATCGTCTGTCCGGTGCCCGGGACGAAGCGGCGAATGCGTCTCGATCTCATCGCCGAAGAACTCGGCGCGGACCGGATGCGTGCCGTCGCTCGGAAACACGTCGAGGATTCCTCCGCGCACGGCGAACTGCCCGCGCTCCTCGGCCAGCTCGACACGCTCGTAGCCCATGCGCGCGAGCGTCGCGCGATGTCTCCTCGAGATCGACCATCGCCCCGGCCTCGAGGACAAGCGGCTCGAAGACGTGGGAGCCCTGCGGCGGCAGCGCGCGCAGGAGCGCGCGCGCCGAGGCGACGACGATGCCCGGCTGCCCTGCGCTGAGCATGTGGATCGCGCGCGCGCGGCGTCCGACGACGCGCGGGTCGGGTGCCTCGTCTGACCAGGGCATGTCGGTCCGCTCGGCGAAGCGCAGCACCTGCTCGCGCGGAAGATAGGCAGCGAGCTGCCGAGCGAACCGCTCGGCAGCGTCCTCGCCGGCGATCGCAACGAGCATCGGCCGAGGGTCGCTCGGCGAAGAGTGCGGCCGACCACGGCCGGACGCGCGACACCGGGGACGGCGAGCGTGGGGTCATCGCCTCGCGCGAGCGAGGCGGCGACCGTGCGACCCGCCTCCGAGCCGAGCAGTACGCGGAGCTGATGGCGTTGAGCAGGGGTGTCGTCACGCGGCTCCTCTGGTCCGGACAGCACGACAGCCCGCGACGGGGTCCGGCGCGGGTTCGGTGAGGTTATCCCCGCAGCGGGCGCGGGTCAAGCAGGCTCGCTACGCTGAACCCTGGGTGCGCGGGATATCGCCATCGCATGCTCGCGGAGTCATGGTCACCGAGAGTTCGGGTACCATCTCGGCATAAGACGCATTGACGGCGCCCGGACCGGAGCCTCGGGACGCCGAAGCAGACGGGGAGTGCAGATGAAACGTGCGGAGCGAGCAGCCGAGATCGAACGACGCCTGGCCGAGGAGTACCCTCGCGCGCACATCGCGCTCGCCTACGCAGCGAGTTCCAGCTGCTCATCGCGGTGATCCTCTCGGCTCAGACGACCGACATCACCGTGAACAAGGTCACGCCGGCGCTCTTCGAGGCCTATCCCACCGCAGAGGCGCTCGCCTCGGCCGACCCGGCCGACGTCGAGGACCTGGTCCACGCGACCGGCTTCTTCCGCAACAAGGCCAAGAACATCATGGGAGCTGCGCGATGATCTCGGACGAGTACGGCGGCGAGGTTCCCGACACGATGGAGGACCTGGTCAAGCTGCCGGGCGTGGCCCGCAAGACAGCGAACATCGTGCTCTTCAACGCCTTCGGCAAGCTCGAAGGCATCGCGGTGGACACGCATGTCTCGCGGCTGTCGCAGCGGCTCGGGCTCAGCAAGAACACCGACGCGGTCAAGATCGAGCAGGACCTCATGGACGTCTTCCCGCGAGATCAGTGGGGGCTCGTGACGTACAAGCTGATCGATCACGGCCGAGCTGTGTGCGACGCCAAGCGACCCATCTGCGGCGCGTGCGTCCTGAGCGACATCTGCCCCAGCGCCTTCAAGGTGAAGGGATGGCGCGAGGAGGCGTAGCGGCGCTCTCTAGGTGAGCAGCGCCACAGCGATCGCGCCGACGAAGATCGAGGGCAGCATGTTGCCCACGGGCAGCCGCTTGATGCCGGCAAGGTCGAGACCGATGCAGAGGATCAGCGCGCCGCCGATAGCCTGGATCGCCTGGATGACCGCCTCGGTCATGAACGGCTCGATCCATGCGGCGCCGAGCGCGATGCTTCCCTGGATCGCGATGATAGGGATGACCGAGAGGCCGACACCCGCCCCCATCGCTGCCGCCAGCGCGATCGATGCGATGCCGTCGAGAAGCGCCTTGAGGTAGAGCAGCGACGGATCGCCGAGGCCGTCCTGGATCGAGCCGAGCACCGTCATGGCGCCGGTGCAGTAGAGCAGGCTCGCTGTCACGAATCCCTCGACGAGCGTGTGGCCCTTCTCGCCGGGCTCGCTCCGCCTCCCGGCGCGAGCGCGGGACCCGCGAGGCCTTCTGCTGCAGCCAGTGACCGAAGCGCTCGAGCCAGTGCTCGATCCGCAGAGCCTCACCGATGAGCGAGCCGACGACGAGCGCGCCGACGAGCAGCAGCGCCGACCACGCCCCGAGCGTCGTCTCGCCAAGAGCGTCGAGCCCGCCGATGCTCATCGCCGCGCCGATGACGATCACGGCAACGCCGATCGCCGAGAAGACGATCGTGCGGAAACGCTCGGTGATGAGGCTGCCGAAGAGCAGACCGATGGCCGTGCCGAGCAAGACGGCGACCACGTTGGCCACCACACCTATACCCGGCATCCTCGACCTCCCCTAGCTGATGTGTAGCGCACGATCGACCGAGCGATCAGGCGCTGCCGGCCGCCTCGTCGTCCGCAAGCTCCTGATCGAGACGCTCGCGCACGCTGCGAAGCCATACCGCGACCTCATCGCCGGACTCGCCGAGCAGCTCGAAGTACTGGATCGCACAACCCGAAGCGTTCTCGACCAGGTCCAGGTGTCCCGTCACGCGCCAGAAAACGCACTCCTCTTCCTGGCAGTGCGCCTCGATGCCGTTGGCCGCATCCAGCTCACATCGGCTCACGGTGTCTCCTGTCACCGGGGGTCGTGTCGAGATTCTACAACATGCGAGACGGGCCGAGCGTGACCCGACGCCGTGGCCGGTGTGGACGAAAGCGGCTCGAGCGGTACATACACAGAGAACCCGGTGCGCGGACGGTCGCTAGCGCGCCAGCGAATCGACACTCTGGAGGACGCCTTGAGCGGAGAACGCCTACGCACGGCCCACTCGCCCTACCTCACGCTTCACGCAGAGGACCCGGTCGACTGGTACACGTGGGGCCCGGAGGCCTTCGATGAGGCGGCGGCGCGAGGTGTTCCTGTGTTCCTCTCGGTCGGCTACTCCTCGTGTCACTGGTGCCACGTGATGCAGCGCGAGTCGTTTCGCGACCCGGAGACCGCCGAGTACCTGAACGACCATTCGTGAGCATCAAGGTCGACCGCGAGGAGCGACCCGACGTCGACTCTGTGTACATGGACTACGTCAACGCGACGGCCGGGCACGGCGGGTGGCCGATGACCGTCTTCCTCACCCCGCAGGCGCTGCCCGTTCATCGGCGGGACGTACTTCCCCAAGGTCGCCCCGGAGGGCGCGAGTTCCTTCATGGAGGTGCTGCGCGAGGTGAGCGATGCGTTCGTCTCGCGCCCCGAGTCTGTCGAGGACGCGGCCGAGTTCTCGCGGCGCTTCCTCGAGGACCAGGCCGCGCCCGGTCGCACCTCGCAGGTGACGCCGGAGATCGTGGAGGGGGCGGCCAGCGCGCATAGCGCTCCGTGCCGACCGGTCCACGGCGGATTCGGCCAGGCACCCAAGTTCCCGATGCTGCCCGTCGTGGAGTTCCTCCTGCGCTTCGGCTCCGCGGCAAGCGACATGGGCGCTGACGAGGTCGCCCGGGACGCCCTGCGCGGCATGCTCCGAGGCGGCATCTACGACCAGGCCGGCGGCGGGCTGTTCCGGTACGCCACGGACGAGGCGTGGCTCATCCCGCACTTCGAGAAGATGCTCTACGACAACGCGCTCTTCATCGACGCACTTGCTCGGGCACACGCGGTCTCTCCGGACGAGGAGTTCGCCGAGGGTGTTCGGCAGACAGCGACGCTTCCTCGAGCGGGACATGCTCCTTGCCGATGGCACGTACGCCGCGTCCCTCTCGGCAGAGACCGATGGCGTCGAAGGCGCCACCTACACGTGGACCTACGGTGATCTGACCGGGATGCTCTCGGCGGCCGAGCTCGAGCTTGCCGAGGAGTACCTCGGCGTGATCGATGGCGGCGTCTGGGAGGGCGTCAACATCCTGACGCGACGCGAGGGTCGCGAGAACCAGGCCGCGGCGGTCGATGAGGTCCTGGCGACGATACTCACGGCGCGTGCACGGCGGCCACAGCCCGCTCGCGACGAGAAGTCGCTCACGTCGTGGAACGGGATGGCCGCAAGCGCCCTCATGGAGGCCGGCGGGTCCTCTCCGACGAAGCGATGATCCAGCAGGGAAGGCGCGTGTACGACGCACTACTCGCGGGCGCCGCGAGCGATGACGGGGTCGTACACGTGATCGGAGACCCTGCGGTCGCCCACGTCCGCCTGCTCGAAGACTACGTACAGCTCACGGCAGCTGCCCTCGCGGCATACGAGGACCGGCGACGCGGGATGTCTCGACACCGCAGGCGAGCTGCACGATGCCGCGATCGATCTCTTCACCGAAGGCTCGACCGCGCACATGACCGCTGACGAGACCGACCTGCCCGTTCGCCCGCGCGAACGCTCCGACTCCCCTACCCCGAGCGGAGCTTCCACGCTTGCCATGAACGCCCTGCGGCTCGCCGAGGCGACCGCCGACGAGACACACACCGAGTTCGCCGAGGGGATGCTGGAGCACTGGGCCAGCACTGCAACCAGGCTTCGCTCTTCGCAGGCACCGCCCTCGAGGCAATGCTCCTGCTGCTGTCAGGGAGGAGTGAGATGGCACGGCACACTGAGGCCGAATCCGACGCAGCTATCCTCACCCGACCGCCGCCGCTGCCGCGTGCTACTCGCGTGCTGGCAGGATGCGCGACGAGCCGATCCCGTCGTCGTCGAGGATGCACCACAGCCCGAGGCCACGATGGAGAGCTACGACCGCCCGTACCTCTCGACGACATCCAGCTCTCCCTGGAACCGTACGCGGAAGGATTCGACCAGCCGCTCTACGTGACGGGGACCGGGGCGGCGACGGAACGCTGATCGTGCTCGAGAAGACCGGCCGCGCGTGGCTGCTCAGGGACGGTCAACGCGATGACACCCCGTTCCTCGACCTCTCGGACGTCGTGAGCACCGCGTCCGAGCAGGGGCTCCTCGGCATCGCGTTTCCCGAGGCTTCGCCGAGAGCGGCCGCTTCTACGTCGACTACACCGACGGCAGCGGCGGCACGGTCATCGCCCGGTTCGAGCACCGATGAGGATGGCCGAGCGCGACCCGGCGAGGGAGCAGGTCATCCTCGAGTTCGCGCAGCCGTACGCGAACCACAACGGCGGCATGATCGAGTTCGGCCCCGACGGGATGCTCTACATCGGCGACAGGCGACGGCGGCTCGGGTGGAGATCCCGAGGGCAACGGGCAGCGCCTCGACACGTACCTGGGCAAGCTGCTGCGCATCGACGTGGAGTTCCCCGACGGCCTGCACGGTGCGGGCGAGCCGGACGACGTCGCGTACGTCGACACCCAGCCGACAACCCGTTCGTGGAGCGATGCCGCGATGCGCTAGACTGAGATCTGGGCGTACGGCCTGCGCAACCCCTGGCGCTTCTCGTTCGACCGCGAGACCGGTGACCTGTGGATCGGCGACGTGGGCCAAAACGCCTGGGAGGAGATCGACTTCCAGCCGGCGAGCAGCGCCGGCGGGGAGAACTACGGCTGGAACATCCTGGAGGGCACCCACCCCTTCCCACCCGAGGCTCGAGCTCGGCGACACATCGGGATACGTGATGCCGGTCGTCGAGTACGACCGCGGCAGCGGCAAGTCGGTCACCGGCGGATACGTCTACCGCGGCACCGAGTAACCTGCGCTCGCGGGCGTCTACGTCTATGGCGACTTCTCGAGCGGCCGCATCTGGGGGCTGCGCCGGAGCGGCGACGAGCGTCGAGAACGTCGCTGCTTCCGAGACGGGATGCGCGATCGCGAGCTTCGGCGAGGATGACGACGGGCGAGCTCTACGTCGTCGACTTCGGCGGCGACATCCTTCGAGCTGACGGCGCACACGGCCGAGTAGCAGCCGAGCGCTAGCCGAGCAGCTCGCCCAGCAGCGCCGACGAAACCATCGACGTCCTCCTCGGTCGTGTCCCACGAGGTGACCCAGCGCACCTCGTGCGGGCGCTCGTCCCAGACGTAGAACGCGTAGCGCTCCTGCGCCGCCGCGGTCACATCGGGATCGAGCACGGCGAAGACCTCGTTGGCATCCACGGACTGCGTGATCTCGATGCCCAGTTCCGCGGCCCTCTCGGCCAGGCGCGCTGCCATCGCGTTCGCGTGCCGCGCGTTCTCGAGCCACAGGTCACCTTCGAGCATCGCCTCGAACTGGGCCGAGATGAACCGCATCTTGGACGCCAGCTGTGCGAGCTGCTTGCGCGTGAAGAGCATCGCATCCTGGCGCGCATCACCGAAGTGCATGACCGCCTCACCAAACACCATGCCGTTCTTGGTGCCGCCGAAGCTCAGCGACGTCCACGCCGGCGTCGACGATCGCCTCGCGCGCGGACACTCCGAGGGATGCGACAGCATTGGCGATGCGCGCACCGTCCATATGCAGGTACATCCCGTGCTCGTGGGCCAGGTCGGCAAGCGCGCGCACCTCAGCCGGCGTGTAGACGGTGCCGAGCTCGGAGACCTGCGAGATCGAGATCGACGCGAGGCTGCGAGTGATGCTCGAAGCCGAATCCGGTCAGATGCGGCTTGACCAGCTCGGGAGTGAGCTTGCCGTCGGGCGTCTCGACGGGGACGAGCTTGGCGCCGGCGAGACGCTCGGGTGCACCGCACTCGTCAACGTTGATGTGCGCGCCGGCCGGACAGATGACCGCGTCCTAGGGGCGCATGACCGAAGCAAGCGCCACGACGTTGGCGCCCGTGCCGTTGAAGACGTAGTGGATGTCGCACTCCTGGCCAAGCAGCTCGCGAAGAGCTCGTCGGCGCGGGCCGTGTACGGATCATACCCGTAGGCGGGTACGTGTCCCGCGCTCGCCTCGGCCATGCGCCGCAAGCGCCGCCGGGTGAGCCCCCGAATGGTTGTCGCTGCCAAATCCCCTGCGTGCCGCTCAAGCCGAGTCCTCCCCTAGTCGACCGGTGTCAACGTGTCCACTTGCAGCTCTCCACCCATCGAGCACGCCTGGTAGTCGACGGTCACTAGTCCCGAAGACCACTGCTCCTCGACGCACACGCATGCGCTCGGAGGTCAGCTGTTCCGAGCCGAGGATATCCCAATGCGCGAGTTCTCCAAGCGAGCCGTCGAAGTACTCGGGGTGCTCCGAGACGAACGGGCGGTCGTGAGCGTCTTGGCGTTGACCGGATCGTCTATGGCGACGAATCCCAGGAACGCATCGACGGTGATCCTCGCGCGTCACGCGGATAGACCACAGGCGCCTCGGCGGTGGCGACGGATCGAACCCGGTGGCCGAGGACCGAGGTGATGAGCCACTCCCTCGAGAGGGGTCATCGAGTACGTCACGGTGCGCTCGAGCGTCTCGCCCTCGGTCATCGACGAAGGTCTCGTCGACCGACGACGGCGCGTTCGTCTCCTTCGAACCGCACCTCAGCGACGCCGTATCGAGTCGAGATGGCATCCGCGTCGCTGTAGACCGCGACGATGGCAAAGGCCTCCTCCTGCGGCATGTCCAAGCGAGCCAGGGCATCGTCGTAGTTCCCGCGAGAAGGTCGTCGTAGTAGCGCCTCGATGGTATCGACAGCGAGCTGCTCATCCGGGTCTTCGTAGACTGCGCGGCCACCTCATCGGAGACAGGCGCCGGGAGCCAGACGCGAGACCGGGAAGGAGATCAGCCCGATCGATGAGGCGATGAAGATCGCCGAGATGATGAACGTGACCGCGGCCAGGTCTTCGACGCCGGGTGCTTCGGGACGGTCGTAGGCACCGGAGCGCCCGACCCGTATACGCTTCTCGGCAACGACCCGCGTCTGAGCGAGCAGGTCTCCGAGGCGGCGGCCGTCGGGGCGAGCCAGCACGAGACGGCCTCGATCGACGAGATGAGCGCCAGGATGATGAAACTGACGGCCGAGGAGGCCCTTGGTCGCGAAGCCTCCCTTGTTGGCCTTGATGACAAGCAGCCCGAAGAGGCGCTTGCCCCAGCCCTGGCCATGTCCCCATCCGTCGCGCATGAGCAGGTAGAAGAAGGGCCAGAAGAGCCGAGAGCGAACGCGATGATGGAGACGAGCAGGGCCGGCGTGTTCGGCACGCTGCTGTCGACGACCACGTAGTAGCCGATGCGCCAAGAAGGAGCATGGGGCCTACCGCGATCACCTCGTCGACGAACAGAGCCGCAAACCTCGCAAGCGACGAGGGCTTGGGCAGGTCCTCCGTCGAACTCGGGGTCGGCCAGGAGTCGGCCGATGTCTGCTCCACGGACTCGAACTGCTCTCCGCCGTCGGCGCATCGTCTGCTCGGCCATGTGCCCTCCCTAGAGGAACCCGTCGAAGACGTGGAACACGAGAGCAGGTAGTAGACCGGCGACGGTAACCATCACGAGTCCGGCGACGAAATCGATCTGGCGGTTGTACTTCACGAGCCAGTTCACCATTGAGCGGCTCGTTGCGCGCGAGACACAGCGAGAAGGCCAGCAGGGGCGCTCCGATGCCGAGGCCGAACGCGAGGAAGTTGAGCATGTTGCACGACGAAGCCCTCGATGGTGGCCACGCGCGCGAAGAACGCGGCGATGAAGAGCGGGTTGCACGGCACGACGATCGCGCCGAAGAAGAAGCCGTAGAAGAATGCCGAGACATACGGGTTGCGCAGCTTGTTGGGGCGCACCTTGCGCTGGATCTTCACGTTGAACATGAGCAAGACGCCGATGACCGCCATGGCAGCGAACGCGATCGGCGAGATGATGCCGATGACCTTCGTAAGCGACTCCTGCAGCAGCATAGTGAAGACGAGGCCGAGCAGCGCCATGAACGCGATCACGCCCGCAACGACGACGAGCCCGAGGAGAGCGAAGAGCCGACGGTTGTCGTGCTCCTTGGACACGGTGCGAGACAGGCGCGACAGAGAACGCCGGATACAAGGGAATCACGCAGAGCGCCGACAGCGGGGTGAGCAAGCCAAGAACGAACGAGTCCCTACGTCGCTGAGCACGTCACCAAGGTTCACGGACCGGCCTCGAGCTCGGCCTGGAGAACCTCGACCGACTTGAGCCCGCGTGGAAGCGACGTGCCGTGCCCTCGTCGACAGAGAGAAGGACCACCGGGTGATGTCGGGCGGCGAGATGATCGCCGGACCGAACTCCGCCACGAGGGCATCGGTGAGCTCCTGCGGCGATATGGCGAACGTGCCCTCGAAGCCGTTGTCCTCGATATGTGCGATGACCTGATCAGCGTCCTCGTTGGGGTCGCGTCGAGCGCGACGACCGTGACGTCGTGATTCGATCCCTGGAGCTCTGTCAGCGCAAGCAACTGCTTGCGACACGTTGGTCACCACACCGCGAAGGCCTGGATGAGCACCGTGCCCTCCGCTGAACTCGGCGATCGTGAAGGCCTCGCCGGTCTCACGTCGGTCGAGCTCGATGTCGGCCCAGGCTAGCGAGTGGCCGAGCTTCGTCGGCAGTCTTCGGCCGTCGCTCGCGGCGGCCTCGGCAGGGCTCGTCACTGTCTGCCGGACTGTCACTCGGGCTGCTGTCTCAGCCGGCTCCTCACTCGGCAAGCCTGCAGGGGCAGGAGCCGAGACCAGCAGGAGGGCGAGATGAGCATGCGTAGAGCGCGTCGGCATCTGCGAGTGCATCTGCGGCACCTCTCGTCGGTACCTGTGTTGTAGTGCTTTTCCCACATGAGCGAGCGGCACAACCGACACGTGCGCCGCTAGCGCGGAGCCCACGATTCTTGTAGATCGCGGGAGCACGCGATCTCGGCGAAGCCCGAGACAAGGAGTCCGACGCCGAGCGCGAGCTTCCAGGGTGCGCGGGGTTCTCTCGCTCTCCCCCTCGCTCTACGATAGTCGAACTCCTCGGCGTGGATGTCGAACTCCCCACCGTGCTGCCCGCAAGCGACGTTCACCTCCCGCGGAGCAGCGACGGTGTCACCAAAGGTCGTGTAGCGCCAAAATGCTCGATCTCGTCGGCCATCTCCTCCGGCATGAACACGCCGATGGCGGCACCGCCGCCCAGAACGTTCACCCAGCGATGGTCGCCGTCCGCCCGAGCGCGTCGCCGATGGCCTCACCCTGAATGACGACGGGCGCCGTCGAAGCGCTCGGCCCGCTCGACGACGTCACCGGGCGTCAGTGGATCCTCGGCCGCGACCGCGCGCGTCGGCGCCCACGACGAGAGGCGACAAGGAGAGGAGCGCGAAGCGAGGCCGCTTCATCGGCGGGCCCTCCTTGAACGGGGGCCCAACGCAGGATCGACCTGGGCGACCAGCGTGAGCACGGCGATGTACTCGAGACGTCCGGCCCACATCTGAAGGATATAGGTGATCTTGAGGCCCATGGGCATCTCGGGCACGGTGATGCCGCGTAGACAGGCCGACGTTGGCCGCCGCTGAGATCGACTCGAACAGCGCCGCATCCATGCGTAGCCATACTCCGCGCCGATGAGACCGCCCGCTAATGTAGGTGACCGCGTAGAGGATGACGATGAGAGCGGCGGTCGCCGTCATCTCCGGCGTCAGGAAGCGCTCGCCAAGGTGATGGTAGCGCTCTGCTGAACGTCGCCGTTCGCGGCGCGAGCGAGGCACGCACCTGTAGCACGACGACTTGAAGATGACCCCGAGACGGAACGCCTTGATGCCGCCCGCCGTGGATGAGACCGCTCCACCCGCAGCCATCGCCAGCAGATCACGGCGAGACCAGCCCCGCCAAAGTCATCGCCCCACTGATCGGGGTAGACGGCCTGAAGACCCGTCCCCGTGTGAGCCGAGAAGATGTGGTACACGCCCTTGCGTAGCGCCGCACTCGGGAAGTCGAAGACTTGGTGGCAGCGAAGCCCAGGCCAGCACGCGAGAGCAGGAACACGTTGATCGCCAGCATCCGCGTCTCGATATTCTTCCAGAACTCCTGCCGTGCCACCGCGCCACACCTGCGCATGCAGGTTGAAGTTCATCGTACCCGGCGATCATCAGAAAGACGGTGACGACCTCGAAGACCCAGCTGTGGTAGTACATCGCGTTCATCGACTGGGCCCGAAGCCGCCGGTGTCATACGCCGCGATCGCTATCCAGAATGCGTCGAGACCCCTCGGTCGGGCGCCATCCCCAGCCAGAGGTTCACGCCGAGTCAGGACGATCGTGCCGAGGACGACGTAGACGGCGGTGACGAACCAGATGAAGCGCGTCGTGTAGAAGCACGTTGGGGAGGATGCGCTCGTCGCGGCCCTCGGCCAGATAGAGCGACAGGGCGCCGCCGCGAAGGCCAACGGCCAGCGACAGGGCTGCAACGACGATTCCTTGTCCGCCGATCAGATGCGTGATGTGGCGCCACATGATGTGCGAGTACGCCATGTGGTCGAGGTCGTCGACCAAAGTCAGCCCCGAGGTCGTGAGACCGGAGATCGCGTCGAAGTTCGCATCGAGCACGCTCGCGTAGTTGCCCGAGAGCGCCAACGGGACGGCGGCGGCAGCTGAGGCGGCCAGCCAACCCAGGGCGGTGAGGGCCAGCGCGTGGGAATGGGTGAGCTTGGCCTCACGTGTGTGAGAGACAGGGCCAGTGCGCCGCCCACCGCGAAGCAGACCCCCATGCCTATCGACGTAGTCGAGCGCGGGATCCCACTCGCGAAACACCAGGGCCGTTGACAAGAGGGACGACCATGACCACGCCGATGCCGACCACGAAGAGGCCGACATAGTGGGCGATGATGCGCAGGTCCGCGAACCTGAGGCGCAGCCACATGCGCGACACCTAGAGGATCCGGACGAGAACGGCCACCAGGGCCCCGACGACAAGCATGTACGCGCTGAACACGGCCAACTCAGCGAGAAGGCCGCTCAGCCAATGCTTGAACGGGCTTTGAAGTCGGTGGACCTGCATCTCGCCCTCATCTGTCGGCTAGGTCGGGGCCGACGCCCCCCGTCGACAAGGATAGACCTGGAATATCGCCTGGTACAACCAGCCGCGTGCTCCAGGTCGGCCGGGATGAGCGACACGGTATGATGTGGCAGTGAACTGACGAGAAGGAGACCGCGATCGAGACCTTTCGCCGAGTGTCGGCCGTCACCGTCCTGGCGTGCGTCCTGGCACTGATCCTCGCCATGATGACCGCATGCGGGGGGTCGGCCGAAGAGGAGACCGGCGATGTAGAGACATCGCCGAACACGTCTGTGCGAGTCGACCGCAAGCCAGGACAGCACCTCTGGGCCGCGAGCTCGCGTCGCGGTCTTCTTCGTCGATGGCGAGGTCGTCGTCCCCGTAGCTCGGGAGGTAGCGGCTGGCGATCTCGACGCTGTCGCGGCTGCACTCTTCGCCGGACCCAGCGAGGCCGATCGAGGCGCTCTCGGAGCCCAGCTGAGCGACAGAGATCCCGACCGAGGCAGCGGTCGTCTCGCTGTCTCGCGACGGGGGATCAGGTCGAGATCGACGTGACGGAGCCGTTCACGGCCAGTGGCGGTTCTCTTGGCATGCGTCTGCGCCTGGCCCAGCTCGCCTACACATTCACCGTCTCTCGAGGACGTGGAGGAGGTTCTGCTGACCGTCGGCGGACAGCCCGTGCGCATGGTCGGCGAGGGTCTGGAGATCGAGAACCCACTGACGCGCGAGCAGTACGCCAGCGTCGCGCCCGAGGCCCTGATAGAGACACCGCTGCCGGGAGATGAGATCGAGAGCCCCATGCTCGTCTCAGGCACGACCGTGATCCCTGGTGCGGAGTTCATTCTGAGACTGACCGACAGCGAGGGTACGATCGTGACCGAGCGACTCGTGACGAGCGACGGTGAGACCGGAGTCTTCGGTGTCGAGGTTGAGTACGAGGGAGCCGAGCCTGGACAGGGAACCCTCTACGCGCTGTCACTCGAAGAGGACCTGCTGATGGGTGTATCGGTAGGACTGGAGTAGCGGCTCCCGGATCTGTGCGGAGGCCGAACGGATACGCCGAGTCGGCTACCTGTTGCCCACGATCCTTGTAGTAGCGCTTGATCTCCTTGGACCGCGACTTCCATCTGGCCTTCGAGTCCTGGCGAACACGCTCGCCTCGGCGCTGCGCGATGCTCTGCGAGTTCCGCACGGAGGTCGAGGAAGCTCTGCATGCGCTTCTCGCTGATCTCGACCATCTTCCACAGCCGCACGGACGCCGCATCCGGGCTCGGCCTCGTGCACGCAGTCCCGGAACTTGCACTCGAGTGCCGCCTTGGCGACATCGGGAAACGCCTGGGCGAGCCCGTCCTCGGCATCCCAGAGACCCAGCCCCCTCATCCCGGGGGCATCGACGAGGATGCCGCCTGAGGGCAGCATGACCATCTCGCGCGCCACCGTCGTGTGACGACCCTTGCCGTCCGACTCGCGCACCTCCGTCGTCGGCTGGACATCCGTCCCGACGAGACCGTTGGCCAAGGTCGACTTCCCCACGCCGGATGCGCCGAACATCGCCGTGGTCATGCCCTTGGCCGACATGCTGTCGCAGCTCCTCGACGCCCTCTCCGGTGAGCCCGTTCACGACGAGCACATCCACGCCCGGAGAGTGAGGCTTCGACCTCGATGACCATCTCATCGGCGTGCGCCACCAGGTCAGGCTTCGTGAGCACCACCACCGGGATCGCGCCGCTCTCCCAGGCGAGGACGAGCTCGCGTTCAAGACGCCTGATGTTGGGGCCGTCGGGCGCCAGGGACTGCACGATCATGATCCTGTCGATGTTGGCTGCCACGACCTGCTCCTCGGAGGTCTCGCCAGGATCCTTGCGAGAGAGGGCCGAGGAGCGCGGCAGGATGGCCTCGATGATGCCCGTCTCATGCTCGCCGACACCAGCGACGGCGACCCAGTCGCCGATGGTCACGCGCCAGCCGGGATCACCATCTTTGAGCAGGTGGGTGGCTGGCTCAGCGCGTACGGCCTCGACCCCCGAGTGCGACAAGGGGCAGGCCGCGGTCTTGCCGGACGACCCGTCCCGGAACGAACCCGTCGGCGGCCATGGGACCGAAGAGCGTCTTGAAGCGCTCGGAGAAGCCAAGCTCCTCAAGCGACGCCTGGGCAGGATCGTGGTTGTAGTCACCAGATGAAGTCACTGCTGGTCAAGGTTAGCACGCGCGCAGCGCACGCCCCCTACTCGAACTCGAGGACCTCCCCGTCTTCCTGGTGTTGGGTGGCCCACGAGAACCACATCTCGACATAGCCCGGGGTGCGTTCACCGTCCACGAAGACGAAGACCTCGCCCCCATCGCCTGAGACCTCGACCTCGTGACCAGCGACATCCATCGTGACGCCGCCCTCGGGCACCTCGGAGTACGGGAAGGCGTACGATGTCTCCCCTATCTCGAAGACGTACATGGCCTCCTTCGTGGGGAAGCGCGAGTCCTCGCCCGTGACATCGAAGTACAGGGAGTCCGAACCCTCGTAGCCACGGTACGGGTTGTTCTCGTAGTCGCGCGAGTAGCCCGTGTCCTTGCTGAGGACGAGCGCATCGGGGTACTTCGCTTGAACCTCCTCGAAGGTGATGAGCTGCATCGGCAGGATCTCGAGCTCATCGCCGGTGCGCTCGCCGACGACGGCCTCACCTCTCGACTGCGACCACAGCGACTCGGTCTGCCGGTCGTACATGAGGAGGTTGGATTCGTAGAGCAGACCGCTCACCCCGAACTCGAGTTCGTCCTCGTCCACCACGGGGTCGAAGACGATTCCCGAGCCGCACAGAGGTCAAAACGTGACGGCGACGGGCGTGTCCCCGATGTGGTCGTTGACGACCTCGTGCCACACGAGGATGGCGTACGGGTAGTAGCGCTGCTCTCCCTCGACCTCGATGAGGATGCCCTCCGAGCCAGGGTTGAGATCGGACTCGGCAAGTGTGACGAACTCGGGGTCGGTGAGCGCCGGGATCCCGTCCTTGGATGGACCGCCGCCGAGGATGAGCTCCTGATCTATGGAGGAGATCTCGCCGTCTGTGGCCAGACCCAGCGATTCATAGTCGGGCCCGGCGGTCGCCTCGGCAGCTTCTTCGGCTTCCTGGGCAGCCTCGGGCGCGCAGCCTGCGACCATCACAAGCATGCCGAGCAGCACTATCGCGGGTGTCCATCGCATGTGGGGTGCATACCCTCATGCGGCTGGCGCCACGCGCCCGACCTCTGCGAGGGATACCGCGGAACCCTGTGCGAGATACACTGAGGTCACGACGCGCTGCCCGGTGCCGCGTCAGGAAGGCTTGGCTCCGGAGAAGGCCGGAGACCGGATTCGCGAGGAGTCCTTCATGAAGAAACGTCTGGGGCCCACCGACCGCATCTACCCGATGCCATGCTCCGATCGTGGCCGCTGGCAGCGCTGAGGCGCCCAACGCGATGGCTGTCGCCTGGATCGGCATCGCCTCCCACACGCCGCCAAGCGTCTCGATGGCGCTGCGCCGATCCCGCTACACCTACGAGCTCATCGTCGAGCAGGGCGAGTTCACGGTGAACTTCCCCTCCTCCGAGCAGGCGAGCGAGGCGGATCTCTTCGGCCTCGTGAGCGGTCGCAACGCTGACAAGTTCGACCTCACGGGATGGACGACGACGCCCGGAGCCGAGGTGTCCGCACCGCTGATCACCGAGTGCGCCTACAACTTGGAGTGCAAGGTGACGCACGAGATCGGCATCGGGGAGTATGCGCTCGTCGTGGGAGAGATCGTCGAATCACATGCCGAGGAGTCCATCCTCGGTGCGGACGGCGACAAGGTCGACGTGGCCGCCCTCGACCCGCTCATCTACATCGCCGGCTCCAGAGAGTATCGGCGGCTCGGAGACAAAGTCGCAGACGCGTTCCAGGTCGGGCAGGGAGCACCTCTAGGCCTGGGACGGGCCCCGTCCTAGCGCCTCCAGCACCGAGACCATCCACCTGTGCAGCGGCAGGAACGGCGCGTAGCGCTCTGCGCACCACTCGACGAACTCGGCCGAGTAGAACTCGTCCGGTACGGGATACTGCTGCATCGCGGCGACAGAGGTGAGCCGGAGCAGATCGACACGGGGATGATCGATCAGGTAGCCGCGAGGCGTGCGCTTGAGTGTGGGTTCGGAGAACTCGTAGCCAGCGTCCTGGATGTCCTCGACGATCGAGGCCAGCTCCACTCCTGGATCACCAGCGATCGCATCCCTGACGCGCGCGAGGCCCTCCTTGGACAGCATATGTGCACCCGCGCCGAGCCAGATCTCGTCAGGGACGATTCGCACGAACAGACCCGATGACGCTTTGCGGTCGCTGCCCTCCCACATCCATATGTCGGCGTGCGTCTTGTAGGGAGTCTTGTCCTTGGAGAAGCGCGTGTCGCGGTTGATGCGAAAGATCGACCCGTTGACACGCGGGACAGCCTCGAGACCGGGGACGATCGCGAGCATGCGCTCCCCCATTGCAGAGACGAACGCCTTCTCACGTTCGAGCAGCTCGCTCTCATAGCGTGCCCGATTGGCGTCGAACCACGCCTTGTCGTTGTTGGTCGCAAGCTCGCGCAGGAACGCGAGCGTGTCCTCCGAGAAGCCTTCGAATCCCATGGCGCCCTCCGAATCCAGAGGTCCTGTGCTGTGTATCTTCCCCTTTCGGTCTGACCGCTTGTCTAGCCTCTCCCAACCGCCTCGCGACGCAACACGGGGCCCCGGGGAAACACCCCGGAGCCCCGCCGTGAAGGAGGGTGCTTCTCTGTGGCGACGCGAGCCGCTACCCGTCGTGTGCGATCTCGCTCACGGCGATCTCGTCGTCGACGACGTCGATCCTCACCGTGTCGCCCTCGTGCATCTCACCAGCGACGAGCGCCTTGGCGACGCGATCGACGACCTCGCGCTGTACGACCCTCTTGAGCGGCCGCGCACCGTACACAGGATCGAACCCGTCAAGCGCCAGTCGCTCGATCGCGGCATCGCTGAGCTCGAGCCCGATCTTGCGCTCGGCAAGCCGCGCGCGAACCTCTTCGAGCTGGATCACGACGATCTGAGCGATCTGCTCCAGTGCCCAGCGGGTGGAAGATGACGGTATCGTCCACGCGGTTGAGGAACTCGGGCCTGAACGTGGCTCGGAGCGCCTCTTCGAGCGCCGCCTTCATCGCGTCCTCGTCGCCTGATGGTGCGAGCTCCTGGATGTACTGCGAGCCGACGTTGCTCGTCATGATGATGATCGTGTTCTTGAAGCTCACGGTGCGGCCCTGCCCATCGGTGAGCCGACCGTCATCGAGCACCTGGAGCAGCACGTTGAAGACGTCCGGCGTGCGCCTTCTCGATCTCGTCGAGCAGCAGCACGCTGTAGGGCCTGCGCCGCACGGCCTCGGTGAGCTGGCCGCCCTCTTCGTAGCCGACGTACCCGGGAGGCGCGCCGATGAGCCGCTGCACGCTGAACTTCTCCATGTACTCCGACATGTCGATGCGCACCATCGCGCGCTCATCATCGAAGAGGTACTCGGCCAGCGTCTTGGCCAGCTCGGTCTTGCCCACACCGGTGGGACCCATGAAGATGAACGAGCCGATGGGCTTGTCGGGATCAGAGAGACCTGCACGGCTTCGCCGGATGGCCGAGGAGACCGATGCGACCGCCTCGTCCTGGCCGATCACGCGCTCGTGCAGCAGCTCTTCGAGTGTTGCGAGCTTGTCCATCTCGCCCTCGAGCAGCTTGGAGACGGGAATGCCGGTCCATGCGGCCACGACCTCGGCGATCTCCTCGTCGGTCACCTCTTCCTTGAGCATCGCAGAGCCCTTCTGGAGCTCCTCGAGGCGCAGATCGGCCTCGGCGAGACTCTGCTCGAGTTCAGGGATGCGACCGTAGCGGATCTCGGCTGCGCGCTGGAGATCGCCCTCTCGCTCGGCACGGTTCTCGTCCATGCGGGCCTCGTCGAGATCGGCCTTGAGCTGCTGGACGCCGCCGATGACCTCCTTCTCGGACTGCCAGACCGCCTTGAGACCGGAGAGCTCCTCGGAGAGCCCGGCCATCTCGCCGCGCAGCGTCTCGAGGCGCTCGGCGCTCGCCTCATCGCTCTCCTTCTCGAGCGCGGCCTCTTCGATCTGCAGCTGCCGGTACTGCCGGTCGAGCTTGTCGATCTCCTCGGGCATCGAGTCGATCTCGATGCGCAAGCGCGATGCGGCCTCGTCGATCAGATCGATCGCCTTGTCGGGCAGGAAGCGATCGGTGATGTATCGGTCGGAGAGCGTGGCAGCGGCCACGATCGCGCTGTCGGTGATGCGCACTCCGTGGTGCACCTCGTACTTCTCCTTGAGCCCGCGGAGGATCGCGATGGTGTCCTCGGCAGATCGGCTCGCCCACGTACACCGGCTGGAAGCGCCGCTCGAGTGCGGCATCCTTCTCGATGTTCTCGCGATACTCGTTGAGCGTCGTCGCGCCGACGGCATGCAGCTCACCGCGAGCGAGCGCGGGCTTGAGCATGTTGGATGCGTCCATGGCTCCCTCGGCCGCACCAGCACCCACGAGCGTGTGCAGCTCGTCGATGAAGAGGACCAGCTGCCCCTCGGCCTGCTCGATCTCACGCAGCACCGCCTTGAGACGGTCCTCGAACTCGCCGCGGTACTTCGCTCCGGCGACCATCGAGCCGAGGTCGAGCGAGACGACGTCCTTGTCGCGCAAGCTCGACGGGACATCACCCTCGACGATGCGCTGCGCAAGTCCCTCGACGATGGCGGTCTTGCCCGTGCCGGGCTCGCCGATGAGCACCGGGTTGTTCTTCGTGCGCCGAGAGAGGACCTGGATGACGCGGCGGATCTCATCGTCGCGGCCGATGACCGGGTCGAGCTTGCCCTCGCGAGCCATCTCCGTGAGGTTCGGCTGAAGCGCTCGAGCGCCTGGAACTGCGCCTCGGGATTCTGGTCGGTGACCGTGGCACCCGCACGCAGCTCCTCGAGAGCGCCCGAGAACCCGGTCGCCCGATACGCCAGCGTCCTGCAGGATCCTCCCGGCCTCGCCGGGCTCCTTCGCGAGTGCCACCAGCAGGTGCTCGGTCGAGACGTAGGCGTCCTTGAGCTTCTCGGCCACCTTGAAGGCCTCGGAAAGCACGCTGTTGAGCCGAGGCCCGACGCTTGCCTGCGTGAGCCCCTCACCGGTCACCGCCGGGGCGTCCTCGATGGCCGAGGTGACCCTCGCCTCGAGCGCGTCGGGGTCGGCACCGACCTTCTGGACGATCGGGCGCACGATGCCCTCGGCCTGATCGAGCAGCGCCTTGAGCAGGTGCTCCGGCTCGATGACCTGAGAGGACGCCTCGTCTGCGATCCCCTGGGCCGCCTGCAGCGCCTCCTGCGCCTTGATCGTCAGTTTGTCGAGTCTCATATATGTCTCCTCCAACGGCGTAGCTGCCGTGTCTTCGTGTCAGTCGTTCGTCCCCTCGGGCGGCGCTGGCCGCACTCGGCAGCGGGCGCTAGCCCTGTTCTTCTCCTAGCTGCGTAGCCCCACGGGCTACCCCGGCTTGACCGTTCAAGCCGGCGCCGTGCGTCCCTTGAACAGGCGTGACCACGCCCAGGCGACAGCCTGTCAACCCGGCCCGCCGTGTATCTCACCGGCTCTCAGCGCCTCGAGCCAGCGGACGAATCCATTGCGTGTGTCAGCCACTGCTACTCCTACTCCTCGATGCGGCGCGCGAGGCCGCCACGACGTACCATGACGATCTCGGCCCGCTGCTCGCGACGCGCGCGCTCGAGCTCGGCGAGCGCGCGGGCCTGCGCGGCCTCGGATCTGCTTGCGCAGCGCCTCCGCCTCGGCACGCGCGCACTCGATCTCGCTTCTGGAGCGCCATGATCCGCTCGACGCCGGCGAGGTTGATGCCCTCGTCTTGCGTGAGCGAGTGGATGAGCCGCAGCCGCTCGATGTCCTCCTCGGAGTACAGCCGCGTGTTGCCGGAGGAGCGCTGCGGATTGATGAGCTGCTTGCGCTCGTAGATGCGCAGCGTCTGCGGGTGCATGCCGGACAGCTCCGCGGCAACGCTGATCATGTACAGCGGTCGCTCCTGTCGTTCGTTCGTCTCTTCCCTGCGACCATGTCGTGCCTCCTCGGCACGTCGTCTGCGCTGCGAGCAGACTCGCCCACAGACGACTCCGTCTATCACCTACGCGATGTGCGCCCTCAGATCCTCGTCGTGCGTGGACTCGAAGCGCTTGAGCAGTTCCTTCTCCTCGGCCTTGAGCTTGGTGGGTACCACCACGTTGGCCTTGACCTTGAGGTCGCCCCTGCCTTTGCCCTTGAGCTTGGGAGCGCCCTTGCCCGAGAGCTTGTGGACCTTGCCGTCCTGCGTACCGGCTGCGATCTTGAGCTTCACCTTCTGGCCCGTCGGGCGTGGGAATCGTGACCTCGGTGCCGAGCGCCGCCTCAGTGATCGAGACCGGCAGGTCCATCAGGACATCGGCCCCGTCCCGCGTGAAGTACGGGTGCGGCTTGATGTGGGTCACGACGTAGAGGTCTCCTGCGGGAGCACCCGACTCCCCGGCTCGCCCTTGCCTTTGAACCTGAGCTTGCCGCCGTCGGTCACGCCCGGCGGCACGTTGACCGTGACCGGCTTGGCGCGTGTCACGCCGACCCTTGCCGCGGCACGTCGTGCACGGCTGCTCGATGATCGTGCCCGTGCCCTGGCACCGCGGACACGGCCGAGAGAACCCGAACATGCCCTGACCCTTGCTCACGTGCCCGACGCCATCGCACGCGGGACACTCTGACGGGAGGTGCCCGGCTTGGCGCCCGACCCCTTGCACGTCGGGCACGTCTCGGCGCGCTGGACCTCGACTTTGGTCGAGACTCCCTTGAGAGCGTCGTCGAAGCCGAGCGTGATCTCGTACTGAAGGTCGCGTCCGCGCTTGGGCTGAGCCGTCTGGGCCCCGTACCGCCGCCGCCGCCGCCGAACACGCTGCCGAACAGATCGCCGAGGTCCCCAAGATCGCCGATGTCGACGTTCTGGTACTGGTACCCTCCGGGCGCGCCAGCTCCGGCTCCGGGGGGCCAGCCGCCAGCGCCTGCGCCCGCACCCGGCGGTGGACTTGCCGCCGAAGTACTGGCCGAACTGGTCGTACTGCGAGCGCTTCTCGGCGTCGGAGAGGACCTCGTAGGCCTCGTTGATCTCCTTGAACTTGTCCTCGGAGCCGCCGGCATCCGGGTGGTGCTTGCGCGCGAGGCGGCGGAAGGCCTTCTTGATGTCGTCTTCTGAGGCGTCCTTCTTGACGCCGAGTATGTCGTAGTAGTCCTTGCCTGCCGCCATCGTCTACTCCTCGGCCGCAGGACCTCCGTGAGAGACCACCACCATGGCTGAGCGCACGACCTTGCCGTGCATCTCGTAGCCCTTCTGGTAGACCTCCACGACGGTGCCCTCCGGCACGTCAGGGTTCTCGGCTTGTCCGACCGCCTGGTGCTTGAGAGCGTCGAACGACCTGCCCCGAGGGGTCGACCGACTCCACGCCCTCCTTGTGCGAGCACGTCCTGGAGCTGGCCCAGCACCATCTCGACGCCGGAGAGGAACTCCTTGTTCTCGGCACTCGCGGTGGCGTGATCGATGGCCCTCTCCAGGTTGTCGATGACCGGCAGCAGCTCGAGCACGATACGCTCCCCTGCCCGCTCGATCGCGTCCGACTGCTCGCGCGCCATGCGCTTGCGGTAGTTGTCGAACTCAGCCTGAGCCCGCTGGGCCGTCTCGAGATTGCGGGCGGCCTCGGCGCGGACCTCGTCGATCTCCTCAGTCAGCTGATCGCCGCGGAACTCGAACTCGGCACCCAGATCCTCCTCGAGCTCAGGATCGATGGGCTCCGGCTTGTCGTTCTGGTCGGGGGCCCCGGAGGGCCCCCGCACGTTGTCGAATACACCATCCGTGTCAGCCATGACTACTCGTCTCCGTCCACGACCTCGTAGTCGGCCTCGACGACCTCGTCCTCACCATCGATATCGGCCTCGGTCCCACCGTCGGCAGGAGCACCTTCGGCATCGGCCTGTGCATCGGCGTACATGATCTCGGCAAGCTTGTAGCCGGCCTGCTGGAGCTTCTCGGTCGCGGCCTTGATGGCCTCGGTGTCGTCGCCCTCGAGAGCCGTCTTGAGCTCGTCGATGGCAGCCTCGCACTCGGTCTTGGTCTCCTCCGGAACCTTGTCGCCCAGGTCGGAGAGGGTCTTCTCGGTCTGGTAGACAGCGTGTCGGCGTTGTTGCGTGCCTCGGCGGCCTCCTTCTTGCCTTCAGATCCTCATCGGCGTGCGCCTCGGCGTCGTCGACCATGCGGTCGATCTCCTCGTCGGAGAGCGCCGTGGTGCCGGTGATGGTGATCTTCTGCTCCTGGCCGGTGCCCGAGATCCTTGGCCGACACGTTCACGATGCCGTTCGCGTCGATGTCGAACGCGACCTCGATCTGCGGCACGCCGCGCGGGCGCCGGGGATGTTCATGAGGTGGAACTTGCCGAGCGTCTTGTTGTGCGCCGGCCATCTCACGCTCGCCCTGCAGCACGTGGACCTCGACGGACGTCTGGTTGTCGGCGGCGGTCGTGAAGATCTCGCGACTTGCGGGTCGGGATCGTCGTGTTGCGCTCGATGAGCTTGGTCATCACGCCGCCGAGCGTCTCGACGCCCAGCGAGAGCGGGGTGACGTCGAGCAGGAGGATGTCCTTGACGTCGCCGGCGAGCACGCCGGCCTGGATGGCGGCGCCGACCGCGACGACCTCGTCGGGGTTGACGCCCTTGTGCGGGTCCTTGCCGGTGATGCCCTTGACCATGTCGACTGACTGCCGGCATGCGGGTCGAGCCGCCCACGAGGATGACGTGGTCGATGTCGCTGGCCTTGATGCCGGCGTCCTTGATGGCGCGCTCGACCGGCTTCTTGCAGCGGTCGAGAAGGTCGCGCGGTGCTCCTTCTGGAACTCGGCACGCGTGAGCGTGTAGTCCAGGTGCTTGGGACCGCTCTGCGTCCGCCGTCACGAACGGCAGGTTGATCTGAGTGCTCTGCGTCGTGGACAGCTCGATCTTGGCCTTCTCGGCGGCGTCCTTGAGGCGCTGCAGGGCCATCTTGTCCTCGCGCAGGTCGATGCCCTGGTCGGCCTTGAACTTGTCGGCCATCCAGTCGATGATCCGCTGATCCCAGTCGTCGCCACCCAGGTGGTTGTCGCCACTGGTGGACTTGACCTCGAACACGCCGTCGCCGAGCTCGAGGACGGACACGTCGAACGTGCCGCCGCCGAGGTCGAAGACGAGGATCGTCTGGTCTCTCGTCGCCCTTGTCGAGGCCGTAGGCCAGCGCTGCCGCCGTGGGCTCGTTGATGATGCGCTTGACGTCGAGGCCCGCGATCTTGCCCGCGTCCTTGGTCGCCTGGCGCTGCATGTCGTTGAAGTAGGCCGGGACCGTGATGACGGCCTCGGTGACCGTCTCGCCGAGATACGCCTCGGCGTCGGCCTTCATCTTCTGGAGCACCATCGCCGAGATCTCCTCGGGCATGTACTGCTTGCCCTCGATCTTGACGACGGCGCGACCGTCCTTGCCCTTCTCGACATCGTAGGCGACGGTCTTGCGCTCCGACTCGGTCTCGCCGAACTTGCGGCCGACGAAACGCTTGATGCTGACGTGATGGTGTTCTCGGGATTCGTGATCGCCTGGTTCTTGGCGGGCTTGCCGACGACGCGCTCTCCCTCGGTACGGAACGCGACGACGCTCGGAGTGGTGCGGTCACCCTCCGCATTGATGATGATCGTCGGCTCCCCGCCCTCGAGAACGGCAATGGCCGAGTTGGTCGTACCGAGATCGATCCCCAGTACCTTACCCATGGTGTTCTCCTCTCATCGCGCCCGGTCAGGGCACTTGCCCTGGCGGGCACGTCAACATACGAATAGGCACGCCCTGCGCGCCGACTCATACTCTACAATCTAAGTCGGTCATTGTCAAGTAATATGATTGCGCATTCTATATACCCGGGTGATGAGAGGCCAAACACGGTACGTGGAGATGGACGCGCTGTTCAGCAGGGGTATGCCGGGAATCACGCGTCTGTGGCGTCCAGAGGGCCTAGGCGGTGCCGAGAGCCTGCATCTGAGCCCACACACGGCGCTTGAGGGCATCATCTGACAGCGAGGCCTCGAGACCGTCCAGGGCCAAGAGATCGCGTCCCAGCACGCGCACGACGTTCCCGGCAGGGATGGTCTCCGGCAGACCCGTCGCCCGGGCAACATCGGTTGCAGCCGCCGGATCGACGGCGACGACCCACGCCGGGTCGCACGCCTCGATGATTCGTCGCAGCCGCCGAGACACGCGCTCATCCGTCACTCCCGCCACAGGCCGAGAGAGAACTGCGTAGAACGCCTGTGCGTCTCGCCCCAATGCGCCGAGCGCCTTGCGCACAGCGTCGCCATCGGCACCGGACAGCGTGACGCCACCGCCGAGCTCAGCCGGACCCGGCTCCCCCTTCACGAGCAGCAGCTCGGATGCGGGGTCCCCCGATGCCTGAACGGCATCGGCGCCCGGGAGTTCGGCGTCGGCCTTGAGAAGCTCGACCGCAAGCCGGGCTCCGTACGCGGAGGCGAGTTCCTCAAGAGGCACATCCGGCACAGCATTCACCCTTGGCTGGAGGCGAACCACTCGTAGGTGGGAGCCAGTCCACGGTCAAGGGAGATGCGCGCGTCCCACCCGAAGACCGCGCGCGCCTTCGCCGGGTCCAGAACGCTGTGCTCGATGTCCCCTTCTCGTGATGGGGCGTGCTGGAACGTACCAGCGAACCCCGCGGTCCTCCCAACCGTCTCGGCGAGCTGGAGGACCGTCGTCGGCTCACCTGTCGAGATGTTGTACGCGGGCCCGCCGGTCTCCGGAGCGCTGAGCCGCACCTCGGTGGCCAAGGCGGCCATGATCGCGGCGACGACGTCGCCGACGAAGATGAAGTCACGGGTCTGCTCGCCGGTACCGTGGATCGTCGGAGCGCCCCCCTCGGCCAGCATTCCACAGAAGACGGCCACCACTCCGCCTTCGCCCTGCCAGTCCTGCCTGGGCCCGTACACGTTCGCGAAGCGGAAGCTCGCGAAGTCCACGCCCGCAGGAGCGAGCTCTTGAGCAAGCATCTCCTCGGCGGCGAGCTTGGACGTGCCGTAGGGGTTGATGGGGGACTTGCCCGAGGTCTCGACAAGCGGCAGCTCGACCGGATCGCCGTAGACCGCCGCCGATGATGCCGAGATCATGCGGCGAGCGCCCGCGGCCGCTGCCGCTGCCGCCACTGCGCGAGTGCCATCCGCATTGACTGACCAGTCTCGCTCCGGGTTCTTCAGGGAGACGACGACGCTCGCCTGGGCGGCAAGGTGGACCACCGCTTCGGGCTCGAACTCGGCGACGGCTGCGGGGAAGCGCTGATCGAGGATGTCCAGTCTGCGGAACCACACCTCATGCTGGAGGTTGTCCATCGAGCCCGCGGACAGGTCGTCGACCACGCCGACGACGTGCCCCCCGTCGATGAGGGCGTCAACGAGGTTCGAGCCGATGAACCCGGCACCGCCGGTCACGAGAACGCGCATGCGTCCCTCCAGTCGTGTCATTGAGACTCGAGTCGCCCGACCTCGACAAGGTCCGCGCTCACGATCAGCCGATACGCCGCACTGTAGGGCGGGTCACAAGCGGTCAAGGTGAGCTGCGGCTCGACCGTCGATGTCAGCACCTCGGTCTCCCAGGGGCGTACCCGGAAGACCTCTGAGACCGAGTAGCGGTATCTCCGGTACGGGGAGTACAGATCGATGGTATCACCGGACTCGAGTTCGTCGAGACGGCGGAATGGGGCGCCGTAGGTCGTCCTGTGGCCGGAGATCCCCGCGTTGCCCGTGGGGCCGGGCAGATCCGTGTAGTCCACCCACGCCGGGCCGCGCTTGAGGTTGGACCGCGAGTGACCTTTGATCACGATGGTGTCGAGCTCCACGCGATCGACGATGAGCCTGCCAAAGATGTCTCCGTCCGCAAGGCCGAGCCAGTACGCTTCGTCCTCGCTCTCCCAGTCGGTGAAGTCGAGAGCGGGGCCGGAAGCGACGTATCGCTCGGGCATGTCGTCTCCGACGACTCCCAACGCCGAGAGCTCTTCGCCGAGCTGGGCCTGCCGTAGGTACTGGACGGCGTCGGTCGCAAGGTAGTAGACGCCCAGGCCCAGAGCGATGCCGATGAGCACGTTGCCGAGCGCGTGAGCAGCCGTGCGCGCCGGTGATGTAGCGGTTGCCGTCGTCATGTCTCCCCCGCGCCCGAATCCCTGGCGTCGCCTCGAGACCTCCACAGGCCTCATCCTGGACGGTTCGCATGCTCACGGTGTGATGCCCGTCGCACGAAATCTGTGACGAAAGTTACACGTTGCCTATAAGGATTGTACGCGCGCGTGCCGATAACCACAGTGAAGGAAGTTGAAAACCGCACATCCGATCGTGTTCCCCGATAAAGGCACAGCCCACCGAAAGGCGGGCTTCGCAAAGTCACGGGTCTAAAGGGAGGGTCTCCTCCCCATGACAGCCGGACCGCCGGGTTCGAGTTCCGAAGGCCATCACGGCCCGGATCCACCCAGCGCAAGTGCGGGAGGAGCCGGGTCGATGTGCATTCGGACACCGAACTCGAGGGGTGTACGGGACGATGAGAACCAGGACACGCGCCAAGCTCGCCGGTTTGATCGCCGCTCTGATGGTATCCACGCTGATCGCCTCTGCCGCACCGGCGATGGCGGCCGTGATCAACGATGGCGGCAGTACGTCCTCCCCCATCCAGTTCACCCCCAAGCTCATGGCGAACCTCGAGGCCCCTGATGTCGAGGCGCTCGTCATCGAAGCCCCCGAGAAGATCGAGCCCCCCGCGGAGGCTCCCGCAGAGGGTGCAGCCAGCGGCACAGCCGTCGCCACGCAGGTAGGCGAGAAGGTCACCGTCGAGCCGGTCGATACGGCATCCCTCGAAGACGCGTCATACCGCACGAAGGCCACGGAAGCCACGCCCAAGGTCGGTCGCGTGAGTGGCGGGACGAGCTCCACTGGCGAGCAGGCCGAGGCCGAGGCGATCCTCGCAGGACTCATGAAGCAGTACCCGATCCTCAAGGGATCGACCGTGACATTCGGTGACGCGCAGGGCTACCAGGCGATCTGCTACTACATGAGCGGTCGCATCGTGATCAGCCCGAGCCACACTGCAAGCCTGGGCACGCATCCTGAACCACGAGATCTGGCACATCATCGATTGGAGAGACAACGGGCGCATCGACTGGGGCGAGAACGTTCCTCCCAACTAGTCGCCGCACAGTTCCTCCTCCCCGACTGACGCAGCAGCATCGCAGCAGAAGCATCAGTCGAGCGACCTGAGGATCTCCACTCCATAGAGGCAGGGCCCCGGGAACACTCCCGGGGCCCTGCTATCTTCACCGACAGATGTCGGTTGGTTCTACGAGCGAACCCTCAAGAAGCTGAGGCGCCTGAGCACAACGCCTGCAACGAGAAGCAGCATCGCAAGGATCGCCAGTCGCAGTGCGTCCGAGCCCGTGAAGGGCAGGAACGGCTCGCCGACTGTGACCTGAACGAGTGCATCGTCGCTGTTGTTGCTCGGATCCTCGTCACCCTCGAGCTCGATGGTGACGATGTTGGGCATCTGAGTGGTGCCGTCGGGCAGTCTCGTCGGCGACCTTGAGCTGGTAGGTGATCGTCTTGGACTCACCGGGAGCCATGGTCTCGATCGAGGTTCCAGGTGATGGTGTTGCCGCTGACCGTACCGCCGCTCGGATCGACAACGCTGAGATACGTGTCGTCGAAGACATCGGTGATGGTCACGGGCTCGTCAATGAGCGCTGACCCGTTGTTGGTGTACACCAGCGTGTAGTTGAGGATGTCACCCGGCTGCGCCACCGGCTTGTCGACGCTCTTGACGATGCCGATGTCGAACTCGAAGGTGTCGAACGGCTCGATCCAGTTGCCGAAGTTGTAGGGTGAACCCTCTACGCCTTCGGGCAACGAGACCTCGTGACCGACCGGCTCATCGAAGGGACCGGCTATGCCAGGATACGACTGGAACCATGCCGGCTCATCGATCGGGGTCACAGGTATGACCTCGTTGATGTAGTACTCGCCAGGCATGAGGTCCGTGAACTCGTAGTAGCCGTTGGCATCCGTGGTCGTCGTCATCGTCACGGGAGTGCCCGTGGTCGTCTCTCCGACCAGCGTGATCTCCCAACCGGGAAGCGGAGGCTCGCCAGCGTCCCATACCCCGTCGCCAGGTGCGAGCCAACGGGTCGACCGTGCGGTCAGGCGTGTCGTCCCACTTGTAGCCGAAGAGATCCATGAGCTCCGTGTTGCCGAAGTCGATCGTCTCCGGGAACGGGAAGTCGTTGCCCTGCTGGCCCATGGGCAGGACCCAGTAGGTGCCATCGCCGGGACCTGTCGGTCCAGCGGTCTGCACCCAGCCGTCCTGCTGTACCTCGACGACGTAGTACTCGCCGGGGAGCAGTCCGGTGAAGGAGTACTCACCGTTCTCGTCGGTCACGGTTGTGGCGTAGAGCGCCCAGCTCTGATCCAGCGCCCGACGATAGAGCTCTATCGTCCAGCCAGGAAGACCTGGTTCCTCACCCCACTCGCCGTCGCCGTCGATATCGTTGAACTTGTTGCCGCCCATCTCGAACTCGTACTCGAACGGGTTCGTGAGGTCCTCGGTGATGAGCTCCTCTGCGGGACCTTCACCAAGGAGGATCTTCTCGCCCATGTAGTGGGCATACCACTCGACGTTGCTCACAGTTGTCTGCGGCCATACGTCGTAGGGTGCCGAGAACACGCCTCCGCCCTGGGCTGCCAGCGGCAGCACGACATGTGTCGTCTCGACCGCCACCCACGCAGGATCGACGATCTCGTCGAACACTGGCGGAAGCACGGGTCCAACCACTTCGCGGTATGTGTCGAACTCGACCGTGAACGACGCCTCTGCGGGCACGTCGCCCAGGTACGTCAGCTCGAAGGTCTTCGTGACCTCGGTCGTGTTCGCGAAGTCATAGCTGAACTCGGGGTAGTCGCCAGACTCAAGTACCACGTTGTAGTAGGTCCATGTGGCCGGATACGTCTGCCACCAGCCATCCTGCTGGACCTCCGATACCTGATACGTGCCGGGCATCAGGTCCATGAACGCATAGTAGCCGTTGGCATCAGTGGTGGTCGTCATGTTCACCGACGAACCGTCACCCGCTGTGCCCGAGAGCACGATGTCCCATCCAGGCAACGGAGGATCGCTCGCGTCGATGCTGCGCGTGTTGTAGACGTCGTGGTACTTGTAGCCACTGAGACCAGCAGGCTCCCAGTTGGCGAAGTCGAAGCCGTCAACGGGCTCCTGACCGGACTCTAGCGTGACGTCGTACGTTCCAGGTGCTGCGGGGAACGACTGTGTCCAGCCACCCTGCTGCACCTCAGAGATCACGTAAGACCCCGGAGGCAGCGAGGGGAAGCTCCAAGAGCCATCGCCGGCCGTCACAGTCGTGTCGACGTACGCGTCGCCCCAGCCGGTCGTACCTTCGACCCGGATCGTCCAGCCACCCAGACCGGGTTCACCAGGATCGATCGCGCCGTCGGCGTTCAGGTCTTCATACTTGACGCCACTTGGGTCGATCGGCGACCAGTTGGCGAAGTCGTAGCTCGTCTCGGGCGAGTCGCCGGACTCGAGAACGATGCCGGTGTAGTTGCCGGAGGCAGGATACGACTGCGTCCAATCGGGCTGCAGGACCTCAGCCACGGCGTAGGTGCCGGGCAAGAGGTCCGTGAACTCGTAGTAGCCGTTGCCATCAGTGGTGGTCGTTTGAGTCGCGATCGTCGAACCATCGGCAGCCGTACCAGTGAGGACGATCGTCCAGCCAGCGAGGCCGGTGTCGCTCGCATCGATCGAGCCATCGGCCATCTTGTCTTCGTACTTGTAGCCGGACAGTTCTGCCGGCAGATAGTTGCCAAAGTCGTAGTCCCCAAGCTCGTCACCGGACTCGACGACGATGTCGTCATGGGTCCCGGGGAGAGCCGGATACGACTGCAGCCAGTCACCTGTGAGCGTCTCATGGACGTCGTAGATGCCTGGGCGCAGATCGTCGAACTCATAGTGGCCACTGGCGTCAGTCGTCGTTGTCTCGTTCACGGAACCGCCTGCACCGTCGGTGCCGGTGAGAGTGATCTCGATGCCGGTCGTGACGACCGGCTCACCGATGTCCCAGACTCCGTTGGCGTTCAGGTCCTCCCACTTGTCGCCCTCGATCTTGCCGGGGCGCCAGTTGGCGAAGTCGTAGGGACCCTGAGGCTCGTCACCGGATGTGAGCGTCACGCCCGTGTGTGTGCCAGGAGGAGCCGGATAGGACTGCGTCCAACCGTTCTGCCCAACCTCGGCCACGGCATACGTGCCAGGCTCGAGGTCGGTGAACTCATAGTAGCCGCCTGCGCCGGTGGTCGTGCTCTCGTTGACCGACGCGCCGCTACCGGTGGTTCCCGTCAGATTGATCGTCCAGCCGGCCAAGCCGGTCTCGCTGGCATCGATCGAGCCGTCAGCGTTGACATCCTCGTACTTGTAGCCGTAGAGCTCGATCTTCTCGTAGTTGCCGAAGTCGTACGGGCCCTGGGGCTCGTCACCGGAGGTGAGAGCGATGCCGGTGTAGTTGCCCGGAGGCCGGATAGGACTGCGTCCAACCACTCTGCTGAACCTCGGCGATGGCGTACGTGCCGGGCTCGAGATCGGTCGAACTCGTAGTAGCCGCCGGCGTCGGTGGTCGTGCTCTCGTTGACCGATGCGCCGCTGCCGGTGGTCCCCGTCAGACGGATCGTCCAGCCGGCCAAGCCGGGATCGCTGGCATCAATCGAGCCGTCGGCATCGGCGTCGTCGATACTTGTAGCCGAACGAGCTCGATCTTCTCGTAGTTGCCGAAGTCGTACGGGCCCTTGGTGTCGTCGCCGGACTCGACACGCTATTCCGCTGTGCGAGCCGGAGGCCGGATACGACTGCGTCCAGTCGGTCTGCTGAACCTCGTCGACCTCGTACGTGCCGGGCTCGAGGTTCTCGAACTTGTAGTAGCCGCCGGCGCCGGTGTCGGTCGAGGTGTTGACCGATGCGCCGCTGCCGGTGGTTCCGGTCAGAGTGATCGTCCAGCCGGCCAAGCCGGTATCGCTGGCATCGACCGAACCGTCAGCATCAGCGTCCTCGTACTTGTGGCCTTCAAGGTCGACGAGCTCGCAGTTGCCGAAGTCATAGCTCGTGCTCTCACCATCTGGCGGCAGCACGATTCCGGTATGCCCACTCGGGGTCCCAGGATCCGTCTGCTTCCAGCCAGGCTTGAGCGTCTCGGAGACCGCATACGTGCCTGGCATCAGGGGCGTGAACTCGTAGTAGCCGCCTGCACCGGTCACGGTCGAGCTCGTGACCTGCGCGCCGGTCACGTCGGTACCGGTGAGGTTGATGGTCCAGCCAGCGAGACCAGGCTCGCCGGTATCCCAGTCTCCGTCACCGTTCATGTCCTCGTACTTGTAGCCGTGAAGCTCGGTGGTCGGTGCCAGTTGCCGAAGTTGAAGCGCGCTCGGGGAGCTGCCTGACACCAGTGCGATCCCGTCGTGCATGTTGCCCGGCGGGTAGTACTGGTCCAACCGGTCTGCTGGACCTCTTCGACCTTGTAGGTGCCAGGCTTGAGATCCGTGAACTCGTAGTAGCCACCGGCTCCGGTCACCGTCGTCGTATCGACGGTGGAGCCGTCGCCGGCAGTACCGGTGAGACGAATCGTCCAGCCAGAGAGACCCTGCTCGCCAGCGTCCCAGACGCCGTCGTGTCCTCGTCGCCCCACTTGTAGCCGTTGATGTCACCGAGGTCGGTAGTTCATGAAGTCCTTGGTGCACGTCGTGCCGACGCACTGGAGCGTCGCTCGGCATGATCGGATTGATCGTGCAGAAGTGGTAGCCACCGGCCGGCTTGGACTCTGATCCAGTCTGGCTCTGAGTGATCTCGGACACCCGGTACTCACCGGGGAGCACGCTGTAGAACTCGTAGAAGCCGATGTCGCCTCAGGTGAGTGTTGTCTTCGATGCGTAGGGCAGCCAGTCGTTGCCGACCTTGCGCTCGAGCTTGATCTCCCAGTCGCCGAGACCGGGCTCGCCTGTGTCCTTGATCCCGTCGCGGTCGAGGTCCTCGTACTTGTGACCCTTGATCTGACCGCCGTAGGTGAACTTGTTGGTCATGTCCTCGTCGAGACCTCGCCATCACCCGTCTCGGTCTGGCCGAGCGGATCTTCTGGGCCTCGACCGGTCCAGCCGGGTCCCACATGGCGTACCAGAGTACGTCGGTGATGACTGAGCCCTCGGGGAGGTCCACGCTGCCCTTGAGCGGTTCGCTGGCTCCGAGCAGCGGCAGCGGATCGGCCTTCACGCCGTCCACGTAGTAGGTGACCCAGAACGTCGTGTCGGCGGGTCGCGAGCCTTCGTACGTGAGCTCGAAGGTCTTCTCGTTGTCCGTCGTCTCGTAGTTCAGGAAGTCCTTGACGCAGCTCGTGCCGACACACTGGATCGTGACGTGCCGATCGTGATTGATGGTGCAGTAGTGGTAGCCGCCCGCCGGCTTGGTCTGCACCCAGCCGTCCTTGAGCACCTCGGACACCCGGTACTCGCCGGGCAGGACACTGTAGAAGCGTAGAAGCCGATGTCCCGGTGGCTCGCGTCAACTGCGGCGTAGGCCAGCCAGTCGTTGCCGACCTTGCGCTCGAGCATTGATCTGCCACAGGCCAGACCGGGGTCGCCTGTGTCCTTGCGCCCGTCGCCGATCGAGATCCTCGTACTTGTGGCCGTTGATCTGGCCGCCGTAGGTGAACGTGTTGGTCTTGTCCTCATCGAGGACTCGCCGTCACCCGTCTCGGTCTGGCCGAGCGGGATCTTCTGCGGCGCCGACCGCCCGGCCGGATCCCACATGGCGTACCAGAGGACGTCGTTGATGACCGAGTCCTTCGGGCAGCGTCGACGCTGAGCCCGTGAACGGGTCGCTCGTTCCGGTCAGCTGAAGCGGATCGGCCTTCACGCCGTCCACGTAGTAGTTGACCCAGAACGTCGTGTTGGCGGGCTGGGCGCCCTCATAGGTCGAGCTCGAACGTCTTGGTCGTCTTCTCGGAACCTCTTTGTTGCCGAACCACTTCTCAGAGTTCTGCTGAGCCGTGTGGAAGAACACGAGCGGGTTCGTCGGTCGTGCACTCCCAGCCGGTCTGCACCGTCTCGGTGATCCGGTACCAACCCATGGGCTGCATGCCGAAGTCGGCTTGCCCGTTGGGGGCCTTCGGTCGTCAGAGGTCTGCGACGTGGGTCCAGGGACCGGTCTCACTGTCGCCGCGCTCGAGCAGGAACTCCCAGCCCGCAAGCCAGTCCTCGCCGCCGTCGCGCTCGCCGAAGTTCGTCTCGTCGTGGAACTTGCGAACGATGACGTGCGAGTCGCTCGGTGCCTTCGTGTAGCAGAAGCTGACACGTGGCTGATCTCGTGGAACCGCCTGAGCGGTCGTCCTTGGGAACCGACCAGAGATTCCCGTCGGCCGATACACCGCCAGCTCCCGTAGTCATAGATGTGAGCGGCGTT
Source organism: uncultured Actinomycetes bacterium (assembly GCA_963850695.1). Lineage (GTDB taxonomy): Bacteria > Actinomycetota > Coriobacteriia > Anaerosomatales > CAWKMJ01 > CAWKMJ01. Next base: position 647,362 of record CAWKMJ010000001.1, read on the forward strand.
GGAGCGCCTTGACGATGACCTTGTGGATGATGATGCCGGTCGCAGAGAAGTTGAAGTGATAGCCGTCGTTGCCGGTGATGGTGATGCTGGCGCCGGAGGGAAGAGATGTGGCCTTCGTCGGGATCGGTGAAGGTACCGTTGCCCCAGGACTTGTCATCCTCGAGCTTGAACTCCGTGTACGTCGTGCAGCTCGGATTGCCGTCGACCAGGTCGGGGTGATGCCCTGAGGATCTCGTCGGCGGAACGTCGTCACGCCGACTGATGCTGACGGAAGCCATCGGAGACTGTCACGGCCGGTGCCACGACGGACTCCTCGAACCGGCGCTACCTCGGCGAGGCTCCTCTGCCGGTGCTTCTTCGGCAGGGGGCTCCTCGGCGGGAGGCTCCTCTGCCGGTGCTTCCTCAGCAGGTGGTTCCTCGGCCGGAGGCTCCTCTGCAGGAGGTGGTTCCTCGGCCGGAGGCTCTTCCGCTGGCGGCTGCTCTTCAGGGGGTGGTGCTTCGCCCTCGGCTGCCGGTGCCTCATCCGCCAGGGCCGGCAATGCTGCGCCGATCCCGCAGAACGACATCACCATCACCACGAGCACGAACATGTTGAGCAAACGCGTCAACCATGTGTGGCGATGCATGCTCCTTGACATCTGACTCCCACCCTCTCGTCTTGTCTGCCGTCCAGCGCACTCGAGTCTCCCTGAGAATCACAAAGACCAACCCATGGAACGGCGGGTCGGTCTCACTATTGACTCCACGTCGGGACACTCAGTGACCGCTCGAAAACTCCCGACGCCTCATTGTCTCCCGCAGGGCCCGTACGAAGTCTCTGCGTAGGCGCCTTATGACGGTACTCACGTACCTTCGCTCCAGATATACCCTGAGAAAGTATGGCTGTGAGGACGAAACCCGCTCCTCCGATGGTATGAACGGCCTCTACACCCCTTGTGGAGCGAAGAACGCGAGAAGGGCCGCCGAGGCGACCCTTCCGCTTGCCTGAACTGCTGTGGTGTACGAGTCTACGAGGCTCTGCTCAGCCTCCTCAGTGCGATACCGGCGAGTGCCGACGATCGCCGCCAGGATCGCCAGCGATGCCAGATCGATACCGGTGTAGGGCAGGAAGGGCTCCTCGGCAGATTGAGTCTGCTGCGGCTGCACGGGATCTGCGGGATCCGCGGGGGTCTCAGGCTGCTCAGGAGTGAACGGGAGGAACGGGTCGACGACCTCGACGACCTCGTCGTCGCTGTCGTTCTCAGGGTTCTCATCGCGGGGATGGTCTATCACTGCGACGTTCTCGATGAGCGTGCCTGATGCCACGCCATCCAGAACCTCTACGGTGTAGATAATCTGCTGGGGCCCATCGGCTGCGACCAGCGGACCTGGGAGCGTCCAGGTGATGACGTCCCCGTCGTCGACCCCGCCGGCCGTGTCGGTCACGGCGACCAGGGTCTCGTCGTAGTCGTCAACGATAGTGAAGTTCTCGGCCACTGCACCGCTGACGTTCTCGTAGGTGATGGTGTAGTTGATGGTGCCACCCACGGTCACGGTGGTGAGGTCAGCCTCCTTGGTCAGCGCCAGATCGAGGTCCTGCGTGTTGCCGAAGTTCAGGCCCTCGAGGGCAGTCCCGTTCGAGACCTCGAACGGGCCATCGGGGCCGACAGTCATGTACCAGCCTTCACGGTCTCCCTCAGTGACGTAGTACACGCCAGGGAGCAGACCGATGAAGCTGTACGATCCGTCTGCGGCGGTCAGGGTCTGGTCGACAAGCTCGCCCACGGGGAGAAGCGCCGGGGCTGCCTGGTCCGTCTCAAGCGAAGGTATACGGTGTAGATAAATGGTCCAGCCTTCGACCGGAGGCTCTCCCTCGTCCCACTCGCCGTTGGCGTTCAAGTCCTCGAACTTGAAGCCGCCAAGACTCGGGTCGTAGTCGAACTCGTTGAGCAGATCGGCCTCAAGGAGTTCCTCCTCGACGCCATCGCCAAGGACGAAGAACTCACCGTCGAGGAACGCTCGCCATGTCACATCTGTGAGGACGGTGCCTACCGGCAGCTCGATCTCTGCCGAGTAGAGCGGGCCGTCGCCGGTGAGGGTGAGGCGGCGATACTCGCCGTCGATGGTAGAAGTCGACGTAGAGGATGGCTCCCTCAGGAGCGTTCTCGTATGTCAGCTCAAAGGTCTTCACGGCAGTCTCCTGCGCGTTGCCGACCCTGATGGTCTTGCTCTCTCCTTCGTCGAGCGTGAAGCGAATCGGAAGATCTCTGGTTGCGAACCAGCCGTCCTTGATCACTTCGTCGAGGACGTACTCGCCCCCGGGAAGCTGTGAGAACCTGATGTTCCGCTGGCGTCCGTTGTGCCGGACGTCTCAACCTGACGCCCTAGGAGCGTGAAGTCCCAGCCCTCAAGGACCGGCTCGCCTCGCTCCTGAGTGCTGTTCCCGTTGAGGTCGTGGAACTTGATGACTGTCACGTCACTGGGCTCAGGCTCTTCCTCCTGAGCGTTGCCGACCTTGATGGTCGTGCTCTCGCCCTCGTCGAGCTCGAACTCGACCGGAAGACTCGTCGTCGCGAACCAGCCCGGCTGGACCACTTCGTTGAGCGAGTAGTCGCCCGAGTCCAGATCGGAGAACTGAACGGTACCACTGGCGTCCGTCGTACCGGATGCATTCACGCTCTGGCCGGAGAGGTTGAATGTCCAGTCCGCTCAGAACCGGCTCACCGTCGTCGTGGACGCCATCCAGGTCCAAGTCGTTGAACTTGATGACCGTCACGTCGGCGGGATCGGGCTCCTCGCACTCGCCCACGGTGTGGGTGAAGAGAAGTCCGGGCCACTGGCCCTGACCGGCCCAGGCTGTTTCGTCCCTGTGCCCCGTTGTGGACCTCGGCGTGCGCTGCGATGTAGACCACATCGCCCGCAGACGCTCCGATGCTCGCAAGCGAGATCGTGTAGGTGTAGCTCGTGACCCTCGGGCTATGCGGGGTCTTGTACGGGAACCAACCGGGGGTGTAGCCACCCGGCGCGGATAGCCCACGTACAGATGGGTCTGGCCCATCTCCCAGCCACCTGTGGTTGTGAACGTCACGTAGAGATTGGTCTCATCCTGCGTGACCGAGACCGACCCTGCATTCGTGTGCTGTCCAGCCCAGAACATGGCTGTTGTTCGCACATCGCAGTCCTCACCGGTGACCACCGGCGGTGGGAAGTCATCCCGCGCGCCCGTATCGTCTGGGCGAGTCGCGATTCCTGTCGCCGCGATAGTCACTGGAGCCGCGACTGTGGACTGTTGGGGCTCTACCGCCTCTGTCTCGTCGGCGGGCTCGGCAGGATCTGCTTCCTCCGGAATCAGGAACGGCCTCCTCATCCGGGGGCCGCGTTCTGATTCTCTTCCTCTACAGGTGCTGTCTCCGGAGGAACTGCTTCCTCAGCAGGCGGTAGCTCATCGGTGACAGGAGCGGGAGCAGGTGTCTCTGTCGACTCGTCGGCGAAGACGGCAACGCCCGGACTTACAAGTGAGAACACCATCAGTACCATGACCGACAGTGACAGGAGCTTGTATGCGCCTCCCTTGCGCGCTTGTGTCCATAGCATCGCCGCTCACCTCCTTTGCATGAAGACCTTGCGGGTCTTCCTCGGAGGCCGGCGCTCTCGCGTCGGACTCTACTTCCTCATTGCGACTACGTTATACCCGCTATTCGTATACGCTATGCTGCGTATTTAGCATATGCTAACTAGTGTGACGTGAGTCACAGGATTCGCGATGGGCGGTCGTGCGGGAGGGGCGGATGCTCCCGAGCCTTAGCTCGAAGCCTTCTGAGAACGCTTGCGGCTTCGCGCCGTTCTTGGGTCGGCAGTCCTGGACGAGCGCCAGAGCGAGCACCTGGTCCATGTTCTCCACCGGGATGATCTCGAGATCCTCGCGCACGTGCTCCGGGAGAAGATCGAGGTCTCGAACGTTGTCCTTGGGGATGAGCACCGTCGTGATGCCGGCGCGGTGCGCGGCCAGGAGCTTCTCCTTGAGTCCGCCGATGGGCAGCACGCGCCCGCGCAGCGTGATCTCGCCTGTCATCGCGAGTTCCCGGCGGACCGGACAGCCCGTGAGACATGAGGTGAGCGCCGCGGCCATCGTGATGCCGGCGGACGGGCCGTCCTTGGGAATCGCGGCAGCCGGCACGTGGATGTGCATGTCGATCGTCTCTACGAAATCCTCGTCGAGATCGAGCTCCGTCGCGCGTGCCCGTATATAAGAGAGCGCAGCCTGCGCCGACTCCCTCATCACATCGCCGAGCTGGCCGGTGAGCGTGAGGTTGCCCTTGCCCGGCATCTTGCGTGGCCTCGATGAAGATCACATCGCCGCCCACCTCGGTCCAGACGAGTCCCGTCGCAACGCCGACCTCGTCGGCCTCCTCGGCCAGCCCGTAGGAGAACTTGGGCGGGCCGAGATACTTGTGCATCGTCCGCGAGCGTGACGCGCGTCTTGCCCTTCTTGCCCTCGACGACCATGCGGGCAACCTGGCGACAGATCGCCGCGATCGTGCGCTCGAGATTGCGGACGCCGGCCTCCCGCGTGTACCGGCGGACGATCTCGCGTATGGCCTCGTCGGTGATCTCGAGCTTGCCCGGCGTGAGACCGTGCTCCTCCAGCTGCTTGGGAATCAGATACTGCTTGGCGATATGCAGCTTCTCGTCCTCGGTGTAGCCGGGGAAGTGGATGACCTCCATGCGATCGCGCAGTGCCGGCGGGATCGGGTCGAGCAGGTTCGCCGTCGTGATGAAGATGACGTTCGAGAGGTCGAACGGCGCCTCGAGGTAGTGGTCCTGGAACGAGTTGTTCTGCTCCGGGTCGAGCACCTCGAGCAGTGCGGATGTCGGGTCGCCTCGGAAGTCCGCGCCTACCTTGTCGATCTCATCCATCATGAAGACCGGGTTCTTCGATCCCGCCTGGCTGATGGACTGGATGATGCGGCCGGGCAGCGCGCCGACATAGGTGCGGCGATGGCCGCGAATCTCGGCCTCGTCGCGGACGCCGCCCAAGCGACATGCGGATGAACTCGCGACCCAGCGAACGTGCGATGGACTTGCCGATCGACGTCTTGCCCACGCCGGGCGGGCCGACGAAGCACAGGATCGGGCCGCGCATCTTGTCGGTGAGCTTGTGGACCGCGAGGTACTCGAGCACGCGCTCCTTGACCTTCTCGAGGCCGTAGTGGTCCTCGTCCAGGATGTCCTGTGCTGATGCGAGATCGAGCTTCTCCTCCGACTCCGTCTGCCCACGGCAAGCCGATGAGCCAGTCGAGATACGTCCGGATGACCGAGGTCTCGGCAGAGGCCGCCGGCATCTTCTCGAGACCGCCCGAGCTCCACGAGCGCCTTCTCCTCGACGTCCTCGGGCATGCCCGCGTGCGCGATCTTCTCCTTGTACTCCTCGATCTCTGCAGTGACCTCATCGTACTGACCGAGCTCCTGCTGGATGGCCTTGAGCTGCTCGCGCAGGAAGTACTCGCGCTGGGTCTTGTTCATCGAGTCCTTGACGCGATTCTGGATCTTGGAGCCGAGCTCGAGGATCTCGAGTTCCTTGCGCAGGAACTCGGCTGTCTTCTCGAGGCGGGCATGCGGCTCGAGCGCCTCGAGGATCTCCTGCTTCTCATCGACCTTGAGGTTGAGATGGAACGTGATGAAGTCGGCCAGCCGTCCCGGCTCCTGGATCGTCGAGGCCGCCACGAGGACCTCCTGAGGAATGGGCTTGCCGAGCTCGGAGGCCTTCTCGAAGTCGGCGATCAGCGCCCGCATGAGCGCTTCGGTACTCGACGTCTGCGTCGACGTCCTCCTCGATGAGCTCGACGCGGACCTTGAAGTAGGGCTCATCGCTCGATCCACTCGACGATGCGGAATCGCTGCTGTCCCTCGACGAGCGCCTTGGCGGTGCCGTCAGGCAGCTTGAGCTCCTGCATGATCGACGCGACGCATCCGATCTCGTAGACGTCGTCGTGTCCGGGCTCCTGCAGCTCGGCCTCGCGCTGCGTGACGAGCGCCACGAGGTGGTCCTCGCGCATCGACTCTTCGAGCGCGTTGATCGAGCGCTCGCGGCCCACGAAGAGCGGCACGACGAGGTTGGGAAAGAGAATCAGATCCCGCAACGGAATCAGCGGGAGAATCTCGGGCATCTCGATCGTGGTGTCCTGCTCTGACATCACTCGGCGGCGTCCTTTCGGCGGGCGGTCGTGCGATAATCATTCTGCCCGATACTTCGACACCGTACACGCTCGAGCCTGCCTCTCGAATGGCTGGCTCAGGGCGCAGACCGCTGGAGACACCGACGAGCATGCCCGGCCTACAGCGCAACCGCGCGGTGCTCGCGCTCATCCTCACCGTGCTCCTCGTGGTGAGCGCAGGCCCCGCGGTCACACTCGCCGCACCGGCGTCGAACACCCCGGAGATGGCTCCTTCCGGAGATCCGTACGTCACCGTCGAGAAGAGCGCGACCGCCGTGCCGCCCGACGGTGACCTCCAGCTGAGGGTCACAGTCCAAGTCGATGCCGCCACCTCGTACCTGGAAACGCGCGTCCAGGTCCACCGGCCCAGCGGGCGTCTGCTGTACCAGAAGACGCAGGTCCGCAACGACGTCGAGACCGGGACGGTCACGTTCGACTACGACCGGGCGCTCGCTGATCTCGACATGGAACCGGGTGCCTATCCGATCGAGATCCGCGTCCGCTCCGACAGCGGCGAGGTGCGCGAGTGGATCATCGACGACGATCTGCTGGTCTACGATCCGGATCGCGAGCCCACTCCCCTGCTGCTGCTCGCCCGCTTCGGCTGTTCGCTCGCCTCAGATGCGGAGGGACGCTTCGTGCTCGATCCATCCACGACGTCTCGCACCCGCGACGAGGTCGACGCTCTTGCGGCGTACTCTGTCGCCCAAGCCGACTCATCGGTGAGCATGCTCATGGCGCCGGCGATCCTCGAGGAGTGGAGACGGATCTCTGAGGGCTACGAGTACGTCGGCCCCGAGGGCGTCGAGGCGATCGGGGCCGAATCCGACGCCGCGCAGGACCATGGCACCTCGCTGTCACTGCTCGGCACCGCCCTCGACAGCGGGCGTCTCGAGCTTCTGGACGTGCCGTACTCCAACCCGGACATGATCGGTCTGCAGGAGAGCCAGCGACTCGATGACCTCGGTCCGCAATATCGAGAGGGGCCTCTCTGCATACCTCTATGCGATGGAGACCACGCCACAGCCCATCGCGGCGACGGCGCAGGGCTATCTCCCTCGGGGAGCACTTCCCCCACTCGAGAGCCGCGCGACGGTGGCCGCGGTCGTATCCTCGGCAAGCGTCGAGACGACCGAGGGCCTCACGTCGGGAGCGGTCATGGCCGAGGGATCAGGTGTCGCCTTGCTGATCGTCGACGATCGAGCTTCGTCCGCCCTTGGCTCAGCACAGGCCAACGCCTTCGCCAGGGCGCTCTTCGACTGGCACCTCGAGGCGAACGAGGGCGCGCCGATCGTCGTGGACGTGCCACTCGGCGCGGGATCGAGCCTGAGCGTGACCGAACTCCAGGAGTGCATGGACGAGATCGACGACGCGCCGTGGATCGAGATGACCTCAGCCGAGGACGCCGCCGAGGAGGCGACCGGCACGACGTCGCTTCGCACCGGTCTGGGGGTGGACAGCGACGCACCGCCTGGCTACTGGGCTGAGGTAGCTGAGTCTCGAACGAAGGCGCAGGCGCTGGTCGCTGCAACAGGGGCGAGCGATCCTCGTGGCCAGGCTGCCAACGACGCCTCGCTGCTCGCCCAGAGTCGCTGCTGGGCCGGACCGGATGAGAGCTGGAGCTTCGCTGATCGCGGGCGGGCGTTCGCCTCAGCCGCGATCCGCGCGAGCGACAGTGTTCTGGACGGCGTCACCATCGCGGCCAAAGACATCACGCTCTCCGGCGCCCGCGGCGAGGTCCCGGTGTCTATCGTGAACCAGAACGAGACGGAACTCACCGTCACCCTGAAGACCGGATCCGACGATCTGACCCTGGACGCCCAGCCCGCAGAGATAGTGACTCTGCGCCCCTCGGAGAACCTGTTCTCCATACCGGTGGACCTGAAGTCGTCTCTCTCGGGAACACTGCAGATAGAGGTCTGGTCGGACGAGCTGCTCGTCGACGAGCGTGACGTGACGGTGAGGGCCTCCTACCTCGACCGGCTCGCCATCATCGGTGGCGTGGCCATCGTTCTGATCGTCATGCTGCTCTTCATCCGAAGACGCGTCACAAGAGGGTCTGCTGCTAACATGGACGAGGAGCCGTAGGCGAGACATGTTGATGCCTGGGCACCTCGGCCCGGGGGCGGGAGAGGAGTCGTTGACGTGGTCAAGCGCATCGTGGTGGTGGTTCTTGTCGTCATCATCACCATCGCCGTCATCAACGATATCGGCCGCTACATCATCGTCTGGTACATCGCTCGACGAGATCACCCGCGAAACATCCCGGTTGGCCGCCGGGGCCGACGGCGGCCGCGACCGGGCAGCCCAGACAGCTGCTGACTACGCTGCTACTCAGGGTGCGACCGTGTACGCATACGACGAGAAGGATGGTAAGGTCTACGTTTGGACGGAGGCGGAGCTCGATGGAGCGTGGTTCCTGGACAGCATCTTGCTAGTCGTGCAGGGTGGGTCTCTGTCCGAGCCCTACATGCTCCGCGCTGAGTCCGTGCGCGCCAAGAAGTGAATCGACCCGAGCCAACAAGACTGGAATCCGATGCGTACGATCGTCCTCGACACGAACGTCCTGCTAGCCGACCCCGGCTCGATCTTCGCGTTCCCTGACGCCGAGATCATCATCCCCGAGACGGTCCTCGGCGAGCTCGACAAGCTCAAGACGTCTCGCGTCGATCCGGACCTGCGGTTCCGAGGCCGCGAGGTCAGCCGCATGCTGTTCGAGCTGTCCGAGCAGGGCAGCCTCATCGATGGCGTCGAGCTCCCCGATGGAGGCACGCTCCGAGTCGTCCCGTATGACTCGGACATGCACGCTGCCCGAAGGTCTCTCGCCCCGCAACGCCGACGATCGCATCCTGGCAACCGCCTACCAGGTGTGCGCCTCGGAGTGCGAGGGCGGTCTCACCATGATCACCAACGACCTCAACATGCTGCTCAAGGGCCAGGCGCTCGGCCTCGATGTGGAGCGTCATGGCGACGGGATCGAGGGCAGCTTCGGCAAGAGGTACATCGTGCGGCCCTTCCAGCGCTACAAGGTGCCGCTGGCGATCCTTGGCATCGCGATCGCGGTGTTCGCGGCAATCCTGACCGTCGCTTTGTGGGCGCCGAGCCTCGGCAACACACAGACCGCCGATTCCGCAGGAGTTCCGCGAGCTTCTCTCGGCCGAGCAGGAGCAGGCGCTCGACTACCTCACGCGTCTCGAGGCCGACCCCACTCGATTCCGAGGCGCTCCTCGGCATGGCCAACCTCTACTTCGACCTGCGCGATCAGACGGGCAACCTGGCCTTCGCGCGACTTGGCGTCGAGCTACTACGAGCAGTACCTCGAGATCGTGCCCGACGACGACGGACGCTCGTACGGACCTCGCCGCGTCCTACTTCTACTCCGGGCAGCACCGACCAGGCAATCCAGGAGGTCGGCAGGGTCCTGGAGGACGATCCCGATCAGCTCCAGGCAAACTACAACCTGGGCATCTTCTACTGGCGAGGCCGCGAGGACTACGCCGGTGCCGCATCACAGTTCCGCCATGTGGTCGAGCTTTCGGCCCAGAGCGATTCGCCGCACTCGCAACCTCATCGGCGAACAGGCTGCGGCGGCGCTTGCAGACGTCACGGAAGAGGCCGAGGCGGCAGGTCAGCCGATACCCGAGGAGGAGACGCTCTAGCATGAACGAGATCGATGTAGCGATCATCGGCGGGGGGCCTGGCGGCCTGACCGCCGCGCTCTACGCCGCACGCGCCCGGGCCAAGACCGTCGTCTTCGAGCAGGGCATCCCCGGCGGGCCAGATCGTGACGACCGACTGGGTCGAGAACTATCCCGGCTTTCCCAAAGGGACTGTCCGGGCAGGAGCTCGGCGACCTCATGCGTCGCCCAGGCCGAGGAGTTCGGAGCGGAGATCAAGTCGTTCACGCCGGTGGAGAAGATCGAGCCGGTCGACCTGGATTTCAAGGTGACCGCCGATGGCGAGGAGTACCTCGCCAAGACGGTCATCGTTGCCACAGGCGCCGTGCCCCGCAAGCTCGGCATACCCGGCGAAGCCGAGTTCACCGGCCGCGGCGTCTCGTGGTGCGCGACGTGCGACGGAGCCCTCTTCAAGGACAAGACCGTCTGCGTCGTGGGCGGTGGCGATGCGGCGGTCGAGGAGGCGATGTTCCTCACCAAGTTCGCGTCCAAGGTCTACCTCATCCACCGCCGAGACGAGCTGCGCGCGACCAAGTGCATCCAGGAGCGCTGCTTCGAGAACCCGAAGATCGAGATGAAGTGGAGCCGTATCCCCACCGAGATCAAGGGCGAGGACAACAGGGTGGTCGGCGTGGAGCTCCAGGCGACCAACGGCGACGAGGACGAGTTCCTCCCGCTCGACGGCGTCTTCATCTTCGTGGGGGTCAACCCGGTCAACGCTCTTGCCACTGACCTACTCGACCTCGACGAGAACGGGTACATCAAGATAGACCACGATGGACGCACGACGTGGCCGGGCATCTTCGCGGCCGGTGACGTGACCGATTCAGAGCTCAAGCAGGTGGTCACGGCGGCGGCGAAGGGTGCGTCCGCCGCTTTCGAAGCACTGCGTATGGTCGACGAGAAGGTGTGCTCGATCTAGAAGGACCGCTGAGGGGAGTCTCGGAATGAGCGACATGCTGCAAGTCACGGATGCCGAGTTCGACGATCAGGTTGTGGCCAGCGACAAGCCTGTCGTACTGGACTTCTGGGCACCCTGGTGCGGCCCGTGCCGCATGATGGAGCCGGTCCTCAAGGAGCTCGCCGAGGAGTACGGTGATAAGATCGTCATCGCCAAGCTCAACGTCGACGACAACCCGGCCACCGCCACCAAGTTCGACGTCCTGTCGATCCCGACGCTTCTCGTGTTCGCCGACGGCCAGGTCGCCAAGAAGCTCGTCGGCGCGATGCCCAAGAAGAAGCTCGTCGAAGAGCTCGCGCCGTGGATCGGCTAGCTGCGCGTCGTCACGGATGAACACGAACGAGCGCCACAGGCGCTTGCGTCTCAGGAGGACTCATGTGTGAGAAAGGCGTCAACACCGACCAGATGCGACTGATGCTCGCCCAGGTCGATGACTCGCTCGCGATGTCGCAGCAGTGGCTCGAGCAGATCCATCACCTGGCCGACCATGCCGACATGCGCGACTCGAGCGCGCTCGTCGCTCAGTCCAGCGTGCTGCTCGGCGAAGCTCGAGCCAAGCTCGAGCAGGCCAGCGACGAGTTCAGCGATTCTGCGACCGGGGACGTCTCGGTCGAACGCGTCTAGAACGACCGCTCTCCCATCCGGCCCTCGGAGCCGGCCTTGTGCGCTCCCTCCAGCTTGACAGGTCGGGCGGGCGTGTTACGCTTCTTGTGTTCGTAACACCGGCTGCGACAGGGAGCGCGCATGGGTGAACTCACGCGATTCAGCGTCGCGATGGACGAGGACCTCCTGGAACGCTTCGACGCTCTCGTCGAGGAGCGAGGCAGCGGCGCCAACCGCTCTGAAGCGATTCGCGATCTCGTCCGCGACGCTCTGGTCGACTCGGAGTGGGAGCAGGCCGAGTCCGAGGTCGTCGGCACGATCACGATGGTCTTCAACCACGGCACGAGCGATCTCTCAGACAAGCTCGATGCCCTGCAGCATGCCCATCACGACCAGATCGTCTCGGCGATGCATGTCCACCTGGACGCGCACAACTGCCTGGAGGTCCTCGTCGTTCGAGGTGCAGCTGGTGACGTCAAGAGCATCGCCAGACATGCTGCTCGGCACAAAAGGTGTGAAACACGGAAAGCTCGTGATGACCGCGGGCGGGGAGATCTAGGGGGCAACGATCATGCACATTCCTGACGGCATGCTCTCGAACGCAACGGTGGCGGCTACCGGCGTGGCCTCACTGGGCTACGTGGGCTACGGGGTCGCGTGGGTACGCAAGCACTTCGACCAGCGCAAGGTCGTGCTCATGGCGGTGACCGCAGCGCTCATCTTCGCGCTGCAGATGCTCAACTTCCCGGTGGCGGCAGGGACGTCGGGGCACTTCGCCGGCGGGGCGCTCGCTGCGATACTGCTGGGCCCGTTCGCCGCTGGCATCGTCATGACGACCGTCCTGCTCATCCAGGCCGTCGTCTTCGCCGACGGCGGAATCCTCGCTCTCGGCGCCAACGTCTTCAACCTGGCCGTCGTGGCCCCGCTCGTCGGCTGGGGTACGTGGCGGCTGTTCCTTCGCTTCGGCGACTCGCAAGGCGCTCAAGGTCGCGGGCGCGTTCGTGGCATCGTGGGTCTCTCTCGTGGCTGCATCTCTCTTCGCCGCGCTCGAGATCTGGATCTCCGGCAACGCCCAGATCCTCGTCGTTCTCGGAGCCATGGGCTTCTGGCATGCGACTCATCGGGATCGGCGAAGGCATCATCACCGCCGGCCTCGTTGCATACGTACTCCAGGTACGACCCGACCTGCTCGAGGAGTCCGCGGCCCAGGGCAAGCGCGGCATCCGCAACGTCGCGATCGGCTTCGCCGTCATTCGCACATCATCGCCGCCGGCATCTCGTTCCTGGCCTCAAGCAGCCCCGACGGACTCGAGTTCGTCTACTTCGAGCAGGGCGTCGGCGCCGAGTTCGAGGAGATGGCGCTTCTCTCGAGCCCGATGCCCGACTACGTCGTTCCCGGGCTGTCCAACGAGACGCTCGCCGGCATCCTCGCTGGCGTCGTCGGCGTGATCATCACCGGTGTCCTGCTGTATGCGTCTTCGCGTGCAGCTGTCCGCAACAGAGGACACCGACGCGGGCTAGATGGCCGACCATACGACAGACAGAGGGCGCGACGACCCGGGCACGAGGACCACGCCGCGCGTCCCGGGCTCGATGACGCATCCCTCACGTCCACGAGGACGGAGCAGCGAGCACCGCCATCCGCACCACCACGACGGCGGCGCACGGCACGCATCACGACCACGCTCACGCACTCGGGTTCGAGCGCTACACGTACCTCGTCTCCCCCATCCACGAGCTGGACCCGCGGTTCAAGATCATCGCCTCGCTGCTCCTCGTCGTTCGGCGTCGTCGCCGGCCCGCCGCTGCGCCCGCTCGAGTTCGCGCTGTCTGTTCGCGCCTGCTGCTCGCCGTCACCGTCATCTCGCGCGTGCCGGTGCGCTGGCTGCTCACCCGCAGCGCCATCGTGCTTGCCGATCGCGCTTGGGCATCGCGGTGTTCGCCCCGCTCGGCCGGGCGACGTCGTTCTCCGTGGCAGGTATCACCGAGCGCATACGCCGAGAACTCACTGGATGATCTGGGCGATCACCTCCAAGTCGTGGATCTCCGCGTACACGATGCTGCTGCTCTCGGCGACGACGCCGATGCCGCGGCTCTTCGAAGGTCTGCGCGTGCTCTGAAGATGCCGACGATCTTCATCACGCTCCTCACGTTCCTGTACCGCTTCACCGACGTCTTCGGCGACTCAGCTGCGAACGATGCGGCAGGCGGTGGCGAGCAGGGCACCCGAGCTCACGGGGTGGCGGCTCATCCGTCTGTACGGCAACCTGGCGGGCAACCTGTTCATCCGCTCCTACGAACGCGGCGAGCGCATCCACGCGGCCATGCTCTCCCGCGGCTACGACGGCGTCCTGCCCGCGACCGGCACCCTGACTGCGAGCCGGGCGGACTGGCTGCTCGTCTTCACGACGTTGCTCGTCGGCGGCGGCGGTGCTGCTCTACTGATGACGGGCGACCCAGTGACACTCACCTCGCGATACGACTCGACGCAGACTCGGCTACGCCTACCCGGACGGGACACGAGCACTCGACGGCATCGACCTCGAGATCGCGACCGGGTGAGCGAGTCGCGCTGCTCGGCCCCAACGGCGCCGGCAAGTCCACGCTCATCCTGCACCTCAACGGGATCATCATGCCTACCGACGGGCACGGTCGAGATCGACGGGACCACGCTGACCGAGGAGACCGTCGTCGACGATCCGGCAGCGACGTCGGCCTCGTCTTCCAGGACCCGGACGATCAGCTCTTCATGACGACCGTCTACGACGATGTCGCCTTCGGCCCGCTCAACATGGGACTGTCCGGCCGACGAGGCCTCCGACCGCGCGCACCAGGCGCTGCACGACGTGGGACTCGCCGAGCTGGCGAGCAAGTCCGGGCAGCACCTCTCCTTCGGCCAGCGGAAGCGCGTCGCGCTGGCGACGGTGCTCTCGATGTCGCCGGAGATCCTCGTGCTCGACGAGCCGACGTCGAACCTCGATCCGCAGCTCGAAGCGCGCATGGTCGATCTGCTCGAGGACTCGACGTGACCATGCTCGTCGCGACACACGACATGGATGTCGCATGGACGCTCTGCGACCGGGCGGTCGTCGTTGACGCCGGCAGCATCGTCGCCGACGGCCATCGCGGACGAGATCATGCGCGACGAGCGAGCTGCTCGAAGCGACACGGACTCGAACTCCCCTACCAGGCTCGCTGATGGCGCGTGCCGCGCCCCGGCGCTGCGCCTTCTTCATGCATCACCGCTGGTACAATCCCAGGTATGAAGAAGAACAACAACATCAAGGGCACGCTGCACAAGAGCTCCGCTCACGAGGCGGAGGCACCCACATACTACGAGTGCCCGCGTGCGGGTTCCTCTCGGCAGACCGGCGCTTTGGCGCCGGCGAGAAGCCGTGCCCTCACTGCAAGGTCGACGACCGGCGAGCGCCGTGAGTTCCCGCCTGAGCGCCTGCGCCGACTCGACTCGCGGATCCGCCACTACCACGAAGAGGGCGAGTCCGAGATCGTCGTCATCCTCGTCGGAGACGTTCCTCGAAGCGCTCCTCGAAGACATCATCAACCGCATCCTCACCGCGCGCGGCGCCGACCTCGAGGTCCGCGAGATCGTCCTCGACGGACAGCGCGCCATCGGCGGCAGCATCGGCCGACTGTTCCCCCACCTGACCGGCGAGTCCTTCGAGGACGCCGCTGCCGAGATGGGCTTTCGCGAGTTCCCCAATCGCTGGCGCGACGATCCGCCAGGCCCGCAACGCATTCATCCACGACTCGCCGTTCAACAGCCCACGCGAACGCCTCGACGCGAACATGGCCAGCGAAGCGATGCAACTGCTCGACCAGGCCTACAAGCTCTTCGTGCTCATGAACAACCGCTTCGTGGCCGACGGGGAGCGCGATCGCGTCGTACCCGAGCATCGGCCCCGAGTAGCCGCGCATGAAGGCCCTCTCCCTCCACATCACCGGTATCGTCCAGGGCGTCGGCTTCCGGCCGTTCGTCTACAACCTCGCGACCTCGCAGGAGCTCGCCGGCTGGGTCTACAACTCCTCCGAAGGCGTCTTCTGCGTCGTCCA
This sequence comes from uncultured Actinomycetes bacterium, assembly GCA_963850695.1. Lineage (GTDB taxonomy): Bacteria > Actinomycetota > Coriobacteriia > Anaerosomatales > CAWKMJ01 > CAWKMJ01. Next base: position 662,868 of record CAWKMJ010000001.1, read on the forward strand.
GGGGGACGCCGACAGCCGTCGACGCGTTCCCCGACGCCGTGCGCGAGCGAGGCCCCTCCCATGGCCGTCATCGACGAGATCATCGCCGAGGAGATCGATGCCGAGGGCTCGACGGGCTTCGAGATCCGCGAGTCAGCCACCGTCGCAGGCGCGCGCACGCTCGTCTCGCCCGACATCGCCACGTGCGACGCGTGCGCGGCCGAGCTCTTCGACACAGACTGACCGTCGGTACCGCTACCCCTTCATCAACTGCACCAACTGCGGGCCCCGCTTCACGATCATCGACGACATCCCCTACGACCGCCCGATGACGACGATGCGCGACTTCCCGATGTGCGCGGAGTGCGCCGCCGAGTACGAGCGACCCGTCGGACCGACGCTTCCACGCCCAGCCCGACGCATGCTTCGTCTGCGGCCCGCGGCTCTACTTGAACGCCGACCGGCTGGGAGGGAGGCAGCTCCGTCGCGAGTTCCGCAGGCCGGGGAGGCGGCACGATGCAGAGCATCGGGCGACGCCGAGGGCCCGGCCGAGGACTGCCCGAGCGGGAGCAGCCTCCCTCCCAGCCGATCACGCATGGTCGCGGAGGTCGAGTCATCCCTCGGCCGCACCGAGACCGTGAGGCTGAGCGCCGCAGGTCGGACACGCTCATCGCGGCTGCGGCCTCGCTCCTGCGCGATGGCTGCGTCCTGGCGATCAAGGGCCTCGGCGGCTTCCATGTGGCGTGCGACGCCACCAACGAGGCCGCCGTGGAGCGCCTGCGCGAGCGCAAGAACCGCTGGGGCAAGCCGCTCGCGATCATGGTCGCATCGATCGAGGAGGCTCGCGCGCTTCTGCCACATCGACGACGAAGAGGAGTCGCTGCTGGCGGGCACGGTACGCCCGATCGTCCTGCTGCGCCTGCGCGACGATGTCGAGAGCCCTGTCGCCGACTCGGTCGCCGGCGGCCTGCGCGAGATGGGGGTCATGCTCCCCTACACGCCACTGCACCACCTGCTGCTCGCCGAGGCGGACCGGCCCGCTCGTCATGACCTCGGGCAACCTCTCCGAAGAACCGATCGCGACGGACAACGCCGAGGCGCTGCGAGCGGCTGAGCCGCATCGCCGACGCCTTCCTCATGCACGACCGTGACATCTACTCGCGCTACGACGACTCGGTCGTGCGCGTCGTCGAGCGGCATCGTCGAGCCCGTCCGCCGCGCGCGAGGGTACGCGCCCTACCCGCTCGCCGCTGCCGTTCACATCGACGTGGACATCCTCGCCGCCGGGCCGGAGCAGAAGAACACGTTCACGCTGCTCAGCGGGGACCACGCCTTCGTCTCGCCAGCACATCGGCGACATGGAGAACGCCGAGACGCTCGAGCACTTCGAGGCGACCATCGCTCTCTACGAGCGTCTCTTCCGCATCACGCCGGAGATCATCGCCTACGACCTCCACCCCGAGTACCTCTCCACCAAGTTCGCGCACGAGCAGTCGATCTGCCCAAGGTCGGCGTCCAGCACCACCACGCCCACATCGTGAGCGTCACCGCCGAGCACGGCATCAGCGAGCCCGTCGATCGGCGTCGCCTTCGACGGCACAGGCTACGGTGGCGACGGCACGCTCTGGGGCGGCGAGATCCTCATCGCCGACTGGGAAGGCTTCGAGCGCGTCGGACACCTGGCCCACGTGCCGCTTCCCGGAGGCATCGGCGCCATCCGCGACCCGCTCGCATGGCCCTCGGCACGCTGCTCTCGCTCGACCCCGCCCTGCTCGACCACGCCGGAGCCCAGCCGCTCCGCTCGCGCCTCGCCGACGGCGAGGAGCGTCTCATCACGCAGATGGTCGAGCAGCAGGTCAACTCGCCGCTGACGTCCTCGATCGGCCGGCTCTTCGACGCGGTCGCCGCGCTCGCAGGCGTGCGTGACGACGCGCTCTACGAGGGCCAGGCGGCCATCGAGCTCGAGGCGTGCGCGGACCCCGGCGCAGAGGGCAGCTACGAGTTCGCGATTGCCGATGCTCCCCACGCTGCACAGGCGAGCGCAGGCGCCACTTCGTCATCGACCCGCTGCCCGTCCTCGCAGCCGTGCTCGACGACATGGCAGGCCGGTATACCCCCTGGGGTAATCGCCGCTCGCTTCCATCGGGCAGTCATCCGCTGTATAGTCGACAGTTGCCGGTTCGCTGCACAACGCACCGACACGCGTCGTGTGGCCCTTGCTGGCGGCGTGTTCATGAACCGAATCCTCCTCGGCGGCGCGATGTCCGCTCTTGCGGAGGCAGGATTCGAGCCCTCACCCACGTGACAGTTGCCGATGAACGACGGTGCGGTGTCGTACGGTCAGGCGGTCGTCGCCTGGTCCAGACAGGCACACGATATAGCTGCTCCCCGAGACGGCCACAGCATGGCCGCCGCAGCGACAAGGAGGTCGCACGATATGTGTCTCGCAATCCCCGCCAGGGTCAAGGAGCTCCAGGAGAACAACATGGCCGAGGTGGACATCATGGGTGTCTCCCGCCATGTGAGTCTGGATCTCGTTCCGGACGCCAAGGTGGAAGACTGGGTGCTCGTGCACGCCGGCTTCGCCATCCAGATCGTGGATGAGGAGTACGCGAACGAGACGCTGCGAGATCCTCAAGGACATGGCCATGATGGAAGACGGCGTCGTCGCCGAGCCTGAGGGAGCCTAGTATGGACCTCAGCGGCTATCGCGACCCGGCGATCGCCCGCAATCTGATCGAGGCCTCCAGGAGAGCGCCTCGACTCCGGTGAAGTTCATGGAGGTCTGCGGCACGCACACCGTCTCCATCGCCAAGCACGGCTTGCGCGACGTCATGCCCGAGATCGATCACGCTCCTCTCGGGCCCCGGTTGTCCCGTCTGCGTCACGAGCAACGCCGACATCGACACGGCGATCGAGTTCGCACAGGCAGCCCGGGGTCATCGTCACGACCTTCGGCGACATGATGAAGGTGCCCGGCTCCTACTCCTCGATGTCTGCGGAGAAGGGCGACGGGCGCGACATCCGCGTCGTCTACTCCCCGCTCGACGCACTCGACGATCGCCGAGAAGAACCCGGACAACGAGGTCGTGTTCATCGGCGTCGGGTTCGAGACCACCGTCCCCGTCATCGCCTCCGCGATCGAGCAGGCCAAGGCGCGCGGCATCGAGAACTTCTCGGTCTTCTCGGCACACAAGACCGTGCCCGAAGCCCTGCGCGCGCTCGTCAACGATCCCGACGTTCAGATCGGCGGGTTCATCCTGCCCGGACACGTCTCCACGATCATCGGGCAGGAGCCCTACGAGTTCCTCGCCGCCGAGTACGGCGTTCCCAGCGTCATCACCGGCTTCGAGCCCGTCGATGTGCTCCAGGGCGTCTACATGCTCTCCGAGCAGGTCAAAGAGGTCGCGCCGAGGTCGAGATCGCGTACACGCGCGGCGTGCCGCCCACAGGGCAACCCGGCAGCGATCGCCAAGATCGAAGAGGTCTTCGAGCCCGTCGATGCCGAGTGGCGCGGCATCGGCGTCATCCCCGGCACCGGTCTGGGCATCCGTGAGGAGTTCGCGGAGTTCGACGCGCTCAAGAAGGTCCCCGTCACGCCGCCTGAGCCCAAGGAGATCAAGGGCTGCCAGTGCGGCGAGGTCCTGCGCGGTGTCATCCTGCCTTTCGAGTGCAAGCTCTTCGCCAAGGCGTGCGTACCCGAGCATCCCATCGGCCCGTGCATGGTCTCCTCTGAGGGCTCCTGCGCGGCATACTATCGCTACACGGACTACGGGAAGTCCGACTGACGGTACGTCCGACCACGCGGGCCAAGCACCCGCTTCACACGCCGAGGAGAACTCATGCGTCAAGACAGGATCCTTCTCGCTCACGGCAGCGGCGGCACGATGATGCGCGACCTCATCGAAGACCTCTTCATCAAGGACTTCGACGACGACATCCTCTCGCGCCTCGATGACGCCGCACCGCTCGACATGCCTGGCAACCGCATCGCGATGTCCACCGACACGTTCGTCGTGAGCCCGCTGTTCTTCCCGGGCGGGGACATCGGCCGTCTGGCCGTCTGTGGCACCGTCAACGACGTCGCGACCTCGGGCGCGACGCCCCTGTATCTCTCGGTCGGCTTCGTCCTCGAAGAGGGCTTCGCCATGGACGACCTCGAGCGGATCCTCATCTCCATGCGAGACTCCGCCGCCGAAGCCGGGGTCCGCATCGTCACCGGCGACACCAAGGTCGTCGAGAAGGGGCACGGCGACGGCATCTACATCAACACCGCCGGCGTCGGCGCACTGCCAGACGGGCGTCGACCTCACCGCGACCGGCTGCAAGCCGGGCGACAAGGTCGCTGCTCTCGGGCACGCTCGGCGATCACGGTATCGCCGTCATCTCCAAGCGAGAGGGCCTCACATTCGAGACCGACATCCTCTCCGACGCCGCCCCGCTCAACCACCTCGTGGCGGCCGCTCTTGAGGCCGCGCCCGACTCGCGCTGCTTCCGCGATCCGACCCGTGGTGGTCTGGCATCCACGCTCAACGAGATCGCAGGCGCCTCCGGCGTCTCGATCACCGTCGAAGAGGACGTCGTGCCCGTACGGGACCAGGTCCGCGGCGCATGCGAGATGCTCGGCTACGACGTGTTCCAGGTCGCCAACGAGGGCAAGATGGTGTCCGTCGTCCCCGCCGACCAGGCCGAAGCCGCCCTCGAGGCGATGCGCGGCGCGCCCTACGGCGAAGACGCGACCATCATCGGCGAAGTGGCCGAGGGGCCTCGCCGGCAAGGTCTACGTCCAGACCGGTTTCGGTGCCAAGCGGATCATGGACATGCTCGTAGGCGAGCAGCTGCCACGAATCTGCTGACGTGACCGGCGAGCAGGACCGCTACCGGGCAGGCCTCGCGAAGGTCGCGATAGCGGCCACCATCTGGGGTTCGATACCCGGTTCTCGTGCGCGCCGTGGACGCAAGCGCCTTCGTCATCGTGTTCTGGCGCGTGTTCTTCGCGGGACTGGTTCTCGCCGGCTACCTCATCTTCTCTGGGCGCCTCCACGAGGTCTTCGACCTCCCTCGCCGCACGAAACTCGCTCTCGTGGGGATGGGTGCGCTGCTGACACTCAACTGGGTGCTCTTCTTCTCGGCCATCCGGCTCACGGATGTGGCCGTCGCCGTCCTTCTCGGCTACCTCGGGCCGGTCTTCGTCGCTGTGCTGAGCCCGCTGATACTCGCGCACGCCATTCGACAAGCGCGTGCTGCTGCCGCTCGCACTCGCTCTCGGCGGGACGATCATCATCGTCAACCCGACGCAGATCTCACTCGACGGCTCAGGGGCACTCTTGGGCGCGGCGCTCGCGTTCTGCTCGGCGATCACCTACGCCCTGCTGGTCACCAACGCCAAGCGACTGGTCCAAGGGCGTCCCAGCGACGGTCTACATGCTCTTCGAGTACAGCGTGGCCTCCATCATGCTGCTGCCGTTCGTACTGACCTCACCGCCGCCTTCGGGAGCCGAGGAGTGGGTCTCGCTCGCGCTACTCGGTGTCGTGAACACCGCTCTGACCGGATTCCTGTTCCTCTCGGCGCTGAGAACGATCCGCGCCGATCAAGCAGCTATCCTCACATACGCCGAGCCGGTGAGCGCCGTCGTCTTCGCAGCAGTGCTGCTCGACGAGCCGCTGACGATGGCCACCGTGCTCGGCGGCGCCGCAGTGATCGCCGGCGGGATCGCTGTGGTTCGCAGCAGCGCGGGCGCCTCTGTGGACGCTCCCCCCGTCGTTCTCAGCAACGAGACGACTACCGGTGCACCGCAGGAGCGTGCGGACGGGTAGGATAGTCAGGTAGACCTTGTATGCGAAGCACGACGGTCGTGGGGGGAACGTCGATGGACTCGATGCAGCGCCTGATGGAGATCAACGCCGTCACTCGGCTCAAGGAACGCGATCCGCAGCTCTTCTCGGACAACGTGGACGCGCGCCAAACGATCATGCAGCGTCTGGGCTGGACCGACTTGGCCGAGACGGCGACCGCGCGCCTCCCGCTGGTCACGAACCTCGCCACCGCAGTGAGAGACGAGGGTGGTACCGACATCGTACTGCTCGGCATGGGTGGCTCATCGCTGGCCCCCCTCGTCATGGGGCGCATCATCGGACACCGCGACGGCATGCCGAGACTCCACGTCGTGGACACCACCTGCCCCACGACGGTCACACGACTGCTCGATGAGCTCGACCGCGCCACAACGTACTTCGTCGTCTCGAGCAAGTCCGGGACGACGATCGAACCGATGTCGCTCTACTCGATCTTCCGCGCGTGGATGGAGGAGGAGCTGGAGCGTCCTGTCGCAGGCAAGCACTTCATCGCCGTCACCGATCCCGGGACTCCGCTCGAGAAGATGCGCCAGAAGGAGATCATGCGCGTGGCCCTCTCGGCCCCTGCGACAGTCGGCGGTCGCTTCTCGGCGCTGAGCATGTTCGGCCTCGTGCCGGCCGCGCTCATGGGAATCGATCTCGAGACGCTGGTCGCCTCCGCCCTGGAGATGGAATCCGCGTGTCACGAGCCGACCGAAGAGAACCCCGCCGCTCAGCTGGCGTGCATGGATGGGAGACGCATTCGAGACCGGCCGCGACAAGCTGACGCTCGTGCTCTCCCCGAGTACCGGGCGTTCGGCCTCTGGATCGAGCAGCTCGTCGCCGAGTCGACCGGCAAGGAGGGTGTGGGCACTGGTGCCGGTGATCGACTACGCGCCAGCCACGCCGTCCGGATACGGTGACGACCGCATGGTGGTCGTCCTTCGTCGCTCAGACGACCACGACCTCGAGTCTTTCGCGACCCAGATCTCGGCCAAGCACCCCACGATGGAGTACCTGTTGGACGACCCGCTGGGAATCGGAGCCGAGTTCGTACGGTGGGAGCATGCCGTCGCACTCGTCGGCGTGCTCATCGGCATCAACCCGTTCGACGAGCCCAACGTGGCCGAGGCCAAGGCCATCACGATGGAGGTGCTTGGCGGAACCGCCCAGGTGCCGCCAGCCATCGCTGACCTGGCCGATGTGTGGGTGACCTACGCTGGTGGCTTCGGCGGGCACCCCGCGCCGGAGACCCTCGCCGAGGCAGTTGGACCCATCGGGGCGGAGCTCGCGCCCGGTGACTACATCGCCGTTCTGGCCTACCTCGACGAGAACGACGATTACTTCCACCCGTTGACCGAGGCGGCAGCGGCCCTGTCCAAGAGCAGCGGCCACGCGGTGTGCGTCGAGGTGGGTCCCCGCTATCTGCACTCGACCGGGCAGCTCCACAAGGGTGGGCCCAACACGGGCATCTACCTCGTGATCACCGCCCGTGACCGGGTGGATACCTCGATCCCCGGGCAGGACTTCTCGCTCGCCCAGCTCTTCCGCTCACAGGCCGAAGGTGATCTCGCCACGCTCGCCGCCCACGACCGCCGCGTCATGCGTCTCGATCTTCCCGAGACCACGGTCGAGGGCGTTGCCGCCGTGGCAAAGGCCATCGCCGGAGCAGCCGGCTAGCTGCGCTCGTTGTTCCGCGAGGATCTCACCACAGCCGATCGCCCCTGCGCTCGGTTCGTCCCATGCGCAGGATTCCGGCCGGCAAGGGTCCGGCCCCGACTCCTGGGACGTAGGAGCCGAGGCCGGGAATCCCTGTCAGCCCCTGGGGGTAGGGACTTAGGGACGTGTTATGAGGGTGCCGCTACTTGGACCCTCCACTCAGGATGCCGCCGACCTTGTCCATGCCGTGCTCCTGCTCGAAGCGCTCATGGGCGTTGCCGTGGATACGCATCCAGATCTCGTCCACGTTCTTGGGCAGCTGACCGTCGATCTTCGAGACTGACGATAGATCGTCAGACACGCTGCGGGGAACGTGATGATAGTCGGGAACGTGAGAGCCGCGATCTGCTGGATGATCCATGGCGCGTTGGCCGGATCATACAGGCCGAGTGCAGCGAACATGTTCACGAAGATGAAGATGACCGTGAAACCGCCACCGACGAGCATGCCGGCGATGGCTCCGCGCTCGGTGGTACCCCTCCACCAGATGCCGAACATCAGCATCGGGACGAAAGCGCCGGCACCGACTGCGAACGCCCAGGTCACCATCATAGCGATGAGTGCCGGGTAGGCCGTGTTGAGACCGGAGGCCACGATCGACCAGCCGATGACCATCGCCAGGAAGGCGAAGAACACGACGGACGCCTTGCCGACGAAGACCTTCTGCTTCTCGGTCGCATCGGGCTTGATGTACTTCTCGTACACGTCGTGACCGACTGCTGAAGCAGATGCGATCAAGAGACCAGCGAGAGTCGAGAACATAGCCGCGAACGCACCGGCGGCAACGATACCCATCAGAACCTCGCCACCGGCGATCTGAGCGATCGTGGGCATGAGAGTATCTGACCTGACCAGCAGGCCGCCGACGTAGTTGGCAGTCGCTGGCGCAGCTGCCGGAATCGACTGCCGCTCTCACCATTACTCGACCGGCAAGGCCGACCATCGGCGACACGATGTAGAAGACACCGATGAACACGAGGACCCAGAAGGTCGAGCGGCGAGCCGCCGAACCGGACGGGTTCGTGTAGTACCGGTTCAGGATGTGCGGCAGACCCGCAGTACCGAGAACCAGCGCCAGCACCATGGAGAACTGATCGAGACGCCGTGTAGCGATGGCCCGGCTGGTTGAAGAACTGAGCGTCATCCGTGCCAAGAAGCTCGTTCTTGAGCTGATGAAGCTTGTTCTTCTGGAAGACGACGACGTCGATCGGGGTGTCATCGCCCTCAGCTGCATCGATAGCCTCATCGATCTTGGCCATCTCGGCATCGTAGAACTCCTCGGGGTCGGTTCATCTTGGACGACGCCTCGGTCATGGCAGCCTCGACATTGGCCATGACGGCAGGATCCTCGAGCTCGGCAACGGTGAGCTTGGCCGGACCCATGAGGTAGCTGCTCGACTCCTCCTCGAGGTAGTCGGCGTAGTTGAACCTCATCGAGCTCACCCGTCGCGGTGTTGTTGAAGCCCACGAAGGTAACGATGAGCAGCGTGAGGATCATGGCGAACGACAGCCACCAGAACTGAACGATCTGGTTGAGCGTCGTACCCTTCATGCCGCCGACGGCCACGTACACCATGATGATGAAGCCGACGACGATGACGCCCGTGTTGTACGGGCTCAGGCCGAACAGACCCTTGCCTACGAGCACTCCCCACGTGGTACCGGCACCATACATCTGGGGCGCCATGTAGAAGAGGCTCGTGGCAAGAACGGCCACAACGGCCGTCAGGCGCATGCGGTTCGTGCCGAAACGCCCGAACGCGAAGTCAGGAACCGTGTACTCACCGAAGCGCCGAAGCGGCGATGCGATGAAGAGAACGACGACCATGAAGCCGCCGGCGAAGCCTGCCGCGTACCAGACGCCGTCGAGGCCGGATGCGTACACAGCTGCAGCGACGCCGAGGAACGAGGCCGCCGACAGGTAGTCACCGGAGATAGCCGATGCGTTCGAGAACGAGCCGACCTTGCGTCCGGCGAGATAGAAGTCTGCCGTCGTACGCGTGAAGCGGCGTGAGAAGACAGACAACGCGATCGTCATCGAGAATCAGGATGACGACAAGCACGATCGCGATACTGTTGAGATCTCCCATCTTTGAACCTCCTTCCTAGCTCTCGTCTGTCGGATAGGTGTGGCCGCCGGTCGTCTCCTCGAGACGAGTGACCTCGGCTGCCTTGGCCGCTGTGATCTTGTCGGCCTCCTTGGCGAGTTCCAGGTCGAGCTTGTCCGCACGCTTCGAGTACGTCCACGCCATGCGTCCACAGGAACAGGTAGTAGAGCAGCGAGACGAACGAGGTAGTTGGCCGTGAAGCCGCCCCAGATCTCCGTCTGCCACCACCACTGCCACACGACCGTGAACAGCGGGATGGCCAGCGTGACGACGAAGAACACGGCGCCGTACGTGAAGCTCAGATTGCGCTGCGCCTTGAACACGACGTCCACGCTCTCGACGGTGTCGACGTGGTCACCCCACTGGATGTACTGCGAAGTGACGATTCCTTCGGTGGTCGGAGGGTCTGTCATCCTGATTGCACCTCCCTCATATCGCGTCGATTGCGGCCTTTCCCGGGCCGCATCCTGCTAGTTGGAAACCTTGTTCGTTCTAGTCAGCCTTCACGACGAAGACCGGTAGATCCGAGCCCTTGAGAACCGTCTCAGCGATGCTGCCGAGCGCGACACGCTTGAGACCGGTGCGACCCGTGTCGCCCATGACGATGAGATCGGCGTTGAAACTCCTCAGCGGTGGCGACGATGCGCTTCGCCACGCCACCCTGGATGATCTCGACCTCGCACTCGACACCGTTGCGCTCGACACATCGTCTTGGCGATAGCCAGGCCCTTGGCCGACGGATGGAGCCCGTCCATGACCTCATCGGACTCGAGCTCCTCAGGAAGCTCCATAGCGTCCTGCCCAGTGTCGACGATAGACCGCCTTGACCTTGGCGCCGAACGTCTTTGCCAGGATAACGGCGTACTGTGTCGCCATCACGGAAGGCTCAGAGCCGTCCACAGGCAGCAGGATGCGATCGACATCGATACATACCTCATCGATATCGCCGAGCTTGACGTCCTCAGCTGCGCCCTTGATGCAGACCTTCATGCGTTTCACCTCCCCTTGTGGGGACACCCGTCCCCGAGTCCACACATTCACAGGATGAGGATAGGCCTCTCTCGCCGGTGCGTGAGGGTATCGGCGCAGGTGGCGAGGGGTGCTCGGTGAGCGGGTGGAGCGGGCGGGCGTGCGGTGGCGAACGGTAGCGGGCTCGAGCCGACGCTGCCGCTCGCGGCGCTGGTAGCACCGCTTACCGGAGTATCGCTACCGTGCGGGGTGGATCGGCTCGGGGAAGTACAGGATCTGCGCCGAGAGCGCCCGTCGGCATCGAGGGTGACGATCGCAGCGGTGCCCACACCGTCTGACCTGCGGCTATGTGTGATGGAACCCGGGTTCACGAACAGCCGGCCGCCTTCGTCGTCGAACCGCGTCGACGTGCGTGTGCCCGGTGATCACGACCTCGACATCCTCGGGCACGACACCGCGTCGCGGGGTCAAGATCGTGGGTCACGAAGAACCGCACGCCGTGATGCTCGAAGTTCTCGACCGGACGAAGGTAGAGAGGGACACGTGAGCTCCGATCGGTGTTGCCCTCGACCGCGCGAACGGGGGCTATCTCCTCGAGCTCCTCGAGGACCCCGTTGCCCACATCGCCAGCGTGGACGATGAGGGAGACACCCTCGAACTCGTCGCAGAGACGCGAATCGATGCTGCCGTGTGTATCGGAGAGACGCCGACGGAGTGGGCGCACATCGCGGGCACGGAGTCCGCGCGTCACGGTCCGAACCCGCAATCACAGCCCGAGCGCACGCTTCAGCGACGGGACGCGGCGGCGCGAGACAGGTACCTGCGTCTCCTCGTCATCGCTCAGGGTGAGCAGGAGCGTGCCGCCATACATGGGCACGACCTCCTTCACGCATGCCAAGATTGACGAGGTAGCGGCGGTGGACGCGGAAGAAGCCCATCGGCTGCAGCCGCTTCTCGAGCGCTGCCAGCGAGATCGTGGACAGATAGCGCTCACCGTTCGTGTGCAGATAGGAGTAGTCGTCCTTGGCCATGATGTAGAAGATGTCCTCGACCTGCAGGAGCAGCTTCTTGCCGGCCTTCTCGACCGGGATCCGCTCGATCCGGGCAGGTGCCTCCTGGGTGGGAGCCAGACGCTCGATCGCCTGGCGCAAGCCTGTCGACCTCGACGGGCTTGACCAGGTAGTCGGTCGCGGCGACCTCGAAGGCCTTGACGGCATGCTCGCTGTGCGCCGTCACGAAGACGATCGACGGGAGGGCGCTCCATCTCGGCCAGCGTCTCGGCCATCTCAACGCCGGAGGAGCCGGGCATGTCGATATCGAGGAAGACCACGTCGTACGGGATGGCCTTGATGAGCTGCAGCGCTTCGGCCGAGTTCGAGGCCTCGCCCACGACCTCGACCCCGCCGGCCTCATCAAGAAGGTAGCGCAGCTCAGAGCGTGCGGGAGCCTCGTCGTCGACCACGAGCGCCTTCAGCATGTCGGACCTCCTGCAGGCGACCGCCTCAGGGTCTGTCACGATACACAGCGTCACTTCTGCGCCCTCTCCTTGCTGACTCTCGACGATCACTCCCGAACCGCCACCGAAGTAGCCTCTGAGTCTATCGTCCACGTTCTTGAGCGCGATTCCAAGCCCCTTGCCGAAGCCGGCCTCCAGGACACGCGGCATGTCTTCTGGGCTGATGCCTCGTCCGTCGTCGCGCACACGCACGACGAGACGCCCCTGTCCGGTCTCGGCAGTCGAGATGGACGCGAAGCGCCCGCTCCGTCGGTCATGCCGTGCTTGACGGAGTTCTCGACGACCGGCTGGATGATGAAGCCGGGGACCTCGATGTCCAGCGCGTCCTCGGCGACGTCTTCGTGGTAGTCGATCCGGTCGCCGAAGCGCGCCTCCTCGAAGACGAGGTAGCGGCGCGTGTACTCGAGTTCCTGACGCAAGGTGATCAGCTCGTCGGAGGATTCGAGCGTGCGCCGGTAGAAGAACGCGAACTCCCGCAGGAGCTGGCGGGCGCGATCGGGGTCGGTGCGGATCATCATCGCGATGGTGTTGATCGTGTTGAACAGGAAGTGCGGGTTGATCTGTGCCTGCAGCGCCTTGAGCTCCATGCGCGTGGCGAGCTCGGTCTGGCGTTCGAGCTCTGAGAGCGCGAGCTGGGTCGAGAGCAGCTTCGCGAGGCCCTCGGCCATCGTCACCTGGGTCTCGTTGAGCAGCCGCGGAGTCGTGTAGTAGAACTTGAGCGATCCGACCGGCCTGTCGCCCTTCACGAGTGGCACGACGATCGCGGCTCGCAGCAGGCATCCCTCGGTAGGGCAGCCGATCTCCTCTTTCGTCTCGAGGATGCGGTGCTCGTTGAGCTCGATAGCCTCGCGGGTCGCCCGCGTCAGAATGGGGCCTCCAACGTAGTGATGGCTCTCCCCCACGCCAGCGAACCCGAGGATCTTCTCAGTGTCGGTGATCGCGACTGCCGCCACCTCGGCCTCATCGAGGACGATACGGCAGACGGCGCCGGCGGTCTCTTCGTCGAGGCCGGTACGCAGGAAGGCAAGGCTCTCGTTGGCGATATCGAGGATCTGGTGGGACTGGCGTGCCTTGAGATGGTCGGGCCTGCGGACGAAGCGCGCGACGACGACTGCCCATCGCGACCATCGTCAGCCCGGTCAGCGCAAGCGTGAGCAGCCAGCGCGGCGAATCGGCCACCACGAGCACGTACGCTGTGACGACGGCTAGCACGGTCACGGCGAAGACCATGAGAAGATCGACGATGATCTGCTGCCGATGGTTCATGCTCACCTCACCCCCTATCGCTGCGTGTCTTCAGGTGTACAAACCACACCGGCATGCCGCCCGCGAGAGCGACGCGTGCCTCAGATCTCCTGGATGAGGAATACGAGGCGTTCCGGAAGCTCTCTGAGTCCGGCTCGCGCGTAAAGCGCCCGCGAAGCGGCGTTGTCTTCCTGGGTGCAGAGACTCAAGATCTCCGCCCCGTTTCGCGCCATGTACGCGAGCGCATCCCCCAGGAGCCGCTGCCAACACCGTGTCGCCTGTGTTCCGGCAGTACTGCGAGGCGGCCAAGGGTACCGATGCCGCGGTCCATGGTGCACCAAGTATAGCCGATGACCTGCCCTGACATCGCTCGCGATGACTACCCGTCCATCGTCGAACATGGCACCGAGAGCGTCGCTGCCGTAGCGCCAGAACGGCGGGAAACACGCCGCGTCGACGGACTCGAGCGACCAGCCTCGTCTGCGGTGCCGATGAGCAGTGTCGACCCCATCGGGCAACGCGGGAGGGTCCGCAGGGATGCCTGCGCGCATCCGAGCGCAAAGCGACGATCGACTCCGTGACGCTCATGCCCGCCGCCGCTGTATGGGCCGACAGCGCTCCTCGGCGATGAGCGGGCTCATGATCTGCGCGAATCCCTGCTCGCGAGCGACGGCCCGGATGTCCTCGAGCACGTCGGCCAGGTCCCTCTCGGCACACCACACGCCCTTGATCGCGAGGATGTCGAGATGCTCTCGCCATCTCTCGAGGACCGCCGCACGACCCGTATCGTCGACGAGCACGCCTCCAGGGCCCCTCTTCGCGGAAGCGCTCGAGGTCTTCGGGTGCGGAGAAGATGCGCGAGGCGGCCAGCGCGGGCCACGAGCCGCGAGACGTCGGCGTCGCGTGCGACGTGAAGCGTCATGCCGAGGATCAGCCTGATCTCGTTGAACGCCAAGACGGTGCCGACGAACAGCAGCAGAGCCGAGAAGCCGTACCGCACGCGCTTCTCGCTGGCCACCGACGTGAGCTTGGCGCCGATGAGCACGCCCGGGATGACACCGATGGCCAGGAGCATCGCCAGCTCGCACGTTCGACATGGCCCAGGCTCCAGTGCGTGATGCTGCCCGGGATCGCGAGCATGGCGATGGTGGTCAGACTCGTCCCGATCGCCCTCTTGATCGGATAGCCACCGAAACGCACGAGCATCGGCACGAGGATGAACCCTCCGCCAAGGCCGAGGAACCCCGAGTACACACCGGTCACCATGCCGAGAACCGCCATGCCCCCTCGGCGCGCGGGTCGTCGGCGGGGTCCTCGAGCCGGTCAGTACGCTGCTTCCCGCCGTGCACGATCATGTCGACAGCGAGGTACAGGATGAGCGCCGCGGTCGACGATCATCACGACCGAGCCGCCGGCCAGGTCGCTCAGGTACGCGCCGAGCACGGATGCAGCCGCGCCCCACAGCCCGATGACGACGCCGGCGCGCACGTCGGCAAGACCGCGTCGGGCATAGGAGATCGAGCCGACGATGGCGGTCGGGATGATGACGGGCAGAGGCGTTCCGACCGCGATGAGCGCCGGCTGCACCGAGCAGCAGGCGGATCGCGGGAGTCGTCACCACGCCCCCCCGACACCGAACGCGCCGGAAAGGATTCCCGCCGCAAGACCGACGAGGACCGCGAGCAGGAACTGGGGCATGCCTAGTCGTCCCTCGACGATCGGGAAGCGTCCGGTGATAGTCGTGCGATCGACACGGCGCTCGCCCGAGAAGAGGCCCTTGAGAGCGACGTCGTCCCAGATCTGCTCCATGAGCATCGGCCAGCGACGCTGGAAATCGAAGTAGTTCTGACAGTTCTCCACGAGCGTAGCGCTGAGCGTCCTTGATGGTGTGCGCGCGATCTGGAAGTACTTGCTCGTCCTTGCGAGCGACTCCCCGCATCATCGCCGTCATCCACGCTCGACGCGTGAACGACGGGCCGATGAACGAGCCCGGATACGGCATGAGCGACTCGGGTGAGACCTGCCGCAGGTCCACCTGGGACTTCGCGAACTCGATCTTGCGGTGCTCGTAGACGAAGCGGTAGACATCCTGCCGGAACTGGAGCGTGTCGTCTTCGAGCTGCGGTGGCTTGTGGATGACCGACCACTCGCCGTCGATGAACACGTCGCCTCCGTGCATGCGTGCGTTGATGACGTAGTCCATGTCCTCGCCGCGAACGACCCACGGGTCGAACGAGACGTTGGTGTACATGTGCCGGTGCAGTGCGAGACAGCCACCGAACGCGACGGGGCTCGGCTTGATGCGCGGCGGAGCGTCCACGATCGCCAGCGCATCGTTGAACGCATCGCCCTTGCGCCAGAACACGTCGGAGGCGTGCGGCTGCGAGTGGCGCTGGTAGCGCCCCTCCGCGTCGGTGTAGTAGCCGGACTTGGCCAGCACGGCCTTGCCCCCGCGGATCTTCATGCCGAGACCGTCCTGGGCCCTCAGCAGGAAGCCCTTGTCGGTGATGATCTGATCGTCGTCGACGAAGACGACCGATTCGCAGCCGAGGACCGCAGCGGCGATCAGGCCGACGTTGCGAACGGCGCCGTAGCCCACAAGGCTCGTGCCGGGAATCATGTCGGCGAACTCGATCTGCTCGAGCCGGCGGTGCAGTGAGCCCAGCTCGGCAGGGCCGAAGACGAGTGCGTCGATGGCCGGGAAGTCGGCGAGGATGTCGCGTACGCGGTCCTCGGCCTGATGCTCGATCGACGGATCGGTGGCAGCGACGATGATAAGGACCTGGTCAAGTCCTTCGACCTTGCTCAGGGACTCCAGGCATGCGGCAGCGTCCCGTCGGAGTCGACCGGCGTGGGGTGGTCGTAGACGGTCAGCAGGTTGTCCGGCGCCGCGGCACCGGGGCGCGTCCAGAACGTAGGTATGACCACACAGGGGGTCAACGGCCACCTCTTCCTTGGTACGTCGTGCTCGTACTCGAATACCCGCAAGAATGATACTCCAGGAAGGGCGCGCAGTCGCGGTTCTGAGCTATGTGTTCGCCGACCTCTTCCTCGATGTTCTCCGCGGTCACGAGACACCGGTCGATCGAGTCCTTGAGGACCTGATACGGACGCGAGCCGATGAGGAGCTCGTTGCAGATGAGCGCTGCCGGAGTCGAGTCGATTCCCAGATGCATCCCGACGTGCCGGAACTGATGCAGCCGCTCGCCGAGAGCGTCCTCTTCCCACGCCTGTCAGGACACCCGGCCCGTCGAATCCGTGCGCGGCCGCGATGTCGAGCAGCACCTCCTCGCTCGCCGATGTCCCGCACCTCGCCGAAGTAGGCCGCGAAGATCGCCTGGTGCATGGCCCAGTGGGCGTCCTCGCCCCGGTCGCGGGCCATCTCGCCGAGGGTGAGCGCGCGGTGCGTCTTGGGCAGGAACGGCGGATTGTGCCAGGGGAACCCGTCCTTGGCGGCAAGACGCTCGATGTGGTCCTCGACGCGACCCGAGTGCCCCGCCGCCTCCAGCTCGCTCATCTGGTAGCCCTCCTCGGGCATCGTCGGCCTCAACTCGAAGGGGACGAGCAGGAACTCGGCGTCGACCTCGCCGCGCAGTCTGTCGAACCGGAACTGGTCGACGTAGCAGAACGGTCAAGCGTAGTCGAAGAAGATGAGTACACGGGGCACTACGTCCTCGTGGGCGTGATCGTGCTCGGCGCCGGAGTCCTCGGCCACCTCGATGGTCTCGTTCTCTTCGCCGTGGTCGTGCTCGGCCGGGTTGGTCATCGGTCTCCGTTCACTCGACGATGTTGAGGTAGGCGCCGCACTCGAACAGGCGCCATCGCGCGTGTGGCGTGCGGTGATGGCGTACCCGGTGCGGCGCATGGCCACCGCTCCGCACTCCGGGCACACCGTGTCCTCGCCGCCGGGCTCGGCGATGTTGCCGAGGTAGACGAAGCTCAAGCCCGCGTCCTGGCCGATGGCGCGAGCCGTCCTGAGAGTCTCGAGCGGCGTGGGCTCGAGGTCCGCGTACTCCAGGTACGGGAAGAACCGCGTGACGTGCCAGGGCGTGTCCGCTCCGATGCCCTCGGCGATCCACGTCGCCATGGCCCGCAGCTCCTCGGTCGAGTCGTTGACGCTTGGGACGACGTTGGTGACGACCTCGACATGCATGCCCCAGTGATGCCGCGCGCTCTCGGCGGCAGCACGGACCGGCTCGACCTGCCCACGTGGCAGAGCTTGCGGTACGTCTCGTCCGTCGCCCCCTTGAGGTCGACTCGCCAGACATCGATGAGCGGGCCGAGGACGTCCAGCCCCTCCTGGGTGATGTAGCCGTTGGTGACCATGACGGTGAAGAGTCCTCGCCGCCTGCACGCCTCGGCCACATCGATGACGTACTCCGCCCAGATCACCGGCTCGTTGTAGGTGAACGCGACGCCTGGGCAGCTGTACTTGCGCGCCATGTCCACGATCGCATCCGGCGCCAGCTCATGCAGCTCGACGTCGTCTTCCGGCGCCGCCCTGCTGATACGCCAGTTCTGGCAGTGTCCGCACTTCATGGAACAACCCACGCTGCCGATCGAGAGCACAGCGGTGCCCGGGTGGTAGTGGAAGACGGGCTTCTTCTCGATTGGATCGGCTGCGATCGAGGAGATGCGGCCGTACGTCGTCGCCTAGAGACTCCGTCCACGTTGGCGCGCACACCGCACATGCCGGTCTTGCCTGCGGCGATGAGGCACGCGTTGGGACACAGGCCGCACCGGATGCGGTCGCCCTCGATCTCCCACAGGATCGCGGTACGCATCTCACCCTCCTACCCGGGAGAAAGCTGCACCCTGTTCCTGCCGTCCTGCTTCGCGTGGTACAGGGCGCTGTCCGCCGCCTCCAGCAGCGTCTGCGCATCGAGCGGCGTCCCATTGGCCGCAGCAACACCGATCGACACGGTGGCGCTGATCGCCCGGCGGATCACCATCGAAGCGTCATGTCGGCCACGGCCGCCCGGAGCTTCTCGGCGACCGCGAAAGCCTCGGTCTTGCCTATACCCGGCAGGAGCAGTGCGAACTCATCGCCGCCGTAGCGCGTGGGGATATCCGTCTCGCGAACGCTCGCGACGATGAGTGCGGCGAGCCCTGAAGCACGGCGTCTCCGACGGATGACCGTGCTTGTCGTTGATCTCCTTGAAGCCGTCGATGTCGATCATCAGCAGCGCGAGAGGCGTGCCGTACCGTTGCACGCGCGCGGACTCCGACTCCAGTCGTCATCGAACACACGTCGGTTGCCGAGCCCGGTGAGAGAGTCGGTCGTGGCACTCTCCTCGAGCTCCTCTGTGCGCCGACGCATCCTCTCCTTCTGCAGCGGGAAGCACATCTCCCACGACGAGTTGCCGTGGAGTACCGCGACGGCATGCTCTACGCATGTGTCATAGCCGCACGCGCCGCAGTCGAGCACGTCCTCGCGTGAGGAGAACTCGCCCTCGGCAAGCGTCTCGTCGATCTGCTCCGGTGTCGCCTGGAGCGGGACCGCCGGAGCGGCCGTGAACGAGCGCAGCAGGTCGGTCGTGGGCAGGTAGCCGAGCAGGTCCCGCGAGCTCACCGCGTCGGAGCTCGATCTGTCGCGCTCGGCCGAGACGATGTTGCGCTTGGCGAACACGGACATCCCCGGCTTGACCGCAGGCCCGTCGATGCAGCCCTCGCAGTTGAGCATGTCCACCACGCGCCGGCGCTGCCTCACCACGAGTGACCGCCGAGAGGAGCCGGTCGATCTCGTCGAGCCCCCGGACGGTCACGACATCGACATCCAGCGCCGAGGAACCCTCCAGCGTGCTTCTCGGGAACCCGTCGATGAGCGAGATCTGCTTGACCGGCTCGGGCCTTCGCCCGCCCGGGATGGACCTTCTCGGCGTAGGGCGGTCGCGGCGAGGTCGTTGCGAGGAGCCGCTCGAGTTCGGTGAAGTCGATGACCGCATCGATCGCTCCGGCGACGCCCGGCTCGAACGCCTCGTCCTTGCGAGCGTAGCAGGGCGAGACGTAGACCACGGCCGCATCGTCGGGATAGAGCTTCCGCACGAGGCGCGCCTGGGCGATGTAGGGAGGCACGATCGGCATGAGCGCGCTCACCAGCGACGGGTAGAAGCGTGCGAACCCAGTCCGACGCCACAGGACACGTCGATCTGAGCGAGAGTGACGCAGAACCGCGAGCATAGGCGCGCTCGTAGGCCTCGGCGACCATCTCCTCGCCGAGGAACGTGCTTTCTACAGCGTAGAATCCGGCGCTCTCGAGCGCGCGCTCGACCTCGCCCGGCTTGAGAGGATGCAGCGCTGCCAGGAACTCGGTTGCCAGGACCGCGACCACGGGTCGCTCACCGGCAAGGAGCGCCCTGACATCGGGGATATCGTCACGGACCGAGTGACCGCAGTTGCCGCACTCGAGACGCACGCCCCACACTTCACGCACCGGTCTTCGATGATCTCGCTACGGTGGTCGACGACCCTGATGGCGTGAGAAGGGCAGTAGCGCACGCAGCCCCAGCATTCGCGGCAGTCCTCGCGGTGGGTCTCGATGAGAGGCCCGACAGGCCGGGGGGCGCGCTCGACGAGACGTTCGACCGCTGATCTGTCCACATCCATGCGCACACCTCCTCCTACGAGCCCAGCCCTCGCCGGTGCCGGCTCTACTGCTCCCCCGCGTCGAAGATCCGTGACCGGTCGAGGGCGGCGAGCAGCGGCCATCCCAGCCCGTAGACCACGATAGCCTGTCCGATGGCGATGGAGACGACACCGAACAGGTACATGGCAAGCCAGCTACCCTCTAAGTCTACCCCCACGAACGGCACCTCGTAGATACCAAGGCCCAACAGGATGAACGGAAGGTAGGCCGGAACGATGAGCGCATTGAACATCACCGGGCCGAGCAGCGCCAGCGCGCGACGCTCGCGGAAGCGCCATGTCCACAGCGCTCCCAGAAGCGTCGCCGTCGATCCGAACACGATATCGAGCAGGGCGACCGGGCCGGCCTGGGGGAGCATGAAGAGATTGGCGACCACCGCGCCGAGCCACAGACCCGGGATGGCTGCGGGTGTAAGGGCCGCAACGACCGTGAGGGCCTCGCTCAGTCGCAGCTGGATGAGCCCCCACCCGAGCGTGCCGGGCAGCTGCAGCACGATGATCGTGAGCACGGCGTAGAGGGCGGCGATCACGCCTGCCTGCGCTATGAAGCGGGATCGCTGCAGACTCCTCGGCCTCCCGTGCATCTCCCTCACTGCGACGGTCACGTTCTTCGCGGTCTCGAGGTGCGGGGATTCTAGCACATGCGGACCGAGGGTCGGGTGCGCGACGCGAGTCCGACCTCGTGTAGGGAAGGCATGTGGAGGGAATCGGCAGCGCGCAGCTACGACGGGAGCTGCTCCTCGCGCTGGGGCATCTCGGCAAGCAGGCCCGTCGCACCGGCTCGCGCCTGTGCCTCGAGCGATTCGAGCAGTGCCGCAACGACACGCGGGATCGAACTGCGTGCCCGCGGCTGCCCGGATCTCCTTGCGAGCTTCGGCCAGTGACATCTTCGGCTTGTGCGCATGCTCCGACGTCATCGCATCGAAGGCGTCGGCGGCGGCAAGCACGCGGGCCAGGAGTGGAATCTCCTCGCCCTTGAGTCCGATCGGGTAGCCCTCCCCGTCCCACCTCTCGTGGTGGTGCATGATCACCGGCGCCAGGGCGTCAAGGAACTCGATCTGCTCGACTATGCCCGCGCCGAACTCGGCATGCCGACGCATCTTCTCCATCTCGATGCGCGTCAGCCGGGAGGGCTTGAGCAAGATCTCCTCGGTCAGGCCGAGCTTGCCCACGTCGTGAAGCAGGCCCGCGAACCGTAGTGTCTCGATGTCCTCGTGGGCCAGACCGAGCTGTTCCCCGATCCCCTACCGCGTAGTCCATGACCCGGTCGGAGTGGCCCGAACTCCTTGCGCTCCCCAAGGTCGAGTGCCGCGCCGAGCGCCGCGATCGTCTTGGCGTAGTCGTCGCGCAATCCTAGCGAAGAGCGAGGCCTTCTCGAGTGCTGCGGCGGCGTAGTCGGCCATGCCCAGCAGCAGGCGCGGTCATCGCCGTCGAACATCCCAGCTCGTGACCGGCGACGAACAGGTAGGCGACCAGCGTGTCACGCATCATGACCTCGACAGCCATGGTGGTCCAGTCGCCGGGATCCTCGACCGGTGGCTTCATTCTCACCGGAGTGCGTCACGTGCGCGATGAACTCGAACGGCTCGGCGACGACATCGCGTCCTACCGCCTGTTCGAGCACGTCTTCCAGAGCGTTGGAGGGCACATCGCTGTGGAACACGACGGTGACCTCATCGCGGCCCCACCCGAGGATCGCGAGTCCGGCCACGTCGAAATCGAACGCCTTCTCGAAGCACGGCTCGACGTTATCTGGACCACCTCGTCGATGCCGGAGGTGTCCCTCCCAGAGCCTTGGAGTAGGCACCCAGGTGCATATGCTCGTGCATCTGTCGTCGTGCCGCCGAGAACCCGTGTGCGTTCGATATGAATCTGCTCGACCATCTTCAGAAGCGCTCAAGGGTGCGCACCTCATCACCCACGAGTCGTCGTGAGCGGTGACGCCACGCTCAGAACACCCAGGAGATCGTTCTCGTGTTCGAGAGGTACCAGATCCGTCGTGCCAGCTAGGCGGGGACTCGTGGCCATCCCCGTTGCCTGCCGCGACAAGGACACTGCGACGCGTCTGAGCGACACGGCCGGCTACACCGTCGCCCACACGCACGCGCTGGCCCGTCCTGAACCGTGCTCGTCGCCGGCAACACTGCACGACCTCGAGGATATCGGTGAGCGGGCGCCGCAGCATGAGTACGCCCGCATCGGCGTCGAGCAGGTGCATCGGCTCGAGCCAGGGCTCAGCATCCGCTGCGTCCTCGGAGCCGCTCAGATGAGGACGAACTCCTCGCCTACCTCGGCGAACATCTCCGCTTCTCTTCAGACGGCCCTCCCAGCTCGAGGACTCTGCCTCCCGCTGGGACGGTCTCTGAAGCGGTCATCGGCGCTCATGCGTGCAAGTGCTTCCACCGCGCGCTGTGTGATGAACCGGGATGTCCCTGGCCACAGCACGTGCTCTTGTCTCGCTTGTCCCGCGTGCCAGAAAGTCTCTCGAAGATGCGCTTGCGATCACGTGTGGATGAGACGAAACCGCCGACGACGATGGCGCAGCAGGGCAACGTCTCATCGGCAGTAGATCGGTGTGACGTAGCACGGCAGCCCACCACGGCACTCGGCCCGAATCGTCTCGCCTGACGAGAGGTCGGGGGCGTCGTCGAAGCACGTAGGTCGAGGTCGAACCAACCCGAGGCGCGACGAGATCGCAGTACGTGCACGTATCAGTGGAATGGATCGATGTGCCGCGCGGGCAGGTCCACGACGCTCACGACAAGGCCCGTCGCCTCGTGGAGAGCTTCGATGGACGATACGCCACGCGCGTTTCGAACGCAGCGGTCGCGATGTCTGTGGGAGGGGCCACTCTGCCTCCGAGTCGCCTATTTCATCTATGCGTCATATCGGCACACGGGAGTGAGGGCTTGAGACGCGCCCGAAGAGGGCGGACCGGTGGCGGGGTGGGCCGGCTCAGGCGGGGCGGGGCGCCTGCCTGCGGGTGCGCGGCAGGGTGAGAGTGAAGGTCGATCCCTCGCCATGGACTACTCTCGATGGAGAGGCTGCCACCCGCGGCGTCCAGGATGCTCTTGGCGATGGGCAGACCCAGGCCAAAACCGCCCGTCTCCTTGGATCGGGAGGCATCCGAGCGGTAGAAGCGCTCGAAGATGTTGGCGAGGTCTTCCTCGGGGATCCCGATGCCCGTGTCGGAGACCTCGATGATCACGTGTCGCGCTTGCGCCTCGTCGTCACGCTGACGGTGCCGCCGTCGGGAGTGTACTTCGCAGCGTTGTCGACGAGGATGGAGACGGCATCCTCGATACGGTCCGGGTCGCTGAAGATCATGAGCTGGCCCTCTCCCGGACCGAGGAACTCGAGTCCCTTGTCGATGTAGCGCGTCGCCGCGGCTGCGAGCACCTCTCGGCAGCGCGCGTTGACGTCGAATCGCTCCTCGTTGAATACCATCTCGCGCTCGTCGCGGACAAGGGCGAGCAGATCGCTGCACAGACGCGCCATGCGACGTGGACTCGCGGTCGATGGCGGTGATCGCCTCGTCCCGGACCTCGGGGTCGTCCTTGCCCCATGCCCGCAGGATGTTCGTGTAGCCCCGTATGCCAGCCACGGGGGTGGCCAGCTCATGCGAGGCGTCGGCGACGAACCGGGTCTGCGCCTCCGCACGACGCTGCAACCTTTCGAGCAGGCGTTGAGCGACCGGGCCAGCTCGCCGATCTCGTGGTTGCCCTCGGCCGGCAAGCTCACGCTCGAGGTTGCCGGCGTCGACCGAATCGGCTGCCTTACGCAGATCGTCGACGAGCCGAGGACCCACGCCATGCTGACCTGCATCATCACGACCATGATGATCATCGCAGCGAAAGCGAGCGTTGCCATGGGAACGCGGATGGCGTCGATCGTCCGCTCCTCCCGCGTCGGCTCGTAGACGACGTCGAGCACCCCGCCCGCCCCCGGGGACCTCGACCGGTATGTGCACGATGTACGTGCCGAGGTCGGCCGGGCCGAAGAGCCCGCTCGAGCGTACCCCCTGCGTCCGATAGTGGACTCCGTGGTCTGGCTCGAGTTCGAGAGCCCTCGGGAGCGCGCCTCGTCGGCATCTCACGACAGCCTCCTCGTCGCTGAACCACAGCATGCTCGAGCTCCTCGTCGTAGTAGACGAACTGCCCCTCGCCCACGCCCGGTCACGCCGAAGACCTCGGGAATGCGCGCAGGAACTGCCGAGCTGCCTCGGCTCTCGAGCGCCGCACCCTCGAGCCCCTGCTAGCCGCCTGAGCTCGGCACCGTGGCCTCGGTCGCGGGCTATCTGGGACGCACGGGCGACGCGGACCGTACGTCGTGCGCGACGACCGACATCGCGTCGGAGACGACGACGTAGGTCGTGAGAGCGACACCGCCGACGACCAGCCAGCGAAGAGAACGGAGACGATGAGGAGCCAGGTGCGCAGGGACGAACGTCGCATCTAGCCCCTCGCGAAGAAGTACCCGACGCCTCGGATCGTCTGGATGACGGTGTTGTCGCGGTCGCCGATCTTGTTGCGCAGGTGACAGACGAAGACCTCGATGACGTTGCTGTCGGTGGCGTGCTGGCCATCCCAGACATCCTCGAGGATCTCGTCGCGCGAGACGACGCGACCGGCGT
This sequence comes from uncultured Actinomycetes bacterium, assembly GCA_963850695.1. GTDB lineage: Bacteria > Actinomycetota > Coriobacteriia > Anaerosomatales > CAWKMJ01 > CAWKMJ01. The sequence continues at coordinate 687,517 of CAWKMJ010000001.1, forward strand.
TGTTCACCAGATACGCCAGCAGATCGAACTCCTTGGCGGTGAGCTCGATCGGCTCGCCTTCGACCGTAGCGCACGCGAGTCGGGATCGACGCGCACGCCGCTCGCCTCGAACTGCCGCCCTTGCGCTCGGCCTGTGCGCTTGAGCAGCGCGCTCACCCGCGAGATCAGCTCAGGGATCTCGAACGGCTTGCGCAGATAGTCGTCGGCTCCCGCATCGAACCCCTCGACGACATCCTGGGTCTCGACGCGCGCGGTCAGCATGAGGATCGGGATAGTCGCGCCGTCCTCGCGGACCTTGCGCGCGACCTCGATGCCGTCGATCTCGGGCAGCATCAGGTCGAGAATGAGCAGGTCGGGCTCGTCTTCGGCACGAGCTCTCGAGTGCGGTCTTGCCGTCCGCGGCCTTCGGCGACCCCGTAGCCCGCGTGCGCAGCTCGAGCTCCAGGAATCGGGAGATCGTTGCGTCGTCTTCGACGATGAGGATGTTCGGCCTTGCTCACTGCTCCTCCGCATCGCTCACCGGACTTCACAGCCTACAGGATAGCAGCGGAGCCGCATCGAGGTCAGCCGAGGAGAGATTCGGCTATCTGGACCGCGTTGAGCGCCGCGCCCTTGCGCAGCTGGTCGGCCACGACCCAGAGCGCGATCCCGTGACTGCGACACTGGGATCGACCCGCAGACGGCCGACCCAGCTATCGTCGGTGCCCTCGAGAGCGCCGGCATCGGATACTCGGCCGCCGCCGGGTCGTCCAGCAGCGCGACACCCGGCGGCGCCTCGAGCGCTTCGCGCGCTCGTCGACTCGACCGGCGCGTCGAACTCGACGTGGAGGGCCTCGGAGTGACACCGGAGCACCGGCACGCGCACGCAGGTCACGAGCACCTCGATCTCGGGCGGGTGCATGATCTTCCGGGTCTCGACGACCATCTTCCACTCTTCCTTGGTGGAGCCGTCGTCGAGGAAGACGTCGATGTGCGGGATGCAGTTGAAGGCGATCCGATGCGCGAACTGCTCGACTGTCGAGCTCCTCGCCGTCGAGGAACTCGCGCGGTCTGCTCGTCGAGCTCGTCCATGGCCGCGCTGCCCGGCCCCGATGCGGCCTGGTAGGTCGACGACCACGACGCGCTTGATGGCGCAAGTCCGTGCAGCGGCTTGAGCGCGACGACCATCTGGATCGTCGAGCAGTTGGGGTTGGCGATGATGCCGCTGTGCCGACCGACGTCCGTCGGCGTTGACCTCGGGGACCACGAGCGGCACTCGCTCGTCCATGCGGAAGGCGCAGGTGTTGTCGACACGACGCAGCCCGCGCCGACGACCGCCTCGCGCATCGCCTTGCTCACCGATGCCGCCGGCCAGAACAGCGCGATGTCGACGCCGTCGAACGATGCCGGAGTCAGCTCCTCGACCACGAGCTCACCACCGCCGAAGGGCAGCACCTTGCCCGCCGAGCGAGGCGAGGCCAGCGCGATGACCCGCTCGGCGGGGAAGCCTCGCTGCTCGAGGACGAGCAGCATCTCGCGACCGACCGCGCCGGTCGCACCCGCGACCGCGACGACCGGGCGCGCCGGCATGGGCTTGTCCCAGGACATGCTACTCGCCCTCCTCGACTGGAGACGCCTCGGCGACACCGCGTCCTCGGCAAGACCGAAGCTGTCGTGCAGCGCGCGCACGGCGTCTCGACCTGGTCGCTCCGAGATCGACGCAGGAGATCCGGATCGGCGAGGTCGAGATCATCTCGATGTTCACGCCGGCGTCGGCAAGCGCACCGAACATCTGCGCCGCGACACCCGGGTGGCTCTTCATCCGGCGCCGACGAGGGAGACCTTGGCGACGGACTCGTCGACGGTCCACTTCGCGCGCCGAGCCGCTCCACGATGTCCTCGGTCGCGCGACGTGCGCGGGCGAGATCCTCGTCGGGCGTGGTGAACGAGATGTCCGTCGTACCCTCCTCGGTCACGTTCTGGATGATCATGTCCACGTTGACGTTCGCGTCGGCCAGGCCGTGAAGACGTCGGCCGCCACGCCGGGCCTGTCGGGGACGTCGCGGATGGTGAGCTTGGCCTCGGACGTGTCGTGGGCGACGCCGGAGATGATCGCCTGCTCCATGGCCTCGTCGTCCTCCTCGATGATCGTGCCTGGCTCGTCGCTGAAGCTCGACCGGCCGTGGATCGACACGCCGTGGTTCCGTGCGAACTCGACGGAGCGCAGCTGCAGGACGCGCGCGCCGGTCGCCGCCAGCTCGAGCATCTCCTCGTAGGAGATGCGGTCGATCTTGCGCGCGTCGGCACGAGCGGGGTCGGCGGTGTACACGCCGTCGACGTCCGTGTAGATCTCGCACACGTCGGCGCCGATGCCCGCAGCGATCGCGACCGCGGTCGTGTCCGACCTCCACGGCCGAGCGTCGTGATCTGCCCGTCCGGCGTCGTGCCCTGGAAGCCGGCGACGATCGACGATCTTGCCCGCGTCGAGCGCCTCGCGCACGCAGTCGGCGCGGACCTCCTGGATCTGCGCCTTGGTGTGGCCGGAGTCGGTGACGATGCCGACCTGCGGGCCCGTGAACGAGACCGCCTCATGCCCCGAGCGCTGGATCGCCATGGCGAGCAGCGCGATGGTGACCTGCTCGCCGGTGGCAAGCAGCATGTCCATCTCGCGCTCTGGCGGGTCCTCGGAGATCCCTCGGCCAGGCCGACGAGCTCGTCGGTGACATCGCCCATGGCCGAGACGACCGCGACCACGTCGTCGCCCGACTTGTGTCGCTCGATCAGGCGCGCGGCGACCGCCCTGATGCGCTCGGTGCTGCCCACCGAGGTGCCGCCGAATTTTGTCACGAGAGCGCCATGCAGTCCTCCAACCACGTCTCTGGTCGGATGTACGCGCAGAGAAACAGTCTACCATCGCGATGACAGGGTGGACAGCTGCACTACTTGGCTGGAAATCCAGTCGCTGCGGCGATGCGCATCCGCAGCGTCCCGAGAGCGCGCCGAGAGAGCTCTCGCGTAGAAGTGGTCCACGAGCGTGCTCCCGGACATACTCGCCCATCGTCTCGTCGAAGATGCGCGGCGCCTCCCGCATCTCGACCAGCTGCCGTCATGGTCTTCGATCTCGTCCTACGCTGAAGACTCGACCCGCCCGCTGCCACACTCACAGGGATACCGTCCTCGCCGACAGACTCGTTGAGCTCCTGCTCGACGTTGGCGGCCAGCCGGGACCTCCGAGTTGCGGAAGCTCGACGAGCATGCCCTCGCCGACCGCGACGAAGATCGCCTGGGCCTCCTCGGGATCGACATCCTCCGAGCTCCTCGAGCTCGATGTTCTCATCGAAGATCGGAGACTCTTGCATGACCTCGACGAACGCCTCGCACGATGCGCTGGATCGAACTGCGAGCCGGCGCATCGCACGAGCTCGGCCAGTCCCTCATCGACGTGCGACCGCGCACGGTACGGCCGATCCGCGGTCATCGCCTCGAAGGCGTCGGCGACCGTGAGCATGCGGGCGAGCAGCGGGATCTCCTCGCCCTTGAGGCCGGCCGGGTAGCCGTCCCCGTCCCACCGCTCGTGGTGGTGCCGCACGATGGGCGTGATCGGCCATGGGAAGCCGACCGGCTTGAGGATGTTCGCGCCGATGAGCGGATGGTGACGCATCTGGCCCATCTCGGCATCGCTGAGCTTGCCCGGCTTGAGGAGGATCTCCTCCTTGACACCGATCTTGCCGATGTCGTGGAGGTACGCCGCCATCTCAAGCGCGACGCTCTGCTCATGCGATAGCCCGAGTCTCCTCGGCGATCATGCATCGCGTAGACGGCGACCTTGTCGGAGTGACCTCTCGTGAACGTGTCCTTTGCATCGACTGCGGCCGCGAGCGATCGCACCGTTGCCAGGTACGCCTCCTGGAGACTCGAGAACAGCTCGATGTTGCCGATGGCGATCGTGACATGGTTGGCGATGGTCGAAAGAAGTCGCACATCGTCGCTGTTGAACCGGAAGTCCGCATCGTGACTGCCGACACTGATCGCGCCGATCGAGCCTTCCGGTGCCGACGAGCGGGACACAGAGCGCCGCGAGAGCTCCAGAGACGGCGTCGATCTGACGAGTCACCGGCATCCTCGCTGGGATTGAAGATGAGCGGCCGACCCTCTCGGACGACCCACTCCGCCATCGAGCTCCGCAGCGCCTTCTCATCGGGACGGTCGTCGCCCGGTGCGCGCCACGCGACGAGGTCGAGCTCGACCCGTGTCCTTGTCCCTGACTGTCACGTAGCCGAGATCGAGGTTGAATATCCTCAGCGCTGAATCAAGACGTTCTCGAGCAGGACATTCATCTCGAGCGTGGAGCCGAGCGCTCGGCTCATCTCGTAGAGCGTGGCGAGCTCGAGCACCTTCTTGGTCAGACTCTCGCTGCGCTCCTTGAGCGAGTCGGTCATCTGGTTGAACGCATCGGCCAGATCCGCGATCTCGTTGGCTCCGGAGACCTCGATCCTCGTGGAGAAGTCCCCGTCCGCGACGCGCTTCGCACCCTCGGCGAGTTCAGCGAGCGGCGCGGAGACGCGGCGAGCCACCCACACGCCCAGACCGACGAGAGACAGAATCGCTATGAAGGACCACATGATGATGAGTTGGGTCGTCGTGCGCTCGGCTTCCGCCGTGACCGCCTGGCTCACGACCGAGACGAGGTAGCCGGCCGGCTCGCCGAACGGATCGCTCTCCAATTGGAGCTGACGCGCCCATGCGCGATACGTGCCGCTCCCGAGTCGATCGTCGCGATGCCCGGCTCGCCCGACGCCGCATGTTCCATTGCAGCCAGGATCTCTGGACTGGGATCGCTGAGCTCGCCCTGCAGCACATCGTGGGCGCCCGGTTGGAGATCATCGGCTGTGAGCGAACACGCCACGCGCTGCGCATCGGCATCGTAGAGGCAGTAAGCGTCCCCGGCGCCTCCCGCAAGGCCACCAGGAAAGGCGTCGTTCACCTCGTTGGAAACGGCCACCGTGTAGACCTCATCCCCTGCCGAGATGGGCTGGAGAGCGGTGAGCGTGTAGGTGCCCTCCAGCTCGAGGAGGATCGGATGGGCCATGTTGATCTCAGTGAACGAGCGTTCGTCTGTCGCAAGCACCATGTCGCCCGGCTCGATGTCCGCGCGTCCAGAGGCGGCAACGGCCATTCCGGAGCCATCCAGCAAGATCACGTCGTCGGCATCGAGGATGACGCTGGTCTGAGCCACGATCCCTCTGGCCGTCGCAAGGTCACCGTCGAGCAGGGCCTGCTTGAGGCGCTCATCGCCGCTGATCAGGCGGGCGGTAGACAGCATCTCGGAGGAAGTCGCGTTGAACCGCTCTTCGAGATGGGCCGTCGCCGCTTCCGCCGTGTGAGTCGACCCACTGGTCGGTGAGGGCGGAAAGGAAGTAGACCGCGATCACCGTCGCCAAAAGCCCCACTGCCAAAGAGGCCAGCACCAAGGGACGGCGATCTGGTTGTAGAGGTGCCTGCCGAAGACGGATCTTCGCATGGTCACTCAGCAGACTGCCGCGGCTGGGCGAACCCGTGAGACTCGATGAGCGTCGATGGCCTCGTCACCTTGCGCCCACTCCGCGAAAGCCGCGACCTCACCGGTAGCCGAAGGGCTGACGACTATGCCGAGAGGTCGGATCACCTCGTAGCCCCCGTCGCCGATGGCCTCGACCGTGGCCTGCGCTCCGTCGAGCGCGAGATAGTTCACATCGACCTTCTCCGTGACCGCGTAGCCCAGCGAGAAGTACCCGATGGCTCCGGGCGTCTCTTCGACACCTTGGACCATGTCGGACTCGTAGAAGAGACTCTGTGCCCAGGCGCGATCTCCAGGTCAGGGCCCAGGACATACTCGCGCAGGATGATCTTCGCGGACTCATCCTCGTTGCGGTCAAGAATGACGATGGGAAGATCGGGGCCCCCGAGCTCGGACCAGTTCTCATGCTCTCCCCTGTATGTCTCACGAACCTGCTCTGAGGTCAGACCGTCGATCTCAACACTCGGATGCGTCGCCACTACGAGACCGTCATCAGAGAGGTGCACGTAGCGAGGCCCAGCTCCTCCTCTTCGGGTGTGAGATCGCGCGAGACAGCACCCAGGTCGAGGTCGCCGCCTGCGACACCGCGGATGCCGCCGCCGCTGTGGAGACCGGGCAGGTACACGAACTCCACTGCCGGATTCTCCGCAGCGTACTCCTCGGTAAGCACGCGGATCACGGGAAGCGCGGTGCCGGAGCCGGATACTCTCACGCGCTCGACCGGGCTCTCGCTCTCCGCTTGCGCGGGAGCGTCGCAGCCCACGAGGGCCAGCGCGAAGACCAGGATGAGACCCAGCGCGCAGGGGCGAAGCGAGCAAGGACTCATGCAGTCGTACCTCCAGGGCGGTCTGCGCAGGTCATGCCATCATTCTAGCATCGAAGAAGGACCCCGGTAGGTGCCTCGGGGTCCTTCATCTCGTTCTATGTGGAGTGAGAGCCTATCCTTCGCACTCGCAGCGCTTCTGGATGTACTCCCAGTACGCGTCCACATCCGACTGGATCTCGGCAAGCAAGCCGGCGTTCTCGGGCTTGAACAGATGCTTGAAGCGACCCTGCGACTTGAGGAACTCCTCGATCGGCTTGCGCTCGCGAACCTTGACCGTCTGGTTCCACTCGCCGTCCTCGACCTCGAAGAGAGGCCAGTAGCCGGTCTGGACGCCTGAGCTTCGCGATCTCGATCGTATCCTCGCTCTTGCTGCGCCACCCGCGAGGGCACGGCGCCAGCACGTTGAGGAAGGCGGGGCCGTCGACCGCGAAGGCCTTCTCGGCCTTGGTCGTGAGGTCGCGCCAGTGGCTGATCGAGCCCTGAGCCACATACGGCACGTTGTGCGCAGCGATGATCGACGTGAGGTCCTTGCGCCTCTGCTCCTTGCCCTGCTGGGCGGAGCCGACCTCGGAGGTCGTCGCCCATGCGCCCTTCGGCGTGGCCGAGGAGCGCTGGATGCCGGTGTTCATGTACGCGCCGTTGTCGTAGCAGACATAGACCATGTCGTGGCCGCGCTCCATCGCGCCGGACAGCGACTGCAGGCCGATGTCGTACGTACCGCCGTCGCCGCCGACGGCCATGAACTTGACCTTCTTGTCGGCCGGGATCTTGCCTGCGCGCTGCATGCCCTTGAACGCCGCCTCGACGCCGGAGACCGTCGCCGCCGAGTTCTCGAACGCGTTGTGGATGAACGGGGTCTTCCACGAGGTGTACGGGTAGATCGTGGTCGAGACCTCGAGGCAGCCCGTGGCGCAACCGACCACCATCGGGCTCCTCGCCCGCGCCGAGCATGATCTGACGCATCGCGACCGAGGCGCCGCAGCCGGCACAGAGCCGGTGGCCGCCAGCAAGGCGGTCTTCGCGCTGTGAGAGTTCCTTGAGATTAGCCATGTCGCCTCCTCCCTACCTGGCGCCCAGGTAGACGAGTCCGGAAGGTGACTTGTCACCGGACGCGATGTCGAACAGGTCGGTGTAGACCTGGCGGATGAGCTCGAGTCGCACATCGCTGCCGCCAAGTCCGTAGATGTAGTTGACGATCGGGGACCCGTGTCTCCGAGTCGTACAGAGCGCTGCGCGTCTCGAGGAAGAGCGGGCCGCCCTCGGCACCGAACGACTCGGAGCGGTCGAGCACGGCGACTGCCGCGACGTTCTTGAGCGCCGCGGCGAGCTCGGCGTACGGGAACGGGCGGAAGCAGCGGACCTTGACGACGCCCGCCTTGAGGCCCTCGGCACGCAGCTCCTTGGCGACGTGGCGAGCGTTGCCCGCCGTCGAGCCGATGACGACGATGGCGACCTCGGCATCGTCCATCATGTCGGTCTCGATCAGGTCGAAGGGTCGACCGGAGAGCTCCGAGTACGTCAGAACCCACGGACTCGATGACGCCCTTGGAGCGGTCGATGGCCTTGCGCTGTGCCCGCTTGAACTCGAAGTACGGACCGCCGAGCCCGGAGAAGCGCCGTGGCTAACAGGGTCGTCCGTGTCGAGCAGCGCGTTGACCGCGCTCGTACTCGCCCACGAAGTCGGAGACCGTCTCGTCGGCAAGCAGGTCGATGCGATCGATCGAGTGAGTCGTGATGAAGCCGTCGAGGCACGACATCGCCGGCAGCAGGACCTCGGGGTCCTCGGCCACCTTGAGAGCGATGATCGTGTTGTCGTAGGCCTCCTGTGCCGTCTCGGCGAAGAGCATGATCCATCCGGCATCGCGCGCGCCCATGGCGTCGCCGTGATCGCAGTGGATGTTGATGGGCGCTGACAGCGCGCGGTTGGCGTTGGCCATGACGATGGGGAGGCGCATGCCGGAGGCGATGTGGAGCTCCTCCCACATGAGTGCGAGGCCCTGGCTGGCCGTCGCGGTCATCGCGCGAGCGCCGGCTGCCGATGCGCCGATCGACGCGCTCATCGCGGAGTGCTCGGACTCGACGCACACGTACTCGGTGTGTACGCGGCCCTGCGCGACGAACTTGGCGAACTCCTCGACGATGGTCGTCTGCGGAGTGATCGGATAGGCAGCGACGACATCGGGCTTGCACTGCCGGATCGCCTCGGCAACGACGAGGTTGCCTGTAGTGGCGACTGTCTTCTGCTCGGCCATCTACTTCACCCCCGGAAGTTCGCAGCCCTCGGGCACCATGTCGATGGCCTTGTCGCCATCGAACTTGGGGTTGGAGGGGCACGCCACGGCGCAGACGCCGCAGCCCTTGCAGTGATCGAGGTTGAAGCCGGTCATCTTCTCGTCCTCGACGTGGACCGCCGAGTCCGGGCAGAAGATGAAGCACAGCAGACACTGCGTGCACTTCTCCTCGGACCACACCGGGCGCTCAGAGCGCCAGCCGCCCGTGACGTAGTACTGCGAGTTGCCGGCCTCGGGGATGACGGCGCCAAGCGGGAAATCGTCGGTCTTCCACGTCGTCCATGTCGTGAAGTCCCACTTCATGCCACGGTCACCTCCTCGAACGCGCGATCGACCGCGGCGTAGTTCGCGTCGATCATCTCCTGGCCGTACTTCTTGCTGAGGTTCTTGGCCAGAAGGCCCTTGAAGGCCTCGAGGTCGATGACCTCGGTGACCTTGGCGAACGCGCCCGACGATCGGGGTGTTGGGGATGTCGCGCTTGATCGTGTCCAGAGCGATACCGGAGGCGTCGACGCTCGCGACCGTGACGGTGTCGGGCAGACCGAGCGCCTTCTTGACCTGGTCGGGCGGGGTGCACGTGTTGATGATGAGCGCACCGTTCTCGGTGATGCCCTCGGCAACGTCCACGACGTCGAGCAGCGTGTCGTCGAGGACGATGACGACGTCTGGCTCCTCGATGTTGCAGTGGATGTCGATGGGTTCTGAGCTGATGCGCGTGAACGCCTTGATCGGCGCGCCCATGCGCTCCGGGCCGTACTCAGGCATCGCCTGCATGTACTGGTCCGCGGAGAGGGCCGTCTCGGCCACGACCTTGGCCGCGGTGACCGCACCCTGGCCGGCACGCGCATGCCAACGAATCTCCGTCAGCTGCTGCATGGATCTCCCCTTCCTTGGATCCGCGCCTGCGACGCGGGCTCGTCCTGGTGCCCGTCGGTGGGGGCAAACAGGTCACACTAGGGTACGGGAACCTCTTGAGCGTCGGGTGAGTGGCGGTGCGAGCGGTATCTATCAGTCGGTGAACGGCATCCAATATACTGGATACTCGCTGGTCGCTCACATCTCCCGGCGCGCCTCGAGGGCTCTTCCCAGGGTTACTTCGTCGGCGAACTCCAAATCCCCTCCGACGGGAAGTCCGGATGCGATGCGCGTCACCCGCACGCCGAGCGGCTTGATCATCCGCGCGATGTAGAGGGCCGTCGTCTCGCCCTCGACGTTGGGGTTGGTCGCGACCACGACCTCTGTGATCTCTCCCCCGCCCACCCTGTCGAGCAGCTCGCGCACACGCAGCTGCTCCGGGCCGATGCCGTCGATCGGCGAGATCGCTCCCTGAAGCACATGGTACGTGCCCTCGGAACTCACCCGTGCGCTCGAGAGCGACCACGTCGCGAGGCTCCTCGACCACACAGATCGAGTCCTGGTCGCGCTCCGGATCGGCGCATATCTCGCACAGATCGGCCTCGGCGAAGTTGAAGCAGCGCGGGCAGAAGTGGATGGACTCCTTGACCTCGACGATGGCGTCGGCCAACGCGCGCGCCGCCTCGGTCTCGCCGCGCAGGATGTGGTAGGCGAGCCGCTGGGCCGACTTGGGGCCGATCCCGGGCAGCTTCTCGAGCTCTTCGAGCAGCCGCGCGATGGGCGCAGCGTAGAGCATCGCTACACGAGACCCGGGATGTTCATGCCCGCCGGTGACCTCACCCATGCGACGGTTGGCGAGCTCCTGGGCCTGTCGCGCTGCCTCGTTGACCGCGGCCGCGACCATGTCCTGAAGCATCGTCCACGTCGTCGGGATCGACGGCGGCCGGGTCGATGACGACGCTATCGACGCTCAGGTCGCCGGTCATGACGACCTTGACCATGCCGCCGCCTGCCGACGCCTCGACCTTCTCGTCCTTGAGCTCCTCCTGGACGCGGGCCATGTCGGCCTGCATCTTCTGAGCCTGCTTCATCATCTGGTTCATGTTGGGCTTCACGCTGATCGTCCTTCCTTCGTTCACTCGACGGTCTCGTCGTGCGGATGCTCCGCGATCTTCTCGGCACCAAGCTCGGAGACGAGCAGCGCCTCGATATCGTCGTCTGCGGCGTCTGGAGCCGAGGCAGCCTGTGCGTCGTCGCCCTCGCTCGGCGAGGTCGACTCCGGCGATGGCGTCGTCTGCCTCCGCTGGCTGCTCGAGCTCTGCCAGCATCTCGACCTCATCGACCTCGTCCGCCGAGCGGACCTCGCCGCGGCCGAGCTGGTAGCGGAACGGCGGAGCGGAGCCGAAGACGGCAGCCAGCGAGGCCTCTGAGCATGTCGCGCGTGTCCGGTGCCTCGGCCTGCTTCATGGTGTGCTTCATGTCCTGCGGGAAACTCGATCACGAGCGTCCCGTCGTCGGGGTCGATGTCGACCTCGACGTTGGAGAAGAACATCGCCCGAGACGGCTTGCGCTTGCGGACCTCCGCAACGACCGCCACCCAGCTGCGTTTGGCGGTGGCGCGGTCCAGGTCCGGCGCGCCGAGCACTGGACGCGCGGTCTCTGTCTCCTCGGCTGCGGCCTCATCGCTCTCACCGGCAGGTGTCGCCGGTGGTGCCGACTCCTCGGACGGCTCGGCCGGCTCCTCGTCCTGCGTGACTGCAAGAGGTGGCGTGGGGACGTCTCCACCTCCGGCCAGCCATGGGCGTCATCGTCGTCGGTGTCGGCTACCTGCTCGCCACTGGCACCTGAGGAATCGTCGAGCTCGTCATCTCTCGCTGCGCCGCTTCTGCCCGCCGCCGGACCGGCTGGCGACACGCTGCGGCTCCGAGAGACCGCGCGTCGTGGCGGCCTGCTCGAGCTCCTCCACGCGTGCGGCCAGCGCGTCGAGCGAGAGGTCGCCCTGCGGCCGCGCCATGCGCGTGAGAGCGACCTCGATCGAGAGCCGCGGATCGGACGACCAGCGGATCTCGGCACCCAGCTCGCCGAGGATGTCGAGCACGCGCGAGAGCCGGTCCGTGCCGAAGACTGCCGCCTGACTCGTCAGGCGGCCGAGATGCTCGCTCGAGGCATCCACGATGCCCTCGGGTCGCCTACCGCCGCGATGACGTAGAGGTCGCGAGCGTGCCCGGTGAGGTCGCGCACGAACTCGGTCATGTCGATACCGGTGTCGGCAAGCCGGGCAACGAACACGAAGCTGCCAGCCACATCGCTGTGGGCGATGAGGTCGGCGACCTCGAAGAGAAGCTCGGTGTCCACCTCGCCGAGCAGGTCCTCGACATCAGCAAGCGTGATGTCCTTGCCCGTGAAGACGGAGAGCTGCTCGAGCGTCGAGATCGCGTCGCGCATGCCGCCCATAGCGTGCTTGGCGACCAGCGCGAGTGCTCCATCCGCGACCGCGATCTCCTCGCGTTCGCAGATGTACTCGAGCCGCCCGACGATGTCGTCGATGCTGATGCGGTGGAAGTCGAAGCGCTGACAGCGCGAGTGGATCGTCTCGGGGACCTTGTGCGGGTGGGTCGTGCACAGGACGAACACCGTGTTGGGCGGGGGCTCCTCGATGCTCTTGAGCAGCGCGTTGAACGCGCCCGTCGAGAGCATGTGCACCTCATCGATGATGTAGACCTTGTAGCGACCTCGCGTGGGCGCAGTAGGCCAGACGACCGATGATCTCCTCGCGGACATTGTCGACACCGGTCCGGGAGGCTGCATCGAGCTCGTGCACATCGGGGTGACGTCCCTCGGCGATCTCGATGCACTGCTCGCACGTCGGTATCGGGGTCGGCTGTGGGCCCGGACTAGCAGTTGAGCGCCTTGGCAAGGATGCGGGCCGTGGTGGTCTTGCCGGTGCCGCGCGGCCCCGTGAAGAGATAGGCATGAGCGACGGTGTCCTCGGCCACCGCGTTCTTGAGTGTGCGCGTGATATGAGTCTGCCCGACGACGTCATCGAACGTCTGCGGGCGATAGGTGCGATAGAGCGACTGGTGCGCCATGGAACCCTTCCGAAGTCGTGCGAGGACCGCGCCCCGAGTATAGCGGGTGACACGGACACGTCCAAGCGAAGCTCGCATGGCCCCCGAGCGGGCCCCGGGCACCCGGCAGGGGACGCTTAAGGCTGCTTCCTCCCGGATCTGACCTGGTTCACGCCATACCGCCACCCGAGACCCGTTCGAGGGCCACATGAGAGACACAGTATAGCGTGCTTGCCTATCGGGGAAGATACCCATACATCAGGTCGTTTCTGGGCACACGCCCGCGTCGGGGGACGCGAACTGCGCGGGCGTGATGTGACATACGTCCGACGTGGGGAGGTCACGTCCATGGACACCTTGGACCGAGAGACCGTGATGACCCTTGCTCGGCATGTCGGCTGGCCGCGCGTCTCCATCTACATGCAGACGCATCCGGGACACGCCGAGAGTGCACAGGACCAGCTCCGGCTCAAGAACCTGCTCAAGCAGGCCACGCGTCTGCTCGAGAGTGGGGGCATGCGCGGGCCGGAGATCGAGGCGATGCTCGCCCCCGGCCACGAGAGGTTGGACGAGAGTTCGTTCTGGCGCTCGGGGGACCGCGGGATCGCGGCGTTCTTCGGCGAGGATGTGCGACTCGCGTTCGGCACGCGCACCGAGATGCCGGAGCGTGTGGATGTCTCCGACAGGTTCGTGATCCGTCCGCTGATCTCGGCCATCGACAGCGCGGCGCACTACTACCTGCTCGCACTGAGCCAGAATCGCGTGCGTGTCTTCGAGGGCGTTGCCGAGGAACTCACCGAGTTCGATGCCGAGGGGATCCCCACGAGTCTGGCCGACGTGCTCCAGTACGTGGACTTCGAGACGCAACGTGCAGTTCCACACGCGCACGCCGGCCGTCGCCGCCGGGAAGACGCGCCGGGCCGCGGGCTTTCACGGCCACGGAGGCGTAGCCGACACCAGCAAGGCCAACATCGAGAAGTACTTCCGCGAGATCGACCGGGGCATGGCCGAGCTGCTCCACGGGAAGGACTCGCCGCTGATCATCGCCGGCGTCGAGTACCTCACGCCCGATCTACCGCGAAGTGAACTCATACCCGCACCTGGTCCACGACCCGGTGCCCGGGAACCCCGATGAGCGGTCGCGCCCATGAGCTCGGTGTGGCGGCCGCGGCGTTGCTCGATCCCCTGAGGGACGCCCAGGTGGAGCGCGACCTCGAGGCGCTCGAGGAGGCCATCGGGAGCGGCGCCGCCTCGCACGATCTCACCGAGATCGTCCCTGCAGCGCACGAGGGTCGCGTCGCCACGCTGTTCGTGTCGACGGAGGACTCTGACTGGGGATCATATGACCCCTCCAGCGGCACCGTGATAGTGAACGAGACCCCCTGCTCCAGGCGACTGGGACCTCACCGATCTTGCGGCCGCGCAGACGCTGCTTCACGGCGGGGATCGTCCACACGACCGAGAGAGAATCGGCTGCTTCCGCTATCTTCAGATACTGAGATCCCATCAGAGACGAGGTAGTGGATGGCGGCTGAGCCGAACCTGGAAGCGCGTGGCGATCGTCGCCGCGGTGGTACTGCTCACTCTGGCGCTTGCCGCCGGCGGGTTCTTCTGGTGGGCGCTCACGCCGCTCGGGCCCGATGCCGAGGCGCTTGCAGCCCTCGAATCAGACGACGTCGTTGCGGTGACCGAGTCCGACTCGGCATGGCTCTTCTCCCCCGCCGACGATGAGCCTCAGCTGGGTCTCGTGCTGTACCCGGGGGGCCGAGTAGACCCGCGCTCGTATGCCCCCCTCGCACGAGAGCTCGCCGAGAGGGGCTACCTCGTCGCCATCACCCCGATGCCCCTCAACCTCGCAGTCCTCGACCCCGACGCGGCACAGGCTGTGATCGACGAGCACCCCGACATCATCACGTGGACGATCGGCGGGCACTCGCTCGGCGGTTCGATGGCCGCCCGGTTCGCCAACGCCAATCGCGACACCATCCACGGACTGGCCCTCATGGCGGCCTATCCCGCCAGCAGCGACGACATGTCCGATGCGGAGTTCGAGTCCGTCTCCATCTACGGCGACCGCGACGGGGTCTTGAGCGCCGACAACTTCACCGAGACGATCCCGCAGATGCCGCCGGGGACGCGCTTCGTCGAGATCGAGGGGGGCAACCACGCCCAGTTCGGCAACTACGGTCCGCAGCCGGGTGACCTGGAGGCCGCGATCCCCTCAGAAGACCAGCGCTGGGAGACGGTCATGGCGATCGGGGAGATGCTCCTGCCGCTTCGTCGACGTGCACCATGAGGGGCGCATCGTGACGTCCGCCGCACCCTTTCCCCTGAAGACCGCCGATTCCGTCCCGTGGGTGAGCCGGGAGCAGATGGTCGAGGCCGACCGGCTTGCGATGGGCCCGTTCTCGATCGACCTGCTCCAGATGATGGAGCACGCGGGTGCTGCAGTGGCCGAGGTGGTCTCGGAGATCGCCCCAGCCGGGGATGTGGTCGTTCTTGCCGGAGCCGGCAACAACGGTGGCGGCGGACTCTCCGCGGCGCGACATCTGCGCATCCGCGGACGGGACGTGCGGGTCGTGCTCTCACGCGAGGAGCTCGGAGCCGCAGCGCAGCACCACCGCGCGACGCTCGAGGCCATGGGGATCCCGTTGGCCCAGGAGCCCGGTGATGCGCCGGTGCTGGTGGACGCGCTTGTCGGCTATGGGCTCACGGGGCCGCTGCGCGGTCGCGCGGCCGAGCTGGCCGAGCACACGCGCGACCGATGGACCCTGTCGCTCGACTATCCCTCTGGACACGGCCAGCCGGGTTCCGTCGTGCCGAGCGCGACCGTCACCCTCGCCTTGCCCAAGCGCGGGCTCGAGGGTACCCACCCTCTCTTCGTCGCTGACATCGGTCTGCCTCCGGCGCTCTGGCGCGAACTCGGCGTGGAGACCTCGGGCCTCTTCGCGGAGGGTCGCATTCTCGCGATCGAAGGGCCTGCAGGCTAGCTCCCGATGCCGAGGCGCTCGAGCGTCTTCGCCGACGTGAGCTCCTTGTACGCGTCTCTGCCTACCCAGCGCTCGGTACGGTCATCGCTCTCACTCAGGCGCAGCGCCACCTCGGTCGCGGCCGGATGCAGAGTCGCGTTGCGCTTGCCGATCTGCCTGAGCGCCCAGTTCACGGCCTTCTTGACGAAGTTACGCTCGTCGCTGGCCTGCTCCTCGATCACCGGCAGCATCTCGAGGAAGCGTGCATCGGCTGCACGCTTGTCGTGGACGGCAAGTACAGCCATGAGCACGAAACCGGCGCGTTTGACGAACTCCTGCTCGCGCATGGCCCACAGATGCGCCTTCTCGTAGGCGTAGTCGGTCTTGTCGAAGAGGTTGCTGCACACCTGATCGCAGATATCCCATGAGTCGATGTCACCGGCCCACCCGTCCATCTGCTCGGGCGAGACAAGCGTCGGCACATCGACGAGCGCGGCCAGGATGCGCGCCTCGTGCACACCACTTGCCCACAGGCCCGCCGCAAGATCATGGCGCTGCATCTCGGCCTCTACACCCCGTCCCAGCCCGCGCTTGAGGTCGCGTGCCTTCCCACGCAGCGCGGGCACGGATACGCCGAGGGTCCCCTCCGTCGAGATCCCGTAGCGTTCCATGGCGGCGATGTTGTCCGGATTCGCCTCGGCACGCAGCTCCTCCACGACCTCCTCGGCCGTGGGTGCTGTTCCCTCGCTCATGAGGGCGCGCCCCTGCGCGGCGGCAGCGGGAAGAATGCGCTCGTCTCCTGCTTGTACTCCTGATACGCGCGGTCGTCGGCGTACGTGCGCTCGAGCATGGGGATGCCGGAGATGCCGAGGAGAAGCGCGGTGATGGTGAGCGGGCTGATCACGGCGAAAGCACCGTATGGGACCGACAGCGCGACGACCCAGATCCCGAACCACACGACGACCTCGCCGAAGTAGTTTGGGTGGCGGGTGTAGCGCCACACGCCGCTCTTCATGACGCGTCCTTTGTTCGCGGGGTCACTCTTGAACGCGTAGAGCTGATAGTCGCCCACGGATTCGAAGAGGAACCCAACACCGAAGAGGAGCGCCCCGAACAGGTCCAGGGGGCCGAGCGTCTCAGGCATGGCAGCGCCGACCACGATGATGGGTGCCGAGATGATCCACATGAACAGCCCCTGCAACATGAAGACCTGAAGGAACGTCCGGGGGACGAACCAGCGACCCCACTCTCGGCGCCACGTGGCGTAGCGGAAGTCCTCGGCCTTGCCGATGTTGCGCACCGTGACATAGGTCGCCAACCGCAGCCCCCACAATCCGACGAGCAGCAGGACGAGCACGGAGCGCGGTGTCGGAGCGCAGCTCACGCACGCGGCATCGAGCGCGACGACGACGAACCCGAGCCCCCACGCCGAGTCGACGATGTCGTTGCGTCTGAGCGCCTGTGCGAGCAGGAACCAGACGGTCATGTAGACGAAGATGATCGCGCCTGCTCGCAGCGCAGCATCCCAGATCTCAGCCACGCGCGGCCTTCTTCCGCGTCTTCTTCGAAGCAGGCTTCTTCTTGCTCCGCTGCGGCGGCTTCTTCTGCATGTAGGTGTAGGCGTCCGGCGTCTTGCAGCCGGTCTCGCCGTGGTCGACCTCGACGGTGCCGATGCGCTTGGCGGCCTCCAGGGCCACCTTCTGGAGCGCGGGGTCGCGCATCCCGATCGCGATGAGTGCGCTGTTCATCGAGTACTTGGCACGGTTGGGAGCCGAGTGGATGTCGCTCTCGATCTCGCCGAGGTACCCGCCGAAGTACTCGTCCTCGAGCTCCTTGTCCTCCATCGCCAGCTTGGTGAGGAGCACCCAGCCGCACTGGGCGACGAACTCCTTGTCCGAGTCGGTCCACTCCTCCATCTTCTGCCGGGCAAACGGCGACCGGTACACGAGATTGCCGGCGAACTCATCGGCAAGCGGATAGTCACGGATCTGCTTGACCCAGCGGTCGAGCATCGCCTCCGTCACGGTCCCGGGATCGGCGACCATCGTCGCAAGGATCCGGGCGTCGTGGTTCTTGGTCTTCCACAGGTCGGTTGCGAGCTTGTTGTCGCCCTTGAGCTGCTTCCCGAGGGCGCGGAGCTCTTTGAAGCTCACACCGAACTGATCGGGGCCGACCCCGTGGCGCGCATAGACCTTGCGGTTCTGCGCCGTCCCGGCAGCCTCGAGCGTCTTCATGACATCATCGACGGTCTTCGCCACTTCACACACCTCACATCTCGCAGTCGCGGCGTGTAGTTGATACCCGGCACACGGAGGGTGCTGTCGGGTATGTACCTGTCAGCCGGACCTACGACCAGTTCATCCAGCGCCAGGAGCAACACCTTGATCGAGACCATCGCCGCCATGCTTCCGTTCGCGCTGGCAGGCGCGTTCCTCCCCACGTGGACGATCTTCGTGATCATCTTCCTCGGGACGTCTCGGCCTGCCTCCAACGCGGGTGGGTTCATCCTCGGCAACGCGGCCTTCCGGATGGGCCTCGGGCTCTTCGTGCTGTTCGTGAGTCCGGTCGCGGTGCCCGAGCTCCCATCGGGCGCCGAGTCCTCCGGCTTCACGGGGATCGTGTACGCCGTTGCAGCACTTCTCTTCGCGCTCATGGCACTCGGTCAGTTCCGCCATCGGCACGATCCGCCCAAGCCGATGCCAGGCTGGGTGTCCAAGCTCGAACGCATGCCTCCGATCGTCGCTTTCGGATTCGGCTTCATCACAGTCGCCGCCCCCGGCATCCAGTACGTCTACTTCCTTGGCGGCATGAGCGCACTGGCCGGCGCCTCGCTGTCCACACCCGAGACACTGCTGCTGCTCGTGCTGTTCGTCGCGTTCCTCGAGATCATGCTCGTCGTACCCGCTCGCCATCTTCGTGCTGTTCCGCTCGACGTGCCGAGGAGCTGCTGGCCCGCTTCAAGATCGTGGATCGAGCAGAACAACCGCGCGACCACAGCGGTCATCCTCGGCCTGCTCGCGCTGTACTTCGCGATACCGGGCGGCCGATCCTCTACCTGCTCTAGCTTCACCCGCCAGGACAGACGCCCGCACGGCCGAGCCACCCGATGCCTGCCGGAGGTCGAAATGCGCCGACGAGACGCAGGTGACGACGAGTGGGTACATCTACAACTGGACACGACAGCCGGCACGGACAGGGAGCTCGATCATGAAGTACCTCGCACTCTACGGACTGACAGCGGTCGTGTTCTTCGCGATCGATCTCGTGTGGCTCACGACGATGACGAGCCGCTTCTACAGCAAGTACCTGGGTGACCTGCTGCTGGACAAGCCCAACTTCCCCGTGGCGGCCGCGTTCTATCTCGTCTACGTCGTCGGCGTGATGGTGCTCGCCGCTCTGCCCGCCTACGAGCAGGGAGATGTGAAGGTCGCGCTCGTGCGAGGAGCGCTGCTCGGCCTGCTCGCGTATGGCACGTACGACCTCACCAACATGGCGACGATTCGCGGGTGGGCCTGGCAGGTCACCGTAGTCGACCTCGTCTGGGGAACGGTGCTGACGGCCACCGTGGCCACGGCCTCCTACTACATCGCCCGCTGGCTGCAGGTCTAGGGCGCCGTGCGGATAGCGGTCATCGGCGCCACGGGAGGCACGGGCGCGAGTTGGTGCGCCAGGCGCTCGGTCACGGTCACGAGGTCGTCGCTCTTGCGCGCTCGATCGACACGCTCGACATCGAGCACGAACGTCTCACCAAGGTACGCGGCGACGTCATGACTGCCGAGGGCCTGGACGAGGCGATCCGTGGCAGCCAGGCGGTGCTCATCGCCATCGGCTCGCCGCCCGGCACGCGGCGTGAACGTGTACTCCGACGGTGCGCACAACGTGATCGCGACGATGCGTGAGTTCGCCGTCGACCGGCTGGTCGCGGTGACAGCGGCAGGCGTGGGCGCTGGCAACGACCCCAACCTCTCCCTCTTCTACCGGCTCATCTTCATGCGCTACATGCTCAGGTCGGTCTACGAGGACATGGAGCGCATGGAGAACGAGATCATGCTCTCAGACATGAACTGGACGATCGTGCGTCCTGCGGCACTCACGGACGGTCCTCTTACCGGCGAGTACCGGGTCGCCGAGGGGCGCTCGCTGCCCGACGCCAAGCAGATCAGCCGGGCAGACGTTGCCGCCTTCATGCTCAAGACGCTCGACATCGATCTGTGGGACTACAAGGGTGTGGCGATAGCGTACTGAGGACGAACCGCGCCGGTGCGATGCCCGCGACACCTCGCTAGGCCGAACCCATCCCGATCGGCTCCACAGGCTCATCATCAGGCGGTGGCTCGGTCTCCTCCGGCAGCTCCGGCTCGATCCAGCCGGCCTTCTCGCGGAAGAAGTCCCACGTCACACGGATGATCCCGGCCACAGGCACGGCCACGAGCATGCCGAGGAGACCCTCCGAGACTGGCACCTGCCAGCAGAACCACGATCACGAGTACGGGATGGATACCCACCTGGTCCGACATGATCTTGGGCGAGAGGAAGGTCGACTCGACCTGCTGGATGACGATCGACGGCCACGATCGCCCAGACAGCGAGCCAGGGGTCGATGAAGAGCGCGACCACGGCAGCGACGAAGCCGCCGACGATCGGGCCGACA
The DNA here is from genome assembly GCA_963850695.1 of uncultured Actinomycetes bacterium. GTDB lineage: Bacteria > Actinomycetota > Coriobacteriia > Anaerosomatales > CAWKMJ01 > CAWKMJ01. The sequence continues at coordinate 707,713 of CAWKMJ010000001.1, forward strand.
TACGGGATGATGTTGGTGACCCCCGCGATGACACCGATCATGCCCGCGAACGGCACGCCGATGATCGACATCGTCACGCCCGTCAGCACGCCTACGATCAGCGCGATGAGCGTCTGTCCGCGGATGAAGCCACCGACCACGACGTTGATGCGGTCCACGAGCTCGTGGGCGTCCGGACGAACGCTGGGCGGAAGCGAGCGCATGAGCCCCGCCCTGACCTTGGGCAGGGAGCTGAGCAGCAGGAACCCGATGACGAATCCCGTGAAGATCGAGACGACGCCGGTGAGTATCGCCCCACCCGCAGAGATGATCCCCTCGGCAGCGACGCCCGAGAAGTCTGCGAGCCACGCCGCCAGACTCTCGCTTGATCTGATGAGTGGCCTCGCCAACCCAATCGGGCAGCGTGAGCGCATCGTACTGCGTCTGCGCCTCGGTGATGAGATTCGTGGCGCTCCTGTAGTAGACGGGGAAGAGCTGGGCGAAGAGCGCGAACTGTCTGCGCGAGCGCTGGGACTACCCAGATGAGAAGGCCGGCGAGCAGCAGGATCGCTGCGACATAGACGATGATCGAGGCGTAGATACGCTTGACGCCCCGCTCGACCAGCAGGTTCACAGGGCCCTTGAGCAGGAAGACGATGAGCGCGCCGATGATCAGCGGCACCACGGCGGTCCATACGCGACCCGAGCGCCATGACGATCCCGTGAGGCGATGATGACGACGCCGATCAGCGTCCAGGCGATGACTCCGGCGCGCACCCAACGGGACGTGTCGCCCCAGTGCTCACGATCCTCCACGTAGCGGCCCTCTCGTCCGCCTCTCGGCCCACCACCTCTGACCGAGAGAAGCTCCTGCCAGAAGTGTACCCGACCACCGTATACTGGCCTCATGCCTGAGAAGAGCCCCGACAAAGACGAGCGCTACGACATCCCCAACGCAGACGTCCTCTTCGAGGATGTGTGGGCCGATGAGGACCCGCCAGCGGCTACGCAGTGCTCGCAGTGCGGTGCACCTCTCGGCGGGCGCTCCTACTGTCGCTCGTGCGGCGCTCCGGCTCCGGTCTGCTCCGGCGTGTGCGGTGCCTGCATGTCCAAGACGTGTGTCGGCGGGAAGCGCGAGGAGTAGCGCGCTACATCGGGTGCGTCCGAGCCTCGATCAGCTGCAGGATGTTGCCGAGTAGACGCTCGTTGTCGGCCTGGACTATGCCGGCGTTGGCAAAGACTGCATCGTCACCGACGACGACGACCGTCCCCTGACCCACACGCGAGACGCCCACCATGCCAAAGGGTCCCAGCTCACCCTCGGCCCCGATGACGCCGTCCCCGTTCATGTCCGCACCGGTCTCGTGGGGAGTGGCCACGACGATGATGGCGTCCTCGGCACCCCCTGCCTCCGGTATCACGGGCCAACCGGAGAGAATCAGGACCTCGCTGACCCCTTCAGTGACCGGGTCCGGGGTGATGAGATCGGCGATCAGCACGCCCGCGTCCTCCCCGGCCGCAGTGCCGGGCCGGGCGACGACGCCGCCACCCACATCGAGGCCGAAGTGGGCCGGCAGCTGAGAGACAGCGAAGGGCACGTGGATGGTCATGAGCACGTTGCCACCACCGCGAACATACTCATCGACCGCAGCGGTCTCGCTGGCGGTGAACGCCCGCATGGGCCCGGCCAGAACGAGCAGTGACGCGTCGCGCAGCCGCTCGCGCGTGAGTTCCTCAGTGTTGACCTCGACCTCGAAGCTGGCTTCCTGGATCAGCGCGACCGCTGTGGACTGGCCGAGCTCACTCGTGTCATCCGGACCGAAGACCTCACCATGTGACATGTCGAAGATCGCGAGGCGTGTTTCGAGCTCACCGACCGCGGGCGGGTCATCAGCAGACCCCTGCTCCGTGCAGGCGGCAAGCGGCACGACCAGCAACAGGCACATCACGGCAGCGAAGAGGGTAGCCCGCAGGCGCGAGATCGCCTCTCGTGCTCCGGGGCGCGATGGGTGCGTGGCAGCTCGGCGGTTGGTCGAGCTGCGTGGCACGTCTGTATCGTCTTGGCGCATCGCTGCTCCGGTGTCCGGGTACGGGCGAGCCCGATTGTACCGAATGAGAGCGAGAAGCGAAACGTCCCTGGAACGCGGCGCGGGGCACCCTATGGTGCCCCGCTGAGGCGAGAAAGGTCCTCCCAGACCTGTGGCGTCGCCACCCAAACGACGCCTGGTGTTCGCACCTGACCCGATAGCGTTCCCGGGAACCTCAGGGGCTGTTCGTGTGTGTGCGGACCCCCGGGCCGCCAATCGGGCAAGATGCCACCATTGTCAGTTATCGACTAGGGTGCTACCCCACTGTGTGATGGCGGTCACACTTGGAGAAGATTCTTGAGAAACCGCAGTTAGATAGCTTGCGAAAGGCCAAGAAAGGGGGCGGGGCACCTCTCGGCACCCCGCCCGGTGTTCATCATGACTCTGTGACGGTACTAGCGAACGACCTGACTCAGCTGACTCGCGACCCGGGGCTCGACACTGACGATGCCACCAAAGACGTAGCAGTCGGTGAGCGTCCCGTCGTGCCGCTCAAACCACGCGAGGGTCTCGGAGGGCATCGACTCGCTGCTAGTCAGCAGGAGCGCACCTCCGCGCGAGCCGAGCATTGAGCCGCCACCGAGGGCATCGGGCAACTTGGCCGCGACACCCGCAACCTTGGCATCAAGCCAGCCTCGGGAGATCGCCTTCTCGGCGATCGCGGCGGCCGTCGAGTAGCGGGTCGCTCCAGACCATCTCTCCGCCTTGAGCGCAGACTGCACGCCGTTGGAGACTGAGGCCGGGCCTCCACCCACTACTCGCGTACTGAGACCGATATCGGAGATTGCACGCGTGGTTTGCACAGGAACGCTCGTCGCGTTCGTGAGCAGTATCGGAGCTCCAGTGCTCGCCGTGATCGGTGAGAGTGCGAGAGCGTCAAAGAACGTGCGCGCGTCCGCTCCGTTGGCGACAAGCGCCACATCCGCCATGGTCTTGGCAGAATCGCTCGCGGCGACCGTCTCCATGCGGTAGGCGATCGCTGCGGCCAGATCGAAGCGGCCTCCCGTGGAGAGGATCCGATCGAAGCTGACTCTGGCGCCGCTAGCAGATTCCACACGCGACTTGATCGTGTTGAGAACGCTCTCAGGGACTGAGACCGGGCCACCTACTACGTGGATGGTCACATTCCCGTTGGCACGCGCTATCTCTGTGATCGCACTGATGGCGCTTGCCGGGGGACTCTTGGCCGACGTGAGCATGAGTGGGGCATCGTATGCCCACACCAGGCCGGAGGCCGCGAGAGGGTCTGCGGCAGCCCTGTCCTCACCCGAAGCGAGTACCACATGCGTGATGCCCGGCCAGCTTCTGCCACCGTCGGGATCGAATCCCTCACGAGCGATGCCAACGGCTGTGTCATACCGATCGGCTCCGGCTATCCGCGTCACAGAAGAGACGACCCGGAAGTCACGCGTCTGCCATGCACTCGCGTTGCCCGCTACATCGACAGCCCTGTAGGTGATCGAGTGAGGTCCCGCCGAGGCGACCTCCATGACAGCGGTGTCGCCGAGGAACGTCTGTGCGGCCGCGCCATCAAGCGAGCATTCGATGGATAGATCGCTACCCGCACCACTGGCAGTAAGTGTGACCTTCGCCGAGTGATCGTAGGTCGCCTGTGCGTTGTCAGAGACCGTCGGGGCGACGGTGTCGATCAGGAACGGTCCGGCATGCACGGTGGAGGTCCAACGCTCTGCGTTGTCACGTGTACGCAGGTTCGCGTACCACACGCCGTCGGCTACAGGCTCTGAGGCGAACGTCGTCTCGTCGGCCATGAGGTCCACCGTCATGTCAGGCGTGCCGATGGCATCCTGGGTCCAGCTCACCGAGTAGCCGTACACACCGCTTGCCGTATCGGTGGCGCCTGTCGCCTCCATCTCGATGACAGGGACGTTGGATGCGCCTCCCTCGGCATGCGAGGTGCTCGCAAGCGTCGGGTCGGTGGGCGGTGCCATGTCGATGAGGATGTCGTCGGAGAGCACGAGCAGGTTGCCGGCGGCGTCTCGGTACTCGACGTCGACCCGAACCGGCCCCTCGGCTAGGGGTCCAGCGATGGGAAGCTCAGGCGCGTAGGGCTCCCACGCCGACCATCCGCTTCCTGCGTCCCAGCGCATCTCGGAAGCGTCTGTGACCGACGAGTCGATCCACAGCAGCCAGGAGTAGGCGTACGGATTGTCTCCGTCAATGACCATGCCTCCGAACGGATCGGAGGTATCGAGCACGATAGTGTCGAACACCTCATGCACGTGCCCGCCTGAGTCGCGATACTGCGCCTGGACGAAGACGGTGCCGTCGCCACAGGTCAGAACCAGATCGCGGTGGGCGGAGTAGGCCTCCCACGGCTGCCAGCCGGCACCGAGGTTGAACCTCATCTCCTCGACGTGCGAGGCGTCATCCGTGACACCGGACGAGTCTGCATCGATAGTGCAGGTCGTCGCGTGCGTGGCACCCGACTCGAGAGCCAAGGGGCCATAGGGGGACTCCGTGTCGACGTTGACGGCGAAGTGCGCGGCCGCGCCCATGTTGCCCACGGCATCCACGGCGCGCACGTGCAGGTACTGCATTCCCTCGGCCATCGCAACCGCTGAGAGCGTGCTGGCGGTGGTGTCGACAGTGGCGTCGGGAATCGTGACGAGGCTCGTGCCGATCACATACGAGTAGCCAGCCACGCCAGTTCCGCTGTCGGTAGCCGGGAAGGCGAAGTCGGCGTCGGTGATCGAGTACCAGGTTGCCTGGTCGGGATGGGTCGAGGAAGAGACCACGGGTGCGCCGGGTGGCGTCGAATCCACCGTCACGGTGTCGGACACAGTCGCCGAGACGTTTCCGGCAGCGTCACGCGCACGCAGGTAGATGGTCTTGTCGCCATCACCTGCCGAGAAGGTCCAGGGTGCCGAGGAGACCGGCGCCGTCCAGGATGCACCCGCGAAGGCGGGGTCCTCTGAGAGCTGGATCTCGGCTGCGTCGTCCGCATCGATGGCAAGCGTTGCAGCGAAACCCGGCCGCGGATCCGCGCCGTCAATGGAGATCGACGAATCCGGAGCGGCACGGTCCAGGACGATGGCGTCGACGATCGGAGAGCACACGTTGCCGACCGCATCGCGAAGAAGCAGTGTCACTGTCGCCGTGCCGTCGACATCGGCGAGTGTCGCGGTAGCGACGGTGGCGGGTGCCACCCACCCTGTGTCGTCGACATCACCGGACAGGCGCATCTCGGTCGCGTCGCCGTGAGCCACGGTGAGCGTGACATCGCGAGACGTGGTGTACGCAGCTCCACCATCGATGGCGAGCGAGCCGGAGGGAGCTGTCGTGTCCACGAAAACCCAATCGCTTCGCGAGATCACGAATCCCTGATCGTCACGGTACTCGGAATCGAGTGTTCGCGTGCCGTCACCGGAGGCAAGTTCGACGGTGGCTGTGGGCTCATACGAGCTCCATCCAGACCACGTCGAGCTGCCGTCGACCGACGTGCGCACCTCGCGCGTCGCCGAGCCATGGAAGTCGATGTCGGAAACCATGCTCACCGTGTGAGTTGCGATCAACGCGTCCTCAGGCTCGATATGCATCGTGCCAGCCGGTGCTCCCGCGTCGACCTGGACGAGCAGGTGCTCGATATCTCCAGGTGTGCCCAGCGCATCAACACCCCGCACGTGGAAGTACCACTGTCCGTCATCGAGCGAGAAGACATCTGCCGAGGCAATCGTCGTGTCGATGCTCGCATCGGGGTCGGTCGCAGGATCGCGGTCGATCGCCCACGAGAAGCCGGCGACGCCGGAGATGGCGTCGGTGGCCTCCCACGAGAACGAAGCATCGACCACGTCGTACCACGCGGTATCCGTGGGATGCGTGGAGCTCTGCAGGTTCGAGATGACCGGACCTGTGGAGTCAAGGATGACGGTGTCGGTCACGACCGAGCTCGCGTTCCCGGCGTTGTCGTAGTACTTGACCCTGACGGTGTAGGGCCCGTCGATGGCGCCAAGGATGGGGTGTTCGTTCAAGTGATGGGAGACAGAGGGAGCGTAGGGCTCAGTCGAGGGGAAGATGATCGACGTGTTCTGATCCCACGCCTCGTACCGATCAGCACCGGTGGCCGTGAGCGAGAGCATCACATCGCGGGAGGCGACCATCCCGTTGGTGTCGGCGATATCGACACCGACCGCCACTGGATCGACTCGATCGAGAACGATGGTGTCTGAGACAACGTTCGACTCCTGCCACGCGAGGTCGACCGCTCTGGCGTGAACAGTGTGCGTGCCGTCGACGGCAGGGAGATCGAGCCAGAAGGGCAGCCAGAACGGCGAGTACTCGCGGTGTGGCCATGTGAGCCCTCCATCCAGCGAGAACTCGATGTACTGGAGACCGCCACCACTCTCGGTCCAGTTCGGCATGACGGCCACGTTCGTGCCACTGGTGTAGCCGCCCCTCGTTCGGCTGTAGAGGTCCATCCACGCGTCCCCGTCAGACACCGAGACGCTATGCAAGACCGGAGGTGAGTCGTCGACGACGAATCGGCGATGTGTCGCCTCACCCCACTGTCCGAGGATGTCGAGGGCGCGTGCGTGGACCCAGAACTCCTCACCATCGCTGCGACCAGACCAGGTGACCACCGTCGCGGTGCTATCGGCGGAGAAATCCGGCTCTGTGGTCGGGTGATCGTCGACGACGTATGAGATCGCCGCCAAAGGCGCACTGGCCCTGAGGAGCGCATCCCTCCTGACGGTGGCTGTCCCCTCGGCAGAGCAGAACTCGTCTCCCGGGAGATAGAAGACCGAGTTGATGCAGACCTGCGGGCCGTCGGTGACAACACCGAACGGGCCCAGCTCCAAAATGGGAGACACGTTGCCCGCAGCATCCATGGCCTCGATCAGACACGTCCACGATCCACTCGGCAGATCGGGGCTCGTGTGCTCCGTGCCTTCAGTCCATGCGCCGTGGAAGTAGCCCGATGTCGATGTCCACCGATATCGATAGGACACAACCCCGCTCAGGTCATCGAGAGCCTCGTCGATTGCGACGTCGATCGTCTGCTCCGTACTCCACCCAAAGCGGGTGTGGCTCGAACTCGACGCCGTAGGAGTGCTCGGAGCCGCAGTATCGACTCTGAACGTCTGGAGCTCGGCAAGCTCGGTCAGTCCTTCGGAGTCCACGGAGTAGTAGTGCAGTTCGTGAGTCCCCACTGGGGCCTGGAACGGAGACGTGTAGGTCGTCCACACGCTGCCCGTGCCGTCCCACTGATAGAACGAATCTCCGGGAACGTTGGACGTAAGGGAGATGGCAGGCTGAGAGTCGTGCCACCCCGCTGCGTTGGCGCCGGGGGACACGGTCACCGTCGTGATCGGCTTGGGAACGTACGTCATCCTGTCGAGGAAACCGCAGTCCTCACCCGACGAGACGGTCCCGTCCTTCTCATAGGTCCATCGCACGCGGTGCTCTCCCGGCGGGATCTCCAGGGAGATCTCCTTCCAGATGTCCTGCCCTCCGCTGATCTCGTGGAGCAGCTTGTCGTCGAGATACAGTCGCAGGAAGTCGTAGTCTTCCTCAGAGGACACGCGCCACCAGAAGCTCAGATCACCCTCCGTGAGAGTCGTCTCGAGCGAGTTCTGAGCACCGTGCGCGGTCGCGCGACTCCTGACGACATCACCGTCGTGGCCGTCCACGGTCTCTTCCATGATCCAGTCGGTGGCGGAAGCCGTCTTGAAGGCCACATCCTGGCAGTCGATGCCGTCCGGAACCGTGAGGAGCTTCACGCGATCCAACCGCGAGGGATCGTAGCTGTCCCCGCGTGCCTCCCAGGTCAGATCGTTGTCGCCGCCACCGAAGGCAACGGCCTCCGACACGACATCGTACTCACCAGCGACCGAATCGTACGTGTTGGGGTGACTGGCCTCGACGACGTCGTTGACCAGGAAGTCGAAGTCCTGCTGCGCCTGCCAGTCGAAGTGCACGACGCCTGGGCCGCCTACGCCCATGCGAACCCAGTCCACCGGGGTCGTATCCAGGGTCTCGAGCGCGAGGCAGTCCTCGCCATCGGGAGATTCATCTGGGGACGCCACCTGCCACCCATGGGTGGTTCCTACAGATCCTCGTGCGCTCGAGTACGTGATTGCCACGTCGGTGTCGAGGGCGTCGCCGAAGTCCACATAGCGAACCTCGTCCAGGTACATCGGGTCGTCAGGATCCGGTCGGCCGCCCCAGACGACCTCGTGGGAGCCCTCGCCGAAGAATCCGTGATTCCAGTAGGTCAACGATGGTCTTGCGGCTCGCTGACCCAGCGCGATTGTGTAGCCTTGGCTGTCGCCGTCGATCTCCCACCACAGGTGGTTGCCGCTGCCAAACGAGCCCCACTGACTCTTGAAGAAGACCGCACCCGGACCTTCTACGGTGGTCGTGAGCTCCGAGGTGGCCGTGGTGACGGCGCTCGGCAGCAAAGCCATGTCCCCCGTAGGCCTGGCCGGATCATCGACCCAACGCCAGGGAATGGCCGAGTGATTGCCGAACACGAGCTCCGAGTTGTCGACCGCCTCACCGATCGAGGGCGCCGTGACAGCGTCCACCCAGATCGCGTCCTGCCCGGCAGAGCCTGCAGCGTTCTTCGCGTACTCCCAGCGCACGGTGTGTGCGCCAACCGGGACCGTGAAGGACTCGCGAGTCCATCCGGCCTCACCAGAAATCGTGTCCTGCACGATCCCGTCGATCGAGAACGAGCCTATGTCGAGTCCGGCCTCGGTGGAGGACTTCCAGGAGAAGCCCACGTCGGTCGGCCCGATGACCTCGACTTCCATGTGTGTGCTCTGGGAGTGGCCGATAGACCCGCTCTGGGCGGAGTCTTGGCGGTCCTCGGACTCGCGCACTTGGCCGTACCAGTCAGCATCCCCGGCAGTCGTCAGCGTCGGCGGAGCGAAGTCGATCGCCGTTCCAGAGGCACTCGGAAATCGACGTTATCGACAAACCCTCGGTCGAGCCCCGCCTCGTGGTAGGAGTCCTTGAAGTACCTCCATCTCACCCAGTGTTCACCCGGGGGGATCGACGTAGGTCTTGTTGGCCCACGCGGTGGTACCCGTGATCGAGTCCTGAGGCACGCCATCGATGGTGACCTGCAGCCCATCACCCTCTTTGCCGGGTACGCCCGGAGAACGCACATCCGAGCAGTCCACCATCCAGTCGAATGAGAGTTCGCCCGGACCGGTCACAGGTAGTGCGAGCTGCGATGCTTGCCCAGGCAGCACGAAACCGCTCGAGGCCGCGTCCACGCCATCGGCACTCTCCTGCATCTGGCCGAACCAGGGAGAAGCACCCTCGTAGGTCCTGAAGTAGTGCGGATGCTCGGTCGCCTCCTGGAGCGTGGTGGTCGGGATGGGGCTCCAGGCGAACTGGTCGAGCCAGGCGATCCTCTTGTGGAAGAGGTTCAGGTCCGCCGAGCGATGAAACACCCATTCGATGCTGTGCTGACCCGCTGGGATGTTGAGCGCGACCTGCTCCCAGTTCTGTGCCCCGCGGATGTCCGCGATCTTGACGCCGTCCAGGTAGACCGCACACCAGTCGCCGCCAAACAGCCAGATGTCGTCCACCCAGCCGCGGTCGTCATTGTGACCGTCAATCGACCACCAGAACGACATCGTCCCCGGACCGGTGGCGGTAATCGACAGGCTGTTCGTCATCTCGCGCTGGTCCCACACCCCACCGCTGTGGATGGAATCTCCGTCCAGGAGCGCGGTGACACCCGATCCCCCCTCGGCGTGCCAGTTGTCGCCCGCATCGAGGAGCTCGTTCCAGCCCCAAGGACCCCCGGAGACCCACCAGTTGTGACCGGCGAAGACCGTCCCGTAGGGGACGTCCGCAGCATCGTCCCAATCCCATTTGTCGTTGGCCTGTGCTCCAGCCAGACCTGGCGACAAGACGAACAGAAGAACGAGCAGCAAGGACATGAGCGCGACTCGAACGACGGACACTCGCGTGAACATACGATGCCAACCCCTTCGTGTCTTCACACGGAGAGGTGAGCCGTGAGCGGACCCCCCGGAACGGATACAACTCCCTGTATCTGTTGTCGGACTGTCCTCAGACTTCTTTAGTGACAGATGCACAGTTGGCGAAACTGTTCTTGCGAGCAGAGGAAGACCGCGCAGCGCGGTTCAGCGAGGGGTTCGGGCGCAACGAATGGAAGCTCGTGTCGGCCCGCTACTCCCCGATCCCGTCCAGCTTGTAGAGGAACCGCACATCGGCCTCCTCGACGGTGTCGGGCGTGCCGAGGAAGGTGTCGTACTCATCGGCCGCATCCTCGAGCGCCTCGACCGTCGCCTCGCCGTAGCTCGCCTCACCACACGGTCTCGCCGAGGACATCGGACGATCTCGGTCAGCGCTTCTTCGGTCGTCGAGAGTCCGGGAAGATCGACGCCCTGGACCTGTCCACCGTCGCGCAGCGCCAGCAGTGTCGCCTGCAGCTCGCCGAACGCGGCAGGCAGCTCGGCCAGCATCGCGAGATCATCGGCGCTGCCGGAGAGCCCCGCATCCAGCTCGGACGAGCCCGAACGCCACTCCCTCAAGCCCTGACTTCGTGGTCACGAGCCCGGGCAGCGGCTGGCCCGTCACGACGCCGCCGTCGCGCAGCGCCTTGAGCGATGCGACGAGCGCGTCCATCTCCGCCGGGAAGGTCTCCAGCGGCGCCGACTCGGCCGTGATCGTCCCCATCGCCGAGGCGATCTGTCCCAAGCCGTAGGAGATGCCCGCGAGCTGAGCGCTCGTGTAGTCGAGGCCGTAGGGCATGCCCGCGGTCGCGTCGCCGGAGCGCAGCGCATCGATCATCACCTGCTGGCCGGCGAGCTGGTCGGCGATCGCGGTCACGGTCGTGTCTCCGCTTGCCATGCCGTACGCGCGGGTCTGGGCCTCGATGCCTGCGTTCGAGGCCGAGATGCCATCAAGGTAGGCGCGCTGGCCGTCGAGCAGCGTGATGACGCCGTCGAGGCCGGACTTGGTCGCCTCGATCTGCGCGGTCATCGTCGCGAGTGCCGAGGGCAGCTGCGCGATCTGATCGTAGTCCTGGCTCTCGAGCTGGCCGATGACGCCGTCCAGGTACTGGATCTGCCCGTCAACGAGCACGACGAGCCCATCGGCGCCCTCGGAGAGTTCGCCCACGCCCTCGATCAGCTGGTCGAACATCGCGATCTGGTCGGCGATGTCGCCGTACTGCTCGGGATCGAGCTCGTCGGCGAGCAGGGTGAGGACCTCCATCTGCCCCGACGTGAGCATCGCGAGTCCCTCGAGCCCGACCCGCATCTCGTCGAGCTGCTCGACCTGCGAGAAGTCGGGCGAGCCAGCCATCTTGGGGAACGCCGAGACGATGATGGGCTTGATGGCGATGTCCTCGCCATCCATCTCGATGGTGACGGTCGCATCGGGCTGCGGGAACGCCATGAACGTGTGGCTCACCGTGGAGCCGGTGACGCTCACGATCTCCGCCTCGCCTTCGATGTTGCAGAACTTCGTGCCGTCGACATCGATGATGACCGGCGCGAGCATCGGCACCCAGTACTCGGTCTCTTCGGTCTGGGTGACACCATACGGCGTCCTCGTAGGTGATGTCCTCGACGATCTTGAGCCGGTTGGTGATCTCCACGTCGATCTTGAGGTGCCCGGTCGCACCAGCGACCTCCTCGGGCTCGACCACTCGCCCGTCAAGCGTGTAGGTGACATCGACCTCGAGCGGGAGCTCCTGGTCGGTCTCGGCCCGGTAGAAGAAGTCACGCTTGCCGTCCACGTCGAGCGTCCACGTGATCTTGTCGCCCTCGACCACCGCTTCCTCGTCGTCCTTGATCGCCTCGACGGCGGTGACATCCCCGTGATCGGTCACGACCGTCTCGCCCTCGCCTATGACGCGCAGCCAGTCGACGACCACGACATCGTTCACAGCGCCGTGACGAATCGCACACGACGTAGACGGTCTCGTCATCGGCGATGGCACCCTCGATCGCGGTCGGGCTGCTGCCCGCCACCGCGATGAGTGAAGCGCCGATGATGGCCACCAGCAGCAGGCTTCCGATGGCGCGACGTGTGCGTGAGGTCGATAGCGTGGTCATGGAGATCAGCTCTGCTTCCCTGAGAGTTGCGGGACCGTTCGTATCCGTGGTCTTCTTCGAGGCCTTGGGCCAGCCCCAGCTGGTCCACTGGTACAAGGGCTGTCCGATCACGAGCAGCGGCGGCAGCAGGAACACGACCACGAAGAAGCTGATGACCGCGCCGCGAGCGATGAGCATCGTGAGATCGCTGATGGTGGTGACGCTCGAGAGGAACACGATGCCGATGGTGGCGGCGAACATGGTCCCCGCACTGGTGAGGATCGAGGGAGCCGAGCCGCCGAGTGCCTCGCGCATGGCGTCCTCCCTGTCGCCACTCTTGCGCAGCTCTTCCTCGTAGCGCGTCGTGAGGATGATGGCGTAGTCGACCGTCGCCCCGAGCTGGATAGCGCCGATCGCGAGGATGGCGATGAACTGGATCGGCTGCCCGCTGAGGCCCGAGAGCCCCTGGTTGAAGAGGATGGCCAGCTGGATCACGGCGAGCAGTACAACGGGGATCGAGAGGGACTTGAAGGCGATCGCCACGATGATGGCGATGGCGATGATCGAGATGGTGTTGACGCGCCCGACGTCATCCTTGGAGAGCTCCTCCATGTCGGTGTAGAGCACGCTCTCACCGGTCACGTAGGCCGCGCCCGGATACGCCTCTGAGGCATCACGCAGCTCCTCGAGCAGCTCGAGCGTTCTCGGATCGCTGAAGTCGTACTCCACGTCCGCGCTCACATACGTGTAGCCGTTCTTGAAGAGGTTCTCGCGCGCCTCGGCAGGCACGAACTCCTCAGGTATGAGCGGGTCGACGAACTCGGTGTAGGCGAAGACCTCGGTCACGCCCTCGAGCTCCCCGATGCGCGTGGCAAGTGCATCGATCTCATTGGTGCTCCCGGTGTCCTCGAGCATGATGAAGAACGTCTGGAAGCGACCGAACTCCTCGGCAAGGCGGTTCTGCGCCTGGATGGAGGGCAGGTCCTCGGGCAGCGCCGAGTCCAGGTTGTAGTCGAGGACGACCTGGTTGTAGCCCCACAGCGCCGGGATGAACAGGAGCGCGAACACGACGGTCATGGCGCCGGCGTGACGAGCGAGCCAGCCGCCGAGGCGACTGAAGTCGGGCATGAACACGCGGTGCGAGAAACGACGGACCGCGCCATCGAAGGTGAGCAGCAGCGCCGGCAGGATCGTGAGCACCGCGATCACCGTGATGACGACGCCGCGCGCGAGCGTCATGCCCATGTCCATGCCAAAGCCGAGCTGCATCGCGGTCAGCGCGAGGAATCCCGCCGTCGTCGTCGCGGCCGCCGAGATGACCGATTTGAACGTCGTGACGAGCGCGACCTCCATCGCCTTGTCGTTGTCGTGGTTGACGCGCTCCTGCTCGTAGCGGTGGTAGAGGAACAGCGCGTAGTCCATGGTGACCGCGAACTGCAGGGCGAAGACGATCACGCCGGTGAGATACGACATCTCCTGGCCGATGTAGTACGCCATGCCCAGGTTGTAGATGACGGCCATGCCGATAGTGACGACGAACAGGACCGGGATGATGACCGAGGGAATCGTCGCCACGAGCACGATGGCCACAGCGATCGAGCGCCGCGGCCGCGAACTTGTTGCGATCGGCGTTGATGACGTCCTCGAGTTCGAGCTGCTGGGTGCCGGCGACGTAGGTCTCCTGGTCCTCCAGCACCACCTTCATCTCCTCGACCGCCGCGCGCGTGAGCGGGTCGTTGGCCGACTGCGAGAAGCTCACCTGGAAGAACGTCGTCTCCCCGGCGAAGTAGGTGTCCTCGAGCCCGCTCGTCCAGAACTCCTTGGGAACCGCGAGGTCCTCGGCGTCATCGACCCACGCGACCTGCTCGATGCCCTCGATCTCCTCGATTCGCTCGGTGAGCGCCGCGACATCGGACTCGGAGGCCCCTTCGACGATGACCTGCGCCGTGTTGGCGAGCGCGAAGTCGTCGTTGAGGATCGCGAAGCCCTTGGTGGAGTCGAGCTCCGCGGGCAGATACGACAGCAGATCGTAGTTGATCGCCGAGTTCATGAGTCCGAACGCGGCGACGACCAGCAGCAGGACCGCCACGGCGAGAATCGCCTTGCGACCCTTCACGATCGCGTGCGCGAGACGCTCTAGCACGAGCAGATCCCCTCCATGAAGAGCGCCATGATGAAGGCGGATGTCTGCTCGGCATCGACCTTCACCAGCCGGTCGTGCGGCGCCCCGATCGACACCGGCAGTCGCGCGCGTGTTCACGAGGCCGAAGAGACACTCGGCGGCAAGCACCGGATCGACCGCATCGAACTCGTCGGCCTCGATTCCCTCGGCGATGACCGAGGCGAGCGCTTCGACGGTTCGCTGATGCGGCCGCCGAGTCGCTCGGCAGCCAAGTGGGCTCGTCGGGATCGGTCGAGAGGGCGGATGTGAATCCGGATGAAGTCGGGGTTCTCGATCGTGGCCGTGACCCAAGCCTCGATGAAGAGCCTCCAGGCGCTCTCGCGCGCTCCCCTCGCCGGCAAGTATCGCGACAGGCGGGCTCGAGCGAGCTCGGCAGCCGATGCGCTCGTTGAGAGCGGCCAGCAGCGACTCTTTGTCGTCGAAGTGGTAGTAGATCAGGCTCGTCGAGATGTCGCATGAGCTGGCGATGTTCGGAGACGGTGACGGCCTCATAGCCCTGCTTGCCGAAGAGGTCTGCGGCACAGGCCAGAATGCGTTCGCGCGTGTCTGCTGCGTCTCGGGTCAGGATTTCCAACTCCTGGATACTGACTGAACGTTCAGTCAGGATATAGCACAAGGTCAGAGGGGTGTCGAGGAGCGCTGATCACAGTCGAACTCAGGGTCGAGACAGCTGGGCGCATGGGTCGGACGGACCGGCCCTCCGTACGCTCCCGCGTGCGCACGCCGGCCCGCAGGGTCCGCCCCTACGTGTCGATCTCTGGGCAGCCGCGCGGGATTCTGCCTTGATGTGCGCGATCGCCTCTTCGACGGAGTCGGTGATGTGCAGCAGGTCGATATCCTCGTCGTTGATCGTGCCGGCCTCGACCATCCGGTAGCTGAAGAAGTCGATCAGCGGACGCCAGAAGTCCGCGCCCATCGTGATCACCGGGAAGTAGTCGATCTTGCGCGTCTGGATCAGCGTGAGCGTCTCGAAGACCTCGTCCATCGTCCCGAAACCGCCGGGCATCACGACGAACGCACACGAGAACTTGACCATCATCACCTTGCGCACGAAGAAGTGCTCGAACTCGATCCAGCGATCGACGTAGTCGTTGGGCTTCTGCTCGCGAGGGCAGGTGGATGTTGGCGCCGATCGAGAGACCGCCGCCCTCCTGGGCTCCGCGGTTGGCCGCCTCCATGATGCCGGGCCCGCCACCGGTCATGACGCAGAAGCCCTCCTCGGCAAGTGCCCTGCCCATCTCGCGCGCCATCTCGTAGTAGGGATGATCCTCCGCGAACCGCGCCGAGCCAAAGACCGTCACACACGGCTGCTGCGATGTTGAGGAACTCGACGCCGCGCAGATACTCGAGGAAGACGCGCACGGCACTCTCGACGTTCTCCGAGTGCTCGCGCTTGCCGCCGAGGAACTCGCGCTCGGCGCCCTGTAGCTGTGCCGAGCAAGCGACACGTCGTGAGCGTGGATGTGCTCGCGATCGTCATCGTCCTGTTCGGGCACGTAGCGAGTGCTGTCGCTATCGGGCATGTGTGAGCGCCTCCTGTCGCGGCCTGCTGCGCTACCAGTATTCCCGACTACGCTGTCGGGGGAAAGGGACGGTGGCTTCGCGTCGGCAACGTATCGGGCTCCTGTTCGCCGAGGGGCCAGCACACGCGCACGGTCGTGGCCCGCTTGGGCATGAATCTCAGAGAGCCTGCCAAGGAGAACGCGTGGCCGACCCGCGCATAGAACGACTCATAGGCACCGACCCCACCGAGTGGATCCTCGCATCCGAAGAGCCCTACGCGTGGTGGGTCGCGCTCACGCGTCTCAGGATGCGCCCGCGCGATGACGAGCGCGTCGCTCGAAGTCCGAGCGTCGGTCGTCGCCGACAAGGACGTCGCGTGGCTCGTCGACGATCTGCCCGGCTGGGGTGAGCTCGACGACGTGCCCGGACATCACAGCCCCAAGTTCCTGCCCAACCAGCTGAACCTGCTCGCGGACATGGGGGTGCGGGCTGGCGACTTCAAGCGGGTGGACGCGCTGCTCGAGGGGTTCCTCGGCCATCAGGACAAGGACGGCCGGTTCGAGTCGCTTGGCAAGGCGCCGGGCCATCCCGATCCCGAGTGGGGCTCGCTGCTCTGCGACACCAACGTCATCACCTACCTCCTCATGCGCTACAACCTGGACGACGGCGAGGGTGTCGAGCGCGCGATCCAGCGCATCTTCAAGGACGTCGCGAAGACGCCGCAGGGCCGAGCATGGCAGTGCATCCCGCAGACCACGTCGCGGTGGCGCGGGTCCGGGCCGCAAGGCCGACGTCTGTCCGCAGGTCACGCTCGAAGGGCTGCGCGTGCTCTCGCGCATCCCCGCCGACGAGCGACCGGGCTGGGCGCTGGACGCCGCGCGCACCCCGCTCGAGGTCTGGCGCCGCCGCGGGGACGAGCGCCCCTACTCCTTTGGGCACGGCTACCAGTTCAAGAGCGTGAAGTGGCCCAACTACTGGTACGACGTGCTGTGGACCCTCGAGACGCTTCGCCGCTTCCCCGAGCCTCTGGGAGGGACCCGACGCGCGCGACGAGGACCGCGCGGCGCTCGCCGAGCTGGCCGCCTGCCTGATCGCCTACAACTTCGATCCCGATGGTCGCGTCACGCCGCGACGCACGTACAGCGGCTTCGAGCGCTTCTCCTTTGGCCAGAAGACGGAACCCTCCCCCTTCGCGACGGCACGCGCCCTGGCCGCCCTGCTGCCCCTGGCCGACCTGGCCGAGGAGATCGCAGCCGTCGACATCGAGGCACTGCCAAGCTCGAAGGGCGGCAGCGGCAAAGCCATGCCTCCCAAGGGCCAGTACGCGTGCCCGGTCCCCCCGTCCACGCGGCGATTCCCTGCCGAGCAGGCGATGCCGAGGCGTGCTCGCCCGACATCACATCGGCGTGCCATGGATCCACGCGAGCGTCGACTCGGTCGTCGCCGACATCGTCGGTCTTCACGCCACGAGCCAGACCGGGCCCTACGCGGCCCTCTTCGCCCGCCTTCCCGGATTCGAGAAGGACGACGCTCGACCGAGCCCTCTACGACCGGCACTCGCTCGTACGATGGCGCTCGATGCGCGGCACGGTCTTCATCGTGCGGCGCGACCTGCTGCCTGCGATCGCGACTGCGACTCGCACGGCAGGTCGTCAAGTACGCGCGCGAGTATGCTCGCTACCGGGGCGTGACCGACGAGGTCGTCGAGGTGTGGGCGCCGCGCATCCTCGAGCTCGCCCACGAGGCCCCGCTGACGACCGCTGGATACCGAGAGCGCCTCGGCCACGCCGATCTGGATGTCGCCACCCTCGTGAACCCTCATGGCGACGAAGGGGCAGCTGGTCCGAGGCGCGCCGCCAGGAGGCTGGCTCGATCGGCGATGGACGTACGCGGCTACCGAGGATGTCCTGCCGGAGTTCCGACTCGACTCGATGTCGGAGGAGGACGCTGATGCCGCTGTGACGCGCGCGTACCTGCGTGCGTTCGGCCCGGCGACCCTCAAGGACGCCTCGTGGTGGACCGGGCTCGGCGTCAAGCGGGTCGGGCGGGCCGTCCAGGAGCTTCGGCGACGAGGTCGAGGAGATAGCACTCACGGGCAGCGACGCGGAGTACCTGATGCACACCGCCGACGTGGACGAACTCGGAGCGGCCACGCTTCACCGAGAGACCCGCAGTAGCGCTGCTGCCGAGTCTGGACCCGCTCATCATGGGGTTCACCGATCGCTCGCGGTACCTGGACGAGATGCTCAGGCCCTACGTCTTCGACCGTGCCGGGAACTCGACGAACGTGGTGCTCGTCGACGGGCGGATCGCAGGCGTCTGGGATGTCACTCCCGAGCCCACGCCACGTGTCTTGGTCAGGATGCTCGTCTCCACCGACCCGATATGGGTCTCCATCATCGAGGAACGCGCGGCGGCGCTGGGGGCGTTCTGGTTCGATGAGCCTGCAGATGTCACCTTCGTCGGCGACATGGTGCCCCTGACCGAGAGGACAGCCGGCAGCATCATGAAGCCCCTGAGGTAGCCGGCGGCCTCCGCCGACACGGACTGCGGCGCCCCGCTCGGCGTGCGGTCCCTACTGCCGAGCGAACGTGGCGGCAGCCGCTCCCTCGGCGGTCCTCAGCGTCAGCGTGTCGCCGCGGATCTCGTAGGCGCCGGTCATCTCGAGCGCGCCGAGGAACGCCTCCTCCTGGGCCATGATCCCGTCAGGAGATGCGCAGAACATCTCGGTCACGGCGATCTGGGAGAACGTCATGCCTCCCTCGTCGTCGATCTCGTACTCGGAATCGTACGTGTTGCACCCGGACGAGCCCGTGGCCTTGTCGTGCTCGGAGAACTCGATGGTGATCGTCGTGTCGAGTGCGACGGACACGACCGCCTGCTGGCCGTTGTTGTAGCCGGTGCACAGCCACACCTCGCCGGTCAAAGGAGTCATGTCGGCCTCGTAGACGGCTACCTCTGCACCGTCGGCGTCGAGCAGGGTGAGTGTCGATCCTTCGATGTCGAACTCGGCAGCGCTCTGCAGGGCGGCCAGGTACGCTGCCTCCTGTGCCATGAGCGGCTCTTCGCAGGCCATGAGCGTGGATTCGAACGGACCGACGGTGATCGAGTTCCCGTCGAGGGTGTAGGGTCCGGAGTAGCGGTTGCAGCCCGAGCTTCCGCTGGCCTCGGTCCCCGCGAAGACGATATCCAAGTGTGAGCTCTCGATGAGATCGACGAGTTCCTCACCGTTGGACGCTGCATTGCAGACCCAGTACGTGTCTTCCAGCGAGAACTCGGCGGTCTCGCCGCTGTCCCCGCAACCGGCAAGAGCGAGCATGAGCACAGCGGCCAGCGCGACAGCGGCGACCAGCCTTCCCGTGATGTGCATCGAGCGGTTCCCCCTCGGATCCGTTGCCTCCATCACCCGGTCGCGGCTCGAAGCAACGCGACCGGTCGAAGAACAAAGATACCGGAGCCGTCCGGCGAGGAACAGCGCCCGTCGCGATTCGTCCACGATGACACACAGCTTGTGGTGTGGGAATCTACCGTGAGAACGACAGGGGCGTCGGACTGCAGCTAAAGCAGAGAATCACGGACACCGGTCACGAACGGGGAGGAAAGCGATGTCCGCGCAGATGAAGGGCACGGCCGCGAGCTTCAGGCATGAGTACATCCGAGAGACGTACGGCGAGGCGGCCTGGAAGGCGATCGTCGAATCGCTCAGCGAAGACGACAGGATCTGCATCGATGACGCAGAACGCGGGCAGATGATCCCCTGTTCGGTTGAGGGCCGCGTCCTTGCAGAACTCGTCCGGACTGAACTCGGGGGAAGCCGTTCGATGGCCGAGGGTATGCTGCGACGTGGCGGATCGAGTCAGGCAGACAACATGCTCGATGGTGTATTCAGTGTCTTCGCACGGTTCGTCTCCCCCCAGCAGGCCTTCTCGCGCGCTGGCAGCATCCTGACCTCTGTGTACGAAGGAGTCCGGTCGGAGACAGAGCAGAACCCTGAGGGTGTGGGTGGCACGCTGCACATCACCGGTCTCGGGGACTTCGAGTACTTGTCACCCTGGTTGTGCGGATGGATCTCACGCGCGGTCGAGCGGTTTGGCGGCGAGGACCCCGTGGTACGCGAGAGATCGTGGGACATGGGCGCCAACGCATCGGATCACCTTGCGATCGAGATCTCCTGGACCTAGGCGCCGATCCCCGCGGCTGCCTACCTTCTGAGCGTCGCCCGGAGCCGGTCCGTCTCAGACAACAACCCCAGAGCGTCCGTGATCCGGGAGACGACGACATCGGCCACGCCGAGCAGCCCCGCGTAGCCGCCCTCACGGCCGATCACCGCTATCCCCAACCCAGCGGCCTCGAGCATCGCGACATCGTTGGCACCGTTGCCGCACGCAACGACCGACGAAGCTCCGAGCTCTTCCACGTAGGCGGCCTTCTGAGCGCCCTCGTTGCCGGGCTGGATGATCTGGACATCGATGCCGAGCTCATCGACCAGGTTCGCTGCGGTGCCCCGGGTGTCGGCGGTCACGGCCACGACATGGAGAGCGGTGGAGAGCCGGGCGAGAGTGCCGCCCAGGTCCGGGTGCGAGCGTCCGTCAACGACGATCGTCCCGTTGACGTCGAGTACGAGATGCTCGAGTTCCAACGTGCGGAATCCCGGGACTTCGACTGTGATCATGTGCCCCCCTCGGCCCGGCTTCCCAGGCTGCCGCTAGCTCACCGACAAGTCTACGGCATCGAGGCGAGGACGACGGCAACGAGTGCGAGGATGACCCCCACGCGCTGCAGGCCGTGCAGGCGCTCGCGTAGCACGACCCTGGCGAGTAGCACGGTGGCAACGGGATAGAGGGAGGCCAGAACCGATGCGGTCGCGAGCGGTCCGCGCTGGATCGCGAGCAGCACGAAGACATTGGCGGCCATGTCGAGTATCCCGGCTGCTGCGACCGTCGGCAGAGAGCTCCTGGCGACGCGCAGGCCTCCCTTGGCAAGCGCCAGCACGACGAGCACCGGGACGCTCACGGCGCGTGCAGCGAGCAACGGCCAGAGCCCGGCATCCGGGCTCGTGAACGATAGCAGGATGAAGAAGCCCGCGAACGCGAGACCTGCCGCGATCGAGAGCATGAACGCGTAGCCCGATGAGCCCTTCCCGGCGTCCTCGCTGGTCATGCTCACGATGATGATCGCGGTGATCGCCAGACCGATCCCGACGAGCGTCGTGACCCCGAGGCTCCCGCCGGTCAGCACGTCGAAAGCGGCAGGACCTGCGGCAGCAAGCGCGGCGGTCGTAGGGGCCACGACACTCATCCTGCCTGTGCCGAGCCCGGCGTAGAGCGCGACGACGCCCCAGCCGCCGAGGAGTCCAGCCGCGCCACCCCACATCAGATCTGCGGAGCTCGGCACGCCGCTACTCATGAACGGCACCAGCACGATGAGAACCACGAGACCGAGCAGCTGCGAGAGCGCCGAGACGGCAAAGGGCGACTCCTTGCGGCTCGCCAGACCTCCGAGGAAGTCGGCGCAGCCGTAGACAGCGGCGGCAGTTGTGGCGAGGAGTGCAGTCATGGCCTGGGAATCGTAGCAGAACATCCGCGTGGCCCTTGACCCTCACGTAACGTAAGGGTCTATTCTGGGCGCTGGAGGTGATACCTGTGTCCTACACCGTCGGCGAAGTGGCCAAGCTCGCACACGTGAGCGTTCGCGCTCTCCACCACTACGACGAGATCGGGTTGCTCGAGCCGAGTGGTCGGTCGGATGCAGGCTACCGCCTCTACGATGACGACGATCTGCAGCGGCTCCAGCAGGTCCTCCTCTTCAGGGAACTGGGCTTCGACCTGGCCCACATCGAGGAGATCATGGACGACCCGGAGTTCGACCGTCGCGCGGCACTCCTCGGCCAACGTGAGCTCCTGGAGGCACGCGCGACACAACTGCTGGCGATGGTGGACGCGGTGGACCAAGCGCTGCGGCACGAAGAGAAGGGTACGACGATGAGCACAGAGGACATGTTCGAGGTCTTCGGAGACTTCGATCCAAAGGAGCACGAGGCCGAGGCCGAGGAGCGCTGGGGTGACACGGACGCGTATGCCGAGTCGGCGCGACGCACCTCGCAGTACACCAAGCAGGACTGGCAGCGCTACAAGGACGAGAGCGACGAGATCAGTCTGGCGGTCGCCGCACTCATGGACGAGGGTGTCGCCGCAGACGACCCGCGTGCGATGGATGCCGTCGAGCGTGCCCGGCTGCAGATCGACCATTGGTTCTACCCGTGTTCGCGCCGCATGCACGCCGAGCTCGGGAAGATGTACGTCGCCGATCCGCGCTTCACGGCGACCTACGAGAAGATCCGACCGGGCATGGCACAGTACATGTGCGACGCGACCGCGGCCAACGCCGAGCGGGGCGAGCCCTAGGGCCTCACAGCAGGGGCTTCAGGCCACCGAAGATCGCGAACATCGACTCGCGCCATACGACGTCTACCTCGGCAAATCCTGCCTCAGCAAGCCAGCTCAGCTGGGCGCCGAGAGGTGCCGGTACGTCCTCGGCGTGGTGCTGGGCGAGCACCTCTTCATCGTCCATCCCGTTGCTGCGGATGAAGGTGCGCCACTCCTGGTCCAGACGCTCGCTCTCCTCGTCGGTGTCACCCAAGTACGACGTCACGGATGAGGAACATCCCACCCGGCTCGAGCGCTTCGAACACGCGCGTGAACAGCACCTGCTTGCCCGCGTCGTCGAGATGATGGATCGAGAGCCCCGCTATCACCGCGTGGAAGCCGCCATCGACGGCGATGTCGGCCAGGTCGGCTCGAACCAGCTCGATCCGATCGCCGAACCTTCTCAGGTTCGTAGCAGCCTGATCGAGCATGCCCTGTGACAGATCGAGGCCGACGACCGTGGCATCCGGATACCGCTGGAGCACGAGGTCGGCGAGCTGTCCGGTCCCGATCCCCAAGTCGGCCACGCGCGTGGAACCAGGAGGAATGGCGAGCGCCTCGAGGAGCACGCGGTTCTGCTCAGCGTAGCCGGGGATGATCTTCTCGATGACGTCGTCGTAGACAGGCGCCTCCTCATCGAAGTGATCTTCGATGCGGCCCATCCTTGGCTGATCATCTGTTGCCACCGACGCCTCCTCCGCTAGAGCGAGAGCAATCCCATCCCTGCCAAGTGCCATGAAGATACCGAAGACCTGATGCCACGCGAGTCGCTCGCCGAGGAAGATCCTCGCGAGTCCCGCCGTCACGCCGGGATACAGGCCGATGACGACCGCGGCCACGGCGACCGGGCCGAGCTGCACCGCAAAGAGCACGAAGATCGTGGCGAGCACCTCGAGAACGCCTGCGACCGCGGTGTCGAGCGCCGCGGGCCGAGGCGGCAGTACGCCCCGAGTCCAGGCCAGCGCGCCGATCGTCAGCAAGGTGGCCGAGACCAGCCGCAGAGCTCACCGTGGGCCACAGGCCGCTTTCCGGATGCGTCTGCGAGAGGAAGAAGAACGACGAGGCGAAGAGCACACCGGCAAGCATCGCCATCGCGATGGCCTTGGGGGGCGTATGCGTCGCCGTCCCGCTGCGATCAGGAACGCTCACGAGCACCACGGCCGTGAAGACCAGCGCCGAGGCCCGCGAGCGTCGTAGCGCCGGACACGTCCCCCGTGATGAGGCCCCAAGCAGCGGGTATGGCCGAGGCGATGCCGGCGGTCACGGGGATGACGACCCCCATGCCCCCGTCACGCATGGCCATGTAGAGGGAGAGCACCCCGCCGGCGCTCACTGCACCGGCCGCAGCCCCCCACCCCATGTCGGCGGTGACCAGGGCATCGGAACCCCACGCCCAGGCGACCACGCCGATCACACCAAGGCCGATGATGTGACCTGTGGCGGCGACACGCACGGGCGGCGCACCACGACTGGCCCTGCCTCCAGCGAAGTTCGAGATGCCGAAGCTCAGCGCGGCGAGCAAGGCCATGACGAGCGTCTGGGTCAAACCGGATAGCCTCGATTCGTAGGACCTGCAAAGAACGAGGCCCCGGTGCGTCTGCACCGGGGCCCGTCATGTTGACCTGGATACGAAGACCTCAGCGGTCTCCGCGAATCACAGGGCTAGGCCTTGCGGACGTTGCTCGCCTGCGGCTTGCCCTGGTTACCGGTCGTCACCTCGAACTCGACTTCCTGGCCCTCGTCGAGAGTCTTGAAGCCTTCTTCCTGGATCTCGCTGAAGTGGACGAAGACATCGTCCCCATCCTCCTGCTCGATGAAGCCGTAGCCCTTGTCCGGATTGAACCACTTAACCTTACCTGTTGGCATGCAAACTCATCCTTCCACCCCAGCGGGGTCCGTACCTTGGCGACGCTCCCCCGATACACACTTTTCGCATGCAACAGTTCGACATCGCACGACCGTGGGCCCTTTCCCTCGAGGACCTTGCGCAACAGTCTACGCGAATCTTCTCCGAGGCGCACCGCCTTGCTGCAAAGTTCACTTCTTGGGCCGGACCTCGCGGTCTTGGGCCCGCAACTCGGCGTAGATAGCGGCCCGATCGTGCGTATTGCCCATCACATAGCGGGTGAGATTCGAGGCATCGTAGTAGTCCTCGGCCCGCGATGCGAAACGGGTCTTGCGCGGGCCTGAGGCCTGCTCGGCATAGTCCGGGTAGTTGCTCCAGAACGTCTCGAGCAGCTCAGCCTCGTCGAGCTGGTCGAGGATGTAGGCGACCTCTACGCCGGCCGAGTACTCTCTGCTCCCGCCGAGGCGGATCATCTCGGGCGCCTTGGCGATCGGCCCCCTCGAAGCGAACTCGGGAGAGACCTGGCCGATGAAGGCGTACCGCGTCGTCTCGAGGAAGGCGTAGTCGGTCTCGCCGTACGTCGCCCCGTTGCTCGCGACACCCACCGCGGCATGCCCCTGGGTCTCGAAGACCCAGATGACGGTGTCGAAGTCTTCATGCAGCAGCAGCGCTGCGAGCAGGATGCTCTTCTCGCTGCACACTCCCTGGCCGTCTGCGATGACCTCGATCGGCAGGAGGATCTCGTCTTCGACCTCACCGTAGGGGATCGCCTGGACCGCGCGCGCCATGACCTCGAGGTACTCGTCATCGCTCAGATCGAGATCGGCGCGGATCCGCTGGAACTCGGATGCAAGATCGTCTACGAGCCTGCTCTCGGATGAGGCCTTCACGAGGTTGGAGACGTAGGCGGCGCGCAGCCACAGTCGCGTCCCAAAGACACGCGACGTATCGATCTCTCGCGCAAGCTCGAGTTCGGCCGGGTTGTAGCGAGCGGTGACGGTGCAGGTCGTGTCCTGGTACTCGAACGACCACTGGCGGCTGTGGTAGATGGGGCCCTCGGGCACGTCCTCTACAGCGGTGACCTGCTCGAGAAGACCGTCCCACGTCGAGCGCAGGGCCACCTCACGCGCCGTCAGCCAACCGCCAAGGACCAGGCAGAGGAGTAGCGTCGCCGCTGCCACGCGGCGACGGGTGATGCGCGGGAGGCGTCGCCAAAGCATGTTCCACACCACCGGTAGGTTCGAGCTAGTCGTTGATCCCGAATACGAAGTAGACGCGTGTCCCGGAGTCCACGATCGTGCCCGGCCGCGGCCACTCATCCGAGGCGACTGTCTGCGGTGCCGGGGGCGGACGCTCGAGCACGAACGGCTCCAGCCCGACGTCACGCAGTCTGCTCTCGGCCGCTGAGCGAGAAAGGCCGTTCACATCAGGCACGGTCACCGACGCCAGCGGCTGCTCGCTCAGGGAGACCGAGATGTAGACGACGGTCCCTGCCGAGGCGGGGGTTCCGGCCTCCGGATACTGGCTCATGACCTTGCCCGGCCTAGACGTGCCGTAGTAGCCGTACGAGGTCGAGGTCTGATACCCGGCCGAGCCGATGGAGGCCTCTGCGGCGTCTTCCTGGCTGCCAAGAACGTACGGCACGACATCGACCTGGGTCGTCTCCACGGACTCTTCCGGTGCAACGGGGCCGTCGGCTATCTCGATGATCACGGTGATGCCGAAGGAGGCCTCGGTGCCTGCGGTCGGACTCTGCCTCAGAACGGTGTTGCGCGGCTTGAGGTCACTGGCGCGCTTGCGGATCGTCACATCGAAGCCGACCTCGGAGAGTGTGGTCACGGCCTGATCGCGATGCATGTCCACGACATCGGGCACGGTGACGGTCTGCCCCGAGGCGAGCTCGTCCTCGGCGAGCTGACCGGCAACACACGTCGTGAGCAGCCACAGGATGATGCCGATGATGACGATGGCGGCGATGACGAGCCACAGGTTCGAGCGGGACTCGTCCTGCTCTCCCTGCCCGTCGTCAGGCGCTGTGTAGGTGACGTCCTCGGCCATCGTTCACCCCGTCTGCCGCACTGCGGCACCGAGCATCTGTGGTCTACGCATAGCATACCCGCCTCGAGTCCCCAGGGCGAGATGAAGACGCGTGAAGATGCCCCCGTGAGCCGCGCAAAGACCTGATGTTCGCGCCACCGCGCGACGACTGCACGTCTTTGGGGCATGATACCTAGCGAAGACAGCCGACGCGGAGCCGGACGAGGGCCCGCGACAGCTAGGGACGACTACCGAGGAGTGATACTCGTGACCAACGGAACCGACACGGGGCAGAACCAGACGCCGAGCCAGCCGCCGGCACAGCCCGCGCAGCCCGCTCAGCCTGCTCAGCAGCCGTACGCTCAGCCTGCTCAGCCTGCACAGCCGACCGCCGAGGAGCAGAAGCACAACGATCGTCTGGGGCTCAGGATACTGCTGGGCGTGGGCAAGGTCGTCGTCGCGATCATGTACGTCTACTGCGTCGCGGCGATCATCATCATCGCGTTCGGGTTCTTCCTGCTGCTCTTCGGGGCCAGCCCGGACGCCTCGTTCTCCAACTGGATCTACAACGCCGCCTCCGGGTTCATGGAGCCGTTCGCCGGCATGTTCTCGGACACCGAACTCAGCGGTGCCGGTGGCGCCTTCAGCGTTGCAGCGCTCTTCGCGATCGCCGCCTACGCGGTGGCCGCATGGCTCGTCCACATGCTCTACGAGTGGATTCGTCATCAGATGTGGAAGGCGCAGCACCCCTCGCCCACCAGCTAGGGACTGCGGGCTGCATCGATACGCCCGTGGGGGCTGGCACCTGAGCTGGCCGACGCCCGCTGGACACGATGCGAGGACGCGAGAACTGAACAGCCCGGCGAGACCGATGAGGTCCGCCGGGCTGTCGTCTTGCGTGGCAAGCCGTTGTACTAGGCAGCCATCTCGTTCGTCTCGGCATGCTTGTCGCCGAGGATGCGGTCCTTCCAGCCCTCAAGCATGTCGTAGATGACAGGCACCACGACGAGGGTGAGCAGTGTCGAGGTGGTCAGACCTCCGACGACCGTGACCGCCAGCGACTGGGAGATGAGTGCTCCCTCGGCAAGACCGACCGCAAGCGGCAGCAGTGCACAGATCGTGGTGAGCGCGGTCATGAGCACCGGCCGGATGCGGTCTGCGCCGGCAACGAGGATGGCCTCCCGTCTGGGCAGACCCTCCTTGAGTCTTCTGCATGCACCCGATCGATGAGCACGATGGCGTTGGTCGTCACGATACCGATGAGCATGAGCAGGCCGATCATGGCAGGCATGTCGAGCGGGATGCCCACGATGAGCAGGGCCAGCACACTGCCGATGATGGCCAGCGGGAGCGAGAACATGATGGCGAGCGGAGCGATGGCTTCGCCGAACGCGACCACCATCACGAGGTAGACCGCAGCAACGGCGATGAGCATGGCGAATCCGAGCTGGACGAACGCATCGCTCATCATCTCGGCCATGCCCGCCACCTGGATCTCCACGCCATCGGGGATGTCGAGTGCGGCGATCTCCTCGTTCATCGCCGTGATGACGGTGTTGGAGTCGCGGTCCGTGACGGAGGCCGTGACGGCTGCGAACTCGGCCTGGTTGCGCGTCAGCACGGCAACCGGCGTCTCGGTCTCCTCGACCACGGCGACCTGCTTGATGAGGACCGACTCGCCCAGGGGTGTTTGGAGCTCTGCGTTGGCGACCGTGTCCACCGACGAGACCTCGCCGGGATCGGTCTGGTACATGACGTCGATGTCGGTGCCGTCGACGTCGATGACGGTGGCGTCCTGCTCGGCGACGTAGCCACGTACCGCGCCCGCCACCATCGCCGCGTTGAGACCGTTGTCGGCAGCGGCCACCTGGTCCACATCGACCGTGATCTGCGGGCGCACCTCGCTCACGTTGCTCGAGATGTTCTCGAGTCCGTCGACGTCCTGCAGGGCGACGACCATCATGTCGGCCGTCTTCTCGATGTCTGCGAAGTCACTGCCCGTGATGTAGACCTCGACGCTGTTGGCCCCGGCACCGGTCACGTCGACCTGAGCGACGGCGACGTCAGCGCCGTCCTCTTGCAGGGGCTTGATCATCTCGCGGGCTTCAGCCACGGCGACATCCGGATCGGCCTCTTCGTCCAGTTTGACGAAGACCGTGCCCTGGTTGCCGCCTGAGGCGAAGTCGAAGCCGCTCGCCTGGCCGACAGTGGTCTGATAGAAGACGACATCGTCGACCTGCTCGAGTCCGTCCTCGATGAAGACCAGAGCCTCATCGACGACCTCGGGCACTGTTCCCGATGGGATAGCTCACGTCGATGGTGATGTAGTTCTCAGAGGATGGCGGCATGAAGCCCACGCCGATGATCGGGATAAGCGCCAGCGCACCGACGAACAGGAGTGCCGAGACGGCAAGCACCGGTGTCTTGTGCCCGAGCGACCAACGCAGCATCCGGCTGTAGTAGCTCTCCTCCTGATGCTGCGCCTCATCCACCGGCTTCACCTTGGCGCCCAGCAGCAGCCACTTGGAGAGCAGCGGGACGATGGTGACCGAGACCAGCAGAGAAGCCAGAACGGCGAGCGCGACCGATACCGCGAAGGGCGTGAAGACCTCTCCGACGATGCCGGAGACGAACGCCATGGGGAGGAAGACGGCGACGGTGGTCAGCGTCGCCGACGTGATGGCGGTCGAGACCTCCTTGGTCGCCACGCGCACGAGCTCCGCATTGCGTTTGTCGCCGATCTGGATGTGTCTGAAGATGTTCTCGATGACGACGATCGAGTCATCGACAACGCGACCGATGGCAACCGTGAGCCCGCCCAGCGTCATCATGTTGAGCGAGATACCCGCCCAGTAGACGAAGAGCAGCGAGATGACGATCGACAGCGGGATGGATATCGCCGCGATGATCGTCGCGCGGAAGTTGCGCAGGAACAGGAGGATGACGAGGAAGGCGAAGACCGCGCCGAGCAGACCCTCGCGCACCATGTCCCAGATGCCCTCGTTGATCTGGATCGAGGCATCGTAGGTGACTGCAGAGCGACATGTCGCTGGGAAGGAGCGCACCCTCCTCCTCGGCGGCGTACGCAACACTCTCGAAGATGGACGGGGCAGCGGCGATGACCGCAGACTCGCCTGTGAGCTCCTCGACGGCCGCGTAGACATCCTCAGAGACGTCGACGGTGTTGGCCTCCTGGGTCTTGATGATGTCGATCAGGACGGCCGGCTCGCTGTTGGAGCGACTGAACGTCGATCCGACGCCGGGGTCGTAGGTCACCTCGGCAAGGTCGCTGAGCGATACGAGTTCGACCTCGAGGTCCTCTTCGGCATCGAAGTCGGCGGTGCCGCCGCCCGAGGGAGCCGAGGGCATGGTCATGCCGCCGCCGGAGGATGGCGCCTGATCGGCGGGAAGCTCCATCTCTGCATCCTGGGCGGCCTTCATCATGGCTTCCTGCGACGCCGCGAGCATCGCCTGAAGCTCGGCGAGCGTCTCCTCGAGGACGGGGATGACCTGCGAAGCTGGTCGATGGTCGCCTGCGCGATGGCCTTCTCCTCAGGAGTCGACATCGGGTTCTGGAGGACGGCCTGGGCCTGCGCCATGCCCATCTTGGCCTCGATGAGCTGTGCCTGGACCTCCTGGATGCCGGACACGTACCCGATCTGCATCGCGAGTTCGGCCGAGGTCTGGCCGAACGTCACGCCGAGCTCACCCACGCCGGCACCGAGCTCGCCGACCGCGCCGCCGATCTGACCCACGGCACCCCCGAGAGCGCCCATGCCTTCGCCGAGCGCACCCATGCCCTCGCCCATGCTGGCAAGCGCATCGCCGACGAACTCGTTCATGTTGGGGTACTTCACGATCTGCAGC
The DNA here is from genome assembly GCA_963850695.1 of uncultured Actinomycetes bacterium. Taxonomy (GTDB): domain Bacteria; phylum Actinomycetota; class Coriobacteriia; order Anaerosomatales; family CAWKMJ01; genus CAWKMJ01. The sequence continues at coordinate 737,682 of CAWKMJ010000001.1, forward strand.
TCCTGGATGTCCTCGACGGAGTGCAGCGTGCCGCTCACGCGGATGGGCTCTTCGACCTCGTCGATGGTGACCGAGCCGACCGGGAACGCGAGGTTGGACGCCTGGAGCTGCTGGACGACATCGCTTGCCGTCAGCCCGTGCTCCTCGAGCGCGTTGGGATCGAAGACGATCTTGACCGAGCCGGGATCGTCGTGGCTCGTGCGGACCTCGCCGACACCATCGACCGCTTCGAGGGCCGGGACGACGATGTTCTGGACCGTGGTACTCAGCTCCTCAGGAGACTCGCCGCCTGCGGCAGAGAGCTTGAGGATCGGCGAGGAGCCGAAGCTGATACGGGTGATCTCCGGCTCGATGACGTTCTCGGGCAGCTCGACATCTGCGATCGCCTTGGTGATCTCGACTTCCGCCTCGTCCATGTCGTGCGAGAACTCGAACTCGGCCACGACGACCGAGACCGAGTCAGCGGACGTGGAGGTCATGTTGGTCATGCCCTGCACGCCCGACATCGCCGTTTCCAGCGGTGTGGTGACCTTGTCGTTCACATCCGTCGGTGCCGCACCCGGGTATGGCGTCACGACCGCAGCGAACGGGATCGACACGTCGGGCATCGTCTCGCGCTTGAGCTCGCCTGCGGCATAGACGCCGCCGAAGATCACGAGCAGCGTGGCGACGATGATCACCGTCGGGTTCTTGAGGCTGAACTTGGTTATGCGGTCCATGTCGTCCTTCCGTACCCGCCTGACGGTACTCCCGCAGGCCTGTGGTGCCTGTCGGCTAGGTCGTCTCGCTGTCTGGTCGTCCGTGTCCGTTGGAGCCGTTGCCGCCAAGCTCGGCAGTGGCAGCGTCGGCTAGCTTGTGCAGCCCACTGATGATCGAGTTGATCTCCTCGTCGCTCAGGCGCATGGTCATGCCGCGCATCAGTGCTCGGCGGTTCTTCTCGGCAGCGCGAAGCTCCTTCTTGCCAGCGGCGGAGACGGAGATGAGCGTCGCGCGGCGGTCGTCCGGGTCGGACTCGCGATCGACGAGGTCGTGCTCGAACATCGCGTTGAGCATCATCGAGGCGGCGGGGTTCTTCACGCCCATGTGTGCAGCGATGTCCGACACGCGCATGGGCCCCGTGTGCTCGAGAGCCTTGAGGACCATGAACTGTGGGGGTGTCAGGCGATCGTCGAACTTGTCGACCTGCGATCCCATGAGGCGAGCGAAGCGATAGAGGACCGCCTCGAACTCGTCCAGGATGTCATCGCGGGACGCGTCGCTTGCAGGTATTGGTTTGCCAGCTGAATGATTCATTCGCTGAACTATACGAGTGATGAAGTACCGCGTCAAGGAGTGCGGGCGCCCTGGTGACGGAGGTCACACGATGGTCGCGGAGCCGGCCTTCCGAGCAGGCGCCACGATCGCGCGGCGAACGTTGCGGCCTAGATCCCGAGCAGTGCCTCGGCGGTGCCGTGCATGATCGCTTCGCGCTCCCCGGGCTCCAGCGGCATGAGCCTGCATGAGGGCGACCTCCTCGGCCATGTCGGCCCACGGCGCATCGGTGCCGAAGAGGATCCGGTCGGCTCCGTGAGCTCTCACCATCTCGAGAAACTGCTCATCGGGCATGTGTCCGAGCGAGTACGAGGTGTCGAGCCAGATCGGCAGGCCGATGAGGTGTGTCTGGACATCGTCCCAGCACTGGAAACCGCCCATGTGAGCGAGCACGACGCGCAGGTCGGGGAAGTCGCTGTGGATGTCGGTGAACGTCGTGGGCGGGCCGTAGAGCGTGGGGATCCCGATGTCGATGCCGGCGTGGAAGAGCAGGATGAGACCGGCTCGCTCGGCGGCCTCGTAGATGGGCCTCATGCGATCGTCATCGGGCGCGCAGGCCTGGAACTCCGGATGCAGCTTGATGCCGCGGATGCCCAGATCGCGCATGCGGGAGATCTCTGTGGCAGGGTCGTCGAAGTCGGGGTGCATCGCACCGAACGGCACGACGCGGTCCCCGGCAAGAGCGGCTGTCCAGTCGTTGATCGAGCGGACCTGCTCGGGCTTGGTCGCGACGGGCTGCAGCACGGTGACGTCGATCCCAGCAGCGTCCCGGGCCGCGCACATGCCGTCGAACGTGCCGTCGAACGACGTCTCGACCGAGGCGCTCTCCTCCATCATGGGGATCGCCTTCTCGGCCACCGCGTCAGGGAAGATGTGTACGTGGAAGTCGATGATGCGCATGCGCACAGGGTACTACGGAAGGCGCCGACCGCTGAGGGCGATCGAGAGGGCTGGCGATGGGTGCTGACGGGCTCGCGGCGGCCGTCGGCGCAGACCCTACGGCCAGGGGCTCGTCAGGTTCGCGCGTGTGCTTGCCGCCCGAGGTCTTGCAGTCGGCGCAGGCCCACTGGGTCTGGCCGCCGCTCAGCGTGTGGTTCGTGACGGCGACCCGGTTGAGCGGATAGCTGCCTCCGCCGTTGTTGGTCGTGGCATACGCAGAGTCGTCGGTGTTGTAGCCGAGCAGACGCGGGCGCTTCCAGCCATGCGGGATCTTGATGTGGCAGTTCACGCAGTACTTCTCGTCCTTGTGGCTGATGTAGTGCGCGCTGCGGGTGTGACCGGTGTTCGACCACTGATTGCCCGTGCCGTTGAGGTCGTGGCACTTGGCGCAGATGACATCGGTAGCGTCGTAGGTCGAGCTTCCCGAGTTGTAGCCCATGCCGTACGTGCCGCTGCTGTAGATGCCGACCGTCTTCCAGTCGCGCGAGTACGCCGGGTCGATCAGCCACTCGGCGCTCGAGCCATGCGGGCCCTTCGCATCGGCCGTGCTGTTCGTGTGGCAGTGCGTGCACGTCATCATCGAGTCCTTGTCCCAGCCGCTGCGGAACACGCCCTGGGTGGGGAACGCCCACGAGACCGACTGGGTCGTCGAGGAGCCCTCCGGCTTCACGTTGAACGAGGTCTTCACGCCCTGGGCTCGCGCCGTGACGTTGTGCGCGGAGTAGTTGCTGGGGTTGAACTCGAGCGCGATGTCGGTCTGGCTCGTCGGCTGGCTCGTGTTGGAGCTGTGGCACTTGAAGCAGAGGTACGCCTCGTAGTCCGTGTCCTCATCGCTCAGGCGCTCGGCCGCATACGAGGTCGGCGCCGCCCAGTTCGTCGCGATCCACGTGGGCTCGGAGCCATACGCTCCGTAGACGGCCGCGCCCACCGTGCTCGAGCCCTCGGTGTGCAGCGCCGTGCCACCCTCCTTGCGCGTGACGTGCGGGTCGTGGCAGTCGACGCACTCGGCATGCCTGTTGGTGCCGCCGAGATCAGATGCGGTCTCGGTGTCGGAGTGGCGACCTGAGTAGTCTTCCGCAGTATGTGCGTAGGAGAGCCCCATCGCCGTGGCGACGTTCTTCGCGCCAGGGGCCTGCTTGCCGGTCGTTCCGTTGCCGTGACACTGGTAGCACAGGTTCTCCTCACGAGAGAGCGTCGTGCTCGTGTTCTCTCGGCTGCCCGCTGTGAGCGTGGTCGCCGAAGCCGGGCGGGTCCACGCGGTCAGGCGAGCGAAGTCGGAACCGTGCGGGTCGTGGCAGTTCTCACAGAGCGCCTTGGTGCCGCTCGTGGTGTAGTGTCCCGATGCGGTCGCCTCGAATCCAGCAGTCGTCTTGTCCCAGCCGGAGAAGTACGGGGCCGAGACGGACGAGAACCCGACATCGTAGGGCACGAGCGTGTCGGTGGAGATCGTCGCGCTGGGTGCCGTCGCCGTGTGACAGCCGAGGCAGAACTCAGTGAAACTAGCCGGCACGTTCTTGGTGTTCGTGGGATCGGCGGCTCGGCTTGCCACCCACGATCCGCTCCCCTCCTCGGTCATGTGTACGTTGTGGCAGCCCACGCACGTCAGACTCGCTCCTGAGGCGGCGATCTGGGTGGGATGGGCCGAGGAGCGCGCGAACTCAGCCTGCACGTCACGATCGTTCCACGCGAACGGTGCGGCATACCCGGCCGCAACACTGGCCTCGGACGAGGAGCCCTTGTGGCACACGAAGCAGAGGTTCGCCTCGGCGTAGAGGTCCGCGTCGGTCGTGTTGCTCGAGCGATAGTCAATCAGCTTGATACCGGGCGCGGCATGTTTGTTGTGGCAGATCTCGCACCCGATGCCGGGGTTGCTGTTGTTCGGGTCGATCGTCTGGGTCCCGTGCGCCGAACCGTCGTAGCCCGCCTCGTTGTGATCGCCGGCCGTTGCGCCATAGGCACCCGGACCACCTTGCGCCGCCATGGCCACCGCATCGTCGCCGTGACAGTTGAAGCACATCCACGTTCCGATCGGGATCGGTCACCGTGTTGTAGACATAGGTGCCAGAACCCGTGCGAACACGGACGAGCATAGGATAGTCATCGCTGTCACGGTGGGGGTTGTGGCAGTGGCCGCAGTCCTTGTTGTTGGCCGTCATGTACGCGTTGCGGTGTTTTGAACCGGCCGTCTGACCGGAGTAGTCGTAGAAGAACCCCTGCGTGTTCACGGGAGTGTGGGCCGAGTCGGTGGCCTCCGCCGACGTGTCGCCATGACACCTATAGCAGGACTCCTTGGTGCGGTAGTCCGGCAGCGCCGGGGCACTGTGAACAGAGTGGCAGTTGTCACATCCGGCGTACTTGTGCGGCGACTCCATCGGCACGTATCCGAGCGCCGAGACGGGAAGCAGCATCGCACACGCGACGACGAGGAGAGCGAGCATCGCTGCACGCCTGCAGTATGTCGTCTTCACGCTTCCCACCTCCTAGAACTCCACCGACTGCACGAAATCGAGGCCGTCTGTCTGGATATCGATGTCAGAGGGTGTCCAGGCGCCTGACTCGAGCGTCATCGGGATCTCGATGGTGCGGGCGCTCGTGATGCCGTCCTGAGAGAGCAGGACGTCGACGTAGAAGAAGTAGACCGTCGTGCCGTCGAAGTTGAAGATGTTGGACCAACCCGGGCGCGGTGTCGCCGCGAGGACATCCACGCCGTCGGGAAGACCGGGCAGCTCGCCGCACGCACCTGGATCGCACAACCCCTCGAGCGCCTCTTCGGCCTCGGGACCGCTCTTGACCAGGTCATCCCGCGTCTTGTCGCAGTACTTCCTGTGCCAGTTGACCTTCTTGTGATCGTCGGCTCCGTCGGGGCCACCATCAGCTTGATCGGCGCTCTGGGTGTCGCTGCCGCCATTGGAGGAGGTGATGTTCGACAGCGCCGTCGTAGCTGGCACGCCTGTGGACGCGGTGTCTGCTGCCTGCGCGAAGCCGCTGCTGTAGACACCCGGATCGTCGGTCACGCGACGTTGCGTCGGATCCTGATGCAGCGTGACGACCGAACTCGGCGCCACTGCGACCGCGCTGTCGAATGCAGTGGGGTTCGAGCTGCGCTCGGGATGCGCCGATGCGACGCGACCGCTCGCTGCCACCGAGGAGGCTGTGACAGCGGCGAGCACGATCGCTATCAGAACGACTATCCGCGCTCTCTTCAACGCGAAGCATCCCCTATACGTCCGACCGAATCTCTACCTAGGTTATCGGCCAAACGTGCTCCGGGCACAACGACAAACGGCGCGATTGTCGGCATATGTGACGGAGCACACACTCCATGTATTCCCACATCCTGCGCAGGCGTGGATTGTGGGGATGAACTGCGGATGCTCTTCGGCCAGCAGGAAGGTCCTCGCCGTGTCGCTAGGCCTCGAGGCCGAGCCACGCGTAGAGCTTCGCGTAGATCTCATCGATGTGATCGGCGTTGAGACCATCGGGATCGATGAGGTCATGCGCGTAGCCGAGCGATTCGTCGAACTCGTGGAAGAGCACGGTGTCGGCCATCGGTCCCACATACCTCTTGAGAACCATGTCGCCGTACTCCTCGTTGACCGAGTCGTCCGCGCCATTCGAGATGTAGACCGCTCTCGTGAGCGTGGTGGTCCGTTCTGGGTCGTCGCGAACGACGCTTGCTCCCACATCGAGGAAGGCGGTGAGGGAGTGCAGAGAGAACCGCGGATAGGCGTCTGGCGGAACATGATTCTCCTTCACGGAGGGATCCCACCAGATGTAGATGTCGGGAAGCGCATGGATGATCTCGGTGAGAGGACGGACGAGCATCACCGGTATGCCAGCCGGCTCGATGAACGGTGAGATCGGCACGGCGCTCACGACCTCATCGCGGTTGTAGCCAGCCCACACCGCCATCGTCCCGCCACCTGAGAGCCCCGCCACCTCGACGTTCTCTCCAAGCCCGGCGGCGATATCGATGGCCTCATCGGTCGTCTCGACCAGCGCGGCCGCATCCACCTCGGAGAGAGCTCTCGTCATCACGTTTCGCATGCCGTGGCCGGGCAGCCGAGGGATGAGTACGTTGTATCCCGCCGCGTGATACGCCTCCCCGAGCTTGCGGAACTGATCGGGGTTGTTGGTGTAGCCATGCAGCAACACGACCGCGGTCGTGACTCGTGCTCCCCTGTCCCATGAAGATCGTGCCGTAGGCTACCTCGGCCGTGTCTTTGGCCTGGAGGTCAGCCACGCGGGCGAGCGCCGAAGCGTAGTCGGGCGCAGGATCGGGAGTGGCGTCAGGCACGGGCGGCGGGATGATGGCGGCCGCCATGAAGGCCATGAAGACGACCGTGAACAACGTCGCAGCAACGATGAGCAGTACGCGGCCGAGAATGCGAACTACGCGTCGGGCGAAGGACTCCCCCCGCTGCGCTGCCGCCTGTCGTGTCGTCATCTGCCATGGTTCGTGTGTACCTGAGCAGCTAGCGGTATGCAACCACGAAGAGCCGATTGAACGGGAAGATGACCTTGCCATCGGCGCGACGCGGGTACTCCTCCCGCACGCGCTCGGAGACCTTCGCCACGAACCGGCGCTCCTCCGCGTCGTTGTCCAGCGCAGCAAGGAAGGGACGCAGGCCGGTGCTCGAGATCCAATCGATGATCTCCTGCGTACCGTCCATGACATGGTCGTACTCGGTCTGCCAGATATCGAGCGAGTCGGCCGCGCCTGCGAGCGCGTCGTAGTAGTAGGCGGGGCTCTCCATCGTGAGCGCCTCGCGCGCCTCGTCCATGCGCTCGCTCCACGCAGGGTCGCGCGATGTCTCGAGAATGGCCCCCCGCAGCGGTGACTCGACATGCCGCGGGATCTGGAACGCCATCGCGCCGCCGGGAGCGACCTGATCGATGAGGTTCTGCACCAGACTCGCGTGATCAGGTATCCACTGCAGCGCCGCGTTGGAGAAGACCAGGTCGTAGGGTTCCTCGGCAGACCAGTGACCGATGTCGCCGAGGACCCACTCACCGTCCGGATAGGCCTCGCGGGCCTTCGCGATCATCTTCTCGGAGCTGTCGAGCCCGGTGACGCGCGCGTCTGGGAACCGCTCGCGCAAGACCTGCGTGCTGTTGCCTGGGCCGCATCCCAAGTCGATGACGCGGAGTGGCCCATCGATGTCGATCCGATCAGCGAGATCGCGGGCGGGCCGTGTGCGCTGATCGCCGAAACGCATGTAGAGGTCGGCGTCCCAGGTCACAGCCGGCTCACTCCCCGCCTCGTCGTCCTCCTCGGCGGGAGGCGCAGGCACGAAGCGAACCGTGGCCATATCGACGAGAACGGCAACCCCGATCCCGACTATGTTGGCAAGCAGGTCGAGCGTGTCGTAGGTGTTGTCCATGAAGCCGAATCCGTCGGCGATCTCGAAGAACTCCACGACGATGAGGACGAGGCCGGCCGCGAACGCGCGAGCCAGCCCGCCGTCGGTGATGCCTCGCCGCGCGAAGGCGATGAGTGCCAGAAAGTAGAGGGCGAACGAGACCGATGCGTTGCCTGCATACGCGTAGACGATGTCCTCGCCCGGGACCGGAGTAGACAGGCTTGATCACCAGGATCGCGATGCCGAGGATGATGAAGACCATGTAGCGGGCTGTCTGAGCTGTCCGCATCGGCTCCTACCCCACCAACAGATAGACGGTCATGACCGAGGAGAGCACCGTGAACCACGGGGCGACCTTGTGTAGGGTCGAGATGACGGGCAGCTGGGGCTTGTCGGTACTCATGATGCCCCCCGTCGCGACGGCTGTGAAGAAGAACAGCGCGGTCGCCAGGAGCGATGCCCATGTCCCGCCCGCGAGCGGCCCTTCTTGCAGGGCGCGAAAGACGAAGTAGCCGAGAATGACCGCCCCCGCCACTGCCAGCAGCTTGTGAGCGGCGAGCAGCCCGACCGAGTATGGCGACCCCGTGCGGTGAAGGACGAATCCCGTGGCGAAGACGACCAGGAGCAGCACTCCGACGATGAGGATCATTGCCGGGCCCCGCTAGCCGAGTGTTCCATCTGAGTCCACGTAGGAGTCATGCGGATAGCACCACAGCCACGTGCCATGCTGCGCGCGGCTGATGATCGGATGGCCAGTCTCCTCGTGATGCTTGCGAGAGTGTCGGTTCTTCGAGGAGTCGCAACAGCCCACGTACCCGCACGTCTTGCAGACGTTGAGGTGAACCCATGTGTCACCGAGCTTCACGCAGTCCTCGCAGACGTCCACATCACTCGTCAGGTCAGTGTCGACCTGTGTCACATGCTCGCACTTCTCCACAGGATGCATCCCCTCTCCATCGCTTCCTACTGTCATTCCCCATACGGATTCTCGAGCGTCGCGGTCTGCGCGACCATCCGAGCTCATGTCTGCCGAGCCGCGAGACGAGCCTCCCTCTGCAAGAGGTACTCCCGGTACCGCAATAGGAGCTCATCCATCTCGACCGAATCGCCTGCCCGGTTCGCTTCGGCTCGGAACCTGGTGGCACCGGGAAGGTTCGCCGTGTACCACGGGATGTGTTTGCGCATGCGCCGGAACGCATGCTCGCCGCCGAACTCGATCGTCGCGGCAAGATGCTCCCTCGCGAGGTCGATTCTCTCGAACGCTGTGGGTGGCGGGAGTGTCTCCCCGCGATCGATCAGGGCTCGCGCCTCTCTGAAGATCCATGGGTTTCCCCGCGCTCCCCGCGCGATCATCACGGCATCGACACCGGTCTCGTCGAGCATGCGCTTTGGCGGCCTCGGCCGTGAGCACGTCGCCACTGCCGGTGACCGGGACCGACACGGCTCGTGCGACCTCGGCGATGACGGCCCAATCCGCCGTGCCGTCGTAGAGCTGCTCTCGCGTACGCCCATGGATCGCAAGCGCCGCAGCGCCCGACTCCTCCATGGCGCGGGCGAACTCGACCGCATTCACGCTGTCCTCGTCCCAACCTGCGCGAAACTTCACGCTCACTGGCACGTTGCACGCCGCCACGACCTGCGACGCTATCTCAGCGGCGAGGTCGAGCTCGCGCATGAGCGCACAGCCATGACCCTTGCTCACGACCTTGGCCACCGGACATCCCATGTTGATGTCGATCATCGCGATGTCTGGAGCCGCGCCGCTCGAGAAGCAGGTGGGCCTGCTCGGCCATGATCGCCGGGTCGGACCCGAAGATCTGCACCACCGCGGGAATCTCCTCGGGCGCGAGTGTGAGAAGTGACTTCACCATGCGCGAGTCCGGGTTGTAGTGCAGGCCCAGTGCACTGACCATCTCGGTGTACGTCAGGCCAGCACCCATGCGCTTGCAGATGGCGCGGAAGGGTGCCTCGGCGACCCCTGCCATGGGGCCGAGGACGACGTTGCCCTGCGCAAGGAGTCCGCGAGCCTGTTCGATGCGATCCATGATGTCAGCGTAGCCGAGCAGCGGGATTCCCGCGACGGATGAACCCGGGCACGGGAGTCTGACGCACGACCGAGTAGCCGGGTACATATCCCTCACTGGGCACGATGAGTGGAGGGGTCCACATGAGTCGGAACAAGCACGGTCACTTCAGCTGGGTCGATCCTGCAGCGCGACCGACATCGAGAAGCAGTCGACGTTCTACGAGGGCCTGTTCGGCTGGTCGCACGAGGACGTGCCGACCTTCCCCGGCGGGCCGCCCTACCGGATGTTCACGCAAGGACGGGAAGCTCGTCGCCGGTGGCGGGCCCATGCCGCCGGACATGGCAGGCATGCCGTCGATGTGGAACGCGTACGTCACCGTCGATGACGCCGAGGCGACGATCGCCAAGGCAGAGAGTCTGGGTGGCAACGTCATGATGCCGCTCATGGACGTCGAGGAGTTCGGCCGCATGGTCGGCGTGGCCGACCCGACTGGCGGCGCCGCTCTTCTTCTGGCAGCCGATGGGGCACCCGGGAGCGGAGCTCTTCGACGCGCACGGCTCGTTGATCTGGAACGACCTCAACACCCGCGACATGGCGGCTGCAGCCGACTACTACGAGGCGCTGTTCGGCTGGAAGTTCGATCGCAGCGGCGAGAACGATCCGAACTACTGGTCGTTCGAGGTCGAAGGCGAGGCCGAGGGCGGCATCATGCTCATGGGCGAGCAGTTCCCACCCGAGGTACCTCCCCACTGGCTCACATACTTCGCCGTCGATGACGCCTACGCTGTGGTCGAGAAGGCCAGAGCTCTTGGAGGCAGCGCAGAGATGGAGCCCATGGAGATTCCCGTGTGCGTCTTCTGCGTGCTCTCCGACCCAGAAGGTGCGGTCTTCGCCGTCATGCAGATGAAGGACATGTAGCCGAGGCCATCTGGAGCCCTGACTGAACGTTCAGTCAGGAGGTCGGCTCGTCGCGGGCGGCGGCCTCGCGCTTGGCCTCCTCGGTCACGCGCACCACGAACTCCGTCTTGGCCTGCGTGTACTCGGCGCGGTCGGCCGACTCCTCGGCCAGCCGGGTCTTGAGCGTCGCGTACTCCTCGGCCAGCGTCGGGATGCTCGATGAGGTAGTCGCGGAAGAGCAGCCGGTCCCAGTGCTCGGCGAAGCTCGCCTCCACCATGTGGATGTGGTGCGTGCGCTCGCCGGTCGCCGGATCGCGCTTGATGAACCACGCGTACCAGGGCGGGCCGTCATCGCCGATGGTCGGCCGCCAGATGTAGTCGTACCCCTGCGCCTCGAGGATGGGAACGACGCGCTCGCGGACGGCCTCGAGATCCGTGACCTCCACGAGCATGTCCACGATCGGCTTGGCCGAGAGCCCCGGCACCGCCGTACTGCCGAAGTGCTCGATGCGGCCGATGAGCTCTGCGGGAAGGCACGCCCGCAGGTGGTCCCGCTCGGCCTCGAAGGCCTCCGGCCACGATGGGTCGTAGGGCACGACGGCGATGTCCTCGGCGACGAGCCGAGCGATCAGGGCGGGATCGGTCGCGTCGGCTGACGTCTGCCTCTCTGCTGTCTTCGCGGGTCATGTGTGGCGCTATCCCGTGAGCTCGTCGACCCTGAACTGCACGATGCGGCGGATCAGGTCCTCGGGCAGAGGCTCGTCGAGCGGGAACTGCACCGTCGCCTTGGCGGTCTTGTACTCGGCGAGCTCGTCGGCGAACGCCTCGAGGCCCGACGGCGTCGGGTAGAGGCCGACGTGGTTCTTGAATGCGGCGAAGTACACCATGTGCTTGCCGGCCAGGTCGAAGGCGGGAACGCCGTATCCCCAGCTCTCGACGGCCTCTGGCGCCTGCGACGCGATGATCACGCGCATCTCGCGCAGGAGCACCTGGGTCTCCTCGGGGAAGCCCGCGATGTACTCATCGATGCGCTCGGCTTCCTCGGTCACGTCGGCGTCCGATCGCCTACTCGCCGACCGGCTCCCGCATGCAGACCTCGCTCACCGTCCACGTGTTGTCGACCCAGAGGCAGTAGATCGGCAGCGCAGGAAACTGCTTGGCCAGCGAGTCGGCAGCAAGCTGCAGCTGCTGTATCTGCTCGTCGTCGCTCACGGGATTGCCGGCGCACTCGTGGTGGGCGACAACGGCGAGAGCGACAGAGTCGTGCTCCTCGATCGAGAGCACGGTGTGCTGCAGTGTGGAGCCGGACAGTCCTCGGTCAGGACGGTCGGTCGTGGCTCGCACCGGACCGGCCTCGGTGACCATGTCGACGTAGTCCACGCCGAGCTGGTCCCGAAGGTAGTTGATGACCGGCAGTTGGGTCCGACCATCGATGCAGTTCACTGCTGTACAAAACGACATCAGAATCTCCTCACGCGGGCTCTGCGCCTATTGCGCCCCCGTAGATACTCGCACATCGCGGTGGACCGGGTACGGCGTTCCGCGTGCCCCGGTCTCCACCCGCCTGTTTCGACGCGCAGCTGACCGCCCCCTACATAGTGAACCCTTCACTTGCCCGAGCCGAGCGAGCTACTCGGCATCGGAGGCGAACAGCAGCCCGTGGACCGCCGCCCCCGCAAGGTGGCTAGGTGGCGAAGGCCCGGTTCTCGGCCGGGGACTCCTCGAGCGATTCCCCTTCCCCGGCGCGCCGGCACCCGATCTCACACATGTGAGTCGTGGATTCCTGCGCGATCGAGACGCGGCTCTGAGCACAGGATCTCACGCCATTGGTGAGATGCCTCACATGTAAGAGAAGTCTCATCGTTTTGCCCGTACCCCGCCTGATTCGGGCCGCGTTCTTCGGGGTGTGAGCGGTGATCGACTCCGGAGGCCGCACGCAAACAGAGACATACAAGCAACCCCAGACCGAAGGAGAACGCCATGCTTCGCAAGACACTAGTGACAGCAATCCTGACCGTAGCACTGCTCGCACTCATCGCCGTACCTGCCTTCGCCATCGGCGATCAGCCGGCGGGCGACCCCATCGAGCGCGGCCCGTACTTCAAGCCCGATGGCTCGGCCCTCGGCTTCGGCGACGGCCTCAACGACGCCCAGCAGCACAACCTCGGCGGCGGCGGCCAGGCCAATCGTCCCGACGACGCAGGCTCCTGGTACCACGACGGCCGCCACGAGGGCGACGAGTAGCACCGAACGCACCGTCTGTGCGCGACAAGGCACAGAGGCTCGGCATCTCACCCAGATGACCGAAACGATTTCAGCCGAGGAGGCGGTCTGCCGGAGGGCGGGCCGCCTCCTCGCGTGCGTCCCACGGCCGCGTCAATCGGCGCACAGGCCTACAATGCAGAAGGGGTTCGCGCGGTAGCGTCGTCTTCTGGGGGAGAACACGATGGCACTCGCAGTCGCAGGCATGGTGATCGTCGCAGTGAGCCTTGTTGCGATGGTGCTCGCCGACGCGGCGCCCCTGGGCAAGTCGCACCCCGCGATGCGCACGACGGTCCGCTCGGCGTGGCTGATCGTGGTCATCGTCGGCTGGGCGATCGTCGGCTATCTGGCGCTCGGCACTGCGGGTGGACTCGACGCGGCCTGGACGTGGGTGAGCGACCAGTCGCTCTTCATGCAGATCGCGATGTGGCTCTTCCTGCTACCGTGGATGGGAGCTTTGTGGATCTGGCAGACCTCGCTGGCCGAGTGGCTGCGCATCGCGCTGATCGCAGGTCTCGCCGTGCTTTCGATCGGCCTTGCCATCTGGGAGCTCAGGCCCAAGAGGTAGACATCCGCGCCAAGGAGAGCCCGTGCCCAAGCAGATCGAGTGTCCCCGCTGTGGGGAGTCAGAGGAGCTCTCAGGGAGCGAGTCGCCCGAGGGCATCACGATCACGTGCGGGACGTGTGGAGAGTCCTGGCTGCGGGATGCAGCGGCGCAGACCTGCGCGACGTGTGGCGGCGATGACCTCGTCGAGCGGCCACGTGCTCACACGCAGTACTCGCGGGGGACGCAGCTCTCTATCGTCGGCATGTCTGAGGTGCTGCTCTGCCGCGCGTGCGACGCAAAGATGGTGGACTGGTCCGAGGGCTCAGCACGAGCGGTCCCCTTCAACTACCGTCCGGCAGCCCTCGACCCCGAAGCCGCCGCAGAACGCGAAGACGAGGACGGCGGGGACGTCCTGATCACGCCGTAGGGGTCGAGCGGCATCGATCGGTTCTTCCCGAGACCCTCACCCGTCCGCGCGCGTGAACGTGAACGTCCCAAAAGGCGGCACGAAGCCGTCCACCTCGATCGGTGGCTCGGGCGGCATGAGGCGGATGCTCTCGGCCGGGTCTGTGGGCGCGTTGGCCGCCGAGTAGGTCGTACCGCTGTCGGTGCCGGCATCCCATGGGAAGACCTCGATGACGATCTCGTCGGCCCACGCCCCGTCCTCCCTCATGTCGAGACTCGAGACGCCGACGAACCAGTCGGGGCTCGGCGCGATCATGGTGACCACGGAGACCAGCGGGCACTCGTCGGTCACGGTGAACTGCACCGACGCCATCCCGGGTGCGGGGTTCACGCCATCGCCGGAGATGAGCTCACAGGCCTCGCCATCGGCGATCATGGTCTCGATCTCTGCATCGAGCGGGCTCTTGCCGCCCGTCTCGGCCATGTTCTTCATGCCGGGCGAGGCGTCCGCACCCACTCCCCAGATGTAGGCGCCCTCTTTGTGCACCGCTCCGATGAGGCCCGAGAAGTGCGCGTTGGACGGATAGTCGGTGGGGTGGGTCTGAGCGCTCCAGGTGGCGTCGAAGACGAGTTCGTACCGGGCGGGGCCAAGATCGGCCATCGCCGCCGGGGTCGTCTCGGTGGCGGGCGCCGTCTCGGTGGCCTCGACCGGTTCCGCCGGCTCAGGCGAGTTGCATCCCGCAAGAAGGAGCATCGCGACAAGGAGCGCAAGAGCGATTCCTGAAGCAGCTAGCGTTCCACGGCCGCGTCGCGCGTGCATGTGGTCCCCTTCCGCAGGGCGTCGATCATCACCGGTCTCGACGCTTCAGGTCACCTGAACCGGAGTGTACCCAGTCGAGTCCCCGAGACACGCCCTCGGCCAGCAGCCTCACCCGAACGACACACCTCTACGGACCTGCCGTGCGCACGAACTCGCCGGCGTCGTCATCGAACTCGTACTTGAGCCGCGCCAGCAGCAGCGGACCTCTCTCTTCGAGCTTGCGGTTGTACGGGTCCTCGGCATCCTCGGCGGCGACCGCCAGCAGGTCCACGTGGATGGTGTCGCGCTCGTCCCAGACAGTCTCGATGTCGATGAGGCCGCAGTTGAACACGAGCTCGTCTTCGAGCAGCTGCTCGCCTTGCGCATCCGCCACCGTGATCAGGACCTGCTTCTCGGAGAACTCGGCAAACGTCGTCCGAGTCGTCGCGTCCACGGTGAGAAGGTACTCCCAGTCCTCATCGCGCGGCTCAGAGCCGGGGGGATAGGAGGCTTCCTGGGTCGCGTGCAGCACGCCACAACCTGAGAGCAGTGGAGCGATCAGGGCGAGGAGCACACCGAGGACGATGATCTCGAACGCTGCCCGAACCCTGCGAGACACTCTCAGCTCACCACCCAGACCCAGGCGCGCTACCGCACGCGCGTGACGTGAACGTCGATCTCGTTGCCCACGGTCGTGAGCACGTGGTCCCCTTGCATGACGATACGCATGTCGCCGACGTGCACGCCCGCGCCGCTCTCGGCATCCCGGAGCTCTTTCCACTCGCGACCGTCACCCCCGCGCAGCTTCATCTCGACCAGGCCGACCGAGCCCCACTCGAGCGCGCCAGCCTCCTGATCGAACGTGGCGACCCACACGTCGGCCACCTCGCCCGGTGGCAGCATGGAGCGTGCCGCATCATCGAGGGCGTGAAGCGTGCCCTCGACGCCAGCGTCATGTGCAAGAGAGGTGCGAGCGAGGCCGAGAAGAGCCTCTTCTGCGTCGGGGAGTGAGTCTGCGGACCCGGGCAGCCGGACGGAGACACACGCACAGGTGCCCCGCGCTGGCATGAAGACGTCGAAGACGGCCGTGGCGTCCTCGGCGGTCCTGTCGTTGACGAGCATGCGTAGCGCTTCGCGTCCGCTCCATTGATCGCCGGGCGGGCGGGGCACGATAGCGCCGTGGGACGTGATCTCGAAGCGCGCGACGCCTGCGGTTGCCGAGCGCCTCGGCATGGCTATGACGGTGCCGGGGGCCAGCTGCTCATCGGCCTGCGCCTCATCGGCTGGCGAGTCCTCAGCGCTGTCAGTCTCGATGGATGCCGAGTGACCGTGAGCGCGCACGGCGGCATGCGTGATCGCGAGCGCCGCTACGGTCGCGACCGTCTCGAGCGTGTCGCGAAGAGGGGTGTCGAACTCGTGCGGCTCGGCCCAGTGCAGGGTCAGCGTCCCGATGCACTCCGCGCCCAGCATGAGCGGGAGTGCCGCCGATGACCTGAAGGCGATCGCCGAACGCCAGCGGGACGGACCGTTGGCCTCGGCCTGCTCGGTGTCCCCGTAGGTCTCCGAGATGTAGTGAGGCTTCATGTCGCGGAACACGCCCGCGGCCTCATACGTCGAGTCAACGCCGATCGGAGGCCCGTCCTGCAGCAGTGAGGTGTGCGTGCCGATGTGGGCCGAGGGCACGAGCCAGAGCGCTCCGGACTCGTCGTTCCCGGCGAGCGTGACGTCACCCGCCCCGGGATCCAGTGCCTCTGAGACAGCATCGAGCACGGCCTGCGCTGCACCAGCGCTGTCAGCAGCTGTCACGCCGATGTCGACGATGCGGGCGATGAGCGCGCGCGTGCTCGGCGAGAGAAGACCGCCGGATGGATCGCTCGAGGGACCGAGCGACGGCCAGGGGTCGGAACCGTGTGTGATGGACTCCCCGTACATGCGCCTGCGCGCTCTCTTTCGGCGGTGAAGTGACGAACTCGAACGATACAGGGCGTCGCCCGCAGAAGCCACCCTCTCACACGCGCGACACGTGGGTAGGAACGAGCGTGCCTCGGCTGTGGATATGGTGTACGCCGCAGGTGACCGCGCGATGGCTATGCGTCGGGCGTGTGGAAGCGCCGATACGTGGCGGCAAGCGGAATGCCGAAGAGGATGAGCAGCGACGTGTTGAGGATCGCATTCTGCCAGTAGCCCGACCAGAGTGAGAACAGCGTGTCGGTCACGAACCACACGCCGAGCGAGACCGCGAGCATCTTCCAGGCCTCAGGCTCTTCTCGACGAAACGGCCCTCGGGCTACGTAGAACAGCAGCACCGACCATCCGACCATCACCGCACCCATCACGCCCTGCATGAACGCTGAGTAGGCCGCCGCATCACCGTCCAGCGTGGCCCCGGTGACCGGCGCGAAGTAGAGCGTCTCGAAGAGGACCTGCATAGGGCCCGCCAGTACCATGAACGCCGCACCGAACAGAAAGACGATCGCCGAGCACACCTGGAGCCATCGCGACCAGAACACCAGCTTGCCGTCCATGATCTTCCCTCTCAGTGTCGGATTCGTTCTCCGCACGCGGCGCTAGCCGGCAGCTCTGAGCGCTCCCGTCGAGCCGCGGTGCCTTCCTCGCTACGTAGGCTCTAGCCGCCATCTCCTGGGTCCTGCCCCGGTCCATGAAGACCGGGAAGGCAAGGTTCCTTGCAGATGTGAAACCGCTCTCCTCGAGCCATGTCGCGATCTGCTCGGGGCTGTGGTTGTACATCGTCATGCTCTCGTCCGAGTGCGTATGCTCGGGCCCCACCTCGAACTCATCTGGCTCGCCCTCGGCTCTGTCGCCAACGACGAAGGCGAACGATCCGCCCTCGCGCACGATGCGACCGGCTTCTGCAAACACCGGGGAGAGATCGCGAAAGAAGTTGAGTACGCCAGCGCATACGATGAGATCCATACTCGCCGAATCGTACGGATACGGCGGCTGAGTGAGATCGTGCAGCTCCAGCAACGTGAATCCCTTGCCGCGGCATGCTTCGAGCATCCTGGGCGAGATGTCCATGCCGTGGACGGTCAATCCTGCCTTGCGAAACAGGGCTGATGTCAGGCCGGTACCGATCCCGATGTCCAGCACCGACTGTCCGGGCTCGAGATCGGCGTACGCCAGGCCGAAGAGGACCTCAGGCCCGTACCAGCCGGTCGCCTCTGCCTCTTCATCGTAGGCGGCCACCATCGCTTCGATGTCGTGCTGGCCGTCGGTCATCTCGCGTTCGCCCCCTCTTGCGCGCACCGACCCCCCGACCCGGGTGCGGTCTGCTGCAGTCCTCTCCCGGTACCAGTCAACTGTACTCCTGTGCCTCTGCGCCTGGCTCGTCGATGAACTCGTCGCTTCCGGGGAGGGACTCGCCTTCGATCCGGGTACCGGCAAGACGATGGCGAACCGAGTGCTCATACCCGTGGTGAACAGCGACCACTGGATAGTGCTCTGCGAAGAATCGCAGCGATACGTCGAATCCGGATAGCGCGAGGCGATGCCTCGGGGCTACTCGGCAGGCAGGAGATCCTCGAGAATGACCGCTGCCTCTCGGACCGCGTCCTCGCAGATCGTGTCGTAGAGTCCCTGCTCTTTGGCCTGCGCAGCCCCCTCCGAAGTGCGTACGTCACAGCCCAAGATCCCGGCGCACTCGGTGGAGCCGAGACGAGCGGTGAAGCGCTCACCGAAATCCTGCACCGCGTCGACGATCGGCTCGCGGCCACCGCCGGTGTCGCACGCATCGGCACACAGGGCCATGCCGAGGACCATCGTCGCACCCGTCACCGCTCCACACGTACTCCCGAGGTGCATCCCGCCGCCGAAGCCTGCGGCGACCTTGGTCGCATCCTCGGCGCTGAGCCCGCAATCTGATGCGAAGGCCAGGAGGACGGCCTGCGAGCACGCGTGCCTGTTGCGAAAGATCTCGACGGCTCTCTCCGGTCTGCTCACGTTCGCCTCCTGGCGGTCCGTTGAAACATGGCTGGCCGGACTGCCCTAGTCGGCTCCCCCGCCGCGACGCCTGCTCGGGGGGGTCCAGTCCATCCTCATGTAGATGTCACCTTGCGCGAGTTCGTCGAGCATCTGCTGCACTCGACGCTGCCGTGTCTCCTCGAGCTTGGCCCGCGTGATCCAGCCGATGTAGTCGTTTTGCTGGTGGGGTGGGCGCTCTCGATAGGCTTCCATGAGACCCGAATCCTCAAGCGCCTTCGCCACGTAGTCGGGCATCGGGTGGCGGGGTCGGGAAAGTAAGCGTGAGTCGTCGTCTGCCATGGTGACTCCCCGGGGGTGTCCTGCATCAAGCGCACAGGCGGAGCCGATACGTCTCACCACCATCATAGCGGTTCTGTACGCCGAGGAGCCCTATAGTGTTCCCATGAACACGCCGCCACACATGGAGCGCCTGCGTGCCCTCACGGGTGCGAAGTGGGCATACCACGACGATCACGTCATCCCCGCCTGGGTCGCCGACATGGACTTCCCGACCGCGCCTGAGATCACGACGGCGCTCCGCGCGCTCGTCGACAACGCTGATACCGGCTACAACGCGGTCTCGTTCGACACGAGCGTCGTGGAAGCGTGGGCCGGATGGTCGGAGCGACGCCACGGGTGGCGCCCGGATCCCGAGAGCTCTCTGCTCCACTCGAGCACGCTGCAGCCGATCGCCGCTGCCATCCACGCCACTACCGAGCCCGGTGACGGCGTCGTACTCTTCACGCCGATCTACCCCCCGTTCCTTGGCCTGATCGAGAAAGCAGGACGGCGGCTCGATGAGTACCGGCTCGACGAGACGGAGTGGCGGATCGACCCCGATGTGCTCGAGTCACTCGTCTCCGACTCGACACGAGCGATACTGCTCTGCAACCCGCACAACCCCACCGGTCGCGTATTCGATGCCGAGGAGCTCGCCTCGATCGCCGAGATAGCCCGCGTGCACGACGCGATCGTGATCAGCGACGAGATCTGGTCAGACATCGTCTATCCGGAAGCGACGCACATCCCGTTCGCCACACTCGGCCAGGACGCGGCAGCGCGCACGGTGACCACCACCTCTGCGAGCAAGAGCTTCAACCTCGGCGGACTGTCCTGCGCCGTGGCCCACTACGGGAGCGAGGAACTGCTCGAGGCGATGGGGGACCTGCCGCCGTATCTCCTCGGCGGGGTCAACGTCATGGGAGCGGTCGCCGCGATCGAAGCGTGGACGCGTGGGGACACATGGTTCGACGAGACACTCGGCGTGCTGCAGGCCAACCGCGACCACCTCATGAGGAGACTTGCAGAGGAGCTGCCGCAGGTCGGGGTCGAGTGCCCTGAGGCGACCTACCTTGCGTGGCTCGACCTGCGCGCAACAGGACTGGGAGACGATCCTGCCAAGGAGCTGCTGGACCGGGCGCACGTGGCACTCTCGGCCGGCCCGGAGTTCGGCTCCCCCGGAGCGGGCTTCGCACGACTCAACTTCGCAACCCCGGTCGAGGTGCTCGACGAGATCGTGGATCGGATCGCCTCGGCCTTGTAGTGCTTGGACGTCGCGTCCATCGAGCAGGCTCCCACGTCAGTCGTCCTGTGCTGCTTCGCCCCCCGACGCCGCAGGATGGGTCGCGCAGAACGCCTCGTAGTCATCTCGTGCATCCGCCCAGCCGAGATAGGCGTTGAGCTGTACGTTCTCGGCAGCTGTTGACTCGACGTAGCCGGAGAGCAGTGAGAGCCGCTCGACGAACCACTTGAAGCCGACCTTGCCCTCGAGGTTCCCGCGAATCGCGTCGATGAACGCCAGTGCCTCGGCGGTCGTGAACTCGGATGGCTCGGCCATCTGCACCACTCCCTACACGTTGAAGCGTACGTGCATGATGTCGCCGTCGGCCACAACGTAGTCCTTGCCCTCGGTCTGGAAGAGGCCGGCCTCTTTGACGGCCTGCTCGCTGCCGTGCTCGACGAACACCTCATACGGCATGACCTCGGCGCGGATGAAGCCCCGCTCGAGATCGGAGTGGATCTTGCCCGCGGCCTTGCGAGCCGAGGACCCGCGCGTGACCGTCCAGGCGCGCACCTCGTCCTCGCCCACGGTGAAGTAGCTGATGAGGTCGAGCAGCCCGTAGGCGGCTCGAATGAAGCGGGCAAGCGCCGACTCGGAGAGGCCGAGGTCTTGAAGGAACGCCGCCTGGTCATCCGCATCGAGTTCCGCGATCTCTGCCTCGACGCTTGCCGAGAGAGCCAGACCCGCAGCCCCGAGCTCCTCGACGCGCGCGGCCAGATCATCGGGCAGGGGCTCGGCGGCACGGTCCTCGTCGCGGTTGAGCACCACGAGCAGTGAGCGATCGGTCAGGAGCTGGTAGCCCTTGAGAGCGTCGCGATCGAGCTCGTCGGCCGAGAGCAGTCGCAGCGGACGCCCCTCCTCGAGGACCTCCTTCATCAGCTCGAGCCGAGCTCGGTCGGCGGGCGGCAGGTTCTCCTTCTGCGCCCGAGCGAGCAGCCCCTCGACGATCTCGAGGTCTGCCAGGATGCACTCGTCGGAGAAGGCGTTGAGGTCGCGGAGCGGGTCCGCATCGCCCTCGAGCGCCGGGTCCTCGAAGTCGCGCAGCACCAGCGCGAGCGCCTCCTGGTCGCGGATCGTGGCGAGCGCGCGGGTCGAGAGTCCTTTGCGCTCGGCACCGTGCTCCCCAGGTACATCGCAGAAGACCATCTCGGCATAGGTCGTCTTCTTCGGGTTGAACATCGCAGAGAGCCGGTCGATGCGCTCATCGGGCACGCGCACGGTCCCAAGCCGCAACTCGCCGCCATAGCCAACCGGCACGTCGAGACCGGTCATCGTGTTGAATACCGTTGTCTTGCCGGAGCCGGCAAAGCCGACGAGTCCGATCTTCATGTGACCTCACCTGTCTGTTGGGATGCGCCGAACTGGTCCTCTCGGCCGAGACGACCGGCGACCATTGCTACACGTGCTGGTCGATCAGGATCGGGTTGCCGTCGGGATCGGCCAGCGTGATGCTCGCCGGGCCCAGACGTGTTCTCGTCGGCCTCGCTCATGAGCTCGACGCCCTGCTCCTTCAGGCTACGCTGCAACTCACGCACGTCAGTGAACTCATCCAGAGGCTGGGCATCGCCGGTCCACCCGGGGTTGAACGTGAGCGAGTTCCTATCGAACATCCCCTGGAAGAGACCGATCACGGTACTCCCGTTCTTCATGATGAGCCAGTTCTCTGTGGCGTCGCCGCCAAAGACCTCGAAGCCGAGCTTCTCGTAGAACTCCCTCGAGGCAGCGATGTCCTTCACCGCCAAACTGATCGAGAATGCGCCGAGCTCCATGGCGTGCTCCTTTCATGCGAAGGCCCGCGTACTAGCTCGCGTAGTAGAGGCGCGAAACCTCCGCTCGACCTCTGTCGTCAAAGCTAATGCCTTCCTTCCCCAGAAGGGAGCGCTTCATGTCGATGCCACCCTGATAGCCGCCGAGACTGCGGTCGGAACGGATAGCCCTGTGGCATGGAACGATGAGCGGGAACGGGTTGGTCGCAAGAGCATTTCCCACAGCCCGGGCGCCCTTCGGCTTGCCGAGGTGAGCCGCAATGAGTCCGTACGTGCTGACGCTCCCCCGCGGTATCTGGTGCTCGGCGCGCAGGACCTGTCTCTGGAACTCGCCGCACGGGTCGAGATCGACGAGACCGAGCGAGAAGTCGACCGGCTCGCCTTCGAGCAGCCGCTTCATGCCGTGAGCGACCGCGTCGATCTCGGCGCAGGAGGCCGCGCGGGCGGTCGGGTACAGGTGCGAGACTCGATCCTCGGCAGATGAGCTCGGTGTGGAGAGGAGGACTCGGATGATCGTCGCTCGCCGAGCGGAACCGGTCCAAATGATCGCCACAGAGCCGTAGGGAGTCGGCATGATGATGCTCGCGTTCGGGGTCTCGTCGCGCCGCCTGGCCATCGTTGTCCTCGCTAGCGCACGCGCTCGAAGATGTAGCCGGACGCCTGCTTGGTGAAGCCTGGACCCTTCATCGAGCACTCGAGCTCCTCGCGGGTGGGCGCAGGCTGGCGCTTCTCGATCATGTAGCTCTCGAGATCCTTGGACGTGATGGTGTAGCGGTCTCCTCGGCGTTTGTAGACGGCGACCAGCTCGAAGTCGGGATCGAACTTGGCCATGCTCGCATCCCCGTGGCTGTTGTTGGCCACGAGATGCCCGCCCACCTTCAAGTACCGTTTGCAGGCGCGCGACACGAAGCCGGAGTACTGCGATATCAGGAGGTCGATCGACTCGTCATCCTCGGCAAGTGGCTTCTCGTAGCTCTGCGCGTGGAAGCGGATGATCGGCTCCTCCTCGTACTCCTTGCGGCGCTTGACGAGGGCCTTCACGCCCGGGTCCGTGAAGAACTTCGCGGCGCGGCGATCCGAGTCCACGTACACGACCTCGGGAATCACGAAGGATGGCGTGACGTGCACGAAACTGCCCCCATACATAGCCGACGAGGGCGAGTAGCTGCTCGGCTAGACCTTGGAACAGGCCGAGGCGTTCGTCGTCACGATCGACATGGTACTCGCGGTAGAGATCGACGGTTGCGGCCATGAGGGCTCCTCTGAGCAGGACGATCGGGGCAACCTGCTACGACGTTCTACCCTGCCCCGGAATCCGGAAACAGTAACGCTGGCGGTCAGCCTCACCGACCGGCTTGGTCGGCGAACTCGATCGCCGAGGGCGTCTGGCAGCCCACGATCGCGGGCGCCTCGTGGATGAGCGCGTCGTTGGTGAGCGCGTCGACCATGAAGAGCGCGAAGTCCACTCGGCGAGTCATGTTGCTCTCGAGGATCGGGTCTCCCACGTGGCGGCTCCAGACCGGGAGGCCCTGGCTCTCGCCCTCTTCGAGATCGCTGCCGCGGACGACGGTCCACTTTGTGTCGCTTGCGAAGATACGGCGTGTAGCCTCGTACTGGTCATCGATGTCCACGACCCGGGCGTACTTGGCGAGCTTGCCGAGGCGTAGCTGCCAAGCCATGATCTTGGGAAAGACGTCCTGGCCGTCGAGCGTGATGTGCCAGCCGCACGAGAAGACGAGCCGGGCGTCAGGCGCAAAGTCCATGACCGCCTGAGCCGTACCGGACGAGTAGTCGTTGACTCCCCACGGGACGAGAACGGTGAGTACCCCGTCACAGCCCTCGGTGGCTTGCTTGATGACGTCGCGGTCGTTGGTGGGGCCGGCAACGATGGTGATCCGGTCCTTGAAGCCATCGAGCTTCTCGACACTCTTCTCGCGGCACACGCCTACCACCTCATAGCCGCGGTCGAGGCAGTGCTGGACCATGTACTGGCCGAGCTTCCCGGAAGCACCGACGATGCAGACCTTCATGACGTGTGTCCTCCCTCAGAGGGCGACGGGTCTC
The DNA here is from genome assembly GCA_963850695.1 of uncultured Actinomycetes bacterium. Taxonomy (GTDB): domain Bacteria; phylum Actinomycetota; class Coriobacteriia; order Anaerosomatales; family CAWKMJ01; genus CAWKMJ01. The sequence continues at coordinate 761,604 of CAWKMJ010000001.1, forward strand.
GCTACGCGAAGACCTCGGAATCCGGATCGAATGCGGGCGTGTGGAAGAGGCACAGCTTCGCTGGGCCATCACTCACGTTGCGATACGAGAAGTGCTCGCCCTGCGGCACGAGACAGAAGTCGCCGGCTGATAGCGTGTGAGTCTCACCCGCGTCGACGAACTCGATCGTGCCGGAGACGACGTAGTAGTACTTGTCCGAGCGACGGGACCACGCCTCCTGATGCACGGCGGCGGGAGGCACCGAGATGACCGCGAACGAAGAACTCGCGTCCTGCTCGGCGGTGTAGTCACGGATCGCCAATCCGTCGAAATCGAACGGAAGAACACTGTCCTGTCTGACGATCATCTGACCCCCCGAGGATTGCTGGCGTCTTGACGCGATCGGCTGCCGTCAGCCGACACCGTTCTCTGGCTGCGGGCTGGCTACGGCGTGCGGGCGCTTCAGCAGATAGACGGACGACAAGATCGACATGACCGCTACGACGAAGTAGCCGACGACCGCGGCGTTGAACATGTAGATCAACTCGAAGCCGCACCAGAGCAGGAGAAGAACCCCCGCAACGAGCGTGGCCGTGTACTGCCGCTCGCTCCGGCGGATGAGCATCACCGCCGCGATCAGGTTCGGGACACCGAGTCCGAGCAGCATGACGATGCCGATCCACAGGAAGTCCTGGAAGAAGATGTCCGCGAGCGGGAACGTCTTCACGACGGGAAGCAGCACGCCCATCTGGAGAAGGCGTCCGTCCGGAGCGACGATGAGCAGCACTCCGCAGATCAGCCCCGCCAAGCCGTTCAGAACACTCACGACCATCAGGAAGCCTCGAGCCGCCCGTCGCATATCTTCCCCCGGATTTCGATGTGCCGAGCCGAGTTCCAGTCCCTACTCTGTGTCCAGCCCCAGCTTCATCCCAAACTGCTGGCCTACGAAGATCAGCGCGCGATTCTGCTGGTGGATCATGGCTGCGATGTCGTGCTTCTCGACCACGCCGACCACTCCTTTGCAGCCGGCGCACCGGATGGCGAGCAGAGCGCGATCAACGCCTTGAGGCGTGACCTCGACGGCTTCGAACGCGGTGCCGTCGCACTTGGTGCAATTGGAGTCAGTCATCCTGAGCGCTCCCTACTGTCAGCTCACGGCCTTCTTGACGAGCGTGGCGATCTCGTCCTCCACAGAGGGCGTCAGTTCCTTCAGCGCGAACGAGGTTGGCCACATGTCACCCTCATCCAGGTTCGCGGTGTCGTTGAATCCGAGTGTCGCATACCTCGCCTTGAACTTGGCTGCGCCCTGGAAGAAGCAGACGACCTTGCCATCGAGTGCGTATGCGGGCATCCCATACCAGGTCCTCGACGACAGAGCGGGCGCGCTTGCTTTGACGATCTCGTGGAGCCGCAGGGCCATCTGGCGGTCCGACTCGGGCATCTCGGCGATCTTCGCGAGCACATCGCCCTCCCCGTCCTTCTTGGAGCTCGTGCCGCGACGCGACTTCGCCTTCAGCTCTTGGGCGCGCTCCTTCATCGCTGCTCGTTCCTCGGCCGAGAATCCACCGGAGCCCTGGTCGATCTCGGTGCCCTCCGAGTCGGGCTTTGGGGTCTTCTTCTCAGAGCTCATGGGAGGCTCCCTCGTCTCGCCGAAACGGATGGTCTGGAATCAGGCAGGCTGACTCGATGTGTCCTCGATGGCTTTGACGCCCATGATGAGCAGCCACAAGCCCAATCCGAACTCGGCGATGAAACTCAGCGCCAGCCCGGGATAGCTGATCACCGGGTACTCAGGTAGCAGCAACGCCTGGAAGAACCAGAACAGGATGGCGACCCCGTCAAGCAACAACAGGACGCCCAGGAACTTGGGAAGGAATCGCGACTTGTAGACCAGGTAGCCCAGCGGGAACAGCCAGGTGCTGAAGAAGAGCTGGGCGGTGATGAAGCTGAGCTTGTACAGGCCCATGGATATGCGCTGCAGCTCTTCGATCTGTGCTGCCGAGAAGGCCTGGATGAAGCTAGGGCTGTCCGCTGTCATCGCCGCGAAGATGAGAGGGAACATGCTCGCAACCTGTATGGCGACACCGATCGCGTTGAGGAGAAGGAAGAGCAGCGCCAGATCACGGTTCACTGGCCTGAGGAGAACGTAGAGACCCCAGGCGGCCATGAAGAAGAGGAAGGCCGCCAACAGACTGAACACGAGACCCAGCGTGAACTGCGAGGGGCTCGCGACAAGCATTTCGTAGGCCTGGTCGCCCTCCCCTATCCCTATGTGGCCGATTTGATCGGCCAGCACCATAGCGAGTATGAATGCGAGGTACAGACCACCAGTGATCCTGGCCATCGTCTTGCGCGGAAGCTGAACGATGCTGCTCGAGCTCATGGCTCTCCCCCAGGTCCCCTGCGTCCGTCGCCCAGCCGCAGCTGGGCGCTACCATCATGCTAGCGCTTCTGGCGATCTGCCGGAGACGCTTGTCAGATGGGCGCCTGCGTGTCACCCGAAGCTTCATCGGCCGATCCTCCGGTGTGATGCCTGAAGACGTAGATCGCCCAGCCAACAGTGTCTCGGCCCCACCTGAGGTAGGCTGCCCTGTTCCGTGCCACCCGCTCACCCAAGTCCACCAGGTCCGAATCATCCGGATGGGCGCGAGCGTACTCGGCCGTCGAGTGCCATTGGAGGCCCTCGTACCTGTCCCAATCGTCCTTGCTGCTCACAAAGGTGTGAACGAGTTCCAGACCTCGCTGTTCGCCCGCTTCGACGTTCGATACGTGAGTGCCGAAGTCCTCTCTCGCAAGTCCCGGAGGAGTGCAGGTAGCTCTCTGGTGGCTCCTGCAGCCAGTAGGGTTCGCCTACGATCACCCAGCCGCCAGGCTCGACCATTCTGACCAACGCATCCAAGGTTCCGGCGTGCCCGCCGAAGACCCAACTGGCACCGATACAGGCGGCGAGGGTGAAGCTGTCTGATTCGCCGGTGCGGAAATCCGCGCCGTCCATCTGCGTGAAGGTCGCCTTGGCGTTCGGCACCCGTTCCCGCGCGCGCCGCTTCGCGTCGGCGATGAAGAAGGGAGAGATGTCGATGCCCAGCACACGAACGCCGTAGGCTTCGACCAGGCGGATCAGGAACTCGCCCTTTCCGCAGGCTATGTCGATCACACTCGCGTCGGGCGAGAGCCGTACGAGCTCCACGAGACGCGCGAGCTTCTCTTCGCTCGTCGGGTTGCACACGATGTGCTCACGGTGAGTGACGTCGTAGAACTTCCGCATGTCCATAGCGTGGCTCTCTGTCTGTCTAGCGTTGAGCGCATCAGCTACGGCCGATGGCTGGCATCATTCACCGACCGCTGGCGTCTGCTCGACGCGCTTGTTCGACACACATGCATCGTCGGCTAGTCGTCCTCCAGGACGATCTCAGCGGCTCGTTCCGACCAACCGGTTGGAACGCTGCCCTCTTCATACAACACCAAGTTGATCTCACGGACGTACTCGCGCAGAGCGGGCTCTCGTTCCATCGCGCGCTGGTGACCGCCAACGTGGCCATTCTTGAGGGACTCTAGAACCGACATCAGCCCATCGATGTCGTCGTGAGTCAGGAAGAGGTCGACGCTTCCGAGCGTACGGTCAGACTCGTTGTCGTAGATACGCACAGTGCCCCCAAGTCTTTGAGTCGGATAGCGGACCGCATGTTGTGTCGAACGTGTTGCGCATGAGCGGCGGCCCACGCCTCGCTGGTTGATTCTACCTTGCGCCGTCCGCTCGATGCCCTTGTCAGGCGGTATCGAGCCGCTTGCGCATGAGTACCCGCTTGGCTCGCTCCGACTGGAGCCCGGCCTCGTCTTCGAAGCGGCGACACATGTCAGCGTCCCAATCGGTCTCTGGGACGACGCTGAATCCCATGCGCGCGTAGAACGGTGCGTTCCACGGCAAGTCGCGGTACGTGGTCAGCGTGATCTGCGCGGAGTCCCTCGAACGCGCCCACGCCTCGACCGCCTGTATGAGTGCCGTACCGACACCGCGGCGTCCATGAGCCGGGAGGACGTCCAGCTCCGCCAAGTGGACTTGTGCACCGGCTACGACTACGCGCGCGAAACCGACAGGCTCATCGTCTGGTCCGAGAGCCACCCACAGCGTGCCGCTCTGCTGGGAATCCAGGAAGGTAGCCTCGTCCGTCACGTACTCGAGCAGTTCCGCCGGCACGATATCCCCGAACAGCTCCGCCGCCGAACGCTCGATCGAGGGGAGCACGGAGACGTGCCCTGGGAAGGCGGGTACAACCCTGTAGGAATCCCGCATCCCCACTCCTCTCCGCCTGGCGTTGCGGCGCATCAGCCGCGAGGCGCAGCGATGCTCCCCGGCCTGATTCTACCTATTCGGGCGCCGAGCCTGCTGGAGGCGCTTGTTCTGAGCGAGTCAGGAGCTACTCCCCGATCTGGAAGGGCTCGACGTCGTACATGTGCAGGACCAGGGCCCCCTCCTCGTCAACGGGTTCGAAGAACAGCCTCACCTTCTTGCCGTCGACAACGGTGTGGTACACGCGATAGCTGGTGCCCCCGTAGTCCATGCGGCCGTACCAGTTTCCGGCACCTACCAGTTCGTCAGACATCGCTGACGGATGACGGTTCAGCAGCGCGTCGAGGGTCGAATCGCTGTCCTCCAAACCACCTCCTGAGCTGTCGCATCCTGACACGAACAGGCTGAGTCCGCCCAGAAGTGACATCACCAAGACGAGGATCACGGCCCTCTTGCAGAAGCCTACGGCGAGTGCGTGCACACAACCCCCCCCCAGATGCTACGAGCCTGCTCTGCCCAGAACGTTGTTGCGTTCGAGCTGCAAGGCGAGGCCGGATTTGTCTCGTCCTTGCCGAGCATAGCTCGCACGGCCTTGCCTTGTCTGCTCGAAACGCCTGCTAGGCCGACACCGGGAACGTCAGGGGCTACTCCTTGACCGGCAGGACGTTGACAGCTTTGACGATGAGGCTGACCTTGTCGCCCGCCTTGAGACCCATTTCCTCAAGAGATTCGGTCGTGAGCGCTGACGCCATCTCGCACGGCGCCACGTCGAACTTCACGAGCGACATGATGTCGCCCTCCTGGATCGACTTGACCTGGCCCGTGATTGCATTTCGTGCTCCATACTTCACTGCAAATCCCCCTCCGAGACGAGTTCGGCCTGTCGTTGAGCGCATCAGCTGCGGCCGACGCGCTGACATCATTCTACGACTGCTGGCCGTCTGCTGGATGCGCTTGTTCTCCGGGCATCATGACAGGCATGGGTAGCACTATTATGCTACAATCATCATACGTTCGATCTTGGGAGGAACTGTGACTCGAGGACTGAAGCTACGCAAGGTCGGCGGCTCGATAAGCGCCACCCTCCCCAAGGAGATGGCCGAGCGCCTGCACCTGAGCGCTGGAGACAGCGTCTTGGCCGTCGAGACTGCAGAGGGCATACTCTTGACCCCATACGATCCCGACCTCGAAGATGCTATGTCCCTGGCGTCGAAGGTGTCGGGCAAGTATCGCAACGCGCTCAGAGAACTCGCGAAGTAGAGGGTGTCTTCATCAACCGAGCCCCGTTGGGTCAACCGCCTCGTGGTCGATGCCGTGCATCTGGATCTGCTACGTGAGCACGGGGGGATGCCTGGTCTCAGGGATGAGGACGTACTTGAGTCCGCTCTCAACCGACCCCGCCATCGCTATCACTACGAGCCGCGCACGGACACATCTGCGCTGGCCGCAGCGTACGGATTCGGACTTGCGCGAAACCACCCATACCACGATGGGAACAAGCGGGTGGCGTTCGTGGTCATGGCCGTGTTCCTAGGACTCAACGGACACGAGGTCATCGCCACAGAGCAGGAAGTGGTGGCGGTGATGCTTGAGCTCGCCTCTGGCACACTGGCCGAGGAGTCTCTGGCCGAGTGGATCCGCACCCATTCCGAACCCGTCTAGCGGCTCCGGAGAACATTGTTGCGCATCAGCTGCGGCCGACGCGCCTCTCTTCCATGCTACCGCTCCTGGCCGTCTGCTGGATGCGCTTGTTCCGCGCACTTCGAGGAGTCGTTCTTCGGGATGTCAGCCTGTGAGCGCCACGACGAGGCTGCACGCGAGCAGGATGAGGGCTGGCACAGCCCAGCGAGCACGAGTGCGCTTGCCTGAACGGAGGATGATGCGAGCAGCTGCGGCGGCATCGAAAACGACCACGATCCAGATCGCCACCAGGTGACGTCGGCCCACGAAGGCAGCAACAGACCTGCCCGCGAGAGCACGACGCACGCCATGAGCCCCAACCCAACCGACTGGACGACCGCCATCACTCGGTCGCCGGGTGGATACTGACCAGGATACGTCTGACTGACCCCGTAGGACCCCCATGGCGCGCCGAGAGCGAGTGCCAGGTGGAACAGCACCACGATGCCCATGGACAGGGCATAGAGGATCGCGGCCAGTTCGGTAACGCTCACTAGAAACACCCCACACACGCTGCGCAGAACGTTTTGCGCATCAGCTGCGAGGCGCAGCGATGCTTCCCTGCCTGATTCTACCTGCCCAGCGCCGAAGTCTGCTGGATGCGCCGGCTAGGCACACGCTAGCCGTAGGCCTGCTTCATGTGCGCGTACGCGTCCCCCACAAGCTGCTCGAGCACGCCGGGATCGACATCAGAGAGCCGCCTGATGTAGATACAGCCCTTGCCGGTCTTGTGCTTTCCGAGTCGGCCGAGCTGCTCCGCCAACGAATCGAGCTCTAGCCCGAGGTAGACGGTGAGGGCGGCCTTCCTGGACGCGAACCCCACCGGGAACCAGTCGCCCTCCTGGCCGCTCGACGATTGTAGTGGTAGGTGCCGAATCCGATGAGACCTGAGCTCCAGACCCGAGGCTCCTCTCCCGTGACCCGCTTCATGAGCGCCAGAAGAGCCAGGCAGTCCTTGCGCCGCGCCTCGCCTTCGATCGCATTGATGAAGGCATCGACGCTGTCGTCTGTGCTGTGCGTCTTGATGCCGCCCATATGAACCCCCGTTGTGCCTAGCGTGTTTGCGCATCAGCTGCGCCCTGTGCCGCTTCAGTCTATCGAACAGTCCCGAGTCTGCTCAATCCGCGAGTTAGACCCGTCGCGCGCAGCCTCGGGCTATCTAGTCGGGCAGCTGCATGAACACGTACGCGCGAACCTGGTCGATCCGCCAACCGTCCGAGGTGCGCACGAGAACGTCAGTGTAGTTGTGTCGCAGGGGCTCAGAGTGTTCGCCGAAGCCGCTGATGGTGGCCAGTCCATCTACCAGCGCCACATCTGACTTGACGAATCGCACGGCGACAACCTCCGACGTGTGCTTGGAGCCCCTCGCCGGCCCATCCATGAGAGCCGCAAGCGAACTTGCGGCCTCATCACGGCCAACGGTTGTCTCGCCTGAGGGATTCGTGATGACTACACGGTCGGTGAGCAGACTCAGAACAGCTGCGACATCTCCCGCATTCCAGGCAACATCGTATGCCGACTCGACCGCCCGAACAGCCGCCTCGTCGTCCGCTGAATCAGATGTCCTGTCCTTGATCATGATACGTCTCCAGGATTCCGTCTGCGCGACCGGGTCTAGCGTTGTTGCGCTTGACCTGTGAGACAGGCACCTGCCTCGTCTTGGAGAGCGTAGCTCTCATCGCCGAGTCTTGTCAGGTCCAAACGCGGGTTGGGCATGGCCGAAGACGGCCTAGTTGCGCACCGGTCCGGCCTCGATGCGCCCGAGGGTCTCCTCGATCCTGAGTAGCTGCGTCTGGATGTCCTCTATCTCCATCTCCGCCTTGACGTCCGTCTGGTAGTCAGCCTGAGCTTGATATCGGTCGCGTTCTGCCTGGCGGTTCTGGCTCATCATGAGTATGGGGGCCGCGTACGCTGCTTGGACCGAGAACATGAGATTCAGCAGGATGAACGGATAGGGGTCCCAGTGATTCGACCAAGCGACCACGTTCAGGCCGACCCAGAGGGTCACCAGGAGCGTCTGGGCGATGATGAACGGCCAAGAACCGATCACTCTGGCAGTTCGATCCGCCACACGCTGCCCGACGGTACGATCCTCGCGGTACTGCTGGTGCCACGTCGTATTTCTGTGCTGTGACATTCGAGTCGGATCCCCCGTTCGAATCACCGGAGACGGCCGAAGCCCCACGGCGCATTGGACCACTGGTCCCACTTCGGTGAGGCTCTGCCCCACGTCTTCGTGCTTGACCTGTGAGACGAGGCATCGCCTCGTCTTCGGAGAGCGTAGCCCTCATTGCCGAGTCTTGTCAGGTCCAGGCACGGGTTAGTCAGCGTCCGTGGCGCCGATGTCAGGACCACATCCCTGTCCACCTAAGACCTACCAGCACGAGGCCGAGTATCATCAGCGATCCGAAGAACCGGAAGGTGTTGCGTGTCACGTTCTCTGGCAGAAACGTATCGAAGGCGTATCCCTTCTCAGCCCCGTACCGGACCGCGAGCGCAGTCAACGGGCAACGCATACCGTTGCCGAGGAACACCACACTCTCAATAGCCAGCAGCCCGAGTGATACCCAGAGCCAGATTCCCGCATATCCGGTGATGCCCGCATAGAGCAAGACGCCGATCGCGGCAACCATGACCAGGTATATTGCAGTGTGGATCCCGCGCACCAGCGCCAAGGCGTGGGCATCGTTCACGACAGAGACCCTTCCTCAAGCAGAGCAGCGACTGACTAGCGTTCTTGTGCTTGACCTGTGAGACGAGGCATCGCCTCGTCTTCGGAGAGCGTAGCCCTCATTGCCGAGTCTTGTCAGCTCCAAGCGCTGGTTGGGCGTCACCGTTTCATGACAAGAATCACACGACGACTGTGCTAGCGCTTCGTGAGGAGAAGCAGCGCACCCATGAACAGGAACCCGACTCCCGCAATCCGGCTGATCCAGATCGCAGGCACGATCCTGGCAAGCGCGCCACCCACTAGTACCGCGATGGCGCTGGTGGTGATGAGCGCCGCTGCTGAGGCGAGGAAGACCGACATACGCGAGTCTCCTTCCGCCGCCAAAGCAAGGGTGGCTAGCTGTGTCTTGTCGCCTAGCTCTGCCAGGAAGATGAGGCCGAAGGTTGAGAAGAACAGCCGCCAGTCCATGTCGCTCCTAACTGCGGTAGTGGGAGATGCCTCGGGCTGTGGTCCAGTGCCGGTTCGTACGCCCAACGTGTTTCGGCTTGAGCAGACGCCGAGCGCCTGCAGGTCATTCTACATCGCGGCGTTCTGCTCGAAGCCGGGGTTGGATGTGCCGATACCCGACGGGTCACGTTGCCTGGGCAAGTGCGGCCAGTATCTCGCCGATGTGGTTGTTGATCGTCGAGAAGTGCGCTCCGTCATCCACGACATGCAGCGTACTCGATGGCAACGCTTGGGCGAAGTACTCGCCCATGGCGAGTGGCACCTGAACGTCGTACCTCCCGTACCAGAGCTCGACATGGGCGGTGATGTCGCTCAGCGCGAAGCCCCAGTCATGTACGTAGAGTGACCACTCGTAGGCGTCGCCCTCTATGCCGTTCGCGTGGGCCTCCTGTGCATCGGCTGCGAAGATGTCGAGTATCTCGGGCCGTGCCTTCAGCAGCTCGATGTCAGGTTGCGGAAGGCGAGAGAGCATCTGGGATCGCATGCGGTCAGGGTCCGCGTAGAAGCCCACCATCTGAGAGAGCAGTAGGCGATTGAGCGGAGGAATCCTGAGGGCGGACCAGTGAATGAGCCGGACAGGAGGCCACATGCCCCTCGTTGTCCCCCGCGCGTCACGGGGAGTCACACCGCTCACTACGGCCACATGGGTCACTCGCTCCGGCGCTCGATGGGCCATGGCGAGTGCGTGGGGGCCGCCTCCCGACAGGCCGAAGAACCCCGCTGTGTCGATGCCTAGCGCGTTCAGCATGGCCGCTACGTCGTCAGCCGTTGACAACAGTGAACGGTGCGGGTCGAATGCCGATTGACCGAAGCCAGGACGGTCCGGTGAGATGATTCGAATCCCAAGCGAGGTAGCGGCTTCATCGAACCAGCCAGCCTCAAGCCGGGATCCGTTTCCTCCGTGAAAGTAGACGATTGGCGACCCTGTGGCGTCGCCGTACTCAGCCCACGACAGTTGGCGACCGTCAGAGAGACGCGTGCTGTCTGGTCGGTCTGCCATGCCCCGTCACTTCCGCTGGTGGACGGCTACATCGAACGTTGAGCCGATGAGCTGCCGGGCGCTCTGCTCCGCCTGCAATCTAGTCTAGCTTCCGAGCGCCCGAGTCTGCTCAATCCGCTGGTTGGCTGGGCTTCGCTCCGAGGTTTCACAGCCTTCTGAAGTAGCGTGCTACCGGGAACAGCCGAAAGCCCGCCTCCACATAGGTCCGACGAGCCGGCTCGTGTCCAGGGTCACCGCCCGTCTCGACCATCGCCACGGCGGCTCCTGATTCTCGCAGGCGATCGACTGCGAACTCCGTCAGCCGGGCACCGATGCCCTGGTGTTGATGCGCGGGGTCAACAGCCACCATGTGTATCTCGCCGAGTACCGGGTCGCGGCGAACCACATCCACGAACCCGGCGATGTCTTCTCCGATGAGCGCGACCCACGTTTCGTGGTCGAGTGACGTACAGGCCTCGACAACCGCTTCCCGCTGCGCGACCTTCCAGTCTGGATAGAACGCTGAGAAGACAGCCGGTTCAAGGGCGTTCTCCAGGGAGTCAAAGACCGGCTCCCAGGCACGGAGGGACAGCCGGACTACCGGCTCGAGATGGGCTTGCTCGAACGAGACTATGTCGAGCTTCACTCGCTTCCTTCCGCGTGACCGGTTGCCCCAGCTATCGTCGAGCGGATGAGCTGCCGGGCGCAGCGTCTCCGCCTGCAACCAAGTCTAGCTTCCGAGCGCCCGGGTCTGCTCAATCCGCTGGTTCGCAAGTGGTGCGTGTCGGCGGAGGGTGCAGCAGCAGCTAGCCCGGTTGGATGGCAACCGCGACGCCGCCACGCTTGTGTCCGCCCTCGACGAAGCGATGCGCCTCCACGATCTGCTCGACAGGATACGTCCGGCCGAGCACCGGAGTCAGCGCCTCGGTATCGAAGAGCTCGCGCAAGACGTCCAGACGTTCCGAGCTCAGTTCGAGATCGCCGTCGTCGATCGACACATATCGTCCCTGTGGCGTCAGCGCGCGCTTGGATGACTCCTTGAGTTCGGAGGTCTTGAGGCCGCCGACGGAATCGAGGACTAGGTCGTAGAGTTCCCCCTCCGGGGGAGCATCGACACGGGTGTAGTCCAGAACCTCGTCGGCACCCAGCGACCTGACGAAGTCGGCATTCCTCGAACTGCAGACACCGGTCACTCGTGCTCCGCGATGCTTCGCATACTGCACGGCGAGCGTCCCGGATGTCCCTGATGCTCCATAGATCATCACGTTGTCCGAAGGCTGGATGTCCCCTTTGTCGCAGTACTGGAGCGCCAGCGAGCCGCCGTACACGGCCGCCGTGGCCTCCTCGTGGGAGAGGTTCTCGGGTTTGGCTGCGAGGCACCCATGCTGGCGTGAGTCGGACTCCTTCATGCACCGATACTCCGCATACGCACCGAGTCTGAATCCAGTCATGCCGTAGACTTGATCGCCGGGCTGGAACCGCGAGATCTGCTCGCCGACCTCGTCGATCACTCCCGAGAACACGAATCCCACGATAGGGAACCGCGGCTTGGTCAATCCCATCATGAGCCGGAACGGGAGTTGAAGTGCCAACCCGACCTTCGCTGAGCGGATGAAGATGTCGCTTGCCGTCACAGCGCTGGCGCGGATGCGCACGCGCACCTCGTCGGACTTGAGGGACGGGACCGGGACTCTGGTGACGCGAAGCACTTCCGGAGGCCCGTACTTGTCGCAGACGACCGCGCTCATCATCTCGTCATGTGCCACTAGTCCCCCGTTCGAGTCCGGCCATTCCGCTCCAGGCATACCGCAAAGAGCTGTCGATGCTCCGATTCGGTGGCGTGGCGCCCCGTGTCGCATCACGCAGCATCAAGCCCAGTCTTGCGAACGTTGTAGCGCATCAGCTGCGAGGCGCAGCGATGCTTCCCTGCCTCAGTCTATCGTTCCGGCGCCGAGTCTGCTGGAGGCGCGGGTTCGACGCGCGCTATTCAAACGGGCCGCCTACATCTACGTAGCTGTCAGGGCCACGATGAGGCTAGTGACAAGGAGGACGAACGTCATCGGCGCCCACCGTAGTCGCTCCCCTGCACTGCGTGTGATCATGTTCATCACGAAGCCGACGGCATTGAACGCGACGACTCCCCAGATGAGCCAGGTGGCGACGCCAGCCCACTCGGGTAGCAGTAGCCCTGCTCGGGAAAGGACGACAAGGCCGAGCAACGCCAGGAGCACGGCGTTGAGGGCGGCGACCACACGCATCCCGAGCGGATACTTGCCCGGGAATCTGCCCCCCATCAGTACTCGCCCCATGGAGCGCCCAGCGCAAGGGCGAGCTGGAAGCCAACTACAACCGCGGTGGCGACGGCATACACGATGGCCGCAATCTCCGCGATCCCCAAGGCGCCTCCGTAGCGTTGCGTCGAACGTGTTTGCGTTTCAGCTGAAGCGCGCCCTCACGCGCTTCTTGCCCGAGTCTACCTGACTCGGGCGCGCTTTCTGCTGGAAACGCGGGTTAGACAGCGGCCATGTTGCTGGCCGAGTTCTACTTCTCGAAGTAGGCCTTGTACGAACCCAAGAAGGCACGCCCCATACTTGCCCGGCCGAAGGTCCGATAGAAGAAGCCGAGTATCCCAGGGGCTTTCAGGTTGCTTATCACAGTGTGATGCATGACCCCGGTATCGCTCTTTGTGAACTCATCTGTGAAGTGCGCCTCTGTCGTGAGCATGCGTCCGGCTTGGTACTCCTCATCGAACTCCACGACTACGCGATCATCCTCGATTCGTTTGGAGATACTCGTGCGCTTCATCAGGCCCTCGTTGGTCTGCAGGGTTACGAAGTCGGCACCGTGTTCCACCAGCTCAACGCTGGTCAGACCTGGCATGAGACCGATGACGCCGGCGTAGTGCTCTCCATGGTTCTCGAGAGCGTGCTTCACCTGCTCAATGCTGCAGTCGATCTCATTCGAGCCCTCGAACCAAACAGACATGGCCTGTCCTCTCACGTGACGGGGGCTGTTGCAACCGTCTTGCCTTGCAGCCAGCGTGCCTGTTCTCGCCTGTCTAACAATGCTTCTACGGTCTGGATAGCATTGTAGTCGGAGCGCCGACTTCTGCATAAGATGCCTGCAGTCGCCTGCAGGGAGGATGGCATATCCAGTCATAGCGTCTCCACGCACCTTCAACCGGTCTCGCCGCACGGACTTGTTGTCGGTCACGACGAGGTCGACCGCTGCAGTCAAGCACGTGAGCAGCGACAGCATGGCGTCAACCGACTTCGTGTAGTTCGTCTGATCGATTAGCCGGTAGAACTGCGCTGGAGACGTTCCGAGACGTCGGATGATCTCCCGCTTCGAGAGACGCTGCCTCCATCCGGTCCTGAGCTTCGCAGGTCAACCGGTACAGCAGCGCATCGCGCATGTAGTCCGGATCGAGGTTGTACTCGAGCACCCAATCAGCCATCACCGTGCCCTCAGCGCCGGACCGGAGGTAGTAGGTCAGTCCCTGTCCGCCAAGCTCCTCCGTACCGATGAGTAGCCTCGCAACTGGATCCTCTGTGGTGGGCGGAACGTCAGCCTTCGCGTACGGGAACGAGAGGCTCTTGCCGTCCACGCAGACCTCGAAGCACTTCCTGTGGTTGTTCAGTGCGCGCCTCCGTGATTCGCGCCACGGTGCCCTGACGGGCGCTCAGATCCTCGACTGACCCTGCGGATGCCATCATCGAGAACGCCCGCGTCTCCCGTAATCTTATACACTGGCAGAGTGTATCCTTTGAGATACGCTTGCGCAACTCGCTCACAACCCGTCCAGCGGGCTCTTCACGCCCTGCCCGCCCTTGTTGAGCACGTGGGTGTAGATCATCGTCGTGGACAGGTTCTTGTGGCCAAGCAGCTCCTGGATCGTGCGGATGTCGTAGCCGGACTCGAGCAGATGAGTCGCGAACGAGTGCCGCAGCGTGTGGCAGCCCGCGCGCTTCTCCACGCCGGCGCGCGCCACCGCATCCCTCATCGCCCGCTGCACGAGCGTCTCGTGAAGGTGGTGGCGCCCCTGATCGCCGGTGCGCGTGTTCTTCCACCTGCGCCGCTGCGGGAAGACCCACTGCCAGCACCATGCGGCTGGCGCCCTCGGGTACTTGCGGTCGAGTGCCGCCGGCAGCTCGACCCTCCCCCAGCCCTCGGCCAGGTCCTTCTTGTGGACCGCCTTCGCCCGCGCGAGCTGGTCGCTCGAGTGGCTCGGCAAGCGCCTCGGGCAGCATCGTCACTCGGTCCTTGTCGCCCTTGCCCGAGCGCACCGTGATCTCGTTGCGTCCGAAGTCGACATCCTGCACGCGCAGGCGCAGGCACTCCATGAGACGCAGGCCCGTCCCGTACATGAGCGAGGCCGCGAGCCACATCTCCCCGTCGAGCTCGGCGAGGATCGGCCCGCACCTCCTCCCGCGTGAGCACGACCGGCGCCTTCCTCGGCCGTCTCGCCCTGATCACGTTGCCGATGTCTCCCACCTCACGGCCAAAGACATGCCGATAGAGGAACAGGAGCGCGGCCAGCGCCTGGTTCTGCGTCGAAGGCGCGACCTTGTCCACCACCGCAAGATGGGTCAGGAACTCGTTGATCTCACGCTCCCCCATCTGCGCCGGGTGTCTTCGGCCATGAAAGTGGATGTAGCGCCGCACCCAGCCGCAGTACGCCTTCTCCGTTCGCGGGCTGTAGTGGCGCGCGCGCAGCTCATCAGAGAGGCGCTGCATGATCCGCGGTGGCTGTGTGTTCGGCATGGGCGCATCCTCGCTCGGCCACCCAACCCATATCTGTCCGGCACCTGATGCGCATGCTTCCGTTCACATTCGCGCGGGTACCGTTACCATAGAGAGGTCGTGACGGAAGCGCGTCGGGGTCCGCTGGCCCGCGGCGCACTACTGAGGACGGGCGCGAGCGCTCGGAGGGAGCACCATGGCCCAGGACAAGACACCCGGGACCGGCAGCATCATCGCGGTGTTCGCCGTGGTGATCGTGCTTGCGGTGGGCATCATGGCTGGTGCCATCTACCTCAGGAATCCGGGCGGCACGACCGCGAGCGCGAGCGATACCGGCGATGCGGCAAGCGCCGAGACGACCGAGGCCGCCGTCATCGACTTCGTGGCAACCGACGCCACCATCGCGCTCCAGGAGTTCCTCACCGCGCTTGGCTACTACGACGGCCCGATCGACGGTGACTACGGTGCCGCGACGCTCGCAGCGGTCACGGCGATGCAGGAGGAGCTGGGCATCACCGCCGACGGTCGCTACGGCCCCGACACCCACAAGGCCCTCCTCGACGCTGACAAGGGCGCCGCCGAGCAGTTCTCCAAGATCCTCCAGCAGAGTCTCAAGGACCTCGGCTACTACGACGGCGAGGTGGACGGAGCCTACGGCCCCATGACCGCTGACGCCGTCAAGGCCTTCCAGACCGACTACGGGCTCAACGTTGACGGCGTGGCGGGACCCGAGACCGTCAACGCCCTGCACGGAGCCCTCGAGGAAGCTGCCGCCGCGGCCAGCGCCGAGACGACATCGTAGCGACCGAGGCCGACGAGCTCTGCCGCGCAGCGCTCGTCCCGCAGCCGCCACCGACGACTGCCCGATCTCACCGAGGAGGACTTCGATGGGCCTTGTTCTCGCTCTCGACCAGGGCACGACCAGCTCGCGCGGGATCGTCTTCGACGAGAACGCCGCCAAGCTCGGCGTCCACCAGATAGCGCTCCCGCAGATCTTCCCGCAGGCCGGGTGGGTCGAGCACGACGCCACCGTCATCTGGGCCCAGCAGCTCGAAGCCGCCCAGAAGGCGATCGCCGAGGCTGGCGTCTCGGCAGGTGAGATCTCGGGCGTCGGCATCACCAACCAGCGTGAGACCACGGTGGTCTGGGACCGCGAGAGCGGCGTCCCGATCCACAACGCCATCGTCTGGCAGGACCGGCGGACCGCCGAGGCGTGCGACGTGCTCGCAGAACGCGACCTCGGGCCCCTGCTGCGACGAGAAGACCGGACTGCCCATCGACCCGTACTTCTCGGCCACCAAGATCGCCTGGATCCTCGACAACGTCGACGGCGCTCGGGAGCGGGCCGAGGCGGGCGAGCTGGCGTTCGGCACGATCGACTGCTGGCTCGCCTGGAACCTCTCGGCCGGCACGGCGCACGTCACCGATGTCACCAACGCCTCGCGGACACAGCTCCTCGACATCAACACGGGCGCCTGGGACGACGAGCTGCTCGAACTCTTCGGCGTGCCGCGGGCGCTCCTGCCCGAAGTCGTGCCGTCGTCAGGCATCGTGGGCCACACCGACCCGGCCCTCTTTGGCGAGCCGATCCCTATCGCCGGTATCTGCGGCGATCAGCAGTCATCGCTCGTGGGGCACGGCGGATTCGAGCCGGGCGGGGCCAAGGCCACCTTCGGCACCGGGGTGTTCGCTCTCATGAACACCGGCACCACGCGAGCGAAGTCCGACACCCTCGCCGTCACGATCGCCGCGCAGACGCGACCAGAGATCGAGTACGCCCTCGAGGGCACCATCTTCATGGGCGGGGCGGTCGTGCAGTGGCTCGTCGAGGGCATGCATGCCGCCGACAGCCCGGCAGATGTGCAGACGCTCGCCGAGTCGGTCCCCGACTCCGGGGGTGTCGTCATGGTGCCCGCGCTCACCGGCTTCGGCGCGCCGGTGTGGGACGCCTACGCCCGCGGCGCGATCCTCGGCCTCACACGCGGGTCGACCGATGCGCACGTCGCACGCGCCGCACTCGAGTCGATACCGCTCCAGCTCTCCGATGTCACCGATGTCATGGTGACCGACTCCGGCCGACCG
Organism: uncultured Actinomycetes bacterium; assembly: GCA_963850695.1. GTDB lineage: Bacteria > Actinomycetota > Coriobacteriia > Anaerosomatales > CAWKMJ01 > CAWKMJ01. The sequence continues at coordinate 778,533 of CAWKMJ010000001.1, forward strand.
CTGGCGTCTCTGCGTGTCGACGGCGGCGTCACCGTCAACGCACTCGTGATGCAGACACTCGCCGATCTCCTCGGCATACCTATCCACACTGCCGAGGTAGCCGAGTCCACCGCCATGGGCGCTGCCTACCTGGCCGGACTGGCAACGGGCGTGTGGGGCGGACCTGATGACCTGCCCGCCCTGCGCGGCGTGGCAAAGACATACCAGCCCGATCCTGCCGCCGCCGAGCGCACGGCCGAGCTCCGACATCTCTGGCGACGGGCCGTGCCCCGCGCGATGGGTTGGCTCGAGCAGTAGGGTCTCCGCACGCCCGGAGAGCACGCGGCGCGGGCGTGCTCGAGGAACAGACGCGCCCGCATCCGGGTCGCGTGGGGTATAGACAACCCTAGTGTCACTGACGAGAACAGCAGCGAGAGGGGAACTCCATGGGTGAGCAGGGCAATGTCATCTTGTACATAGGCGTGTATCACGACCGCGCAGCAGCCGTCGGCGACTTCCAGGCCATCAGCGGCCTGAGGCTCGAGGGTCAGCTCGGCGACTTCGAGGCCGCGGTCTTCCAGAAGAAGGACGATGGCGACGTCCACATCATCGACACCACCGCCACCGAGCGCAGCTACGGCGCGAAGGTCGGTGCGGCCACCGGTGCCGTCATCGGCCTGTTGTTCCCGCCCGCCCTGCTTGGTACCGCCCTAGCGGGCGCCGGCGTGGGCGCACTTGCGGGCAACTTCATGCGTGGCCTCAAGCGCAGCGACATCAAAGAGATGGGCGAGATGCTGGACCAGGGCGAACTCGGCGTCGTGCTGATCGGCTTCTCGAAGATGGACAAGAGCGCCGAGGAGCTCCTCGCCACCGCCGAGAACACCGCGTACTTCTCTGTCGCAAGCGATCCTGAGGAGATGCAGAAGGCGATGGCCGAGGCGGTCGCCGAGGCTGGGGAGTCCCAGGACGACTAGCACACGCGACACACCGACCGATCCGATCCGGAGCGGCTCCACCACGGGGCCGCTCCGTTCGTGCCCAGCAGCTGCTGCCCGATGACCCCTGCAGAGAGGTGCACATGCGACCGCGCCACCTTGTGATCGGGGCCATGCTCGTCCTGCTCGCCTGGATCCGATGGAGCGACGCCGTGGGAGCCCGCTGGTATCCCACGCGCCGCTCGACCACGCGCCGGATGCTCGAGCTTGCCGGCGTGCGCCCCGGGGATGTCGTCTACGACCTGGGCAGCGGGGATGCCCGTGCCCTGATGCTGGCCGCCGAGGAGTTCGGCGCGCGCGGTGTGGGCATCGAGATCGATCCCGGCTCGTCACCTGATCGCACGCACGAGGGTGCGAAGGGCGGGGCTTGCCGATTCCGTCGATCTCGTGCGGGGCGACCTCTTCGAAGCCGACATCAGCGAGGCCGATGTGGTGATCCTGTACCTACGCCAGCACACCAACGACGCCCTGGCCGAGAAGCTCGCCAACGAACTCAAGCCCGGTGCTCGCATCGCATCGAACACCTACACGCTGCCCGGATTGCCGCTCGTGGCCGCCGATGAGTTTCCCCGGCGTCTACGTGTACGAGGTGCCCGGGAGCTAGTCTCGCGCCGCGATCGCTCCCGCCACGCGTGCAGCAAGCCGGACGTTGCTGTAGACGAGCTGCTTGTTGGCTTCCTCGGTCGCCCCACCCGAGACCTCATGCAACTGCGCAAGCAGGTACGGCGTGACATCCTTGCCGTGCACCCCCGCGCGCTCCGCATCGGCAAGCGCAGCATCCACCCACTCCTGCAGCGTTGCCGGATCGATGGCGTGCTCGGCGGGGATCGGGTTGGCGACGACGATGCCTCCGTGCAAGCCGAGTGCGTCACGAGCCGAGACGACATCGGCGATCTCCTCGGCAGACTCGAGCCGAGCATCCACATCAAGCCCCGTCGTAGGCGTGTAGAAGGCGGGGAACTCGTCGGTCTGAAAGCCCAGGACCGGCACGCCTTGTGTCTCGAGCACCTCGAGGGTGCGTGGGAGATCCAGTATCGACTTGGCGCCCGCGCACACGACCACGACGTCGGTGCGGGAGAGCTCACCGATGTCTGCCGAGATATCGAGCGTGTCCTGGCCGCCGACGTGGACCCCGCCGATGCCGCCGGTGGCAAAGACCCTCACGCCGGCCGCGGCTGCGAGGATCATCGTGGCGGCCACCGTCGTCGCCCCGTCGCGACCGCCGGCGACCAGCGTGCCCAGATCCCGTCTCGACGCCTTGGCGATTCCCTCGGCAGATGCCAGGTACTCGATCTGCTCGGCAGAGAGCCCAACGGTCGGTACACCGCCCAGCAGCGCGATGGTGGCCGGTACGGCACCCTCTTCTCTGCAGACGCGCTCCGCCTCCAGAGCGCACTCACGGTTGGCCGGGTACGGGAAGCCGTGGGAGATGATCGTGGACTCGAGCGCGACAACGGGCTGCCCCGCCGCGAGCGCCTCGCGGACCTCATCGCTCATGCGCACGACATCACTCATGCAAGCATCTCCTCTGCATCGGCGAGAATCGCCGTCAGATCGGGTCCAGGGTGCACCGAGTGCTCGACACCTACGGTCTGCGACGCGATTGCCGAGCCGAGCGCGGCCGCCTCGCGAGTACCCACGCCGGCGAGCAGTCCGAGTGCGATGCCTGCCGTGAACGAGTCGCCGGCACCCGTCGTGTCCACCACAGCCCCCGCGCGCGCCAGACCGATGGACGAGACGCCGTCGGCATCCGCGTACACGCATCCCTGCTCGGCTACGCTGATGAAGACGCGCCGGATGCCCGCGTTCACGAGTGCTCGCGCCGCGCCCTCGATGTCACCGTCGAGTCCGGCGGGTCCGGTCCCCAGGGCATCAAGAAGCGCGGTCGCCTCGAGCGGGTTGGTCTTGAGCGCGGCGAGCTGCGGGACGATGCTGGTCAGGCGCGGCGCCTTCGCCGTCGAGACCGAGTCGGCCACGATGGGTGCTGAGACGAGCGAGGCAACGTGGGCAAGCGAATCGGAGCTGATGTTGGCATCGACGACGACGAGGTCCGCGTCTTTCAGCAACTGCGCAGGAGCGTCGAAGGCCAGGTAGTCGGGCGTGATCCGCACGAGCGCACGCATGTCCGATACGGCAACAGCCATGTCTCCTGTGTTGTCGGCGACCGCGAGGTAGCGTGGCCCAGGCAGGTCGGTAGCTGTGAGTGAGCCGGAGACATCGATACCCGCTGCCTCGCAGTGCTCACGCAGCACGCCGGACTCCGGGTTGCTGCCGAATGCCGTGATGAGGTGGGTGGAGACGCCGAGCCGAGCGAGGTTCTCGGCGATGTTGCGCCCTACCCCACCTGCGCTCACCCTGACATGCCCGGGGTTGGAGTCCTCGGCCACGAGCGGGTTCTCAGAGAGCCCCACGATGTCGGTGTTCGCGCCGCCGATGACGACGACGGTGCCGGTGATCTCGGCGAGGCGTGCGGTCAGCTCCATGCGGCTCCCTCCTGGCTGAATCATACCCTTGGAGGCACGCCGCGATACTGCGCTGGGCTAGGGCAGGACACCGACCGGATGGCAGTTGAAGCAGAGGTCGTCGTCCTGCTCGATGAGCATGGCGGTTTGGTCGTCTCGTGAGGGAAGTTCTGGAAATAGGGATTGTCGGTAGGCGATGGGGTCCAGGTGCTGGGACCCGACTGCCAGGTCACGCCGTCACCGGCCGCCAACTGTGCGGGAATCGCATCACCGATGTCGCCGTCTCCCACGAGCTCGCCCACATCTCTCGAGTCTTCGTGGCACTGCTGGCAGATGGGATAGTGACCCTCCTGCTGGGTGGTGCGCGGGATACGGCATGAGGTAGCCGCGGTTGCCTGTGGGGTCGGTGTCCGCCGGCCAATCATGTGCCAGTGCGGTGTGCGTCCCTGGATGCCGCCAAGAGTGCTCATGATCGTGGCCGCAGTCGGATCGTCGCTGGCCAGCACCGCCACGTTGCCGGTAGATGAAGGGCGTGCTCGTCTCCGCCGTGGAGTCGACCGGATGGTTCATGACCATGCCGCCGGAGTGACGTCCGCTGTGGCAGCTCGCGCACCAGTCCGAGCCGTACTCGGCGGTGCCGGTCGTGGCACCCGTAGGCGACTGCAGAAGCAGCCGGTCAGACGTGATGCTCGGATGGTCGTAGCGAAGCCTGCGGCGATCGCCCTTGAAGGCGGCCACCGTGTTGGAGCCGTGCGGTGAGTGACAGTCGGTGCATATCAGCGTGCCATCCGGCCCCTTGAACGAACGAGTCGATGTACCGCCCGTGCTGTCGTCCCCACCGGGGATGGCCGAGGTCTCCTCGTAGGAGTGACCACCCCCCGGCGCACTGCCGGTCCTGGCCTCGATCACACCGTAGACACCCCAGCCGCCGGTCCCGTCATGACAGGTGAAGCATGTCGCCACGATCGTCGGCTCGGGAAGAAGCACCACGCCGCTACCGGCCATGTGCACCGAGTGGCAGTTGCTGCACTTGGTCGTACCGGTCGTGTAGCCGCCGTGAGGTCCCTGGAAGTTGCCCTGGTCATAGCCCTCGGCCAGTCCACCCGGCTCATCGCCGTGGCAGTCGGCGCACGGCATGTCCGGAATGAACGAGCCGTGAGGGTCGTGGCAGTAGGTGCAGCCCGCGCTGCCGTCCATGTCAGAAGGCTCGACGTAGCCCACAGCCTCAGGAGCGAGCACGAGAGCAAACGCTGCAGCGAGCATCACGACCGTGACGAGCACGATCGTGGCGCGGTACACCCTGAGCGATCCGCCGGTCGTGCTCTCGGCCATCCATGCTCCCATGCCTAGACGAAAGGAAGAGCAGCGCGGACGAACAGCGTCCGCAGCGCTCATCTATGCTAACGATTCTACCGCGTTCACGTGCGGTTTCGCCAGGAGTTGTCCGGTCTGAGCTCGAAGAGGTAGAGCCGCACCGCGATAGCACCGTTGTAGAGCGCGTAGCTCTTGTGCGACCTGAGACCCACTGCCAGAGCGAGATCCTTCTCGCTCGTGAGCACCGCCGCCGACCACCCACCGAACTCCTCGGCTAGCCGTTTCCCCAGCGCAGAGTAGGTCTTGGCAAGCTCGGGGGCCTCGCCCAGGCGCTCCCCGTACGGCGGGTTGGTCACGACGAGCCCTGTCGGCCCGTTCGGGACCATCTCCGCGATGTCTCCCTGCTCGAAGTGCACATACTTGCCCAACCCCGCGCCTGAGGCACACTCCTCGGCAAGAGCGATGGCGTGCGGATCGATGTCGCGACCGGCCAGTGGGGGCATGTGCTCGCGGCCCGCCTCGGCACGCTCGTCTGCCTCATCGAGCAGGCCGTTCCACACGTCGCGTTCGAAGCCGAGCCAGCCCTCGAAGCCCCAGCGGTCCCGCAGCAGTCCCGGTGCCTGGTCCGCGGCGATGAGCGCCGCCTCGATCACGAGCGTTCCCGAGCCGCACATCGGATCGAGCAGTGCAGCTCCGCTCTTGGCCAGGTCAGGCCACCCGGCGCGCATCAGGATGGCGGCGGCGAGGTTCTCTTTGAGGGGGGCCTCGACCTGTTTGCCCTCGGTGCGGTATCCGCGGCGGTGCAGCGGCTCACCGGACAGATCGAGCGAGATCGTCCCCCGCTCCTTGGCAAGGCGCATGTTGATGCGGACATCCGGGTTCTCGAGGTCGACCGAGGGCCGCGTTCCGTGCACGTCGCGCAGTCGGTCCACGACCCCGTCCTTGACGCGTCGCGCCACGAAGCCGGTGTGTGTGAGCCCGGGTGCGGTGCCCACGGCATCGACGGCGATCGTGGAGCTCGGGTCGATGTGCTCTTCCCAGGCGATGCCGGAGACCCCCGCGTAGAGCTCTTCATCGCCGGTCACGTCGAACTCAGCGAGAACGAGGAGGATGCGGCTGGCGGTTCGCGACCACAGGCAGGCTCGAAGGCCGGCCTCCAGGGGTCCCTCGAAGGTGATCGCCGCGACCGTCTCGCGCGCGTCTGCGACCCCCATGGCCTGCAACTCGGCGAGCAGGAGCGGCTCGACGCCCTTGGGACATGTGGCGACGTATCGGTAGGAGCTCATGACGTGAGTGCGCCGGCGGCGCTACTCATCCTCGTCGTCGATGTCGCCCCAGTTCGCATCATCGTCGCCGCTCTCGGCAGCGTCGTCGGTGGTGACGGGAGCGTCCTCGGCGGCGTCGGTGTCGTCATCATCGTCGGCTGAACCATCATCGACGTCCTCGCTCGTGGCGCCGTCGTCGTCAGCTGCGTCCTCGTCGGCATCTTCCTCATCGTCCTCATCCTCATCGGAGGAGGAAGCACTCATCGTGCGATAGATGAAGTAGCCCACGACGAGGATCCCCACGCCGAGCAGACCGAGCACGACGGTGGTCGGCGAGATGCTCCAGCCGGTGTCGATCTCGATCGGCTCGATAGCCGCGATCGCGGCGGCGGCACTCGGCCTCCTGCGCCTGGGCCTGCTCCTCCATCATCGCCTCGAGCTCGACGAGCTCGGGAGCCTCGCCGGGAGCAACGGTCCCGCTGATGTGCAGGACGTCGCCCTCGGCCACCGGCGATGTCTCGACCGAATAGAAGATGTCGGTCTGGCGCACATCGACGATCGGCTCGGGGTCGGCGTTCTCCAGGTAGTAGTCGTGCGTGGTGGAGACGCCGATCCGCGCCGCCTCCGAGCTGCCGCCGGAGATGTACTCGGCATCGACGGTCGTGATGCCGTCCTCTTCGGTGATCCACTCATCGGGCACGACCAGCTCGAGCTGTACGGCCGGTGCCTCGGTGAGCACGAACTCGACGACGTTGTAGTCATCACCCTCGACGAGCTCCGCGTCCTCGATCTGCGGCCATGTGTCGGGATTGGTGTCCGGGACCGCCTGCCCCATCCACGCAACGCCGACGTCCTTGGGGATCGCGATCGAGACGTCGACGGGCAGCTCGATGCCGTCCAGGATCCGGCCGGTGATGACCAGCGTCGGGTCCTTGCCCTCCTCCAGGTCGTAGAGCTCGACACTGATGGCGGCCCACACGTCTTCTGCGGCTTGCGCGTGCGCGGCAAGCGGCGTCGCGAGCATCGCTGCGAGCAGCAGGACGGATGCGAACACGGACACGAGGCGAGGCGAGGCGATTCTCTTCACGATGCACTCCAGAGGGAACGGTTGCAGAAAGGTCGTTCAATGGTACACGAGCGGGCAAGACTACTGCTCGGGAAGCGCGTTTCTCACAGAGTTCTCCACATATGCCGAGACCCGCTGCTCGCCTCCGTAGATCCGTACCTGCGTGTTCTGGTCACTCTCGGCCCGCAGGAACGAGCTCACTGCCGAGGAGAAACGCGCGCCCTGGGTGAGCAGCAGCACGCCGCTGTTGGTGCCGGCCGCCGCACCTCCCATGAGTGCGTCGGGGAAGTCCTCGCCCGTGGCGATGCCTGCATATTGGATGTCTGCGAGACCCTGATCGAGCGCCCAGTCAGCGAACACGACGGCAGTCGAGTAGCGGTCTGAACCATACACTCGACCCACGCCGGTGCCGGGCAACGCCGCAACCTGCCGCTCGACGTCCCACGACACTGAGACCGGCCCGCCCACGATCACCGCATCGGTGATCCGAGCGTCCGCCAGTGCCGTGCGCGTCGGACGCGACAGCGAGCCCGTCTGCGTGAGCAGGACGGGGATACCTGCCGAGAAGGACACCGGCGAGACTGACAGGGCATCGGAGAACACCGCCCCACTCACGACAAGCGCGCGTCCGTCGAACGCGGCCCCCTGCTCATCGGCAACGTGCATCGCCACGTTGGCCGAGACCTCGTAGCGGTCCGCACCGCTGATGCGCTTCACAGAGACCCCGGGCAGATCGCCCAGAGCGCGCTGCACGTTCCACGAGACCGATGCCGGGCCGCCCACGATGTAGACCTTGCTCGCTCCGAGCCGCTTGATCTCACCAGCGACGCTGCTTGGAAGTTTGCCCGGGGACGTGAGTAGTACCGGGGCATCGTAGAGCCCGGCGAGACTGCTTGCCGAGAGTGCATCACTGAACACCTGGCCGTTCGCGATCACGACCGTGTCCGCCGAGTCGAAGGAGAGCTGACTCACGCGCACGGCCGTATTGAAGCGGTCGGTGGCCGCGTACCGCACGACCTCTGTGCGCAGGCGGGCGATCGCCTCAGCCAGGTAGTAGTCGCCCCACGAGAGACCGTGGTCAGAGGAGTTGATCGTCTCGGCGTATGTGCCGTGCATGAGCACGGCCGGGAACGTCGGGTCGGTCGAGAGGTATGCCGGGGAGGTCAAGCTCTCGAGCGTGTCGCGCGCCATCTGGAGGTACTCGATCCTGCGTGCCGGATCGGGGTCGAGCGTGCCGAGCTCCACGAACGCGGCTGCGGCGATCGCTGCCGCCGAGCTGTCCCGTGGCTCGCTTGGGATGCCGGGCGCGTCGAAGTCCCAGTACGGGACGTGGTCGGCGGGCACGTTATCTCGCCAGTAGTCCGATGCCCGATGCGCACCGGCGAGCAGCTTCGCGTCCGCTGTCTCCCGATACGCCATCGCAAGCCCGTAGATCGTCCACGCCTGTCCCCGCGACCACGTGGACTCCTTGGCATACCCCTGGCCCTGGCCCTTCTCGACGACCTTGCCGGTCGACTCGCTGTAGGCGACGTAGTGATACGTGCTGCCGTCCGGGCGCAGGAAGTCAGTGATCGTTCGCCGGGCATGACGCGTGGCCATCGTGCGCCAAGCGGGGTCACCCCCGTTGCGCGCGCCCCAGTACAGCAGCTCGATGTTCATCATCGTGTCGTTGTAGACCCAGAAGTCCTTGTCGGTGTTGCGCGTGCGCACCATGCCGATCTTGGAGTTGAACCTCGTGGCCAGCGACGACGCTCCTGTGACGAGCACATCGCGGTAGCCGCGATCGTTGGTGAGCCGGTGCCCGTTGCGATAGCTGTTGAGCAGGATGAAGCCGATGTCGTGGTTGGTGGTGACGTTCTTGTTGTACTCGAGCGGCTTCTGACGAGCGACAGCAGCGTTGCGCCACGACGAGGACCCCGTGCGCTGGTACTCGTACCAGAGGCTGCCCGGGAGGAACCCCGCGATCCAGCTCCTCGGCTCGACCGTGCTCCACTTCACGTTGCTGACCGTGTGGAAGGGGTAGCGGTTCGTCGGCAGATCGCCGTTGGTCGCAGCCACCTTGGAGGCGATGACCGGTCGCGCCGCCTCGACCTGAGCCGAGAGCTGCTCGGCGAAGGCAAAGGATGGCGTGGCCGAGAGAAGCAGGGATGCCGCGAGCGCGACACGGACGGCGCGCCTCGCGCCTCGCCACCAACCCTCCAACGCCACACCTCCACGACTCGCAGGACCTTGCCCCGCACGGTACAACATGAGGGGCCGGCGCGCAGCCGACCCCTCGCGTTGTGCATGTACGGACTCGTTGCCGATGGCCTCGGCGTGACGAGCCCACCTAGCCCTATTGCAGACGCTGGTCGATCTGCGTCCTCACCTTCTCACTCACGCTCACCGGCCCACCGAAGACGTAGCTGTCCTTGATAGTGCTCTTGTGAGCCGAGAGCCAGCTGCCGGTCGAGCTTGTGAGGGATTGCCCGTTCGTGATGAGCAGGACACCGCCCTTCTGGCCCACCATGCTGCCACCGGTGAGCGCATCGGGCAGCACGGCCGCTACGCCCACGTACTCGTGATCGATGAGCCCGAGCTTCTGGGCCTCGTTGGCGATATCGATGGCCGTCAGGTACCGGTCGTTGCCCGACCATCGGTCGTCAGCCCCGAGCTGGTTGTAGACGCTTGCCGAAACGGTCTTGGGGCCGCCGCCGACATAGATGGCCGAGGGAGACATGGCACCCAGCGTGGCTCTCGTCTGCCACGGCACCGAGTTCTCAGAGACGAGCAGGATCGGCGCGCCCTCGTTGGCGGCGACCGTCGACAGAGCCAGCGCGTCGAAGAACTTGGTCGAGTCGGCGCCGTTGGCAATGAGCGCGACCGAGGGAGCGGGCTTGCCCTGAGCGCTCGCCTGAGTGTTCATGCGCGCCGCGATCGCCTGCGCGAGGTCGTATCTCCCGCCGGTCGAGACCAGTCGGTCCTTCGAGACGTTGGCGCCGCCCACATGCGACTTGATGTCGTTGTAGCGGGCCTCCGGTACCGAGACCGGACCGCCCACGATATGCACGGTCACCGGTCCGTTCGCGGCGGCGATCTCCTTGATCGCCGTCTTGACCGCGACCGGTGTGCGATCCGCGCTCACGAGGAACAGCGGCGCGTCGTAGAGCCAGCAGAGCCCCGCCGCGGCCAGTGGATCGGCGGCGGCACGATCATCACCCGAGGCGATGACGACATCGGTCACCGTGCCCCAGCTCTTGGTGCCGCCCGGATCGAAGCCCTCTCGCGCGATCTCGACCGCCGTTGTGAACCGGTCGCGGTCGGCAAGTCGTGTGGTCTTGACGTCACCGACGCGAATCGAGGTGTAGTCCCCGGCGCTCCAGTTGCCGGCCGCATCTCGCGAGAACGCCGAGAAGTAGAACAGGCCGTCAGGCGGAGTCGTCGAGGCGTACGGCCGCTTGCCCGCATCCATCGGCGTCATGCCGCTCGTGTCGTTCGCATCGGCAGCGAAGCGTGTCGTCGACATCCACACCCGCGTGTTGTCGAAGTCTGGATCGGTCGGATTCGTCCACGAGAGCCACAGCGTGTTGCCGCTCATCGTGCCCGACAGCCGCGAAGGCGCATCTGGCGCCGTTGTGTCAGGCACGCGCAGCGGAGCAGGCCCGGGAGCGAGCAGCGCGTACTTGGAGAAACCCGTGACGAGCCACTCCTCCACCCCTCGATCGCCGTTGTAGCCCAGTGGCGCAGGAACGGGATTCCACATGCTCGTGCCCTCGTTCCATACGTGAGGCACCGAGAGTCCTGGTGGGGCGGCCTCCACAGGCCTGATACCGGCGACCAGGTCGGTCGGCGTGCCCAAGAAGGGCTCTGCGATGCGCGTCGGCTCAACGCTCGGCGTGGGCTCCTGTGCCAAGTCCATCTGGTCGAGCTCGGGATAGACTTCGACGACATCGCACTCGATCTCGTACACCGAGCTTGCGTATGCCGCCGGACCGAACATGCTCGACATCTGGGGTCCCGGATAGAGAGGTTCGAAGGGCTCGGGGACCTCGCGCACGGTGAGTTCGAGTGAGGGTGCCGGCGTGCCGGTCGCGATACCGCTCTCGGACCACAGTCCCATCTCGGGCATCATCTCGTTCATCGAGAGCGGGATCTCGCCGCTGAAGTTCGTGACCGACCTCGGCGTGCCGAGCTTGCCGAACTCGGGATCGTAGTAGACATCGAAGAAACTCTCGCACACGAACCACGGAGTCCTCGTCGAACTTCATGTCGTGATCGTCGTCTTCGTTGATGTGGACGATTCCGGTCGTGGGGACACTGCCTGCTGGCGCCTGCAGCGTGTCTTCGAGTGACGCGCCTGCCGTCCAATCGAAGGTGTGCTCGGCGCTGTCCTCGCCATACAGCCCATCCCCGTCCTCATCAGAAGCGATGTAGGTGACGGCCGAGGGCCCCGTCCACGCGAAGAGCTCGCGAGTGGTGGTGATGTCATCCTCGTTGCCTGCCCAGTCGGCCGCAGAGGTGTGGTGGCCCAAGGGATTCCACCAGTCGCCGGGCACGATCGTCGAGAGCGTCCAGGATCCCCTGCGTGAGCACACCGTTGGAGATCGGCTTTTCCCAGGCCACATCGTCTGCCGGCGCGGCCGCGACGACCTCGAGGTGTCCCGGCCGCAGAGGCTTGCCGGCCTTGTCCTTCACACGCTTGAGATCGGGAATGAAGCTGCCCGAGTAGCACGAGTCGAGGATCACGACGATCGTGACCGACTCGGGGAAGCCTGAGAGCCACGTCGTGAGCTGATCGTCAGTGACCTGACCGTTCCCGGCGACCTGGATCGTGTCGTCGACGCCGAAGGTGTCGTTCTTGTCCCCGTCGCCGTTCATGTCGACGCCGCCGTCGTCCCCATCCACGTCCCCATCGCCGTCGGTGTCAGAGCCGACGACCTTCCAGGTGCCCGGAGGATTGGGGACGTTCCTCCGTGACGTCGACGTTGCCGCTGGAGTCCTTGCGAATCTTGGTGTCCGTCGGTGCCGTCACCGTCGAGGTCGAGCGTACCGGACGCGGAGGTAGCCGGCGGGCGGGGTCGCCAGACCGCTCCCATCGAACTCGCCAGCATCACTCTCGGGGATCGGGATGGCGGTCTCGTCTCCATCCGTGTCGATCACGCCGCCGCCAGCGAAGCCGTCGTCTTTGTCGTAGCCGCCGCCATGGCCGGAGAAGTAGAAGATGAACTCGTCCCAGGCTTGGAGTCGGCCTTGGCGGCGTTGATGGCGTTCTGGATACCCTGCGGCGTTGCCGCGCCGCCTTTGAGCTTGGTCATGTCTGCGGAGTCCCACGACGCTCCGTGCTTCTCGAGGGCGCCCGTGATATCGTCGACGTCCTTCTCCGGGTAGTCGAGTCCGTTCTTGACGCCCACGAAGACACCGCGGAAGCGCGTCGAGCCTTCGTGTTGTCGACGACCTTGGACTCGATATCGTAGACATCGGTGTCATCGACCGTGCCGTCGCCGTCGAAGTCCCACCAGACCTCGTCGTAGAGACCGTCGCCGTCCCAATCGATCGCGATCATGTCGCCCGCCGCCGGACAGAGGCACCGGCTTCACGCGTGTGACGCCGGGCTTGCCGCGCGGAGAGCGGGTCTTGTCACCACCCGTGTTCTGGACGCGTCGGCAGTGTCGATCACACCATCCTCGTCGGGATCGGTCCACTCCTCGTCGACGGTGCCGTCACCGTCCCAGTCGACCTCGTACCTGTCAGGCTTGCCGTTGCCGCTGTCGTCGATCGGCTTGATGGACGTCTCTCCCTCGCGCGCACCGAAGGCGAGCCCCGGCGTGCACAGTGAGACGAACAGCGTGACGATGACGAGCGTGAAGAGCGCGCGAGACCTCAGCGCATGAGAACCAAGCATGGTGTTCTCCCCCTATGAGCCCAGCGGTGCCCCCCGACACCGCCCATGCGCTCTACCTACCCACCTCGAGCGATGTTGGGACATGGCGGCGCTGCGCCACGACAGGGTTGCCAACCGGCCTGACGCAACTTCTGGCCACGGAGGTCCAGGAACGCGGCCTAGTCCTCCTCGATCCCATGCTCCTTCTTGTACTCCTTGACGCGCTGGGTGGAGCGCATGATGACCGCCGCGAATGGAGCACCCAGGATGGCGCCGATGATTCCGGCGAAGGTACCGCCCAGAAGTGTGGCGAGCAGCGCCACGAGCGGATGCATATCGAGCTCGAGAGCTGCGTACTTGTTCGACACGATCGTCTGCACGAGGTTCTGGGCGACAAGCACGACCACGAGAACGATGATCGCCTGCTGAATGCCTCCCGAGCCCAGCGCGACGATGAAGGCGAACGCGCCGGAGAAGATCGCGCCGATATACGGGATGTAGGCGGTGAAGAAGGTCACGAGAGCGATCGGCAGTGCGAGCGGCAGACCCATGACCCACATCGTCAGACCGATGACTATGGCGACCCAGATGCTCGAGATCGTCACGCCCTTGTAGTAGCCGCGCACGGCGTTGGTGCCGTCCTGGACCATCCCGATACCTAGCTCCGCCGGGTAGCCAAGATGCTCACCCACCCACGTGGCCATGTTGTGCCAGTCGGACAGGATGTAGAAGAGCATGAAGATGCCGAGGAACAGGCCAAAGGCGAACGCGGCAATGCCGGAGAGACTGGAGCCGAAGGCACCGGCAACACCGCTTGCCACCTTGGGTGCAGCCGAGGTGATGCTCTTTGTCACGCTGTCGACCGTGTCGGCCGGAACATCGAGCGTGCTCACCCAGTCCTGAAGCGCCGCGGTCCCCGCCTCGATCCCGGCAGCAATCTCGTCTGTCTGCGAGAGGATGCCGGCTGCGGTGATCCACACGACCGCCACCGCCAACGCGATGAGCAGGAGCATGACGATCGCCGCGCCCAACGCACGCGGGACTTTGCGCTTCTCCATCGCATCCACGAGCGGACAGAAGAGCATGCCGATCACCACCGCGAGGATCAGCGGCGTCACGAGCCCTGAAGCTAGCCCCAGGAGATAGATGATCACGCCAAGGATCACAACGAAGCCGACGGCAAGCCAGCTCTTCACGCCAAGCGACACGAGCCATGTCGGTGCGTACCGCCTCAGGATGTCCTTGGTCGTGCTGACGCTGAACGGATTGTTCTCAGCCATCGGGGTTCCTATCCCTTGATCCAGGACCACGCCGCGTCAGCGTCATCGCTTGTGAAGTACTTCGCGTCCTGCGCGTAGAACGGCTCGGCCATCTTGGCGATGAGCTTCTCCCAGCCGTGGTCGCCGACGATCGCCATGCGCACTATCTTCTTGCGGTACTCATGGCCAAAGCGCATGTCATCGTCCCACGCGGTGAACTTCTCCCACTTGAACTCGGTGAGATCCATAAGCAGGTTCACATCGCCGAACTCATCGATAGCAGCCTGGACGGCCTTGTTCAGGCCCTCATAGTCCGCCTGCTCGACTGTGCCGATGGCTTTGAAACCCAGTGCCTTGCCCTCCGACTGCGACATCTCCTGGATCATGCGGTGTCCTCCTCGGCACGAGTTCTCGCTTGATTCCCTGTCACATCCTACCTGGTACGCCACGGGCCAGCTGGTGTAGCATGTTCAGACTTCGAGATGCAGGGTATCAACCGCAGATAGCCCCGCATGGCCGAGGCGGGCCGCTCAAGATGGGCGGCCGCTCCTGCGACCCGGCGCGTCACGAGGGGAATCACGTAGTGACAAAGCGCATAGGAGTTCCGCGCTCACTCTTCTACCACAGCGAGCAAGAACTCATCTGCACCTACCTCGAGAACGTCGGCGTGACGCCGGTTCTGAGCCCCCATACCAACCGCAAGATCATGGAGGCCGGAGTCAACCTCGCCGTCGATGAGACGTGTCTGCCCGTCAAGATCCACCTCGGCCACGTCGAGGCGCTTCAGGGGAAGGCCGATGCGGTGCTCGTTCCGCGCTACGGCTCATTCCCGGGCACCCACCGCGACATGTGCGTGAAGTTCTGGGGTGCTCGCGACGTGACGCGCAATGTCTTCCCCGAAATGGAGATCATCACCTACGACGTGGATGCCCGCGACGGCACGACCGAGAAGAAGGCGCTGATCGGGCTCGGCCGCGAACTGGGCGCATCCAGGATGGAAGCCCGTCGCGCATGGAAAGTGGCCGACGAGGCCCGCGCGCAGGCCCAGGTCCGAGCCGCGGCACGGCAGGCCGATGTGCTCGCCGACACCGAGCGCGCGAAGATCCTCGTCGTTGGCCACCGCTACATCCTGGACGATCGGCTGCTTGGCGACCCCATCATCTCCAAGCTCGCCGAGCAGGATGTCGGCATCGTGCGCTCAGATGACATGCCCGATCTCGAGGCCGCGCGCGACGCCGCCTCGACCTTCTCGCCCTCGCTCAAATGGAGCTACAACCGCGAGCAGATCGGCGCTGTCGTCCAGCTCCGGGACCAGGTCGACGGCATACTCCTCCTCGTGAGCTTCCCCTGCGGACCGGACTCCCTGGCCGCTGAGCTCTGCGTACGCAAGATCGACGACACTCCCATCTGCGTCGTGGTCCTCGATGAACTCACTGGTTCGGGCGGTCTACAGACCCGTCTCGAGAGCTTCTGCGACATCGTGCGGATGAGGAGGAGCGCGTGAGCGACTCTGCGACTACAAGCGCTGCCGCCGGCACCCACACCGGGGAGTCTCGCCTTGGCGATGCGCGCCGCATCATGACATTCCCCCACATGGGCGACTACCACTACGCCATCCGGGCGCTTGCCGATCTCACCGGCGCAGACGTACTCGTCCCGCCCAAGATCACCCGCAAGACGATCGAGCTGGGCGCCAAGCACAGCCCCGAGTTCGTCTGCGTCCCATTCAAGTACAACCTCGGCAACTTCATCGAGGCCCTCGACCGAGGCGCCAATGTGGTCGTCCAGGTGGGCGGCGGCTGTCGCTTCAGCTACTACGCCGAGGTGCAGGAGGCGATCCTGCGCGACTTGGGCTACGAGTTCGAGTTCATCCGGCTCGAGGGCGGGGCCAACCTCATCCAGATCATGAGGGAGTTCCGAGCCAAGGCGGCGCCCGATGCATCGATGCCACGTATCGCCTCGGCGATGTGGCGTGCCTTCCGCAAAGGCGAGGCGATCGACGAGGTCCAGGACTACATCCGCAAGAACCTCGCGTTCGAGACCGAGCCCGGTGCGCTGCGCAAGATCGAGGCGGGCTTCCTGAAGCAGATTCCGCAGGTCAACAAGCGTCGCGAGACCGACACGCTGCTTGCCGAGACGATGGAGCGCCTGCGCGCCGTGCCGCTGGACAAGCCTGAGAAGCCGATGCGGGTGCTGGTCGTCGGCGAGCTCTACGTCGTGATGGAGCCCTTCTCGAACTACCACGTCGAGGAGGAGCTCTCGAGACATGGCGTCGAGGTCCATCGGCAGCTCGATCTCTCGACCCTGATCAAGCACTCGCTCAGACATCAGAAGCACATCGGCCATATGAAAGAGATGGCCGCCCCGTATCTCACCTCACACATCGGTGCCGAGGGGACCGAGAGCGTTGCTCTCACGATCGACGCGATGAAGCAGGGCTTTGACGGCGTCGTGCATCTCAAGCCGTTCGGCTGCATGCCCGAGGTCAACGCGATGAGCGCGCTTCAGCGCATCTCCCGCGAGGAGACATTCCCCATCCTGTTCGTGAGCTGCGACTCTCAAGCTGGCGAGGCCGGCCTCAAGACGCGAGTCGAAGCGTTCTGCGACATGCTCCGCATCCGAGAAGAAGGACTGCTCTATGCCTAAGGGATACCTCGGCGTCGACATCGGCTCCATCTCCACCAAGGGCGCCATCATCAACGAGGAGGGCGCCGTGCTCGCCTCGGAGTACCTCTGGACCGAGGGCAACCCCATCGGTGCCGTGCGGCGTCTGCTGGCCGCACTGGAAGAGGAGGTCTCCGACGACGTGGAGGTCGTCGCGACCGGCACGACGGGCTCGGCTCGGCAGCTCGTAGGTGCGATGCTCGAGGCCCAGACGGTCAAGAACGAGATCACCGCGCACGCCATGGGCACGCTCTCGCGCCACCCGGATGTCTCGACCATCCTCGAGATCGGCGGCCAGGACAGCAAGATCATCCTCATCCGCGACGGCGTCCCCGTCGACTACGCCATGAACACGCTCTGCGCCGCTGGGACCGGTGCCTTCTTGACCGCCCAGGCAAAGCGCCTGGAGATCCCTGTCGAGGAGTTCGGTGACCGCGCCCTGCACTCCAAGCGGCCTACCCGCATAGCCGGGCGCTGCACGGTGTTCGCCGAGTCTGACCTGGTGCACAAGGCTCAGGTGGGCCACCCCGTCGACGACATCATCGCGGGGCTCTGCGCCGCGATCGTCGAGAACTACCTCAACAACGTGGGCAAGGGCAAGGAGATCCGCACACCAGTCGTATTCCAGGGTGGCGTGAGCAAGAACGTGGGAGTCGTCAAGGCGTTCTCCGACGCGCTCGACACCGAGATCCTCGTCGACTCCGAGGGTCATCTGATGGGAGCCATCGGCGCGGCATTGCTCGCTCGTGCCGAGGGCAGCGAGGTTCCCTTCAGCTTCGACATCCAGGAGACCGACTTCGAGACGCGTGGGGACGACTGCGGCGGCTGTGCCAACAACTGCGAAGTCGTCGTCGCGCTCCGCGACGGCCAGGTACTCGACGGCTGGGGAAGCCGCTGCAGCACCGGACTCGAGCGCATCAAAGTGAGCGCCACGAAGAGCCCGACGAGTCTGCCGAGGAGACCCGCATGCCCGATCCGGTGGCCTAGCATGGCCGACCCGCTCACCACACGCGCCGCCGAGTACATGGAGGCGCTCTGCAATCGCTACCCGGACCGGCACGTGGGCGGCGAGGGCAACCGCGAGGCCACACGACTCTTTGCAGACGTGTGCCGGGAGCACGGCTGGGACGTCTCGGTGACCGAGTTCGACTGCGTCGCGTGGGACCGCGGAGATGCCGAGCTGACCGCGGGCGGCAAGCCGTTCGAGATACATCCCGGTCCCTACTCCCCGCCTCTCGAAATCACTGCTCCGCTCGCGCAGGTCTCCTCCCTCGAAGAGCTCGAGAGCGGCACCTTCCGCGGCACGGTCCTCTTGCTGCACGGCGAGATCGCCCGCGACCAGCTCATGCCGAAGAACTTCATCTTCTACAACCCGGACGAGCACAAGCGCACCATCGCCGCGATCGAGGCGGCCGAGCCGCTCGCGGTGGTCTCGGCTACCGGCAAGCACTCGATGACTCCGGCGATCTATCCGTTCCCCGTTATCGAGGACGGGGACTTCCACATCCCAAGCGCGTACATGAAGGATGTGGACGGCGCGAAGCTGCTCGCGCATGTCGGCGGGAACGTGAGTCTCGACGATCCGGTCCGGCCGCGAGATCAAGCAGGGCGAGCACATCGTGGCCACCAAGCCCGGGACCGGGGATGGGCCGCATCATCATCTTCGGCCACGTCGACACCCGGGAGGGAACGCCCGGTGCGCTCGACAACGCCACGGCTCCCGCGGCCATGATGATCGCCGCCGAGCTGTTGGCCGAGTACGACGGCCCGTTCACCATCGAGATGGTCCCGCTCAACGGCGAGGACTACTACGCTGCGCCCGGGGAGATGCTGTGGTTCGAGGAGAACCAGCCCCGGATGGACGAGATCGTCCTCGGCATGAACGCCGACGGTGCGGGCTACCTGGACCGCGACACAGCCGTCTCCTTCTACGGTGTTCCCGACGACATGCGTGCCGTCATCGAGGGCGCCATGAGCAAGCAAGCGGGCTTCGCCGAGGGCGAGCAGTGGTTCCAGAGTGACCACAGCATCATCGCCCAGCAAGGCAGACCGGCCCTCGCCGTGACGACCACGGATTTCGCAGAGCTCTGCGAGCTCTACGCGCACACAGCAGACGACACCATCGAGCTCGTCGACCCTGCGATCGTGGTGCAGGTCGCCAGATTCTACGCCGATGTCATCCGGGGACTCGACGCGATCGCTCGCAGCTAGTCCTCGGAAGGCTGCAACCCCTCCACCAGGGGTAATCACCCATTCCGGGTGGCCGATACATACGTGTAGAGGTGTACTGTACTCTTGAACACCAAGCTGAGCCGAGGGGGCGCGTTGACGACCGAGCACACGAGCGAGACCGACATAGCAGCCGAGGAGACAGCGGGGCGCGAAATCGATCTCGACGACTCCGATTTCTACCTCAACAGAGAGCTGAGTCTGCTCCAGTTCCAGCGCCGCGTGCTGGAGCAAGCACACGACGAGTCGATCCCCCTCCTCGAGCGCGTGAAGTTCCTGGCGATCCTGAGCTCGAACCTCGCGGAGTTCTTCATGGTCCGCATCGCAGGACTCAGGCAACAGGTGGCGGCAGGCGTATCCGAGCTCTCGACCGACGGTCGCACTCCTGCCGAGCAGCTCGAAGAGGCCAGGGCGCAGGCGCATGAGATCATCCGCGCTGGCAGGGTCATCTACGTGCAGCTCGTCGCAGAGCTCGAGGCCGAGGGCATCTTCATCAAGCGCTACGACGAACTCGAGGAATCGCAGCGTCGAGTCGCAGACGAGTACTTCGATGACAACGTGTTCCCTGTGCTCACACCACTCGCCTTCGACCCCGGCCGACCCTTCCCGCACATCTCCAACCTGAGTCTCAACCTGGCCGTACTCGTCCGGGACACAGAAGGCACCGAGCGTTTCGCCCGCGTGAAGATACCGCCCGCGTTGCCTCGGTTCATACCGATTCCCGCGCCTGCGGAGAGGGGGATTCCTCGCCAAGAGGAAGAAGAGCCGCGAGCAGCACCTCCTGCTCCTCGAAGACCTCATCTCGGCCCATCTGCCGGCCCTGTTCTCCGGCATGGACGTGGTGGAGGCGCACCCCTTCAAGGTGACGCGCGATGCCGAGCTGGCTATCCAGGAGATCGAGGCTGACGACCTGCTCGAGACGATCGAGGAGAGCGTGCGTCAGCGGCGGTTCGGCTCCGTTGTCCGCGTGACCATCAGTGACAAGACCCCGCCGTTCGTTCGCACCATCCTCGAGGAGAACCTCCAGGTGAAGCCAGAGGACGTGCTGGTCATCACCCCACCGCTATCGATGAGCGACCTCTTCGGCGTGTGCGGCGCCGACAGGCCGGACCTCAAGTACGAGCCCTTCACCCCCTCCACCGCCCACGCACCCGGGGTCGCCGACGGCACAGACATCTTTCAGGCGATGCGCGAGCGCGACATCCTGCTCCATCGGCCCTTCGATGCGTTCGATCCGGTGGTCCACTTCATCCGTCAGGCGGCACGCGACCCCGAGGTCCTCGCGATCAAGATGACGCTCTACCGCGTGGGTAGCGACTCGCCCATCGTCAAGGCTCTGCTCGACGCCGCGCTTCACGGCAAGGAGGTCACCGTCCTCGTCGAGCTCAAGGCGCGCTTCGACGAGGCGAGCAACATCGAGTGGGCCAAGGCGCTGGAGGCCCAAGGCGTACACATCGTCTACGGCCTCGTGGGTCTCAAGGTGCACAGCAAGGTCGCGCTCGTCGTGCGCCGAGAAGGCAAGCGCATCAAGCAGTACCTCCATGTCGGTACCGGCAACTACAACGTCACGACGGCGCGCCAGTACACCGATTTCGACTTGCTCACCTGCGACGAGACTCTGTGCGACGACGCGACCGACCTCTTCAACTTCCTGACCGGCTACTCGACCGCACCGACGTTCGAGGAGTTCCTCGTGGCGCCCCTGACTCTGAGGCGTGGACTCGAGGATCTCATCCGGCGCGAGATCGAGCACGCGCACGCTGGCCGAGGCGGACGACTCATCTTGAAGTGCAACTCGCTGGTCGACCGCAAGATGACGAAGCTGCTGTATGAGGCGTCACAGGCCGGCGTCGAGATCGATCTCATCATCCGTGGCATCTGCGTTCTGCGACCCGGGGTCACAGGGGTGAGCGAGACGATCCGCGTCAGGAGTATCGTGGGCCGCTTCCTCGAGCACACGCGCGCCTATTGGTTCGGGAATGCGGGGAACCCGGAGGTCTTCATCGGCAGCGCCGATCTCATGGGACGCAACCTCGATCGCCGCGTCGAAGTAGTCGCGCCCGTCAACGATGATGAACTCAAGAAGCGGTTGCGCGACATCCTCGATACCTACCTTGCGGACAATGTTCGCGCGCGGGTCATGCTCCCCGATGGCGAGTACACACGGGTCAGGCGGGGACCGGACGATGAACTCGTCGACGCACAGCTCGAGTTCATGGAACACCCGCACTAGGCGCCCTCTGGAGAGCATCTCCTCCCCTCATCACTCAGGTACATCCTTCTGTCACAAACTGAGGGAAGATGTGCGTACTGGCGCAGCAACCGTATCAGGGCGGCGCTCAGCGGGAATAATCAACTTGCCTGCGAGAATTCCTTCACAACAGCACTGCGAGAGCGCGACGACACCAACCGCTCGCACGCAGACCTGGAGATGCCGCCACGCTCCCACCATCGCCGAGGGGTCATGAGGCAGATGGATGTGGAGAAGCAGAGACGTACGCGTTTCATATGGGTGAACCTCGCCTGGACGGCCCTCATCCTCGCGATCGCTGCTACCGCAGCGGCGCTTGCCGGATACTACCTCGACTGGGTCGATACGTGGATCTACGCGCTCCTGGGCTTGCTCTCAGGAGCAGCGATCGGGGTCATCAGGGATCGCCGAGTCTTTCAGGCTGTGTTGGGGAGCGCGGGCCTGCTCGTTCTCGGCTTCGCCCTGTACTGGTCGAGCGGAGGCGCTGGGCTCGCCGAGGAGAGCGTCTTGGCGCTCCTGGGCTCCGCCGGCTTCGCCTTCATCACATCCTTCTCTATCACGCGTATCTGGGGACGTGCGCGCCCAGCGCCGGAGCCGACCACCGACGAACTCGATGAGGCTGTCGCGCATCCCCATATGGGGTGATGGTCGATGACGACGACGCACGACACGAGCGGTCCGCGGCATGATCGCGACGAACTCGTCCCCCGCGAGTTCCTGCGTGCGATCGGCTACTGGGCGATCATCCCCGGATACATCATGGCGGGCGCGTTCATCGGCTGGCTGCTCGACTCCTGGCTCGGCACGTTCCCGTACCTCATCGGAGTGTCCTTGCTCGCCGCGCTCGCGATGGCGGTGCGCGACATGAATCGGTTGAAGGATGAGTTCATGTGAACCTCTCACTGAAGATCGAGGATTTCACCTGGAGCTTCCTCCGCACGATCATCTCGTGGTCGGTTCTCTTCGGCCTCATCATCATCGTCGCGGCGGTGTTCTTCGACGCATCCATAAGCTTCATGCTCTCGTTCCTGCTTGCCGCCGCCATCGACGTAGGGTCGCTGTGGTTCATGTCGTGGGAGGGCCACAAGCGCGTGGAGGAAGGTACCCCGACGACGACCTACATCGGCGGCATGACCGCTGGGCGGGTGCTCGGCAAAGCGTTCCTGCTCCTGCTAGCGGCGCTCGTGCCGGCCCTCGACTTCTTCGGCGTGATCGTCGGGGTGCTACTCGTGGACACGACCATCCTGATCATCGGTTCCATCGCCTCGGCGTGGAAGGTCATGCGCGACGACGGGACCGGCTGGAACACACACTAGGAGGTGTGAGTGATGGAAGAGAGCGCGGCCAGTCAGTACCTGCCCTATGTCGCCCTCATCAACCTGATGCTGGTGGCCGCCACGCTGTGCATCGGCGGATGGCTGCTTGCGCGCACGCGCCTCCATGCCGACGTGCCCGAGGGACGCCAGAACGTGGCCGAGGGGATCATGGACTTCTTCTACGGCCAGGCGCGCAAGATCCGTCGCACCGAGACCACGCCGGCCGTCGCGGGGTTCCTGGCCACGTGCTTCCTGCTGATCATGCTCTCCAACGCCGTCGCGATGGTGCCCATCCCCTACATCAACTATCCGCCCACCGCGTTCTTCAGCATCACTCTCGGCCTCGCGCTGAGTGCTGTGATCGGCTCACTCGCACTCAGCGGAGTCTTCAACGGCATAGGGGCCACCGCCAAACACCTCGTGTGGCCCAACCCCCTGCAAATCATCTCGGAGATCACAGACGTGCTCTCGCTCTCCCTGCGTCTCTTCGGCAATATCGCCGGCGAGTACCTGACGCTCGTGTTGGTCTCCAGCGCGATCGCCATCGGCATCCCGCTGATCCTCCACGTGCTCGGACTCATACCCACGTTCGTGCAGGCGCTCGTGTTCACGCTGCTCACAGCGAGCTTCATCGCCGGGGCACTCGAACGTCACAGCGCTGCCGAGGAGAGCGCCGAGGAGGAATGGCAAGAGGGTGCCGACAAGCCGCTTGCCGAGGCACACGAAGACGCAGCCCTGCCAGACACCGATACGGCCGGAACCGACGCCGGGGGCTCCGGTAGCCCGGATCCGGCCATGGCCGCGCGCGACATGACGCCCGCGCACTAGAGGCTCGAGACGGAAGGAGGAACAGAGATGGAACCGGTCCTGCTGGCCTTCATCACCATCCTGCCCATCAGCATCGGCGCAACCGTGGCGGCCTTCTCGATGCGCTACATCTCGACCGCGGCCATCGAGGGCATGACGAGACAGCCCGACATCGCGGGCCAGCTCTTCACCGCGATGCTCATCGGAATGGCTCTCGTCGAGGCACTGTGTATCTACTGCCTGGTCGTAGCGCTGATGCTCGCAGGCAATATCGCGCTCTAAGCGTCGTTCGGTAAGGGAGAAGTGTGGTCATGAACCTCAACCCGCTGACCCAGATCGATATCTACGTCATAGGGGCGACGATCGTGGTCTTCGTCGCCACGTACTTCATCCTGAGGCGCGTCTTCACCGACCGGATCGTCGCGGTCATGGAGGAACGCCGCATGCGGTGCGAGGCCGCCGACGAGGCGTGTCAGGAGGCCCAGACCCTGCTCGCCCAGGCAGAAGCCGAGGCCGCAGCTGTCGCGGAGAAAACAGCCGAAGAGGCCGAGGCACTGATCCAGGTCGCTCGCGAGCAGGCGCAGACCGAGAAGTCCCGCACGATCACCCAGGCACGCGAGCGCACTGAGACACAGCTACGAGCCGGACGCGACGGGATCGAAGAAGAGAAGCAGCGCGAGATCTCGCGCGTACGGACCGAGGCCATCGAATGCGTGGGACTTGCGTGCGAGAAGGTCGCCGGCGATGTGGACGCCGAGGTCGTGAGCGCGACCGTAGACCGCGTCATGGCGAGAACGATCCAGTGAGGAGGGACTCGAGATGATTGCTGCGATACTCGAAGAGCTGTGGCACACGATCACTCACGAGCCTCTGCACCTCGTCATCGAACTCGTGCAGTTCGCGGCTCTCGTCTTCATCGTGAAGGCCGTCGCCTTCGGCGTCGGCAAGTACCGGGGCATCGTCCCCAACGCGCTAGAGTCGCGACAGTCCCGGATTCGCGAGCAGCTCGAGCAAGCGACCGAGAGAGAGACCTGGGCGGCCGAGGCGCCAGCGCGGGTCGGGAGCATCCAAGAGACAGCGGAGCGCGAGCGCGGCGCGACTCTCGAGGGCGCGCGGCGCGAGGCCGAGCGCGAGAAGGAGCGCATCCTCGCTGAGACGCTCGAAGAGGTCGCCGACATGGAGCGTCAGGCCGAGGAGACGCTCACCCACGAGCGCGAGGAGGTCCTCGGCCAGGTACGGGATGCACTCCTCGATGTCGTGACCGCTGCGACCCGCAGCGTACTCGATGAGGGCTTCACGCCGACACAGCAGCGCACCATGATCCAGGACGCCATCCTCGCAAGCGTCGACGACCTCGAGAACATCGCACTCCGCTAGGAGGCGAGAAACGGTGGAGCACCACAGACGACACGCGTGATGCTGCGCTCCCCCGTCGAACTCGACGATTCCGTCATCCAGGAGCTCCGGCGACGACTCTCAGACGCACTCGGCGCCACGATAGTCCTGGATGCACGCGTGGAACCCGAGTTGCGCGGCGCGGTACTGGTCCTCGATGAGCGACATCAGATCCGGTTCGACCCGGCGATGCCGCTTGCCGATCTCGAACGCCAGCTCGCTCAGGCACGAAAGACCCTCGACGAGCCGACCTCGATCGGTGAGATCACGCGCGAGACGATCCGGGAGTTCGAGCCGACAGCGACGGCACGACTCGCGGCGACCAACCTCTGCACGGCACTCAGCGAGTTCAAGGGGTCTCGCGTCACGCTCGTGGCACGGACCGAGATCGAGCGCGCGATCGTCGACCAGCTGGCCGAGAAGCTGTGCCGTGCGGCCGACCGTGACATCGAGGTCGAGACCCGCGTCGACCCACGCCTCGAGGACGGCGCGGTACTCATGCTGGGCGACGACCGTCGCATCGTGCTCGACGGTCGCTACCAGTGGCTCGCCCAGGTCGAGCGGGGTGCGGAGACGATGCGCGCCGACCAGGAGAGCGAGACCCTGGCGCCCGACCCCTCCGAGCTCCTTCGCGACATGATCGCGCGGACGAGACCCGAACTCGCCATCGAGGAACTGCTCGACACCGGCACCGTGCTCGAAGTCGGCGATGGGATCGCCAAGGTATCGGGTCTGCGCGGTGTGGGCTCACAAGAACTCGTCGAGTTCGAGTCCGGTCTCTTCGGCATGGCGTTCAGTCTCAACGCGCACGAGGTCGGATGCATCCTGCTCGGCAGCGAGGAGAGCGTGCATGAGGGCAGCGCGGCCAGGCGAACAGGGCATCTGCTGCGCGTGCCCGTCGGCGAGGCCTTGCTCGGCAGGGTCGTGAACTCGCTGGGTCAGCCGATAGATGCGCGTGGCACGATCGCCGCAGACACCTACCAGCCCGCCGAACGTCTCGCACCCGGTGTGATCGAGCGCGAGCCAGTGACCACTCCGCTGCACACCGGCCTCAAGGTCATCGACGCACTCGTGCCGCTCGGGCGCGGGCAGCGCGAACTCATCATCGGGGATCGCAAGATCGGCAAGACGACCATCGCTGTGGACACGATCCTCGCCCAACGTGGGACCGGCGTCCTGTGCATCTACGCGGCCATCGGCCAGAAGGCGTCATCGGTCGCCTCGGTCGTCCGCGTGCTCGAGCAGAATGGCGCGCTCGACTACACGGTGATCGTGGCCTCGCTTCCCGGCCAGCAGCCGGCGTTTCGCTACCTCACGCCGTACTCGGCATGTGCGATCGGCGAGTACTTCATGGAGAGCGGCCGCGACGCGCTCGTGATCTACGACGACCTCTCCAAGCACGCGGTGACCTACCGCGAGATGTCGGCGCTGCTGGAGCGGCCCATCGGACGCGAGGCGTATCCCGGCGACATCTTCTACGTCCACTCCCGTCTCCTGGAGCGTGCCGCACACCTCAGCGAAGAGCGCGGCGGGGGCTCGCTCACCGCACTGCCGATCGTCGAGACGCAGGCCGGAGACATCTCGGCGTTCATCCCCACCAACGTCATCTCGATCTGCGACGGGCAGATCTTCCTCGACGCCGAGCTGTTCAACGAAGGGTTCCGCCCGGCGCTCGACGTCGGGCTCTCGGTCAGCCGCGTGGGTGGCGCGGCGCAGACACGACCGATGAAGCGGGTCGCCGGGCGTCTGCGCATCGATCTGGCCCAGTACCACGAGATGGCGCAGTTCGTGAAGTTCGGCGCCGAGGTCGATGCGGCCACGCAGCGCCAGCTCGCACGCGGCGAGCGAAGCCGGGAGCTCCTCAAGCAGGGGGCGCACAAGCCGCTGAGTACCGGACTCGAGGTCGCAAGCCTCTTCGCTGCCACCGAGGGTCACCTCGACGAGGTGCCCGTGCCTGATGTGCGGGACTTCGAGTCGAAGCTGCATGAGCGGCTCACCTCGGCCAACCCCTCGCTCATCGAGCGCGTGGGGGCCGCTGAGGAACTCGATCAGGCCACCCAGGACGAGCTGGCCGCAGAGATCGCGCGATTCCGCGAGTCCTACACGGCCGCACGGTCGGTCGCCGTGGGCGAGGAGGCGTAGAAGCGATGCAGCGCCTCGTCCAGATCAAGAAGCGGATGCGGACGATCTCTGAGATCCAGAACGTCGCCCGCACGATGGCGACGGTCGCCTCGGCCAAGCTCTCTCGAACCCGAGAGCGAGCGGCCGGCATGCGTATCTACGCCGACCGGATGCGTTCGATGCTCGAGAGGCAACAGCGCTACCTGGCCCACATCGAGGTACCGCTCGAGTACGTCTCACGCTACTTCGTGGCGCGCCCCGACCCCCAGCGCATCATGCTCGTACACCTGAGCGGTGACCGCGGCATGTGCGGCAACTACAACATAGCGATCAACCGACTCGCCCTGGACTCACTCGAGGCCTGGCGAGAGCGCGGCATCGACCTCGCGCTGGTCACGCGAGGTGCCAAGGGGGAGACATACCTGGGCAAGCGCACCGAGGTCCCGGTCCTCGACCACACGACATGGCCCCGGGCTGGCGTGACTGACGACGTCGTGGACGATGTGTTCGACATCGCGCGCGAGGCGTTCGAGAACGGCGAGGCCGACGAGGTGTGGTGCACGTACACGCGCTTCTACTCGCCTGTGCGACGCGAGCCATGCCTCGTGCGTCTCCTGCCGATCATGCCTCAGGGCGTACTGGCCGAGGAGGGGCCGATAGGCGCCGCCGAGACCGAGCGGTGGAGCTACGAACCGCGCTTCAGCGACATCGTGCTGGAGCTCGCACGCACGTTCGCGCGCATGCAGTTCGAGGACGTGTTGCTCGAGTCGTACGCGAGCGAACAGGGTGCGCGGATGATCACGATGGAGGAGGCCACCGAGCGGGCGGGCAAGCGTCTGCATGAGTGTCGTGTCCTGTACAACCGGGTGCGGCGCGAGTTCATCACGACAGACCTCATCGGCGTGCTGTTCGCCTCGAGAATGAGGGCAGCCGACGCCGAGGAGCAGCGGGAGGAGGCACGCACCCATGCCTGACCGCAGCGAGATCATCACCCACGTACTCGAGCGAATGCAGTCGGAGTTCGATGGCGAGACGGCCGAGGGGCTCGTCGAGCAGGTCAACGGACCTGTGGTCGATGTCGTCTTCGGCGGACGTCTTCCCGGCATCGGCAACCTGCTGCGCATAGGGGATCCAGAGACGGGGCTTGCCGTCGAAGCGGTCGAGCTTCTCGGCGGCGGACAGCTGCGTACGATCGCCCTGCAATCCACCGACGGGCTCTCACGCGGGACCGCCGTACACGACACCGGCAAGCCGATCACAGCACCGGTGGGGCCGAGCACGCTCGGTCGCGTCTTCAACGTCCTGGGTGAGCCGGTCGACGGACGTGGCGAGGTCAGCGCAGCCGTGCGCCGTTCCGTCCACCGGGAGCCGCCCGAGTACGCGCAGGTGCGCACGTACCCGGAGCTGCTCGAGACCGGCATCAAGGCCATCGACCTCATCACGCCGTTCCCGCGCGGCGGCAAGATCGCGCTCTTCGGCGGCGCAGGCGTTGGCAAGACCGTCATCATCATGGAGCTCATCCGCAACGTGGCCCACGAACACAAAGGCGTCTCGGTGTTCGGCGGGATCGGAGAGCGGACGCGCGAGGGCAACGACCTCTGGCGCGAGATGCAGGAGTCGGGCGTGCTCGAGCGAGCGGTCCTCGTGTTCGGGCAGATGAACGAGCCACCGGGCGCGAGATTCCGTGTCCCCTACACCGCACTCACGATGGCCGAGTACTTCCGTGACGACCGCAAGCAAGACGTCCTGCTCTTCTTCGACAACATCTACCGGTACGTGCAGGCCGGGCTCGAAGTGTCGCTCCTCCGTGGCCGCATCCCCTCCGAGGTCGGCTACCAGCCCACGCTCTTCACCGAGATGGGACAGCTCCAGGAGCGCATCGCGTCGACCGACGACGGGGCCATCACGAGTGTGCAGGCCGTCTATGTCCCCGCCGACGACCTCGCCGACCCCGGGCCTGCAAGCGTCTTCTCCCACCTCGACGCCACGGTGGTACTGTCCAGACGCGTGGCCGAGCAGGGCCTCTACCCCGCCGTCGACTCACTGCAGTCGACCTCCCACATCCTCGATCCCGAGGTCCTCGGTGAGGAACATGTCGATGTGGCAGCGCGCGTGACGAGCTACCTCCAGCGCTACGGGGCACTGCAGGACCTGATCGCCATCCTCGGCGTGGAGGAACTCTCCGAGGAGGACAAGATCGTGGTGCGCAGGGCTCGCCGCCTGCAGAAGTTCCTCTCTCAGCCATTCCACGTGGCCGAGCAGTTCACGGGGATCGCGGGACGCTACGTCCCGATCGCCGAGACGGTGAAGGGCTTCCGTGAGATCTGCGACGGGGTCCACGACGAGGTCCCGGAGCAGGCGTTCTACATGACAGGCGGCATCGAGGACGCGCTCGCCGCCGCCGAGAGGATGTCCGAGAGCGATCTCGTGGCATCCACGAAAGAGGTGTGACGAATGGCGCTCGCTATCGAGATCGTGACGCCGAGAGGTCTGGCTCTCAAACGTGCCGGACTCAGAAAGGTCGTCATGCGACGGCGCGAAGACGGCTTCGAGCAGGGCAGCGAGGTCGTGGTCCTGCCACACCACGGCGAGATGATGGTGCGCCTCCCGGAGTGCGAGATCGGGCTGGTCGATGAGAAGCGAACGCTCCACGTGCACGTGGCAGGAGGTTTCGCCGAGGTTCGCGACAACGAGGTCACGGTCCTGACCGCCAGCGCAGACGTCATGGAGCCGGTGGACACCGGCTGTGCCGAGTAGCGGCACGCGGGTCCAGCATCGCGGCGCCGGCAGGGTTGGCCCGACACTTCTCACTCGCAGCCGTTTGTGAGAACCTCGTGCGGACAACGCGTCCGCTGCCTGGAAGAAAGCCCCGGAGGACTCATGCGATCCCGCCACAACGGTCGACTCGTACTCGTGCTCGCCCTCGTTCTTGCTGCCGTACTGGTGCTGTCCGGGTGCTCAGAAAGCCCGGAGGAGTCGGCCAGCCCGGCCGAGGCCGAGAGCTCCGAGCCGGTCGAGGCGACTCTCCCTGAGATTCCCGCGGACGAGGTCTTCTACCACGTCGACAAGGTGGACGATGAGGGTCGTCACATCCTCTCGCCTCAGGACGTGGCGCCCGAGGTCGCCGAGATCCAGCAGATCTTCGCCGATCGGGACCTGCCGATCGAGGTGAACGGCGTCTACGACGACGAGACGCTGGCGCTCATGCTTGCGTTCCAGTACAGCCAGGGTCTCGTACCGGACGGTGTCGTGGGACCCAGTACCTGGGATGCCTTCGAGGATCCCGAGTACCTCCCCGAGGACCTCGATCCGCTCGAGATCGTCGAGATCGCGAAGGTCGCCCTGACCTCTCCCTCCGACGCGCGCGAGATGCTCGACGAGTTCGAGGAAGAGACCGGGTTCAACCCGGACGGCGGCGAGGGTGCTGCGGGCAGCGAGCCGATCGTCGGGACTCCGGGCGTATACGCGGTCGTCCACCTGGGCAACCAACACGCACAGATCTTCGATGAGAACGACGAGCTGCTCCACGACTTCGCGATCTCATCCGGCGCCAACGGACTCACGCCGATCGGTGAGTTCGAGGTCCAGAGCCGGAACGAACAGGCGTGGGCGACGGGCGGCGACACCACGATGGCATGGATGACGAGGTTCAACGGCGGTATCGGCTTCCACGGCATCCCCGTGAAGAACGGCGAAGCTCTCGACACGCCGCTCGGGGAGCGTCCGGTGAGCCACGGCTGCATCCGGATGGATGACGGGGACGCCAGGATCGTCTACGACACGCTGCCGGACAGCGCCACGGTCATCGTGCGCCAGTAGATCGCCTCGCTCGGCGCCGTCCACGCGGCCCCAGTCGCTCTACCCCTGGGTCAGCGTCACCCTGAAGCGCCAGATGCCGAGAGCGAACATGACGATCGCGAACCCGGCGAGCACCGCCAGCGGCAGCAGGATGTCGGCGATCGTCCCATTGCGCAGGATGAGCTCCTCGAACGCCTCGATGCCCCACGCGTGCGGCGTGATGTGCGCGACCTGCCAGAGCACGGGCGAGAAGATCTTCATGATCGTCAGTGGCACCATCGCACCGCCCAGCGCCGCGAGCCCGATGCCGAGCATGACGCCCACACCGCCCGCCTGCTGATCGTTCTTGAACGTAGCGCCCATGAGCATGCCGGTGCCCGCCGCACCCAGTGAGAACAGGACGAAGATCGCGACGGCGCCGACGGTGTCACCCCAGTCGACCCCGAAAGCGATGCTCGAGCCCAGCATGATGAGCAGCCCCTGGAACATCGCGATGGCAAGCCGCCCGTGGCCTCGCCAAAGACGATCGTGGTGGCCGAGGTGGGCGTCGAGAACATCCTCCTCGACACACCCAGCTGGCGCGATTGGATCAGCGTGGCCGAGCCGTTCATCGAGGTCAGGAAGATGAAGAGCAGGAGCTGCGAGTACGCACCCAGCTCGAACCTGCCCAGAGCGTCGAGCGGGAACGGCTCGCCTCGCTGAGAGGTCGCGATCTCGATCTTCTCGGCACCCTCGGCGATCTCCTCGGCCTGCGCATACGTCTCGTCGAAGTCGCCGGCTCCCTTCTGCTCGCGCGAAGGCGGCCGCCCGAAGCAGCGCTCCCTGTTCGGTGACGGCCGATTCGACGGTGTTGCGTAGCGCCTGGGCCGACTCGTCCTGGCGAGCCACGAACTCGACGGTCACGTCCTGTCCGGCGGCGAGTGAGCTGTCGTAGTCTTCCGGCATGATCACTCCGGCCTCGAGCTGACCTCGCTCGACGCGACGACGAGAGCGTCGGGGTCCTCGTAGTCGGTGTTCGCAACGACGCCCTCGGTCTCCTCGATCCGGGTCGCGAGGTCCTCGCCAAGCTCACCGGTGCCGAGCACAACGACGCCCACCCGCGGGTCGTAGCTGCCGCCGAACGCCGCACCGAGGATCAGAATGAGCATCATCGGCATGATGAAGACGAAGAAGATGTTGCTGCGGTCGCGCACGAGGCGGCGCAGCTGCTGATGGCGATGGTGAGGATCTTCATCGGTTCACCGACTTCTTGAGGAAGGGGTAGGCGATCGCCATGGTGATGAGCGCGAAGCCGAGGAGAGCGAAGAACGCCGGCCAGACAGCGTTGATGTCGCCGCCCTGGAGCTCACCCAGCCCGCGCAGGAACCACGCGTGCGGCGTGAACAAGCTGAGCGTCTCGAGCAACCCGCCGACCTGTGAGATCGGTGAAGAACGTCCCGCCGAGGAAGGCGAGCACCAGCGCGATGATCGCCTGCATGTTGCTCGCCGAGTCCGGTGTCTTCGCGAGCGCGGCCACCAGCGCCAGGATGCCCATCGCGGCGAGCACCGCACCGAACACGAGCAGGGCCACACCGAAGGGGTTGCCCCAGTCCGCGCCGAGCAGAGGGTCGTGGCCACGACGAGCACCGTCATCCTGATGATGCCGAGGGCGAAGGAGGTCAGCGCCTTGCCGAGGATGATCGATCCGCGGCTGATGGGGGCCGCAAGCAGCCGGTCCATCGTGCCGAGCCGTCGCTCCTCGAGCAGTCCGCTCACCCCGAACGACACGGTGAAGAACAGGAAGAAGACCGCCATGCCGGCGGCCAGGTAGGTCGTTGAGTCCAGCTGCTTGGTCGACGCGCTGACGTCTTCGACCGTGATCGGGTTGTCGGTCTCGGCCGCCTCCAGCGCCAGCAGGCCGATCGCACGTGGGTCGGGCTCTCCCTCCTCGGCCGAGAGCGCGGTGATCACGGCTACCTGGACCGCCTGCAGCTCGGCCGCGAACCCCTCGGCGATCGAGACGGCGATCTGCGCCGCCGAGGTCGCTGCCGGTCCCGGCGACGACCTCTATCTCGCTCGCGCCACCCTCGAGCGCGGTCTCGCTGAACCCCTCAGGGATGATGAATGCGGCGTCAGCGGTGTCGACGTCCTCGCCAGCGAAGGGGTCCGAGCCGTTCTCCACACGCTTCTCGGCCTCCTCCACTGTCTCGACGTAGGTGATCGTCGCTATCCCCTCGTCCTCGAGCCCGCCGAGCGTGTCGCCGAAGGCATCGGCGACCTCTCCGCCGTCGAGATCGACCACGACGTACTCGGCGTGGAACACCGCGTCCTGGATGGGTCTGAAGATGAAGCTGAAGATGACCGCCAGGCCGAGCGGCGCGACGATGCCGAAGATGAACGCCGACTTGTCGCGCATCCGCTGGCGCAGGTCCTTGCGCGCTATGAGAAGGGCAGCTCGCATGTGCTGATGCTCCTAGTCCCTCAGCGCTCTGCCGGTCAGGTGCAGGAACACGGCTTCGAGGTTGGGCTCGTCGATGTCGGCGCTGCGTGACCGCGGCGCCCGCGGCCACGATCGTGGAGAGCACGTCAGGCAGCACATCGGTCGCCGCAGTCGGCGATGATGTCGAGTCCGCCCTCGCGTCACAGCCGCCTCGCGAACGCCGGGCATGCCGCGCACGGCCTCTGCCGCCGCCTCGAGGTCTCCGCGTCGCGCCGAGCCTGATGCGGTCGTGCTGGCCGACGAGCTCGACGAGCTCGCGGCGGGTCCCCTCGGCGATGATCTTGCCCGTGATCGATGATGCCGACGCGGTCGCAGAGACGCTCGGCCTCTTCCATGTAGTGGGTGGTGTAGAGGACGGCCATGCCCTGCTGTCGAGAGCTGCTCGACGCTCTCGAGGATCGCGTTGCGGCTCTGCGGGTCCACGCCCACCGTCGGCTCGTCGAGGACGAGCAGCTTGGGCCGTGCAGCAGTCCGATGCCGATGTTGAGTCGACGCTTCATGCCGCCGCGAGAACTCGTCGGACTTGTCGTCGGCGCGGTCGGCGAGGCCGATCGATCTCGAGCACCTCGTCGACGCGGCTCTTGAGCGCATCCCCGCCCATCCCGTAGAGCCGGCCGAAGAAGGCGAGGTTCTCCTTGGCCGTGAGGTCAGGGTAGATCGCGATGTCCTGCGGGACGTAGCCGATGGCCTTCTTGGCGCTCGACGCTGCGGGTCGTGAGCTCCTGGCCATCGACGATGACCTCGCCGGCGTCGCGCTCGAGCAGACCGCAGATCATCGAGATGGTAGTGGTCTTGCCGGCGCCGTTGGGGCCGAGCAGTCCGTAGGTCTCACCGTGCGCGATGTGAAACCCGACGTCGTCGACGGCGACGAGGTCGCCAAAGGTCTTGCGCAGACCTTTGCAGTCGAGGACGTTGCCCGGACCGTTGTCACTCACGAGTGCCTCCCCTGAGATGGGCACGAAGGTGCTCCGGAACAGCCGATATCGTACCCGGGGAACATACCCACGGCGCAGACCATCTATCCTGGCGGCTGGCCCTCTTCTGCCTCCCGCGCGAAGTAGGCATCCACGCCGTCGTCCACCTCGAGGAACATGTGATCGCGGCCGAGGCGGTCCACGAGATCACCTGCCTCCATGAGCTCCCACACTCGCGTGCGCACCCGTGCGAACGCGACCCGGATGTCCTCTTCGTTGAGCTCCTCGCGCAAATCGTGCAGCGCGTCGATGGCGCTCGTATCGACATCGTAGACGGACTCGAAATCGAACAGGATCTCGCGGACCGGCGGATCGGATTCCCTGACCAGCCTGCGGATGTCGTCGCGCAAGACCTCGACGTTGGCGAAGAAGATCGGCGCGTCGAAGCGGTAGACGATCAAACCTGGCACTGTCTCCCCTCCCTCGACCGCGTCCTGATCGCGGAAGCGGTCGGTGCCGGGCTCACGCACAAGGACTGCGGTGTGCGGGAACGCCGCCCTGCGAGCCACGTCGAGCAGCGAGAGGAACACCGCCACGATGATCCCCACAAGCATGCCGAGGACGAGCACGGCGAGCGCGCCGACGACAGCGAGCCAGAAGTCGGCCTTCTGGAGCCGGTACAGACGGCGCAGCTCCGGGATGTCGATCAGCCCGATTCCCGCGACCATGACGATGGCTGCGAGACCCGCGTCTGGCACCAGTGCGAAGAACGGCGTCAGCCACAACAAGGTGATGACGACGAGCACTGTGGCCACGAGTCCTGAGACCTGCGTCTTCTCCCCTGCGTCGGCCGCCACAACACTGCGCGACTGGCTTCCGTTGACCGGGAAGCCCTGCATGAATCCAGCACCCACGTTGGCCGCCGCCAGGCCGAAGAACTCCTGGTTCGCGTCGATCTCGTAGTCGTTCATCTTGGCGAGCGACTGTCAGCGTCACCCTGAAGCGCCAGATGCCGAGCGCGAACATGACGAACGCGAACCCGGCGAGCACCGCCAGGGAGCAGGATGTCGGCGATCGTCCCGTCCGCAGGATGAGTTCCTCGAACGCCTCGATGCCCCACGCGTGCGGCGTGATGTGCGCGACCTGTAGAGCATGGCGAGAAGATCTTCATGATCGTCAGCGGCACCATCGCACCGCCCAGCGCCGCGAGACCGATGCCGAGCATGACGCCGACACCGCCCGCCTGCTGATCGTTCTTGAACGTCGCGCCCATGAGCATGCCGGTGCCCGGCCGCACCCAGGAGAACACCACGAAGATCGCGACGGCGCCGACGGTATCTCCCCAGTCGACCCCGAAAGCGATGCTCGAGCCCACATGATGAGCAGCCCCTGGAACATCGCGATGGCAAGACGCCAGCGGCCTCGCCAAAGACGATCGTGGTGACCGAGGTGGGCGTCGAGAGCATCCTGCTGCGACACACCCAGCTGGCGCGATTGGATCAGCGTGGCCGAGCCGTTCATCGAGGTCAGGAAGATGAAGAGCAGGAGCTGCGAGTACGCACCCAGCTCGAACCGGCCCAGAGCGTCGAGCGGGAACTGCTCGCCTCGCTGAGTGGTCACGATCTCGATCTTCTCGGCATCCTCGGCGATCTCCTCGGCCAGCTCGTACGTCTCATCGAAGTCCCCGGCGCCCTTGTGCTCGGCGAAGGCGGCCGCCCGCAGGAGCGCACCCTGCTCGGTGACGGCCGACTCGACGGTGTTGCGAAGCGCCTGGGCAGATTCGTCCTGGCGAGCGACGAACTCGATCGTCACGTCCTCTCCGGCGGCAAGTGAGCTGTCGTAGCCCTCGGGCATGATGAGCTCCCGCCTCGAGCTGGCCTCGCTCGATCGCGACGACGAGAGCGTCGGCGTCCTCGTAGTCGGTGTTCGCAACGATGCCCTCGGTCTCTTCGATCCGGGTCGACGAGGTCCTCGGCAAGCTCGCCGGTGCCGAGCACAACGACGCCCACGCGCGGATCGAAGTTGCCGCCGAACGCCGCCCGAGGATCAGAATGAGCATCATCGGCATGATGAAGACGAAGAAGATGTTGCTGCGGTCGCGCACGAGGCGGCGCAGCTGGGTGATGGCGATGGTGAGGATCTTCATCGGTTCACCGACCTCTTGAGGAAGGGGTAGGCGATCGCCATGGTGATGAGCGCGAAGCCGAGGAGAGCGAAGAACGCCGGCCAGACGGCGTTGATGTCGCCGCCCTGGAGGTCACCCAGCCCGCGCAGGAACCACGCGTGCGGCGTGAGCAGGCTGAGCGTCTCGAGCCACCCGCCGACCTGCGAGATGGTGAAGAACGTCCCGCCGAGGAAGGCAAGCACCAGCGCGATGATCGCCTGCATGTTGCTCGCCGAGTCCGGTGACTTCGCGAGCGCGGCCACCAGCGCGAGGATGCCCATCGCGGCGAGCACCGCACCGAACACGAGCAGCGCCACGCCGAAGGGGTTGCCCCAGTCCGCGTCGAGCATGAGGGTCGTGGCCACGACGAG
This sequence comes from uncultured Actinomycetes bacterium, assembly GCA_963850695.1. Taxonomy (GTDB): domain Bacteria; phylum Actinomycetota; class Coriobacteriia; order Anaerosomatales; family CAWKMJ01; genus CAWKMJ01. Next base: position 815,242 of record CAWKMJ010000001.1, read on the forward strand.
CACCGTCATCGAGACGATGCCGAGGGCGAAGGAGGTCAGCGCCTTGCCGAGGATGATCGAGCCGCGGCTGATGGGGGCCGCAAGCAGCCGGTCCATCGTGCCGAGCCGCCGCTCCTCGAGCAGTCCGCTCACCCCGAACGACACCGTGAAGAAGAGGAAGAACACCGCCATGCCGGCGGCCAGATACGTCGTTGAGTCGAGCTGCTTGGTCGACGCGCTCACGTCCTCGACCGTGATCGGGTTCTCGGTCTCGGCGGCCTCGAGCGCCAGCAGCCCGATCGCACGTGGGTCGGGCTCTCCCTCCTCGGCCGAGAGCGCGGTGATCACGGCTACCTGGACCGCCTGCAGCTCGGCCGAGAATCCCTCGGCGATCGAGACGGCGACCTGGGCCGCCAGGTCGCTGCCGGTCCCGGCGACGACCTCTATCTCGCTCGCGCCACCCTCGAGCGCGGTCTCGCTGAAGCCCTCAGGCAGGATGAATGCGGCATCAGCGGTGTCGACGTCCTCGCCGGCAAAGGGGTCGGAGCCGGTCTCCACGCGCTCCTCGGCCTCCTCGACCGTGTCGACGTAGGTGATCGTCGCTATCCCCTCGTCCTCGAGCCCGCCGAGCGCGTCGCCAAAGGCATCGGCGACCTCCCGCCGTCGAGATCGACCACGACGTACTCGGCGTGGAAGACCGCGTTCTGGATGGGTGTGAAGATGAAGCTGAAGATGACCGCGAGGCCGAGTGGCGCAACGATGCCGAAGAGGAACGCCGACTTGTCGCGCATCCGCTCGCGCAGGTCCTTGCGCGCTATGAGAAGGGCAGCTCGCATGCGCTGGTGCTCCCTAGTCCCGTAACGCTCGGCCGGTCATGTGCAGGAACACGGCTTCGAGGTTGGGCTCCTCGATGTCGGCGTTGGTGACCGCGGCGCCCGAGGCCACGATCGTGGAGAGCACCTCAGGCAACACATCGGTACCGCAGTCGGCGATGATGTCGAGTCCGCCCTCGCGCACAGCCGCCTCGCGAACGCCGGGCAGGCCGCGCACGGCCTCTGCCGCAGCCTCGAGGTCTCCCGTAGCGCCGACCTTGATGCGGTCGTGCTGGCCGACGAGTTCGATGAGCTCGCGGCGGGTCCCCTCGGCCACGATCTTGCCGTGATCGATGATGCCGACGCGGTCGCACAGACGCTCGGCCTCCTCCATGTAGTGAGTGGTGTAGAGGACGGCCATCCCCGCTGTCGAGAGCTGCTCGACGCTCTCGAGGATCGAGTTGCGGCTTTGCGGGTCGACGCCCACCGTCGGCTCGTCGAGGACGAGCAGCTTGGGCTCGTGCAGGAGTCCGATGCCGATGTTGAGTCGGCGCTTCATGCCGCCGGAGAACTCGTCTGACTTGTCATCGGCGCGGTCGGCCAGGCCGATCGTCTCGAGCACCTCGGCGATGCGGCTCTTGAGCGCATCCCCGCCGAGCCCATACATCCGGCCGAAGAACGCGAGGTTCTCCTTGGCCGAGAGGTCAGGGTAGATCGCGATGTCCTGCGGGACGTAGCCGATCGCCTTCTTCGCTCCCACGCTGCGGGTCGTGAGCTCCTGGCCATCGACGATGACATCACCGGCGTCGCGATCGAGCAGACCGCAGATCATCGAGATGGTAGTGGTCTTGCCGGCTCCATTGGGGCCGAGCAGTCCGTAGGTCTCACCGAGCGCGATGTGAAACCCGACGTCATCTACGGCAACGAGATCGTCAAAGGTCTTGCGCAGACCTTTGCAGTCGAGGACGTTGCCCGAACCGTTGTCACTCACGAGTGCCTCCCCTGAGATGGGCACGAAGGTGCTCCGGAACAGCCGATATCGTACCCGGGGAACATACCCACGGGGAGACCTTCTATCCTGGCCACTCGCGCTCTTCTGCCTGGGAAGTAGGCATAACGAAGTAGTACACTAGAGGAACATGTGATCGCGGCAGAGGAGGTACAAGAGATCAAAGCCTATATGAGCTAGAACACTCGCGTGCGCACGAGAGCAAACGAGAAGAGGATGTACTCTACGTAGAGCGCCTAGCGCAAATAGTGCAGAGAGTAGATGGAGCTAGTATAGACATAGTAGAAGGACTAGAAATAGAACAGGATCTCGAGGAACGGCGGATCGGATTCACTGACCAGCCTGCGGATGTAGTGGCGCAAGACCTCGACGTTGGAGAAGAAGATAGGCGAGTAGAAGAGGTAGAAGATCAAACCTGGCACTGTCTCGACTCGCTCGACCGCGTCCTGATCGCGGAAGCGGTCGGTGCCGGGCTCACGCACAAGGACTGCGGTGTGCGGGAACGCCGCGGCCGGTTCGCTACTGAGGGAACATACCCACGCCGGGCTCGTCTAGCCGGGCGACTGGCGATGCGGGACACCACGCAAGGTAGGCATGCTCGGGTACACTGCTGTCAGACGGGGAGGAGACCACGATTACTCTGAGTCGTTACATGCGCGCACTGTTCATCGCCACCGTGCTCGCATGCGCCATCCTCGGCATCACGGCGTCGCCGGCACTCGCCAAGAGCTACGAGATGACGTCGCTCACGATCGACGCGACAGTCACCCCCGATGGAGCTCTCCACGTGCGTGAGCAGCGCGTCTTCGACTTCTCCGGCGACTTCACGTTCGTCTTCTGGGAGCTCGACAAGTGGGGCTCGGACAGCATCGAGGTCGTCGGCATGACAGGCCCCGAGGGGCCCGCGACACTCACCGACTCCCCCACTGCTCGCGAGGACCGGCCACCGGGCACGTATCAGGTGACCGACCAGGGCACCTACATCGACGCGCGCACGTTCTTCCGCGTGAGCGACGACGTAGCGACGATCACCGTCGAGTACCGCGTCGACGGCGCAGCCACGCGCTGGGAGGACACCTCCGAGCTCTACTGGAAGCTCGTCGGAGACCAGTGGGACCTGCCCACGGAGAACCTCGAGGCCCGCATCGCGCTGCCGCGAGACGGTCATCAAGGATGACGTCCGAGCGTGGGCTCACGGTCCTCTCGCAGGTGCCGTGACCCTCAACGACGATGGCAGCGTCTCCCTCACGCTCGACTCACTGCCCGCCTACACCTACGTAGAACCGCGCATCATCTTCCCGCCGAGGCACTCTCCGAGACCTCGGAGACGACCGGCCTCATGCGCGAAGAGATCATGGCCGAGGAGGCCGAGGCCGCCGAGCGGGCCAACGAGATACGCCGCAACGACAGCATCATGAGCTGGATCTTCATGGTGATGGGGCTGGGCGGTGTCCTTGTGTGCTTGGCCTTGCGGAGCGCTCTTCCTCGTGTGGGGGCGCGAGCCCAAGGTCACCTTCGACGCAGAGTACCTTGCGTGAGCTCCCCGCAGACCTTCCACCGGCGATCGTGGGGACCATCTGGCGCTACGGCGAGCCCAACGAGGACGATGTCGCCGCGACCATCATGGACCTGGTGAACCGGGACGTCCTGGCACTTCACGCCCGAGGTCGTGAACGACAAGGGTCTCTTCGGCACGAAGCAGGTGCCGTCATACCGGCTCTATCGCACGCGCCAGAACGAGGAGACGCTCTCGGCAAGCAGGAGAGCAAGCTCGTGGAGCACCTCTTCGACACCATGGGCTACGGCGCCGACTCCTTCACGTTCGTGTGGCTCAAGGATGCCGCGCGTTCGAGACCGAGATCGTTCAACGCAGGAATGGACGCCTGGCGCTCGGCGGTTCGCGCCGACGCCAGCCAGCGCGGCCTACTCGAACGCGACACGAGCTGCCGCAAGCCGATCGTCATGATCATCGGCATGATCGCATTCTTCTTCTCATGCTTCATCCTGATGGCTGGCTGGCCAGGCTGCGCCGGCATCGCTGATCGCGTTTCCCGCCGTCATCGGCATCTTCGTGATGTGGCGCTACATGGACCGCCGCAACCTGGCGGCCGCCGAGCTGCACGCCCAGTACGAGGCGCTCGAGCGCTACCTGGAGGACTTCGGCCGACTCGACGAGAAGCCTCCGGAGTCGATCGTTCTCTGGGAGCACTTCCTTGTGATCGCGGTCGTCTTCGGCATCGCAGACAAGGTGGCCGAGCAGCTTCGCGTCGTCGCACCCGAGATCGCCTCGAATCCCGACATCGCCACGACGTCGTGGATGGTCTCCTCGGCATCCGGCATCGGCTCGCCCATCTCGAGCGTCGCCACCGGCATGCGCAACGCCTCGGTCTCCTCGGGCGGCAGCATGTCCGGCGTCAGCGGCGGGGGCGGCGGCTTCTCCGGCGGCGGGCGGCGGTGGCGGAGGCGGAGGAGGTGGTGGCGCTGGCTAGCTACTTCCCCAACGATCCCGCAGACACATGGCGGCGAGCCAAGCCGTTCGTCGCGGTGCTCGTGCTGCTGTTCCTGTGCCCGCTGTGCGCGTGCTCGCTGTGGCTCGTGGGGCTTGTCGGAGAGTAGCCGCAGCGCGATCCAGACCTCACGTTCGCCTCGACATCCCCGGTACCGGAGTACCCTACTGCTTCACCGTCGTCGCCAAGTGCTCGGAGAACAGGTCCACGAACCGTTGTGCCAGGTCCGGGTCGAACTGCGTGCCGGCGCAGGCGACGATCTCCTCGCACGCCTCGGCGTGACTCATCGATCCCCGATACGGCCGGTCGGTGGTCATGGCGTCGTATGCGTCGCAGAGTGCGAGGATGCGCGCTTCGAGAGGCACGGCGGCACCGGCCAGACCCTGGGGGTAGCCCCCTCCGTCCCAATGCTCGTGGTGGGAGAGGATCCAGGGCAGTATCTCCTGGCGCGGGATCGAGCCGAGGATGTGTACCGCGAGCTCGGGGTGGCCCTGTACGAGACCGTACTCCTCCTCGCTCAGGCGACCGGGCTTCTTCAAGATGGAATCGGGGATGCCGATCTTGCCCACGTCATGCAGGAGTGCTGCGGTCTTGAGCAGCGCGATGCGCTCCTCGTCGAAGCCCAGGTCCTCGGCGAGCAGGATCGCGAAGTCCGCCACGTCGCGTGAGTGACGCTGGGTGTAGGGGTCGCGAGCGTCGGCGGCGACGGCGAGCATCTGGACCATGTTGAGGTAGGACTCCTCCTCGAGTAGCGCGATGCGCTGCTCAGGACCGAGCGCGCGAACGGAGTCCGGGTCGTAGATGACCACGCTGCCGCCCTCGTGGTACTTCGCCCAGTACAAGGCGCCGTCGGCACGATGGACGATCTCGTCGCGTTCCTCGGCGTGCTCGGGGTAGGTGGCGATACCGGCCGAGAGCGTCGAGGGCTCCGGACACACCCCGTCCTCCTCGGCAAGACGCTCGGCGATCCTCAGACACACGCGGTACGCCGCGATCGGGTCGGCGTCGGGCATGATGAGGGCGAACTCGTCGCCCCCGGTGCGGCACGCGACGTCGAAGGTGCGCGAGGACAGATCGATGCTCTCGGCGATCGAGCACAGACGCCTGTCGCCGGCCTGGTGTCCGTAGATGTTGTTGACCCGGTCGAAGTCATCGACGTCGAAGAGGGCCACGGACAGCGGCACGCCCTCGCGCTGCGCACGCATGAGCTCGGTCTCGAGCCGCTCGTGGAAGTGCCGGTGGTTGACGAGCCCGGTCAGCGAATCGCTCGTCGAGTGCTGCTGAAGCTGTGCGTTCTCCTCCTGTAGCAGCCACGCACGAACACTCGTCGCCATGCCGAGGACAACCGCGACTCCTACCGCGACCCAGATCTCAGCATCCGACCACGATCTGTCCATGGTCCGCATGTAGATCAACGGGACCAGGGCGACTACCACGGCGGGAGCCACGAACGACGGCCAAGCGGGGTAGGTGTTCGCTCCCTTGTCCCACGCACCCGCCGGGCTAGCCTCTCGAATCCGCAGGATCCCGGCAACGGCGCCCGCAAGGTAGGCGAGGATCAGGAACATGTCGGTCACCCATACCTCGGGAGCCCCCGGAGGGGACCAGTAGCTCTGATCGATCCACAGGAACTGCAGAACATGTTTGAGTCCGAGAATCGCCAGCCACGCTATGAGCGCGACCTCCCACTTCGACCATGGCGTGCGTTTGAAGATCAGCGCATACGCCGCAACGGCCACCACAAGGCTCGGGTAGAGCGACAGGAGGAGGACTCTACCCAGACTGAACTCGAGACCCGCGCGCGTTGCAGGCAGCAGGATGATGAGGGATGCGAGAACCGCTGTGAGCACCAAGACAAGCAGATCGACCGCAAAGCCGGCCAGCACCGCTCCCGACCACTGGCCAGGCCGAGCGAAGCACCAGAGGGCGAAGACGCCGAACACTGCAGCAAGCAGGAAGGCTGTCGCGGAGATGAAGGTGAAGGTCGAGTCGGGCATCGGGGCCCCTAGACGCCTCGCGACATCAGCCGCTTCACCCACCAGGAGCGCGACCCCCGTCGCTGTGGTCCACGCCCATAGCTTTCGATCGCCCGGGCGACGCAACAGAAGGTACGTGCGCATGTGGGACACGGGGACCGAAGCCACACTCAGAAGAATGAGACCGGCGCACAGGGCCGCCCTGACGCTCCCTTCCGGGACCAGCCAGCTGACAGCAAGGTACAAAGCGAGCGGAACGGCCACATACACCGCGACCGGCGTCATCGCGCGAGGGCGTTCGATGGCCGTCAAGGTCGCTGAGCATCACTGGGTCTCCCGAGCGATCGGAACGCCTGAGGGTGCTGCCGCCCCCATGCCGATCGCCGATGAGTGCTCGGAGAACAGGTCCACGAACCGTTGTGCCAGGTCCGGGTCGAACTGCGTGCCGGCACACGCGACGATCTCCTCGCACGCCTCGGCGTGACTCATCGATCCCCGATACGGCCGGTCGGTGGTCATGGCGTCGTATGCGTCGCAGAGTGCGAGGATGCGCGCTTCGAGAGGTGCGGCGGCACCGGCCAGACCCTGGGGGTAGCCCCCTCCGTCCCAATGCTCGTGGTGGGAGAGGATCCAGGGCAGGATCTCCTGGCGCGGGATCGAGCCGAGGATGTGTACCGCGAGCTCGGGGTGGCCCTGTACGAGACCGTACTCCTCCTCGCTCAGCGGACCGGGCTTCTTCAAGACGGAATCGGGGATGCCGATCTTGCCCACGTCATGCAGGAGTGCGGCGGTCTTGAGCAGCGCGATGCGCTCCTCGTCGAAGCCCAGGTCCTCGGCGAGCAGGATCGCGAAGTCCGCCACGTCGCGTGAGTGACGCTGGGTGTAGGGGTCGCGAGCGTCGGCGGCGACGGCGAGCATCTGGACCATGTTGAGGTAGGACTCCTCCTCGAGCAGCGCGATGCGCTGCTCAGGACCGAGCGCGCGAACGGAGTCCGGGTCGTAGATGACCACGCTGCCGCCCTCGTGGTACTTCGCCCAGTACAGGGCGCCGTCGGCACGATGGACGATCTCGTCGCGTTCCTCGGCGTGCTCGGGGTAGGTGGCGATACCGGCCGAGAGCGTCGAGGGCTCCGGACACACCCCGTCCTCCTCGGCAAGACGCTCGGCGATCCTCAGACACACGCGGTACGCCGCGATCGGGTCGGCGTCGGGCATGATGAGGGCGAACTCGTCGCCCCCGGTGCGGCACGCGACGTCGAAGGTGCGCGAGGACAGATCGATGCTCTCGGCGATCGAGCGCAGACGCCTGTCGCCGGCCTGGTGTCCGTAGATGTTGTTGACCCGGTCGAAGTCATCGACGTCGAAGAGGGCCACCGACAGCGGCACGCCCTCGCGCTGCGCACGCATGAGTTCGGTCTCGAGCCGCTCGTGGAAGTGCCGGTGGTTGACGAGCCCGGTCAGCGAATCGCTCGTCGAGTGCTGGCGAAGCTGTGCGTTCTCCACGGCAACGAACACGTTGCGAAGCACCGCCAGGAGACATGCGACGCCGATCAGGCCCGAGTAGGAGTAGTAGCCGACAGGATCTCCTGTCCACGACATGATCTGGTTCACGAAGAAAGGAAGGGCGAGGAAGAACACCGCCGTCGCAATCAGGGTGGAGCGGTAGCTCATCTCGTTCACGTAGATGACGTACTCGCGCTGCACCGTTCGCGCAGACCACGCCCGAACCCCTGCTGCAGCTGCTATGAGCGCGAAGCCGAGGAGCCATGGCAGGTACGGCAGTCGTGGCAGATTCATGTCCGCGTACCCGCGTGCCAGCGAGACGAGGCCATACGCAGCTCCCGCGCACGTGAGGGCCCCGGCGGCCACCAGCAGGACATGCCACAAACGAAAACGCGTGCGTCGCACGAGGGCGAAGAGTGCGATTCCCAGGGCACACGACATCGCCCCGAAGTAGACGAGAACGGCATCGAGGGAAGCATCGGGGGAGTGTCCGTACTCCGGATACACCGACAGAGCGAACCCGGCGATCGACGCTATCGCGATGGTGAAGAAGACGTCTGCCACGCTTCGGGAGCGTGACCAGATCGGCGCCCAGGGCGGCTCAAGGAACATCTCGGTCGCCACTGCGTAGGGCGCGAAGGAAGATAGCCACACGACCGAGACGACCGGAGAGCCCGGCAGAATGGCGGGTCCCGCAAGTCCCCCATGGCTGACCGCGTAGATATCGGCAGCCGCCATGAGCCCGGCTCCCACGCCCACGAGCGCCCACGCCCGACGTTCTCGGCCCCGGGTAGCGACGGCGGCGGCGATGCACGCCAGTGGCGCCAGGAGCAGCAGGCCCGCGAAGAGGTAGGGCTGCTGCGCGAACATGCGTGTCGGAAGTCGCCGCGAGACTCCCCGACAAGCTCACACCGGAGACACCGAGTACGACAGCAAGGATCAGCAGCGCCGCGACGGCGGCCCGCGAACCCCAGGCCTCTGCATCGCTGCGGTTGATTCGAAGAGCCTCTGCGAATCCGCCTCGGTCCAACCGGCACCTACTGTGTCGACACCGAACAGCCCCGCGCGTCAGGGGTTCGCACGCGCGGCGTTCATCTTGGCAAATCCATGGTAGCGCAGTGCACTGTGCGAGTCCTAGGCGGGTGTGACCGCGGTCACAGCGCAGCGTTCGGGCAGGTCAGAGCGGAGTGCTCTACTGGAAGATCGCCCGGATGTCGTCGATGACGCCCTCGGAGACCGACTTGGGCCCACCGAACACCTGGACCTGCACCGCGATGCCCTTGGCACTCGTCAACACACCGCGCGTCGACGCGGGCAGAATGTCCCTCTGTGTCAGGGTCATGACGCCACCATGGATGCCCACGGCGGGCCCGCCGCAGAGCGAGTCCGCAAACTTCACATCGGCGCCGTTGGCTACTCCGATGTAGCCGTACGAGGAGAGACCGCTGGCCACCCCGTACCTGGCGACGGCGGCCCCCGTGTCGTAGCGGTCCCGACCCCATAGGCGCTCTATCGGAGTGCCCGTCATCCTCTCCATGCGCGTGAGGTTGGCGTCCGTGACCGTGACCGGGCCGCCGGCAAGTACCGCCACGCTCGTGGTCCCTGATCGCAGGGCTCGCTTGGTCGCCTCGGGGACGACGTTCCTGCGCGTCAGGACCAAAGGCGCCTTGGCCGAGTAGACCACCGGGCTCAGCGAGAGAGCGTCGGCCCCCACCTCTCCGCTCGCGATGAACACGCGTCCCTCGTCGCTGCCGAACGCCCGTACCCTCTCGGCGATGGCGTAGGAGACCGCGTAGCGATCGCTGCCGCCGATACGCTCGACATCGAGGCCGAGGACATCACGCAGGCGCGTCTCGATCTGGGGCTGCACCGAGTACGGACCGCCGACGATGGTGACCTTGTCGGCACCGAGACGCTTGATCTCCGCCTCCACGTTGGCCGGAAGTCGATCCTGCAGCGTCACGAGGATGGGGGCTTCGAGACATCCGGCAAGCCCCGATGCAGAGAGCGCGTCGGCATACGTCCAACCGGTCGCCAGGATCACGTGCTCCGAGCTCGCGAAGTTGCTCCTCGAGGCGTCGACAGCCACAGCGTAGCGGTCGCGCCCCCCTCGGCGAACGACCTGTACGTCGCCGGTGTACTCGAGGGTCCGTGTGGCTTCGACGTTGCCCGCATGATCGACCGACCAGTACTGGAGGGTATAGGGGCCGGAGGCCGTGACGGGGACGGCTGTGCCGGTCATGACGCCGCCGCCGAAGGTGTAGTAGGTCTGGGCGACGCCGGACAGCGCGTCTGTCGCGGTGAGGTCGATCGTCGCTGGTGCGGGCGGTGCGAGGGTGACGTCTGCCGTGGTCACCGGGGGTGTCTTGTCGATGAGGACGGTTACGCTCTGAGTCGACTCGCGATTGCCCGCGTTGTCGGTGGAGTAGTACGCGACGGTCGTGGTTCCCTCGGCAGACACCGTGAACGTGCTCCCGTAGCTCATCTCCGAGCCACCGCCCAGGCGGTAGTGAGTCGTCGCGACGCCTGACAGCGCATCGGTAGCCTCGATGCTCACCTGGGCGTCCGTGTTCTGCCAGCCCCCGGGGGCGATCGCGGTCGAGGTCGGGGCCGTGGTGTCGATGCGCACCATGCGGTGCTCGGACGTACCGGCGGTCCCGAATCGACCGACCGACCTCACGTGGAAGTACCACTCGCCATCGGGCGTACCGGCGTAGGTGGCCGAGGGCCAGGCATCGCCAGCGACCACGGGCGGATCCGTCGTGGGCGTGGTGTCGAGAACCCGAGAGTAGCCGGTCAGGTAGTCCGATATCTGAAATGAGTGCACCCCGCTGGTCTGATCGCCGATGTAGGCGACGTCTCCGTCCGTGTCGACTGCCACTGAACGGCCTGGGGTCGCGAGTGAGCCGGTCACGGTGGGACTTGAGGGGTCGGAGATGTCGAGGATGGAGATGCCTGTGTCGTCGGCTACGGCGAGCTGGTCTCCTTGGGCCGAGACATCCCATGCCGAGCCCGCCAGCGTGCGCTGCGCGATCGGAGTGATGCTCGCGGGGTCTGACACGTCGAACACGCGCAAACCTCCGCCGACATCAGCCACGTAGGCGACGTCTCCCTCGAGCTCGATGTCGTACGAGTTGCCAGGCGTGTTGTATGAGCCCAGAGACGTGAGGTTGGTGGGATCCGAGGCGTCCAGAGCCCGGATGCCGGCCTGGTAGTCACCCACCCACACGGTCGTCCCCACGGCATGCACTGCATAGGCGTAGCCGGGCGTGTTGTAGGTGTCGAGCAGGACGGGGCTGGAAGGATCGCTCACGTCAACTGCGTGGACTCCAGCCCTGAAGTCGGCAAAGTACGCAACGTTGCCCGATACCGCAACGCGTGTCGCGTAGTCCGGTGTGTTGAAGAGTGAGATCTGCGTCGGGTTCATCGGGTCGGACACATCGATGAGCCGTACGCCCGACCAGCCGTTGGCGACATACGCGATGTTGCCATCGACCGTGCACGTGTAGGAGCCGTCCGACGCGTACCAGTAGTACGGCGTCATCGACGCGGGATCGGAGACATCCAGCATGTACAGGCTGCCCCAGTCCGCGATGTGAAGGGTGTCCCCTTGGACATCGACGTACGCCGCATAGTTGCTCGGCTCGCTGTCGAGGAGCGTGAGATCGGCCGGCTCTGAGATCTGCAGCGTCTCGAGCCCTGCAGACCCGCCCGCGACGAAACCGGTCCCCCCGCTGAGCGCGACCGAGTAGGCGACATCCCCCATCGGCCGTCTGCCCAGAACGCGCATGGCCGAGGGGTCGGACACATCGATAGCTGTGACCCCGCTCGCGCCATCGGCCACGTACGCCAGGTCGCCGAGCACATCGACCTTGTAGGCGCTGCCGGAGGTGTCGATCGAACCCAGGACCGTGGGGGTGCCGGGATAGGACACGTCGATGGCCAGCAGGCCTGCCGAGCCATCAGCTACATACGCGGTGAGCCCCGAGAGCGCGATGTCGTAGGCGGTCCCCGACGTATCGAGCGTCGCCAGCGGCGCAAGCGTTCCCGGTTCTGAGGCATCCAGCGTGAGCAGCCCGGCCTCCCCATCTGCCACGTGCGCGACCCCTCCTGCGAACGCGACACCGAGCGCCGTTCCGTCCGTGTCGTATCGACCGAGCGCCGTGAGCGTCGCAGGGTCGGAGATGTCGAACGTCTCAACGCCTGCTTCGCGGGCCGACACGTAGGCCACATGCCCCACCGCCGTCACGTCCCATGGCGTGCCCGTGGCCTCCACCGAGTCGAGCAGTGCGGGGTTGGCCGGGTCGGAAGTGTCGATCGCGCGCAGGCCGAAGCCCGGGCCGACCATGTACGCCGTCGGAACCGGCTACATCGAGCCCGTAGGTGGTCTCGGAGTAGTCGATGTCTCCCAGCGCCGTGGGGGTCCCCGGCTCGGAGACGTCGAACAGGCGCAGGCCATCGGTGAGATCGGCTACGTATGCGACATCGCCGAAGACGGCGACATCAACGGCCGCACCGGGAGTGTCCGCCGAACCCATGGCGGGTGGATACGTGTCGTCCCAGGTGAACTGGGGCGAGTCGTTGGAGTACCACGTCGCCGGTACCGGGTGCGTGGCCGAGTCGAGCCCGATGATGTCTGGAAGCGCGACGACCGAGGAGGCGAGGAGGAGGAGGGAGAACGCCGCTCCCGCCGCGGCAAGGACCGCTGCGCGGCGCGTACGGACTCCGAGCAGCCGCAGACACCACTCGCTCAACCTCCACAGCCGGGTCGCGTACCATTCTACCTGCGCGTTCAGAACGCCTAATGCTACAAATCGGCATGGCCGACGGTCTTCTGAAGTCGGAGGCTTCCGCTTGCCGGGTATGTACTCCTCTACGCAGACCCCGAGAAACGGGCAGGCCGAGATGGACTCAAGCACCTGGAACGAAGCATACGAGAACGATGAGATCGAGCACCACGTCGATCCCCTGCTCATCGATCAGGTGGCCGGGCTCGAACCGGGAACAGCGCTCGACCTGGGATGCGGAGCGGGAGCGAACGCCGTCTACCTGGCCGAGCAGGGCTGGAAGGTGACCGGCGTGGACTTCGCCCCAGATGGGGTCCGCCACGCGCGGGAGTTGGCGGCCGAGAAGGGCGTGAACGCCATCTTCGTGGCCATGGACATCACCAACTGGGACCCGCCGCACCTCTTCGACCTGGTGACCATGTTCTACGCGATGCCCGGCGGAGAGCACACGGCCGAGGCGCTCGCAACAGCGAGCCGGGCGCTCGCTCCCGGTGGCACGCTGCTGGCCATCGACTTCGCCCGCGATTCCGTGCAGGCAGGGGGCGAGAGCTTCTTCGAGCCCGACGAACTCACAACGACCGATGAGATCATCGCGGCCCTACCAGGCCTTGAGATCGAGCGGGCCGAGAACCTCGACGTCACACACCACTACGAAACCGAGGCCGCCGCGATGGAGGCCGGCAACGAGCCAGGTGTCCACGACCACGGGACGCACGAGGGCCACGAACACGTCGATCGCAGTTCGTGGCCCAAGGGTGCGTTCGTTCGTGCAAGGAAGCCGCTCTAGCCCTACTCGGGCTTCCAGACCTCCCACACCTTGCCGACGAGGTCGGGCGAGGGCTTGAGCACGGTGTCACCGGGCTCCCAGCCAGAGGGCGTGACCTCGGCGCCGCCTGTCTCGCGGACGTGCTGGAACGCCTTGATCTGACGTATGCCCTCTTCGACCTTGCGGCCGACCGCCGGGGTCAAGACCTCCATGCCCTGGACGAACCCATCGGGATCGATGATGAAGCGGCCGCGGACATCCACTCCGGCCTCATCGTCGTAGACACCGAACGCGCTTCCCACGTGACCGGCAGCATCCGACACCATGTAGTACGGGATGCCTCCGTCGACCATCTTCGAGAGCTCCTGCTCGTCCCACATCTTGTGGACGAACTGCGAGTCGACGCTGATCGCGACGACCTCGACGCCGAGCTCCTGGAACTCACTGTACTTCGCGGCGACCGCCGACAGCTCGGTCGGTCAAACGAATGTGAAGTCGCCGGGATAGAAGCAGAGCAGGACCCACTTGCCGAGAAGGTCCGACAGCTTGAACTCCTCGAATCCGCCGTTGCGGTACGCGGGCGCCGTGAAGTCGGGCGCCTTGCGGCCGACCATGATCTTCGACATCGGGACCTCCTTCGTGGGTTCCGCACCTGCGGTTGATTCGGATTCGGACGGTGCGTCGGCTCCAACCACCGAGCCTGTCGGCCGAGCGCAGCCGACCGCCTTCTGTCTCGGCCATGCGTGTACCCCCTTCTCATAGTCGTTGCTGAACTTGGTCAGGGGTGATTGTTCCCCGAAACACGAGGGTTCGCCACGAGTTCGCTCACGCATTGCACAAGACGATGACTCGATGCGCCTCCTGGAGTGCAGGCAGGCGAAGACGAGGGAGCTCGACGAAGCGGCGAGGGGGCGAAGCTGCAAGCTCCTCGCTCCTAGAGGAGGAACGTCGCGACATACAGCCCATACGCGCAGAGCACGAGAAGGGCTGCCAGCGCGCCGATCACGAGGAGCGTCGAGGTTGCACGACCATTGCCCGGGCCCCGAGCCGGGGAGACGCCGTCGGGTGATGCTCCCCCGTCCGGACTCTGCCCCGCGCCAGGCTGGCCCGAGAGCCACAGAGCGAGCAACGCCAGCACCGCGAGCGGGAGCCCGAAGTACCCTCCGAGGGCACCGAAGTTGATGATGAATGCCGCAAGGCTGCCAAGCCCAAGCGACTCCCGCAGCCACGCGCAGCAGCTGGCGCTGATTCATGCGTTCAGCCTTCACGAGATCACCTCCGAGCCCTAGAACAGTCGCCGATACCCGATGCGCTTCAGGAACGTTCTCATGTAGGAGAGCGTGCTCATCTTCGTGCGCCGCAGACGCCACGGCTTCCACCATGTCGCATCCAGATAGTTGCGGTTGCTGGCGAACTGATGGGCGACTGGGGCGATGTTGCCATGCGCGTAGGTGTCCTGGAGGGAGTGCATCCCCTGGCCGAGGAGATACATCGCAGAGGATCTGTTCCAGCTGCCGCCTCGCCTCCATCGACTCGCGGCGGTTCTCAGCCGCGACCACGCGAACGACATGCGGCTATCGCTGCGCGCGGGCCCGTACTTCGCCTTGTTCTTGTTGTACGCCCAGCTGCGCCATGCCCACGTGTTGAAGTGGTACCGCATCCCCCTTGCATCGGCCGGGTTCCTCCAGTGCCACCATGCGTCCATCAGGAGATTGCCCCTCAGCAGCCACTTCCTGTACTTCCAGCCGACGAGTCTCCTTCAGCCATGCTCCCGTGAGTGTCCAGTGGACCTTGCGACCCCATCTTCCGGTCGGATCGATCTTGCCGACGGGGTCCCCTGCGCAGTACTGGTACGCGCTCTCCTCGCCGTCATCCCTCGCGGGATCCTTGCTCAAGAACTGCATGGTCGCTGGGTCGTAGTAGCGCTGCGAGACGTAGTACAGCCCCGAATCCTTGTCGTAGCAGTACGATGCGTACCTCAGGACTTGCCGCTCTGCTATCAGAGCTGCTGCTGCCAGGTCCACGGACACGGTCGCCGTGTGCTCGTATCCGTCCGGAAGCACGTGCCGACCCCACGCATCGTAGGCATATCGCGCGAACGCCTCGCCCTCACGGTCCAGCAGCTCAACGACATCGCCGTGGTCGTTCGTCACGATATGGAACAGCGTGGACTCCAGTCGACTCACTCGATGCGTACACGCCTGCGAACGGAACGGACCTCTCGTCGTAGAGGTACGCGAGCGTCCACGCCGTCGTCGCCGGTTCCATCGGTACTGCTGGCTTCGAGCGAGAGCAGCGTCTGCCCTGTGTACGTCCAGGCCGTCGTGGTCGTGTGCGACCGCTCAGCGAGCACCGAGAGCGACCGCTGTCCCAGAGCGTCGTAGGAGTAGAGCTGCCTGCACGTCATCTGCCCCATCGCCATCCAGATCAGATGTGTACGTTGTGAGCCTGCTCGATTCGTCATACCCGTAGCGCCTCAGGTCGGGATCCTCCGGCGGGCCCTCTGAGGTCCTGAGTCCCCTGGTCTGGATCGAATGCGTAGACCCAGTCCATGGACCCCGCCGCATGTCTGCTGAGCAGGCGGTTGGCACCGTCATAGGCGAACACGATCTGCTCTGCTCCACCAGGTGTCACCGTAGTGATGTTGCCGGCGAGATCGAAGTCGTAGGCGCTGGTCACCCCATCCACCGTGGCTGTCGCCAGCCGACCGGAATCGCTGTAGGTGTATGAGGCCGTCCGTGAGGACCCCGGGTAGCGAGAGATCGAGTGACTCGAGCGTCTTCCGCCCGGAATCCTGATCGTATGCGTAGTCGGCTCCGCCAGCCCCCCAACCAAGACCATCCTGGGACGTGACCTTCCCGACGGAGTCGTAGGCGACCGAAGCCGCCATGCCGGAGCCGAAGGACCAAGAGAGCTGTCGCTGCTGTGCATCGCGCGAAGACACCTCGCGGGCGATAGGGCCTGCAGACGTCATCACATCGCGATTCGTTTCCAGACCTGTGCTCGCGGCGAACGTGACAGCAGACGTGGTATCGGCGTAGCGGAGGGTCTGGCCGCTCGGCTTGTCCGACCCGGCGTTGTACTCGATCTCGCTCTGCAGTGCGCCGATGGTCTCGCTTGTCTCGGAGAGCCGACCGAACGTGTCGAAGCGATGCCGCGTGTCCCGTGCCGTCACGCCATCAACGACATGCCACTCTCGAATCGTCCGTCCGAACGCGTCGTACTGACGATGCTTCGCTCGTCCCTGAGGATCTATCTCAGTGATCAGGCGGCCATCTTGGTCGTACTCGCACGACGTCGCCTTGCCCGCGGTGGATACCTGCGTGGCCCTGCCTGCAAGATCATAGGTCGTGGTCGTCTCGATGCCATCGGCGTCCGTTTCGGCCAGCACCCAGCCGAGAGCGTTGTGGGTTGTCCGAGAGTCAGTCCCATCCCCGAGCCCACTGGCAATCAGCCTTCCAGCAAGGTCGTAGGTTCGCTGAGTGACCGCACCCGACGAGTCCGACACGACGGTCGCGCGTCCGGCGAGATCGTACTCTGTGCTCGAGACGGACTCGCCGTCCTCGGTGGGCACTGTCTCCCGGACGCGATTGCCGGCCTGGTCATACGAGTAGCGGATCCAGGTCCCGTCGGGGTTGTCCACGCGAGTCACGAGCCCGTTCGCCGCATACGTGGAGGTCGTAGCGTGGGAGGCGTCGCCTCCGGGCGCTATGACTACGATCTCGCGACCGTCTGCGTCATACATCGCCCTGGTGGAGTCGTGGTCTGAGTGCACGTCCGACCCCATCGCCCAATGCATGATCTGGCGGCCCGCGGCATCGTAGCGAGACTCCTCGCGCCCGCCAGCGAGATCGTCTGTCCGCGTCGTCAAACCGCGAGCGTCGAGGGAGATCCGGGCTGTCTCCGCGCTCGTTCCATCTGAGCCCTTCCTCACTCGCCCTGTCACATTGCCCCGCGCATCGCGAGATTCGATGACCCAGTCGGCGACGTCACCGCCCGAGGTCGTGCTGGTCTCCCAGGCGTCACCGAGCATGTTGTAGCGGTGATGGGTCACTGTGCCCGTGCTCGCCGCCGAAGAGGCAAGCCTGCCCGACACGGTGTAGGTGTTCTCCTTCACAACCCACTCGCCCGCAGCGTTCCTCTCCCAAGCGAGGTTGCCGAAGTCGTCGAACGAGCGAGACTCCACCAGGTCGGGCGGATCATGCTGGTCGGCATGAAGCTTCACATCGACGTGGGTCGTGATCTGTGGCTCGCCAGAGCCCGCGAAATCACTGAAGCGTGTCTCGGCCCATTCTGTCTCGGTCAGCTTCTGACGCTTCTTCGTGATGCGCCCCTTGGAGTCGCACGTGTACTCCACGCGCGCCATCGCTCCGGTCGCATCAAGGACGCGCTCCTCCACAACGACGTTGCCGGCTTCGTCGTACGAGTAGTGCTTCGTCGCGCCCCTGGGATCGACCTCGCGAACAAGCTGGTCGTGTTCATCGTAGGTGTAGCTGCGCCGGTGATGCTCCTCATCCCATTCGTAGAGGACGTTGCCGCGAGAGTCGAGCTCGCGGCTGACCTCCTTGCCCATGGGCGATCGTTCGTAGACCGCCTCGTTGGTGGGCGAGTAGGAGTACGTCCAGGTCGCGGCGATCGATCCATCGAAGGGATTCGTGTGTTCGGCGAGGGTGCCTGTCGGATTCCATCGGTACCGCTTGCTCGCGAGTCCATCGAGGCTCAGAGACGCACTCCCCTCCTCATAGGCGATCACGCTCGGAGCGGTCGCATCCACTCCGCCGTCCTTGAGTTGCCACTCGGCGAACCGGCCCTGCTCGTCGTAGCCGATCGACCAGTACGCACGATTCGAGTCCGCCCACTCGAAGCCGGGCAGAGCGAGCTCGATCACGCGACCCTGACTCCCGTCACCTGCTCCGTACGAGTACGTCAGTTCGTGCTCATCCTCGGTGCCCTCGTAGTACCGAACGCTCGCAGTGGTGTCCCCGCTCCTGATAGCCCGCACCGCCGCAGTACTCGACGGTACGCGCACCATCCGCAGTCGCGTAGGTGGCGTCGGTCACTGCCCCGCCAACACCAAGCGACACCTCGATCACGTGGCCGTTGGCAGCCTCGATCCGGAGGTGCCCGGGCACGCTGCGATCGTACTCGACCGTGTTGCCGTTCATGTCGACGTCTCGCATGAGCACGCCGTTCTCGTCGAAGACACGGTGGCTCCGGTCCTTCAGGTCCAGTCGATATGGCTCGCCCGTCGAGGTGGTCAGACGCGCATAGTAGCCATTGGGCCCCTGGTATCCGCCCTCGGGTTCTTCGAGAGTGAACTTGTGTCGCTCACCCGCCTCGTCCACATACGTCTTGGTATGGGTCTCGATGCACGACTCGAAGTTGAATCGCCATCCTGGTCCGAAGAGTGAGGCCTGCGTAGCCTCTGACGAGTAGTGTCGGGAGAGAGCGGCCTCCGGCCCCCACGAGGCGATGGAAAGATCGGTGATGTCGAGCTCGAGCGAGCCGGAGTCGAGTTCGGCCCTGGCTCCGTGAAGAAGCATGTCACTCATCTCGTGGTTCGTGTGCCTCGGGTCGTCGGCGACGGCTACCGTGCGGTTGTCGAGCGTGGGAGTCCACGCGGCGGAGTAGGCGGACGACTCCTCACCCAGCTCGTTGAAGGCATAGACCCGGAACCAGTAGTTCATGTTGTCGTTGTAGGTCGTGAGATCCATCTTCTCGTACATCGGCTCGGGGTTGTCTTTGAGATCGAGCCCGGGGCCGGTGTAGCCGCGAATCGTCCCTCGGTCCAGCGAGCCCATCCAGAACATGCCGTTGAAGGCGTCGAAGCAGCCCGAGATAGCGCGGGTGCTGCCCTGGTCGATCGTCCACTCGTTGGCTATCTCGAAGTCGGAAAGCCGGATCTTCACGATGTGTGCCGCGTTCGAACCGGTCCACTGGACGAGGTAGAGCGAACCACCGTCTGTGAACACACCGTTGATGTGGCGAGAGTCGCACGGGATCGAGTGGTCTGCCTCGTGGTTCCCGTCGCGGTCGTACACGCGGACCTTGTAGCCGTCATAGCTGCTCGAGGAGGTGCGGTACCCCACCGAGTAGATGTGCTCCTCATCTGATGTCAGCAGGATGTCGTGTGCATAGGTCGGCAGATCCGAGGTGGTGATCGGTGCGTTCGTGCTTCTTCGCAAGCAGCGGCTCGTCGAACTCGAAGACCCGTGTCGTCGTCGACTCATCGCTGGCCGCGGTCGCCACGCCGAGGATCGTCGTGGGGCTCTCGGCACGACCGCTGTAGATGAAGCCGTCCTGATAGAAGGCGGACAGGATCCTGTCGGAGCCGAAGTCGGGACCCACATACCCGTACGACTGACCACTGACCGTCCCGTTGAGACCGGTGCCGACCTTGAGCCACTGCGTCGGCCCGTCGTACGTGTACCACCTGCGCACGTAGAGGTAGGTCCCGTCGGTGACGGTGACACCTGCCCCCTCGTAGTCGTCGGGCACACTCACCGTCCTCACGTTCGTCGGGTCATCCGGCGTCGCGGCCCGGTTCCAACCGTTGCCCGAGTACGAGTTGTCGGGTCCCCACGACTCTATCTCCGAGTCGGGTGGGTACAGACCGAGACCCTCCGTCGACCACGATGTGTTGCCCTTGCCATAGACCTTGCCGACCTGGCGGTAGGAACGGCCGTCCCACATCACGACCCGGTAGCCAGCAGCTCTCTCGGCGGGGCTCCACGTGAACGTCGCCTGGCCCCGGCCTTCCCGGGGCATGTCGTTGAGGGCGTCTGCCATGCCGTCATGGTCCCGGTCGGTCTCACGGTGCCAGTCGAGTGCCCCGGTGCTCCCGCCCACGCCCGTGGGAGTCTCCGGTGCAGTCGTGTAGTTGATCACGAGTCGAGGCCGGTACGCCGACGTGGCATACTCCCCCGACCTGAAGCGGCGGTTCTCGTAGCGGCTGTACTCGTTGGCCGAGTAGAGCGAGAAGCCGTGATTCGTCGTGTAGTCGTCAAGCCAGCGCTGGACGGTCGCCCCGCAGCCGTATGTGAGCCACTGGTAGGTCGCTGTCACCGGAACCTGTCCCAAGTACGAGAAGCTTGGCTGGTTGTTCCAGGTCGTCGAGTAGCCCCAGGCCTGGTTCACGACGCCTGCACGCGCGTACTTCCTGTACGAACTCGTCCGGTAGTACTGAAAGACCTTGAAGTACGTACTCGGGCTCACAGCGGCCCATTCGGGCACGACGCCGCGCAAGTCGAAGTAGACGAACGAGCGGTGTCGGCCACCGTTGTAGCCGGAGACGAGCATCGTGGATGAGTTGTAGTTCGTGTTCGCGTAGTACTGGGACACGTACGTATCGATGTCTCGGTACATCGTGAGCGAGGGATCGATGGTCACGGGGTACGCACGCTCGGGATCATCGAGCCAGTCGCGGGGCACCGTGTAGGTCACGATCGCCTCATCGTCCCCGACGGCCTCGACCCGCATCCTGGCAGCGTCACAGTAGACGGGATCGCCGAGTTCGTCCTCTGAGTCGTCCCACACGCAGATGCCGCCGACATCGAGGGCGCGCTCGGCCTCCCCGGGTCGGTACAGCGACCACGAGTCGCGACCGGGGACCTGTCTGAGTTCGAGACCTTCGTGAGACATGAGGAACCTGAAGGTATCGGGTGCGTCGGGTGAGTGAAGGAGCAGGTTCTCCTTGAGCCCCTCGTTCACAGACTCGTAGACGAGATCGGTGTCCTTCATGACAGAGTTGAACGAAGCTCGCTGTCCGGCGACGAGTGCAGTCTGCTCGTCGGCGCCGAGGAGGTCGATAGAGACCTTCCAGCCATCTCCCTCGAGCTCGGCCGGGGCGTAGCGCCCGTCGGGACGACCGATGCTCACCGGCACCGATGTCGCCGCCGAGCGAAAACGCCCGGGCGCATCGCCCACGACGAACTCCGGCCTGATATCGGCCCAGTTGCCCCTGTCATCCTTGAAATGGATGGGGCGCGGCTCCACGACAGCCACGTGCGACCCGTCTGGCTTGGCATACGTCTTGGAGGAGTGGGTTCTCCTGCCGGTCTCCTCCGGCCAGCCCTGCTCCTCGGGATCGAGGGCTTCCTCCGACTCGGCGACACGAGGCCTGTGCGGCGCTCGGTCGCCGAGAGCCACCTGGGCTGGAAGCACGAGCACCAACGCAAGAGTCAGTGCACACACACGCAGCAGAACAGAGCGAAGACCCCTCATGAACGACCTCCTCGAGACGAGACTCCTCAAGACCGTGCGGAGTCTCACCCAACATTGCCGAGGCAGAATCCTCGTGAGGGATGGTGCCGGTGGTGTGAAGACGTGCCTCAGAGCCCAGAGAAACCGAAGTGGCTTGCCGAGGACTTACCGACCTGTTGCCGTGCCCGGTCGAGAGCCCGCATCGTCGCAGCCGAGGGCGACAAGTCAGTCGCAGATACACGACTCGCCCCCACAACAGAGGCCTGCCACCATCGGTGACAGGCCTCTATGACTCACTCGCGCGAGCGAACATGTATCCTCGCGAGCGGCTACTTGAGAGTCACGCTGATCTGGTCGCGGACCTTCTCGTTGGTGCTCTTCGGCCCACCAAAGACCATGCACGCGTTGATCGAGCCCTTGTTCATGCTCAGGAACGTCCTGGTCTCGGCTGACAGCACATCGGTCTGCGTGACACGCCTTGTCCTTGGCCGACCTTCGCGAACTGCCCTGGAGGTCTCTTCGGCTCAGCTGGATAGGGGGCGTATACCCTTGCCCCGTAGCAGCCAGCCTACGCGGCCGCCGCGACTGGCTTGAGTACCCCTAGTCCGTGTCGGGTGTCTTCTCCTCGAACGCCGCACTCCTCAAGTCTATGGCGTCATCCTCGTACTCCTGAGCCAGTTCTGCGTCACCGCGCGCCTTCGCGTGTGCTGCCGCACCCTCCAGGACGTCCGCTTGCCTGTGGTACGCAGCTATCAGCCGGGTGTTTGGCGCGCCGTCGCTCGGGCCCTCTTCGATTGCGAGGAGGGCAAGTTCATCGGCCTCGGCCAGCGACTCGGCCCAGTACCAGGCATCGTCGGTCCAGCCGTTCTCCTCGGCGATCTCGTCCTGCTTCTTCCAGTTCGTCTCCGCGGTGCCGATGTCTCCCTGGGAGATCGCTACGAGAGCGCGATCGCGCCGATATGCGGCATCGTCTGGCCGCTGCTTGATGGCCTCATCGAGGATGTCCGCCGCAGCGCTGTCATCGCCCTCCTGGTAGTAGTCCATCGCCTCCTCATGCCTCCTGTCGGCCAGGGCTATCTGATCGACGACCAACGTGCCT
The DNA here is from genome assembly GCA_963850695.1 of uncultured Actinomycetes bacterium. Classification (GTDB taxonomy): domain Bacteria; phylum Actinomycetota; class Coriobacteriia; order Anaerosomatales; family CAWKMJ01; genus CAWKMJ01. Next base: position 837,882 of record CAWKMJ010000001.1, read on the forward strand.
TTGAGGATGCCGACGGCGGCCTCATCCTTCGCGCGGCCCGAGGAGTTCGCCACCTGCGTGCTGATGGTCTGACTCGTGAGGTAGGTCATGTAGTAGTCGTTGGACTCGAATGCGTCGTCACCGCACCCGGCGAGCATGAGAGCGGCCAGCACGAGCGCGACCGCAAGCCCGACTGTGACCCGTGTGCGATGGCGGCTCATTCGCTCGCTCCCGCCATCATGCCCGCAAGATCAGCGTAGCCGTCCATCTGGTCGAAGAGCTCCTGCTGCGTGATCGTTCCGGCGGCATACTCCCTGAGCGCGGGCACAGGAGCTGTCACCACGGCCGCTTGCGTGCCGTTCTCGTCGCGGTGATCGACAGCAACCCTCACGATTCCGTAGGTGTCGGCGGCTTGCGTGGTGGCCGAGAGGATGAGGAGACCCTCGGCGGGGCTGCGGTACACGTCATGGGACCACTCTGTGCCCTCCTGGTCATCCACGAGGATGTACGCGACCTGTCCGGGAGGGTCCTCTGATGCCACGACGTAGGCCGAGACACCCTGCATGTTGAGTCCCTGTGCGGCGAGCTCCTCTTCGAGTGCCTCCGACGCGTAGGGATTGACGCCGGGTTCAAAGAGTCGCTCGGCGGGGGAAGCGACCAAGCCCCAACGCACGGGGATATCGAAGAACCATCCCGCCGCGAGAAGGATGACGACCGTGAAGGCGAGCAGCGTGACCAGGCACCCCTTGAGACACCCTCGGCAGCCTGATCGCCCGCTCTGCTCTGAGGTCGGCTCCGACGGAGGCTGGCCCGGCGGCTGCGCTGTCGCGACCGCCTGGGGCGTGTTGTCTGGCTCAGTCGACGGGCTCCGAGTCGGCTCTTCGTCCACGTGGTCCCCCCCTTCACATTGACTACCCTCGCACACGGAGCTGCTAACCGCACCTCGCTAGAGTCTTGAGCTGCGCGTATGTATGATTGAGGGGTGTGCTGAGGCACGCGGGGGGAGATTCGCGGTAAGGGAGCGTTGCTTGGAACCGGTTCTTCTAGGAGTGCTTGCGGTTGTCACCGCAGCGGCTGTCGCCTACTCCGTTCGACTGAGTGGGAAGCTTGCGCGCGCGACACAGACCATCCGCAAGACCGCCGAGGAGCAGAAGCACTTCGAGGAGTACCTCGAGATCGCCGGTGCCATGATCTTGGTCCTTGAGCCCACAGGCCAGATTCGCAGTCTCAACCGCAAGAGCCAGGAAGTGCTGGGGACACAACTTGAACACGTCCAGGGGCAGGACTGGTTTGCCACGTTCGTCCCGGAGGACGAGCGCGGCCCCATCCGGGCTCGCTTCCTGAGTCTCATGTCCGGCGCCGAGGGTGAGGAAGGCTACGCCGAGTACGCCGTCGTCACCCCAGCTGGCACGCGTCGCCATACCGTGTGGTACCGGCGTGTCCTGCGCGACGAGACCGACGCTGTCACCGGTCTTCTCAGTGTTGGATTCGACGACACCGACCGCAAGGGCCTCGAGGCGGAGCTGACCACGTGGGCTCTGCACGACGAACTCACCGGTCTGTACAACCGTCGCGGCTTCGGTGAGGTCGCCGAGCAAGTGCTGGAGCTGGCCAAGCGCACCAGCCGAGAGGCTCGCGTGTTCTTCGCTGACGTCGACAACCTCAAGGACATCAACGACGCTCACGGCCACGCCGCCGGAGACGCGGCTCTCATCGCTGCCGCGCAGTGCCTGCAAGAGGTGTTCCGCTCGGCCGACGTCCTTGCGAGGGTCGGCGGTGACGAGTTCGCGGCGCTGGCACTCGGTCGACCCGGGGATGCCGACGGCGAACTGCTTGTTCGCCTGCGGAGCCGTGTCGAGCACGCGTGCGCCGATCACGGGCTGCCGACCGCGTTCACTCTGAGCCTTGGCATGGCCGATGTCGACCTCGATCGCCCAGGTGCGCTCGAGGTCTCGCTCGCTCTGGCCGACCGGTCGATGTACGTCAACAAGCGAGGCGACGCTCCCGAGGCGGCGCCGAAGGCGTAGGGGGCGGCCTGTCACCGCGTCAGGGCGGCCGGCAGTCGGTCAGGAAGATCTCACCGGAATGAGGACCTCATTGTGCCGAACGAACCCTGGCTTCCAGGGAGCGTCGTACTGGGCTGCCTCCGGCTCGCCGATGACCACGAGTCCGACCTGCTCAATCCACTCCTCGAGCCGCTCAACGGCCGCCGCGATCGCCTCCTCGTCAAGACGGCCGCTGAATCCTACTGCGACAGCGAGGTGCTCCGGCACGGCTTCGAGGACGACCCGGTCATCGTTGGGCGCGGGCAGGTCTGCGACGGAGCTGTATCGCGAGGGCATCGTGAACCGCACGACGTACTCGCCGGCGCACGACACCGTGCACAGAGGTGACGCCGACTGCAGCTCGTCGTTTCGGGCGCGCTCGGAGGTCACCGGTACAGTCATGGCGATCTTCTCGCCGGACGAGCGGCTTGCCGTGACGGGAGCGGTCATCGGAATGCTCCCTGCGGCTACGTTGTTGCCGAAGATGTAGCCGGCGAGTGCGTCGAATCCTGCGTTGGCTGCCTCGCTGTAGCGGTTCGCGTCTACCGTGACGTTCGCAGTCAGGTAGGCAGGGTACTGACGCAGCTCCAGCGACCCCTCGCGCCGCACGACCTCATAGGCCCTCTGCTCTGTCGCCATCGAAGCGCCTCCTCCTCCACACGGATCAATGGGCGTATCTCTCCTATTGCCCGCGAGACAGAATGGAGCCAGCAGTTCGCCCGCCAGCGACGACTGGCTCCACACAGCACGGGCCTCAGCTACAGTTCTTGGAAGCGCGAACTGGGTCTACTGCGCGACGAAAGCACCGTCCACAGGCATGTTGATGCCCGTTACGAAGGAGGCCTCGTCGCTGCACAGGTATACGACCGCGTCGGCGACCTCGGAAGGCTTCCCGAGCCGACCCACGGGTTCGCTGGCGGTCATCGCGGCAAGAGCATCCGGATCTCCACCGGTGAACCGGTCGATCATCGCCGTGTGAATGACGCCTGGGCACACCGAGTTGACCCTGATGTTCTCCTTGGCGTAGTCCAGCGCGATCTGCTTTGTCAGACCGTTCACGCCGTGCTTCGAGGCGGTGTAGGCGGGAATGCCCGCAAAGCCCACGAGACCTGCAACCGAAGCGGTGTTGACGATGGCGCCTCCACCCTGCTTGAGCATCTGGGCGATCTCGGCCTTGCAGCAGTAGAACACTCCTGTGAGGTTGATGGCGATCGTCTTGTCCCAGTTCTCCTCGGTGCACTCTCCGCACGGAGCAGGGATTCCTTCGATGCCGGCGTTGTTGTGCGCGAAGTCGAGCCTGCCATACGTCTCGACCGCCTTGCTGACCAGCGCATTGACGTCCGCCTGATTCGAGACGTCGGCCTTGACGAAGACAGCCTCACCACCGGCTGCCTCGATCATCGCCACCGTCTCCTCGCCAGCGTCGACGGTGATGTCGGAGACAACGACCTTCGCCCCCGCCCGCGCGAACGCGAGAGCGCTCTCGCGTCCGATGCCTGCCGCCGCACCGGTAACCAGTGCGATCTTTCCGTCCATCTTCGCCATGACATGCCCCTTTCTCGTTGCCTCGTCGAGCCCTGAGAGGTTCGGCGGGGGCAGATGAGCGTACCTGTAGTTGATGCCCACTTCTGCGGCAGCGAAGCGACGCCCGCACGCTCGTGGTGTGCTCGAGACGGCCGCGAGGCCTCCGTGCCTGGCAAAGGTGGCGCGATTCGGTCTTGGAAGCCTCCGGTCTACTTGGCATGCCCTATGCTGCTGTATCGCGACAGATGGCGATATATCGGTTCGCCAGTACAACGAGAGGACATCTCATGCACCCCCATCACAGAGACAGCGACTCGCTCGACCGTGGCGCACGCCACCATCACCCAGGCTTTGGCAAGGGCGGCTTCAAGTTCCCGTTTGCCATGGGCATGCCCCCCCACGGCTTTGGCCCCGGCGGCATGCGCGCACGCCGCGGCGATGTTCGCACCGCGATCCTGCTCCTTCTGGCCGAAGAGCCCATGCATGGCTACCAGATGATCCAGGAGATCTCCGCACGCAGTGAAGGTGCCTGGAGCCCCAGCCCCGGCTCGGTCTACCCCACACTCCAGCAGCTTGCCGACGAGGACCTCGTCATCGCCGAGGAGTCATCCGGCAAGAAGATCTTCAGCCTCACCGAGGCCGGCGTTGCCGCAGTCGCAGAGTGTGCCGATCAGCCTGTTCCGTGGGAAGAAGTAGCTCAGGGCGATTCCGGTTTGGGCGACTATCGCGCGACCGTGGGCAAGCTCATGCAGGCAGCCTTCCAGATCGGTGCGTCCGGCTCCAAGGACCAGCGAGCTGCGGCCGTCGAGATCCTCACCGACGCTCGCAAGAAGCTCTACGCGATCCTCGCCGAGGACTAGACTCGCGCCACCGATCGGGCCCCACCATCGACTGGCCCGCCTCGTGCTAGAACCACCACCAGTCGCCGACCCCGCGCACCACTAGCCGGAGGGTGAATGAAAGCCTCACAACTGCGCGCCCGTTACTGGCGCATCGTGTTCTTCTTTGGCCGAGTGACCCTCGGCTTCATCCTCTGGGAGATCTTCCTTCCGCGCATCGGCCTCAGGGGCTGGTCCGCACGCACCCGCTCCGAGCGCAGCCGGCGCACAGCCGTGCGCTTCCGCGCGCTCGCCATCAGCATGGGCGGGCTCATGATCAAGGTCGGCCAGTTCCTCTCGGCACGGCTTGATGTCTTGCCGCCCGAGATCACCGAGGAGCTCGCCGGCCTCCAAGACGAGGTGCCGCCGGAGAGCTTCGAAGCGATCTGCGCAGAAGCCGAGAGGGACCTTGGACAGTCGCTCTCGGCCCACTACGCCTGGCTCGATGAGACTCCGCTGGCGGCCGCCTCGCTCGGACAGGCCCACCGCGCGCGTCTGCGGGAGGCCGATGCAGCCGAAGTCGGCTTCACAGACGTCGTCGTCAAGATCCAGCGACCTCACATCGAGCAGATCGTCGAGGTCGACCTGGCCGCACTCCGCCGCGTCGGCGGATGGCTGCAACGCTACGAGCCCATCGCCAAGCGTGCGGACGTGAACGCGCTCGTCGAGGAGTTCGCCGCGACCACGCACGATGAGATCGACTACCTGGCCGAGGCAAGCAATGCCGAGACCTTCGCCGCCAACTTCGAGGGCAGCCCGTGGGTGCACGTGCCGCAGGTCGCATGGGAGCTCACCACGCGTCGCGTGCTCACGCTCGAAGACGTCACCGCCATCAAGCTCGGCGACTACGACGCCATCAGCGCTGCAGGCATCGATCGCAGCGAGGTGGCAGAGGTGCTCCTCGGCACGTATATGCAGCAGATCTTCGAGGACGGCTTCGTTCATGCCGATCCGCATCCCGGCAACCTGTTCGTGACGCCGCTCGAGAGCGTCGATGCGAACGGCAACCGCGAGTGGAGACTGACGTTCATCGACTTCGGGATGGTCAGCCGAGTGCCGGAGAACCTGCGTGAGGGGCTGCGCGAAGCCGTCATCGCCGTGGGAACGCAGGACGGCGCACGCCTGGTCAAGAGCTTCAAGACGCTCGACGTGCTGCTGCCCACCGCCGACCTCCAACTCATCGAGATGGCCAGCATGCAGGTCTTTGACCGCTTCGGCGGCATGAGCATGGGCGACCTTCGCGAGATCGACCACGCCGAGATGATGAGCTTCGGGCTGCAGTTCCGCGAGCTGATCCTCAACCTTCCGTTCCAGCTGCCGGAGAACCTGCTGCTGCTGGGGCGCTCGGTCGCGATCCTTTCGGGGATGTGCACCGGACTCGACCCCGAGTTCAACGTGTGGAGCTCGATCACGCCCGTATGCATCCAAGCTCATCTCCGATGAGGAGGGGTCGGCCTGGGACACCCTGCTGGCCGAGGGAACCGAGATCGCCAAGACCGTCATCGCCCTGCCCGCGCGCATGGACCGAGTCCTCACGCAGGTGGAGCGAGGCGAGCTCAACGTTCAGACGCCTCTGCTCGATCTGCGCGTGCGCCGCCTGGAGCGCTCGGTCAGCCGGGTCGCGATGGCGCTCATCTTCGCAGCGCTGATCATCGCCGGTGCGATCCTCTATCCCACCGAGCCGACGCTGGCCAAGGTGCTCATGGTGGCGTCACTGCTGCCCCTGCTGCGCGCGATCATGTCTGGCCGAGGAGGCCATCCAGGGCGGGGCTAGAGTGGGTGGCTGTGGCTGGGCGGGATGACGTAGGACCTCGAGCCCATGCGAGCTATCCTCGGGGGAGCACTGCTATCGGAGGAGCTTTGCCACCTACAGAAGGCGAGCGGCGCATGCACCTGCTCATCGTGGGCGCCACCGGACGCACGGGGCGGCTTCTGACACAGTTGGCGCTTGAGCACGAGCATACGGTCACGGCCCTCGTACGCGACACCTCGGTCGAACTGCCAGCCCACGAGCGACTGTCCGTGGTGCGCGGCGATGTCCTGGAGCCTGAGTCGCTGCCTGCTGCAGTCGCCGGCCAAGACGCCATCGTCTCGCTGCTGGCACCCAGACCCCGCCGCAACGGGCGTGTGTATGTGGAGGGCACTCGCAACCTCGCCGACTCTGCCGCCACAGCGGATGTGCGCAGACTCGTGGTGGTCTCGGCGGGAGGTGCGACTGCCGACCCACAACTTCTACCCCTGGCCTATCGCCTGGTGATGCGCATACCGGTCGTCGCTCGCCTCTATCCCGACATCGGGGAGATGGAGCGAGAGCTCTCGGCCCGCCGCGATCTCGAGTGGACGATCGTGGCGCCGCCCATACTCACGAATGGTCCTGGCTCTGGGCACTACCGCGTGAGTACTGACTCGGCCCTCCCGCACGGGCTGCGGCTCTCGCGCAGCGATCTGGCCCACTTCTGTCTCGAAACGATCGAAGATGGCACGTTCGTCCGCGAGCGCGTCGCTCATCGCTCGCTAGGGAGTCTCGGCCTTGTCGCACGGGATGCGGCCCAGCTCGTCGGCGTCGTTCATGACCTCGATGCCGCTCTGCCGCCCGGTGCCCTCGAAGAGGACCTGCGCGCGACCTCCGCGCACTGAGCGCAGAGTCACATCGAGCGTGCCACCCAGCGACTCGGCGTCGTGACCTTCCATCGAGCCGAGGACCGGTGACTTGAGGATGAGGGCCTCGCTGCCATGGGCCACGATCTCGAGTTCCTCGCGGGCGTCGCCGATGATCAGGTGCGCCGCGTTGGCAGCCGTCTCGATGCAGCGAACCTTCGCACCCGTGTAGGTCGCGAAGCGGTGCAGCTCACCGTCGAGCAGGAGCCCGGCGATGTTGCCCACGAACGCGCCCGTCATCCAGGGGATCTTGGCGACCGAGAGCATGAGCGAGACCCCTTCGCGGTCGAAGTTGTTCGACTGCGCCCAGATCCAGGAGCTCGGGAAGCTGCGTCCCCAATCCTTCTCCACATATCCACGTCCTCCGGAGAAATCGATGCTTTCACCGTCGAGCACGATCGAGCCATCGACCGAATGGTCCATCGAGAGCACGCCGTGGTATGTCTCCATCCGTGGGACGAATCGGTACCAGCCCATGATGCCTGGTGAGAACGTGGTGACAGGCCAAGGAGCCCACGGGCCAAAGCGCAGCTCACCGGATGCGGAGCGGTCGCCATCGGAGAGATCGAGTGCGATTCCCGAGCGGCTGAAGTGGTTGGGCCCCACGCTGACCCCGTAGGGAGGCCGGGTTTCGAAGCGGAACTCCTCGGCAGGGAACGTGAAGTAGTGTGCGGCGCCGTGTGATGGGACGATCTGCACGAACGCGTGCTTCGCCGCCCCGTCCTCCGAATACGAGATGCCGGGAATGACGGCGAGCACGCGTCCGGCCGCGGCATCGACGTGCTTGTAGTACCAGCCCTCGAAGTAGCGGCGCGAGACGCGACCACCCTGGTAGGCGGCGGGATTCCAGATACGGCGAAGTGCGAGAGGCATGCGGGTCCTCAGAATCGGCGGGCGGAGCGCTTCGGGCGCCTGAAGGGACTGTACCCGCTCGCGACGCGCGTCTGCGCGCGACTGGCGGACGGGGGGTGCCGGAAGATCGTCCGAATTGCCTGCGAATGCAAACAGGCCAGCCGTTTCGTACCGACTGACCTGCGAAAATACTTGGTAGCGGGGGTAGGATTCGAACCTACGACCTTCGGGTTATGAGCCCGACGAGCTACCAGACTGCTCCACCCCGCGGTATCCAGTTCGCCCAAACTCGCGCTCGAGCGAGGACACAGTATATACCGGGACCCTCACGCGGGCAACAACCGCGGCGATCGGTGACTCAAGTCACAAGTCTGTGAAGCCGATAACATAGCTGGCCAGAATACCCCGGCCGGTGTGGACATCCGCAGACCATCACGAATATCACGCAAGCTGACAGTGATATCGATCACTCGGAAGGGCCATCCAGGTGCCGACACCATATGTAGGGGTATCTTGCCCGACCGACCCCCATGACTGGTACCATACGACCAAGGCTGCAAGCACAGCCGCGAGCTGACAGACGGAGCATATGCGCCAGGAGCCCGGCACAGGCCGCAGGGGCACACCGGCAGCGACGAAGCGCATGGGTCAGATCATGCGCTATGCGCTGGTAGTTTTGCTCTCTCTCAGTATGCTGTCAGTTTCTTCCTCCTCAGCCCTCACGCTCACCACGATCACCATCGACGGCGACTTCTCGGACTGGATCGGCGTGCGCGCCGACCCGGACAACACGGTCGCCGACACTCAGATTCCTGACGACCCCGATTGGCCGAGCCAGCCGGACCGAGACATCTATCTCGTCGCGGCCACATACGACTCCGAGTACCTCTACATGTCGTGGCGCCGCACAGCCGGCGGCACCAAGGCCATCACCTTTGGCGCGTACCTCGACTACGAGGGTGATGGCCTGCTGCAGGACACCGACAAGGTGGTCATGTGGACCGTCAGCACCGGCAAGCCGTATGCGTCCTACGCCAACGGCGCAGCCCACATCTTCGACTACAACCAGGCCCACGACCGCAATGGCGTGCTCACCCATCCCGCGGGCGACCCGATGGAAGACAACCACCGCAACCCTGCTGTCTATACCGGAGATGGTGAGACGCCCGACGGCTATGCGAACAAGCAGGAGGGCGAGGACACCCCGGCCAAGACCATGGACGGCTACCTGTCGCCCGAATCCGGCGGCATCGAGTGCGAAGCGCGCGTAGCGTGGAGCGACCTCGGCCTCACAGGGCCCCACCCCTTCGCCATCCACTTCGCATCCGGCAACGGCGAGTCATGGGGAACCAAGGACAAGCCGAGCATCACGTACAAGAACATCGGCGGTGGACGCTATCTCGAGGAGAACAGAGGCCAGGTCGAGGACAACATCGGGGCAACGCTCAACCTGCTGAGCCGAGAGGTCCTGGTCACCCCGGACAACACCGCAGGTGGCGCTGCGGGCGACACCATCACCTACACCCACACAGTCACGAACAACGGCAACGCCTCAGACACGTTCGACCTCTCGGCGCTCTCGTCACAGGGGTGGACCGTGTCTGTCACCGACGCGGGTGGGACGCCGATCTCATCAGTGGCTCTGGCGGCCGGGGCATCCACTACCGTCCAGGTCCACGTCACGATCCCATCAGGCACAGCCGACGGTGTTCAGGACGTCACCACGCTCGCAGCGACATCGCAAAGTGACGGCACCGTGACTGACTCGGCCACCGACACGACGCGTGTGGGGCAGGTCACGGTGACGCCCAACCAGAGCGCGTCCATGGCGCCCGGGCAGACGGTGGAGTACACCTACACGGTCTCCAACAACCTACCGGGTGCCTCGACACTCGATCTGGCGACCACCTCGACGCTGGGCTTCCCCAACGCGATCGTCGACGCCGCAGGCAATCCCCTCTCATCGGTCTCGCTGGCCTCGGGTGAGTCGACCACCGTCGTCGTGCGCGTCTCGGTCCCGGCAACTGCGACCATCGGCCTCAAGGACTCGATGCGTCTGTCCGCCACCGACCAAGGCGATCCCACCATCACGAGCAGCGCCGTCGGCGAGACGACCGTGCTCGACGGTCTCGACATCAGCCAGGACGAAACGGGCTATGCCGGCATCGGATCCTTCATCCAGTACGAGCACACCGTCCGCAACAGCTGGCCCACGACCCGGACCATCTCGCTCAGCGCGCTCTCTTCCGAGGGCTGGGACGTGACGTTCTTCGCCGATGACGGGGTCACCGAGATCACGGAGATCACCGTGGGCCCCAACGGGGCATCCGAGCAGGTGATCGCACGCATCGCGGTGCCGAGCACCGCTGGCGACGGCGACACGGACACCACGGTGGTCACGGCGTCGACGGGCAGCTACTCAGACACCGTCACCGACCACACCATCGTGCGCACGCTCAACACCTACGCGACGGCCGGCTACGTGATTCCCGCCGACGAGTACTTCCTGACCGACAACATGTTCGCGCGCGCCACGGGCCTGAGCCCGGGAGATGACGTGTACTTCGTCTGGAAGGACTCGACGGGCACGATCGTGCGAACGAGCAACGAGCGCACGGTGGACACGCAGGGCATGGCGTTCGACGAGTACCTGACACTCATCACCGACGAGGTCGGCTGGTGGAGTGTCGAGCTGTACTCCTCCTCAGACGTGCTGCTCGCGGCCAAACCGCTCTTCGTGAACTACAAGGCCGAGATCACCGAGCTCGCGGCCACTGACGCGCCCAGCATCGGCGACACGATCACCGTCACGGCAGAGGTCGAGAACCTCATCGGCAAGGACATCGACGACTCCTACATCGAGTACGTGATCTGGTGGGACAGCGACGGCAGCGGGACCTTCGACGCTGGTGACATCTACATCGACGACACCGGCCACCCCGTCACCTGGGACGGCACCAGCACAGTCACCGTCACCCACACCACGACCAACGTCGACGTGCCGGGCAAGACCACCGAGAACGATTCCTGGGACATCACCAACACGTACTTCCCCAACGAGGGCACCTACAACGTCACCGCGACCTGGTACGACTCGACCGGCGCGATCATCATCGACGAGGAGACGACGACCTTCTACTCGATCCCGGCACTGGGCTGGCCGCTCTTCGGCCTGACCGTGGGTGGGTTCGCGTGGTTCCTCTGGAGACGTCGAGACCGCTTCGCCGAGTGGAACCAGCGGCTCACGCCGGGGGGTGAGGGCGCATGAGCTGGCAGCATGCTCGCGCTCTTCATCTTCCTCACGATCCTGTGGGCCGTCGTCACGTTCGTGCTGTGGCGCAAGCGGCGGTGGCTCATGTTCTACCTCGTGGGCGCCCTTGGATTCGTGCTGCTCGTCGATGTACGCCGCCGCGTTCATGGGCTTCGACGACGTGGTCGAGGCCATCGAGGCGAGCCAGGTGCTCGCCATGGCACGTGGCATGGGTCTCACGCTCGACCTGATGGCCGGGACCGGCTTGGCCGTGCGCAACCACGCCGGCTGGGCGGTCTTCGACATCGGCATCGAGTGCTCGGCCATGCTCGAGATCGCCGCGATCGTCGGCCTCGTCGCCTTCTACCCCGCGTTCTCACTGGGGCGCAAGGCCATGACGATCGCTCATCGGCGTGGTTGCGACCTACATCCTCAATCTCTTCCGCATCCTGCTCATCGTGTGGATCATCGACGTCTTCGGCACCGGATGGGTCTTCCCGGCCCATGCGGTCTTCGGCCGCGTGTTCTTCTTCATCGGGACCGTCGCGCTCTACTGGTACCTCGTGACGCGGCCGTCCATTGGCATCCTGGGCCGCAAGATCGAACCGGAGGGTGCTGATGGATAGCAGCTTCTGGACATTCGTACTCATCTGGGGCGTCTGGCTCATCACGCCGATACTCGTCGACGGCACCGATCGCCGTCTACCGGCTGATCGGGTCCGTCGCCACCAGGACTTCGAGATCACCGACGACGACCCCGTCGAGGACTTCGAGCTGCCTTCGATCTCGGTCATCGTGCCCGCGCACAACGAGGCCGAGGTCATCGACCGCTGCCTCAACTCGGTCAAGACGCAGGACTATCCCGTGGACATGCTCGAGATCATCGTCATCGACGACGGCAGCACCGATGACACAGCCGACCGCGTCGAGGACCACGTCAACGGCAACGTGCAGGCGAACGGCGGAACCAACGGCCAACGGGTTCAGGCGCCGCGGCAGGCCATCAAGGTCGGGCCGTTCAACGGTCGCATCGAACTGATCAAGAACGGTCATCAGGGCAAGGCGCACGCGCTCAACGCCGGCATCCAGCGCTCGACCGGTGACATCATCATCAACATCGACAGCGACGTCGTGCTGGCCGAGGACGCCATTCGCCATATCGCCGAGGCGTTCGTCCGCGATCCCGAGCTTGGGGCGGCCACCGGCAACATCGAGATCGACTGGGACATCCTCGAGGAGCGCGACGAGGACGGCAACATCGTCCTCGACGAGAACGGCGACATCGTGCCTCGCGACCTCACGACCATGGAGACGATTCCTCGTGAAGTCGCAGTTCCTCGAGTACTTGTCCTCGTTCGATCTGGGCCGCCGCTCGCAGGCGATCACCAACACGATGTACACGCTCGCCGGCGCGTGCTCGGCGTTCCGTCGCACCGCACTCGATTGCGACGAGTGCTACGACAACACGTCCGTCTCCGAGGACACCTTGCTCACGTTCGACCTCCACAAGAAGGGCGTCCAGATCGGCTTCGTGCAGAATGCGAAGGTGTACCTCGAGCCGGTCACGGACTGGGATAGCCTGTACGCGCAGCGTGTTCGCTGGGCACGCGGTCAGCTTGAGGTGTGCGGCCTGAACGAGGACATGGTCGGCGGCAACTCATCGGGTAACTTCAGCAGAGTTGCTGTGCCGCGTATGCTCCTCTTCGACCACACGCTGGCCTTCCCGCGACTGATCTGGGCGCCCCTCATCCTGTTCTTCCCGATGATCGGCTACTCATGGATGATCGTCGCGATCGCCGCCATCGCCATGTACGTCTTCTACATGATCATCGAGCTTGCGACCGCGATGTCGAGCTTCGCGGTCTCCGACGAGATCACGCGAAGACGCATGGAGGAGTGCGGCCTCACGCTGCTGTGGCTGCCGGTCTATCGCTTCATCGTGTTCCACTTCCGCTTCTCGGGCTTCCTCGTGACCTTCAAGGAGAAGCAGCAGTGGACGATGAAGGGGCCGGTCGACACGACACGTGAGGACTTGCAGCTCCTCAAGCTGCGCTCCATCGAACTCACATCGGGCGTGATGACGTTCTTCACAGCGACCCAGACACGCGTCGTGCGTCTCTCGCAGCTGCTCATCGGCCCTCTCGTGCTTCTGATCTCCTTCATCGTGCTGCGCTGGGCGGAACAGTGGAGGAGGTGGGGCTAGATGGCCGAGGAGAACACTCGCAGCTGGGCTGACCTCCCCTGGCTCCTGATCACCACCGCTATCGCCTCCGTGGTCATCACCTGGCGCTTCGTCGTTCAGGTGCGCCTCGGCCCGGGCTGGGACCCCTACACCTTCTTGCTCAACGCTCTTGAGTACGCCGGGCTGGGCAAGGAGTACATGGAGATCTACCGCCCGCCGCTGCTGCCCTTCATCGTCTCGCTCTTCAACAGGGTCGGCATCGTGGAGGAGTGGCCGCTGTTCTTCGTGGACGGGGCGTTCGCGCTGCTGGGCGTGATCGGTCTCTACCTGCTCCTGCGCGAGCGGCTGAGCGGCCCGATCAGCATGCTCGGTGCGCTCACCTTCCTGACCTTCCCGGACGTTGTCGAGAACCTGGCCATCGGAGTCACCGACATGATGTCGGTGACCGTGTCGATCTGGCTGGTGCTCTTCGTGGTCCGCTCCATGACGACCGACAAGCGCTACATGCGCTGGGCGCTGTTCCTCGTGCCCGTGGCCTTCCTCACGCGATTCACCGGCGGCATGATGCTCGCCGTCATCATCTTCGCGCTCGTGACCGACACACGGCCCGGCCGCTACATGCGCGAGATCATCTACGGGATGATCTACTCGGCGGTGCTCCTGCTACCCTACTTCGCCTATCACTGGTGGGTCTTCGGCGATCCCCTCATCCAGATTTGGGAGCCCTTCCGCGCCGTCACCGCCACCGAGCGTGTGGGCATGCTCGCGGGCGCTATCGAACCACCGACCTACTTCCTGACCGGTGCGCCGGCAGCGCTCTCCACCAGCCCGGTCGCATGGGGCCTGCTCCTGCTGCTGGTCATCGGCATCGCGATGCTGGTCCAGGACGTGGTCGACAAGCGCGCCAAGCAGGTGAGCACTTTCAAGTCGGCGGTCATGGCGATCTCGCTCGCGGCCTTGACCGTCCTCATCGTCGGCCCGACATCCTTCCTGCCGGTCCTGGCCGGGTGGGTGTTCGTCCTCGGCCTCATCGTTCCTCGCTGGATGCTTGCCGACGACGACTTCGAGACGCGTGCGCTGCTCGTCATCGTGTTCTGGTTCGTGATGTATCTGGCCGTCCACAGCCACATGCTCGTCAAGGTCACGCGCTACTACCTCACGATGCTGCCGCCTGCGACCTTCATCATGATGTACGCAATCCAGCGCGGCATCGAGAGACTCTCTGACAGCACGCTCAACCTCTCGCGCGCAGGCCGATGGGCCGCGACAGGCGCGGTCCTCATCGTGGGCGCGGTCGCTCTGACGATATCGCTGCAGGGCTCTGTGGAACGCCTGGACACCCTCCAGCTCAAGGACTTCGAGGGCTACTCGGATGCCCGGATGTGGATGGACGAGAACGTCGAGGACTCCACCGACGTCATGATCGCCAGCGACGTATACCCAGCACTTCGCTACCACCTCGAGCGCAAGATCTACCCGATGCCGCCCTTCCAGGTCGATCACATCAGGAAGATGGAGGACTGGCTCGACACCTACGAGATGGAGTACTTCGTCACGGTTCACGGCTACCCGGAGATGGAGAGATTCGAGCCGGTCTTCACCTCCGGCGATGTGACGATCTATGAGCGCACCGACGAGCCCCGCGAGGTGCCTCGGGTGCTGCTCGTGGGCAAGTCCGTCGATCGGCACTTGGTCGAGGTCCTCGACTCGGATGATGTCCGCGTCGAAGCCAACCTCAACGTGATACCGGATGACTACAGCAGCACCGACGGCGCGTACCTGGACGACTACACGGTGGAGGAACTCCTCGCCTACGACGCGATCCTCTTGTATAACTTCCGCTGGCGCGACAGGGTCGCCGCCGAGGAGCTCCTGACCGAGTACGCCCGCCGAGGAGGCACGGCGCTCGTCGATGCCACCCAGAACCTCGGCGGTCTGCCGTCCGACTTCAACGGGATAGAGGACACGACATTCCTCAACGTACTCGTACAGCGCGATGCGCTTGCCGAAGAGGGCATGGCGACCGTCCTCGAGCCAGCGCTCGTCCACGGGACCGCGAGCCCAGAGCTCGGGCCGTTCGTCTCGGAGTCGGGTGGCCCCTGGTACACCGCCGTCTACACACCGCTCGAAGACGTCATGCTGCGCCCGCTGGTCGTCTACGAGGGGCACACGCTGGTCCAGGAGCAGACCATCGGCGAAGGCCGGATCCTGTGGATGTCGGGCAACCTCGGCTTCCACGCCTACCTCAGAGGCACCGCTGCCGAGAAGCAGCTGATGCAAGACCTGTTCGAGTACGCGACAAGCAAGGCAGACGCGAGCGGAGATCTGGCCGCTCGCCCGGCAAAGGAAGACTGACATGAGCATCTCGATCATCGTCCCCTGCTACAACGAGGAAGCGTCCCTGCCACTACTCGAGGAGCGTCTCGGCATGGCTCTCGAGCGGCTGGCCGAAGACGACGTCGAGGTGCTGCTCATCGATGATGGCAGCACAGACGGCACGCTGGTCGGGCTCGAGGCCATGTGCGGCATCGATTCGAGGCGCCCGCGTCATCGCCCACGAGGAGAACCAGGGGCTTGGCGTGGCACTTCGAACCGGCATGACGGCCGCAGCGGGAGACATCGTGGTGTCGATGGACAGCGACTGCACCTACGACCCGGTCGAGATCCCTGAGCTCATCGCAGGGCTGGCCGAGGCCGACGTCGTCCTCGGCTCGCCGTACAACCCGACCGGTGCTACCTCAGACGTCCCGCCGCACCGCCTGGTGCTCAGCAAGACGCTGTCGAACATCTACCGGTTCGTGCTCAAGCGGCCGGACCTCTACACCTTCACGAGCATCTTCCGCGCGTACCGCAAGCAGGCGGCCCTCGCAGCCACCTCGACAGCGACCGACTACCTCGCGCTGGCAGAGATGCTCGTATCGCTGATCGATGCCGGGTACGAGATCGTCGAGTACCCAACGGTGCTCAACGTCCGCGCCAACGGCGAGTCCAAGCTGCGCATCGTTCGCATGGTCCGTCGCCACGCCTCCTACGTGACGCGCCTGGCGTTCACGCGGACACAGCCCGAGCCAGCGGTACACGAGGAAGCCGCGCGATGAGCCATCGCGTCCTCGTCACAGGGGCCGCCGGGATGGTCGGCTCCAACCTCGTACCGGTCCTCTTGGAGCGCGGCTGGCGCGTCAGCAGGCATCGATGACCTCTCGATGGGCTCGGTGGACAACCTCGTCGAGGTCGCAGGCAGCGACGCGTTCGAGCTTGTCGTCTCCGACATGCGCGATGTGGATGCCTATCGGCAAGCTCTTGGTGACGCCGAGGCCGTCATCCACCTCGCCGCGAAGAAGATCCCCAAGTACGGCCACGCCACCGACACCCTGCTCATGAACTCGGAATGCGCGCATCTGGTGCTGGACGAGGCTGCTGCAAACGGCACGCGTGTGCTGATGGCGTCGACGAGCGACGTGTACGGCATGAGCCCCAAACAGCCCGTTGCCGAGGAGGACGAGCTCGTCATCGGCCCGTCTACGGTCAAGCGATGGGCCTACGCGGTCTCGAAGCTCTTCGACGAGCATCTGGCCTTGGCCTACGCCGCCGAGCAGGACGTCGATGTGACGCTCATGCGCTTCTTCAACTCATACGGGCCGCACCATCACCGCTCGTGGTGGGGAGGGCCGCAGTCGCTCTTCATCGACGCGGCCCTGGGCGGCGAAACACTCACCGTCCACGGCGACGGCAGCCAACAGCGCTGCTTCACCTATGCATCCGACCTCGTCGAAGGTATCGCGCTCTGCCTGGAGTCCGAGCGGCTCTCCAGCGAGGTCATCAACCTCGGCAACCCCGACGGAGAGGTCACCATCCTCGAGTTGGCGCAACTCGTGTGCGAGCTCACCGAACGCGACCCGCAGAACGCCATCGAGTTCATCCCTCACGAGGGTCTCTTCGGCAAGTACCAGGAGGTCCAGCGGCGTGTTCCCGACATCACGAAAGCGCGCGAGCTGCTCGACTACGCTCCACACGTCACGCTGCGCGAGGGGCTGACCGAGACGGTTGCGTGGCATCGCGCCAACCCGCTGCCTGCCGGGTAGGACTGGCTGGATCAGCCAGACAGAGCCCTAGTCCGCGCCGCCGGAATCACTCGGCTCGCTCGGCTTGTCGCCTCCGAAGAGCTTCTTGCCGAACGCCGATGCGGCGTCCGCAGCCTTCTTCGCCGCGTCCCCCGCGGCGTCTGCAGCCTCTTTGGCCGCCGGTGACGCATTGTCCCACGCGTCCTTCATGGCGTCGCCAGCCTGTGAGGCGACCTGCTCGACATCGTCGGCGGCCTGCGCGAACCCGTCCTTCGGGGCCTCTTCGACCTCGTAGATGTCGGTGATGTGGACCGCTTCGTGCCCGTTGACGCACGAGCCGTCCTCGGCGATCCATACGTTCGATCCGCACTGTGCGCAGTATCCGGCCTTGGCCATCGGGTGCTCCCTTCCCTCATCCACCATGAGGATACCCCACCGCACGCCTGCATCACTGCAGCTAGTTGACTCATCGTGCCGATACAGTATGTGAAAGGTATGGAGGCCCCAAGTCGGCATCAGGTTTGCACTACCCGAGCCGCGGAGAGTGGTTGGATTCCGGCCAGAGAACGGTGGGCGGCTCCGGGTACGCTCCAAGAGACCGCCGAGAAGGGCCCACGCCTGCCGTGACCTGCAGGTTTGTGGTAACATGTTGTGCTGGAATGGTAGCGTGAGACGGGTCGAGCGCCTCAGACGAGGTCACAGAGGCGTTTTTCGGCACGAGGGAGAGACGTTGGTGAAGGGTCTACTCAGGGTCTGGCTGCAGAAGTCGAGCATGCTCGCGCTCGTCGTCGTGCTTGCGTTCGCAAGCGTGGCGTACGCGGCTCCTGAGACCACGACGACCCCTGATCCCCCGCCTCCGGTGGAGGAGCCCACTCCCGAGCCGACACCCGAACCCGCTCCGACCCCTGCGCCGGCCCCTGATACCAGTGATCGGACTCCACCAGCGGCAAGCGATGATCCGGTGGATGCCCCTGTCGACGAGACCACCGAGGAGTTCCGCGAGGAACTCGCTCGCAAGCAGGCCGAGCTCGACGCGTTCAAGGCGCAGCTCGATGAGCTCGACCGCGAGCTTGCACTCGCCGCCGAGGCGTACAACGCCGCAGTCGAGCGACTCAACGATACCCGCCAGAAGGTCTCCGAGACCGAGGCCGACCTCGCCGACGCGCACCAGGCCTACGAGTTCCAGCAGTCACTTCTCGACGATCGCGCCAACTCCATCTATCGCCAAGGGACGTTCGCGACCATCGAACTCCTGCTCGAGGCCAAGTCCGTCTCCGACTTCGTCGCCCGCGTGAAGTTCCTCAACACCATCGGCCTGGCCGATGCCGAGGTCGCCGAGGCGCTGGGTTCCCAGAAGGACCTGGTCGAGCAGAAGGCGACCGACCTCGAAGAGACGTCGAAGCAGGCAGAGGCGCTCGAGTTCGAGCTGCGTGCCCGCCAGATCGAGGTCATGCTCCGCATCCAGGAGCGCCAGCAGATGCTCGCCAACACCCAGCAGGAACTGCTCGACATGCTCGCCGATGAGGCAGAGCGCAGGTCCTCAGCCGAGGCCGCGCTGCTGCGCGAGGTCCTCTCCGGCGCAAGCGAAGCGGGTATCGAGGTCGTTCCCGGTACGCCGGTCGAGACCGCGTTCGCCTACCACGGCATCCCCTACCTCTGGGGCGGCGAGACGCCTTCGGGCTTCGACTGCTCCGGCCTGATCCTCTACGTCTACCGTCAGCACGGCGTGAACCTGCCGCACTACTCGGGCAGCCAGTTCCTGCTCGGCGAGAAGATCGCGCCTGCAGAGCTCCTCCCCGGCGACGTCGTCTTCTTCGGCTCGCCCATCCACCACGTTGGCATGTACGTGGGCGGCGGCTACTTCATCCACGCCCCTCGCACCGGCGACTTCGTGAAGCTCTCGAAGCTGGCTGACCGCAGCGACTATGCGGGCGCGCGCCGCTACGACTGGCAGCCGCGCGTCGGTCCTCCCGTCGGGCTGTAGGCACCGCCTGCCGTTTCTAGCGAGATTCCGCCCTTCGAAGGGGAATGAAGGGTAGAAGCCGCGAGAATCCCACCTTCAATCCGAGAGATCAACCAAGGTGATGCACGAGCACGTCCACGCACGAGTCGCCTACGCACGCGAACGAGGGGAATACCTGCATGCGCGAGATCGTCGAGTCCGCCCTAGACGCCGCGAGATTCGCTGGGGCAAGCTACGCTGACGTCCGGGTCGTCGACACGACCGAAGAAGAGGTCTCGGTCTCCTCAGGGAGAGTCGAAGGTGTCCAATCATCGAGTTCCGTGGGCGTCGGCGTGCGCGTCATCGCGGACGGCTCATGGGGTTTCGCCGCCACCTCGATCATGACGCGCGAAGGTGCGGTCGGCGCGGCGCGCAAAGCCGTCGACATCGCCAAGGCGTCGGGGATCCTTGCCGGTGAGCCCGTGCGGCTCGCCGAGGTCCAGCCGGTCGAGGACTCGTGGACCGGTCCGTGCGAGAAGGACCCCTTCAAGGTCTCGCTCGACAAGAAGATCGCGCTACTGGTGGCCGCCGACGAGGCTATGCGGGCCCAGGAGGGCATCGCGCTCACCAAGTCGAGTCTCGGCTTCCAGTTCACGCGCAAGGCCTTCGGCTCGAGCGATGGCAGCTACATCGAGCAGGAGTACACCGAGTCCGGCGGCGGCATCGGCGCGTACGCGATCGGAGACGGCGACGTACTCACACGCAGCTACCCCAACTCGCACGGCGGTCAGTGGGTCCAGGGCGGCTGGGAGGTCATCAAGGGCTTCGATCTCGTCGGCAATGCACCCCGCGTGGCCGAGGAGGCCGTGCAGTTGCTGAGCGCGCCACCGTGCCCGACCGGCACCACCGACCTCATCATCGACGCCAGCCAGCTGGCTCTGCAGGTCCACGAGTCGGTCGGCCACCCCACCGAGCTCGACCGCGTCCTCGGAGATGAGGCCGCGTTCGCCGGAACGTCGTTCCTGAACCTGGATGATCTCGATGTCCTGCGCTACGGCTCGGACCACGTCTCGATCACTGCCGACGCGACCGTGCCCGGCTCGCTCGGCAGCTTCGGCTACGACGACGAGGGGGTGCCGGCCCAGCGCGACTACCTCGTGCGCGACGGCGTCTTCTCCGGCTTCCTCAGCATCCCGTGAGTCCGCCCTTGCCATCGGGCGCACGAGCAACGGCTGCATGCGGGCCGACGGATGGAACCGCATCCCCCTCATCCGCATGACCACGGTCTCGCTCGAGCCCGGCACCTGGGATCCCGACGACCTGATCGCCGACACCGAGAACGGCCTCTACGTCGAGACCAACAGCTCCTGGTCGATCGACGACAAGCGGCTCAACTTCCAGTTCGCCTGCGAGGTGGGCTGGATCATCGAGAACGGCGAGAAGAAGCAGATGGTCAAGAACCCCAACTACACCGGCATCACGCCTGAGTTCTGGAGCTCATGTGACGCCGTGTGCTCAAGCGATCACTGGGACGTGTGGGGTGTCGCCAACTGCGGCAAGGGCGAGCCGATGCAGGTGGCCCATGTCGCCCACGGAGCCGCACCTGCGCGCTTCAGAGGCGTGGAGACGGGGGTTGGCCGATGAACACGACTCCCGACACGCTTCGCGAGCTGGCGGCACGCGCTGTCGAGCTCACCAAGGCCGACGAGGCCGAGGCCATGGCTGCGGGCGGCACATCGGCGCTCACGCGATTCGCAGGCAACCGCATCCATCAGAACGTGGCCGAGACAGACATCGCCCTCTCGGTGCGAGCGGTCCTCGGCACGCAGGTCGGCGTCGCGTCGACCAACCGCACCGATGACGACTCGATCGCAGCGTGCTGTGCTGCAGCGCGTCGCGGCGGCCAAGGCCGCCCCGAAGGACCCCGACTTCCCCGGCCTCCCGGGGCCGGAGACCCTGGAGACACCCGAGCGGGCGCCGGAATCCACGCTCGGCTTCGATGCGCGGGCAAGAGCAGAAGCGGCTGCGCTCGATCGTCGACCCGCTCGAAGGTGCGGGGCTTCTCGGCCGCGGGCATGGTGAGCGTGTCGGACCAGACGATCGCGATCGCCAACTCCCGAGGCGTGAACGCCGCGATGTCTGCGGCTACGACGCGGGCGACGGTGCTCTCCGCCGGCAAGAGCGGCGGTTCCGGCTGGGCGTCCTTCGCCTCCACGCGACGCATCAGATCTCGCTGCAGGCGGGCTCGGCGACATCGCCGCCAACATCGCCGAGTTCAGCGAGAACCCCGGTGACCTGGACCCGGGCGAGTACACCGTCGTGCTCACTCCTGAGGCGGTCTCCGACCTCGTGGGCTTCCTTGCCTACGTCGGGTTCTCGGCCAAGGCCTTCGCCGAGGAACGCTCCTTCATGAGCGGCAAGCTCGGACAGCAGATCATGTCGCCAGGAGTCACCATCACCGACGACGCACTCGCGGCCAACGCCATCGGACTGAGCTTCGACTTCGAGGGACAGCCCAAGCGCAGCGTCGACCTCATCAAGGACGGCGTCGCAAACGCGATCGTCACCGACAGCTACTGGGCAGCGAAGATGCAGTCCGAGAACACCGGACACGCACTGCCGGCTCCCAACGCACACGGCCCGCTGCCGCTCAACCTGGCGATGGCACCGGGCGACGCCTCGATCGACGAACTCATCGGCTCTGTCGACCGCGGCATCTACGTGACGCGCTTCCACTACGTCAATGTCGAGGAGCCGCTGCCCGTGACGCTCACGGGCATGACCCGCGACGGCACGTTCCTGATCGAGAACGGCAAGCTCGCTCGGCCGCTCAAGAACCAGCGCTTCACGCAAAGCGTGATCGAGGCGTTCTCTCGCGTGGGCGGCATCACTGCCGAGCGGCAGTATTCGGGATCGGAGTTCCTCGGCCACGCGTACGTGCCGGGGATGCTGCTCGAGAGCTTCACCTTCACCGGCCAGACCGGGTAGCGAGCCCCCACAAAGAGTCGAGCCCCGGCGCCGCCGGAGCTCGACGATGGATTCAGCTCCGATGTGGAGGGGCGCCACGATGAGGAGCTGGTTCCCACGTGTCAGGGGGCTCGTTCGCCCTGACACCCTCTATATCGGAAATCCAGCGCTCCTACTTGAGACGAAACGCAGCCCGAGATCGCGTCTATCGCGAACCTTCCGCGACTTCCTGGGCAGCGATGATGTCCTTGACCTTCATGAGCCGCGTGAGGTTGCCGCGCTCGGCCTCCTCGAGCTTCATTCCGATGTCACGGATCGTCTCTGTGAGCTGCGGGATCAGCACGTGCTCCAGTGCGTTGACGCGACGGCGTGTCCGCTCGATCTCGGCAGCGAGGAGCTCGATGGCCTTCTCGCGCTCGGCCAGCTCGATGAGCTTGGGAGCGACGTCGTCAAGCGCTCCCAGCGCGGAGTCGAGTACTGCCGGCGTGGACATGAGCGAGTAGCCCTCGGGCTCGGGCAGCTCCATCACCGCGAACTCGGGGATGCGCACGCTCATGACGTTGCGCTCGGCGACATCCACGAGCCCTTCGGGATGGCCCGCCGAGAGCGCCTGGGCGAGATTGGCTCGTCCGGCCTCCCCACGCGCGACAGCGAGCATGCCGTATGCCTTCATGAGCTCGCGCTCGACCACCGCGCGGAGCTTGCGGTTCTCGCCGATGCGGGAGAGGAACTCCTTCATGAGCTCGTCGAGCTTGTCCTTGAGCAGCTTGTGACCGCGCTGGGCGACCTGCCTGCGCTGGCGAAGCCTCATGAGCTCCATGCGGTTGGGGTTCACGCGCTGATTCGCCATAGCGCTACATCTCCCCCGTCGTCACGAAGGAGTAGCCGAACCACGCGACGGCCAGCGTGGAGGCCGTGAGCACGGTGATGTTCACAGCCATGAGCACCTTGAGGGTGCGCGGCAGCTCCACGCCCAAAGACGTGGCGTTTCGCCAGTACCACAGCTGTACGCCGATCGCCATGACCAGCGCCGCGACTATGATCGCGAGCAAGATCACGCGTCTGCGTCCTCCTCGTGAGGCGACGGCCTCTGCCGCGTCATCCTCGGCAGCAGCTGCATCGACTTCGGCCTCGCCTCGATCTCGGCATCCATCGCGTCTGCGACCACTTCATCGCCGGCGGCGTCGTCCTCGGCGGCGACGGCCGCATCCACCGGCATGTACGTCTCGATGTACTCGTCCTTGATGCGCTTGAGCTCGGTCCTCGGCAGCAGCGCCATGAGCTCCCAGCCGATGCGCAGCGTCTCCTCGACCGAGCGGTCCTCGTGCTCGTCCTGCTCGATGAAGCGGTCCTCGAAGGCATCGGCGAACGCCGAGAACGCCTTGTCGGATTCGGAGAGAGCCGCCTCGCCGAGGATGACGGCGAGCTCCTTGGCCTGGATACCACGAGCGTAGGCGCCGAAGAGCTGGTTGGAGAGGTCGGCATGGTCCTCACGCGTCTTGCCCGGCCCGATACCCTTCTGCTTGAGTCGTGAGAGCGAAGGCAGCACGGCCACAGGCGGGTAGATGCCGCGGCGGTGCAGGTTGCGCTCGAGGATGATCTGGCCCTCGGTGATGTAGCCGGTGAGGTCGGGGATCGGATGGGTCTTGTCGTCCTCGGGCATCGTGAGGATCGGGATCTGAGTGATCGAGCCCTTGCGGCCCTTGATGCGACCGGCGCGTTCGTACAGCGTCGCGAGGTCGGTGTAGAGGTAGCCGGGGAATCCTCGGCGACCAGGGACCTCCTTGCGGGCCGCAGAGACCTCACGCAGCGCCTCGCAGTAGTAGGTCATGTCGGTGAGGATGACGAGCACGTGCATGTCGCACTCGTAGGCGAGGTACTCGGCGGCGGTCAGCGCCATCCTCGGCGTGGCGATGCGCTCGACAGCGGGGTCATCGGCCAGGTTGAGGAAGAGCACCGCTCGCTCGATGGCGGCGGTGTCGCGCAACTCGCTCATGAAGAAGTCGGCATCCTCGAACGTGATACCCATGGCAGCGAACACGACGGCGAACTCACCCTCGAGCTTGTCCCCGACCTTGCCGGGGTCATCCGAGCGCTCAAGCACGGCGGCCTGACGCGCGATCTGTGCGGCAAGCTGGTTGTGCGGCAGACCCGAGCCCGAGAAGATCGGCAGCTTCTGCCCGCGAACGAGCGGGTTGAGGCCATCGATCGAGCTCACGCCGGTCTGAATGAAGTCGTCGGGGAAGTCGCGCGCGGTGGGATTGATCGGTGAGCCGTAGATCGACAGACGCTCGTCAGGGATGATCTCGGGCCCATCGTCCTTGGGACGGCCCAGCCCGTCGAAGACACGGCCGAGCATGTCGCGCGAGACACCGAGGGTCATCCCTCGTCCCAGGAAGCGCACCTTCGTCTCGCTCGGGTTCGAGCCGCGTGTACCCTCAAAGGCCTGCACGAGCGCGACGTCTTCGTTGACTTCGAGCACGTTGCCGAGCGACTTCGTCCCGTCCGGGAACTCGAGCTCGACGAGCTCACCGTAGGTGACGTCGGCCACGTCCTCTACGAGCATGAGAGGGCCGACGATGTCGCGTGTGGTCATGTACTCACGACTCATGTGAGCTCGACCTCCTCGACGCCCTCGCCGACGAGTTGGGTCTCGATGTCTGAGGCGATCTCGTCGAACACGCTCATCTCCTCTTCTTTCAGGTACTTCGCGCGGGCGATGCGCTCACGCACGGGTGCTGTGAAGATCGCCGAGAGTGGCGCCCCCCGCCCGTGTGCTTCGAGCGCCTTGTCATTGAAGAGAAGGAGCGTCTCGAGCAGCCTGTCCTGCTTGGCAAGTGAGGTGAACTGGTCGTCATCGCGAAACGCGTTCTGCTGCAGGAAGTCCTCGCGGATGGACTTGGCGGTCTCCATGAGGATCTGCTCCTCGGGCGAGAGCGCTTCCACACCGACGAGACGAGCGATCTCGGCGAGCTCGCTCTCTCGCTGGAGGATCTCCATGCAGGTGTCGCGCCGCCCGCGGAACGCAGGACTCACGCTCTCGTTCCAGTACGGCGTGATCTTGTCGAGGTAGAGCGAGTAGCTCACCAGCCAGTTGATGGCCGGGAAGTGTCGCTCGTAGGCGAGCTTGTCCTCGAGTGCCCAGAACACCTTCACGACGCGCAGCGTGTTCTGGACGACCGGCTCCGAGAGGTCGCCTCCCGGAGGCGAGACCGACCCGACGACCGAGACCGAACCGATCCTCTCGGCCGCCTCATCGCTCTCGTGTCCTCCCGGCTCGCCCGTGCCGCCGACCGCTTTGTCGGCAGCAGCCTCCTCCACCGACGCGCTACCCGCAGGCAGCGGTCCGCCGAGCGTGCGCACCTTGCCGGCACGCTCGTAGAATGCGGCGAGCTTCGTGCCGAGGTAGGCCGGGAAGCCCTCCTCGCCGGGCATCTCCTCGAGGCGGCCGGAGATCTCGCGCATCGCCTCGGCCCAGCGGCTCGTCGAGTCGGCCTGCAACACAACGTTGAAGCCCATGTCGCGGAAGTACTCGGCCATGGTGATGCCCGTGTAGACGCTGGCCTCGCGAGCGGCCACCGGCATGTTCGACGTGTTGGCCACCAGCACCGTGCGCTTCATGAGCGGGTAGCCCGAGTAGGGATCCATGAGCTCGGGGAACTCCATGAGCACGTCGGTCATCTCGTTGCCGCGCTCGCCGCAACCGATGAAGATGACGACCTCGGCATTCGACCACTTGGCGATCTGGTGCTGCGTGACGGTCTTGCCCGCGCCGAACGGGCCAGGGATGCACGAGACGCCGCCCTTCATGAGCGGGAAGAACGTGTCGATGACGCGGGTGCCCGTCACGAGCGGCTCGTCGATGGAGAGTTTGCGGTTGTAGGGGCGAGCAACGCGGACCGGCCACGTCTGCAACATGATGAGCTCGTGTGTCCCGCCGCCGTCGAGATCGACGGTGCCGAAGGGCTGGTCGACCGTGTAGCTGCCGCTCTCGATCTGCTTGATGTGACCCTTGATGCCGTTGGGCACCATGATGCGGTGCGTGATGACCTCGTTCTCCTGAACCAGACCGACCACGTCACCTGCTGCCACGTCATCGCCTGCCGAGGCGGTCGCGTGGAAGACCCACTGCTTGTCGCGGGAGAGCCCGGGGGCATTCACGCCGCGGGACAGGAAGGCGCCTGCCTGCTCTTCGAGCACATCGAGCGGCCGCTGCACGCCGTCATAGACGGCGCCGAGCATGCCGGGTCCGAGCTCGACTGAGAGAGGTGCACCGGTCGACACGACCGGGTCCCCCGGCCCGAGGCCCTCGGTCTCCTCGTAGACCTGGATCGAGCTGCGGTCTCCCCGCATCTCGATGATCTCTCCCATGAGGCCATCGTCGCCGACGCGCACGAGGTCATACATCTTGGAGCGCTTGAGCCCCTCGGCGATGACCAGAGGCCCCGCGACCTTCACTATCCTGCCCTGCTCCATCTACGCTTCCTCTTCTCGTATGAACGATGTCGTGCCAAGCGCGCGTACGATCGCGCTATCGATCTTTTCCTGTCCCACACCGCCACTGCTCCCCGCGCCGGGGATCACCGTGACCGCCGGGATCGCCTGGTCCATGGCCTCGGCGGCCAGATCGGCTATCTCGGCCCACACCGGCTCGGTCACGAGCACCACAGCATACTCGCCTGATGTGAGCTCTTTCCACAGCTCACGAGCGCCAGCGGGCACGTCGAGAGCGTGAACGACGAAGCCGAGCGGCCGAAACCCCGCCACGCTCGTCGAATCCCCAACGACTGCTACCTTGAGCGCTCCCATCTAGGCCACGTTCCTTACGCGCGCCCGCAGCGTGTCGGAGTCGACGCCAGCGAGCTTGCCCACGAGCAGCATGCGCACCATGCTGATCTCGACCTTGCGGGAGGCGACGTAGGCCAACACCGGCTCCGGGCCTACCGGCATCCGGCGGGCCTGCGCGAGCTGCTGGCGACACCGCCGAGTCGATGATCAGGTCGAGCTGAGCCGGATCCACGATCGCTTCCGGGTCGACGCCCCGCATTCCCGGCCTCTCGGCGATGCGTCGCGCTATCTCCTCGAGCGGCAGGCGATAGCCCTCGATGAACACCGAGAGCCCCACCGTCCCGCCACCCACGAACAGACGCTCGGCCTGCTGGACAGGCAGATTCTTGACCCGCGCGCGAACGAACGCCTTGAGGTTGCCCAGGTCGATCCAGAGCTTGGCCATGTCGCACAGGAACTCGGTGCGCGAATCGCAGGCGACTGCGGCAAGTGTTTCGATGCTCGACGGCATCCACAGCCGGGTCGATCAGGTCCACGTTGAGCGTCCCGTCGTCGCCCTCTGCGATCGCCCGAACACGTCTCTCAGCCACACGCATATCGGGCGGAAGGTCTGCCGAGGAGCCCTCGAACGCTTCACTCGGCGCGCTGCCGAGCTCGCTCAGCAACTCGGCGGCCGGGATGCCGAGCGCCTCGGCCTTGAGCCTGCCGCGGAGGTTCTCGAAGTCGTGCATGAGCCGGAAGTAGCGCACGATCTCCCCGGGCAGATTCGCCTGCTCGAGGAAGTCCGCGTAGAGATCGCTCAGCGCGCTGTCGAGGGCGACCTCGACATCACCAGCGGTGGTAGCTCCTTCGAGGCATGCGCCGTAGGGCGTCTCGGACAGGATCCTCAGCTGCTCACGGAAGGAGGGAGCGTCAAGCAGG
This sequence comes from uncultured Actinomycetes bacterium, assembly GCA_963850695.1. GTDB lineage: Bacteria > Actinomycetota > Coriobacteriia > Anaerosomatales > CAWKMJ01 > CAWKMJ01. The sequence continues at coordinate 865,929 of CAWKMJ010000001.1, forward strand.
CGCTCGTAGGTGGAGCGTCCGAGGAGTTGAGTCTCGAGCACGCGAACGCGACCGACGGCAAAGCCGTAGCGGCGAGGATCGGCGATGGGCCTGACCTTGCGCAACGCCTAGCCCTCCTCACCGAAGAGTGTTTGGGCGATGACGGCTTCGTACTCCTCCTGGCGTGCGTGGACGAGCGCAGCGACTGAGACCTCGACCCGCATGCGGTCACCTTCGAGGAGCACGCCACGATCGATCTGCGTGGTGCTCTCGCCCACCTGCGCATCGCAACCCGCGTCGCGCAGTGCCGAGGGCAGATGCTGCGAGAGTCGCTCAGCATCGCTCTCTCCCAGCGCGATGTTCTCCGGGCCGCGAGCCACCCTGGCTATCTCGCGAGCGAGCAGGGCCGCGTACTCTTCGTCCGGGAGTGCGACGAGTCGAGCCATCGCCTGCTTCAGCACGCGCTCGATCATCACACGCTTCTCGGCGAGCAGCCTGTCCCGTCCCGAGAGCCGGGCGGCGGCCACGCGCATACGCGCGTCATCTTCAGAGGCGATACGGGCCTGCGCCATCGTTCGCTCGCGCGACGACTCGGATGCGCGAACGGCCTCAGCGCGCGCCTCATCAGCGTCGGCCTCGGCAGCGCGGAGGATCGCGGTCGCCTCGGCACCTGCGTCGCTCTCTATCTTCCTGACGATATCGGCGAGTGACATGTCGCTACTGCACTGCGTAGAGCAGCATGATGATCGTCACGACCAGAGCGAACACGGCGTAGGTCTCGACGAGCGCCGGGAAGATGAGCGCCTTGCCTGCGTCCTCGTCGCGACGAGCGACCATGCCCGATGCCCCGACCGCTGCCGCTCCCTGGTAGATGCCTGAGAACAGACACACGAACGCGACCGGCAGGCAGGCGAAGAACACCGCCAGGCCCTGGTCGGCGGTCAGCGCTGCGGCCTCACCGGAGAACACGCCGGCGAACACGAAGACCAGCACCATCGTGACCAGTCCGTAGATACCCTGCGTGCCCGGCATGGCTGCCAGCGGCAGCACTCGGCCGAACTTGCTGGGGTCCTCGGAGACGACACCGGCGGCCGCGTTGCTGATCGACGTGATGCCGATCGCGGATCCGATACCTCCTCCGATAGCGGCCAGAGCGGCACCGAAATAGGCCCACTCCATGCCGGTCATACTCATGATTCTCTCCACGTTCCTTATCCTCCTTCCTCTCCGCCCGCCTCACGCGGACGAAGCACCAATCTGTCTATGCGAGGCGCGAACGGCTTGAAGTTGCGACCGTCGGCCTCGTAGAACTTGCCGAAGAACTCCACGTACTGAAGACGCGTGGGGTGGACGAACGCGCCGAGCAGACTGATCACGACGTTGAACGTGTTGCCCACCACGAGGATGAGTGCGGCGAAGAGAAGCCCCGCGTACGGGATATCGAGAGCCAGCGCCGCCATCCGGTTCATCGCGTCGCCCACCATCAGGCTCGCAAGCCCGAGCGCTGTCAATCGAGTGTATGACAGCAGGTCGGAGCCGTATCCCACGAGCCCATACACGCCGAGCAGCCCCTTGAAGGGTGCGACGAACAGGGTCTTGGGCGGCGCCTTGCCGAGGATCACATCGAGGATGCGACTCTTCAGAAGGATGAGTTCGACGAAGCCGATGCCGAGCAGCACGCCCATGTACTGGGGCCAGATCAGCGCGACGACGACCAGGTACATGAAGACGATGACCGAGACGTCCTCGGCCAGCGCGTCGAGCCAGCGACCCTCGGTGACCGCGATGTAAGCATTGGCGATCACCGCCACGGTGATGTGGAGGAGTCCCAAGAACGATGGAGATCGCGAGGAAGAGCATGAGGTCGGGCAGCGGATCCAGGAGCGGCTCGTACTGCAGGAACCCCGGCAGCTTCTCGGCGGGCAGCGCCAGATAGCTCCGCGTCAGGACACCCACGATCATCGATGCGATGCCGCCCATGACGATGAGGTCCATGAAGGACTTCACGCCGGGGGCCACATCCAGCCGGTTCTTGATGAAGAGAGCGCCCGCGATGAGCATCGCGCCGTAGACGAAGTCGCCGATACAGATGCCGAAGAAGACGAAGAAGAACCCCGCAAGCAGGGGTGTGGGGTCGATCCTCCAGTAGCTCGGCCGTCCATACAGGTCGGTGATGACCTGGAAGGGCTTCACGAAGCGACCGTTGACGAGCTCGACCGGTACCTCCTCGCCCCGTACAGGCTTCTCGAAGGTCAGGTCCACGTCGACAGGAAGCCCCGAGAGGGCGTCCCCGAGTTCTTCCTTGCGGTCGGCCTCGATCCATCCGGTCAGCACGAAGGTGCGATCGGTCGCTGCGAACTCAGTGCGCATCTCGACGTTGTCTCTTGTCGAGAGCAGTGACTGGACCAGCGCGAACATGTACTCGTAGTGCTCGGTCGCGAGCTTGCTCGCGCGTACCTCGAGTCCCTCGCGTTCCTTGGCCGCGTCGGCGAGACGGTCTGTGGCGATCGCGCTCTCCTCGGCCGGGTAGTCCTCAAGCCCGGGGAAGCTGACTTCCTGGAAGTCGGTGACTGCGAGCTCCGCGCGCACCACGTCCACACAGTCCCGATGCGCCATGACGATCCACGCTTCGCGCCCGGCCTCCTGGCCCACCTCGGCGACGCTGACCTCAGAGCAAGACTCGCGCAGCTGCTGGCGGACGTCTGGGGCGACAGCCTCCGGTATCTCGCCTGCGAAGAGCGCGACGCGCTCGGTGTCGCGCCAGCGCGCGATCTGCAAGCGCACGTCGGTCCAGGGCGCGAGCTCGTCCACCAGGGTGTTCAGACGCTCGGTCTCGCGATCGAGCGAGCCGAGACGGTCGGAGATGTGCACGCACTCGCGGTACACCGCGGGCAGCGTGTCGTCGTGGCGTAGCGCGAGATACTCCGGCTCCGAGAGGTGGATCTTCTCGGAGATGAAGGCGCCAAAGGCCACATCCGGCTCACGGAATCTGGCGAGGAAGTCGCGTACGAACTGTGCGTCTGCGACCCGTTCCTCGATCGAGTCGAGACGCGACTCGTCCACAGTCATGGCCGAGACACCGCGCTCCTCGAGATCGGTAAGGACCACCTCGATCACGCCAGCATCCTGCAACGCGTCGACGGCATCGTCAACGACGGAATCGTGACCTATCGCGGTCACCTTGAGCATGCGGGCGATGGACACCGTGCTACCCCGTCACATCGCGAATGACAGCGTCTGCCGCTGCATCGAGCCGGTTCTCCGCCGTCTGCACCAGCCCGCCGATGCGCGCCTCGGCATCTCGCTCGATCTCGGCGGCCTCCGCTTCGGCCTCCCGTGCCCGATGAGCACTCAGCGTCGCGGCCTCCGCGGCGGCGTCTGCTGACGCTTTCTTGAGAGTAGCTTCGGCCTCGACAGCGGCCTCCTTGCGTATCTCTCGAGCCCTCTGACGGGCATCGGAGACGACGTGTCTCGCGGACTCCTCGGCATCCAGGATCCCCTCGAGCTTTTCCACGCGCGTGCAGCCCCCCTCGGCTTGGATACAGTGCATGAGATTGTAGCACCAGCACAGACTGCGTACCGGTGCTCAGACGCCAGGTATACTACTTGCTTGAGGCAACGCTCATGACCAGCATGGATAGCGGCCGGAGCAAGCTTGTGTCTGGCTTCTTCACCGGAGGCGACGCTCCTGCTCGACGGGCGGAAGCCGCGGCAAGGTCGGCGGCGAGCGTGAACGCGAAGTATGCGAGGCAGACTCAGTGACCGAGCAGCACGACATACGACCCGGCGCGCCCGAGGATCCCAGAGAGCTCGGAACGCCCGGAAGGTCGCAGGAAGCGCACGAGCGCGTGACGGCCGCACGCCTGCGTCGCGAAGAGCGAACCCGTGCACGTCGGCAGCGAAACGCCACGCGGGCTATCCGGCTCACAGCTCTCCTCGCGCTCATCGCGCTCGTGGCCGCCGCTGGGATCGTCGGCTGGCAGACACCGGAGATCAACGAGTACGTCATCGCGCGCCTCGCTGCCAGCTCGGCGGAGGAGGCCTCTGCCTCGGACGCTTCAGCAAACGTGCCGGTGGTGTATGAGGAGTACGCGGTCGACTCAGACATCGAGGGTGACCCGACCGCGCTCTTCGCGAGCTACCGCAGCATGTACCTGTATCTGCCGGTCGATGGCGGGCAGCTCACCGAGATCGCGTTCCACCAGGCCTCCGGCGATCACGCGCTCCACATGGAGCCGCTGGTTCCGTACGCGGACATGAGCGACGCGGTCAAGAACCACGGCAGCGGCCGCAGCATCGAGGACTCCTGCTGTCCCGACAACCCCCACATTCTCGGCGGTCAGGCCCTGAGGATGTATCGCTCCAACCGCACCGGTCCGCCTGACACCGCAGTGGACATCGGTGCCGACCCCGGCACGCCTGTCTACGCGCCGGTCTCGGGAACCGTCCTCGAGGTGCGCCCCTACTGGCTCTACGGGGAGCACGAGGACTACGAGATCCACATCACGCCCAACGGCTGGCCGGAGGTGGATGTGGTCCTCATCCACGTCGACAACGTCGTCGTGGCCAAGGGGGACGAGGTGGTGGGCGGTGTGACGCAGATCGCCGAGATTCGCGGTCTCTCCGGTCAGGTGGCGCTCCAGCTTGCCCAGTTCGACGAGCACGGCGGCAACCACACGCACATGCAGCTCAACAGATTGGACGTCCCGGGCATCCTGCCTGAGCCGGACGGCTCGTAGCGCATCGCTCGCGCGGGCTACTCCTCGGTTGGTCTGCGGACGAACCCCTTGAACCGCCGATCGAACTCATAGCGCACAAGCCGCACCTTGCGTCCGCACCCGAGACACTCGAGCCCGATATCCATTCCGGTGCGGTTGATCTCCCACTCGTTCGCACCGCAGGGATGCGGCTTCTTGAGACGGACGATGTCGCCCACTCGAACGGGTGTGATGGGTACGGCCACTGCGAACTCCTCAGAGACAGCGCCTCTCGGCCACGGCACATCAATCAGCACGATACCGGTGCACTCGTCGTCCATGCACGGTATAAGGGAGTATACCGAGCGGGCAGGAGGAGAACATGAAGACACCGGCAGTGCTCTCGGTCCTCGGCGAGGACCGCGTAGGTATCGTGGCGGCGATCTCGGCAACACTTGCCGAGGCCGACGCCAACATCGAGGACATCCGACAGACTATCCTGTCCGGGCTGTTCTCGATGACCATGCTGGTCACGGTTGACGAAGAGGCCACCCCCTTCGACGTGCTGCAAGAGAAGCTTGCTGCCGACGGGGAGAAGCTGGGCATGCAGATCACGCTTCAGCGAGAAGACGTCTTCCGCTACATGCACCGCATCTAGCGCCGCGAACCCGTGAGACGAGCGGCATCGGCGGCCACCCGCACCGCTCATCACGGTTCGCCCTCATCGCGGCCGGACCAGCCCCGACCGAAAGGCATCACACATGCGCATCTCACCTGAGGAGATCGTCGAGACGCTCCTCATGATCGAGCAGCAGAACCTCGATATCCGCACGGTCACGCTCGGCCTGTCGATCGACTCCTGCGTGCACGAGGACATCGACGCCATGGCCGAGCGGGTCTATGACAAGGTCTGCTCACACGCCGCCGAACTCGTCCCGGTCGCCGATGCGATCGCGCGCGAGTACGGCATACCCGATCGTCAACAAGCGCATCGCGGTGTCGCCTGTGGCCAAGCTCGCCTCGGCCTGCACCACCTCCGACATCACGCCGGTCGCAGTCGCACTCGATCGCGCCGCCGAGGAGGTCGGGGTGGACTTCATCGGCGGATTCTCGGCCCTCGTCCAGAAGGGTGCGGGCGAAGGAGATCGCAAGCTCATCGACTCGATCCCCTCGGCCCTCTCGACCACCGAGCGGGTCTGCTCATCGGTCAACGTCGCCTCGACGCGCGCCGGCATCAACATGGACGCGGTCGTGCTCATGGCCGAGATCATCAAGGAGACCGCCGACCTCACCGCCGACCGTGATGGGTTCGGCTGCGGCAAGCTCGTCGTCTTCTGCAACATGGTCGAGGACAACCCATTCATGGCAGGAGCGGTACTTGGCGCAGGCGAGCCCGACGCTGTGGTCAACGTGGGAATCTCCGGCCCCGGCGTCGTGCGGGCGGTCGTGGCCTCGATGCCCTCCGACGCCGATCTCACCGAGGTCGCCGAGGCGATCAAGTCCACGGCGTTCAAGATCACGCGTGCCGGAGAGCTCATCGCCCGCGAGGCGGCGAGACGACTCGGCGTGGCGATGGGTATCGTGGATCTCTCGCTTGCGCCGACACCGGCCGAGGGAGACAGCGTGGCCGAGATCATCGAGGCGATGGGCGTCAAGCGGTGCGGCGGGCCGGGAACGACCACGGCGCTCGCTCTGCTCAACGACGCGGTCAAGAAGGGCGGGGCCATGGGCACGAGCTCGATCGGTGGGCTCTCCGGCGCGTTCATCCCCGTCTCTGAGGACCAGGGCATGATCCGGGCTGTTCAGGAAGGCGCGCTCACGCTCGAGAAGCTCGAGGCGATGACGGCCGTCTGCTCGGTCGGTCTCGACATGATCGCTATCCCGGGCGACACGCCCGTGGAGACCGTCGCGGCCATCATGAGCGACGCGTGCGCGATCGGCATGATCAACAGCAAGACGACCGCAACACGGCTGATCCCTGTGGTCGGCAAGGACGTGGGAGATGTGGTCGAGTACGGTGGGCTCTTCGGTTCTGCGCCCGTCATGAGCGTCAACGAGTGGGCCGGGACGGGTCTCGTGCGGCGCGGTGGACGGGTGCCGGCGCCGCTCGGGAGTCTGAGCAACTAGTGGCAACGGGCGCTCTTCGACTGCAGCATGCCCGCGCATGCCCCGATGTGCTGCTGAGACTGCTGATTCGCGGGAACGGACGATGCGGCGGCGCGCGGCTTCTGACCCGCTTCCCGCCACACTCCTGTGCTAAAGGTCACAGGACCATGCGCCGAAATACAGGTAGGCAAGGTTTCCTGCAACGAGATACCCGCGAAGCCTGAAGACCCCGCTCCTCGCGGCGCGGGGTCTTCTGCTACTCTGCGAGAGCGATGGGGCGTAGCACTAGATGCCCACCGCCTCGCGGAAGGTGCGGACCTGTCTGCGAGCGACCGGGATGTGCGTCTCGTCGCGGTCGGAGACGACGACCACGTAGGCGCCGTCGACACGCACGATCTCCTTGATGCGATTCAAGTTGACCATGTAGCTCCGGTGCGCTCGCACGAACGACTCGTTGTTGAGCTTGGATTCAAGATCGCCCAACGTCATGTCCACAAGGTACTGGTTCTCGTACGTGTGTGCATAGGTCGACTTGTTGCGAGCCGACACGAAGATGACGTCATCGATGTTGAGCAGCACCGTGCGGCCACCCTTGCGCACGGCGAGCTTGCGGAAGTCCGCGTCGGCCAGCGCGGCGCCATTGCCACTCGCGCGGCGACCCTTGACGAGGCTCTCGACGCGCGCTGAGAGCTCAAGGATGTTGAACGGCTTGGTGAGGTACTGCTGCACGCCCTGCTTGAACGCGAGGATCTTGGCGAGGTCCTGGGTCTTGGCCGAGAGCATGATGACCGGCGATCTCACACGTCGCGGGGTTGTTGCGAATCTCCATGAGGGCCATCCAGCCATCGACCCTCGGCATCATGACGTCGAGAACCACCACATCGACGGACTCGCGATTGAGCGTCTCGATGCCCTCGGCGCCATCGCCAGCGGACAGAACGCACATCCCGTCTGCCTCGAGTCCCATGCGAATCATCTCAACGAGCGACTCGATCGTCGTCGATCACGAGGACTTGGGGTTGATCGGTCACGCTCGCTCCGGTTCGCCGGGGGCCGGATTGCCACATATCGCCAGATTCGACCGGTTGTCCGGTCTGGCTATCCGATTGTACCCAAAAACCGCACGCGGACTAGCGGTTGTCCCGAAAGTCCCCGTCGATGGCCTGGGCGGCCCGTTTTCCGGCCCCCATGGCAAGAATCACGGTCGCCGCACCGGTCACGATGTCGCCTCCTGCGTAGACTCCGTGCATGCTCGAACGACCTTCGTCGTCCGTCACGATATACCCGCGCGACGTCAGCTCAAGGTCCGGACTCGTCTGCGCGATCATCGGGTTGGCCCGCGTCCCGACCGCGATGATGACGGTGTCGCAGTCGATCTCGAACTCGGAGTCCAAGACACACATCGGCGACCGTCTGCCGGACTCATCGGGCTCGCCGAGCTCCATGCGAGTCGCCACGAGCCCGGTCACGAAACCGTCTCTGCCGGTGATCTCGGCTGGCGAACACAACATCTTGAACTCGATGCCCTCCTCGCGAGCGTGCTCGACCTCTTCGGCCCGCGCAGGCATCTCGTCCTCGGTGCGGCGATAGACGAGGAAGACCTCCTCGGCCCCGAGACGAAGCGCCGTGCGCGCGGCATCCATCGCGACGTTCCCGCCACCCACGACCGCCACCTTGCGACCTCGCCACACAGGCGTGTCGGCGGTCGGGAACTCGTAGGCACGCATGAGGTTCACGCGTGTGAGGAACTCGTTGGCCGAGTAGACGCCGTTGAGGTTCTCGCCGGGTATGCCGAGGAACACCGGCAGCCCGGCACCACTGCCGACGAACACCGCGTCGTAGCCCTCCTCGGCCAAGCAGCTCATCGAGTGTCACCGTGGCGCCGACAACGATGTCGGGCTCGATCACCACGCCCATCTCGCAGAGCAGCTCGATCTCGGCCTCCACGATGGCCTTGGGCAGACGGAACTCGGGGATGCCGTAGGTGAGCACGCCACCCGGGGCGTGAAGCGATTCGAGGATCGTGACTGCGTGCCCACGGCGCGCGAGCTCGCCCGCACACGCGAGTCCGGCAGGGCCCGAGCCCACGACAGCACACCTGCGCCCGGTGGCTGGAGCGACCTCAGGCGTGCAGCGATGCTCGATCTCGCAGGTGAGGTCGTAGTCGCCCAGGAAGCGCTCAAGGCGCCCGATCGCGACAGGCTCGCCTTTGCGGGCCAGCACGCAGACGATCTCGCACTGCTCCTCCTGCGGGCACACACGACCGCACACGGCGGGTAGTGAGTTGCGTTCCTTGAGCACGTCGACACCGGCCGGATAGTCGCCGTCGATGATGTGGCCGATGAAGGACTTGATGTCGATGTTGACCGGGCAGCCCTCGATGCAGGTGGCGTTCTTGCACTGGATGCAGCGCTCGGCCTCGGCTCGCGCCTGCTCCTCGGTGTAGCCGGTGGCGACCTCATCGAAGCTCTGGGCGCGTTCGAGGGGGTCGCGCTGCGGCATCGGTGTGCGTGGAGCCTTTGAGGGCTTGCGACGCGGCGGCTTGGGAGCGTCGGTGCCCTCCGCCGTGCCCGGCGTCTCGTCTACAGATGACATGAGCACTCCTCGGAGTACTCGGCATCAGCCAGACGCTCATCGTCGATGTAGACGCGCTGGCGGCTCATGAGCTCTTCGAAGTCGACCGCGTGGCCGTCGAAATCCGGGCCGTCGACACAGCCGAACTTGGTCTCGCCATCCACCGACACGCGACACGCTCCGCACATGCCTGTCCCGTCCACCATGATCGGGTTGAGGCTCACCGTGCACGGGACACCGGCATCGCGGGTCGTCGCAGCGCAGAACTTCATCATGATCGCCGGTCCGATCGCCATCGCTGTGATCGACCTTGCCCGCCTCACAGAGCTCCTTGAGTGGCGCGGTGACCAGTCCCTTGCGACCGGCAGAGCCATCGTCGGTCATCACGATGAGATCGGAGAGGCCGAGTGCCCTGAACTCGTCTTCGAGGATCAGGAGCGCCTCGTTGCGAGCGCCGAGGATGACCGAGACGTCGTTGCCCGCCTCGAGCATCGCACGCGCCACCGGGTAGGCCACCGCGGCTCCCACGCCGCCGCCGACCACGACCACGCGACCGAGATCGTCGGTGTGCGTCGGTATGCCGAGCGGCCCCACGACGTCTGCCAGCGCCTCGCCCACCTCGACATGCGCGAGCTGGTGGGTCGTCTTGCCCACGCGCATGAAGATGAAGCGCACCCAGCCCTCCTCGGCAGACCAGTCCGAGAACGTGAGCGGGATGCGCTCGCCCTCGTCATCGATGCGCAGCATGAGGAACTGCCCGGCGCGGGCGCGGGCTGCGAGGCGCGGTGCCTCGACGCCCATCTCCCACACGGCCTCGGAGAGCTGTCTCTTGTGCACGACAGGGAACATGGCATGCCTTCGTGATCGTGAACCGGAACTGGCCCGTAGGTGAATGATACCCCTGGCAAGACCAGAGGTTCGGACAAGTATACTAGGCCAATCCGCAGGCGCAACGGAGGACGGTATGCAGAGTCGACGCACGGTCACAGGAGGGGTGCGGCGGCCACGGTGGGCGCTCACTGCCCTGCTCGCTATGGCCCTCGGCGTCGCCGTTCTGGCCACCGGTTGCACTCCTGCCGAGGAGCCCGTGCGCGACGCACGAGAGGCCCTGGGCACGGTCGTGACCATCACCGCCTACGGTGAGGACGCCGCCCAGGTCGAGATGGCGGTCGAGGACGCATACGCGGCGATGGCCGAGGTGGAGCGAGCGCTCAACGTGTACGGCGAGACCGGGGCTCCCTGCGGGAGCGCGGCAAGCCTCAACCTGATGCCCCATGAGTGGAACCCGCTTCCCGAGGAGGCGCAGGAGGTCCTCGCCCGCACGGCCGAGCTGGACGTGGGAGGTCAGTTCTCGCCGAGTCTCTTCGGCGTGCAGGAGCTCTACGACTTCGAGGGCGGCGGCCGTGTCCCGGATGCCGAGGAGCTCGCGCCCGCGGTCGAAGCTGCAGCCACTTTCGAGACACGCGAGGCCGACGGTATCGTCGACGGCCGCTTCGCGCCCCAGGGTGGGGCCGAGACGACCACCAGTGCCGAGGCCGTGCCGGTCGGCGTCGACTTCGGCGGAGCGGCGAAAGGCCTGGGACTCGACCGAGCGGCGGCCGCGCTGCGCGAGAGCGGGGCGGTTGACGCCGCCATCATCTCGGCAGGCAGCACGACGATCGCCTTTGGCGAGAAGCCCGACGGGTCACCGTGGAAGATCGGCATCGAGGACCCGCGCGACCCCGAGGTGGTCGTCTCCGTCGTCGAGGGTCCGGGTGACGTGATCGTCTCGACATCCGGGGACTACCAGCGCTACTTCGAAGAAGACGGGCGAGCGGTACCACCACATCCTGGATCCGGCCACCGGCGAGCCCGCACGCGGGACCCAGTCGCTCACGGTCGTGGGCACGAGCACCGGCCTGGACTCCGACATCCTCTCGACCGCCCTCTTCGTGATGGGGCCCGAGGAGGCCGCCGCCTACGCGAAGCAGGCCGGACTCGGACTCTACGTGATCGACAGCGAAGGCCGGACGCAGATCGCGCCCGGCCCCGATGATTCGTACTCGTTCGCCGAGGTCGAGTAGACCTCGGTCCACCTCGCGTGTCCTGTTCCTAGATGCCGATGAATCCCTTGACGAGTCCGTAGACCACGGGGACCTCGTAGTACTCGCCCTGGATCGTCTTGACCAGCGCGATGATCGAGAACACGATCGCCACGACCGACACGATCCAGCCCACCACGGGAACCACGCCACCTACCCAGATCACGACCTGCAAGGCGATGGCCTGATACACGTTGAAGCGGACGAAATCCTCGTCCTTGTACGGCTCCATGAACAGCAGAATGACCGCGACGATGAAGAAGATGTAGCCAGCAGCCGAGAGCCACTTGCTCGTGTCGCTCGCGGGCCCGGCCCTCATGACCACGACGTCGCCCTCGGGCGGCGGCGCAGCGTTGGTGGGTTCGTCGGCCATGTGTCCCCGTCCTTTCCGGCCAGCCCCATAGGCGGCCACCTGGTGTTTTCCAGCCTCAAGCGCCATTCGACCACGCTGAGGCGAGAGCTGCTGAGCCCTCGCATTTGAATATACCCACAGGCATCGGCTACCATATTGTGTTGGAGTGCGCCTTCCGGGGGCGCAGGCACGCAAGCGAGCCAGCATCCGGGGGAAACGTAGCAGTGAATCGCAGCAGCGCATACATCTCTATCCTCCTGTGTATTCTTCTTGTCTTCGCCTCTGCAGGCGTCGCGTTCGGCGCTACCCAAAGCGAGCTCGACGAGGCCCGCCAGAAGGCATCGAACGCCCGTGAGGCCGCAGCGGCAGCCGAAGACCTCGCCGAGAAGCTCCGCAAGGAGACCGAGGCCCTCGATGCACAGATCTCGGAGCTGCAGTCGGCAGTCAACGAGCTGCAGCCGGAGATCGACGCCGCTACCGACCGCACCGAGCGCCTTCGCTCGGAGGTCGAGTCGCTGCGCGGCCAGATCGCCGAGCTCGAGGGTGAGATCGAGAAGACCCAGGCCGAGTTCGACAAGCAGCAGAGCCTTCTCAACGATCGCATGGCCACCTCCTATCGCCAGGGCAACCTCTTCTACCTGGACATGCTGCTGTCGGCCAAGGACTTCAACGACCTCATCGCTCGCACGACGCTCGTGCAGCGCGTCATCGAGTCGAACCAGGACATCGCGATCACGCTCGACGACACGAAGCAAGACCTCCAGTCCAGCAAGGGCGAGCTCGATCGCACGCTTGAGAACGTGGCCATCAAGAAGGCAGAGGCCGAGGCGGTCGAGAAGGACCTGAAGCGACTCCAGGCCAGCCGCAAGTCCAAGGTCAACGAACAGACGGCCGCCCAGTCGCAGAAGAGCTTCCTCATGCAGGCGGCCGAGAAGGACAAAGAGAAGTACCTCGAGCTTGCCAAGGCTGAGGAAGCAGCCGCTGCCCAGATCGCCTCACAGCTTCGCGGCGGCGGGAGCGGATCTTCGAGCGGTGGCGGCCAGTACGCCGGATCGATGACATGGCCTGTGCCGGGCGGCAACGTGACCTCAGGATACGGATGGCGCGTGCACCCGATCTTCGGCACCAAGAAGTTCCACCACGGCATCGACATCAGCAAGGGTGGCGGCACGGTCGTCGCTGCCGGCAGCGGCACCGTCATCAGGGCCTCGTACGGCTGGGGTGGCGGCTACGGGAACCAGATCTTCGTCGATCACGGCGACGGCGTCGTGACGACCTACAACCACCTTGCCGACGGCAGCTTCAAGGTCTCCAACGGAGCTACCGTGAGCGGCGGACAGCCGATAGCCAACGTCGGGTCGACCGGCTACTCCACAGGACCCCACCTGCACTTCGAGGTCCGCCTCAACGGAGAGTCGACCAACCCGATGAACTACTTCTAGTCTCCTTGAGCGGTCTGCGGGGCCCGCGCGGCTCCGGCGCTCGGGCAGTCCTCGCCGGGGGCCCTCGACGTCTCGGCGCGCTATGCGCGCCTCCCCGTCTCCCCCGGCTGCGAAACTCGCGGCGGAGCCACCCAGCCCCCACGCCCTACGTCCCGTTGAACTCCCGCATGGCGTCATCGACCCCGTGCTCGAGCACGTGGATGACGGCCTGGGCCGCGGTGGGGATCTGCGCCTCGAGCTCCTCGGCAGCGGCTCGGGCTCATGCCCTCCAGCACGTAGTCGGCCGGATCCTGTCGGCCGGGAGGTCGTCCGACGCCGACGCGCACGCGGACGTACTCCCCGTCCTGCAGCTTCTCGTGCAGCGAGCGCAGTCCGTTGTGACCACCGTGGCCGCCACCGTTCTTCACCCGGACCGTGCCGGCAGGCAGGTCGATATCGTCGTGGACGACGATGAGCCCATCGAGCGGCACATCGTACTCGTCGACGAGTCGCTTCACCGAGGCGCCCGACAGGTTCATGAACGTCTGCGGCTTGGCGAGCACGAGCTCCTCATCGCCGAGACGGACCTGCGATGTCTGAGCTCCGCACTCGTCCTTCCAGTACGCAGCGCGAAGGTTCTCGCCGAGGAGATCGACGACCATGAACCCTGCGTTGTGACGGGTAGCGGCGTATTCGGGCCCGGGGTTGCCGAGACCTGCGACCAAGCGGGACATCCGCCGTCCTTACGACTCGTCGGCAGACTCCTCGGCGCCCTCGGCACCCTCTTCGCCCTCGGCACCCTCTTCGCCCTCTTCGCCGACCAGCTCGGGCTCTTCGCCTTCGAGCTCTTCGCCCAGAAGCTCGGCGATCTCCTCTTCCGTCGGCTCTTCTGTCGGCACGGTGACCGAGCAGATGATGCCTGCGGCGTCGTCGACGATCTCGACGTTGGCCGGAGCGGTGAGGTCGGATACGTGCAGGGTCGAGCCGATGAGCAGCTCGGAGATGTCAGCGTCGATCGCCTCGGGCAGATCGACGGGGAGCGCTTCGACCATGACCTCACGCATGTTGAGCATGAGGATGCCGCCCTCCTTGACGCCTTCTGAGTCGCCGACGAGGTTGATCGTGACGGCGGCCTGCAGCTTCTCGTCCATGCGGATGGCAAGGAAGTCGACGTGGATGATCGCGCCCTTCACGGGGCTGTGCTGCACTTCCTTGATGACGGCGTTCACCGACTCGCCGGTGTCAGAGAGCTCGACCTTGACGATGTTGGCGCCCGTCGCGTGCTTGGACATGAACCGCTCGAAGTCATGCTGGTTCACCGATATGGGCATGGGGTCGCGACCGGTGCCGTAGAGCACTGCGGGGATCTTGCCTTCGCGCGCGAGAGGCCGGCTCGACTTGCCGATGGTGTCTCGCGACTCCGCGACTATAGAAGAAGTGTCGGTCATGGTTGTTCTGGCTCCTTTCGGCGGGTCTCGTCCTGCGGACCCGACCGTATGCTACACGACCCCTACAGCTGGAAGTCTGGGTCGAACAGTTCTGACACTGATTCGTCGTTGTACACGTTCTGGATAGCATGTGCAAATAGCGGAGCCACTGATAGTACCCTAATCTTGCCGCCCTGGCGGTCCTCGGGCACATAGAGCGTGTTCGTGACGACGACTTCCTTGATGGGCGCTTCATCCAAACGGTCGTATGCCGGCCCCGAGAAGATCCCGTGCGTCGCGGCGACATAGATGTCCCCAGCGCCATGCTTCCTGAGACTCTTGACGCCCTCTGCAACAGAGCCGGCGGTGTCGATCATGTCGTCGGTGATGATGCAGGTCTTGTCCTCGACGTCACCGATGACGTGCGTGATCTCGGCGACATTGTGGTCCGGTCGACCCTTGTGCATGATCGCCAGGTTCGCGCCGAGCATGTCGGCGAGCTTCTTGGCGACCTTGACTCGGCCGACGTCGGGAGAGACGACCGCGATGTTCTCGAGATTGAGACTGTTGAAGTAGTCCTCGAGGATCGGCAATGCGGTGAGGTGGTTCACCGACTGGTCGAAGAAGCCCTGGATCTGTCCCTGGTGCAGGTCCATCGTGATGACGCGGTCCACGCCCGCAGTCGTCAGAAGGTCTGCGACGAGCTTGGCGGTGATGGGCTCGCGCGCGGCCGACTTCTTGTCCTGGCGCGCATAGGGGTAGTGAGAGATCACGGCGGTGATCGTGCGTGCGCTCGCCCTCTTGGCCGCATCGGTCATGATCAGCATCTCCATGAGAGAGCTGTTCACCGGATGGCAGCTCGACAGAACGATGAAGACATCAGCGCCGCGCACCGACTCGAGGAAGCGGACGTAGATCTCGCCGTTGGCGAACTTCTCGATCTTGACGTTGCCAAGCTCGATCCCGAGATGCTCGGCGATTCCCTCGGCAAGGCCTCTGTTCGAGGTCCCGCTGAACACCATCATGCGCTTGTCCATCTCGGTCATGGCTACCGATCTCCTGCTTCCTTGTCCTGGTCGGCCGCGTCCTTCTCCCGCTTGCGCCTCTCACTCCAGCCCTCGATGTCGCGCTGGTCGCTACGCTCGATGCCGAGGGCGCCTTCGGGCACGTCGTGGGCGATGGCGCTTGCGGCACCGGTGACCGCTCCTCGACCTATCCGAACGGGAGCAATAAGCATGGTATCAGAGCCGATGAAGACGTCGTCTTCGATCACTGTGGGATGCTTCGAGACGCCATCGTAGTTGCAGGTGATGGAGCCCGCGCCCACGTTCACGCCCTTGCCGATGGTCGCGTCCCCGATGTAGGAGAGATGCGGGACCTTGGAGCCCTCGCCCACCGTCGAGTTCTTGATCTCGACCGATGTCCCCGCCTTGGCGCCCGCCTCGAGGACCGTACCCGGCCTCAGGTAGGCGACCGGGCCGACCATGGCGCCCTCTCCCACTTTGGCCTCGATGAGGATCGATGAGTCGACACGTGCGTCTGCGCCTATGCGGGAATCGGTCACACGCGTGTTGGGGCCGATCGTGGCTCGCTCGCCCACGGTCGTCTCGCCCATGAGGAACGTCATCGGCTCGATGACCACGTCGCGCGCGATCTCGACGTGCGGGCCGATCCACACGAGCGCGGGATCGACCATGGTCACGCCGTCGAGCATGTGGCGCTCGTTGATGCGCCGCTGCATCACGCTCGTTGCCTCGGCAAGCTGCACGCGGCTGTTCACGCCCAGGGTCTCTTCGGGCTGGTCGGTGCTTGCCGAGACGACCCTGAGCCCCTTCGGAGTTGAAGATGCCGACCATGTCGGTGAGATAGTACTCGCCCTGCGCGTTGTCGGTGTCCAGACGCTTCAGGTGCTCGAGGAGCACGCGAGCGTCGAAGCAGTAGGTACCGGTGTTGACCTCGCGAAGCGTCTCCTGCCCAGGGACCAGGTCCTTCTGCTCGACGATGCCGGTGATCGCACCCGACTCGTCGCGCACGATGCGGCCGTAGCCGGCAGGATCATCGAGCTCGGTGGTGAGGACCGCCAGCGCCGCTCCGTCGGCCTCGCGAGCTGCGACCAGCGCCGCGATGGTCTCGGGCCGCATCAGGGGCGTATCGCCGGAGAGCACGACCAGCGAGCCCTCGAGACCCGTCAGCGCGTCCTCGGCACACATCACCGCGTGCCCGGTGCCGAGCTGCTCGTCCTGCCGCGCGAACTCCGCTCCGTCGAGCAGGGCCTCCACGGTCTCAGCGCCGTGGCCCGTGATGACGATGACTGCGCTCGCAGCCGCCTTGCGCGGCGGCGTCGGCCACGAGACGCACCATCGGCTCGCCGAGGACCTCGTGGGCCACCTTGGGCAGCGCGGACTTCATGCGCGTACCCTCTCCAGCAGCGAGGATCAGAGCGACAGCACCCATGTGTGCTCCTCCGGTCATTGATGCGGATGGTACCCGCAGACGTGGGTAATGGCTGGGGCGGTAGGATTCGAACCTACGAATGTCGGCTCCAAAGGCCGATGCCTTGCCGCTTGGCTACGCCCCAAGAAGCACCCCAGAGTGTAGGTAAGGGGCTTGAACAGCGTCAACTGGCACGCGCCGATGTGGCGCGAGCCACCTTGCTGCCGGATCCCGCAGCGAGGGGCGTCTGCCGCCCTCGGCAGATCATCACGCGCGTGAGCTAGTCCGCGACTGTGGCGGCAGCAACGAACGCGTCCACGCCACCTTCGGTATCGAACTGCTCCAGAACGGCTTCCTGGATCTGTGTCCGTGTCTCGGTGTTGATAGGGTGGCAGATGTCGCGGAAATCCCCGTTGGGGAGCTTGCGGGATGGCATCGCGACGAACAGCCCCTTGTCGCCGTTGACGACCCTGAGGTCATGGATGACGAACGCGTCATCGATGACGATGCTGGCGATCGCGCACACCTTGTTCATGGCCACGGGGCGCAGCGTAACCTTTGTGATGTTCATGCTCTCTCCCCCCGATGTACCACACAGGGCCCCCCAGCCCCGGGTCGGTATCGGCGCTCCTAGACGTCCTCTTCGTTCTTGCACGGTTGTTCTATTCCTACCCGCTGTCGGGTCGTAGAGCACGCGTTCGACGACAACAACATCCACGGGCTTGTCCACATCGGCCGCGATCGATGCATGTGTCTGTGAATACCGCAGCCCCCGTCCCGCCGAGTATCTCGCCGAGTTTGGCCTCCACCTCCGGCACGTCCAGCCGCCCGGTGGCCAGCTTGAGCACGAAGCGGAAGCCGATGACCCGCGCCATCTGGATCGCGCTCTTGCGCGTGTCGAACAGCGCCTGGCCGAGCAGCGCGTTCTGCTCGACCAGATACGGGTTGACGATCATCATGTTCCCGCCGGTCACGGGGCCGTTCACGAGCTTCACGAACGTCCGCTCGCTCCCGGGGAACTGCTCGAGCATGGCCGCTTTGGGGATGAGCGGGTAGGTGAAGTCGGCACCTGTCGCGAGACTGCGCTCGACGAAGTCTTCGATGACGGCGGGCGTGATGGCCGGGATGTCGCCGGTCACGGCCAGTGTCGGGCGATCATCGCGAAACGAGCGGATACCGGCCAGACCGTTCTCGATGAAGGAGCCGCTCGAGACGACGAGCTTGTCGACGGTGTCGGCCCACGGGCCCAGATCCTCGGCGGTCGGTACGACAACGGCCACCTCGGCCACGCAGTCAGCACCCTTGAGCGCCTCGACGACCCACTGGATCATGGGCTTGCCCGCTATCGGCAGGAGCCCCTTGAAGCGGCTCGTCGGATCGATGACCGCGCCATCTCCGCCGGCTAGAACGACCGCGTCGACCTTCACATGCTCTCCCTACCGTCATCGGCCGGGACGACCCCGTGGGCCAAGGAGCGCGTTTCCGCAGCCCACCAGCCCCGGCGAATCGCCTCATCGGCTGCCTCGCAGGCAGCGTCTGGCGAGTCGCACACGCCGAAGACCCCCGAGCCGCTCCCGGCCATGGCAACGCCCATGACGCCAGGAACGCTCTCGAGCCATGCTATCGCTTCTCCGATGGCTTCGACCATATCTGCCGAGTAGCCGGTGAAATCGTTGTGCAGTGACTGCGCGACGGCCTCGGCATCGCCGGTGTCGATCGCACCGATGAGTGCCGCGGGAGAAGGAGCAGACTGGCGGCGTGAGTCGTCATCGAGCGCCATGTAGGCTCTCGCCGTCGATACCGGCGTGCCTGGCCAGACCACGACCATGTCGAGGTCTGGAGTGGGCAGGTGCTGCACGAGCGCGTCACCTCGGCCCTCGTAGAGGCCCGTGCCGCCGGTGAGGAAGAAGGGGACATCTGCGCCGATCGATGCCGCCGCGTCGTGAAGCCGCGCATCATCTGCCGGGATACCCCACATGAGCGCGAGGCCTGCGATGACCGCAGCAGCGTTCGAGCTGCCTCCCCCAAGACCGGCTCCGGCAGGAATCGCTTTGGCGAGCGCTATCCGCACATCGGGCTCGCAATCGACGCGCTCGGCGAACGCACGAGCAGCGCGCACGGCGAGGTTCTCCTCGGCAGGGCAGCCAAGGTCGATGTCCGCGACGAGTTCGAGGCTCGTCTGCGGGCTCGAGCGAGACACTGTCGGCGAGGTCGATCGCCTGGAAGATGGTGGTCAGCTCATGGAAGCCGTCGGGGCGCACGTCGCCCACCGCCAGGTGCAGGTTGACCTTGGCAGGCGAAAGCATCGTCAGCGCCTCGGACATCGACCCCTCCAAACACTACGACGCGAGACTCGATGTCCCGCGCCGTGGAATGTAGCTATGAACGTCTACGACTCTAGTTGAGCCAAGGAAGCAGGCTTTCCCCGCTGTCGACGCACGAGAGCTCGACCGTGCCGGTGAGCACGTCGACATAGCTGTAGGAGACCCGCGCCGTGCGATCCCGCTTCTCGTCGACCTTGACGACGAAGAGCGCGGGATGCGTCTGCTCCAAGATGCCTTCACGCTCGATGATCTTGGAGCGACCCATGTTCGCTTTGAGTCGCATGCGCGTTCCCATCAGGTCCTCAAGGTCGCCTCGGATACGCCCGACGACCTCGTGCTGCTTCTGTAGATCCATGCATGACCTCCTCCGGGCATCGAATATGGAAGTATACCTCAGAAATCGACAAAACTCAAGGTAGGAGGCGGTATTTCTGTGCGAACGAGGCCATCGTGAGGAAATCGCGAGGCTCATGGGTCTCCGCGCGCGAACTCGGGTCGAGACCCGCATCCTCCAGCATCTCGGCGACGACGTCTGGTGATGCGCCGAGACCGGCCGAGAGCGAGTTTCGCAGCGTCTTTCGGCGCTGGCAGAAGGCGGCATCGGCCACAGCGGAGGCGGCCTCGATACGTGAGGTGTCGGTGGCATCGGCGCGACGATCGAGCCTGATCACCGTCGAGTCGACCCGCGGCTGAGGCATGAAGCACGCGCGCGGGACATCGAAGCTTCCCGCGGGTTCTGCGCGCAACGCGAGCTTGACCGTGTAGGCGCCGTAGTCCTTGGTGCCGGGCACCGCCGCCATGCGAGCGGCGACCTCGGCCTGGACCATGACGGTGGCCGAGGACATGGTCTCGAGCTCCTCGAAGCAGCGCAGCACGAGTGTCGCGGCCACCGCGTAGGGAAGGTTCGAGACGAAGGCGTCCACGGGCCGGCCGTCGATGCTCATCTCGGCCGGCGGCACCCTGACGGCATCCCCGGTGATCAGGGTGAGGTTGCCGCACGCCTCGGCGGTCTCGGCCAACACGTCGGCAAGCCCGGGGTCGGCCTCGATGGCCAGGACGGCGCGTGCACGCTCGCACAGCGCGACCGTGAGCGTGCCGATGCCCGGACCGACCTCGAGAACCGTCTCGCTGCCGTCGAGTGCGGCAAGCTCGAGGATGCGCCCGACAACGTTGTCATCGATGAGGAAGTGTTGTCCCAGACTCTTGCGCGTGGAGAGCCCGTGCCGTTCGAGCACCTCACGAGTAGCTCCGGGTGTGGCAAGCCGCGAGTAGGGCACCGCTGCTGCTACTGCACTATCGTGACCGTCACCGTGCGGCGGCCCCAATCGATGGCCTCTCCGCCTGTGTCGTAGCAGAGGTCGATCCGGTTGCCCTTGATCGCGCCGCCGGTATCCGCTGCCACGCCGTATCCGTAGCCGGGCACCCACAGCTTGGTGCCGAGAGGGATCACGTTGGGGTCGACAGCTATGATGCCGAACTCGGCGTTGTCGCCGGTCGCCGTGCGGGTGCCGACGCCATCGACGTGCGGGGCGTAGCCGGTTGCCGACACGGTCAGAGTCTTGCCTGAGACGGGGGCCTTGAACTTGGCCCGCGAGGCGGCACTCCGCATGCCCGACCGCGCGCTGCCCATGCCGATCACTTCATTGACCGGCTCGGATATCACCCGCTCGGCCACGAGCGTCTTCCCGGTCTCGACACCGTTGACGACGATCACCCGGTAGACGCTGAGCAGCTTGCCGGGGACTCCCTCGGCAAGCACTGCCCTGGTGCCCTTGGGGATCGTGGGGTCATCGGTCTTGGTCGTCTCGAAGGCGACGTCGGTCTCTTCCTGCAGCACGCGGGCGACCACGTCGGCAAGGGTGATGTCCATGCCGGGCTCGATGGGTGTGTCGAGGGAGGGCGCCGATTGGACACCGCTGTCGACATCCACGCCTGCGGCGACGAGCGCATCGGCCACCGTCGTCCCGATGACGTCGACCTCGACGGGTTCCTCGCCGATCGAGACCGTGACGGGAACCGCATGACGGACGATCACGGTGGAGGCATCCTCCAGGCACTCGTCACATGAGGGCGTGACCAAGTCGCCTTCGTCGAGGTCTATCCCCTCTTGGCCCAAGAACTCCCCGACAGTGTCGGCCTGGGTCGTTACGAAGTGACTCTCACCGTCGACGACGACGGTGACCCCCTTCTGTGCCCACACGAATCCCGTGACGCCGATTGCGACAGCTGCTGCTAGGACGAAGAGTGCGATGAGGTGCTGGGGTTTCAGGAAACGCGCCGGATGTTCCGGCAGCTCTTCCATGCGACCCTTTCAAGTCAACGGTTTGGTGACAGCGAGCGAACTCTGATTATAGCCAAACGCCGAGGGGTCACCAAACGCCCTGGTCGCCACGGAACAGAGTGGTGGAGCTACGATCCCGAGGAGGCCTGATCGGCTGCCGATCGGGCGATCTGTGCGCCTATCTCGCGGGCCTCGGCGAGCATGTCCGGCCTCGAGATGATGTCTCTGGCGGCATCCGGCCCTTCGACCCTGAGCTCGTGTGCGTACTCCACGCCGAGGACGGCAAAGACGCTCTTGTCGGCGTGATCGCGCAGTCGAACCCGTACGGGTCCCCCCCGCCGCGCACGACGAGGAAGGCGCCGGGACGCCGAGGAGATCGCTGTTCTCCTCCGAGCGCATGGACCCGTGCCCAGAACGGCTGGCAGCGATCGTAGAACGCCTTGAGCTGGGCCGGGACCGAGGCGAAGTACACCGGAGAGGCCACGATGAGAGCGTCGGCGTCCTCGAGCCTCGGGTAGAGGTCGGTCATGTCGTCGAAGATGACGCACACGCCGGTCAGCGCACACTCATCGCACGAGTCGCACGGACCGATGTCTCGCGAGGCGACCGCGAGCTTCTGGACTTCGGCTCCCGCCTCGGTCGCTCCCTCGATGCACGAGTCGAGCAAGCCTCTCGCTGTTGCCATGCCGCCGAGGACTCCCGGCGACGCAGAGGACGCGGGGAGCCTGCGACTGTGCGTCCGCGCACATGGTACTCAGGCCTCCGCTGGAGGCTCGATGCGAAACAGCGTGCGGGTGTTGGCCATGGCCGCCCGCGCGAGATCGGCCGTCGGCTCGCCGCGGACCTCGGCAATCCGCTGCGCGGTGAGCGTCGTCCACGCGGGTTCGTTGGTCCTGCCCCTGTAGGGCTCGGGGGCGAGGAACGGACAGTCTGTCTCGACGAGCAGGCGGTCGAGCGGGACCTCCGTCGCGGCGGCGCGGATCCCATCGGCCTTCTTGAAGGTGACCGGGCCGGCGAAGGAGACATAGCACCCCATGTCGACGAAGGGCCGCATCTCAGACGGGTCGGCCGTGAAGCAGTGCAGGAGGCAGCCGGCCTCGGGGACCCCGATGCTCTCCAGCATCTCTCGGCCCTCGTCCTGCGCCTCGCGCAGATGGATCACCACGGGCAGGTCCAGCTCTTGTGCGAGCAGGAGCTGTTCGCGGAACACCCTGCGCTGCACGTCCCGGGGAGAGTGGTCGTAGTGGTAGTCCAGGCCGATCTCGCCGATGCCCACCGTCTCGGGCCGCGCGGCCAGCTCTCTGAGCGTGGCAAGGGTGGCGTCGTCGTGGCGCTTCGCACTGTGAGGATGTGTGCCGACGAGCACCCGCACCTGAGGCGGGACGTGTTGAGGGATGTCCCACTCATCGAGACGCTTCTGAGCACCGTCACGCCACGCCGAGATGTTGTCGTATGTCCCCAGCGGGAGCTCGGTGGCGTCGGCGACCGTGATCACCAGTGCGACGCCGGCAAGAGCCGCTCGCTCGAGCGCTCCCGCCGGATCATCCAGCATGGCGAGGTGCGCGTGCGAGTCCGCTATCTGCGCGCCAAGACTTGGCAGCTCGACAGGTCCGTGTCCCATACGTCTCCCCTGCTCGATGCGACCGGACGCGCGCCGGTCGCCACAGTCCTCCTCGGCCGAGGAGCGCTCCTACTCTTCCTCGTAGATCCGCGGGAAGAGCGGGTCGCCCTTGGTGACCCGATTGCCCGCTGGCAGCCCGCCCCACTCGGCGGCCTGAGCGATATCCTCGACACTGTGGATATCCCCAAGCTCAAGCCTTGTCCACACCTCGGCGGATGTCACGGGCATGACCGGAGCGCAGAACAGGGCTGCGATACGCACCGCTTCGAGCGCGTTGTAGAGCACCGCTTCGAGCCGGGCGCGGTCATCCTCTGACTTGGCGAGGTTCCACGGCGCCTCCTGCTCGATGTATCTGTTGGCGTCCTTGATGAGGTCCCATGTCGCCTCGAGCGCGGCAACGTAGTCCAGCCTCGACATCGCGTCCTCGTACTTCTCCGGAAGGAAGCCAGCGAACGCCTTGAGGGTCGCATCCCCATCTGTGTCCGCCTCGGTGGGCGCAGCCGGCGCGATGCCGTCGAGGTACTTCTCGGTCATGTTGAACAGCCTGGAGCAGAGGTTGCCCCAGTCGTTGGCAAGGTCGCCGTTGTAGCGCTGCACCATCGACTCCATCGAGATCGAGCCGTCCGAGCCGAACTGCACGTCGCGCAGGAAGTAGTAGCGATACGCATCCACGCCGAAGCGGTCGACAAGCGAGGCCGGCGTCTGTGCGTTGCCCTTGGACTTGCTCATCTTCTCGCCCTTGGTGAGCAGGAACCCATGCGCGAACACCTGTCCTGGCAGCTCTTCGCCGGCGGCGTGGAGCATGGCGGGCCAGATCACGCAGTGGAAACGGATGATGTCCTTGCCCACGAAGTGAACGTTCGCCGGCCAGTAGTGCGCGTCCTCGCCGGTCACTCCCGGGTTGCCGTCGGCACCGTAGCCCACAGCGGTGATGTAGTTGAGCAGCGCATCGAACCATACATACATCACGTGATCGGGATCGAAGGGCAGCGGTATGCCCCACGTGAAGGTGGTGCGCGAGATGGACAGGTCCTTGAGCCCGGACCTGACGAACGACAGAACCTCGTTGCGTCGCGTCTCGGGCTGGATGAAGTCCGGGTTCTTCTCGTAGTAGTCGAGCAGGAAGTCCTCGTACGCCGACAGCTTGAAGAAGTAGTTGTCCTCCTCGATGAACTTGGCCTCTCGGCCGCACGAGGGGCACTCGCCATCGGCGAGCTGGTCCTCCTGGTAGTAGGTCTCGCAGGGGACGCAGTACCAGCCCTCGTAGCGGCCCTGGTAGATGTCCCCCTTGTCGTAGAGCGCCTGCAGGAAGGTCTGGGCTCCCTTGACGTGACGCTCCTCGGTCGTGCGGATGAAGTCGTCATTGGTGATCTGGAGCATGTCCCAGGCCTCTTCGAAGCGCGGCGCGATGGAGTCACACCACTCCTGCGGCGTGACCCCGTTCTCCTCGGCAGCCTGGGCGACCTTCTGGCCGTGTTCGTCCAGACCAGTGAGGAAATGGACGTCGTTGCCGGTCATGCGCCGATAGCGCGCGAGGGCATCGGTGGCCACGGTTGTGTACGCCGTACCTAGATGAGGCACGGAGTTCACGTAGTAGATGGGCGTTGTGATGTAGAACGATTCAGGGTTCATCTGTTATGAAACTCCGCCTCTTGGGGAATCTTGGAAGTATCGCGCTCGAACCGAACGAGCCCCCTATTCTCTCTCACGGTACGAGCAGATGGTCAACCGGAAGGGCGATGCGACATGAACGATACAGGCATCGTGCGGCGAGTGGACGACCTGGGCAGGATCGTCATACCCATGGAGCTGCGCCGTACTCTCGGCATCAACGTGAAGGACCCGATGGCCATTCTCGTCGACGGCGATCGCATCATCTTGCAGAAGCACCACGACATGTGCTCCATCTGTGGCAGTCCCGACGACATCCTTGAGATCAAGGACCGCCCCGTCTGCGCGGATTGTGTCTCGCAGATCCAGGGCATGAAGTAGCCGGCCTCATCTTGGGGGAGGCGGCACGCCGGCTCGTCACGATGTCTCGGCATCGGGGTCGGCGTGTGCTGCGTCATAGACCTCGTTCTTCGGCCAACCGGTCTCCTCGACCACGCTCCTGATCGCGTCCTTCATACTCGAGCCCTCCGCGACCAGAGACTGTACCCGTACCCGCACCTCAGCCGCGTCCACCTCAGGACGCTCGCCTCGCGCGGGCGGGCCAACGACGAGCACGACTTCACCCTTGAGCTCGCGTCGAGCCATCGCCGCCGCAAGCTCCTCGATCCCGTCGCGGGCGACCTCCTCGTGCATCTTCGTGAGCTCCCGACACATCGCCGCACGACGTCCGGGCAGCACCTCGGCGATCGCCGCGAGGGTGGCGGCGGTCCGCTTGGGCGACTCGTAGAAGAGCAGGGTCGCGTCGAGCTCGGCAAGCGAGGCGAGCTTCCTGCCGCGAGGCCCGGCCTTCCTCGGCAGGAAACCGCCGAAGTAGAACGCGTGGGTGGGAAGCCCTGAGGCCACAAGAGCGGTGATGATCGCCGAGGGACCCGGGAGCACCTCGACCTCGAGTCCCTCCTCGATGCAGGCATCGACCAGATGCGCGCCGGGATCGGAGATGCCGGGCGTGCCGGCGTCTGAGACCAGGGCCACGCTCTCGCCCCCCGCGATGCGCTCGACGAGTAGCGGGGTGCGGGCCGTCGAGGTTGTGGGCGTGATAGGCCTCGAGAGGCGTCGTGAGGCCGTAGCGCGCCAGCAGCTTGCGCGTGACCCGCGTGTCCTCAGCCGCGATGACATCAGCCTGACCGAGCGCTTCGAGAACGCGCTCGGTCACATCCCCGAGGTTGCCGATCGGCGTCGCACAGACGATGAGGCGGCCAGCGGGCACGAAGCCGCTATGTTCCCGGAGACAGCGGCGTGTTCCCGGTCCCACCTGATGCCGGTGGCTCCTGGGGCGGTGCGCCGCCGCCCGGGGCGGGTGTCGGTGGAGCCGCACCTCCCGGAGCGGGCGGTGACGGCGGGTAGCCGCCGGGCCGCGCGGGTGCCGGAGGTACCGGAGGGGCGCCCGGATACGCGGGCTGAGGTGTGCCGGGGACACGATACTTCGGGGCGTCAGAGGCCTTGTCGCGCCCGGTCATGCGCCGGTAGAAGACCGTCCAGAGAGAGGAGATGTACGTCGAGTAGATCGCGTTGGGGATCAGCAGCAGCGCGAACAGGACGAAGCCCAGCCCCATGGACAGCCAGAGCGCTCCTGTGAAGAGCAGGAGGATCGCCCCGAAGCCGACGAACATCGCGGCGATACCCACCGCCATACCGTAGGCGATGCCGATGCCGATCGTGATGAGCCAGAGAAGGAAGATGTCCTTGAACCGTGTTCGCAGGTCGGTCCAGGCCTCCTTGAGCGCTGTCACCGGCCCCATGTCGTCGAGGACGGCGTGCCTCGTGCCGAGCTGGCCGAGGACCGTGATGAAGAAGCTCAAGACGATGCCGACGACGATCGCTGCCACTATGACGCAGCAGAGAGACAGGAGGAACGACGCCAGTGCCTCGGGGCCGCCCCCGGCGATGACAGCCGGAACGATGATCGCCGCGAACGCGATGAGCATGAGCACGATGACGGGCAGGAACAGCATCAGATAGATCAGGAAGACCCGGCCCCAGTTGTGGAACCCGGCTCGCCAGCCCAGCCCCGCTCGAACCTCTCGGCCTTCCTCGGCCTCGTTGGCAAGATGGATCAGAGCGCCGTTGGCCGCGATCGAGAAGACCCACCACACGATCGCGATGATGAACAGGACGACGGCGACGCCGATGATGACGGGGAGCCACTGCTCGAACTGCTCGTAGGCGAGGTTCATGCCCTCCATCTGCTCGGGGCTCATCGACCCGGTGTTGCTCGTGGAGTTGAACGACGAGCTGTAGTTCGCACCCCCCGACATGATGAAGAAGCCGAAGAGCCACAGGATCTTGTGGTTCCACGTGATCGCCCACGCGCGCTTGATCATGTACCCGTAGTCCATGTTCGTGCTCCCCCTCTGCGGCCGGGCTGCTAGGAGCACGGCCCGGCCAGCCGCCTACTCGACCGTGATCAGCTCGTACTCCCGCGTGCCAAGCCCCATCGCCTCGGCGTGAGCCATCGCGACGGTGCCGTCGATGCCGGTGATCTCCTTGAAGGTGTCGACGCCCTCGCCCAGACCCTCGCCCCGCGTCCCGGCGATCGCCGGGCGCCTGCGACGACGAGATCGTAGGCGGCCTGATCGATGGCGACAGGATCGGTCGAGGCCAGCACTCCGATGTCGGGCACCACGCTCGCGTCCGAGAAGTGCCAGCAGTCGCAGTCAGGCGAGATGTCCTTGACGAAGGACAGGTAGACGACCTTCTCCTCCTTGCCGCTCACCGCGCCCGCGACGTGCTCGGCGATCTTCTCCTGGATCGCTTCGGGCTCTGTCTTCCACTCGATCGCGATGGCGCCATACGGGCACGCCGCGACGCACTCGCCGCAGCCGTAGCACGTCTCGTAGTCGACCGTCGCGACGCGGTCGGGGCCGATCGTGATCGCATCCACCGGGCACCACTGCACGCAGCGTGCCGCACGCGGTGCACGTCTCGGCGCTGGGCTCGGGCACGAAATCGGCGTGCATCCGTCTGCTTCGCCGACCTGCAGCCCAGCCCCATCCCCACGTTCTTGAGAGCGCCCCCGAAGCCGGTGGCCTCGTGCCCCTTCACGTGTGTGACGACGACCATCGCGTCCGCGTGCACGGCGACAGAGCCGATGCGCACGCTGTCGAAGTGCTTGCCGTCGATGGGAACGTCGACGGCATCGCGGCCGTCCAGCCCGTCGGCGATGATGATCGGCGCCTCCACCGTCGCGTACGAGAACCCGTTGTGGATCGCGCAGCGTCAAGTGGTCGACCGCGTTGAATCGCTCGCCGCGGTAGAGGGTGTTGGCAGTCTGTCAGGAACGGCTTGCCGCCCACCTCCTTGAATGCGCGCGACGACCTCTCGAAGGTAGATCGGCTCGACGAAGCCCGTGTTGCCGCTCTCGCCGAAGTGGAGCTTGACCGCGACCAGGTCTCCCTCGGCCACGGCCTTGCTCAGGCCCGGCGCGCTGGAGCAGCCGTCCCGGAGCGGCCGACGAGGCTCTTCTTGCCCTCGGTCCTCATCGGCGTGAAGTAGACCTTTGCCGCAGTCATCGGTGCAGTCCCTCCCGCGAATCGTGCTCGTCGAAGGCGAGCGCCGCAGCGCCGAGAACACCTGCGTCGTTGCCGAGCTCGGCCTGGATGACGCGCACGTCGCGCCTGCCGGCCAGCGCCTCCTCGGCGATCACGTCGGCAGCGCGGTCGACCATGAAGCTGCACGACTCACCGATGCCGCCGCCGACCACGATCATCTGCGGGTTGAGCGAGTTGACGAGGCCGACGAGCGCTCGGCCGAGGATCACGCCGGCGTCCATGAGGATCTTGGTGGCGACCTCATCGCCGGTGTGCGCGGCCTGGATGACCGCCTCGGCGGTGACGGCATCGATATCTCCGCCGGCCGCATCCACGATCGCCTTGCCTCGAAACTCCTTGGCGGCGGCCTTGCCTGCCGCAGCGATCGCCGGGCGGCCGAGGTAGGACTCGATGTGGCCGTTGCCGCCACACGGACACGGCGGTCCATCCATCTGGATGACCATGTGGCCGAACTCGCCGCCGAGACCGCGGGACCCGCGGTACGGCTCGCCGTCGACGAAGATCCCGCCGCCGACACCGGTGCCGAGCGTGATCATCAGGAAGTCGCGCGACGCCCTTGGCCGCGCCGTAGCGGAACTCGCCGAACGCGGCGAGGTTGCCGTCGTTGTCTATGGTCACCTCGTGGCGCAGGCGCGACATCACGAGAGCGCGGACATCCACGCCAGCGAGCGGGAGGTTGGTGCAGAACTCGACGGACTGCCGCAGGAAGTCCACCTGGGCCGGCAGACCGATGCCGATGCCTGCGACCTCGCTCGGCTGCAACCCCCCCATGACCTCATCGACGCACTCGATGATCTCGTCGACCACCGCGAACGGACCGGACTTGGGCGTGAGTCGCCTTGCATCCTTGGTGATGCGTCCCTTGCGCTCCACGAGACCCGCGGCGATGCGCGTGCCCCCCACATCGACGCCGACGGCGTAGGTAGTTCGCATGGATCCTCCTCGCAGTGTCCAACCACCGGAGTACGTGCCCGTAAAGGGTGTTGGAGAAGCTCGTCTCGATGATATCAGTCGAGAAGGACACGCCGAGGGAGGGAGAGCGCGGGCGCGCCTAGTAGTCCCACATGATGCCGTGCTGCTTGATGATGCCGAGCTCCATCATCTTGCGCATCATCTCGTTCTCTTCGACGGCGAAGAGCCGCGCGAGATAGCGGTGGTCGTTGAACCACTTGGCCGCCTGATCCGTAACCATGCTGGATGGCATCACGAGCTCATCGGCGACCAGACTCGCATCCTCGTGGTCGATCTTGGTGTTGCGCGGATAGCCGATCTCGGGATCGCCGAGGACGATCAGGATGTGCCCGACGAGGTGTGCCAGCGTGGCGCGCTGCGCCGGGTCGTCTTTGCGCGAGTTGACCAGGATCACAGGCAGGCCATCCTCGTTGACGATGGCGCCGGAGAAGAACTTGGGGAAGTCCACACGCCTAACGGGTATACCGAATCGTCTCGGCAAGCGTGGCTACAGGAATGGGGGGTTCGTCGACGCCGGCCCTGCTGATCGCGTCGTCTGCGAGTTGCTTGTAGTATGCGTCGGTTCGCAGTGCCATTCCGGGATGCTCCCGTTGTCAGGGCATACAGATACCTACTTCGTATATCGGCCGGTTAACGCAAGTTCACGAGTCACAGTCGCACCTTCGTGCGGCTGGCACGGCAACCCGGGTCACGCGGTGGCGCGAAGGCCGCATGTTTCGGCCACGACATGCCGATACGAGAAGCGTTAGCATCTATTGTGAACCACAAGCGGGAAGGGGGCGAGATGGAGGCCGAAGAGCACCCGTTGGCCGAGGAGTGCGCGCGGTTGCTCGCGGCTGCCGCCAACGCCG
The DNA here is from genome assembly GCA_963850695.1 of uncultured Actinomycetes bacterium. Taxonomy (GTDB): domain Bacteria; phylum Actinomycetota; class Coriobacteriia; order Anaerosomatales; family CAWKMJ01; genus CAWKMJ01. The sequence continues at coordinate 896,267 of CAWKMJ010000001.1, forward strand.
AGCGCCTCTACCCGCCCTCGAGCAATCTGCCAGAAGAAGCGCTCGTCAAGCTCGTGGACCGGCTCAACAACGTCACGAGCACCATCGGCCCGCTGCGCTACATCATCGATCCCCATGCCTTCCGCATCGGCGAGAACGTGATCGCTGCAGGCCTCGGCCCAGGTCACCGCTCTGGCCGAGCACCTCCACGCCATGCAGGTCGGACAGCTCGTGATAGCTCCCGACCTCACACTCGATGAGACGCGCAGCTTCATCGGCGTGATCAACACCGACGCCGCCGTCATCCGGCAGAAGAGCGTGAGGGTGGCTCTTGCCGAGGCGGGGGTGAGCCGCATCGCGGTCATCGAGGTAACGCTCAAGACCTCCGAGGAGGAGGGGATCCTCGGCCTGGACCTGACCGCGGCACCTCTCGAGGAGGTCGGGAGCGAAGCGCTGGCCTCGGCGAAGAAGTGGTACGACTCCGCGGCGAGCGGACCGGGCGAGGACGACATGGCCTCGGCCATCTCACGACTCGAGAGTGCGACACAAGACATCGCGAGCCAGCGTGTCGCCGATGCCCTCATGCTGCTCGACGAGCAGAGCCGCATGCGTGTGCTCGCCTACTCGCTTCGGGCCGACGCCGCAGGCAACCGGATGGACGGCATGATCGACGTGCTCTCGCGGATGAACCCGGCCTCACTTGCGCGACTGCTCAAGATCTTCGCGGGTCAGGCCAGCACCGATCCCAATCGGCTTCTGAGCGCCATGGAACTGCCGCCCGAGGTGGCCGAGCAGGTCATGATGCTTCTCGCGCCCTCACCGCTGGATGAGGCGGAGTATGGCGTGCCCATCGATATTGACGTGGACGACTTGGCCGAGGAGGCCGTCGACGACACCGGCGCAGAAGACCTCGACCGGCAGATCGCCCTGTCCTCCCCCTCCCTGGCCTCAGGCAAGGCCCTGTCCACGACCGTGGCGGTCTCGCGCGCCAACCCTTCGGCCGATGCGATCGCCGCCATCGGCAACGCTCTCCCGGCAGCAGCCAAGGACGGAGAGTTCGTCTCCTTGCGCGAGGCGCTGCGCCGCCTCGATGAGATGTCGGGCGAGGCCGCGTACACGATCGAGATCGAGAACGCTCGCGGCAAGCTCGCCGACCGCGAGATCCTCGATGATGTGTGCCGCGCGCCCCTCAACGACGCCGATGCGGCGATCGCGGGCGAGATCCTCGTCGCCGCCGGGACCCCCGGGGCCGAGGCGCTGCTGGACAACTATCTCAAGGCCGATGAGCACTCTCGCTCGCTGCTCACGCCGGTCGTACGTCGCATGGGCGAGCCGCTCATGCAGGTGGCCAGCCGCAAGCTCAGAACAGAGGACGCGGCATCGGCCGAGGCCATCCTCGGCATGCTGCCAAGCCTTGGGGACAAGCGGGCGGTCGTCGTGATGACGCAAGGGCTCGAGCATCTCGACTCCAGGGTGCGACTCGCGGCCGTGCGTGCACTTGCCGATACCCCAGGCAGCGAGAGCAACCAGGCACTCGCGAAGTCCCTCGGGCACTGGGACCCTGATACGAAGCGCTTCGCTGATCAGCGAGATCGGTCGCGTGCAGGCGCACGAGGGGACGCGCGGCATGGTTCGCATCCTCGAGGACATCAACGTCTTCGAGAGGAACCACGTGCTCAAGAAGGAAGCGATCAAGAGTCTGGAGTCACTGGGTTCGCCTGAGGCGATCCCGGTTCTGCGCAGGTGGGCGAATCGCAGGTTCGTCTTCGGTCGCAAGAACAAAGAACTGCGATTCTTGGCCCGGCAAGCTACTCTACGTCTGGAGGACGAGAGCAGACAGCAAGGAGTCGATGCACCGTGAGTGAGGACATCCGGCGCGAAGACGGAGAACTGGAGTCCCCCGAAGAGATCGCCCAGCACACCGCGAGCTCGGCCAAGGTGCCCTTCGCCACGCCCGAGACGCTCGCGCGCGCCAAGGAGCTGCTGAGAGCTCTCGCCGTCTGTCACACGAACACGGGTCTCTACCCCGTCACTCACCCCCTCGTGGAGCAGTCCATCACCGATCTCACCGGCGCGGTGAACGGCATCACCGGGATCGGCTTCGATGAGGTCACCGTGAACGTCTACAAGGGAACGCTCTTCCTCGAGAACCAGGTGTTCCCCGAGGAGAGCGTCACCTACCGCAAGCTCATCGAGGAGTTGCTCGAGATGGGCATCTCGGCCGTGACGTTCGACGCGAGCTTCTCCAATAGCGACGCCACCGCACTCACAGCGCTGTTCTCCGAGGAGAAGATCGCCGACATCGAAGCGGCGACGATCTTCCTCGAGCAGCAGGGTGCCAAGGCCATCACGGTCGCCGAGACCACCACGCTGGAGGAGAACGACAAGGAGGCCCAGGGCAAGGAGAACAAGGCGCGAGCCCGCGAGGCCTACGATGCCGGCCTCCAGGCGATGAAGGACGTCGAGACCCAGGCCAAGCTCGGCAAGGTCTTCGAGGTCGATGGGTTGCAGCGCGTGGTCAACACGATGCTCGACAACCTCTTCACCGATCCGGCCGCCGTTCTCGGCCTCACCGCGATCAAGGGCCACGACGACTACACGCTCAACCACTCGATCAACGTCTGCATCCTGGCGCTGTCGATCGGCGCATCACTTGGACTGGACAGCGAGTCGCTGAAGTCACTCGGCCTCTCGGCGCTCCTCTACGACCTCGGCAAGGTGCGCATCCCCGAGGACATCCTCAACAAGCAGGGCCCGCTCACGAGCGACGAGTGGCAGGTCGTCCGCGGCCACACGACCGAGGGCGCCGACCTCCTCAAGCGCATCCAGCTCGTCGACCAGATGCCGATGGTCGTCGCCTACGAGCACCACATGCGCCACGACATGCAGGGCTATCCCGAGAAGCCGGTCAGCGACGAGCAGCACCTGTTCTCCAAGATCGTCGCTCTCTCGCGACGCCTACGACGCCATGACGACGCGGCGACCTTTCCGGCGCGAGATCCGACCCGACAAGGCGCTCGCCGTGCTCATGCAGGGTCGCGGCAAGGCGTACGACCCGAGTCTCACCAAGGCGTTCGTCGCGATGCTCGGCATCTACCCGATGGGCGCGGTCGTCCAGCTCGACGAGGGCTCCAAGGCCGTCGTCTTCCGCGTGAACAACGACGATCTGCTGCATCCGCGCGTCAAGGTGCTCGTGGATCCCGAGGGCCGCTGGTACGAGGATCCCGAGATCCTCGACCTGCGCGTGATCGATCCGGACACCGGGACCCACGTGCGCTCGATCGAGGAAGCGGTTCCCGCGGCCGACGCCGGCATCGACGACGTCTGGCAGTACCTCTAGCCGTACCGCGGGGAACGGAGCGCGCATGCCCAAGCGAGCGCTCGTCACTGGTGCGTCCTCCGGGATAGGGCTGGCCTTCGCTCAGGTACTGGCCGCCGACGGATTCGACCTCGTTCTCGTCGCGAGGACTGAGGCGAATCTCGAGCGCGAGGCCGAGAAGCTGCGAGCCCAGAGTGGCCGAGACGTGCGCACGGTCCCTGCAGACCTCACCGACGCGGCATCCGTCGACCACCTGTTCGAGACCCTCGACGGCTGGCAGACGAGTCTCGACGTCCTCGTCAACAGCGCCGGGTGCGGCGTACGCGGGGCATGCGTGCTGTCTGACTGGGCGGAACTCGAGAACGTCATCGACCTCAATGTCACAGCTGCAACCCGCATGGCGCACGAGTGCGCCCGCAGGATGGCCGAGGGCGGGAGCGGCATCATCATCAACGTGGCCTCGACCGCCGCCTTCCAGCCCGGGCCGCTGATGGCCGTCTACTACGCGACGAAGGCGTATGTCGTGTCGTTCTCGGAATCGCTTGCGCATGAACTCGCCGACAGCGGCGTGACCGTCACCGCTGTATGTCCCGGCCCGGAGAAGACCGGGTTCCAGGGGCGGCGGGGATAGAGGAGATGCGGCTGATGCGCGTGATGCCATCAGTGGGGGCCGACAGGGTCGCCGAGGTGGGCTGGAAGGCTGCTCGCAAGGGGCGGCGTGTCGTGGTGGTGGGAGGCGTCAACCGCACGATGGCGACGGTCGCCAGGTTCGCTCCGCGAGGTCTCAGCGCTCGCATCGTGGGGTGGCTCAACGCCGAGTAGGGCTCTAGCCGCCATCCTGCGCGATGAGCAGGATCTCGACGAGCGTGTCGATCTGCTCGTCGGTGAGCGGACCACCCTTCTCAGCCGAGTAGCCCGGCATGCCGAGGTCGCCTCTGCCGTCGGCTATCCAGGAGCGCAGGGTCTCGCGGTCTTCGACCTCGGATGGCAGCGATGCGGCGTACTCCCGCACTGGGCCATGACACATCATGCAGACGGCATCGTACAGCTCTTCTCCAGTGAGGTCGCCCGCGGGGTCGGCGTGACACTCCGCGCACTCGCCGCCGAACAGGATCTCCTCCAGCGGCTGGGTCGAGGCGGAATCGACCCCGTGTTCCACGACAGCGAACAGCGGCACGTCGAGTGAGGGCTGCGTGTAGTCGTTGGAGACGATCGTCACCGTCTTGGCCACGTTGCCGAACTTGCCAGCGGGGTTGAGTGTGACCCTGATCTCGCCCGATTCCCCCGGAGGCACTGTGTCGGCGCTGACCAGCGTCGCCATGCATCCTCAAGAGGTCCGGACCTCCGAGATCGTGAGTGGCTCACCGCCAGTGTTGGTGATTTCAAGAAGATACTCGACCTCCGCGTCTTGGGGGATGTGGCCGAGTTCGATGGAGTCAGTGGCCAGCTCGAGTCGTGCGGGGGTCGGCGGGACAGACTCTGCAGACTCGTCGAGCAGGACTCGTGGCCGACTCGGCCTCGGTGACCGCAGGCTCTGCGGAGGCGGGTCCCACGGTCAGGTAGAGGACCCCGACCATCCCGACGACAAGGAGCGCAGCAGCAGTCGCTGCGAACGCAACGGTGAGGAGCGGCCTCGCCACGAGCCACGAGCGCAGGCGCGCGGTGGCGCCCTCATCTGGTGCTTCCGTGCTCCGCGAATCCTTCGAACCGCCCTGGCCCACTCGACAACCCGCCTCGGATCCCGTGCGAGGCATCTCTACGGGCGTAGCATAGCAAGCCGCCATGCAGCCCCCGCCGGCCCACGAGACGCGAGACCCGCTCAGCGACCCGAACCAGCCGCTTGTCAGCGGAAACGCCCCGACTGCCATGTTCTGGAACCCGTGCCCGCAGGGACGGCTAGAATGAGAGCCCCGTGGGGGTACGGGGGTTCAGGGGAGGCTTAGAGCCGCCGACCGGCACAGACGGTCACCTTCACGTCTCGGCGGGGAGCCAATGGTGAGACCGGCCCAGGAGTGGGTCGGTCTTTGTCGTTTCCGGCGCCCTCCTGGCGACGTGATCGATGCATACCATTCGGGCGGGCACCGCGTGGGGGGGCGCAGCCCGCCGAGAGAGGGGGGCCGACCGTGGGGTCGGCTCCCCTCTCCTCGCCCGGGCCCACTCGGGCGACCGAGTCCCGGGTACCATCTGGGTTGGATGACGCCGAACCGCAGCCGGACTGCTACGCGATCGCCGAGGAGGCACACGTGATGCGAAGGACCGCGATCTCCCGCATGTCGCTGACGATCCTGATCAGCCTGCTCGCCTTGGTCGCTCTCGCGAGCCGCCGGCTGCAGCGACGACTCCTCCTCGGCCTACTGGGCGTATCAGATCCAGGACCACACGACCGACGAGTCCCTCGAGGCCCTTGCGGCCTCCCCCTACGAAGTCCTCGTCATCGATCAGCAGCGCAGTCTCAAGGGTGACGAGTTCTACGATGACGCGGCGGTGGTCGATCTGCTCAAGCAGTCGGCGGCAGACGAAGGCCGAGAGCGCACGGTGCTTGCCTACCTCGATGTCGGCGAGGCCGAGAGCTACCGCTGGTACTGGCAGGAGGACTGGGAGGTAGGTAGCCCCGAGTGGATCGTCGCTCCCGACCCGGATGGCTGGGACGAGAACTACCCCGTGGCCTTCTGGTACGACGAGTGGCGAGACATCATGTTCAACTCGATCGATGGACTGATCGCCGATGGGTATGACGGCGCGTACCTCGACTGGCTGGAGGTCTACGACTTCGAACCGGTCGCCGAGATGGCGAACGCCCAAGGCCTCGACCCGGAAGATGAGCTGGTCAGCTTCGTGCGAGCACTCTCAGACTACGCTCACGCCCAAGACCCCGAGTTCATCCTTGTGGCCCAGAACGCCGCCGAGCTGGGCTCGCGCGCGGAGTACCGCGAGATCTTCGACGCTGTCGCGCAAGAGGCGGTCTGGTTCGATGGCGGTGGAGACCCCGATGACGAGGAGCAGGTGGGCGATGTCGCCCAGGATCCCGAGCTCACGCAAGAGTACCTGGACTATCTCGCGGTCTGGCAGGACGCGGGCGTTCCCGTCTGGGTCTGCGAGTACGCGACACAAGCCGACAACGTAGAGAGCGCATACGAACTCGCCGACGAACACGGCTTCCTCGGCTACGTGACGACCCGTCCCCTCGATCAGCTCACGGACACGCCACCGCCGTAGGCGCGCTCAGCCGGGTATCATCTCACCAGGGGGTGGCACTCATGTCCGATGCCGCTATGGGCGCACTCTTCATCGCTCTCGGAGCGCTGTGCTGGATCGTGGCGTCCAAGGCAAGAGAACTCGAGGCGTGGCTCATGGAGGGCTTCGCCCACGCCTGGACCAGCACCGACGCGGGTGCGGCTCGGTTCGGTGCGTCGATGGGCGAGGTCGCCTACTACGCGCTCAAGGTTGCAGCGATCGTCGCACTTGTTGCGGGTGCGGTGCTGCTCCTCGGCTAGCGCGTCCGCCGAGGGCTCGCTATCCCGCCACCTGCCACGTCCACGCGTACCAGATGATGATCGCGTTGAAGACGAAACTCACCACGATGAGGAAGTTGTCGTACATGCCGTCATACGGCAAGCCGGCGATGTTGAAGATGATGAAGAACACGCTCACGACGATGCTCACCCAGCGGATCGCAGGGTAGGGAACCGTCAGTGAGAGAACAACCATGATGATCGGGATCAGCATGACCGCCGCGGCCACCATGAACATCCACTCGCCAGTGGATTGACCGGCCATCTCCCCCGCCTTGAAGTCGCCCGCGAACACCCTCAGCACGTCCCCCAGAAGGTAGGTCAGCATCAGGGCCACCCACAGTCCCGAGAGCGTGATCCTTACATCCACCATCGCTGTGCCGCCCCTCGCCTGGAGATGGACAGTGCTACGCGTGAGCCGGTTGTTCCACGGCTATGACGACTTTGCCCCGGACGTGGCCCTCGTCGGCGTGTCGGAAGGCTTCACGAGTCTCGTCGAGGGGGTAGGTCCTGTCGATGACGGGCACGAGCTCTCCGTCCTCGATCATCTCCTTGAGCTCGACCAAATCGTCGGTCTTGGGCGCCGCAACGAACGGCTTTGCCTGATGGCTGGAGAACATCGATACAGCTCCCGCCTTCATGACGTAGCCCAGACCTGCGTGGCCGCTGTTCGATACAAGGATTCCCTCGGGCGTGAGCACGCGCTTGAACTCTGAGAGCGAGTGGTTCGCGACGTTGTCGAGGATCACGTCGTAGCGCTCCTCACCCTGGGTAGGGTCCTCTTGCGTGTAGTCGATGACGTGGTCGGCCCCGATCGAGCGAACCATCTCCACCGCGCTCGTGCTGCACACGGCGGTCACCTCGGCACCGAGAGCCTTTGCGATCTGCACGGCGAACGTGCCCACGCCTCCCGACGAGCCGTTGATCAACACCTTCTGACCCGATCTCAGCTTGCCGGCATCGCGCAACGCCTTCATCGCGGTCGCTGCCGATGTCGTCACGGCTGCGGCCTGTTCCGGCGCGAGGTTGGATGGCATGGGTGCCAGCTTGTCCGCTGCTGCGCAAGCGTACTCGGCGCAAGCACCCGTGCACTCGCCGAACACCTCATCGCCCACCTGCCACAGCGTCACGTTCTTGCCGACGGCCTCGACGCGCCCCGCCACGTCGTGCCCGACCACGTAGTTCTCCCTGGGCTTGGAGAGCCCGGCGAACAGCCGCACCATGGCGGGCTTGCCCCTGAGCATGAAGTAGTCGCCCGCGGCGATGGAGGCCGCCTCGACCCGCAGAAGCACCTCGTCATCCCCGATCGGTGGGCTTGTCGATGTCCTTGAGCTCAAGGACATCGGCCGAACCGTACGCGGTTTGTACGACCGCCTTCACAGTGGTTCCCCCTCGTCGCAACTTCGTTCAAACCTAACGAAGCAGGTCCAGCGGCGGTCAACGCGGCCCGCCTCGACCGTGGCTGTCTACGACGCCGCTCCTGCCGCGCGACGCTCGATCCACCCTCGCGAGCGATTCGCGATGTAGACGAGCGTGAGCATGACCGGTACCTCGACGAGCACGCCCACGACCGTCACGAGGGTCGCAGCCGAGGTCAGGCCGAAGAGCGCGATCGCGACGGCGACCGCGAGCTCAAAGAAGTTGGATGCGGCGATCAGGCCCGCTGGTGCGGCGATCCGATGCTCGACCCGCCACAGCCAGCCCCATCCGTACGACAGCGCAAAGATCAGGTACGTCTGGAGCAGGAGCGGAACAGCGATCAGCGCGATGAGGACCGGGTTCTCGACGATGATCTGACCCTGGAAGATGAAGATGAGGACGAGTGTGGCCAGTAGAGCCACGATGGTGACCGGATGGAGGTTGGGCAGGAACACGTTCTCGAACCAGTCCAGACCCTTCTTCTTGATGAGCACCGTGCGGGTCGCCCAGCCCGCTGCAAGCGGGATGACCACGAAGAGGACCACCGACAGGATGACCGTGTCGTAGGGCACGAGCACATCCGAGAGGCCAAGCAGGATCATCACGATCGGGGCGAAGGCGAAGAGCAGGATGATGTCGTTGAGAGCCACCTGGACGAGCGTGTAGGGTGGGTCGCCATCGGTCAGATACGACCACACGAAGACCATCGCCGTGCACGGCGCAGCGCCCAGCAGGACAGCTCCGGCAAGGAGCTCCGTCGCGAGCTCGGGTTCGATCCAAGCGCCGTAGACCACAAAGAAGAAGAACCAGGCGATCGCATACATGGTGAACGGCTTGATGAGCCAGTTGGTCACCGTCGTGATGATGAGTCCCTGCTTGCGCTCGCCGACGTGCTTGAGAGACGAGAAGTCGATCTGCAGCATCATCGGATAGATCATGAGCCAGATCAGCACGGCGACGGGGATGGAGATCTCAGCGTAGGTGTACTGCGAGAGCACATCTGCGGTCACCGGCCAGAAGTACCCGATAGCCGTGCCCGCAACGATGCAGAGCGCCACCCACAGGGTCAGGTAGCGCTCGAAGAAGCCCATGCGCCTCTTCTCAGGGCCCGCCTCGGCCATCATCGGCAGCCACCTCCGGTGCCCGCGTTGCACCTCGCGGCGGTGTCGGCGATGGAGGAAAGCGAGTCGACCAACGAACTGAGTGCGGCGGGCTCCAGACAGTAGACCATGCTCGTCCCGACGGGAGCAGAGCGAACCAGGCCAGCTTCTTTCAGGATGCCGAGGTGCTGGGAGACGGTCGATTGGGCCAGTGGCAGCTCGCCAAAGACATCGGTGCCGCGACACTCCTGCTGCTCGGCAAGCAGAGCCACGATCTTCACCCGGGCGGGGTGTGCTAGCGCCCTACATGCTTCTGCTATCGCCTCAGGATCCACCCTCAAGACCTCCCGGGATCGACAATCGTACATCGCCGATGAACGATACAAGAGCCCGCGGTGGCCCGCAAGACTGTCGGTGACCCGAAGACGCAGAGGAGCCGCCCCAAAGGGACGGCTCCTCGATACTTGCGATGGTGGCCGGGGACGGACTTGAACCGCCGACACGGGGATTTTCAATCCCCTGCTCTACCAGGCTGAGCTACCCGGCCATGAGACGCCGGACAATGGTACCCGCGGCCTCACACGTCGGTCAAGGTGAGCTGGCACGAAAGGAAGGAGGCCGGGCTACGTGCCCGGCCTCCTCGCATTGTCTCAGTGGGCTCAGCCTCACGGAGGCGGCCCGCTCTCCGCTACGGTGTCGCAGGTGCCTGACCCACGACGATCGTCACGCGATCGCCCGGCTTGGCGGTAGTGCCCTCCGACGGATCCTGATCGATGACCTTGCCCACGTTGGCGGCGTCATCGCGCGTTTCGACCCTGACGTTGAGACCCGCGTCCTCAAGCGTGTCCGTGGCCGCGTCCTCGGTCATCCCGATCACCCTAGGGACAGTCACCGTCTGCTCGCCCTGGGAGACGGATATCGTCACCTTGGTGCCCGCATCGACGTTCACGCCTGCGGCAGGCGACTGGTTGATGACCTCGCCCACTGGCTTGTCCGAGAACTCCTGAGCGGTGCCCACCGTGAGGTTGGCATCTTCGAGCGTCGAGATGGCCTGCGCCTCACTCATGCCGACCACGTTGGGGATCGTGACCGTCTCGACACCCTCGGACACATAGATCGTGATGGGGCTGCCCTTGGGTGCCTCGGCCCCGCCCTTGGGCGCCTGGTCATAGACCTGGCCCGTGGGGACGTCCTCGTTGTAGTCCTTCTCGGTGCTGCCCAGGTCGAACCCGGCGTCCCTGATGGCGACCACGGCCTCGGCCTCGGTCATGCCACTGACATCGGGCACTTCGACAAGCTCCGAGCCTGCGATCACGACGTCGACCGTCGAGCTTGCTTCGACCATGGCTCCTGCCTGTGGCGTCTGCTCGAAGATGGTTCCTTCGGCAACGCCTTCGGGGTAGTTGTCGTTGTAGAGGACATCGCCGAGCCCGAGGTTCCCGCTTGTGAGCGTCGTATCCGCTTCCTCGACCGTCATGCCTGCTGAGATCGGGCACTTCGGTGTCCCCGCGCAGGAGGAAGTACCAGGCGGCGGCACCGGCCAGTGCCAGCAAGACGAGCACGAGCACGATCCACGGCCACGCCTTGCGCTTCTTGGGCGGCGCGCCGCGGGTGCCGGAGCCACGTCGGCTCCTGTGGCGACACGCTCAAGGTCCTGACGCATCTCCTCGGCGGACTGGTAGCGCTGTGGAGGGGCGGCGGCGGGTGCCGCGTTCGTGGCAGTCGTGCCGGCCGCCGCTGCAGCAGGCGCCGGCGTGGCCGGCGGTGCCGCGGCCGCAGGTGCAGGCGTGGCCGGCATCTGCGTGGTCGGCTGCTCCGCTGGCGTCGTACCTGGCGGCGTTGCGTCTGTAGGCGTCCCGCTCGGGTTCGCGGCGTCGGTACCGGTGTCGGGTTCGGGCGTGGAATCAGAGTCTGGCGTGACGTTGTTGGTGTTGTTGTCATCCATCGCTCTATTTCACCATCGCTTTCATGATGACGTTCTCGAGCGAGGCCGAGATGTCTGGGTTTACGCGACGAGGAGGCTCGGGTGCGCGTGTGGCCTGCAGTGCGGCCACCTCGATCCCGGTCTGAGCATCGAAGGGCACGGTGCCCGTGGTGAGCTGATAGAGCACGCAGCCGAGCGCGTACAGATCGGACTTGGGCTGGGCGACTTGCCCCTCTGCCTGCTCAGGGCTCAGGTAGTAGCCCGCCTCGGGCGGCGCATCCTGAGGGAGCACCATCGCGTCGGCGGCGTTGGGAGCTCCGAGACCAGCGAGCTTCACGTCATCGTTGGCCATGAGGATGATCGACTCGGGCCGGATGTCTCCGTGAACGAGACCGCGAGCATGCGCGTCGGAGAGCGCTGCGCAGACCTGCATGCCGTAGGTCGCGGCAGCCGGTCCCGCGATCTTCTGGTACTCCTTGAGCACGACATCGAGACCTCGGCCATCGACCCACTCCTGCGCGACCCAGAAGGTATCTCCCTCGCGACCCCAGTCCTTCACGCGGGCAACGTCGGGATGGGTCACCGCAGCGGCTGTCTGTGCTCGCGCGGCGAACCGTTCGGCCGTGGCATCGGAGTCGACGGCAGCAGTCATGATGACTGCCCATGCGCCGTCAGGGCCGGTGCCCTTGTAGGCCTCGGTGCGCCCAGGCACACCGATGTACTCGGTGGCCGTGTAGGCCCCAAAGGTCCTAGGTTCCATGATCGCCTCCTTCTGGCGGTCCATTTCTTCTGAGAATAATACCCTTGGAACCGGACGAATAGCGGTTCCGCCGTATCGGCACAGTATCGCACGCAACGGCGCGGTTACGGGTAGGATTACCGAGAAACCATTCGAACGACAACACAAGGAGACACGCATGGTTGGTGCCGGCTTCATGATCATCGGATTCCTAGTGATCGGCATGGCTGCGGGATGGCTGGCGTGGATCATCTGGGGCAAGCGCTACGAGATGTCGGGCGGCGAGCTCTTCATGATCGGCATCGGCGGCTCGTTCGTGGGCGGAGCGCTCATCAACCTGTTGGCTGGCAACGGTCTCGAGTTCAACATCACCGGGCTCATCGGCTCTGCCGTGGGCGCGATCATCGTTCTGCCGATCTACGCGTTGATCCGCAACTCGCTCAAGAAGGGCGACTCCGAGTGACATCCCGGCTGACAGCCCGGCGCCTCTCGGTGGCGGCAGCACTGTCGGTCGCTCTCATCGCGCTCATGCTCCTCTCGGGATGCTGGGAGGGCTCCGTGCTCTCGCAAGAGGCCGAGTGGGCCACGGGCGTCGAGACGTACTACATCGAAGCCCGCATCGCGATGGAGCAGTTCCTCGCTGGAGACGAGGTCATCCAGGACCTGCAGGACAAGGCGATGCAGGGCGAAGAGATGACCCAGGAGGATCTCGAGGCCGGTGCCGAGGCGAACAGGAAGATGACCGAGGCGGATCAGGCCTGGCTCGACCTCGTGGTGCCCGACCCTGACATCTACGACGCACATATGGCGGTGGAGGCAGCCATGCGTGAGGTGCGCGCCGCCGACAAGGATCTCCTGCTCGCGATCGAGACCGGGAACATGAACGAGGTCTCGAACGCCAACGCCGATCGGGAGGCCGCCGTCGAGGCGGTCAACTTGGCGCTCGCCGACGTGGAGGGCTGGTACGACGACAACGAGCGGCGCATCCAGCGAGGTCTGAAGAACGCCGAGTAGTCTTCGAAGGAGCACAGAAGCAGACGCCCGCTCGGGAAGGCGATTCTCGTGCGGGAGAGTTCGCTTGGCACGTACACGAATCCAGGAGGAGACCGTATGAAGTATGGACCGGTAGACGTCATTGTGATCGCGACAGGAGAGCCCCGCTTCGACGGGAGCGTGGTAGCCGAGCTTGAGCGCCTGGCGAGCACAGGCACGATACGCGTGCTCGACGCGATGGTTCTAATCTGCGATGAGAACGGCGAGCAGTGGACACTCGACCTTGAGGACATGCCCGACGAGGACAAGGCTGCACTCGGCTTCATCGACACCGGCACGCGCGGCCTGTTCGACGGTGAGGACGCCGCGGCATTCCTCGAAGGCATGGTGCCGGGCTCGGCGATCGTCGCACTCGCCATCGAAAGCGCATGGGCCGTGCCGCTCATGAACAAGCTTGAGGACATGGGGGCAGAGCTTGCCATGCATACCCGCATCCCCGCCCCGATCGTCGAAGATGCCATCGAGTCCGTGCAGAGACGCAGAGTAGAGGAGAGAACGATGCCAGGACTTGTGAGAGGTATCGCACGCACCGCCGTGATAGCGGGCACCGCGACAGCGACATCGAATGCAGTGAACCGGCGCCAAGCCAGAAAGAACGTAGAGGCGTACGGCGGTGCGCAGCAGCAGTACCAGCAGGAAACCGCACAGCCGGCACCGGCCATGGCTGTGGGGGGCGGCGGGTCTGCGGCAGGTGTCGTGCAGCCGGCCGCAGCTCCCGCCCTGCGGAGAACGACACCCTCGCTCAGCTCGAGCGCCTCGGCCAGCTCAAGGCCCAGGGCATTCTGACCGAGGACGAGTTCGCCGCGCAGAAGGCCAAGATCCTCGGCACATAGCGCTTCGCAGCGACGAATCAGCGACAGGACTCGGTCATGGCTGACGAGTGCGGGTCGCGACCCAGCATCGCCGCTGGAGCTGCAGACAGCCGGGCAACATAGGAACGAAAAGAGGCCGACTCCCGTGGGAGCCGGCCTCGTGCATTCGATGGCGGGATGCACGGGACTCGAACCCGCGACCTCTGGCTTGACAGGCCAGCGCTCTAACCAAAACTGAGCTAGCACCCCACGTCGTGCAGCAGACGGGATTGTACAGACGAAGGCGTGACTTGTCCACACGCTCGGACCAGCGTCCCTCAGAGGCAGTCGCCTCTCGGCCTCCTCGATCGCCAGCTCGGTCGAATCGGTGACGATCCGCGTGGCCTCGAAGACGTTCTCGTCGCCGACACGCTCCAGATGACCCGTGCGCTCGAGCTGTTCGTAGAGCGTCGGGCCCGACTCCGGCGAGCATCAGTGAACCGTCCTCGTCCTCCAGCCGCTGCGGTAGCGCTCGATGACATCGAGGAACGTGCTTCCGACATCGGCACGGCCGCGCAGCCTGAGGATCACGATCGCGTTCGTGCGCCCCCTGTGGGTCGGGCAGCATCTCCTCGGCCACCTGCGCTCCCGCGTAGAAGACGCTCCCGTAGATCTGCAGCACGGTGACCGCGCCGCCGCGGAGGGTCTCTAGGCGGCTCGGACTCGGCGATCCTGCCGTCATCGAGACGGGTGAGCTCGGCGATACGCACATCGAGTGACGAGCTGTAGACGTGGGCGACGATGGAGATCGCCACGCCGAGGAGGACCGCGAACTGCACGGGCATGACGAGCACGCCGACGAACGTGATCGCCATGATCACGCGGGACTCGAGGCCCGTCATCCACACCGCGAGGATCGCTTCGCGGTCGATCGCGCGGAAGCCCACGATGATGAGCAGTGCGGCCAGACTGGTCATGGGGATGAGCTCGACAGCCCAGAACAGCGCGACCAGGATCACGCCGATCGTCGGACCCACAAAGAAGTTGGACCATCGACTCGTGGCGCCGCCCTGGATGTTGAGCGCGGTGCTCGACACCGAGCCACCGACCGGCATGCCGCGGAACAGCCCGGACACAGCGTTGCCGATTCCCTGGCCGATGAAGTCACGCGAGAGATCCGGGTACGTCCCGTCGGGGTTGGGAGTGGACTTGCTCACGCCCGCTCCCTGGATGAGCCCGATGAGCGCGACCGAGATCGCGGCCACAGAGAGCCCGAACACCATCCCCAGGTCCGGCAAGCACGGGGGTCGGGAACCCCTGCGGTATGGGAGAGACATCGCGCACGAGCACGGTCGCGAGCTCGAGCAGAGCAGTGCCTGCCGTTGCGAGCACGAGCGCTATCACCATGGCGAACCGCTTGACCGGCGTGTACTCGAGCGCCAACACGACGCCCATCGTGAACACCCCGATGAAGACGGTCGTCCAGTCGAACCTGGCGGGGCTGAGAGCTACATCGGCCGCGGCCACAAGCTTGTTCTCGTAGGCCGACGTCGAGCCGAGGAACTTGGGGATCTGGCCGAGGATGATCGTCAGCGCGACTCCGGTGAGGAAGCCGCGCATGACGGCGTTGGAGACGAACCGCATGAGCGAGCCAGCCTTGAGCAGGCCCAGCACGATCATCACGACGCCCGTCAAGCACCGTGAGCGTCACGAGCGCGGCCGCGAGCTGTGTCGGCATCGGCCGCGTAGGGCTTGAGGGCATCACCGACCGCAAGCGCCATCGCTGCCGTAACGGCAACGGTAAGGAACTGCGAGCTCGTGGTGAGGGCTGCGGAAGGCGTCCCCGTCAGCAGCGCGTAGAGTCCGCTGACCGGGTTGAGGCCCGCAAGGACAGCGTTGGCCATGGCGTCAGGGACGTTGGCGATAGCCGTCGTGATGCCGGCACCGATGTCGCGGCCGAGGCTACGCTTGGAGCTTTGCTTCGAGTCTCCCGCGCTCTCCCCCTCGCGCATGGAGTCTCCTCCGCCACTCTCTTCGCGCTCGGTGTCCTCTGAGCCCATGCACCTCTCCTCGCCAGACGTTCCTCCATTGGTACTATGACGTGTGTACCCAACGCCGGCTGGTTGCACGGGCTACGCAACAGCGGGCGGACTGCCTACACGACGGGGGACAGCGTGCCACAAGACGCTCGACTTCCGCGACTCCTTCGGGCTGGTCCTCATACTGCTCGTCGCCACGATGCTCGTGATCGCCATCCTCGGCGAGACCCAGTACGGCGGGTCGCTCGCGGTGGTCATCCAGGCGGCAGCCGTGCTGGTCATCTACCAGGCCTCGTCGGTCTCTCGCAGAGGAGCTGACGGTTGCCGCAGGTCGTTGCCGCTGTCGCCGTCGTGGCGGCCATCGGCGGCCAACTACGCCGGCGGACATGTCGCGGGCATCATCGCTTCGGTCGCACTGATGATCTTGCTTCGCCTTGGGCCCGGTGGTCATAGCGAGACGACTGCGCGACTTCGACACACGTGGGAGCGGAGACCGTCTTTGCGGCCCTGTGCATCTACCTGATCATCGGGATGTTCTTCTCGGTGCTCTTCCTCACGATCGGCACGCTCGACCCCGTCCCCGTTCTTCGCCGAGGCACCTGATCCTACCGGCGATGGACAGCCTGTACTTCAGCTTCACGACCCTCACGACCCTCGGATACGGCGATCTGACGCCAGCAGGAGACGTGGGCCGCATGCTCGCCATCACCGAGGCGCTCATCGGCCAGGTCTACCTCGTGACGATCGTGGCCTTGATCGTGACGAACCTGGGGCGGGAGCAGGAGTCGCCAGCGGCACGCCTCGGACTCCGACGAAGGCTAGGCTGCAGAGACGTAGCACGCCCGACGTCATCCATCTGGGGTATCTAGTATCTGGCAGCATGACCGACGAGACACGGAGACCGTATGAGCGGGAGCGAACCGACCGGCAAGACCGCACTCCTCGGCATCAAGGCGCCTCGCGACGGCGTGCTTGGCTGGGTCGACAGAATCAAGCACGCGGTTGTGCTCGTCCTCCTCTTCCTGATGCTGGCTATCGTTGCCGTCACCACGCTCGAACTTCTCCTCGGCTTCGTGGACCTCGCGGTCGAGTCCTTCCGTACTGTATCCTCCGGCGATCTGCTGCGCGGCGAAGAGGCCCTGATGACGTTCTTCGGCTTCATTCTCACGATCTTCATCGCCATCGAGCTGGCCGAGTCGGTCGAGGTCTATCTCACCGAGAACGACTTCCACGCCGAGCTGGTCGTGCTCGTCGGCCTCATCGCCGTGTCCAGAAAGATCATCCTGCTCGACTACAGCGCCTACGATCCCATCACCTACATAGGCATCGCGGCGATCGTCGCGGCGCTTGGCTGGGCGTACTACATGCTCCGCCGCGCGCGCAGGCGAGACACCGCTGTGGCCATGGCCTGCGAACTCGGCGAGATACCGCCGGACGAGGCTCTGTAGCATGACCGCCGAGGCGACTCCAGCAGCGCAGACCCTCCGCGAGGAGATCGACGCCGCGCTTGCCGAGCGGAGACCGCGCGGCCGCGGTGAGGGCTGCGGTCGATGCGGTGCAGAGCGGGCGAGATCGACGTCGTCTCCCTCTACGACCAGGTCCTCGATCCCTCTCATGGTGGACACCGGCGCACAGTGGCAGGCGGGGTCGACGCGCGTGTGGGAGGAGCACTTCGCGACCGCGACCGTGCGCACGATCGTCGATGCGCTGTACCCGGAGGTCGCGAAGGCCGCGGCGGCGGCGCCCGCCCGCGCCGACTCAGTCCTGCTCGCGTGCCCACCCGATGAGGCGCACGACCTGGGCCTGCGGATGCTCGCCGACCGGTTCGAGATCGCCGGATGGCACACGCACTACCTGGGCGCCAACACGCCTGTGGCCGAGATCATCGATGCCGCACGGGCACTCGACGTGGACCTCGATCGTGCTCTCCGCCTCAACCCACTACAACCTCCTGCTCCTGCGCGAGGTGGTCGAGGACGTGGCTGCCGGCCTGCCGGATGTGCGGCTTGTGGCAGGAGGCGCCGCCTTCGCGTGCGAGGACTGCGGTTGGCGCGAGGAGCTGCTCTTCGACGAGACCCTGATCGAGACCGGCGTGTGGCGGGCAACCGACGAGTGCTCAGACGCCTTCGGCTCCCGAGGGGGACGCCTGATGCTGTCGCTTCGCATCGCCGCGCGCTTCCTGCAAGACCAGCCCCTTCCAGTCAGGTCTCATCGTGGCCGGCATCGCCGTGGGCCTCGCCGTCCTCATCTTCGTCGCATCGCTGATCACGAGCCTGCAGCAGGATCTGCTCGGCTCGGTCGTGGGAACGAGCCCGCACGTGACCATCGCCGACGACGACGAAGGCGAGCCCGTCGAGTACACCGCGCAGCTCGAGGAACTCATCACGTCCGATGACCGCGTCGAGCCCGGCGCGGTCGTGCCGGTGCGCACGACCTCGGCGCTGTACACGTCCGATGACAACAGCGCGCCGCTCAACCTCAAGGGCGGTGTCTTGGAGGAGCTCGAGACGATCTACGACCTCGAGGAGCGCATCGTCGACGGCGAGTACCGCCTCGACGCCGACGACGTCATGGTGGGCCTCGGGTTCGCCGAGGAGTACGACGTCGCCCCCGGCGACGACATCGTCCTCGTGCTCCCCGGCAACCGCGACACGCGCCTGACCGTCTCGGCCGTGATCGACTTTGGCCAGGGAACGGCCAACGATCGTCTCGGCTACGTGGAGTCCGATCTGCCGAGGAGCGTGCTCGGCCAGTCCTCGGACGAGTACTCGGCGATCGAGGTCCAGCTCGAAGAGCCCTTCGACAGCGTCGAGGTGCAGACCGAGTGGCAGCAGAAGGCTCCCGGACTCACCGTCTCAGAGTGGCAGGAGGCAGAGCGGCGACCTGCTCTCGGGCCTGCAGGCGCAGTCGAGCTCCTCGATCATGATCCAGGTGTTCGTGATGGTCGCCGTGGCGCTCGGCATCGCGGCGACCCTCGCCATCTCCGCCGTGCAGAAGACCCAGCAGATCGGCATCCTCAAGGCGCTCGGCATGCGCGACCGCCAGACCGGGCTCATCTTCCTGTGGGAGGGTGCGATCCTCGGCGTCCTGGGCACGATCGCAGGCATCCTTGCCGGAGCGGGCCTGATCGCATCCTTCTCGTTCATCCCCGTGCCGTTCACGATCACGATCCAGCCCGACAAGTACATCACCGCCGGCGGTCGTCGGGATCTCTGTCGCGCTGCTCTCGGCGATCATCCCGTATCGCAAGACCGCAAGCCTCGACCCGATCGAGGTGATCCAGGGTGGCTAAACTGCTGCGCGCACGCGATCTCGAGAAGATCTACGGCGACGAGGTGAAGACCTACGCCCTCAAGGGCGTCACCTTCGACGTGGATGAGGGTGAGTTCGCCTCGATCGTCGGCCAGTCAGGCTCGGGCAAGTCCACGCTGCTCAACCTGTTCGGCCTGCTCGACACGCCCACGAAGGGCTCGGTCACACTCGACGACCGGGATGCAGCCGCTGCCGGACCGGAAGGGCGGGCCAAGCTGCGCAACGAGCTTCTCGGCTTCGTGTTCCAGTTCCACTACCTGCTGCCCGAGTTCAGCGTGTGGGAGAACCTCACGATGCCGGCGCTCATCAGCGGTCGCACGATCTCAGCCGATGACAGGAAGCGTGGGCTCGACACGATGGAGCTCCTCGGCCTGGGAGGGCTGGAGGGCAAGAAGGCCAGCGCGCTCTCCGGCGGGCAGAAGCAGCGCGTCGCGATCGGGCGAGCGCTCTTCAACAGGCCCAAGCTCATCCTGGCCGATGAGCCCACCGGCAATCTCGACACCGACAACTCCGCAGCGGTCTACAAGCTCTTCCGCGAGATCGCCGCTGAGTTCGGGACGACGTTCCTCATCGTCACCCACGACCGCAGGATCGCCCAGCAGACCGACCGCGTCCTCGAGGTGACCGACGGCCGCCTCGTCCAGGACGTGCGCAACGCGTACCTGCCCGACGCCCCGGGGGCCGAGCCCTCCGCGTCAACACCACGGTAGCGGGGACGGCCTTGGCATCGATATCGCTCTTCACGCCGCTCATGGCCCAAACGTCTTTCATAGACCGTCTCGGCGAGATCGGCGCGCTCAGGATCACTATCGTGGTCGTGGTCGCCGTTCTCGTCCTGTGGATCGCCTATATGGTCGTCGAGGCGCGGGTCGTGAAGGTCGAGCGGACCGAGTACGCCAACGCCGCGATCCCTGAGCAGTTCGACGGCATGAAGGTGCTCTTCGTCGCCGACATCCACGCGGGCCCCTACATGTCACGCAACCGCATGGACCGCCTCGTCGAACGCATCAACGCCGAGGAGCCCGATGTCGTCCTTCTCGGCGGCGACTACGTGGGCGGCCGCATGAAGGGCGCGAAGATCTTCTACCCCGCGATCGCTGGCGTCGAGGCACCGGAGGGTGTCTTCGCCGTGATGGGCAACCACGATGCCTGGGAGGGCGAAGAAGAAGCACACGCCGGCATGGCCGAGGCGGGCATCACGCTGCTCGAGAACGACGCCGTAGAGCTCGAGCGCGACGGCGCGAGCATCTGGGTGGCCGGGCTCGAGGACGCCTACACCGGCTCGCCGGATGCCAAGGCCACCGCCGAGCCCATCACCGTCGAGGACTTCGCGATGCTCGTCTCACACAACCCCGACGTCTTCGCCGATCAGCTCCAGCCCACCAAGGAGTACTGGGACCTCGCTATGGCCGGGCACACGCACGGTGGCCAGGTCAGTCTCTTCGGGATGATCTCCCCGTTCTCACCATCCAAGCACGGCGGCCGCTACCTGCACGGGTGGAAGAACGAGTGGGACACCGACATCCTGGTCTCCAACGGCATCGGCACTGTGACCGCGCCCATCCGGCTCTTCACGCGCCCGGAGATGCACGTCATCACATTGCGAGCTTCGTCTGAAGCTCCTTCGCCCACCCAGTGACCTCGTCCTCGTCGCGAAAGTCACCTGTGGGCAGCTCGGCTGTCCGCAGCGCGAAGCCGACGATCCCGCCCAGCTTGTGCGGGTCGAACGCTCCGGCGAAGACCCCGATGTCTGCCGCGGTCACGTCCGGCACCTGAGCAAGCATCTTCTCCGTGAACTCGCGACTGCGGTCGTACGCGTCATCGTCCTCCTCGGTGATGGTGAGCCCTACCGAGAAGAAGGCCGTGGGCAGCTCCGCCAGTGCATCGGCGTGCTTCGTCACGTACTGTCTTGGCCGCCTGATTCCACATGCCGGCACGGATCGCACTGCCGACCACCACTGCGTCGTAGCCCTCGGGGTCCGGGGGCCTCACCGGCAGGAACGAGGGTCACGTCAGCGCCGGTCTGCCGCAGTCCCTCGGCGATCCACTCGGCGACCCCGGTCGTGGAGCCGGCCCATGTGCCATATGTGACGAGTACCTTCATCACGCCGTCCCATTCCCAGAGCGGTGCCGAGCTGCCGACACTCGCCTCGACCAGATGCCGATGGCGTCGCGTTCTACTAGGTACTTCCCCATTGGGCGCTGGATACCGCCACCTGTGACACGGTCGCGGGACAGGCTGCACCCGGGCGTGGCATGCAGCCCTAGATGTCGAAGCCGAGCTGATCGCTGCCCGGCTCCGCCGGCCCGTCGAGTCCACCAGATGGCTCACCTGCCTGTGGGGCCGTTGGCGAGCTGCCGGATGCACCCCCGCTCTCCGCAGGCTCGCCGGTGGCAGCACCGCCCTCTCGCGGCGCGACCACATCGCCGAGGATCTCGGCCATCTCGCGAGCATTCCTCGGCGCGTAGTCGTACTTGCAGTTGTTGAACATCACCCACGCGCGCTCGGTCTCATCGGCCAGATCGCGAATGGGCTCGTCCCACTCGGCAAGCTCATCGGGGGTGTAGAGGTAGTCGAAGCGCTCGGCGGCACTCGGCACCTTGGCGAAGAAGGTCTCGCGGTTGCGCCCGTGCAGGCGCACGTAGGCCCACGGTGCTGTCGCGGCGGTCACCGGCGGCATGGTCGTGCGCTCGGGGAACTGCGGTGAGTCCACGCTCACGTAGACCATGTCGCGCTCGGAGAGGAAGCGCATCGTCTCGGCAAGCTGGTCGCCGATCACCCACGAGGGATGCCGGAACTCAACGAGCATCGGGGCGTCGGGTAGCCCCTCGGCAAGCTTGACCTGCGCCCACTCCAGATACCTCAGCGTCTCGTGCGTCTTGTCCGGGTGCTTCGCGGTCACGTACGGCGGGAGCTGCATGAGCACGCCGCCCATCTTGCCGCCTCGCAACGAGTGGCTGGAGCTCCTCGGCGAAGATGTCGAACGAGCGCTCCACCATGGTCTGGTCGGGCTGGCGCACACGTCCGCGGTCGGAGAGCTCGTACGGGTAGTCGCGAAGGTCGGGGTGCAGCGCGCGCTCATCGACCTCGTGGCGGGTCATCATCCCGTAGGCCTTGATGTGGAACGTGAAGTGCTCGCGGCGTGCGCTCGACCCAGTTCTGGGCGTACGCGCGCTGGGGCAGACCGTAGAACGTGGAGTCCACCTCGACGGTGTCGTAGCGAGCGGCATAGTAGCGCAGGCGCGCCTCTGCCGAGGAGACCCCGCGCGGGTACCAGCGCTCGACCATCGTCTTGTCGGTCCACGAGCATGTGCCGACGACCACATCGCCCATACTGCATCACCCTCGCAGACGTCGGGGCGTGAGAGCTCCGGGCGCCGGGCTCCTACTCGCCTTCCATGGGAGCAGATGTAGACGATGGAGCTCACCGCGACCGCGACGAAATCCTGCTTGTCGCCCACGCGGTAGTGATGGCCGCGATCGGCGATCTCGACATCGGCCAGCCGCAGGAACTTGTCGCTGTAGCTGTTGAGATAGTCGGAGAGGCGCGCGGCCTCCGTATCGGCTACGGGCTTGTAGACGTAGCCCCGAAAGCTCCGCTCGGCGGTCTCAACGAGGACCTTGATCCTCTGGAACTGCTGATCCATGGAGCTCCTCCCCAGGGGACATCTTCTTCTACAACGATACCCCACGAGGCCCCGGGGCTGACCGTCCGGGGGACGAACGGCCGATGCCGTCTCGTTTCGCGGTTCCAACTCGCTCAAGGAGGGTATCGAAGAAGCAGTCATGGCGGCAGGAACGCCCGTATCTACTACGTGAGGAGGCGCCCATGAAGCCGGTCGTGGACCATGACCTGTGCATCGGGTGCGGTTCCTGTGAAGACACGTGCCCCGAGGTGTTCCGGGTTCGCGAGGACGGGCACTCGTGGGTCATCGCGGAGAACCCCGACCCCGAGGTCTACGGATCGATCAGGGACGCGGCCGACCTGTGTCCCGTCCAAGCGATATCGATCGAGGAGTAGCGCTACTCGGCTACTCCACCGAGAGCCGCACGTTGCCCACGCCCTGGTTGATGTCGATCTCGATGACGGGGCCACCGTCGCCGTAGGCGTCGTTGACCCACACATCCCCGTCCGAGAGAAGACCATCGGCCTGCACGTCACCGATACCACTGTCGACGCGCACCTCGACGGCGACATCCGAGGGCAAGCTGATGCTGACGTCCCCGGCGCCGCCATCCACACGCCCCCTCGATGTCCTCGGTCCAAGCGTCGCCTGTCAGGTCGAGACGGAGCGAACCCGCCCCGGTGTCGAAATCGAACTCACGAAGCATCGAGCCGCCGGAAGCATCGAGCTTGACGATCGCCCGCCCCCGTGGTGATGCGAATCTCGTCGAGGCTGTCCGAGCCGGAGACGTCGACGTCGAGGCTGCCGGCACCCGTCTCCATTCGAAGCTCCTCGAGCATCGTGTCGCCCATCTCGACGTTGGCGTCCCCCGCTCCAAGCGTCATGCGCAGATCGAGCGGCATCCTGTCGGAGAACTCGATGTCCCAGATGTTCTTGAAGGCGCCGCTCCACAACGCGCGGGAACCAGTTGCCTTCGGCTCGCCCTGCCGTATGTCGAGCTCACCCACGCCACCGTCGACACGATAGTCGATCTCGGGAGCGAGCCGCCCATCGGAGTACTGGAACTCACCGTCCATGAGCGCTCGCGCCCCACCAGTGACCGTGAGCTCCCCCGGGCCCATGACGATCTCGGCCTCGACACGCTTGGCCCCCTCGGCACGGACGGTCTCGGTCGTGCGATCGCCCTCCTCGCCCAGGTCCACGCGCGTGCAGCCCACGGTCAGCACAAGCACCGCCACCAGCAGCACCGCAAGCATCAGATGTGTCTTCTTCATCGTTCTCGTCCCCCGTCATCTATGACTGGGCCTGACCGGCCTCGGAGAACCGTCCCACGAGCATCACCTTGGCGAACGCTCCGTGCACCCTGCCCACGAGCTTGGCCAGGTGGAGCGTGAGGATGAAGACGAGCGCGCCGGCCGCCCAGACGAACGGGACCGCGTACCACTCGATGTAGTACCCATAGTCGCCGGTGATGATCATCGGGACGCCGGTGAAGAACTGGATGAGCGGGCCTACGAACAGCGAGAGCGCGAGCTGAGAGCGCGATGACGATCGTCGAGAAGTAGATGACGCCCAGCGGCAGCATGAGGACCATGTAGACCATCGTCGTCCACGTGCGATAGTCGGTGAGCCACCACTTGATGCGCTGGAAGATGCCCGACTCCGACGGCGGGAGCGCGGGTCTCCTCGGCATCCTCTCGCCGAGCAGCGCCTCGACGAGGCGTCCCTCGGCAAGAGAGACCGCGCGCACGACTGCGAGGAACAGCAGCATGATCGGGATGCCGATGATGAGGATCGCCATGCCGAGCGAGAGCGAGAAGCCCGTCACGACGATCGTGAAGTAGATGATGCCGGTCGCCAGCGAGAGCAGCATGTACATGAGCGAGCCCCACGCCTGCGAGTCAGACACGATGCCGAAGAACGAGCGTCAGGGCGTGCGTTGCCGAGCTGGTCGGTCGCCGGCTTCCTGGGAGGCACGCGGCGCGGTGACGCGCTCCGCGTCCAGATAGGCCGAGGCGACCTCGGCTGGCGTGCCGTAGTTCTCATAGATCCGCGTCATCGCCGCGTCCTGCTCGTCGGCAGGCACATCCGCGAGCTCGGCGCGCAGGTACTCGTCGGCGTCGTAGACCGCGTCGTTGATGACCGCAGGGTCAGCGCCGGAGAGCTCGGCTCTGAGCCGATTCAGATACTCCTCGATCATGATCCGATCTCCCCTTTCAGCACAGCGTCGACGAAGTCGCGCGTTCGAGTCCATTCGTTCTTCCACTCAGAAAGGATCGATCCGCCCCTCGTCCGTGATGCTGTAGTACTTCCGCGGCGGGCCGGAGACCGACGGCTCGACCTTGCTCTCCAGAAGCCCGTTGTCATCCATCGAGCGAAGCACCGGGTAGAGCGTGCCCTGCTTGACCGGTACGCCGTCTGAGGCCATCTCCTCGAGCTGCTTGGCGATCTGGTAGCCGTAGAGGGCCTCGTCTGCCTGCTCGAGAATCGCCAGCAGCACCAGTGCGACCGTTCCGGCGTTGAGCTCCTTGCGAAGCTTGCGCACCATCGGCGAATCTTGCTCGGTCATCGGCTGCCCCCTTCCCGGTTGTGGGATATCAGTGCCATTCGCAAGTTCATAGTACTCATAACTTCACAGTAGTCAATACCCTGATCACAGGAATCTCGCACATTCGACGGATCGCCTAGCCCTCGGCGATCAGCCGACACGACCCGCGACAGTAGCGTTATCCTGGTAGGAACAGTCGATCGGAGGGGGTCTCGATGGCCAAGGCCGCGTACTGCTCAGAGTGCGGCGAGAACGTCTATCTCACTGCGGACGGCACCTGTCCCAAGGGGCACGGCACCGAGGCGCTATCCAACGAGTACGACGCCCCCGAGCCGCCTCCGGCCGACCAGGGACCCATCGAGGAGCCTGTCGCGGTCCCGGCATCCCGGCACCGCTCCGCCCACGACCTCGAAGTCCAAGCTCCCCCTCATCATCGGCATCGTGGTCGTCGTGTTGCTGCTGTGCGGCTGCGGCTCGCTCGTCGCTGGCGTCTGGTTCCTCGATGACAGCGACAGCGGCTACACAGAGGACCCCCGCACCGACGAGGAGAGCGCGGCCGTCGATCAGATGGACGAGACGCTCGAGGGCGGCTACGGGGATGTCCGCGACGACGCGGAGCGCATGGTGGAGTACTTCTATCCCGACTTCCGGGCGCACGAGATGGCCGAGGCGAGCGATCCCGGCGAAGCTGTCGACTACCACCTCGTCGCCGAGTCCGAGACCGTCCCCGGCTTCTACATCACCTTCTTCGCCACACGCACCGAGGACATCGAGGCCGAGGGCTCCGATGATGCCGCGGTCTCCTACTACGATGAGGAAGCGGACGTCGTGTGGCTGCACCCTCAGACGCTGACATCCGGACTTGCGGCTTTCGCCGGTCCTGGCCCAATGGTCCCGGCGAGCATGTCCGAGCAGATCATGAGCGACTTCCTCGACATGCGCAGCGAGCAGCTGTTCATGACCGAGTACAACATGGCAAGCAACGTCGAGATCTCGCTCGAGGGTATCGACGAGAACGATCTTGAGGACTGGTTCGATGACTTCACCACGTGGGAGTCCGGCTGGACCAACGATCTGCAGAGCGGGACATGGGTCGAGACGTCGTTCGAGTACACGGAATAGCCGACTGCCCCCGGTGGTGACGGCACATGCTCGACCCGCAGACGTACTCTGGCGTTGGTCCACATGAGTGACGCGCCCGCGCTGCCAGAGGGATACGCGATACCCGAGGACGACGACAGGCTGCTGGCCGAGTGCGACGTCCAGGTGTTTCGCTCATCAGGGCCCGGCGGACAGTCGGTGAACACCACAGACTCCGCAGTGCAGGCTCGTCCACCAGCCGAGCGGCATCCGGGTCTCATGCCAAAGGCAGCGCAGCCAGCTGCAGAACAAGCGCGAGTGCCTGCGTCGGCTGCGCGCGCGTCTCGAGGACATGATGCGTCCTCGCCGCACCCGTCGGCCCACGCGTCCGTCACGGGCGGCCAAGAGGCGCAGACGTGCCGAGAAGGCGCGCGCGTCGCGCAAGAAGGCGCTCAGGAAGAGGCCTGGCGACGAGGATTGACCTACTCCTCCTCGGCCGAGTCCTTCACGACGTGATAGTGCCGGAAGAGGCCGAACCCTCCCGGCGCGTCGCTGTCGTACTCGACTCGCATCCCCGGTTCGAGTTCGAGCACGCCCACCGTCATCTCGACCTGCACGCCATCGACGTCGATCACCGCGTAGCCTGCCTCGACGCTGACCACGGTGCCGGCACCCTCCTCGGGAATCCCCGGGTTGAACATCGTCGCGACGACCACCAGAGGCAAAGAGACCACCAATCACGATCGCAACGAGGGTCGTGATGATCGGATGGCGTCCCATGCGTGCGGTCCTCCCTCGTCGGTGGGTCTCTACATCATATAGCGGCGCAGCTCCGGCGTTCGTTCGGGTAAGATTCGTAGCGATGGTCGACGACGAAGACACAAACACAGCCAGCCGCCGGACGATACCGGCACTCCTCGCCTCAGGTGGGAGATGCCGACTCTGGGTCATCGTCAGCGGACTCGTCGCGTCCATCCCCGTCTATCGTCGCCGGCGAGCCCGGGCTCTTCCTCTACACGCTCGTCCCAGCACTCCTGCTCACCATCATCATGCTCATGGTGCCGAGCAAGGCCGCCGGCAAGATCGGTGCGGCGTTCGGTGTCCTCCTTGTTGCCGCCTGCGCGCTCTCGGTGCTCACCGCCGACATGCCAGCCGCGGCCGTCATCGCGATGACGATCGTCGTGTACCTCATGTCACTGCCGAGCAATCCTGCGCTCATGGGTCTCGGCAACCTCGTCGTCTTGGCCTACCTCGTCTTCGCATGGCTTGGGCCACCGGCGCTGAAATCCTCGGGAGCGGACGCTGAGACGGTCATCGCCATGACTGCCGTTGCTGCCGCGATCACCGTGGCGGTGGTGCTGTTCACGACGTGGCTCATCGACAAGTTCACACCCAAGCAGGCCGAAGTCATCGAAGAAGCGCGACGAGGATTCGGGTGTCGACCCCGACGCTCGACCGAGCCTCGCTCAGATGCTGGGCCCCGCCAACCCGATGTTCCGCTACGCGGTCGTGCGCGCGCTGACCCTCGGCCTGATCCTCGCCGTGACGTTCTCACAGCGCGGTGACGAGAGCGGCTTCTGGGTGCTGCTCGCGATGGTCATCGTCAGCCAGCCCACCGGGCATGCAGCGTGGCGCAGCGGAGTACAACGAACCGTCGCGACGCTTGCGGGCGTCGTGGTCTTCCTCATCTTCCTGGCGGTGCTCCCCGAGTCAGCGCTTCTTGCGGCAGCGCTCGTAGCCGTGCTCGTCAGCCTCCTGTGGGTCGAGCGTAGCAGCACCGTCGTGACGGCATGCTCGACCGTTCTCGTGATCGCGCTGGCCGGCGTCGCCCAGTCGGACTACACGGATTGGGCTTTCGCCCGTCTCCTCGACACCGTCATCGGCGCGGTGATCGGAGTCCTCGTCAGCGTGATCGGGGAGTCGCGACCGCGACCGGCACAGCCGACGCGGCCGACCCCGAGAACCCCTAGGACGCTAGACGCGATACGTCATGCAGTCTGCGTGATCAGCGTGCGTCATCAGCGTGATGCCTGCAGCGCCGCATGTCCGCTGCTTGTTGAAGTGACAGTCTCCCACATGGCATTGCTGCACGCGCGGCGAGTGCTTCTCCAGACTCTTCTCGAGCGTCGTGAACATGTCGCAGCGCGGATGCTCGTCGCCGATCATGACTTCTGGCGCGCAGCACATCGACTCACAGTTGTAGGAGCAATCCGATGCGAGACACGTGAGTACGTGACCTTCGGTGAGATGCATGGTTTCACCTCCGTCCCCCTTGTCGGAAGCTCAACCGATACTTGAAGTCGTTCCCGCACGAAGAGGCGGCAAACAACCGTGCCACTGTGACGTGCGGAAAGACTAGAATCGAATCATGAGCTACAAACACAAGCCCGGAAGCTACAACAGCTGGCTCGAGCGCCCCCCGGAGACGCGAGCTCTCAGACGTGTGCGCAGGCATCGGCAGATCACGCTCGTGGTCAGCCTGGCTCTCGCCGTGGGCGTGGCCGCGGCAGCCTTCTACCTCATGCGCTCGAACCTGATCGCCACGATAGACCCTCCTGCCGAGGAGTCCCTGGCGGCGACCATCGCGCCGGAGGCAACGGCGTCCGCTGCCGCCTCACCCTCGGCCGAACCCACAGCGCCGCCCGAGCCCGTCGTCATCGAGATCGGCTGGGTCGGTGATCTGACGCCGGGCTCGAAGTACGGCAACCCGCCGCAGGAGGGCAAAGCCCTCTTCGAGTACACGCGCGAGTACCTCAGCGAGCCGGACCTCATGATCGCCAACCTCGAGGGCACCTTCGGCAGCGGAGGCGCCTCGAAGTGTGACGACTCGGATTCCGGCGACTGCTACGCGTTCCAGGCCCCGCCGGAGAACGCAGCTGCTCTCGCTTGGGCCGGGATCGATGTGGCGAACCTCGCCAACAACCACTCCAATGACTACTTCAGCGCCGGACTCGCATCCACCAAGGACGCTCTCGCCGACAGCGACCTCGAGTACACCGGACTTCTCGACGCGATGGTCATGCGTGAGATCGACGGGGTCCGTGTTGCCGTCCTCGGCTTCTCGCCCTATCCCTGGAGTCCGGACATCGGAGACATCGATGAGGCCGCGGACCTCGTGCGGGCTGCAGACCAGGAGGCCGACGTCGTTGTGGTCACCATGCACGCCGGTGCCGAGGGGGCCGACGAGACCCATGTGCCCGAGGAGGCCGAGTACGCCTACGGCGAGTTCAGGGGCGACTCGCGCGCGTTCGCACACGCGGTCGTAGATGCCGGAGCCGACCTGGTCGTCGGATCCGGCCCGCACGTCGTGCGCGGGATGGAGCGACGCGGGGACGCGCTCATCGCCTACTCGCTCGGCAACTTCGCCGGCTGGAAGAACTTCAACCGCAGCGGGGACCTCGCGCTGTCGGGTCTGTTGACCGTGCGCGTCGACGAGGAAGGCCGCGTGCTTGGCGGCAGGTGGCTCTCGCTGCGCATCGCCGACCCGGGAGTTCCCAAGGTCGATTGGGAGCGGGAGGCTGTTGCTCTCGTGAACGAGCTGTCCGAAGAGGACTTCGACACGCCCGTGCAGATCACCGAGGACGGGCTCTTCGAGTTCGATTCGCAGTAGCGCCGCAGCGGGTAGGTACAGTGTGCGCCCCTGCATTCCCTACCGAGGAGGCCCCCATGGACCTGTCCGCCCTCGCGCTCAACTGCACGCTCAAGAAGTCGGACCGCGTCTCGAACACCCAGGCACTCCTCGACAGGGTGGGAGCACTGTTCGACGAGCACGGTGTTGCCTTCGACACCATCCGCATCATCGATCACCACGTGCCTCATGGGGTCTCGGCCGACGAAGGCGACGGCGACGAATGGCCGGCGATCTTCGAGCGCATCAAAGCGGCGGACATCCTGGTCATCGGCACACCTATCTGGTTCGGTGTCCGCTCGAGCGTGTGCCAGAAGGTCATCGAGCGACTGGACGCCTCCTACGACGAAGCGGACCCGGCCACCGGCCAGTTCCCGCTCTACGGCAAGGTCGCGGGCGTCGTCGTCACGGGCAATGAGGACGGGGCGCATGACGCGGCCTCGAACACACTGTTCAATCTCTCGCACCTGGGTTGTACCGATCCCGCCCAACGTCGACACGTACTGGGTCGGAGAAGCGGGGCCGGGACCGTCCTACATCGAGGCAGGCGGCGAACGGCATCTCTACACGAACAAGACGAGTCGGTTCATGGTCGAGAACCTCGTGTGGTTCGCGCGGTTGCTCAAGGAGAACCCGATCCCCACGAACCTGAGGGACCTCTACGACCAGGCAGCGGCCGAGAGCGGCGAGACTTCGCCGAGCGGCCCTTCGCCCGACCGGACCGCGGCTAGCTCGGCCTCGCGCCCGGTCGCAGGAAGCCACGGAGCAGCCGCGTCAGAGCAGGCATGACTGCAACTGTCATGAGTACGACGGTCACCGCCGTCGAGAGCATGATACGGGCGAGGTCGGGTAGCGGCTCCCAGAAGCGACCGAGCAGCAGTCCCAGCAGGTAGACAGTCGGGAACAGGCCGATCCACGTCACGAGCGCCTGCTTCCACCGCTTGGGCGGAAGACTCTCCCGCGCACGAGGGATCAGCGAACCAGAACTCGAGACCGGTCGAGCGCTCCTCGCGCACGTCCCCCTCGATCACGCTGTCGAGCTCGGCAAGCAGACGCTGTCTGTCCTCGGAGTCTTGCCACGCGTCGAGATGCTCAGGCGAGTCGAAGCGATAGACGATGACGTGCTCACCACCGGGGTGTGCGGCTCGGATGTGGCCACCGCCCAGATGACCGTCGAAGCCTGCGGCTCTCTCGCTCATCTCCCGATACACGGCGTCGAACTCGTCCTCTTTGCCGGGTCGGACGCGTCGCGTGATGGCGACGGTGATCTCTGTGTCAGACATGACACATCAACCTCTCGATGAGCGGGACTGTGGTGTCTACCGCTCGTCGAGCGGCACGTAGCCGTGGCTTGGCGCAACGCTCTTGTACGCCGGCCTGATGATCTTGCCGCCGCTCGAGATCTCCTCGAGCCGGTGCGCACACCAGCCAACGACACGCGAGACGGCGAAGAGCGGCGTGAAGAGCTCTTCGGGGATGCCGAGCATCTGATAGACGAATCCTGAGTAGAAGTCGACGTTCGCACTGACGCCCTTGTAGACCTTGCGCTTGGCCGCGATCGCCTCGGGTCCGAGCTCCTCGACGCGACGGTGCAGCATGTACTCGTCGGTGCGGCCCTTCTCCTCGGCAAGCATCTCGGCGTACTGGCGCAAGATCATCGTGCGGGGGTCCGAGATCGAGTAGACAGGATGGCCGAGGCCGTAGATGAGGCCGGCGTTGTCGAATGCGTCCTTGTCGAGCAGGCGCCTCAGGTAGTCCTCGATCGCAGGCTCGTCCTCCCAGTTGGGCACCTGTGACTTGAGGTCCTCGAACATCTTGACGACCTTGATGTTCGCTCCGCCGTGGCGCGGGCCCTTGAGGGAGCCGAGAGATGCTGAGACCGCCGCGTAGGTGTCGGTGCCGGTCGAAGAGACGACATGGGTCGTGAACGACGAGTTGTTGCCTCCGCCGTGCTCGGCCTGGAGAACCAGTGCGAGATCGAGGACCTTGGCCTCGAGCTCCGTGTACTGGCTGTCGGGCCGCAGCATGTGCAGGATGTTCTCGGCAGTCGAGAGATCCGGCTCGGGGGCGTGGATGTAGAGGCTGCGGTTCTGGTAGTAGTTGTGCATGTAGGCCTGGTAGCCATAGACGGCGAGCACCGGGAAGCACGAGATGAGCTGCAGCGACTGCCACAGCACGTTGCGGACAGAGACCTCGTCCGGGTTCTTGTCGATGACGTAGAGTGCGAGAACGCTGCGCGAGAGCTCGTTCATGCTGTCCTGGCTCGGCAGGCGCAGGATCGCGTCGTTCACGAAGTTGCGCGGGAGATCGCGGTGCCGCGCGAGCTTCCTGTTGAACAGAGCGAGCTCCTCGACACTCGGAAGCTGACCCATGAGCAGCAGGTAGGCGGTCTCCTCGAAGCCGAAGCGCCCGGCTGCCGAGAAGCCCTCGACGAGCTCAGCGATGTCCACGCCACGATACGAGAGCTGGCCCGGGGCCGGGACGAGCGCGTCGGCCTCGGGCACAGAGCCGACCACGTTGCCGACCTGGGTGAGCCCGGCCAAGACGCCCTTGCCCGACACATCGCGCAGGCCGCGCTTCACCTCGTACTCGTGGTAGAGCGCAGGGTCGATCGAGGCGGCCGCCTCGGCCATGCACACCCAGCGGTCGAAGGGCTTGTCGTACGGCTTCGCATGCGTCGGAAGACTCCGGGACCGGCTGGAGCATCTCCTCGTCAGAAGGTCGAATCACGCTTTCCGTCCTTGTCTCCCACAGTGGGGCTCGCAGTACGAGTCGGCGAACGCCAAGGTGCGTCACACCGCGATTTCACGTATCCGGGACGCTTATCGTACCTGTACGGGCGGACATGAGCCATGCCTGGAGCGTCGAGCGCTACCAGACGCGCCGGACAGGAACGTGTGTAGTTCTTACCCTACGGGCGACACGAAGGTCGCGATCTGGCCGAGAGGGGCCTTGGGCGCGTGTGGCGCCGTGGCCCCAGCCTTGGGATGCCCAACGGCCAAGATCATGAATGGTCGCTCGCTCTCGGGACGGTCGAGCACGTCTCTGAGAAACGTCATCGGGGCGGGAGTGTAGGTCAGCGCGCCAAGACCCGCGCGGTGCAGCGCGGTGATGAGAATGCCTGTGGCGATACCCACCGATTCGACGGGGTAGTAGGTCTTGCGTGACTCGCCATCCTCGTCGCTCACGCGCTTCTTGAGGAACACGACGATGAGAACGGGTGCCTCCTCGAGAAACGGCTTGCTCGCATCAGTGCCGAGCGGCGCCACCGCCTCCAGCCACTCCTTCGGGGCGCGACCTTCATAGAATCCGCGCTCGACCTGCTCTGAGAGCTCTCTGATACGGGCCTTCGTCTGGGGATCGGTGACCACGACGAAGTGCCACGGCTGCTGGTTGGCGCCACTGGGAGCGGTACCGGCGGCGCACAGCGCGTTCTCGATCACCTCGGATGGAACAGCGCGAGTATCGAAGTCACGCACCGAGCGACGGGTACGCACATCCTCGTAGAACGCGTGCGAGCGTTCTATCATCTCGGCGGGCTCGTACTCGGCGAGATCCAGCGGCGTGCGGTCATCGGAGCTCATGGGTCTCCTCGGCCATCGTGGTCAGCTCTGCGTCGAACTGGGTGCCCACGCGCTCGGGGACTATCCCCCGAGCGCGAAGAACATCGGACTGAAGTACGGTATCAGCCAGATGAACCACACAGCGATGCTGAACTTGTGGAACTCCTTGATCCAGCGCTCGTTGTGCGTGATCAAGACGACGGTCGCCCAGACCGCGTGCACGAGCATGAGGACTATGGCGATCGTGCCCGTGATGCTATGGATATCGAGCGTGAGCCCGGGAGTCATCTCGAACATCATCCCCGTGCCCCATGTGTCGAAGACCAGGCCGCCCCAGAAGAAGATGAGCTGCCACCACTTGAGCTCCCCTTGGATGCGCTCGCCCCACACTCCGATGGTGTAGAAGACAAGCGCAAGGCCGATGATGATGCTGGAGGATTCGGTCATGACTCTCCTCTGTCGCCTTCACCCGCAGACCTGAGGATCGGCCGGTGCGGCGAAGATGCTCGTGGTGGGCTCTGCTCTCTCCCATCAGCATATGCCAACTGCCAGCAAACGAAGAGAGGGTCCCGCAGGACCCTCTCTGGCCGGACGAACCGGCGGCGTGTCTCATTTCGACCGTGCGCTAGGAGTCATCTCCTGAGGGCGCACCCTGCCCGCCGAAGAACCCGGGGCCGCCAGGGCCACCTCGGCCTCCGAAGGGAGGCATCTCGGTCGAGTCCACCATCTCTTCGAGTCGCGTGCGCATGGACTCCAGTATCTCGTCCACGTCGTCCGCTTCGATGCGGCCGTCATCGACCGCGGTCTGCAGACCCTCTTCGGCGTTCTCGAGGGTCGTGTCGATCACCGCGTTGATGTCGACACCCTCGGCCTCGGCGATCTCAGCGAGCGACTTGCCGTCGGCCCGAGCCTCATGGACATCTGAGACCTCCAGGCCGGCCATCTCGGCCAGCACGCTCTCGGGGCGAGCGGACATCGGACCCATCATGCCTCCGGGGCCGCCCTTCATGGCCTCGGTCGACGTCAGGCGCTCGTCGAGAGATGCCTCGTACTCCACTGACCGCGGCCTCTTTGACGTCATCTGTCGAGACGCCCTCAGACTCGGCGATCGCGGCAAGCGACTCTCCGTCGGCGCGACGCTCGACGACGTTCGTCGACGTCGAGACCGGTCGAGATCAGCGACCACCCCTGCGAGGGGGCCGCCGCCCCTGCCCATCATCATCTGGACGAACGCCGGGGGGCCGGAACCGTCCGTCGTCTTGACCGTACGCGGCTCCGAGTCCACCGAAGACGAGCGCTGCGGTGAGTGCTCCGGTGCCGAGATAGGCCATCTTCTTCTTGTCTTTCATGATCGAACCTCCATCTGCTTCGTTGGGTGAACCTTTCACCTCCTGAGTCTGGACTCGTCGCAGCCCCGCCACATCGTCTGGCCGGAGGCACTTCGAGCGGTCCCTCTGCAGTACGGCGACGCCTGGGGATACACCCTGAGTACTACGTGACAGCACGGAGGCCCCGGCATTCCTGCAGGGTGACGTCTTGACCTGGACAGTCGGGCTGCGCGAGCCCCAGCCACCCCACCCCGTGCGCTACGATGTGACACTGACTTGCCGAGAGGAGACCGTGGACACGTCGATCACCGCCCTGCTGGCCTTCGTCGTCTCTGTGACGTTCAGCCCGGGTCCCAACAACATCATGAGCGCGACCATCGGCATGATGCACGGCTATCCCAAGGCGCTGCGCTTCATCCTCGGCGTCGTCTGCGGGTTCTCGGTCATCATGATCTTGGGAGCGGTGGTGGCCAACGCCCTGCTCGCAGTGGTTCCCGCGATCCAGCCGCTGCTCAAGTACGTCGGCGCCGCCTACATCCTGTGGCTTGCCTGGGTCACGTGGTCACACCGCGACGACTTCGGGGGGCAAGACGACGCCGAGCTGACCCGCAGCCAAGGCTTCGTGGGCGGATTCGCCCTGCAGTTCGCCAACCCCAAGGCCATGACGTACGCCCTGGTCCTGTTCTCGACGTTCCTCTCCGGCGTGATCGGCAACGTCGTGCTCGTGCTGGTCACCGCAGCCGCGCTGGCCGGTGTCGCCTTCCTCGCCACATCCACGTGGGCGCTGGCCGGGGCCGCGATCCGCCGCTGGCTCAAGACCGACCGACAGCGCGCCATCGCGGCGGGCATCCTCGCCGCTGCCCTTGTGTACACGGCGATCGAACTCGCGGAGCTGCCCACGCTCCTCTTCGGCTAGACGCGCTTGTCTCGGCTCGGCAGGCCATGGGAGACTGTGAGCGCAGGTCGGCCCGCGTGTGTTCGATTGGGGGAATCATCGTGGAACCGCTACTCCTACTCGCCATCGTCTTGTGGATCTATGGCGCGGCGGTGCATCGTGATCGCGCTCTTCCGCCCGAAGTCTGTGTGGGGACTCGCCAAGATCCAGGGCTTCGTGAAGCTCCTCGGGCAGACGGGCACCGTCATCTTCTTCATCGTGTGGGGGTTGGCAGCCATCGTGGGCGGCTACTTCGCCTACATCAACGCTGATCTGTAGTTCTCGCGCGAGGGCTAGAGCTCCCGGGTCTCGCCGTCGAGGCTCACCACGGAGAACGGCCACGAGCAGCCAAGCCACTCGATGACGAACGCCTCCAGCTCTGACTCCAAGCCCGTCCCGAGCTCGTCGGTTCTCACCCAGGACCGGATGTCGGCCTCGGTGCCCTCGGCCACGGGCGGATCCACGTACACACAGCCGAGGAGTCGAGACTCATCCGGCGCCATGACCGCGTAGGTGAAGGTGGAGCCGATCTGGCCCTCCTTCTGATGCCAGGCGAGATCGATGAGGTCTTGCTCCAACGAGAGATCCGGTGCCGGCCAACCCCACAGCTCACCGAAACGGTCCCACAGCTGTTCGCGACTGGACATGACTGCGTCGTAGTCCTTGACCACGTCGTGGATGGTGATCGGCCGTAGACGGAAACGAGCCGTCTCCTCGGCCTGGGGAACGCTGAAGTCTGGGGGCAGGAACGTCATGCGGGACTCCTTGGTGGTACCGGAACCGTCTCGGACTCGCTGCACCAGGATACGACACCGGATGGCCAGGCCGGCCTCGGCAGATCGGCTAGCTGGTGTGATCGCGGCGCTGGCCGCCCGGGCCTCGGCCAGTGTTTTCGGCGGATTCCACACGGGAATACTCGCTGCGCAGGCTACAGCGGCAATCGTCTCGTGGGAGGGGAACGTGACGACGGCAAGCGACAGCACCAGCTCGTCCTGCCCCCAGTGCGGAGCCCCCGGTGAGCCGGGACCCTTCTGCACGGTCTGCGGGGCCAGCGTAGCCGAGACGGGCCACGCGAACGGCTCGTTCTGTCCCCAGTGCGGCGCAGCGGACGAGCCGGGACCGTTCTGCACGGTGTGCGGTGCGAACGGTAGCAGAAGCGCCCGCCGCGACCCCGACCCCCCAGCAGGCCGCACCCACGACATCGACGGTACCCGCCACACCCGCTCCCGCCACCCCGACGAGCGCGCCCCCGACCGGTGCGCCGGTCGCGCCACAGCCGGCGAAACGACGCCGTGGCTGCTGCCTTGGCTGCTCGGCTGTCGTCCTAGCACTCCTCCTGGGATGCGCGGGCACGTCGCTCTTCTTCGCTCTCAGGAAGTCACCTGCCGAGCGACTGCTCACCGGCACGCCGGATCGCGTTGCTGCCGAGGAGATCCTTGCCGACATGCAGGCCAGCGGGCTGGACACGACCGGAGTCGACGTCGTCGTCATGCCGATCGGAGACACCGGAGGCAAGCTCGCCTACGCCAGCGTGGACATGACACTGGACCGCCCGACTACAGAGGACCCGGTCAACGACTACCTCGTGGGACTTGCCACGGGCGACGCGGCCGAGGAGTACGGGGTGAGCCGAGCAGCGATCGACATGGTCGGGCCGGACGGCGCTCCCTCGATATCGGTCACCGCAGACGCCGAGAGCATCGCCGCCTTCGCGAACGGGACGATGAGTCGCGATGAGTTCCTGGGCGAGGTCGATGGCAAGCTGAGCCCTGTCGAGGCAGCGACGGCGGTGCTGCAATGAGCGGGAGCCGACTCCTCAAGACGCTGGCAGCCCTGTGCCTGGCGGCGATCGTCGCAACGAA
Organism: uncultured Actinomycetes bacterium; assembly: GCA_963850695.1. Taxonomy (GTDB): domain Bacteria; phylum Actinomycetota; class Coriobacteriia; order Anaerosomatales; family CAWKMJ01; genus CAWKMJ01. Next base: position 934,024 of record CAWKMJ010000001.1, read on the forward strand.
TCTCGCCGGCTGCACGCCCGAGATGCAGTCGCTGATGATGGAGTACAAGGACGACTGGGTCGCGAAGAAGACCAAGGAGGTCGGTATCGGCGGCATGGTCACCGGAGTACTGTGGGGCACCACCGGCGATGATGAGGCAGACGCCGCTCTGGACGCCTACACGGCCGTGAAGTCCATCGTCGAGGGCGACAAGCTGATCGAGCGAGCGCAGTACGCCATGGACATGGGCAGACACACCGGCCGCCTGGGACACTCTCAAAGAGGCCCGCCAGGCCCGACCCAACGACTGGTCGTACATGTACAAGGAGATGGCGTGGGAGTTCGCTGCGGACGATTCGGGTAACGCGGTGAGCCTGTCCGAGCAAGCCCGTGAGTCTCTCGGCCAATCAGGGTGCGAATCCCGTCGCGGTCTACACCAGCGCGATCGACGAACTCACGGCCGTGCAGTCCCATGTGCAGGACTCGTCCAACGACACGAAGCGCGCCTACTTCAGCCAGCTCTCGCAGTACTACTCTGTGCGTGCGGAGGAGCACCAGAAGACCGGCAACACGCAGCAGGCAGCGGCAGACAACCAGATGGCCGAGGACATGGCCTACACCGCAGAGGGCTACTAGCAGCTCGAAACGTTGGCCCCGCTTCAACCGCCTACGTCAGCCAGTACTGCGACTGGGAGCGACTGCTCATGAACGATCTGCGAGCCTCGGACTCCTCGCTCAGGCGTTCGAACGCATCATCCATCGACCTGAGTCGGCCGGCCAGCGTCTCGAGGAGCTGCCTGACGACGGGATCGCACTGCATCATCTCGAGTGTGTCCCCGCTGATGACGCGAACCTCGACCGGGCCCACAGCGCGAGCCGATGCCGAGCGAGGCTTGTCGTCGAAGAGAGCCATCTCTCCGAAGAAGTCATCCGGGCCGAGTGTCGCCAGCTCGGTCTCGGTGCCATCGTTGTCCCGATAGATGCGAACGGCACCCTCGAACACGACGTACATCTCGGACGCCTTGTCTCCGCGCCTGAAGATGACCTCGCCATCTGCGAAGTGCCGACGCTGCCTGCGCTCGATACTGTGATCCATGTGTTTCCCCCGCCTTGATGCTATCGGGTTCGGCCCTCGGACTGCATACGATGCCGCCGTCCGTGACCGACCCCCTCTCTCCTGACCTTCCTATTCCCCAAACGCACGCCCATTCCTTGTGCGCCGACCGCCGGGAGCGGGCGGGTACCATGCCGCTGGCCCCCGTCGTCGACCTACTCGGGCCTGGCGAACACGACAATCGGTCATCGGACTCCCTCTCGCCCGCCGCGGCGCTGCGCACTCACATGCTACGCATATCCCCGCACGGGAAGCCGGGGGTGTCTCGATGCGAGCGGAGTTCTGCGACGCTGTAGGGAGTGTTCACGCGCCAGCCTGGACGCCGCCCGAAGGGGCGCCTAGTACTGCAGTCGAATGACCGCGCCCGGCGTGTTCACGAGGACACTTGGGAACGTGGTCGAGTCCTGGTCGTAGAAGCCCGCACCCGGATCCCAGTACTGGTAGTACACATAGACCCAGTACGGCGTGGCGGAGACGGGAAGCACGATGTCATCCACGCCGTCCCACGGGCCCGCGCGGTATCCCGTCGAAACGATCGGGCCGGAGGGCCCGCCGGCTCTGATCGTCCAATCGGCCCACTCGCCAGCGCCTGGGGCATGGGCCGGATTCACGTCGGCGTCCCACCACACGAGGCGTAGCGTTGCCGGTGCCCACGATGGTGAAGTTCACGGTGTTGGTCGCCTCGACGTTGCCCGCAGTAGTCCTCAGACCAGAACCTGAGGGTGTGCGGCTGGGGGCTGGAGCCCACTCGCGGAACGTGGACCGAGGTCCCCGTCTGTATGGGACCGCTGTCGACCTGGTAGTAGGTGGCCATGACGCCCGGACGAGCCGTTGTCGGTAGCCGTCAGGGTGATGTTGGCGTTGCCTGTGTAGGTTGCCTGCGCGTTCGAGGTCGTCACCGGAGGCGTAGTGTCTGCAGTGACGGTGAAGTTCGCAGTCTTGTGCGGCGATCTCCTCGTTGCCCGCCTGATCCACCGACCAGAACTCGAGCGTGTGGGCACCAGGCGCGGACACGATCGGCGCGCGAACCCGACTGAGTTGCCCCGCCATCGACCTCGTAGAACGTCGTCCCCACACCGATGAGCCCGTTGTCTGTGATCGAGAACGTGATGTTGGCCCCGCCGACATAGGATGCCTGGGCATCCGATGTCGTGACCGGCGGTGTTGTGTCGCCTCCGCTGACCCCGGCGTGACAGTTCGCGCACGAGGATGGGCGGGACCTCCCAGCTCGGAGACGCGTGGCACTCGGTGCACTCGACTCGTCGACCTGAGGCGATAGTGCGCTGTCCCTGAGTCCGCGTGATACGTGGTGTGGCACCCGCCCTGCTGACAGCCCCCCGACCAGGCTCCGAGCGTGTCGAACGGAGACGGATGGCATGTGGACATTGGTTCCCGTGGATGGGGCCGAGCTCGGTGCCGTGGCACTGGCTGCAGGCGACGTAGACCTCGCCGTCGCCGATCATGGCGCTGTCGTGCTGGCCTGCGGCATAGATCAGCACCCAGCCGCTGCCCGGTGCGGCGGTGTGCTCTGCCGCCTCATAGCCGTGTGCCACGAGCTTGTCCGGGTGGCAGGTCCCGCAGTCGTTGGTCAGCGGCGTGACGCCATGACACGAATCGCAACCGGCGGGAGCGGCTGCGTGAATCGCCGCAGCATCTCCGCCGGGATGACAGTCGGTGCAAGCGGCGTAGGCCGCAGGGATGTCGTGTCCGTCTCCGCCGGTCGCGCCCTCATGGTATGTCTCCTGGACCCAGTGGCAGCGCTGACACACAGCGTCGAGATTGTCCGGACCTACCGTGACGGTCTCGTCGATCACTGTCGGATTGAGTCCTGCCACGTCGACCGAGTAGCTGCCGAGCATCTTGTAGCCATCGGCCTCCCCCGAGTGCGGGAAGTCAGAGTCGACGTATTCGACTGCGCCGGAATCAAACCTGTTCACGGCGTAGTTGCCGGTGCCGTAGTGACACTGCGAGCACGCATCGCCTGAGGCCACCGGCGGAAGGTCTGCTCGATGACAGCTATAGCATTGCCCGGGCCCGCTGAAGGCCCCGACGTAGGGAGCAGGATGAGTCCTCTCGGTATGTGCCTTGAAGCCGAGTTCGACGTCTGCGAGCTCGTAGGAGCCACCGATGTTGAGATTGTGGCAGTCCGCGCACCAGACGGAGAGAGCTGCGGTGTTGACGGCGTTGGCGTCACGGTCGGAGCCGGACTCGTCCCCGGCAACGGGGCCGATCTGCTGCGCCACCCAGGCGGGAGCCGCGTACTCGGAGCCGAAGTCATCGGTCACCGTGAACTCGGCAGAGACGTTGTCGCTGTAGGTCGCACCAGCGGTGAGCGTGGTCTCGGGCGACCTTCACGACCTGGCCGGGATCGTAGTTGCCGTAGGTGTTGGCCGACCCGGTCGTCGTGCCGGACGGGAAGAGCTTGAGGAGCTTGTAGCCGCTGCTTCGGGTCGCGCTCGTTCGGTCCGTACCCACATCGATCTCGTAGGGACGCCAGACCTGGGCCGTGGCGTTGTGGGTCTGGTGGCAGTTCATGCAACGCAGGGCCAGCGGGCCCGACCTTGCTGTAGCCCGAGCGACCTGTACCCCAATCGCCGTGGCCATGATGGCGCGTGAAGCGGTACATCGACGCCTTGGTGGCGTCGTACGCACGAACCTGGATGTCTTCAGAGATCGGGTTCATCGGCCGCATCGACGGAGTCAGCGTGACGGCCTCGGTCCACTGGCTGACCGAGGAGTCAGGGATGGCCGTGCTGGCGCCGATCGTGTGCCCGTTCTCGGTGTACTTGCCGTAGTCATAGACGACCCGCGAGCTGTGAGCCGAACCGCCGATGTGGCAGTAGTCGCATGCGTCGTCCTGGGAATCAGCGCGAAGCAGGTAGTAGGCGCCTTCGGCGCGGTGCACGGCGTGGCAGACCTTGCACTTGTTGGTCGTCGTGTCATACCCACCGTGCGGATTGTCATAGTCGCCGACGAACTCGGTGTCTGTCGAACGCTGCGTAGCCACCTTCATACTTGGCGGAGACGTCCTGGAGATCCTGGTACGAGAATGCGGATGCTCCGTCGGGAGCGATGACCGAGGGCGGTGCGGCGGCTGCGGCCGCCGGAGCAACGAGGCCGAGACACAGTGCGAGAAGGAAGACATACCGTATAGCGTTCTTCCGCACCGCGTTCACCTCCTGGCATCCACGCCCTATCCCCTGATGCCAGCATTCCATCCCGAGCTCGAATGTTCCTCAACATTGCTTAATGTGGAATAAGAGTTGTACCAGAGCTTGCTCTGACGGTTCGCACACTCCTCCGTGTCGCCGCCCTGCTCGAGAGACGTAGTACGATTGGCGTGCGCCCGAGCCGCCTGCGGCGGCACAGCGGCTCTGTTCGCACAACGCACTCCGGCCCTCATGCAACTAGGAGCACTGGTGTCAAAGGGGTCAGTCAAGCTCGCAACAGTCATCGTGCTGGCAATGTGTTCGCTCCCCATGGTCGCGGACATCGCCGCGGCCTACCCCGACGAACTCCCCGACTACACCGGAGATCTCCCGCGCACGCAGTGCGTCGACTGCCACAGCGCATCAGGGCCAGACATCCTGAACCCCGGATCGGATCCTGTGCTTCTCGCTGCGGTTCGCAAGGGTCCTCATGGCGGCTACACGACCGGCACGAGCAAGTGCCAGACGTGTCATGAGCTGCACGACGCACCGGTCGACGGTCTCAAGCTGCTTCCCGGCGAGACCATCAAGGACACCTGCGAGTCGTGTCATGACGGGACCGGCGGCACAGCCGTGTACGGAGTCATCGAGGCGAGAACGGGCCAGGCGCCCGCCTCGGCACACCGAATCGAAGTGACGAGCACGATTCCCGGCGGTGATGCGGGAGGCGGCTCTCTGACCGGCTCCTTCATGGGCCCGGATGGGACGCTCACGTGCAGCGACTGTCACTCACCCCATGATTCCGATACCGTGCAGCCGTTCACCGGTGATCGCCTGAGGTCCACGGTCGCAAGTGACCCTGCGTACGAGACCAAGACCAACCGGCTGCTCAGGCAGGCCCCCTCCGGATCGGCGACCGAAACGGCGGTCTACGGAGCCGGCTGGTGTGCCACATGTCACACGGGACGGGCGAGCCAACATGCCACCGACTCGGGTGCCATGCAGGATCACCCGGTCATGCAGGACGACCACTACACCTACGACGAGCTGCCCGTGGTGACGGGGGTGGCGTCGACCGACACGACGATCGGGGCTCTGGGCCAGAGCAACCGAGGCTACGTGATGCCCGACGATCCAGGCGGCGCACCTCTAGAGAAGAGCGCGCTTCAGGAGGGATACGCTCCCCTGTGTCAGCAGTGTCACGAGGACGCCCGCAACGTCGGGCCTTCGGTCCGCGAGACCAATCCGGTCCTCGTGAACGCCTCGCAGGAGTTCCTCGTGACTCAACCGGACGGGGCGAGCGCCACCGACAACCCGCGCTTCCAGGTCTTCCCGCACGAGAGCGACGCCGAGAGCTTCCTCGTGCGCCGCCCAGCCCGTCCACCGATCCCTACATCCTATGTCTGGGATGCCACTCGCTTATGCATGACGCGACGCCGGGAAGCGACTGGGTGACCATCTTCGCTCCTGGCCAGCATGATTCCGCTCTTCCGGGTTGGCCCAACGCCCCCTACCAGGTGTATGCGGACTGCACGATATGCCACACCACGAAGACTCACCGACGCACATGGGGACCAGTGCGAGACCTGCCATCCCGCCCCCTACGACACGCTCGGAACGTGGACCGGAACGTGCCAAGAGGGAGGTTGCCACGCGACCATCCATGCTGGCTCCCCCGACGCACACGATCCCTGGTCAGCGTCGAGTGGGGGCGGCTGCGGGACCTGCCACGGACCTCCCGCGTTCTCGGTGACAGACGACAGGTGTGACAACTGCCACTCGGTGTTCAACCCGAGCGATGCCACCCCACCCGTCACCACATCCGATGCTCAAGCGAGCTACGTGGGCGCTGCCGGCATCGAGTTCACCATCACCGAGGGTGGCAAGGTGGGCATCGGCACCACGTTCTCCAAAGTCGATGGCGGACCGGTCGTCGTGGGAAGCAGCATCGTGGTCAGCACTCCCGGAACGCACACGCTCGAGTTCTGGTCGATCGATCAGGCTGGCAACGTCGAGACGCCGGCGAACACTGCGACCTTCACGATCAGTGCGGACACCACGCCGCCGGTGACGACATCGAACGCCGTGTCCACCTACTACTACTATCCCGCCCAGATCACGTTCTCTGCGACTGACGCAAGCTCGCTGGGAGTGAAGGCGACGTACTACTCGCTCGACGGCGGTGCGACACAGACAGGGACACGCCTCACGGTCCCCGCCGTCTCCGGCGTCGTGACGCACACCGTCGAGTTCTGGTCCGAGGACTGGTCGGGCAACGTCGAGGCGACCAAGACCGCGAACTTCACCGTGATCGGAGGGACCGGGACGGTGCGATTCAACTCCGGCCCGCTCGGAGCGGGCGACTGGGTGGACTGGCTGGTGTGGAGAGGGCCTCGCGACGCGACGCCCGACTACGTCGTGTCTCAGGTAGGTCCCTACAACGGCTACGATGACCTGGCTCTCCCCGTGAGTGCGACGCAGTACTACATCGTCGTCTCCTGGGGAACGCCGTCCGAGCCCTACGATGAATCTGTCATCGGCTACATCACGATAGACAGCCCTGACGACTTCTTCAGCTTCTAGCGGCGCCTTCTGGCGTGCCTTCGTGATCCATCCGGACTTGCTGAAGCGCATCTGGCCGTAGAGCGAATACCCAGTAGGACCCTTACTCGCGAAGCTCCCGATACCGGTAGAGCAGGCCGCCGCCGAGGACCATACCCACCAAGCCCACGAGCCCGCGCATAGGCACCGGGTCGTGGGTGCGGGGGCCCCCTACCGAGAGGATCTCGATGCTCTCGGCATGCACATCGAACTCGCCGCCGTGCTGCTCACACGTCATGTGAAGCGTGCCTGTCACTCGCACGTAGTCGCCGTCGTATTTGTAGCTGCCGAGATACTCGATCGGCTCGAGCATGTCTTCGGTCGCCCACATGCCCAGGCCGACCTCGTCCCCGAGCACGTTGAGCCATTTGCCGCCACCCATAGTGCGAAGCACATCGCCGACTGCCTCCCCCTCGACGACGATCGCGGAGCCATCCATGGAGGGACTCATCACCACGACCTCGGCGGGCGAGAGCGCCTCCTCGGCCGCGTCGGCGGCCAGCGGCCACGCGATCACGAGAACGGTCGAGAGAGCGGCCATGAGCAGAAGCCGCTTCATCGCTTGATCAGCCTCCTCGGGTCAAGAGCGAGGAGGATCTGGGCGAACAGGACCATGACGGCGATGAACTCCAGTCTGCCCGCCCACATCTGGAACATGTAGACGAACTTGAGACCGACAGGCATCGAGGCAGAGGTCACACCGATCGAGAGTCCTGAGTTGGCGGTCGCTGAGACCGACTCGAACGCGGCCTGCGCAACGCCGTATCCATACGCTGCTCCAGCGACGCCGCCTACGAGGTATGTCGCGAGGTAGAGAAGGAAGATCGTCGTGACCGCACTGACCATTCCAGGCGTCAGGGTACGCTCACCGAGGTGCTGGTAGCGCACCATGACGACCGCACTCCTCGGCGAGAGCGACTGCTTGAGGCTGAGCAGCACGGACTTCCCAAGGATGCCTGCGCGCAGGGCTTTGATGCCGCCACCTGTCGAGGACATGGAGCCGCCTATTCCCATGGCCATGATGATGGCGAGCAGTCCGATACCCCCGAAGTCGTTGAGGAACTGACTCGGGTATATCGTCTGGTGACCAGCGCTCTGCCCGGCTATCACCTGGAAGACGCCTTTGCGGAAGACGCCGACGGCACCTCCGGACCACTCGGCATAGGTCATCCCCACCGCGACCAGCAAGATCATGAGGGTGGACACGAACGCCAGGACCCTGAGCTCCATGTTGCGGAAGAGCTCTCGCCGATCACCTCGCCAGACCATGGCGTGCAGGCCGAAGTTGATCGACCCGGCCATCATCAGGACGAGGGCTGAGATCTCCATCATGTAGTTGTGGTAGTACATCAGGTTCATCCGCTGGGGCGCGAAGCCACCGGTGTCAAACGCCGCCACAGATATCCAGAAGGAGTGCAGAAGACCACGATCGAAGGGCATGCCGAGATAGAGCAGGATCGCGAACATGGCGAGCGTCCCGGTGATCACGTAGGCCCCCGTGACGGTCCAGATGAAGCGGGCGGTGTGGATCACGTTGGGAAGGATGCGCTCGTCTCGGCCCTCGGCCATGTAGAGAGAGAAGGCGCCGGCCCTGAGCCCGACCGTCAGCGATATGGCGGTCACGACGATACCTTGGCCGCCAAGGAACTGTGTGAGATGGCGCCACATGTTGTGGCTGAGCGCCAGGTGGTCCAAGTCAGCGACGACGGTGAGTCCCGAGACCGTGAATCCGCTGATAGCGTCGAACGCTGCGTCCAGGTAGGTGGGATAGTTGCCCGAGAGGGCGAGCGGCACGGCTGCTATGGCTGCCGCGGCCACCCAGCCAAACGCCGTGATCGAGAGCGCATGCATGTAGCCCACGCGCGCGCCCTTGGTCTGTGCGCTGACCATGAGCATCCCCACGGTGAACGCGACGCCCATCCCTGCAACGTAGTCGAGGGCCGCACTCCACTCACTGAAGACGAGTGCGGTGGCCAGCGGGACGAGCATGGTGATGCCGAGACCGACCACGAGCATGCCGGAGTAGTGGAGCACCACCCGGAAGTCCTGGAGACGCATGCGGACCCACACGCTGCGCAGCCCCCTACAGAACCCACATGAGCACGAGGGCCAGGAGCCAGACAAGCAGGAGGAAGGCTCCGAAAGTGGCGAGCTCAGCCAGCAGACCGCTGAACCAGTGCTGGGAGGGGCTTGTGAACCAGTGTGTCTTCAAGCCAGCCTGTTCCGTCCGGGGGAAGGGCGGTTCGCACCGACAGCATACAGCAGAGCGGTGGGGTCAGGCACAGGCACGTGTCGCACAGAGCGAATCCCTGATCAGGACCGGATCTCGTCGACATCGCCGAACATCTACCCCGGGGCGTTCAGCTCCTGGTTGAGCTCGTTCACGGCCTGCTCGAGGTCCTCGGCCGTCCGCATCGTGGTGGCGGTCGGAGTGCTCGTCGTGACGAAGTGCTGCGCGTAGGGGAAGCATGCCGCCTCGAACGGCCTCGGGTCGAGCATGTCGCCCCCGAAGGTGTTGGTGCACAGCGAGATGCCGTCGAGCGGAAGCTTGAGCGCTCGGGCCATCTCTCCCGGATCGAACACCAGACTGAAGGGCTTGGTGCACTGCTGCAGCTCACCGCCGTAGTCGACCGAGAGGTTGCCCTCCACCCACAAGCGCTGATCGAGATCGGCAAGCACGCCATCCTTGAGGTCGGCCACGAGCGCGATGCTGTTGTCAGACTTCTCACTCGCGACGTCGACGATGACCTCGCCTCGGTACGACGTCGTGACGACCGAATGCGCGGTACTCGGCCCGCTGAACCCTCGACTGGGGTCGTAGCTGTTCGTGTTGCTCTCGTACTCCTCGATGATCCAGGACAGAAGCCCCGTCTCGCAGTTCTCGGCAACCAGATAGAACTCCACACGGTTGCCCCAGAACACGTTGGTGTGGACGTTGAACGCGCCGAGGATCGCGCAGGGGCGCCCGGGCGTATCGCCGAACATGGCCGAGGGAAGCAGGCTGTAGCCGGGTGGCAGCAGCTTCTCGGCCGCCTCCGTATCGACGATCTCGAAGGAGAGGAAGACGCTGTAGGGCTCGACGACGAAGCTCATGTACGGGTTGTACTTGGCCCCCGTGTCGACGATGTAGCGCTGGAGTCCGAGCGGCAGTTTGCGCAGCGTCTCGGTGCGCTTGACCATAGATGCAACCTGAGCCGGCACGACCATCTTCTCGGTGGTCCTGATGTAGCGCCTGAGGTCCTCAGTCTTCACGTCTACTCCTCGCGGTGTGCCTTCTCTGGCAGGATCCGATCATGCGACCCCGACAGCATAGAGCAGGAGACCCCGGCGTTCCTGCAGAGGCCCCGAGAGTTGCTGGTGTGCGCTGTCGGAAGGTCTTGCGGTTCTCGCGAGCTGAGCGCTCACCCCGTGGCTGGCAGCTGAGTCACTGTCAGACCAGCCTCCGGGAACTCCCTCTGCAACCCTGACTGCGTAGGCCGTTCGCCTTCAGCCCTTCGGTGAAAGACGATACCGCAACTCCACGATTCCGTCGGACCACGTTCTTGCAGACGTCGGTCGAAGCTTGGTTGTACTGTGCGGCGTCACCCAGAGCGGGATGCCATCCCCCAGCAGAATCGGCTGTATCGCAATCAGATACTCATCAACCAACCCCGCATCCGACAGAGAGGTTGCGAGTTGCCCGCCGCCGAAGAGCCAGATGGTGCCACCATCCTCGCGCTTCAATCGCTCGACGAAGGTCTCGGCTCGCTCGTCTACGAACGCAACGCCGGACATCGGGTCGAGGTCGTTGCCTGAAGTGAACACATAGACGCTCTTCCCCTCGAAGACATCGACTCCGCCGTCAAGAGCAAGGGACATCTCATACGTACCACGACCCATGATCAGAGTGTCGATCGTGTCCATCAGTTCGAGATAGTCGGAAGGGACCTCTTCCGAGGGTGGCAGCAGCCAATCGACACCCCCGCTCCGATCTGCGATGAACCCGTCGAGCGAGGTCGTGAGACAGAGCAAGACATCGCGCATGGTCTCTCCTTCTGCGACGACAGTTCAGTCTACTGTGTTCCCAAAGCGGACCGAAAGCTCAGGGCCTAGGGCGCGAGGCTGAGCAGCTGCCACGTAAGAGTGCGCTCATCGCGATCGCATAGGCAACGAGTGCGTAGTACCAGTTGCCGCCGAACTTCGGCGTTCGGATCGGCGCCACGTTCAGCGCGGCGAGAACCATCATCAGCCCGAACAGCACGATCAGGAACACCGAGGAATCAAGCACGGGCTGGAATGCGAAGAACGCAACCAGAATGATCACGTTGTTGTCGAGCGCCAAACCCCGGTATGTCGAGCCATCCACCATGCCGATCGTGTTGAAGTAGGCAAGCCGAATGACCGCTGCCGCGAGGACGACGAACCCACCGAGCACGAATCCAGGTCGAAAGCCCCCTACTGAGAGCAGCAACACCATCGGAGCCACGCCGAAACTGATGACGTCGATGAGCGAATCCAGCTGCGCGCCGTACTCACTCTGCTCCTCGGTTCGTCCGCTCATCTTGCGTGCGACGCGACCATCGAGCCAGTCGAACACGACCGCCCAGATGAGTCCGATCATCGCAGCGGGAAACACGCCGAGAATGGCGTAGTAGATGCCGAGCCATCGCCGACCCGAGTCCCACAAGGGAGATGAGGTTCGGGAGGTCTTTGGCAAACCACAGCATGGAGTGCGGTTCCTTATTGAGCCTGTCCGCCACTACGACTCGACCGCCGCGTCTATGCGCATGTGCGAGTGCCTTCACAAGCGCGCGGTTCTCTTCGTTTCGTGCGGCAGGCGACGCGAATGTAGCGGCACGAGTCAGGCATCGTCTTGCCGCCGCAATGCTTGATGTAGATGTTGTCCTCGACGAACAGGTGGCGTTCGATGTCGGGACCCGGACGCGCTCGCATCGGGCAAGCGACAGAAGATGAAGTTCGCATCGGGTTTGTACACGGTCAGACCCGGTACGGAGTGGAGATCCTCGTAGAACGCGTCCCTGTCAGCGCGCACGGATCGCAGCTCTCCACGAAGTCCTGTCGGTAGTCGGGGGCGAGACGAAGGAACTCCTCGGCGAACCCGTTGAGGTTCCAGATGTGCAGGCCGTCGCGGAGGTCGCGTGACGAGCTTCTCGTTGGCCGAGAGGAGATATCCGATCCTCAGGCCGCAGATCCCGTAGGCCTTGCTCATGCTCTTGAGTACCGCGAGATTGCGGTAGTCGCCGATGACGCCCTCGAGAGACTGCGCGTGGGCGGCATCTGCGAAATCGATGAAGGACTCGTCGACGATCAGGGTGCAGTCGTGCCCCTCGAGCAGTTCGAGAAGGCGCAAGAGATCGCCGTGTGGCACAAGCAGCGAGGTCGGATTGTTGGGGCTGACGATGACTGCGATAGTCGGCGCCGCTGCTGATCGCCTCGGCGGCGAAGCGGTCGACGTCGAGCTCAAAGGACGGTGCGTCGAGAGCGAACTCGATGACGCTGCCGGCGGGGCAGCGTTGGCGTACTCATTGAACGACGGCACCGGGATGATCAGTCTCGAGGCCAGAGGACCGGAGAGTATCTTGATGATCTCGGCCGCCCCGTTGCCCACTACGAGCCTCTCTGCAGGCTGTCCGATCAGCTTCCGACCAGATCTGCGAGAACGTTCTGCGCAACCGGGTAGTTGAGCACGAGGTCATGGATTCGGTCCGTGAACAGCCTCGAAGAGCGACTCCGGCGGGAAGTAGAGATTGTAGAGGTATGCATGGTCGACGAAGCTGTGACGCCAGTAGCCGCCGTGCTCTGACTGAAGGGCTTCGTATTCCGCGTTCCGCGTGGCGCGCATATCTTCGATAGGAATCGCCGCTCACCCGGCGACCCCTGCTGCCGCCTCGAACGCTTCACAGCTTCAGCTGCCTCCGAGTATCGAGGAAACATGATTTCGGCTGCGGCCAGATCCTCAAGCGTGTCTATCTCGTACCAGCTGTCAGCGTCGAAGAGTACGGGCTCAAGGGTGAGGGAGCCGTCGGCAACCATCTCGGCGAATACCGACTCGTAGTAGTCTCCGGTGCGTTTGGCAGCGATGTAGGTATCGAGACGGTCGGAAATCGTGCGCCAGGTGCTGCGCGAGAAGCTGTAGATGTTGACGGTCTTGTAGTGAGTCGCATCGGGGCGGCTCATCTCGCCCAGGCAGAATGCGCTCACACCATTCTCGGCGCCGAACGTGACGGTTGTCCCGTTCATCCAGGGCAGCTGACGGGAGACGGCCATCCGGTCGGGTTTGAGCATCCCCTCGAGCAGCGACCCGTCGAACACGAGATCGCTTTCGATCAGCAGCACCGGCTCATCGATCGTCTTGCGCGCAAGCCAGAGGCTGTAGATGTTGTTGGTCGTTCGATAGCAGGAACTCGTGACGTAGCTGATCTCGATGTTCCCCGCGCGGTCGCCCAGGTAGTCCTGGATCGACGCCGACTCATGGCCAAGCACGACCACCAGACGAGTGAAACCATTGTCGCCCAGAGTCCGCAGCAAGCGCTCGAGAATCGTGATTCCGCTCACACCGACAAGGCACTTGGCCGTATCGTCAGTGAGTGGGGCAAGCCGGCTGCCCATGCCGGCGGCAAGCAGTAGTGCTGTTGTGGGTTGGTCTTCTCGTGCGTCGGAAAGAGTACGCATTGGCAGCTCCAGATCGTCGTGGTCGCGACCGCGACACCCCTTGGTGCAGCGGTCGAACCAGTGCACACGCAAAGGGCACCTGGCACCTTGACGATGGAAAGGCCGACGCTGCGTCGATCCATCAAGTCGAACGGTGATCCTCATCCATGTGGTACGCCTCTACCGAAGCGAGAATATGCTGGTAGATGCAGAGAGTTCGTCGAGCCACCGGAGAGGTGAGAGAGGGGCAACCAGACTCTGGTTGGAGCGCCGCTGGTGCGGCGCAGTAGGCTCTCTACTATAGGGTACGCTGGTGCCACAGGCGAATCTTTGCCCTCGCCAAGGGTCTCTCCCCAGGAGTAGACTTCGAGTCCGTCCTACGCGGGAGACAGGGGCATATGGAACTCTCGAGGGCTACAGACTACGTAGGCGATGCAGGGAATGCCGAGCCCGTTCACACGCATCGCGGAAGCCGGTCAACTTTCGAACAACAAAGGCCCCGAACCCTTAGGTTCGAGACCTGTCGTGTTGGTGGGCCATAGTGGTCGTCTTTCGAACACCTGAAGGTTAGACCGCTCTGTCCGCGCCCCTAGGCAGGTCGTCTGTCGAAAGCCTCGCAGGCCCCCAGTGCCACACAATGATCGCCGCGAGAGCCAGCAGGAGCCCGAAGTCCATCCAGCGCCCGAGGTCACTGACCCAGAACGGGATAGCCGCTGCGGCTGCGTTTAGTAGACGCATGGAACAGTCCGGCGACTAGAATGCTGCCACCCGTGTTGTTGTACAGCCATGTGTAGAAGACAGATAGGACCATCGTCTGCAGGATGAACTGGTACATTGGAATTGCGGCCTGGGTCGTGCCTTCGATGTAGAAGAGCGGGAGGTGCCACAGCGCCCAAATCAAGCCGAGGGCGAGGCTTGCGCCCAACGCGGTGCCGCTCTGCTGAAGTCGGTCAAGGGCGTATCCTCGCCAACCGTACTCTTCCGGCATTGCGTTGAGGAAGAAGATCATCAGAAACACCGGGACGATCGCGGCTGCCGACACCCCGTACTCCCAGGAGAACGTCCCGTTGATGGTTAGGATGAATGCTGCGGTGGCAAGTCCGGTGACCGGCCCCAGCAGCAGCGCTGGGACAAGCCACTTCTTCGGGAAGTCGAGTCGCCAACCGCGCAGCCAGAGCGTCTTTGCACCGGATCTTCCCGAGCGGCGCCATGTCAGCCAGAAGGCCGCCACCGCCGGGCCGAAGGGAGCAAACATCCCAGGCAACCCGACTATCTCAGGAAGGTCCGGAAACCCGTTGTATCTCAGCACTTGTGGTGCCCACAGTAGCCAGGAGAACACGTACGTGATTCCAATGAACTGGAGTAGCTCTCGCTTCGGTTCCGATGCCACTCGATCCATCAATGTAGTCCTCCTGCAGCTTGAAGGCTGTCCTTCCAGCGTGGTGGCGCACGAGCTGTACCGTCACGAGCGCACTGTGAGGGCAGCCAGTATCTCCTCGATATGGTTGTTGATCGTTGAGAAGTGGGCGCCGTCATCTACAACGTGCAGGGTGCTTGAAGCCAGCGTGCGTGCGAAATACTCGCCCATAGCCAAGGGCACCTGGACGTCGTAGCGCCCGTACCACAGCGCAACAGGGAAGGCGATCTCCTGCAGGGAGAATCCCCAATCGTGCACGTAGAGCGACCATTCGTAGGCATCACCCTCAACGCCGTTCGCATGGGCCTCCTGCGCATCGCGCGCAAAGATGTCGAGTATCTCGGGGCGCTCTGTGAGAAGCTCGATATCAGGCTGGGGAAGTCGGGTGAGCATCTGGGACCGCATGCGCTCCGAGATTCGAGTAGAATCCCGCCATCTGTCCCAACAGAAATCGGTTCAGAGGTGGGACTCGAAGGGCGGACCAGTGGATGAGGCGGACTGGAGGCCACATGCCCCTCGTTGTCCCACGCGCGTCAGGAGGCGTAACGCCACTGACTACGGCTACGCCCGCCACACGTTCTGGCGCTCGATAGGCCATGGCGAGGGCGTGAGGACCGCCGCCTGACAGGCCGAAGACGCCGGCACGGTCGACGCCGAGGGCGTCCATCAAGGCGACCACGTCATCAGACGTGGAGAGCAGCGAGCGGCGCGGATCGAAGTCGGATTGCCCGAAACCGGGGCGGTCTGGCGCGATGATCCGAATGCCGATCTCGCGCGCCGCAGTGTCGAACCACGCGGCCTCGAGGCGCGAGCCGTTTCCGCCGTGGAAGTAGACGACCGGCGATCCCGTGGGCTCGCCGTACTCGGCCCACGAAATGCGACGGCCATCAGAGAGGCGAGTGCTTTCCGGTTGCCTCGGCATCCCGAGTGCTCCTTGTGATATGTCCAAGAGTGGCTCTACAGTCCGCGTAGCCCTACGACCAACATACCCATGCTCACTCAGCAGCCATATGGCTTCATCACGCGGCAGCACCACTGTTGCTCCACTCGAGGGGGCAACGTCTACCCATCGGCATATGCGGAGAGGCCCCGGCATTCCTGCCGAGGCCTCGAAGTTGCTGGTGGGCGATACTGGATTTGAACCAGTGACTTCTTCCTTGTAAGGGAAGCACTCTCCCGCTGAGTTAATCGCCCGTATGGGAACAGGCATGCGCCTGAAGAGCAACTAGCCAAGCGCCCGGGCACCGCTGAGCGGGAGGAACATGAGTCCTGCTTGGGCGAACGCCCGAGTGAGCGGCCGCGAGCACGACCATTCGAGCACGAGAAAGGCCGCCCAGCTGGGCGGCCTCGGTGTCATGTTGGTGCCCCCACGGGAATTCGAATCCCGGTCTCCGCCTTGAGAGGGCGGTGTCCTTGGCCACTAGACGATGGGGGCGGCCGCGATAGTGTCTAACAATCCAGTGTACAAATCAAGCGTCAGACGCGCGGCACGACCGTGACTAGAGAGCGGCGTGCCAGGGGCGACAGCCGTCGGGCGCCCTCCGCCCGTTCCTCGCAAACGGCTACATGATGCCGGAGGCCGCACGCTACTTGAGTGCGTCGACCTCGGCCTCGGTGAGATCGAGCACCCAGCCGCGCATGAGTCGGCCGGATCTCTCGACCCGGTCGTACTGCACATGCGCCGCCGTGTCACGAGCCGTGTGATACACGGGGTCATCGCGCCACTCGATCCAGGCAGCGGGGATTCCCTTGTACTCGAAGCTGTCGTGATCGCTCCAGCCGGGGTCCTTGAGGTAGGCCAGCGGCTCCTTGGTGTACTTGCCCCAGCTCTTCAGCGAGGCCACCACCGTCATCTTCGAGTAGCCGGTGTTGCGCACGTTGAAGGTGCCGCCATAGCCCACCATGTCGATCGAGACCATGCCCTCGGTACGGGCCTTGTCTGCCGAGGAGAGGGTTGCGACGTAGTGCCTGGAGCCGAAGTGGTGGTCATCGGGCGTGGGCCCGCTGATCTCCTCGGAGCCGAACACCACGAACCTGATGGTAGGCGCGGCGTCTGAGACAGCGAGCACGCGAGCGAGCTCCAGCATGACCGCGACGCCTGAGCCGTTGTCGTTGCCGCCCGGGGAGGGCGACTTCGAATCGATGTGGGCTCCGAGCACGATCGTGTCGGGCGTGGTGCCGACCTTCTCGGCCACGACGTTGACCGATGTCTTGCCGCCCGGTATCCAGAAGGACTGCTTGCTCACCGTGTAGCCGTAGCTCGTCAGCTGCGCGGCGCAGTAGTCAGCCGCCTTTCGCTCCGCAGAGCTGCCCGCACTCCTCACGCCGTATCCGGTGATGGCGTACACGTGCGCCTTGGCGCGCCCCTTGGAGAAGTACGGCGCCCGCAACGCGTGCTGACACTCGAGTCGCACGTGCCACGGCACCGTCACGGGCCCGCCGAAGAACGTGAAGTGCTGCATACTCGCCCGCCGCGACCACAGACGCCCCGCCACCGAATCGGGCACCCTCGCAGGCGCAACCAGGAGCAGCGGCGATCCTTGCTGGCCGAGGTAGACACCGCCCGCCAGCGCATCGGCGTAGGCCTCGCCCGAGGCGAACCCGGGCTTGTCGCGATCGAATCCTGCGGCGGTGGCCGCGAAGTCGCTCACGTTGATGGCTACCTGGTAGCGGTCCGCACCGGAAAGGCGGCTCACGTTGGCCGAGCCGAACGCGCTCTGGAGCGCCTTGCTCGTTGAGTACGGTACCGACGCCGGGCCTCCAGCGATGATGACCTTCTTCACGCCCGCCTTCTTCATGGCGCCGATCGTGGCTGCGGGGTTGCGCGTCGGCTCCATCAGGTAGATGGGCCAACCCTTGGCCGCAGCGATCGGCGCGCTGGCCAGCGCATCGGTGAAGACGCGCCCTGTGGCCACAAAGGCAGTGTCGACCGAGCCGCCGAGCACGTCAGCGGTTTCCGCCGCGACCCGGTTGGCCACAGCGTAGCGGTCGTTTCCGGCGATCCTCACGATCTCGACACCGGGGCCGAGCGTGGCAGCAACCTGAGTCTGGACCTTGGGCGAAAGCGATGCCGTGCCGCCGAGCAGATACACGCGGCTAGGGTCGAGACGCTGGAGCTCCGTTCGTACCGACCCGGGCACGAGGTCTTTCTGTGAGAGCAGTATCGGCCCATCACCCGCACCGGCAAGCGCCGATCCGCCGAGCGCATCTGCCCACGCCGTGCCGTTGACGAGCACGACCGTGTCCGCCGTGCCCGGATACGCCTTCTTCGAGATCTCGATGGCGGTCGTGTAGCGGTCGGGACCGCTGATGGAGGTCGACGCCACGCCGTGGGCCTGCATCGGCAGGCACAGAGCTGCCATCGCGAGGACGACAAGCACGAGCAGGGCTGCCGGCAGGTGGCCGCGGTCGAGCGCGGCGGCGTGGGACCGAAGCGTGTTGCGAGAGTGATCCATACGCATAGCATCGGCCCGAAGAGCTCCGGAGTCCAGCGACGGGACGCCGTTCGCGTGGCCTAGCCGATGATACGAGCACCCTCGAGCTGGCCGTGGGCGCGGCGATCGGCGGAGACGAACTCCACGCCGAGGATGTCTGCGAGTACCGGAGCGGCCGCATCGTAGAAGGTACAGCCGCTGGACTCGCAGAGCGCAAGCATGGCCAGTATCATCTCCGCGTCGATCCCCACGACGGTGAGATCGTCACGTTCCAGGTGCTCCCATAGCGACCGCGCGCGGGTAGCCCCGTAGAGACGCCGAGCCACGTCGAGCACCTCGTGGATGAAGATCACCGGCACGACGATGCGCAGCGATCCTGCACCGTGGTCCCGCAGAAGTGAGAGCGCCTCGTCGCTTCCCGGCTCGTGCTTGAGCCACTTCACGCCCACAGAGGCGTCGAGGACTACGACGCGCGCAGCCGTTTCGGGCTCGGGCCGAGAGCTCACGGGCCCTCTCCGGCCTCGTCGTCCCAAGGAGCCCCCGCATCGAGCGGACCCCGGATCTCGCGCAAGACCTCGGCCGCCGAGCGCTGGTCGAGCGCAGAGCTCGAGGCAAGAGTGTCCAGGAAGCTGAGCGTCTCATCGACCGCCGTGGCCCGGGCAGCATCAGCGTCGCGGGTCTGCATGCCCGCAACATACCGGGCCGACGCCTCACGGATGAGCGCCGAGCGAGACAGGCCCTCTTCGGCAGCCTCTTCGTCGATAGCCGAGACGAGCTCGTCGGGCAGTGTGATGGTGATTCGCCGTGTCATAGCCGTATCATACCATCGATGCATACCGATTCGTATGCATGGCGAGGAGGCCCGATGTGTGGTCAGCGAGCAACAGGAGCCGCCCCCCGGTGCGGGAGACGGCTCCGTGATCTCGTGGTGCCCCCAGCGGGATTCGAACCCGCGCTACCACCTTGAAAGGGTGGCGACCTGGGCCACTAGTCGATGGGGGCGTGTCAACGTTGGTGGGCCGTGTAGGAATCGAACCTACGACCTTGGGATTAAAAGTCCCCTGCTCTGCCAACTGAGCTAACGGCCCTTCCCGCGACCGACCGCGCGGGCCGCTCGCAAGGCGAAGCGTAGTGTAGCGTGCGTCCTGGGGCAGGTCAATCGTGGCCGGAGGCGCCTGCGGATACGTCTACCTGCGGCGATGCGCCGCCATCGGGCAGGTCTGCCGAGAGGCCGTGCAGCTGGCGCGTCAACGCATCCGATATCGCTTCTAGCTGCGATGACGCGCCGGTGCCCCAAAACGGGAATGCTAGCATTGGGTGTGAGATGCGCCCGCGCCTGGAGCGCGGGCATCGAGCCATGAGGGGGACCACGCACAGATGAGTGACGCCCAGCGTCTGATCCTGGTATCCAACCGCCTGCCCGTATCCATAGATCGCAAGAAGAGCGAACTCTCGTTCAAGATGAGCATGGGCGGCGTCGCCACCGGCCTTGGCGCCTACCACGAGACGCACGAGAGTCTGTGGGTGGGCTGGGCCGACATCCCCGGCAAGGTGACCCCCGAGGTCACCGCCGAGGTGCAGACCCGCTTGCGCGAGGAGCACGGCTGCGTCCCGGTCTTCCTCACCGGAGCGGACGTGCGCGGCTTCTACTACGGCTTCTCCAACCGCACGCTCTGGCCGCTCTTCCACCACTTCACGCAGTTCACCGAGTTCGACCCGGCCACGTGGGCCTCGTACGAGGAGGTCAACCGCAAGTACTGCGACGCCGTGATGGAGGTGGCACGTCCCGGCGACATCATCTGGGTGCAGGACTACCAGCTCATGCTCCTGCCCGGGATGCTCCGCGAGAGGATGGCCGAGGCCACCATCGGCTTCTTCCTCCACATCCCCTTCCCGAGCTTCGAGATCTTCCGCATGCTGCCCTGGCGCGAGCAGCTGCTCGAAGGGCTCCTCGGCTCCGATCTCATCGGGTTCCACACCTACGACTACGTACGCTACTTCCTCGGCTCGGTCCGACGGCTGCTCGGCCTGGAGGAGCACCACGGGCGCGTCAACGTGAGCGACCGTCTCGCGCTGGCCGACGCATTCCCCATGGGCATCGACTACGACCGCTACGCCGAGGGGGTCGCCTCGCCGACCGGCCGTCGAGGAGGCCGAGACCATCCGCGAGCGCACCGGGGACCGCAAACTCATCCTCGGCATCGACCGGCTCGACTACACCAAGGGCATCCCGGAGCGCCTGCGAGCGTTCGCCGACTTCCTCGAGCGCTACCCCGAGTGGCGCAGAGCGCGTCGTCATGATCGCCGTGGCGGTCCCCTCCCGCGAGCGAGTCAACCAGTACAGGGAGCTCAAGAGCGAGGTCGACGAGCTCGTCGGCTCGATCAACGGCAAGTACTCGACCATGGACTGGACGCCGATCCGCTACCACTACCGCGCGCTCCAGTTCGAGAAGCTCTCGGGCACGTACGCCGCCTCCGACGTCGCGCTCGTGACCCCGCTGCGCGACGGCATGAACCTGATCGCCAAGGAGTACGTCGCAGGCCGGCTCGACCAGACCGGCGTGCTCGTTCTCTCCGAGATGGCAGGCGCGGCGCGCGAACTCGGAGAGGCCGTCATGGTCAACCCGTTCGACCGCGACGCGATGGTCGAGGCGATCCGCACGGCGCTCGAGATGCCCGAAGACGAGCAGCGGGAGCGCAACGAGGCGATGCAGCGCCGCATCAAGCGCTACACCGTGAGGCGGTGGGCCGAGGACTTCCTCCACAGTCTGGAGAGCATCAAGCTCGACGCAGATCGGCCTGGACGCCCATGTCCTCGACGAGTGGGCGCGCGAGCGCATGATCAACGAGTACTCCGCCGCGAAGAAGCGACTTGTCATGCTCGACTACGACGGCACCCTCATGCCGCTGGCCGACAGCCCCGAGGCCGTGCGTCCCGATCCCGACCTCCTCGCCCTCCTCGATCGCCTCGCCGAGGACGACCGCAACGAGGTCGTGGTCATATCGGGGCGCGAGCGAGCCACGATCGACTCCTGGCTGGGACACCTCCCGATCGATCTTGTAGCCGAGCACGGCGTGTGGCTCAAGGAGAACCGCGGCGAGTGGATAACCTTCGAGCCGATGAGCGCCGAGTGGAAGACGCGCGTGCGCCCGGTGCTCGAGGTGTTCGTCGACCGCACGCCCGGGACGTTCATCGAGGAGAAGGAGTTCTCGCTCGTCTGGCACTACGCAAAGGTCCATCCTGACCTGGCCGCGACGCGCGTCGATGAACTCAAGCAGGAGCTGATCGCCGTCGTGGGCGACCTTGGCCTCGGCATCATGGAGGGCAACAAGACGGTCGAGGTGAAGAGCGCGGGCGTGAACAAGGGGCTCGCGGCACACCGCTGGATGGCGCGCGAGGAGCCAGCGTTCGTGTTCTTCGCTGGCGACGACCGCACGGACGAGGACGTGTTCGAGGCCGCGCCGGACGGGGCGTGGACCGTCAAGGTCGGCCGAGGCAGGACGATCGCGAGCCACTCGGTCCGCTCGGTGTACGATGTCCGGGACCTGCTCGAAGAGATGCTGGAGGCATAGGTGCTACAGAGCTTCTGGGACAGCTGGGGTCCGCTCATCACATGGACGGCCGGCTCGCTGCTCATCGGGATGATCGTCGACACGATCATCTACACGCTCCTGCAGAGGCGCGCCAAGAGGCGCAGCCATCGCGTAGGCCAGGAGATCGCCCGCGCGCTGCACGGACTCCCGACCGCGCTGGCGTTGCTGATAGGCGTGAAGATCGGAAGTGTGCGCGGCGCTCTGGCTCCGGAACAGCTCAGGTTCATCGACCAGGCGCTTCTCGCGGCCTTCATCGTCGTGCTCACCGCCTTCGGCGCGCGCATCGCCGGACGCCTGGTCGCCTTCTACACGAGCCGGGAGGGCGTGGACCTCCCTCCGAGCACCATCTTCGTGAACTTCGCACGCGGCATCGTCTGGATCATCGGCGGGCTCACGCTGCTCGCGGCGTTCGAGGTCTCGATCGCACCACTCCTCACAGCCCTCGGTGTCGGCGGTCTGGCCGTGGGCCTGGCGCTCCAGGACACACTGTCCAACCTCTTCGCCGGCATACAGGTGCTGCTCTCAGGACAGATCCAGCCCGACGACTACATCATGCTCGAGACGGGGCAGGAGGGTTGGGTCGTCGATGTCACGTGGCGCAACACGACCATCAGAATGCTCAGCAACGACCTCGTGATCGTGCCCAACTCCAAGATCGGCAGCGAGCTGGTCACCAACTTCACGTCGAAAGACGCCCAGACGGTCATCTGGGTTCCTGTGGGCGTGGCCTACGACAGCGATCTGGAGCAGGTCGAGCGCGTGACGCGCGAAGTCGCTGCGACGATCGCAGCCTCTGACTATGGCGCCGACCCCAGCTACGAGTCGCTCCTGCGCTTCGACGAGTTCGGTGACTCTGCGATCAACTTGCGAGTCTCCCTGCGAGCCAACGAGTACGGCGAGCGATGGCTGCTGACGACCGAGACGATCAAGCTCCTGCACAAGCGCTACGCCGAGGAGGGCATCACGATCCCCTTCCCGCAGCGCACGGTGCACATGGCGGCAGAGGCGACCGGCAGCGGGGTCCAGGCGTAGGACCCGCCGAGGCGTAGACCGCTCAGCCATCGACCCCCAGCACGGGCTGGGCTTTGAGCAGCGTCTCGCGCCACTCCTCGAACGGATCCGAGTCGATCGTGATGCCGCCGCCGGTCCCCCACTCGACCTCGCCCTCGCGGTCCACGAGCGTCCTGATCAGCACCGATCCATCGAGCCGACCCGGCATCGCGGCGACGAGCGAGCCGGTGTAGGGACCGCGAGGCGAGTGTTCGAGTGAGTCGATGACCTCCATGGCCGCGATCTTGGGCGTGCCGGTGACAGAACCGCACGGGAACGCGGCCTCGAGCAGCCGCTGCACCGGGCGTTCTCCGTCGACCACACCGCGCACCGTCGAGTACATCTGGTGGCAGTAGGGCGTCTGTGCGACATCCATGAGCGGCTCGACCGACACGGACCCGGTACGACTCACTCGGCCGAGGTCGTTTCTCTCCAGATCGACGACCATGACGTGCTCGGCCCGCTCTTTGTCAGACTCGCGCAGCTCATCGGCAAGATGCACGTCACAGTCCGGGCACTCGGAGCGCGGGCGCGTGCCCTTGATGGGCCAGATCTCCGCCACGCTGCCACCGCCGTCCTCCCACGCGCGCTCAGCAAGCGAGAGGAATCGCTCGGGCGAGACCGAGGCAAGCGAGGTCACCCCGTCGGTGACGAACGCGTTCATCATCGAGCTCGCGCGCGCCGACGAGCACCGCGTATGCGTCGCCCGGGGCCAGTGCGCGTTGCCCCCGGATGCGATAGGTGAGGTTCACGAGGTAGACGTCTCCGGCGCGGATCGCATCGTGGATGGCGCCGACCGCCGCGACGTAGGTGGGCGCGTCCATCCCGTGGATCGCCTCGGCGATGAGGGAGGCTCACCGGGCTGCGAGATGATCGGGCCCGCTCTGCGCCGAGGTCTCGCTCAGTGGGCTGAGGTCTATCTCGCCGATGGAGACCCATCCCTCGCCATCAGAGACCACGCACCCCTCGTAGCAGAGCACGGTGCAGCTGCCGTCGTAGTCGGCCACCACGACACAGAGCTCGTGGCCGCGCCCTGCGTACGCCGCGTCCAGGTACTCTGCGGCCTCATCGACCGAGAGCCCCCGCGCGAGAGTGACCGGGTCCCACGAGGCGACGGCGCGTCCCTCGAACCAGCCCCCGACGTGCGCGGGGTCGAGAACGACGGGCGCACGCGCAAGCGGCACGGTGGCGGCAAGCTGCGCGGGCGTGACGCAGTCGGCTTTCGCCCCCGGATGCGGCCTGGACCCTCGTGTCCCTACTCCTCTTCATCATGCTGCGCCTTGAAGATGCGCTCGATGTGCGCGTGAATCCTGGGGGCGGCCAGGCCTGCGTGTCCGCGCGCATCGACCGCCCCGCCGACGGCGGTGGAGAGGAACACCTCATCGGCCAGGAGCACGTCTTGCTCGTAGACCTGGCGCTCCTCCACCTCGTAGCCCCACAGCGCGGCGCAGTCCATGATGAGGAATCGCGAGACCCCGGCCAGCGCGGGTGGGGACGGTGGTGTGACGAGCACGTCGCCGAAGACGAACCACACCGTGGCCTGAGAGCCGTCCATGATCCGTCCATCGGCATCGACGAGCAGCGCGACGTCTCCCCCCTGGGCCTTGGCCTGGGCAAGGGCATCGTCCCAAAACGACCGGTCGGCTGGCTTCGCGGCGCCGGGCGGCAGCTCGGGCGTGAGGGTCCTCACGGGGATGATGACGGGCCCACCATCGACTGAGATCGACGACGGCGCGTCCGTGACGTCGACCGAGACGTCTTCGTCGACCGTGACCTGCAGTGTCATGCGGCCGTACTCCGGCTCCCACTCGGCGGCAGCCGCGAGCGCCATCTGCTTCGCGCGCGTCAGCGCGTCCTCGCTGCAGCCGCCCGACTGCAGGCGGTAGAGATGCCTGCCGAGCAGCGGCACACGCCCGTCACAGATGCGGATCGTCTCTCTGAGAGCCTGCTCGAGCACGTGCACCTCCCGTCAGCCGATCTGCAGACGGCGGGCGGACGTCTACGCTGGGCCGGTCATGCCCGTCTTCGCCCTAGTGACGGAAGTGCCGGTGACCGGTGAAGACCATCGCCACGCCGTGCTCGTCGGCCATGTCGATCGCCTCTTGGTCGCGCTGTGAGCCGCCCGGCTGGATCACGGCTGTCACGCCTGCCTCGGCGCACACCTCGAGCGAGTCTGGGAACGGCATGAACGCGTCGGAGGCGGCCACGGCGCCCTCGGCTCGATCTCCTGCCTTCTCGACAGCGATCTTGGCGGCATCCACGCGACTCATCTGCCCCGCGCCGACGCCCACGCTCTGGGAATCCTTGACGAGCAGGATGGCGTTGGACTTGACCGACTTGCCGACCTTCCAGGCGAACAGCAGCTGCTCCATCTCCTCGTCGCTCGGGGCGCGCTTGGTGACGACCTCGAACGTCGCGGGGTCCTCGGCCACGGTGTCCGACATCTGAACGAGCATCCCGCCCTCGACCGCGCGCGACTCGTAGTGACCGCCCGGCGGCCTCACGCCGCCCGTCTTGAGGACGCGAGCGTTGGGCTTCTCGGCGATGAGCTCGAGCGCGGCGGGCTCGTAGTCGGGCGCGATCATGACCTCGACGAACTGCTCGTTGTCGATAGACCGCCTGGATGACCGAGGCGGGCACGGTGCGATTGAAGGCCATCACGCCGCCGAACGCCGAGATCGGGATCGCCCTCGTGCGCTCTCTTGTATGCGGTCGTGATGTCATCGGCGATCGCCGTGCCGCAGGGGTTCATGTGCTTGACGATGACGCATGCGGGCTCGTCGAACTCGCGGACCGCGGCCCAGGCCGCATCCGTGTCGAGGATGTTGTTGTAGGAGAGCGCCTTGCCCTGGATCTGCTCGGCACGGGCGAGCGTGTTCTCCTTGGCATCGCCAA
This sequence comes from uncultured Actinomycetes bacterium, assembly GCA_963850695.1. Classification (GTDB taxonomy): domain Bacteria; phylum Actinomycetota; class Coriobacteriia; order Anaerosomatales; family CAWKMJ01; genus CAWKMJ01. The sequence goes on from CAWKMJ010000001.1 coordinate 959,908, forward strand.
AGCGGTAGAACGCCGCATCCTGGTGCGGGTTCTCGCCGTAGCGCAGGTCCTGGACCTTCTCGAGGAAGAACCGCACATCGGTCGGGAAGAGCGAGTCGGCCTCATCAGCGCCCTGCGCCGCCAGATACGTGAAGATCGCGTTGTCGTACGCGCTGGTCTTGCGGAAGACCTCGGTGGCGAGGCGCTTGCGGGTCTCGTAGAGCGTGGCGCCGTCGTTGGCGCGCATCTCGTCGAGGATCGCGGCGTAGTCGTCCGGCTCGGTCACGACCGCGACCGAGGCGAAGTTCTTGGCCGCCGAGCGCAGCATGCTCGGCCCGCCGATGTCGATGTTCTCGATCGCGTCGGCAAGCGTGACGTCGGGCTTGGCGATCGTCTCCTCGAAGGCGTAGAGGTTCACGACGACCATGTCGATCATGCCGATGCCGTGCTCCTCGGCCTGGGCCATGTGATCGGGCTTGGAGCGATCGGCCAGAAGACCGCCGTGCACCTTGGGATGCAGCGTCTTGACGCGGCCCTCCATCATCTCCGGGAAGCCGGTCAGGTCATCGATGGGGCGCACCGCCACTCCGGCGTCGGCGATGACGCGTGCGGTGCCTCCCGTCGAGACGATCTCTGCGCCGAACTCCTCGCTGAGCGCCTTGGCGAACTCGGCGACACCGCTCTTGTCGGTGACCGAGACCAGAACACGACCGACCTTGACCTTGTCCATGAAGCCCCTCACTTCCTGGCGTGGTCTGTGGCGGCGCTCGACCTTCAAGCACGGAACTGCTCGCGCAACAAGGGAGACGACCGGCACCGACGACGCAGTAGCCGTTGGGTGGAGGATACCCGATTTGGGCCGGAGAGAGTACGCGTCCTTGCGAGCTAGAGATCGAGACGCGAGCCGACGACCGCCGCGTAGGTCGCACACGCCGTCACGCCGCGCTTCACGGCCTCGCCATCGCCGTTGGATGTGGCGTCGATGGAGTCGACGCGGTCGAAGAGATCGCAGGCGATGGTCGGACCGAAGTACTCGACTCCCGCCCTGCGCGCAAGCTCGAGGTCGCAGTCCACACATGGCGTGTAGCCCTCGGACTGGATGAGAGCATGAGTGGCGGTACGAAAGGCCTCGCGGAGGAGCTCGTCGGCGTGTTCGAGGTTGCCCGCGTAGTACTGGCGTCGGGCGTCGAGGGCGATGTTCCAGGCGGCAGCCACTGTGTGTGTTGCCGTCTTCTTCTGCGTCTCGTCGGGCTCGATGAGTCCGTCGTCGATCCAGGCTTGCCAGTCCATCTGCCCACCTCACGGGGTTGCCGGGCTCCTTGGCCGGGAGCCATGGATGCGAACCGCCCAGTGAACGCTTCCCCTCGACCCGAACCCAACTCCTCCGAGTCTTCTTCCCCATCATATACCTTTAGGAACCTTAATGTTGTGGATTGCGTCACACTTTCCCCCGCGTTCGCCAGGACGTGTCCGAACGTGACGAATGGGGGGCACAGCTACCCGTCTGTGACGCGCACCTTGCGCCCCTCGATGCGCACGCGCTCGGTCGCCAGCCACTGCAGCGCCATCGGGTAGATGCGATGCTCGATCTCGTGGATCTTGGCCTCGAGCGTCTCGATGGTGTCGTCCTCGGCCACGGCCACGGCCTCCTGGGCGATGATGGGCCCGTCGTCGAAGACCTCGTTGGCGAAGTGCACCGTCACCCCGGTCACCTTGACCCCGTAGTTGAAGGCGTCATCTGATGCCGGATGCGCCGGGAAACGACGGCAGCAGGGCCGGATGGATGTTCACGACACGGTCGGGATAGGCCTCGAGCACCTCGGTGCCGAGCAGTCGCATGTAGCCCGCCATGCACGACGAGGTCGACCTCGTGCTCGTCGAGGATCTCGCGGATGGCGTGGTTGTAGGCCGAAGGTGCGTCGTACTTGGCGCGGTCGATCCCGATCGCCGGAATGTCCGCCTTGCGAGCGCGCTCGAGTCCGTAGGCGCCCTCGTGGTTGGCGATGACCACCACGACATCAGCATCGAGCTGCCCGCCTCGGCTCGCATCGATGATCGCCTGGAGATTCGTGCCGCCGCCGGAGATCAGGACTCCGATGCGCATCTTCTCTGCCGCGTCACCCATAGGTCACGACCCCCGTCCCTTGCTCGATCTCGCCGATCTCGTAGACGGTCTCGCCCGCAGCGCGCAGGGTGGCCGCCGCATGAGGAGCATCTGATGCCGAGAGGACGAGCGCGAAACCGACACCCATGTTGAAGGTCTTGAGCATCTCGTCAGCGTCGAGCGAGGCAGCATCGGCGAGCGCGCCGAAGATGGCCGGCTCCCGCCACGAAGCGGGATAGCACGCGCGCATCGCAGTCATCGGGCAGCACGCGGTCGAGGTTCTCGGTGATGCCGCCGCCCGTGATGTGGGCCATCGCCTTGGGACGGTGCTCGGTCTGGAGCAGCGCCTGGACCGCCCTCACGTAGATGCGCGTGGGCTCGAGGAGAGCATCGGCGAGCGTGGCGCCGCCGAGATCCACCCGGGCAAGCGCGAGCTCGTCCTCGTGACCCTCGACGAGCACGCGGCGAACGAGCGAGTAGCCGTTGGAGTGGATGCCTGAGGAGGCAAGGCCCAAGACGACATCGCCCGGGGACACCGTGGAGCCGTCGATGATCCTCGGCTTGTCGACCACGCCGACGCAGAAGCCGGAGAGGTCGTAGTCATCATCGGGCATGACGCCGGGATGCTCGGCCATCTCGCCGCCGATCAGCGAGCAGCCGGCCTGCGTGCAGCCCTCGGCGATGCCGGAGACGATGCTTGCGACCTTCTCGGAATCGAGCTTGCCGATGGCGATGTAGTCGAGGAAGAACAGCGGCTCGGCGCCGGTGACGAGGATGTCGTTGGCGCACATGGCCACCAGATCGATGCCCGACGGTGTCGTGTCGGTCGAGGAGCTGGGCGAGCTTGAGCTTGGTGCCCACGCCATCGGTTCCGCTCACCAGGATCGGCTCGGCCATCTCCTTGAACGCCGCTGCCGAGAAGAGTCCGCCGAAGCCACCGATGTCGCCGATGACCTCGGGGCGATAGGTCGACTGGACCTTGGCACGGATGGCATCGACGGCACGCGCGCCCTCCGACGTGTCCACGCCGGCGTCGGAGTAGGTGGTGGGTCGATCGTTGTTCTCGTCAGTCATGGCGCCCCCTCGCCCCTGATTCTACCCGCAGCTCTCCAGGCGCAGCTTGCCCGTACGGACCGGCTCGGGAATCTCGATCGGGTAGTTGCCGTCGAAGCACGCCATGCAGTACTCCTCGGCGGTGCGTCCGGTCGAAGCGACCATGTCATCGATGCTCATGTAGGCAAGCGAGTCGGCGCCGATGAAGTCGCGGACGTACTCGATATCGTGCATCGCAGCGATGAGCTGCTCCTGCGTATCGGTGTCGATGCCGTAGAAGCACGGCCAGCGCACGGGAGGTGAGGTGATGCGCATGTGCACCTCGGTCGCGCCGCCCTCGCGCAGCAGCTCGACGAGCTTGCGCGAGGTGTTGCCGCGCACGATCGAGTCGTCGACGACGACGAGCCGCTTGCCCTCGATCGCATGGCGCATAGGGTTGAGCTTGAGCCGGATGCCCTGTTGGCGGATGTACTGCGTGGGCGAGATGAACGTGCGGCCGATGTAGCGGTTCTTCACGAGCCCCTCGCCGTACGGGATGCCTGACTCCTGCGCGTAGCCGACTGCCGCCGGGATGCCGGAGTCCGGCACGCCCATCACGAGATCGGCCTCGACGGGAGCGGAGCGCGCCACCGCGGCCCCCATGAGCCTGCGTGCCTCATAGAGCGTGCAGTCGTTGAGGACGGTGTCGGGGCGCGCGAAGTAGATGAACTCGAAGATGCACAGGGATGGCTTCTCGGCAGGTACCGCCTGCTCGGAGCGCAGACCCTTCTCGCTCAGCTTGATCATCTCGCCGGGGGCGACGTCACGGACGAACTCGGCACCGAGGATGTCGAGCCCGCATGTCTCGCTTGCCACGACCCATCCGATCTCGTCGAGCTTGCCGAGCACGAGGGGACGGACGCCGTAGGGATCGCGGAACGCATAGATGGCGTTCTCTGTCGTGAGAACCACCGAGTAGGCGCCACGGATGAGCTCCATCGTGTCGCGGATCCCGCTCATGATCGAGTTGTGCTCCTGGGTGAAGTGATCGACGAGTGTCGCGATGACCTCGGAGTCGGTCGTGGAGCGGAAGCGCACGCCGTTGTCATGGAGCTCGTCACGGAGTTCCGAGACGTTGACGAGGTTGCCGTTGTGGGCCAGCGCGATGGGCTGCTTGCCGATCGAGGAGAGCATCGGCTGGGCGTTCTCCCAGCTCGTCGATGACCCGGTGGTGGAGTAGCGGGTGTGGCCGATGGCCACGTCCCCGGTGAGCGTGTCGAGGTCGGACTCTTTGAAGACACGAGAGACAAGGCCGAGGTTCTTGGTGACGGTCACGGTCTCGCCATCGCCAACCGCGATACCGGCAGACTCCTGGCCGCGATGCTGCAGCGCATGGAGGCCGAAGTAGGTCAGGCGAGCGACATCCTCGCCCGGAGCGTAGACGCCCACGACACCGCATGCTTCCTCAGGGTGCTCAGGCTTGTCAGCGAGGACCCAGTCCTCGTCTTCGTGGGTGTGGGACGGACGGTCGTGTCCGCAAGATCCCGTGGTCATGTGCGTGGTGTGCTCCTCGGCGCGATCGAGGCGCTGCTGACCGGCCTAGGATACCACGCTGTGAAGGCCTACTCGGTGGCGCTGACCGCGTAGCCGAGCGGAGCTCATGCCCGCGCGCCTACTCGGTAGCGCTGACGGCGTAAGTGTCGCCGATGGAGCCGGTCGACTCCCCCTCGGCGTCCACGAACTCTGACACGAAGACATCACCTGCGAAGTCGTAGGTGGGCGACAACTGACCGCCGAGGCGGACCACGCCGGTATGTGGGTACGGGTCCCAGCGCTGATCGAGGGGCTCACCGGGTCGCGAGAGTGTCTCATCGACGGCTCCCTGCGCATCGATCCATCCACTGGCGTTCACGGTGCCGCTGAAGCTCCCGCGCTCCCACAGGTAGTCGGTGTCCGGATAGCCGGGCGGCATGTTCGTGTAGGAGCCGCCCACAGTGCCGTCCACCGTGCCGTCCGCGTGAACGTTGATCGTGATGTCGAACGCGGGCTGCTCGTACTCGTTGATGAGCTTGCCGGCAAGCGTGGCATCGCGGACGACGAACCGGCCGGCTCCTCATCGCCGGACAAGCCGCTCATCCCGTCGTACATACCGCCACCCGACGAGTCGGTGTCCGCAGCCTGAGTTGCGGGTGTGGAGGACTGCTGGGCCTGCTGCATCTGCGAGGCGAGCTGGCTGGCTCTCTCGCCGTGCGAGAGCGCGGTGATCGCGTCGTAGCTGAAGAGCGTGCCAGCGGCGACCGTCACGACGATCGCGCCGGACGCAAGGCCCGCTGCTACCTTGGCGCCCAGCGCAGTCGTCCCTGCCGCTCCTGAGCCGCCAGCCATCACTCACCACCCTCTGGATCGCCCTCGGTCGCCCAGGAGCACGGCGGGAGCGTGACCTCGCCCTTCGCAGCCAGGTCGTAGCCCAGCGTGACCGTCATGACAGTCGGTGCCTTCTCGCTCGAGGTCAGGTTGCCCTCGGCGTCGAAACGTTCGAACGTTGCGGTGCCCTCGAGTGAGAATGTGATGGGATCGCCCTTCGTGGGCACGCCATCAACGTCTTGGGCCGGGAACACCGCTGTCACGACCTGCGCCTCGCCCTCGGTCTTGTACGCCACCGCGATCGTGCCATCGAGCGTGAGCATCCCAAGGTTCTCATCGCTGGCATCGACCTTGAGCTCCCCGTACCTTCCAGGTACTCGCGATCGCCCTTGAGCGTGATGTAGGTCATCTCGATCTCACCCGGCAGCACCATGCCATCTTCGGCCGGCGCCGTCTCTGTCTCGGGCTGAGCCTCCGGCTTGTCTGGAGTCTCGGCAGCGATCTCGGCCACGATGCGGTCGACCTCGGCCCGCCAGTTGCCCTTGAAGAAGTCCTTGTTGTTGCGGAGTTCCTCCTTGAGCGCCGTCTTGAGACGGTCGCGCAGCTCGCCGTCGGGATCCTCGAGTCCCTTGGCCCCGAGGAGTCTGCTCGCGTCGTTCTCGATGATCGTGTCGATCACGACGCCGGGATCCATCCCACCCTCAAGGAACTTGATGATGATGTTGGGATCGATCAGTCGCTTGACCTCTTCGGCCAGCTCATGAATGACGATCTTCTTCGCTCCGCCGAGAAGCCGCATGAGGACTGACTTGCCGAGGAGCTTGGCCACATCGTCGTTGTTGACACTGGCGGCGCGGCTCCTCGAGCGCGGTGGCCATGCGCCGATGTGTGTCCTGCAGCAGACGCACCTCGACGAGCTCTGTGACGTCGCCCGCCTGCGGGTTCTTCTTGATCTCGCCGGCGAGCTGCTCGTACTCCTTGGCCATCTGGGCGTGGTAGTGCGCGTCATCGAGGTAGGCCTGTTTGAGTTTGTCGCGGCTCTCATCCAAGAACTTGATGTCCTCGACGACCTTCTGTACCTCTCTAGCGCGCGCGAAGATGCGGCCGAGCTCGCGGTTGGTCAGCATGCGTCCGGCAAGCCATCCGGCCGCAACGGGGCCCAGCACCGGTCCCATCCACTTCGTGGCCCATGTCGCGACACGCCCCGGTGCCTGGATGATGAACCCAGCGGCTCTACCCAGGGAGCGCCCTATGTTGCGCAGGAAGTCGAAGGGTCCGGCGAACGCCGGCGCGGGTACTGCAACGAGGAATACGGCGACGAGCAGCACGAGCGAGATGATGCGGCGCATCCTGAGCATCCGGCGAAGCATGCTAGTCACCCGCTCCCGGCTGCCAGACGAACGCGCCCGTGCGGTCGATGTAGGCTGTCGATCCGTCCTCCAGGATCACCGATCCGAGCTCGCCCTCGAACACGCCGATGTCGGCAAACTGGGGTTCGATGACCCACGCGCCACTCGTGTCGATGAAGCCGCCCCCGTCTTGCGTGAGCACGCCCGCCAGCCCTTCTGAGAACTCACGAGCGCCGTCATACTTCTCCTCGATCACGGTGTTGCCGCTCGTATCGATGTAGCCGCCAAGGTAGTCGGTGGATACCACAGCGAGGCCCTCGGAGAACCCCATCGCGCTCATGTACTGTGCTGGGATGACCATCTCGCCGCTGGTGTCGACGTAGCCGAAGAACTCAGACCCTTTCGGCACCACCGCCGCATGGCCCTCAGAGAACGGCATCGCGAAGTCGAACGTCGGCTCGATCACCCACGCGCCGCTCTTGTCGATGTAGCCGAAGAGCTCGCCGTCCGTACTCACCGGCGCAAGCCCGTCTCCGAACGAATCGGCCGACTGGAACGTCGGCTCGATGACCCACGCGCCCGAAGGGTCTATGAAGCCATACGTGTCGCCCTGCAGCACGACTGCGAGTCCCTCGGAGAAGTCCGCGCCCACCTCGTACTGCGGCTCGATGACCGCCGCACCCGTCTCATCGATGTAGCCGAACTGCGTGAGGTCCTTGCTCAGGACGAGCGCCCGTCCGTCGTGGAACATCTGTGCGCCGACGTAGTCTGTCTCGAAGACGAGCTGGCCGCTCTCATCGATGTAGCCCGTGTGATCGCCAAGGAAGACGGGGTAGAGGTACGGGCCCTCTTCGGCAGGGGTCTCGGTCGCCACAGGATCGGTGTCGGTGTCGGAGGTGGCCGCAGGCTCACTCGCCGTCGCGCTCGGCTCCTCAGAGGGACCCTGCGACCAGCGATAGACCCCTCGCGCGCCGATGATGGCGATGCCAACGAGGAACCCCGCGAGCATCGAGAATGCGATGAGGCGACCCCAGCGGATGCCGCCCTGCGGCTCCCGTGGTGTCGCCGCCGGTTGTGGCACCGCTGCCTGGGGCGGGGCCACCTGCGCCGGCTGCGAAGGCGGTGCTAGGGGCGGAGGTGCCGGTCTGCTCGGCTTCGTCGGGCTGGACTGGCTGCTCCGGCCCAGTGACAGTGGAACGAGCACCGCGGAGATCGCTGCCGCACGCCTGACAGAACGCATCACTCTCGCCAGTCTGGTTTCCGCAGTTGGGACAGAACACGCCTACTCACCTATCCCTATGGTCTGGACGTAGACGAGGTTACCGCCCTCGATAGCGAAGACGGCACGGTCGTTCACGTAGGTTTGGACATCGAATTCGCCGAGGAGTTCGGGCGTCTCGTCGATCTCATCGGCCTCGCCACCGAGCACCGCCATGACCTCCTCGTATCCCATCTCGAAGTCGAACTGAGTGGGGTCGAGATCGGGATAGACGACGTCATCACCCGGGTTCTCCATCGGGTCGACCGAGACGGCCTTGCCCTCGACGAAGGTGACCTTCTGCTCGTGCTCGGGGTAGTACCAGATCTCGGTGCGGACGAGTTCTTCGCCATCGCGCGGGAGGTAGGCCACGATGAACTGGTCCGGTGGCCCGAAGACGTCGGCCACCTCGTCCTCGACCGCTTGGGCTTCGGCTGGGGCGTCTGCGGCGGCAACCGGCTCGGGATCCTCGGCCGGAAGCAGCGCGAAGACGAGCATCGTGCCGAGACAGCCGAGCAGCACGAACGCCGCGACGACGATGGCGACTATCAGGCCGGTCCGGCGGCGCGGTTGCGCGGCAGCGCTCTCGAGCTGCGCGCCGCACTCGGTGCAGAATCCCCCCGAGTCGAACGAGGCGCCGCACTGCGGACACGTGTACCCAGTGTCGGCAGACATGCGATTCCCTCCCCACAACAGTGTACCCGACGCCCGGGTGCCAGCGCGGCTCTCACCTCGCGTATCATGCTCAGTGGGGGGTGTGCGCGTGCGAAGGATACTCAGACTCATCAACGAGGTCTCGCTCGGCTGGATGCTCGTCGGCCTCACCTTGGTCATCCTCGGCTTCGCCGGGATCTACTGGGCGTTCGGCGTCTTCGGCGTGGGAATGCTCGAGTTCACGAGCGGTACCCAGCGCGACGTCAACTTCTGGGACGCGCTGTACTTCTCACTCGTGACGGTCTCATCGCTGGGCTACGGCGACATCCGCCCCGTGGGCTGGACGCGTCTGCTCGTGGGTGCCGAGGTGATCATCGGTCTGTCATTCTTCGGCCTGCTCGTGGCCAAGATCTCATCGGTGAAGCAGGACTACATCCTGCGGCGCATGTACTACTCCGAAGTGATCGACGGGCGCCTGAAGGAGTTCGCCGACGAGCTCGACGAGAAGCTCAAGCTCTACCGCATCACGTCGAACATGCTGCTCTCCGGCGACATCGATCCCGAGCTCACCTACACGTTCAAGGCCGACGTCAAAGAGACGACGTTCTTCTTCCAGGTGCACAGCCTGCTGCGCGAGATCAACGAGCTCGTCGAGTTCGAGATCCACAACGGGGACTTCTTCGGTGACGTGTCCGACACGACCATGAGCCGGATCCTCGCCTCGATACAGGGTCTGCTCGACCACACGCTGCGCATCACCGAGCGAGACCTCGAGAGCGCATGCGAGCACGTTCTGTGCGGCAACGAGAAGCTGCTTGAGGAGATCAACGACCTGGCCGAGGAGCTCGCCATGCTCGGCCAGCGCCACTCCAAGAACGAGGAGATCGTCGAGCAGTGCGAGCGGATCGAGGAGCTCGTGGGGCAGGTGCGTGGGGTAGCGACCGCACGCAGCTTGAGGCGGCCGGACCGGCCGGGATGTAGAGCGCGCGGAGCTGCAGGCTCCCGGGCGAGACTCCTAGGGTTCCAGCGCGTCGTCGATATCCCCCATCGTGCCCGCCTCGATGCTCGCCGGACCGCCCAGTGTCCAGCACTGATCGATATCGTAGGTGTGGTCGTGGAGGAAGCGTCGGCTCACCGAAGGCAGGTAGTCGGTGCCGGTGAGAACGAGGCACCCTTGCCGCAGACCGAGTGCTGAGCCACCTGTCAATGCATCCGGCAGTCTGGCGACCACCCCGGTGTTCGCCGCATCCAACATCGGCGGCATGCCGGCGAGCGCCTCGTCCATGATCGCCGCGGCCGTCTCGTAGCGATCGTCTCCCCACACCCGATTGCTGACTCGGTCTCCCTCCCCAAGCTGCGCCAGCACAGCGTCCGAGACGGTAGCGGGACCGCCACCGACCACCCGGAATCTGAAGTCAGGATCGGCGAGCACCGCTTGAGTCTCGGCAGGAATGTGGTCCCGCCCCACCAGCAGGATCGGCCAGCCGGTCGCCACGCACATGGGCGAGAGTGCCAGTGCATCGAAGAACTTGTCGGGGTCCTCACCGTTGGCGATGAGCGCAGCCTTGTACCCCACCCACGGCCTCATGAAGGTCTCGTTGGGCCGCTCGGTCTGCATGCGTCGCGCGATCGTGGCAGCGAGCTCGTAGCGGTTGGCGTTGGGCTCGAGCCGATCAAAGGTCACCCCCGACACAGTCGAGATGTCGGCAAGCACTCCAGGCCCCACCGAGACGGGCCCGCCCACGATGTGCACGTAGAACGGCCCGTTCTCCTGCCTTATCGCGCGCAGTGCCTCGATCACTTGGGACGGCGCGGAGTCGCTCTGGACGAGGAAGATCGGCGCGCCATACGCGTACGATAGCCCCGCTGCCGAGAGGGGATCTGCTGCAGCTCGGTCCTCCCCGCTCGCGATGACCACGTGATTCACGTTGCGCCAGCCAGGGAAGTTCTCCTCGGCGATTGTGACCGCCGTGGTGTACCGGTCACTGCCCCACAGGCGTTCGATGTCGGTCGATGCCCGCGGTGCAGGCCACTCGGCGACGCCATACAGGTAGTAGCCTCCCGCACCGCTCGTCACTGCTCGCCGGACGCGCACGTAGTACCAGCCCGTGGTGGGTGCGACGTACTCAATCGTCTCGTGGCTGGTACCAGGCGTCACCGACAGGTCCACCGGCGGAGCGGAGAAGTCCTCTGCGTGGGGCGGGTAGAGGAGGAGTTCGTAGTCGGTACCGACTGCGCCGCCGAGGTCGAACCTGGCGTCCTGGCCGGCCAGAAGGTACATCCGATGGACGCTGTCCGGCTGCGACGCCGTGAGCTCATCGACCGTGCCGGAGCACAGGGGCCGGCCGGGTATCGTGCTCGGATCGAGGTAGAGCCGACCGCCGACAATGGCAGGGCGGCGGAGGTGAGCAGCGCAGCGCACAGCATGGCGGCAAACAGCCCGCCTGAGACGCCGCGCGTACCTGCGGCTCTCATCTCCCTCGCCCCCTTGGCATGCCGAGACGGACTCGGCCGTACCAGGTTCATACCCACGTTCGACACGACTGCAAGCCGACCCGATGCGCACGGATCCGCAGGGCACTCTCCTCGCGACTTCCTCGACGATGTCCCCGACATGACGATGAGCCGGGCCCGCCGAGCTAGTTCACGATCGCCCGGATCTCGTCGACCACGTTCTCGGTCACCGACTTGGGTCCGCCGAAGACCTGGACCTGCACGACGGTGCCCTTCGCCTTGGTGAGCACCGAGCGTGTGGCATTCGGCAGCGTGTCGGTCTGTGTGAGCGTCATGACGCCACCGTGGATGCCGACGGCGGGTCCGCCACAGAGCGAATCTGCGAACTTCTCGTCCGCCCCGTTGGAGACCCCCACGTACCCGTACGTGCTGATGCCGCTCGTGACCCCGTACTCGGCCACTCGTGCAGCGGTCACGTAGCGGTCGGCTCCCCACACACGCATGATCGGGGTGCCCGCCATGGCGGACATGGCGCTCAGGGTCGCATCGGTCACGGTCACCGGACCTCCGGCGAGCACGGCCTCCTCGATGATGTCGGCTCTGAGTGCTGACTGCGTCGGTCCCGGTACGACGTCTCTGCGTGTGAGGATCAGCGGTGCCTTGGCCTGATAGACCACCGGGCTCAGTGACAGCGCGTCTGCCCCGATCTCGCCGCTTGCGAGGAAGGCACGCCCATCGTCGTGACCGAAGGCACGGACTCGCTCGGCGATCGCTGCCGAGACGACGTAGCGGTCGCTTCCCGCCGATGCGCTCGACGGTGAGCCCCAGGTCGTCTCGCAGATGCGTCTCGATCGAGGGGGCCACCGAGTAGGGACCTCCCACGATGATGACCTTGCTCGCCTTCGAGCCGCACGATCTCAGCCTCCACGTTGGCCGGCAGGCGGTCTTGGAGCGTGACGAGGATCGGTGCCTCGAGACATCCGGCGAGCCCTGAGGCCGACAGCGCATCGGCATAGGTCCAGCCGGTGGCGAGGATGACCTCGTCTGATGAGTCGAAGTTGGCTCTCGAGGCATCGACTGCCACCGCGTAGCGGTCGCGCCCTCCTCGGCGGACGATCTCTGTGTAGATGACGAACGGCACGCTGTGGGCCACTTCGATGTTGCCTGCGTGGTCGACCGACCAGTACTGCAGCGTGTAGCTCCCGCCGCCGCTCACAGTGATCGGAGCGGTGTAGGTGGCAACGGCGCCACCATTGAGGCGGTAGTAGGTGGCAGCGACGCCTGAACCGCCGGTATCGGTGGCGACGAGCGAGATCAGGGCCTCGCCGATGTAGGGCGAGGCGACGTCATCGGTCGTCGTCGGGGGTGTGGTATCGCCGAGGTAGTCGTGGACGAAGACGTCGCGGAACCCGTTGGTGTCTCCCGCGACCAGCGTGGTGGCGAGCGAGCCGAACGCGACATGACGACCGTCGTCGGAGATCGAGGGTGAGCCGCTGTTGTTGTTGCCCTGGGTGCCGTCGGTCGCCAGGCTCACGCGCACGGTGGTACTCGTCTCGCGGTCTCGAACGAAGATATCCGCAGCGCCGTTGGTGTCCCCTGCCACCAGCGTGGTGGCCTTCGATCTGAACGCCACATAGCGACCTGCGTAGGAGAGTGAAGGTGCACCACTCAAGTTGAATGCCTGAGCACCACCGCTGGTGAGGTTCACGCGCTCGGTCGTGCCTGTGCTGAGATCGCGGACGAAGACATCGCGGAAGCCGTTGGTGTCATCGGCGAACGAGGGTCGTGGCCACAGACCGGAAGGCCACGTAGCGCCCGTCGGCAGAGATCGCCGGGTACTCGCTCGCGCCGAACGCCTGCCCACCGCCGCTGGCCACACTCGCGCGCACGGTGGAGCTGGCCTCGCGGTCGCGCACGAAGATGTCCCACACGCCATTGGTGTCGCCCGCCACGAGATCGGTGGCTGCGGAATGGTAGGTCACGCGTTGGCCATCTGCGGAGATGGCGACAGCCGAGCTCCAGCCGTTCGCTTGCGAACCATCGCTTGCCACGCTCACGCGCTCGGTCGCGCCGGTCTGGCGATCGTGGACGAAGACGTCGCGCACCCCGTTCGTGTCGCCTGCCACGAGCGTGGTGGCCTCGGACACGAACGCCACATAGCGGCCGTCATCGGATATCGCCGGATACAGACTGTCACCTGCTGCAGTCTGCGTGCCGCTGGTCGTCACGCTCACGCGCACGGTGGTGCTGGTCTCGCGGTCGCGGACGAAGATGTCGGCAGCGCCGTTCGTGTCACCCGCCACGAGCGTGGTGGCGTAGGAGTGGAACGCCACGTAGCGACCGTCGCCGGAGATGGACGGATCGGTGCTCGCACCGCCAGCCTGCCCGCCATCGCTGGCCACGCTCACGCGCTCGGTCATGCCAGTCTGGCGGTCGTGGACGAAGCAGTCCTCAACACCGTTCGTGTCACCGGGCACGAGATCGACCGAGGCCGAGAAGAAGGTCACATACATGCCATCGGCCGAGATGATCGGGGCATCGCTGTCTCCGCCTGTGGCCTGCGAGCCATTGCTGGCCACACTGACGCGCGCGGTGTCCCCGGCGGCGGCATGGGAGTACATCGGGATGACCAGAGCGGCGACGGCCACACACGCAAAGACCAGCCACGCCAGCCGGAATCGCCCGGATGGGGCCAGCCGTCCAGACACGACGTTCCGCAGCGCGTGATCGCTCATCCGAGCCGAGCGCATGTCGAACATCTCCTCGGGGTCACCTGACAGCTGTCACCATTGTAGCGGCATAGGGTGCCATCCCGCCGTGCTGGCCCGGCATCGAGCTCCGTGACAGCGGCCCCTACGCCTGCTGCGTCGCCGGCTGCGGCGCCTTGCCTGCCGCGCTGCCCTTCATGATCTCGGCAACGATCGCGCCATCATTCATCGCCACGCCGAACAGCACGAGCAGCAGGCCCACCGAGTACAGGTCCGACGAGCCGAGCAGCAGGAACGCGATGGCCACGATGTAGGTGATCGCCACGATCCATGGAGCCCACGGCGCGCGCTTGAGGGTCACCTTGTCGCCCACCGGCGTCACTTCCGACGTCCTTCCGGTGACGAAGCCGAGCGCCCCGCCAAGAACAGCGAACACGACGGCCCACAGTATGTTGATGGGCACGCCGCCCACCAGCAGCATCACGACGAAGACGCCGATAGCCCAGACTCCCCTGAACGCCTGCTTGGCGGGGCTATAGAAGCGTCGGCGCGTCTGCTGGCGAGCCGCCAGGAGCTCGAGGATCGCCATGACCAGCAGTGCTCCGATGAGGATTGCCTGGATCGTGCCTTCACTCATCGCCGCCACCCCCTTCTCCAGCCGAAGACCCGCCGCTACTCGGCCCGCCTCCCGCATCGCCTGCCGAGGTGCTGACATCGCCCAACGCGTCGCGAGCGTCAGCGAACGAGGAACCGGCGCTGGCAGGTCACCCGCAGCGACGGTGTCCTGCCCCGCTCTCAGCATCTCGCCGAGACGTGTCTTGCTGATGGGCTTGCCGCCGACTATCAGCTCGAGGAGAAGCTGGGCGGCGATCAGCGCCCCGACTGTGCCGACGACCGTCGCCTTGGTGTTGGTGCCCACCGGCGGGAGCTCTCCGTCCGTACCTGCGCTCAGCGCAACAACGGCATCCGGCGCCTTGATCGTCTCTTCGTCACCGGCGGTCTCTGCGGGCTCCTGCTCGCCCGCGTCGTTGATCAGTGCCGTCGAGACCTGCGTGTCGGTCGCTCCTGAGACTCGGGCACCGCCAAAGGTGGCCGAACCGGTCTTGCTCGAAGAACGTCCCGGTGCCCGAGCCGCCGATCTCGTACCCGTCACCCTTCTTGGTGATGGTGGCCGCGCCCGACCCGCTTCCCAAAACGGGAATCCAGACCGAGCCACTCACCAGGTACTCGGTGTCGCTCACCTGCTCGACAGGGAAGCTCCAGCTGAGCGCCTTGCCGATCTTGGGTACGACACCCCTCACGGTGGCCTGGGTGCCTCGATCCCAAATGACGATCACGGCGGCGAACTTCTTCCCCGTGCCGGTCGAGCCACCGATCTCGTACGTTCCGGTGAAGTTGTTGGTGTCCGGCTCAGGCGCCTGATCGGCCTCCTCGGCCAGCGCAAGAGGCGCTATCGCGAGCAGCATCAGGACCGCCAGAAGACACGTCAGTAGAGTCCGCGCGAGGCGCGTTGACCGATTCACGAGCTCCCCCCTCGTCTCGGTTTGGCTAGGTCATGTATACCCTTAGGCTGGCCGAGAAGGCCAGTCCGCGGGGAAGGATCGGGCGGGCGGCGGGTGGACCGACGCGAGCAGCCGACGATCGCTCGGGAGGTCAGCCGCCCTCCATGGCGGGCGCGTCGGGCTTGTCGCCTCGGCCGCGCCTGAACCTGCGCACCAGCACGATGACGATGACGATGGCGGCCACACCGGCGAGCACCGGAACGACGATAGCGAGAACGGAGAGCACGAGCGCCACTACGTCCTCGAGCGTGCTGAGCACCGGCGCCGCGACACCACCGGTCGCCGTGTTCGCGACCGGGCGCGCCGTGGCCTTCACGGCATGCACTCCTCCGGCGAGGAGCACGCCCGCGATGATGTAGATGATCGGACTCACGTAGCCATCCCCGACGTTGGCGGCGGCGAAGAGCAGACCGCCGGCCGCGGGCCTGAGGACCGTCTGGATAGCGTCGTTGACCGTGTCGACGGCCGGTACTTTGTCGGCCACCATCTCGATGATGAGGAGCACGGCGATCAGCGCGATCGCCCACCACTCGCCAAGGAGTGAGAAGGGCTCGGTGAGCTCGATCCAGCCCAGACGCTCAGCGATCGCGACCGTCAGGAGCGGGATGTAGGCGTTGAGCCCAGCGGGGACCGCCAGGCCGATTCCGGCGAGGATATCCATGCATCTCATTATATCGTGACGCTCTGAGCTGGGGTTTCGTCGCCGGCGCTCGGCGGTCAGGCTACCGGCGCATCCATGTCGAACTGCCAGCCGAAGTAGCTCTCGCTCCTGCACGCTGCCGGGGACGACACGCAGCCGCCCTGGGCCCGCCACATAGACCAGCGAGACGCCAGCGTATCTGTTCGCGTCACTGGCTACGGGGCGCAGGCGCATCCTCATCGTGGGGGGAGCGACGATCAAGGTGCCCTCGGCCAGCTTCATTGCGTCGATCCAGGAGGTACGGGCGGGCCGTTCGACGACTTCGAGCTTGGGCTTGTCCATGCTCACGCCAAGGGCCTCGAGCTGCTCCGTCGATGCCCCGATCACGCGGAGCATCACGCCAAGGTTCAGGGCTGTGGCACGCGCAACGTCGAGCGCCAGCACGGCGTCCTCGGCATCACCTTCGCCGTGCAGGAAGCCGCCGATGTCGAGCGCGAGCAGGACATCTGCGAACGTGTCGGTCCTGAAGACGCCGGCGGCGGCTGGGACGGCAAGACGGCGGCCGAGACGATCGGCCACGGTGCCAAACGCAAGATCGGTCGCCGCCAGTCGGTCATCCCACTGCATCATCACCATGGAGGCGGCCTGCTCTTGGACTGCCTTGAGGACGCCACTCGTGACCGAGACGACTGCCGAATCCTGCACTCAGCGTCTGCCCCCGCACACGCAGCCGCCTCTTCGGTCGCCTTGAGGAGCTCCTTGGCAGCTGACTGATCGAGCCGGCCGTCGGTGGTCGCGATGACCGCGGGATGCACGACCCCGTCGTCCATCAGCGCCACTGACTGGGCACCGTGATGAGGCCGCTGACATCGCCCTGCGCTGCCACGGGAACCAGCACCGATTCGCCGAGAGTGGGCATACCGTGCTCGGGCAAGGGCACCTTCCGAGCGAAGGACTGCGTGACTATGGCTCCCAGCAGCAGTGAGACAACCACGACGAGGACGGCTGCGTTGACGACATCGTCGCCGAAGAGACCGGCCTCGGAGCCCACGAGAACAGCCGCCAGCGTCGCGGCGGCCTGCGGCAAGGTCATGCCCAGCATGAGTCCGGACTCGGCCCAGGAGAAGTGCATCACTCGGCCACCTACGAGCTGCTGCCGCTGTCTTGCCGAGCACAGCACCAGCAGGAAGACCAGCGCCAGACTCAGCGTCGAGGCCTGGAACAGCAGGCCGGGGTCGATCTGCGTCCCGACATAGACAAGGAACGCTGGCACAAGCAGTGAGGCACCGAAGAACTCCACGCGCTCCATGAGAGCCCCGTGGTTGGGAACGACTCTGTTGAGACCCAGACCGGCAAGGAAGGCGCCGATAAGACCCTCGATCCCGAAGACCGTCGCAAGCGCTGCGGCCGAGGCCATCCCAAACAGGAGGAGGGCGAACCGCATCGAGCGCTCGCGGCCGATACCAGCAAAGAAGCGCTTGGCGACGATGGGCAGCAGCCAGAACGAGTAGAGCGGCCAGCGAGGGCAAGGCCGATGCCCAGAGTGAGCGTGACCGCCGCAAGGGAGCCACCATCTGCCGTGGCCACGGCGATCGCCAGAACGGTCAACGCAAGCGTGTCGGTGATGACGGTCGCCCCGCAGAGACCGTAACGACCCGGTGCCCGCCGAGACCGGCGACCTTCACATCGGGCAGCGTGACAAGCGTGTGCGAGGCCCAGATCGAGCCGATCAACATCGCCGAGACCAACGAGTAGTCGAGCCGCAGGCCTAGCGAAGGTGCCAAGAGCGAACGGGAATGCGAACGTCAGGAGCCCGAAGAGCACGGCCGCCCGTCTGATTCGCATCGAACTGAGCAAGATCGATCTCAAGCCCGGCCTGGAACATCAGGTACAACAACCCGATGGAGCCGAGCGTACCCATCGCGGCTTCGTCGAGAAGATTGAGCACGTAGGGCCCCGCGAGCAGACCCACGAGAACGAGTCCAATCACTCCCGGCAGGCGGAACCGGGATACGAGCGTCGGACCCACCATGATGGCAAGCGCGACTACGGCAAGCGTCCACTCCACTGCTCCGTGCTCCATGCGCAAGCCTCCGTGTCGATCTCCCGTTGCTGTCCCGCTCTGACTCGCGCTACCCCTCGCGCAGCTCCTCGGGCTGCCACTGGCCGCCCACGAGCCTCTCGAGCGTGTGTGCATGCGCCTCGCGCAGCATGTCGACGGCACATCCACCTTGCCCTGGATGGCGAGCATGTCGCCGCCGACCGTACCGACCACGCCATAGGGCACCTGGTGCTCGTCGAGGATGTCGATGAATGCTTCGACATCGGTCTCGGCGACCGTAGCCACGATGCGGCTCTGCGTCTCGCTGAACAGCGCCGAGACCGGCAGGCAGCTCGTCGCCCAGATGCACGTCGGCACCGATGCCGCCCGCCACGCAACACTCGGCGAGCGTGACGCCGATGCCGCCCTCGGAGCAGTCGTGCGCCGACTTCACGAGGCCCGCGCGGATGCCGGTCGCGCACCGCGGACTGGACGTCACGCTCCAGCTCGAGGTCGAGTGCCGGCGGCCTGCCGGCGACGGCCCCGTGCACGACGCTGAGGTACTCGCTGCCGCCCAGCTCGTCGAGGGTCTCGCCCACGAGCACGACGACGTCGCCTTCGAGCTTGAACGCCACGGTCGCGTCGTCGTTGACGTCGTCGAGCGAGCCCGACGAGCCCGACCGTGGGCGTGGGGTAGATCGGCTGGCCGAAGCGACTCGTTGTAGAAGGAGACGTTGCCGCTGATGACCGGGATGTCCCACTCCTTGCACGCATCGGACATGCCGCGGATCGCCTCGTGGAAGGTCCAGAAGACCTCCGGCTTCTCGGGCGAGCCGAAGTTGAGGCAGTCGGTGATCGCCGCGGGCTCTCCGCCGACGCACGCGACGTTGCGCGCCGCCTCGGCAAGCGCGATCTGCGCTCCCACGTACGGATCCAGGTAGCAGTAGCGCCCGTTGCAGTCGCTGGAGACCGCGATGCCGCGATCGGTCATCTCTCCTCGGCCGGTGTCGCCGATGCGCAGCACCGCCGCGTCCCCGCCGGGCAGCACGACGGTGTTGACCATGACCTGGTGGTCGTACTGGTCGTAGATCCACTGCCGCGAGCAGATGTTGGGGCTTGCGAGCACGCGCAGCAGCGCCTCGGTGAGCTCGGCGACGGACTCGGGGTGCATGAGCGTCGCTCGGGTCGTACGCCTGCACCTTGTCCAGGTACGACGGGCGCTTCATCTCCGGGTCGTACATGGGCGCGTCATCGGCGAGCGTCGCCGCCGGCATGTCGCCCACGATCGTCGTCGCCCTCGCGCACCACGAAGCGCCCGGTGTCGGTGACCTCGCCGATCACCGTGGAGAGCAGGCCCCACTTCTCGCAGATCGCCTGCGCCGCGTCGAGCTTCTCGGGCTCGACGACGGCGAGCATGCGCTCCTGGGACTCGGAGACCATGATCTCGAAGGCCTGCATCTCGTCCTCGCGCTGCGGGACCTTCGTGACACGTCGATCTCGAGGCCGACGCCGCCACGCGACGCCATCTCGCTCGCACTCGACGTGAGTCCGGCAGCACCAAGATCACCGAGCGCCACGAGCAGCTTCCTATCGAGCAGCTCGAGGCACGCCTCGATGAGCAGCTTCTCCTCGAACGGGTCGCCCACCTGGACGCTGGGACGCTTGTCCTCGGCACGCTCGTCGAACTCCTGGCTGGCGAGCACGCTCGCACCGCCGATGCCGTCGCGGCCGGTCGTCGAGCCGATGAGCAGCACCTGGTTGCCCGGACCGCTCGCCGTCGCGCGCGTCAGGTTCTCCTCGCGCATGAGGCCGATGGCCATCGCGTTGATGAGGCAGTTGCCCTCGTAGGCCTCCTCGAAGTAGACCTCGCCGCCCACGGTGGGCACGCCGAGGCAGTTGCCGTAGCCGCCGATGCCGGCGACCGCGCCTTCGAACAGGTAGCGCTGCCGCGGCTTGTCGAGCGTGCCGAAGCGCAGCGAGTCCAGCGAGGCGATGGGCCGCGCGCCCATCGTGAAGATGTCGCGGATGATGCCGCCCACGCCGGTCGCCGCGCCCTGATAGGGCTCGATGGCGCGAGGGATGGTTGTGCGACTCCATCTTGAACGCGACCGCCCAGCCGTCGCCCACCGAGATGACGCCGGCGTTCTCGCCGGGGCCCTGGAGGACGTACTCGCCCTCGGTCGGGAACATGCGCAGCGCCTTGCGGGAGTGCTTGTAGCTGCAGTGCTCGCGACCACATGAGCGAGTACATGTAGAGCTCGGTCACGCTCGGCACGCGGCCGAGGATGCTCGACGATCTTCTCGTACTCGTCGAGCTTGAGGCCGAGTTCCTCGGCAAGCTGTGGGTGCGATCTCCGGCGTGAGCGTCTCGATCATGTGATGGCGTCTCCTAGGAGTTCTCGGACGGGGCGACTGGCTGTCGCGAGCGAGCTCATCCTCGTCCGGCTTGGGATAGACGACCTTGAGCAGATAGGAGATCTGGAGGATCACCGCGACCGGCGTGAGCCGCAAGCACGATCCAGCGGTACTGGCTCGGCAGCACGTCCGCGGGATGATCGTCGCGACCATGGCCACGATGAAGCAGCATCTGCGGACCGGCCCAGAGCACCTTGGACGGTCGCTCGCGAGCGCTGTCGGCGCGAACGGAGCCGCCAGGCGTCGATCGAGACGAACGACCGCCATGAGCAGCGATGACGACACCGACGGATCGTTGATGAACCAGATGCCCGGCCCGGTGAGCTCGGCCTCCACTAGCCGGCCACCTCCGCGAGATACTGCGCGACCGAGGTGAAGAACGCCTGCCCGTCCGTGCCGCCCGTGACCGGATCGACCGCGCGCTCGGGATGAGGCATGAGACCGAAGACGTTGCCGCGCTCGTTGCAGATGCCCGCGATGTCGTCGAAGGCTCCGTTGGGCGCCGAGCCGTCCTCGGCACGCTGTCCCGTGCAGTCGCTGTAGCGCAGGACGACCTGCCCGTTGGCGTTGAGCCGGGCGAGCGTCTCCTCGTCACAGATGAAGTTGCCCTCGTTGTGGTTGATGGGGATGCGCACCACCGTGTCCCGGCCGAGGTCGAGCCACTGGCAGACGTTCTCCTCGACGCGCAGCGTCACCTCTCGGCAGATGAACTTGAGGGTGTTGTTGCGCAGCAGCGCGCCGGGCAGCAGATGCGCCTCGGCAAGGATCTGGAACCCGTTGCAGACGCCCATGACCGGACCGCCCGCCTCGGCGAAGCGGATGACCTCGTTCATGACCGGCGAGAAGCGCGCGACCGCGCCGCAGCGGATGTAGTCGCCGTAGCTGAAGCCGCCCGGCAGCACGAGCGCGTCGAAGCCGGCGAGGTCCGTGTCGCCGTGCCAGACGTACTCGGCCTCGAAGCCGAGGATGCCGGGCTGCATGGATGACGTCTTGCTCGCAGTTCGAGCCGGGGAAGATGACGACGCCGAAGCGCATGCGCTACCTCCTCCACCGTCTCGATGCGGTAGTCCTCGATGACGGGGTTGGCCAGCAGCTTGTCGCACATCTCCTGCGACGGTCGCCGCGATCGACGTCGCCGGCGATGCTGGATGTACTTGCCGATGCGTACGCTCTCGACGCCCTCGTAGCCGAGGTTCTGCAGAGCGTTCTCGGCGGTCGCTCCGGGCGGGTCGAAGATGCCCTGCTTGTACGTCACGTAGATCTCGTAGCGCGCCACGCCGCCGTCCCCTCTCGGTCAGTCCCTACGACTTCTTCTTCGCGTCCTTCTTCGAGGATGCCTCAGATGAGGCTTCTTCTTGCCGCCACCCTTGTCGAGCTCGGCCGCATACTCCTTGCGCATGCGCCGGATCTTGGTGACGTCGATGTAGACCGCCGCGAAGATGCACGTGTAAGCGGCCACGAGAGACAACGTGTTGATGGGCCCCGAGAGGTTGTTCTGCCCCCACCAGGCGCCGAGCGAGAAGACGAGCGCCGCGACGAGCAGGCCCAGCCAGATCCTGCGCCAGCATCTTGAACTCGGGCGTATCCGGCACGGGGAGCGGCTGGAAGAACCGGCTCTTCTTCTTCTCTGGCGTCGACTCGAGGTATGATCCCGTGTCGCCCGACGCCCTCTTGGGCTTGGCCGAGGCCGCGCTCTTGCGCGTCTTCCCGATCTCCTTGCCCTTCTGATAGCGCGGGTTCTGTGCGCTGCGTCGTGTCATGTGGTTCAGTCGCCTTCCGGTTGGAACGTGCGTCCCGTGATCGTCTCGTAGGCCTCGATGTAGCGCTTGCTGGTGCCTTCGATGACGTCGGCGGGCAGCTCGGGCGGCGGCGGGTGTCTTGTCCCAACCGCTGCTCGCTGAGCCAGTCGCGCACGTACTGCTTGTCGAAGCTGGGCTGCCCGCGTCCGGGCTCGTACTCGTCCATGGGCCAGAACCGGCTCGAGTCCGGCGTGAGGACCTCGTCGATGAGCGTGACCTGGCCGTCGACGACGCCGAACTCGAACTTGGTGTCCGCGATGATGATGCCGCGTGCTGGCGGCATGCTCGCGCGCCTGCGAGTACAGCGCGATCGAGGCGTTCCTGAGCGCCTCGGCAGATGTCTCGCCGATGATGTCGACCATCTGCTCGAAGCTGATGTTCTCGTCGTGATCGCCGATCTCGGCCTTGGTCGAGGGCGTGAAGATCGGCTCCTCGAGCTTGGCTGATTCGAGCAGGCCGTCGGGAAGCTCGATGCCGCAGATGGTGCCATCGGCCTGGTACTCCTTCCAGCCCGAACCGGCGACGTAGCCCCGCACGATGCACTCGACCGGGAAGACCTCGGCCTTCTTGACGATCATCGAGCGTCCGCGCAGGTAGTCCGCGTGCGGCGCGAACTCCTCGGGCAGTGTCGCGACGTCGCTCGAGATGAAGTGGTTGGGCACGACATCGCCGAGCAGATCGAACCAGAACAGCGAGAGCTTGGTGAGCACCTCGCCCTTGTACGGGAATCGGCTGGTCAAGCACTACGTCGAAGGCGCTGATGCGATCCGATGCGACGAGAAGCAGCCTGTCTCCGAGGTCGTAGATGTCGCGCACTTTGCCCTGGGTATCCGGGCTCAGGCCCTGCGGCTCGACCACGGGCATACGGCTCCTTCCGGGGTGTTGGCGAAAGGACCGGCGGCGCCCGTGGGATAGGGTGGCTGTGAGAAGCTCCGCGTCGCCGTCATTGTAGGTCAAAGAGTGTTTCGGTTGTAGGTCGGGAATGAGGCCGTGTGACGGGCCTGTGGCCGTGCGCGTGAGACTGCGTGTGGCCGGTGGCAGGGGCGGGCAACCCGTCCCACATGGTAAAATGGGTGTGCACCTGTAGGATCCGACCTGCGGACGACGGCGGGCGGGTACCGAGAAGGAGTAGCACATGCGCCGGACCATGCTCGGTGGCAAGATTCATCGCGCCACCGTCACCCAGGCAGAACTCGAGTACGAGGGCAGCATCACTGTTGACCTCGATCTTCTCAACGCTGCCGATATCCTCCCCAACCAGCACGTCCACGTGTGGGACGTGACCAATGGGGCACGCTTCGAGACCTACACGCTCGCAGGCGAGCGCGGCTCCGGTGTCGTGTGCGTCAACGGGGCAGCAGCCCACATGGTCGATGTCGGCGACCTCGTGATCATCGCGAGCTTCGTCGAACTCGAGGATGCCGAGGCGCAGCGCTGGCAGCCCCACGCGGTCTTCGTCGATGGTGACAACCGCGTCAGAGGAGCTGCGCGCCGAGGAGCTGCCCGAGGCACTCCGGGGCTAGCGGCCGACGCCATCTCCGTGTGCCTGGCTCAGGTCCGCGAGCGCTCCCTCTTCTGTGAGTTCGCGCACTACGCTGAGCCAGGCCGCTGCGCTATCATCTTCTGGGGCGACAAGGGAGGAACACGTATGCCCGAAGAGGCCGTATGTCCCACGTGCAGATGCACCGTGGTCGTCACGCAGCAGGGAACGTGTCCGATGGGACACCCGATCGATGCTGCCGCCGTGAAAGCAGCGTCGCAACAGCCCGCACCTGCACCTGCGCCCGCACCCGAGGCGGCTGCACCGGCAGCAGCAGCAGCGCGGCAGCCGGCAGCAGGAGCAGCCGCAGCTCCTCAGCAGGCTCCGGCACCGTCAGCGTTCGAGGCCCAGACGATAGCGGATCCGTTCGCAGCTCCGGGAGCACAGCAGCCCCAGGACCCCGCAGTCCCGACGGGCGACACATCGACGCTACCGCCCGCCGGGCGAATCCGACTTCTTGTCGGGCCCTGCCCCGAGCCCACAGCAGCGCAGAAGCCCAAGCGCAAGACGAGTCCAGTGTTCGTCATCTTGCTGGTGCTCATCCTGATCCTGGTCGTGGTTGCCGCTGTGATCGTCGTGTTCTTCCCCGAGATGATCGGGCTCGCGATGGCCGTCCCTGCTGCTCGCGGCCGTCACCTAGGCGCACCGGGGCTAGAAGATCTTCCAGCCGTTGTAGAGGATCAGCGCGAGCAGTCCGTGCGCCCGCGGTCAGGGCGACGATCGCGTAGGCGGTCCACCTGTGGACCTTCATGTGGGTGCGGCCCTTGAACTTGATCACGCGCAACCCGACAAGCAGCTCGAACACGAGCATGGCGAACACGACGATGCCCCCGTACATGATGGGCGACCAGCCCAGCTGGATTCCGAAGATCATCGTCGCACCTCTCGCCTGTGTCTCATGCGCCTCTGAGTGCCTCGAGCTGCAGTAGCGCACTCTTCAGGCCCCGCCGCTCTGTTCTCATCTATGGTACCCGCCTCTGACAACGAGAAGGCCCGCGATCTCCGCGGACCTTCTCTTCACGTGTGCCCCTGATGAGCGGAGCTTGAGCTGGTCTTCTCACTTGAAGACATCACTCTGTCTAGAACGTACCCCAGACGGGGCATCTCGCACCGTTCCGTGCATCCTCGGGCGCGATCTGACCCTCCTCGAGTTCGAGTTCCTCAGGGTCTATCGGGTTGCCCTCTTCGTCGAAGAGGCGCGGGCCCTCATCGCCCCAGAACGGGTGCCCGCCCTTGAAACCACCTCGGGGACCAGGCATCATGCCTCGGCGACCCTTCATGTACTCGTCGTCCCACTCGCCTTCGTCGCATTCGCCCATCCCGGGACCTCGCATGCCCGGGCCGCGTTCACTCGGGTGACCGAACATGGGACCGTGTCCCTCAGACTCCTCGGCCATGCCCATCGCCGGGTGAGGCCCACCGTGGACGAACCCGGGCCCACCTGCCACTGCTCGGGCCGCCATGGTCGTCATGGCGATCCCCACCGTCGCGGTCATCGCGCCCAGAATGAACGCTCCCACGAGTCCGAAGGCGATCAGGAGCGCGGTCTTGCTCTGCTTGTCCATGGGTCATGAGTCCCTCTCATTGCGTTTGTGTCATGACGACAGCATGGCAGCCGCAGCATGAAGTGGCCGTGGCACGCGGGTGAAGGTTGTGTGAGAGACGCCGAGCTAGGGCGTGTGCAGCGGCAGATGGATGGCGAACACGCTGCCACCACCCTCGCGGCGCTTGACCGAGACGTAGCCGTGATGGCGCTCGACGATCTCCTTGACGATCGAGAGCCCGATGCCGAGCCCGCCACCGGTCGCCCGGTCGCGGGCGTCATCGGCGCGCCAGAAGCGAGCGAAGACGCTGTCGATGTCCTCGGCCGAGATCCCGATCCCGGTGTCTGCGACCTCGATCACGGCCTGCTCGCTCTCTCTCGAGAGGCGCACGGTCACGTGACCTCCCTCGGGGGTGTAGCGAGCCGCGTTCGACAGCAGATTGCCGACAGCCTGCGTGAGCCGGTCTGCGGTCACCAGTGACCCAGACGCCGTCGGCAAGGTCGACCGAAAGCGTGAGTCCGGTCGCCTCCATGAGCGCGTTGTGCGAGTCCACCGCTGTGGCCACCGGAACAGCAAGATCCACGCGCTCCGACTCGAACTCGATGTTGCCGCGCTCAAGCCGCGTGAGCTCGAGGATCCCGTGAGCAAGACGCGAGAGGCGCATCGTCTCGTCCCGCACGATCCCCAGATGCTCCTCGTCGGCGGGCATGACGCCGTCCTGCATCGCCTCGACTGTGGCCTGGATGGCCTGCAGCGGGGTGCGCAGCTCGTGGGCCACATCCGCGGTAAGGCGCCGCTCGAGTTCCCGATCGGCCTCGATCGCATCGGCCATCTCATCGAACGTCCTGCCAAGGACCCCGATCGCGTCATCGCCCTCGAGACCCGTGCGCACATGGCGGTCACCGGAGCGCATCGCCGATGCGGTCGCTGTGATCTGGTCGATGGGCTTGACCAGCGATCTCGCGAAGATCGTGCCGGCAGCCGAGGCGAGCAGTACCGCGACGATCGCGGCCACGAGGAGGCCGGCGAAGCTCGACTTCTGGAAGCGCACGTCGTTGTCGGAGAGCAGACTGCCCGGGGAGAGCGACCACACGCGTACGATGCCGACGACCTCATCGCCAACGACAACAGGGGATGTGACGACCGGTCCCTCGGGCTGCCGGTATCCGCCCGCCGGCTCGCCCATATCTCCGCGCATGAAGCGGCCGTGGAACGATGTCGTCGTAGATGATGCCCCCGTCGGCGGTCTGAACCTGCAGACCGAGACCGCTCATCATCCCCAAACGGGGCAGCTGGGAGAACGAGTCCGTCGTCCAGCAGTTGCCGCATTCGATGAACGAAGACGCGAGCAGATGGGAAGCCCCATCGGCGGTCTCCTGCATGCCCTCGCGGACATACGTGTCGAACTGGCGGTTCCAGACGTTGGCGAGGATGACGGCGGCAAGCAGCGCGGTGATCGCGGCGACAGCCGCGAAAGCGAGAGCAAGTCTGCGGCTCAGACTGCCGCGCGCCGGGGCCATGGACTACTCCTCGTCCGCCGGCGCCTCGAAGCGGTAGCCTACGCCGTGCACGGTGTAGATGTACTGCGGGTCCTTGGGATCATCGCCGAGCTTGGCGCGAAGGTTCTTCACGTGGCTGTCGATGGTGCGCTCATAGCCGACGAAGTCATAGCCGAGCACCTTCTCGACCAGCTCCATGCGGGAGTACACGCGTCCGGGATAGCGTGCAAGTGTGGCCAGCAGCTTGAACTCGCTCGCGGTCAGATCGACATCGTCGCCGTCGACGCGCACCTTGTGCCCGGCCGAGTCGATCTCGAGATCGCCGTACTGCAGGCTGATCGCGCTGGGGCTCCTCGCTCACGTTGCGCGCGCCGCAGCAGCGCGCGGACTCGAGCAACAAGTTCGCGCGGGGAGAACGGCTTGACGAGATAGTCGTCGGCGCCAAGCTCCAGACCTGCGACGCGGTCCTCGAGCTCTCCCTTGGCAGTGAGCATGATGATCGGCACGTCAGAGCTCTCACGGATCGTCTGGCAGACCTCCTCACCGGAGGCCTTGGGAAGCATGAGGTCGAGCACGACCACGTCGAACTGGTGCTTGTCGAACTCGTCAATGGCGGCAATGCCATCGGCAGCGGCCGTGACCCAGTAGCCCTCTTTCTCGAGGTAGGCGCAGACCGCCTCCCGAATGGCCTTCTCGTCCTCTACGACGAGGATTCGGCGCGTCGCCGTCATCGTGCCCTCCTAGCAGTGGCCCGAGCCTCTCGGCCGAGCGTTGTCTCGTGGACTTCTGGGGAGGTCAGGACCGGCTGTCGTGACGACCCGCAGTGGCACTGTCACAGAGCAAAGTGTAGCCCTCACCGGCTCGTTCCCTCACTAATCCACGGAATCTCCATGGGCGCTGAGCGCGGCCTCTGAGCCGCGTTCAGCCGACTCTGAGCGCGTCTGCGAGGGTGCTCGGGAAGACCCTGCTCGCGCATCGCGGCGAGCACGGCTTCGATGTCGTACTCCACGCGATGCTCGATCACGCCGAGCCAGAGTGTCCGTCGTGCCGACAGCGGCAGTCGCAGCATCATCGCGGGACGGCCGCAGCGGACCTCGTCCTCGCTGCCCATCACGAGCTCGACCCAGCCCGCGCGCGCATCGCCGTCCTTGGGCTTGCCGACCGAACCGGAGGACACGAAGTGGATGGTCCCGGCATCGGCGGCACCCTGCACGCCGCGGCTCTCATCGGCGACCGCGGGGAACGAGCGATGGTACGGGATGTGGATGTGCCCGTGACAGACGACGTCGGCGCGAGCTTCCTCGGCAAGTCGTGCGAGCTGCTTCTCGCTGCGATCGAGCAGCAGGTACTCGTTGATCTTGCGAGGGCTGCCGTGGACAAGCAGGATGCGCGCATCGCCCTCGGCAGCTGGATCTGGGGTTCGACGCGAGGCAGCCATGTCGGCAGAGTCCTCGATCGAGCTCGAGCTCGGTGAAGTCGTAGGAGCGCTCGCCGTCGTCGCGCGCCTGGTCGGTGGCGTAGTAGCAGCCGCAGCTCGCCGGCGCGAGGAGCCACGCCCTCGTCGTAGTTGCCCTGGATGGTGAGGTCGCCCGAGTCGCGAACGCGCTCGACGACGCCGACGGGGTCGGGCCCGTAGCCGATCAGGTCGCCGAGGCAGTAGCGCTCGGCGATGCCGCGCTGCGTCGATATCTGCGTAGACGGCCTCGAGCGCGCGGGAACGTTGCCGTGGATGTCCGAGTAGAGCGCGACGCGGCGCACGCTACTTGCCCCATCCCCACCCGAGCGTCATCACGACACCGACGATCGGCGAGGATCATGCCGAGCAGGCCGATCCCGCCGAGCAGGCCGCCTGCGACGACGCACACCGCCGCGACTGCGGCCATGACCGGACCGCGATGACCGCCGGATCCACGACGAACGGCCTCGCCAACGAGCGTCCCCCAGAAGAAGGAGATGATGAAGAACGTCCAGCCAAAGAGGCCGAGGAGCCATCCGCCGAGTACGCCGGCGAGAAGACCGAGGGCGGCGCCTCCGATGAACTGCTTGGGCTTGATGTAGATGTACTGGCTGCGCTTGGGCCTGCCATGCTCGGGACACTTGTACCCAACCGGCGTGTCGATCCACTCCTTGGGACAGATGGGCTTTCCGCAGGTGGTACAGGTGACGCCGGTCTCGACGTCTGGATGGTACGAGCACTGCGCCATGTGAGCCCTACCTCGCGGTCCTTCTCGGCTTCATGTCCTGATCGGCCGGTCCCGGCCGATGGCTGCGTCCTGCAGGGTGCATTGGCACCCGCACGACCTACGCGAATGATAGCCGAGATGGAACCGCGTCCCACAGGGTATCGGCCACAGGCGAGCGCGCGGCGTCGCGCAGACCCGGAGCGCTGGGCCCCTCGGCAGACATGGTCTCGAGCGTGGAGGCGAGGGACTCGTCGAACGGCACCTCTGCGACGAGATCCACTCCGCGCTCGGCACAGAGCGCCCTAACGCCCTCGCGACCCTCAGTCGAGAGATCGGCCTTGTTGAGCACGACGACGGATGCGATGGAGAACGAGTCGGCGAGATCGAGCAGGCGCGCCAGATCGTGTGCGCCGGAGACGGTAGGCTCTGTGACGGCTACGAGAAGGTCGGTATCGGCCAGCGCGGCGATCGTGGGACACCCGACGCCGGGCGGCCCGTCGATCAGGACGAGTCCGCCCCGGACTCGGCTGGCCGAGATCGAGGCCATCTTGCGTACCTCGGTCACGAGCTTGCCCGAGAGGTCCTCGCCCGGGCGCGAGAGCGCCCCACGCGATGCTCCCGCCATCCCACGCGCCGAGACAGACGCTGCCAGCTCGCTCCCGACTCATCTCGATCGCGCCAGACGGGCAGCTCAGCGCGCACCGGCCGCATCCCTCGCATGCCCACGGGTCGACCTCGTAGCGCCGGAGCGCTCGAGGCGGTCTCGCACAGTGAGATCGCGTCGAACCTGCAAGCCTGCTCGCAGAGCCCACACTGCGTACACGCCGCAGGGTCGATACTCGCCGTCGGACCCCCTTGGAAGGCCACCCGCGTGGACTCGTGCGCATCGAGGGCGAGCGGCAGATTCGAGGCCTCGACATCGGCGTCTGCAAGCACCGTCTTCACCGTGCTCGCGGCTCGAAGCGCCAGCAGCGCCGAGAGTGTGGTCTTGCCGGCCCCGCCTTTGCCTGAGGCGATCGCGATCGTCCTCATAGTGATTCTCCCGGCCATCTCGCGCGTTCCCACCCGGACGGGTGGGGTCGATGCGATAGCGCGCATCGCTGTGGCCACGTAGCCGAGCCACTCGGCCACCTGTGAGTGAGTCTGTGCAACGAGTTCGCCGCGGGCATAGGTCTCGGCGATCGAACGCTCGAAGGGGAGATGACCCACGACCGGCACGTCCCACTCATCGCAGAAGCGCTCGATGTCGGTGGTGCCGGTCCCAGACCTGTTGACGAGCACGCCCATGGGAAGGCCCAGCGACAGGGTGAGCTCGGCGGCAAGCCGCAGGTCGTGCAGGCCGAAGACGGTCGGCTCGGTGACGAGCAGCACTGCGTCAGCACCCCTGATTGACGCGACGGTCGAGCACGAGACCCCCGGCGGTGCATCGACGATGGTCAGTGCCGCTGCGCTCTCGCGTGCCTTGGAACGAGTGGCCCTGATGACCTCGGGTGCCTTGGTCTGTCCGATGTCCATGACGCCGGTGATCAGCGTCAGCTCCGGATACGATGTCGTATCCGACGTGCGGACCTCACCTACACGGACGTCCGTTCTCGCCGATCGCCGAGGCGGGACACGCGAACGAGCACGCGCCACAGCCATGGCAGAGCTCATCGAATACGACCGCGCGTTCCCCAAGTACCCGTATCGCACCGAACGCGCACGTACGCGAGCAGATACCGCATGCAGTGCACGCGTCTCGGATCGACCACTGCAAGCGGCACCGAGACCTCGCTGACGTCAGTCGCGTGACCCGCCAAGAAGAGATGCGCGTTGGGTGCCTCCACATCGCAGTCGGCGAGAACGACGGGTCCGGACGCGGCCTCGATGGCAGCTACGTTGGTCGCCACGAGCGTCTTGCCCGTACCGCCCTTTCCCGAGGCGATGGCCAGTGTGAAGGAGTCAGGGTGCACCGACGTGACCTAGTGCCCGCCGCACACGTTGCGAGCGTCCATCTGCGGCAGCTGCCCGGAGGCGACGAGTCCGATCACATCGCCCACACCGGGCGTCACGTTGTCGAAGTACACCACGATCCCCACGTCGTTGAATCCGGCGAGCGGTCGCGCGCCCATGCCCGCCACGACGAGGGCTGTGACGTCGTGCCCCGCGAGCAGCTGCACCGGCTGCAAGACATCCGCCTTCCACATGCGGCGGGTTGTCGATCACCTCAACGGACATGATCTCGCCATCGGCGACATCCACGATCGTGAAGCAGTCGCACCTGCCAAAATGGCCCGACCTCTCGCTCTCGACGCCACCCTCGCCATTGGAGGGCACCGCCAGCCGTATGCGTCTCGCTCATCTGTGTCTCCGTTCTCTCCCTGTTCGACATCGTGCGGATGCTGCCCGGATCGCGCGAGCGGCCGGCCAGAGCATGGGCCGCTACTCCATGCCCTTGTGGGCTTCTGATTCGGCAAGGGGGCTCGAGCATTCCATCCTCAAAGGCCTGCACGGCCTCCCGCACCGTCATCCCTGCGCCCCGCGTATCCCTCGATGCCGACCATCGAGAGCGCGCGGTACGCCTTGGGCCCCAGGTGCCCGGTGATGACAGCCGCAGCCCCGCTGTTGGCGACAAGCTCGGCCGCACCGATCCCGGCACCCTGAAGCGCGTTGCTGTTCTCGGCGTTGTCGATACACTGCGCCGTCATCGTGCCGCAATCCACGATGAGGAGGTGGTCCGCCCGGCCGAACCTCTCATCGACCGGGTCGTCCACTGCGGTGCCGAGTGTGGACACCGCGACCTTCATCGCAACCACCTCGCGCGGGTGCGCAGCCGCCGGCCCAGACCGCGGCCGCCTCCCCGGAGGAAGCGAGGCTGACCTTGCTCGGTCAAGCGGGCTTCGACCGCTCCATCGTCTGCGGTGGACGACGCATCGGCCACGCCCTCTCCCCGTCATCGCGCCCTCGGCCCGTGGGACCTCGTCCATCCATTCCAGGCATATCGCTCACTCCTTCCCGTTCTCTGATGCTTGGCTCTGGCTCTTGACGCCCTTCCGGGCGCTAGCCAAGGCGTCCGCAAGCTCCTCGGCGAGCAGGCCCGACAAGCGGACGCGCTCCTCGAGATGAGCGATCCAGTCCTCGGCGAGCTCGTAGCCGGCTGCGGTGAGCTGGTACTCCCTCTTCTGCGGACCGGAATCGCCGTCGACCCACGTCGAGGTCACGAACCCCTCTTCTTCCATACGCCTGAGCGTGCGGTAGAGACCGCCCGCATCGACGCTCACGACATCCTCGGTCATCTCGCTGATCGACTTGCGGAGGTCGTAGCCGTGCCCGCCTTCGCGAAGAAGCGCGGCGACGATCGCCGGTTCCACGAGTGCCCCGCGCCCAGCGCTCCCGCCGTGCCGGCGACTGTCGCAGCAGCGACGGCCGCCTCCGGGGCCTGCACGGCCACCTCTCTGGGCGTGCCTTTGAGTGCGCGCGGCCTTCTTGTCTTCGTGACGCCGGGCTCGAGCCTCATGGCGAGCCGCACGGCGCTGTCCTGTGACCTCAGTCATGGTGACTGCTCCTAACAGGTAGATGCTAGTACGCGCTAGATGTTAGTCGCATCTAGTGAAGTCGTCAAGAGGAGCTCCTCTCTGGAACGCATCCGAACTCGCCGAACCCC
Organism: uncultured Actinomycetes bacterium; assembly: GCA_963850695.1. Classification (GTDB taxonomy): domain Bacteria; phylum Actinomycetota; class Coriobacteriia; order Anaerosomatales; family CAWKMJ01; genus CAWKMJ01. The sequence continues at coordinate 992,676 of CAWKMJ010000001.1, forward strand.
GCCGAAACGGGTGATGTGCGCAGCTCAGTTGGGGTACGAACATGGAGCGGAGGGCGCGCGGCGCAGGCTCACTCGATCGACAGACCGCAACAGGACGAGAGGTCACACCATGGCGCTGGAGGATGCGGGACCCAAGACTCGCTCGAAGGTGGGCAAGGCCGAGCGCGACAAGGTGGAGCCGTCTGAGCTTGGCGCGTGGGAGCCCGCGTCCGAATCGCCCGGATCCGGTGAAGCTCCTGGTCGACCAGGGCAAAGGTCGCGTCCAGAAGCTGCTGCCCATCAGGTATGGACGCATGTCGGACACGCCGTTCCGCTTCTACAGAGGTGCTGCGGCGATCATGGCGTGGGACCTGGGCAACGCCCCGTCCACAACGCTCAAGGCCCAGTGCTGCGGGGATGCCCATATCAGCAACTTCGGCATCTTCGCCACACCCGAGCGCCGTCTCATCTTCGACGTCAACGACTTCGACGAGACGAGTCTTGCTCCGTTCGAGTGGGACGTGAAGCGTCTCGCCGCGAGCATCATCATCTGTGGACGAGGCAACGGCTTCTCCGACGACGACAATCGTCGCGCCACAACGACCGCGATCAAGGAGTACCGCGAGTCGATGGCGAGCTTCGCGGACGAGGGCACGCTCGACCTGTGGTACGAGTCGCTGGACGTCCACGAGCTCATGGACGAGCTGAACAAGAAGGCGAAGAAGCAGGCTCAGAAGGGCATCAAGAAGGCTGGTCGAGCGAACTAGTCTGGGCTCGCTGGACAAGCTCACGCGTGGTCGTTGACGGCAAGCGCATCATCAAGGAACGCCCGCACCTCATCGAGCGAGTGGATGCGGACGAAGAGAGACTCGTCGAGATGCAGCGTGCCTTCGGGGAGTACATCGCATCGCTGCCCGCAGAACGAAAGAAGCTCGCCGAGAGGTTCTCCTACGTGGACGCGGCGTTCAAGGTCGTTGGCGTGGGCAGTGTGGGGACGCGCGCGTGGATCGTCTACCTCGAAGGCCAGGGTCCTGGCGAGGATCCGCTCTTCCTCCAGTTCAAGGAGGCCGACCGCTCGGTCCTCGAGGCGCACGCCGGCAAGAGTCGTTTCAAGCACTCGGGCCATCGAGTGGTGGACGGCCAGCGCATGATGCAGGCATCGAGCGACATCTTCCTCGGATGGACGACCGGCAGGGACGGCACCAACTACTACGGCAGGCAGCTCCGCGACTTCAAGGGCTCGTCTGAGCCGGACCGACTGGGGAGTCAAGGAGCTCACCGACTACTCCAAGGCCTGTGGATGGACGCTGGCCCGGTCCCACGCGCGCAGCCAGGACCCGGCGGTGCTGGCCGGCTACATGGGCAAGAAGAGTCACTTCGAGAAGGCGATGGTCAAGTTCGCCGAGACCTATGCGGACCAGAACGAGCAGGACTACGAACGCCTCCTCGACGCCATCGACTCAGGGAAGATCGAGGCCGAGAAGGGGATCTAGGTCCCCGGGACGGAGCTTCTCAGGCACGTGGATCTGGAAACCACACCACAGGAAGCGTCCCTGGCCCTGACCACGGAGTACGACTGGGAGATCGAGCACCAGCTGGCGGTGACGCGCATCGCGCTGGAGCTCTACGACCAGCTCGACGAGCTCCATGGACTCGGCACGAGAGAGCGCGTCCTGCTCGAGTGCGCCGGGCTCATGCACGATATCGGCTGGGTGGGCGGCCAGAAGAAGCACCATCGTCGCTCGGCCACGATGATCATGGAGCGTGGAGTGCCGGGACTCGACGAGCAAGAACTCCTCATCGTCGCCGCGATAGCCCGATACCACCGCAAGGCCATGCCCGATCCCGAGCATGAGATCTACGGTGACCTCGACGCCGGCGAGCAGGAAGTCGTGCGCTGGTGCTCGAGCATCCTGCGCGTGGCCGACGGTCTCGACCGAGCCCATGACAGCGCGGTCTCCGCAATCCGAGCTCAGATCGGCGAGGGGACGATCGAGCTCGCAGTCTCGTGCACCCGCAACTGCGATATCGACATCGCGGGAGGGCAGCGCAAGGTCGGGGCACTCGAGGCCGAGAGCGGCCGCGCTGTCCGTCTGGTCAGGGCACGGGATTAGAGATGCGAGGTGACACAGCATGGTGAGACAGGCCAAGTTCCTGATTCCAGGCGTAGATTCGACCACGCCCCTCGGCGAGGCCGCAACGAAGATCCTGGTCTCCAAGTCCCGCAGGATGTTCGATCTCGAGGCGGCCGCCGCCGGAGGCAGCGACGTCGAGGCGGTCCACGACATGCGGGTCGCGTCGCGCAGGACACGAGAGGCGCTCGACGCGCTGTCCCCCGCGTTCAAGGACAGGACCGCCGAGGAGCTGACCCTGATCGCCAAGACCGTCACCCGGTCTCTCGGTGCGGTGCGGGATGCCGATGTCTTCCTCGATGAGTTCACGCGATTGGCTGCGAGCGCCGAGGACGCGGCGGAGCGGGTCACGCTCGCCTACCTCATCGGTCGGCGGGAGGCAGAGCGTGCGGCCGCTCTTCGCAGGATGAGGAGGCGCCTCGGCCGACTCGACCTCAAACAGTCGCGCAAGCGCTTCCGCAAGGTCGCCGCAGCGACCCGCAAGGGCTCGAGGAAGCAGCCGCTCGTCATGCTCGCGCGCGAGGTGCTGAACGACCGCATGGACGTCGTCTACTCGTACCTGCCGGCCGCCCTCGAAGAGAGCAACGCGCCCGACCAGCACGCGATGCGCATCGCCTTCAAGCATCTCCGCTACGCGGTCGAGACCTTCGCCCCGTGCTTCGACGGCGGGTTCTCGCGAATCCACAACACCCTCATCGCCTTCCAGAACGTCCTCGGCGAGATCCACGACCTGGATGTCTTCGCTGAGGCCGTGACCGAAGCCCTCGACCAGGACGAGGCTATCGCCGCCGGGGTCACTGCGCGAGGGATGTCGATGAGATACTCGCCGGACTCGCTGTCGAGCGGGCTCGGCAGTACCGCCGGTTCGCCAGACTCATGGAGCAGTACCCCGAGGAACGGATGCGCGAGCGTATCCTCGGTTCTCTCGTAGAGCCGCCCGAAGAGGTGCCGGTCGAGGACGACACGGGCGCCGACGGAGAACTCCACGCCATCCCGCTGGGCACAGGCACGTCCCTAGTTGTGTTGCGACCTGGCCGCACGACTCCTTGGGGAGATGGACCGACCGACGATGCTGGAGACGGCTCGGCGTGACCCGACTGGCCGCCATCGACATCGGCTCCAACTCTGTTCGCTCCGTCCTCGTGGAGGTCCCCAAGGACGGGCCGCACCGCACCCTCGACGATGAGAAGGCGTACACGCGCCTCGGGGCCGGGGTCCATGCCACAGGCATGCTGTCCCAGGAATCGATGGATGCGACCGTCGAGGCCCTGCGACGCATGATCGGCATCGCCGAGGAGTTCGAGGTAGACCGGACGCGAGCAGTGGCCACCGCAGCGATGCGCCGCGCCGCGAACGCACCGCAGTTCCTCGAGAGGCTGCGAGACGAGCTCGGCCTCGATGTCGAGGTCATCTCTCAGATCGAGGAAGGCCGCCTCGCCTTTCTGAGCGCCGCAGGAGCCTTCGACCTTCAGGGGCGCGCCGCGGTCATGGATATCGGTGGCGGGTCGGTGGAGATCGTACGAGCGACCGGGACCGAGATCGAGTTCATCACATCCGTGCCTATCGGCGCTGTCGTGATGTCTGAGCGGTTCCACCGCCAAGACCCCATGCCCAAAGACGAGTACAAGCGGCTGCGGAAGCATGTCCGCTCGGTGCTCAGGCACGCTCTTGGCTCAGACCCGGATCCTGTGGTCACGCTGGTGGGCTCTGGAGGCACCGTGAACGCGCTCGCGGCGATCGTCGCATCCACGCACAACCCCTCCTACTCGACGCTGCAGGGATTCGAGCTTCGCCGAGAGGAACTCGTCCACAACCTGGCCCGTCTGGTTCGCAGCAGCGCCGAGGAGCGCAGCCAGACCCCGGGGCTACCCGAGAACCGGGTGGACATCATAGTCTCCGGTGCCGTCGTCGTGAGCGAGGTCATGCGCGCCCTGAACGCCAACGCTGTGTGGGTCAACACCAAGGGCGTGCGAGAGGGGATCGTGATAGACACCATCGATCGCATGCGCGGGACAGAGCGTCAGCTCGACCGCGCCGAGGCGATCCGGGCGTTCGGGAGGCGCTGCGACTACGATACCGCCCATGCCGAGCAGGTCTGCGAGCTGTCGCTGTCCCTCTTCGATCAGCTGCAGGAACCTCTCGACCTCGATCCGCAGACCCGGCCGCTCCTCGAGGCTGCCGCACTCCTCCACGATGTCGGCTATCACATCGCCTATGAACGTCACCACAAGCACAGCTACCACCTCATCTCATACTCCGACCTGCCGGGCTTCACCAACCGCGAACGTCGGATCATCGCTGCGATCGCTCGCTACCACCGAGGCGCTCTGCCCAAGACGCGTCACGAAGGCATGGCTGATCTCGACAAGAAGGACCGCAAGCTCGTATCGCGCCTCGGAGGGATCCTGAAGCTCGCCGACGGGCTCGACCGCACGAGGACACAGCGAGTACGGGACGTGGTCGCCACACGCGAGGGCGCGATCGTCACGATCGCCGCAAACGGCGACAGCCGACTCGGGGTCGAGCTGCACGGTGCGATGCAGAAGGCCGACCTCATGGAGCGTGCCTTCGACGTGCGCGTGGATGTCGTCCACGCCCAGGATGCCGAGGAGCCCGCCGGGCAGCTCTAGCACCTCGATGCGCGGAGTCTTGCGGGGTTCGCAGATGAGAAAGTCCTAATCCGCCTCTCACTGCGCTCTCATGCTCGAGAGCCGAACATCCTGGTGCGGGCGAGACCCGGCCCAACTATCGCTAGTGACCAGACCATCAATGCCCGCCAGGAGCGTGAATGACGTGAAAGAGAAGATCCGCACCGCAGCAACACGATTCACGAAGAACCCTCGACGGCTTCGAGCATCGCTTGTCGCCTTGGCAGTCGTGGTAGGCATGCTCGCACTCGCGGGAATCGCCATGGCAGCGCCGCCCATCGCGCCGGACGCACAACCTCCCCATGGTGACATGGGAATGGCCTGTTCCTCGTGTCACACGATCGTCCAGCCCCCGGCCCCAGACCCGGCTCCGGCCCCGGACCCCACACCAGCACCGACACCGGAGCCGACGACAACCCCTGATCCGGCACCTGCCCCGGATCCTGCCCCCGAGCCGGCACCCGACTCCCGCGCCTGCGCCCTCGAACCCGAACACGGGCACGCAGACGACGACGCGGACGACGACTCGGACCACGACGCCCACGAGAACCGCTCAGGAGATTCCGACCGGCACGAGAGCGATGAGAGCGATGATGGGTACGAGTATGAAGACGAGGACGACGAACGCGGCAGAGGAAGACCGCCGCGAGCACGACGATCATGACCGTGAGAGCGAAGACGACCACGACAGGGACGACGACCACGATGATGATGAAGACGACGACTAGGATCGGACCTCGGTAATGGCCTCTGCCGCATCCGTACGGCTCGCCATCGGAACCGCCATGGTAGCGGTGCTCCTCGCGAGTGCCGCTGCCATGACGTGGGCGATGACCGCGCCGGGCGACGAGGTCGCAGAGATCGCTGAGGTTCGCACTCCTCTTCCCGTGGCAGTGGCAGAGCCTGCGGTGGCAGCCGCCCGCCCCTGCGCCGACGGCATCCGCTGCCGAGAGCGTCACGCCCGAACCGGAGCCGGAGCCTCAGCCGACCGCAGTTCCCTCAGCGCCGCAGCCCGAGGTGTCCGCCCCCTCCGGCGACGCCGCTGCGACCTCGGCCGACACCGACCGCGAGGTCGTGAAGCCCGAGCCACGCGAGGAGAAGGACGGCGGCGACAGCTCGGAACCCGAGCATGAGGATGACGACCACGACGAGAAGAAGTCCGAAGGCGAGAAGGAAGACGACGAGGACTGATGAGGATCCTGCTGGTCGAGGACGAGAACAAGATCGCCTCGTTCATCGAGAAGGGTCTTGACGCCGAGGGGCATGGAGTCGACCGCGCCTGCACGGCTGCCGAGGCCCTCGAGTTCGCCGTCTCCCGAGACTACGACGTCGTACTCCTCGACCTCATGCTTCCCGACGCGGACGGTCGCTCGGTGCTCGACAGGATCCGCGAGCTCAGCCCCGATCTGCCCGTCATCGTCGTAAGCGCGCTGGATGACGTGGATGACAAGGTCGACCTGCTCGACGCCGGCGCCAACGACTACCTCACAAAGCCGTTCGCCTTCGCCGAGCTCACAGCGCGGGTGCGAGCCAGCGCCCGCCAGACCCAAACGACGTCTCGCGTGCTCGAGGCCGGCGGACTGCGACTCGACACCGTCTCCAGGATCGCCTCGAACGACGATATCTCGGTGGATCTGCCCTCGCGCGAGTTCACGCTGCTCGAGTACTTGATGCGACACAAGGGTCAGGTCCTCAGCCGGCAACAGATACTCGATGCCGTGTGGGGCTTCGACTTCGACACCGGCTCCAATGTCGTCGATGTCTACGTGGGCTACCTGAGACGCAAACTCGACACCGATGGCGAGCCTTCGGTGATCGAGACCGTGCGCGGAGCCGGCTACCGTGTCAGAGACTGAGCCGGCATCGACGTCGCACCCCTCTCTCGGCAAGCACCCGCGTGGCGCTGGGCACGGCCCTCACACTGCTCATCGGCGTCGTACTGCTTGCCGCGCTCACGTACTTCGGCATGCTCTCTCGACTCTCGGCGGAGCTCGATGCGCGACTGGTGGCCGAGGTGGAAGGCTACTCGACCGCGGTCGACGACGCCTTGCTCGCCGAGGACCTCGGAGAGGCCACGCGAGTCTACCTGTCCGCTCGCAGCGGCGGTGGCGGATCAACCGCAGTGCTCGTCGTCTCCTTCAAGGACGGACGCGTGCTCTCCAACTCCGACGTTCCCCTCGAGAGCGCAGGAGCCGACATCAGCTTCTTCTCGGACGAGGATGAGGCGACCGGTCTCACGACGCTCACTCTGGACGGAGAGCGCTGGCGCATCGCGTACTCGGCCATCACGGGCGAAGGCGGCGAGCGTGTCGGGTTGTTCGCGGCGGGGTTGCCCCTGTCGGATGTGACAGCCATCGCGAGCGATGTCGCCTGGACGCTCTTCGTCTCCGGAATGCTCGTCGTCCTCATCGGCTCGCTCGCCTCCGGCTTCGTGGCACGGACGAGCCTGCGGCCGTTGCGCGCCGTCGCCAGCCAGACGGCCCGGATCAACGAAAGCGGGCTCGATGTCCGCATCGAAGACGAAGGACGAACCGACGAGATCGGAACGATGGTCGACTCCCTCAACTCCCTTCTGGGCCGGTTGGAGTCGGCCATGGACGACCAACGCAGCTTCGTCTCTGATGCCTCGCACGAGCTGCGTACTCCGCTCGCGATCATCAAAGGGCATGTGGAGCTTGGCGCAGACGAACGCTTCGACAAGGAGACGCGAGAGCAGTCGCTCGTCATCGTGAACGAGGAGATCGATCGGATGCAGCGTCTGGTCGAAGACCTGCTCACGCTGTCGCGCCTTGAGGGTGCGCCGAGTCGCGAGTATCAGCCGCTCGACATCGGCCTTGTCGTCAACGAGGCGGTGTACAAGGCGCGAAGCCTAGGGGCCCAGGAGATCAAGTACTCCTGCCAGGGCGATGCGTGGGTCCTCGGCGATCCCGACAAGCTCCTGCAGGTGTTCCTCAACGTGCTCACCAACGCGATGCGGCACTCGCCTGATGGCAGCACCGTGGAAGTGGCGTGCCGCCGCCGTGACGACGGAGACGAGTCGTGCGTGGCGATCACGATCGACGATCAAGGCGAGGGTATACCGTCAGAGGAGATAGGCCGGGTCTTCGACCGATTCTATCGCTCGAGGGGACAGCGGGCCGACGACTCTGAGGGCAGCGGTCTCGGTCTGGCCATCGCGGCACGCATCGTCGAGGCCCACGGCGGCACCATCGGGGCGCAGAACCTGGACGGAGCCGGGGCCCGCTTCGCGATCCGGCTGCCAGCGATCGAGCCGCCGCCGCAAGATGACGTCATCCCTGAGTAGCATGCGAACGTACTCCCACAGTAGCTGTGACTGAATGGGCCGGACGGCTACGATAGGGCCATGAGTACAGGCTCACTCACAGCGCAGTTCGAGCGGACCGATCCGTTCAAGGTCGATACCTTGATAGCGGTCGCACTCACCGCACTCGGATGGCTGCAGCTGCTTGCCATCACCGTCATGCGCCCTGCCGGCGGGCCCGAATGGGTCAGGAACATCCCGCGTCCGGACATGGTGGGAGGGGCGAGCGGTCTGCCGTCCTGGCTACCCTATCTACTCGTAGCCGGCGTCTTCTTGCCGCTCATCGTCCGCCGAGAGATCCCGTGGCTCTCGCTCCTGCTCAGCGGCGGCTTCGCACTCGCCTACGCGCTCAGCCCTCTGCCGCCGGCGATCACGCTGCTCGGGCCGATGATCGCCATGTACTCGGTGGCCGCCTACGCCAAGCAGCGTCACTCCGGACTTGCCACGCTGCTCGTAGTGGGACTCCTTGTTGCAGCGGTCATCTTCGCCTTCTCCGGCGGTTGGCGCGGGGCGATGGAGATCATCGGTGCGTTCGTCATGCTCGTCGCCGCGGCGTTCCTTGGTGACACCGCGCGGAGCAGGCGCGCCTACGTCGCGGAGGTGGAGCAGCGCGCTCTGGCGGCGGAGCAGGCTCGCGAGGAGGAGACCTTGCGGCGTCTCGACGAGGAGCGCATCGCCATGGCCCGCGAGGTGCACGACATAGTCGCGCACAGCCTCTCGATCGTCGCGGTCCAAGCCAGTGCTGCAGAGACACTCATCGATGACGACCCTGAGCAGGCCAAAGAGTCAATCGAGCACATCCGCACGACGAGCAAGGAAGCGCTTGGTGACCTGCGCTCGATGCTCGACGTCTTGAGAACGGGCCCGGGGGACGCTCCGCTCGCACCCTCGGCCGACCTCACCCGACTCGATCAGCTCATCACGCCGGTCCGCGAGGCCGGACTCGAGGTCACCCTCGACGTGCAAGGGAACGTCTCGGCGGCCCCGGCCTACGCGTCGGTCTCCGCATACCGCATCGTTCAGGAGTCGCTCACGAACATCGTTCGCCACGCGGACGCGACATCGGTTGAGATCGCCATTCGTGCCACGCCCCGCGAACTGGCGCTCGAGATCACCGACGACGGCCGGGGTGCCGAAGCGCCCATCGGCGAGACAGGCGAGGGCCATGGCATCCGCGGAATGAGTGAGCGTGTCGAAGCGCTCGGCGGGGAGTTCGAGGCTGGCTCGGTATCGCAGGGCTCCGGCTTCCGTGTGGCAGCGGCCATCCCGCTCTCTGGAGGGACATCATGACCACTCGCGTACTCATCGTCGACGATCAGGCGCTCGTACGCGCAGGCTTCAGAGTCCTCGTCGACGCAGATGCCGACCTCGAGGTGATCGGGGAGGCCGAGGATGGCGAGCAGGCGATAGCCATGGCTGCCGAGCTCGACCCCGACGTCATCCTGATGGACATCCGCATGCCCAAGATCGATGGGCTCGAGGCGATACGCCAGATCCTTGCAGGGGACGAGGAGCCCGCGCCGCGCATCCTCGTCCTCACGACCTTCGATGCCGACGAGTACGTCTATGAGGCCTTGCGGTCGGGAGCGAGCGGGTTCCTGCTCAAGGACACCGAGCCCGACCAGCTCGTCTCGGCGGTCAAGGTCATAGCCGCAGGCGATGCGCTGCTCTCGCCGTCGGTGACGCGTCGACTGATCGGTGAGTTCGCATCACGCTCCGAGGTGCGTGACGCTCACCCCGAGGAGCTCGATGCCCTGACCGAGCGAGAGCTCGAGGTCATGACGCTTGTCGCGCAGGGCCTCTCCAACGCTGAGATCGCCGAGAAGCTCGTCATCAGTCCCACGACGGCCAAGACCCACGTGTCCCGCGTGATGATGAAGATGATGGCGCGAGACCGCGCTCAGCTCGTCGTGATGGCCTACGAATCCGGGCTTGTCGTGCCGGGACCGGACGCCAAGCGGTAGCCCTGGCCAAGCGCGCTACGGGCCTGAGGAGTCGTCCTTCTCCTTCACGTTGCCGTAGGCGTCGTAGCGCCCGCCCCCGGAAGCTTCTCCTCGATACCCTCGGCCTTCTCGTACCGTCTGAGCGCCCACACGCCGTACGCGCCCACGGCCATGATCGCGATGCCGATACCGACGAACCACAGCAGGCCGTCGATCGACAGACCGAACACCATGATCACAATCCCGAACACCAGGACAGCGGGCCCGTTGAAACGTGGGGGCCGTATGGGCTTCGCAGGCTTGTCTCGACTCGGTCATCAGCGTTCCTCCCTCGAGCACATTCTAGCCCGCCCGGAGATGCTGATCGTCACAGATTGGGGCCGAACGCGCAGTTCTACTCCGGTGACTCCGTCTGCAGGCGCCGGCAAGGAGCCATCGTCAGCGACGGCGTCCGTCGCCTCTGCCTCGCCTTGACCGTCGGTGGGCGGAGGAGGTGGGGGTGGCGTACGCTCCATCTTCTCAGCCGCTCGATTCATGCCCTCTGCCGCTCTACGGAAGGCAGTGGCCATGCGTGGAGCCACCTCGTTGGTGAAGGCCGCGCCGGCGGTCTTGAAGGCGTCGCCGGTCTTGCCGGCGGCGTCCTTGAACGACTGCCCCACGTCGGCTGCTTTGGCATCGCTGATGGCGCCATCGATGGTGTCGCCGACATCGTTGGCCATCTGCTCGATGTGGTCGCGGAGCTCCTTGGCACGCTGCCGATTCTCGGGGTCATCGACCGCAGCGCGAGTCCAGCGGCCGGCGGCCTCGGCAAGGCCATCGAGCTGAGCGATGACATCGTGCCAAGCGGCATCGGCCACGCGCTCCGTGGCCGTCTCTTCGGCCATCTCGCCGGCGTCTGCATCGGCGGCGTCCGCCTGGGTCGTCTGGACGCGGTCGCCTCGATGCTTCGACCACGATGTCTTCGACGACCTCGTCGTCCATGTCAGTGCGTTCGTCGCTCATGGTTCTCCCCAGGGTCGGAGTGGTGTTCCAGGTCTATGTACCCGAACACACTGCCTAGTGGGGAACAAGAACTCCATCGAGACGAACCAGGTGACGAATGTACCCCACGCGAGGCGAGAAAACCAGCAGCGAACGCTCCCCGCGCGCAAGGACCGAGGCCCAGCCGTGAGGAACGCGCCGATCCCGCAGAGCCCTGCTGGGATGATGGTCGCCCAGAGCGGCCAGTCGGTGACGATGGAGTCGCCGCCCTCGCCCGACGTCCATGAAGACCAAAGCGTAGAAGAGAGCGAGGAAGAACCAGAACAGGGCGAGCAGCGCGACCGACCACCCGCCGAGCGTGGTGTGGGGCAGCGCGAAGAAGCGGCGTTGGTGTCGTGGACTCCCGTGGCCTCTGGAGCATGTGCCGTGTCCGCCGTCATGGCCGACACCTCCTCAGAAACACCCTCTGTGATGAATATACCCGCGCTGGGGCCGCCGCTGCCGGGATTCACGCGCCAGTCGGTGTGGCGGCAGAAGGTCGCACCGGGTGGTGCGATTGCTGGCCGACCAAACGGACGGTCGGCCGAGGGCTACGCGCGTCGTTCGGCCTTCTTGCGCTCGCTGGCGTCGAGCACGCGCTTGCGCAGGCGGACGCTCTTGGGCGTGACCTCGACGAGCTCGTCGTCCTCGATGTACTCGAGCGCCTCCTCGAGCGTGAAGGTCACCGGCGGCGCGAGGAGGATGCCCTTGTCGGAGCCGGCCGCCCGCATGTTGGTGAGCTGCTTGGCCTTGGCGACGTTGACCACCAGGTCGCTCGTCCTTGGCGTGCTCGCCGACGATCATGCCCTCGTAGCACTGCTCTCCGGGACCGACGAACAGCGTGCCCGCGCTGCTGCAGCGCGTCGAGCGCGTAGGCGACCGCCTTGTCGGTCGACATCGAGATGAGCGAGCCGTTCTGGCGCCCGCCGATGTCGCCCTGGTAGGGTCCGTACTCCGAGAAGTGATGGAAGAGCGTGGCCTCGCCGCGCGTGCGCGTTGAGGATCCGCGTCCGCAGACCCATCACGCCGCGGGACGGGATCTTGAACTCGAGATGAACGCTCTTGTCGTTCTGCACCATCTCGCTCATCTCGCCGCCGCGCGCGCCGAAGATCTCGATGACCTTGCCGGCGTAGTCGCTGGGACGTCGACCACGGCCAGCTCGATCGGCTCGAGGCGCTTGCCGCCCTCCTTCTTGAAGATGACCTGCGGGCGACCGACCTGGAACTCGTAGCCCTCGCGGCGCATCGTCTCCATGAGCACCGAGAGGTGCAGCACGCCGCGGCCGGCGACCTCCATGCCGGTCTTGTCCTCGGTCTCGGCGATGCGCATCGAGATGTTGGACTCGGCCTCGCGCAGCAGGCGTTCCTTGAGCTGGCGGCCGCCGACGATGTCGCCCTCCTGCCCGACGAGCGGGCTCGTCGATGCCGCGAAGACGACCGACATCGTGGGCTCTTCGACATGGATCGGATCGAGCTCGACCGGGTCGAGCCGACAGGTGAGCATGTCGCCGATGTCGGCGTCCTCGACGCCCACGACCGCGACGATGTCGCCGGCGTGTGCCGACTCGGCCTCTTCGCGGCCAAGCGCCTCGAACGTGTAGAGCTGCTTGATCGGCGTCTCGTAGCGCGTGCCGTCGTTCTTGATGACGAGCAGACGTTCGCCGCTGTGCATCGTGCCGCTGAAGATGCGGCCGATGCCGATGCGCCCGACGTAGCTCGGAGTAGTCGATCGTGCAGACCTGCATGGCGACAGGCCCGTCGGCATCGCAGTCGGGCGCCGGGATGTGGTCGATGATCGCGTCGAGCAGCGGCGTCATGTCCTCGTCGTCGTCGTCGGGCTCGATGCGCGCGTAGCCGTTGACCGCGCTCGTGTAGACGATCGGGGAAGTCGAGCTGCTCGTCGTTCGCGCCCAAGCTCGACCATGAGATCGAAGACCTCGTCGACGACCTCGTGCGGACGCGCGCCGTCGCGGTCGATCTTGTTGACGACGACCAGCGGCTTGAGGCCGTGCTCGAGCGCCTTCTTGAGCACGAAGCGCGTCTGCGGCATCGGCCCTTCGAACGCATCGACGATGAGCAGACAGCCGTCGGCCATCTTGAGCACGCGCTCGACCTCGCCGCCGAAGTCGGCGTGGCCCGGGCGTGTCGATGACGTTGATCTTCGATGTCGCGCCAGCGGATCGAGATGTTCTTGGCCAGGATCGTGATGCCGCGCTCGCGCTCCTGGTCGTTGCTGTCGAGCACGCGCTCCTCGACCTGCTGGTTCTCGCGGAAGACGTGGGTGTCTGGAGCATGCGGTCGACCAGCGTGGTCTTGCCGTGGTCGACGTGGGCGATGATGGCGATGTTGCGGATGTCGTTCTGAAGCACGAGGAATCTCCGGTCTGGCTAGGGACGTGGTCGGGTTCGTGTGGTCGCTTGCGCGACGCGCTAGGGTAGCACGATTCGGCCCGGTGCGCCCTCTACGAGCGGGGTGCCGACCGCTCGAGGTCGGCCGCGGAGAGCTCACCAGACCCGCTTCGCCGGTTAGGTCAAGACCAGAGAGGGATATCATCAGCCCATGGAGCAGACAGGCAACAGGCTCGATCCTCGCGCGAAGACAGCCTGGCGGATCCAGACCGCGCTCGTCGCCGTGCCGCTGTTCTTCGTGTCCTGCTCGTCGCAGGCGGACTCGGCCTCGCTGATGGCACGATTCTGATCGCTGCACTGATCCCGGTCGTGACGCTCGTCCTCGTCGTCGTGTGGCTCGGTCCGGTACCTGAGATCCGCTACCGGCGCTGGCGCTGGGAGGTCACCGAGGTCGAGGTGCGACTTCAACACGGGCTCTTCATCATCGAGCGCACCGTCATACCCATGGTGCGCATCCAGCACGTGGACACGAGTCAGGGCCCGATCATGCGAGCGTTCGGGCTCTCGGAAGTGAAGGTCTCCACCGCGGCGGGCTCACACTCGATACCCGCACTCGCCGACGAGGACGCCGCGATGCTCAGAGACAGGATCGCCGTCCTTGCAAGGGTGACTGACGATGGCGGACTCTGACCCACGCGAGGCCGATCTCAAGCGCACGCATCCGGCGACCGTCGCCATCAAGACGGTGCGCTCGGTCATCCAGATGTCTTCTTCCTGTTCGTACTTCGTCTTCCTGCTCTTCGCCGGAAGCGGCGGATGGGCGATGGCCGGCTTCGCGGGCATCGTCGCCCTCGTCACCCTCGTGACCGCGGGCTTCTCCTGGCTGCCTGGTCGCGATTCTCCTACGGATAGTCGGCAACGACCTCCTCATCGTCGAGGGCATCCTCGTCAAGAAGCGGCGTACGATCCCTCTTGCCCGGATCCAGGGCGTCAACGTACGCGCCGACATGGTCATGCGCGCACTCGGCCTGGCGGAGCTGCGCGTCCAGACCGCCGGCGGCGGCAACGAGCCCGAAGCGAAGATCGGCTCGATCCCCCTCGCCGATGCAGAGGTGTTGCGCGCAGCTCTTCTCCGAGGTCACAAGACGGCCAGGAGACAGCGGCACCGATGCCGAGAACCCTATCTTCGGCGCGGACCCCGCCGGGCGCATGAGCGACTTCCGCGGTGCGCTCGGTGGTGCCGAGATAGCTCGCGAGCAGGCCAGCTTCGAGTTCGTGCTGTCCATCGGGCGCCTCGTGCTCGGCGCGGTCACGTCCAAGCAGATCACGATCATCTTCTCATCGCCTTCGGGTTCAGCGGACAGTTCAGCCAGTTCCTGGGGCCCTAGGTCTTCGAGGAGGCCGCCAGGCCGTCTCAGCGCGTCGGCCATCCCGCTGCTCGCCGTCGTCGCCGTGGCGCTCGTCATCGGACTGGCATCGCGTGCTCGTGATCGCGGTCGTCCGCACATGGGGTTTCGTGGCACGCCGCGTGGACAACCGCGTCGAGACAGAGGCTGGGCTGCTCGAGCGCCGCATGACGTCGCTGCCCGTGCGACGCGTACAGTCGGTGACCGTCGACGAGACGTGGATCCGACGACTGGCTGGGCTACCAGTCCGTGTACGTCGAGACCGCGGGTTTCGGGCGGAGCGACGAGGACCGTGGCGGGCTCTCCAAGGCCGCGATCGTGCCGCTGGCCAAGCGAGAGGAGATCCGCCCGCTCATGCATGGCCTGATGCCCGAGGCCGAGGAGTTCCCGGACCCACGCTCGCTCCCTCGCGCGGTCTGCGCTTCTACATCGTCTGCCCGACCGTGTCACGCCTCCTGATCGCCGTGCCGGTCATAGGAGTCCTCGCCGTCTTCTTCCCGCCCGGGGCGATCGCCGTCGGCAGCGCAGCGGTCGTGGTGGCGCTGGTCGTGGCGTGCATGCGCGTCCTCAACTGGCGGGCGGCGGGCATCGGCACCGACCAGAGCGCCCTCACCGTCCGCACGCGGCGTCATCGGACGCAAGCGGGTGCGCCTGGGTCGCAACCGCATCCAATCACTGCACGTACGGCAGACGCCGTTCCAGCGGCGCGCGGGACTCGCGACGCTCACAGCCTCCTCGGTCTCGGGTTCGGCGGAGGCGAGCACAGCGTGAGCCACCTGCCGCTTGCGGATGCCGAGAGGGTCGTGGAGTGGTTCCGCGAGGGAATCGAAGGGACGAGGCCAGCGTAGGGCGGCCAGCTACTCGCCGGATCGACGAGGATGCAGACTCCCATGTATCGTCCACTCAAGGGCGGCTCGCCCGACCTAGCGTATGTGAAGGACAACACGTCTTCGCCCTCGCGACGGCCTCGTAGCGGAACCGGTAGGTGCCGCCCGCGCCCACCATGTCGCTGGGTGCCTCGTCCTGGACGTACTCGGCTGATCGCTGTTTGAGGATGGTCGGCACCGGATCGTCTTCGGTCCACTCGAAGCCGGTGGTGGGGTTGCCGGCTAGCTCCACCAGGACCATCTCGCCCACAGCGACGCTGACGGCGCCCGTCATCGTCCAAGCTCGAGTATCGTCTCCTGGGGCGCGCATCCGGCAAGCGCAAGCACCGCCAGGATCGCGCTCATGGCTCGCGGCGGTTCGAATGAGCCGTCCCGCTCTCGAGTCACGCCCATGACTAGGCCCCCTCGACGAACGAGTAGACCTGCCGAGCGATCTCGAGCTCTTCGTTCGTGGGGATCACGAGCACTTTGACGCGAGAGTCTCTGGCGCTGATCTCGCGCGCTCCGTCGCGATCCGCCTCGTTGCGCACAGGATCGATGCGGATGCCGAGGGCGTCGAGACCCTCGCAGATGCGGGAGCGGATCTGGGGCTGGTTCTCCCCGATGCCGGCCGTGAACACGACGGCATCGACCTGGCCGAGCAGAGCATAGTAGGCGCCGAGGTACTTCTTCGCACGATGACAGAACATCGAGATGGCCAGCTCGGCCATCTCGTCGCCCTCTTCGGCCAGGCGTATGACCTCTCGCATGTCGTTGCTGCCGGCAAGCCCCTTGAGGCCGCTCTCGTGATTGAGGAGGTGATGGATCTCTTCGCGCGTGAGGCCGGTGAGCTCGCGGATGAGGAGCGGGATCGCGGGATCGAGGTCGCCGCAGCGCGTGCCCATCACGAGACCTTCGAGTGGCGTCATACCCATGGAGGTGTCGATGCTCTCCCCGCACCGGATCGCGGCCGCGGACGCGCCGTTGCCGAGATGCATCGTGATGAGGTCGATCTGAGCGAGCGGAGCCCCCAGCATGCGAGCGGCCCGACGCACGACGTACGCGTGCGAGGTGCCATGGAACCCGTACTGCGGATGCCGTACTCGTTGGTGAGTTCGGGAGGCAGGGCATACTCGCAGGCTTCGCGCGGCATCGTGCGGTGAAACGCCGTGTCGAAGATGGCTACGTGCGGGACCTCCGGACAGTACTCGAGCGCTGCGCGTACGCCTGCGAGGTTCGCGTTGGTGTGCAATGGCGCGAGCAGCGCAAGCTCCTGGATGCGCTCGATGACTCGTTCGTCGAGAGCGGTGGGTTCGATGAACTCCGAGCCGCCGTGGACGATCCGATGACCCACTGCTGCGAGCTCACATGCCTCGCCGAGGAGCCCAGCATCGGTCATCCCCTCGAAGGCGGCAGCGAGGGCGGCGGTGTGGTCGGGGGCCTCGATCGATCGCGTGTCGCGCACGCCACAGCGCACGGATGCCACGGCGGTCGCGACCGCTGTCGAGTGCGTCCTCGGCAGGGGCGCAGCGGACCTCTTGCCAGAGGAACGGCTCGTCCTCGCCGATGCGCTCCACCTCACCCTCGATGAGAGAGCGCTCCGGCGACATGGAGAAGAGCTCGTACTTGAGCGACGAGCTGCCTGAGTTGATGACGAGCACTTGCGGGTTCGCTGAGGTCATAGGGGGTTTCTACCCCCCGCGGAGCAGCGAGCAGCGACCCTGCTGGTTTCTGGATCGACTATCGGGTGGCCTCGAGGAGCTGCAGCGCATCGCCACCGAAGCCCGGCACGGTCGCCGAGCCGGCCCCGTCACCGCTCGCTCGCAGCAGGCGTGGGCGGCTCGAATGCCGCGACGGAGGCGCGAACGACGATCTGGCGCCCTGGACAGACGTGACGCTCGCGAGCGAGACGCTCTCTCCCGATCCATCGATGTCGTAGACCGAGGTGCCGAGTGCGCCATCTGCCGCTGCGGTGATCGAGTCGGCGAGCGTCGCCGGACCGCCCAGACAGGGAAGATCGATGATGTAGGGCCCGCTGACTCCCAGCACCTTGCGGGCGTCGCTGCCGAGCGAAGAGCCCTGGGTGAGAACGAGCGCCCCGTCCCAGTGACCCTGGGCCATGCCGCCTGCGAGCGCATCAGGGAACACCTCGCCGGATGCCACAGCGATCGAGTCGAAGCCCTTCATGCTGTACCACTGCATGTGAGTCTGGATGACCGCGCGACCGGTGGAATAGCGATCCTTGCCAGCCATGCGTGTGTAGCTGACGCCGCCAGTGGCGCTGCGATCAGCAAGCTGTTGGACGACGGACTGAGGCACGGATACCGTGCCGCCCGCGATCGCGATGGTGTCCTGCCCGGAGTCGGCGGTGATGTAGTTGAACACGGAGCCGATGGATCCGGGAAGACCGCTGGGCTCTGTCAGCAGGATGGGTGCGACCTCGTCAAAGGCGAAGGGTGAGACCGACAGCGCGTCGGCGAACAGATCACCGCGACACACATACACGCCGGGGAAGCCGCTGGTATCGCCCTTGTAGTACTCGTCGTACACGAAGCGAGCCACGTTGGCGGCTACGGCATATCTGTTCGGCCCGCCGATCCGCGTCCGTTTGAGACCCATGTCCGCGAGCGCCTGTTCGACAGCGCCGCTCACGCTGGCAGAGCCACCGACGATGTAGACGTTCGTGGGGCTAGCCGGGCGATCTCGGCGCGGGTGCTTGCGGGTATTTCGTCTGTCTGCACCAGCAACAGCGGGCAGTCCAGCATCCCCGCCAGCGACGCGGCAGACAGTGAGTCGGCGAACGCATAGCCATTGGCGATGATCACATCGTCGGCGCCACTGAAGCTGTTCGCGGAGATGGCGGCAGCTGGGTCATACCGGTCTCTTCCGGAGACACGGTACGCACGTCCGTTGTCCAGGACGTTGAGCGGCAGCATGTAGCCATCGGCCGCATCAAGCAGGTCTGGACGCCAGCCGAAGCTGTCGGTGACGTGGAAACCGCGGAAGTCAGCGGTGTTGTCCCGATAGGCACCGGTCAGATCGACGAACGCGACGATCGTGTACGCACTGCCGTGGATCCCTGCAATGGTGTAGGTGCCATCGGGAGCGGTGAGGGTCGTCGCGATGGAGGCCGGAGTGGTGGCGCTGTTCCAGGCCTGACTCGCATCGTAGAGCCTGACCTCCACGCCCCCGAGAGGCGCGCCGTTCGAGAGGTCGTACACGGTGCCGCTGAGCGTGTTGGGAACGGATGTCGTCGCTGCGCGGTCAGCGGAGCACCCAAGAGGAGCGCCAGCCGAGCGCGATGAGAATCGTCAGTCTCGCCAGTGATGTGTTCATGCCAGCCCCCCAGGCCGTGTACTCCGTCGTGTACCGCTTACACTACCCCATCGCGCGCTAGCTGGACTCCGACCGGAGGGGTCAGTCGGTCTCCGGCTCTCGGGGCGCGTAGCGCTCGACGAAGAGCGCGCGCCACTCGGCATGCACCTGTGTCGCCCTTGCGCTCCACAACCGGCCCGTCACCCTGCCACGTGACGAAGAGCGTCACGTCGTCGCGCCGCGGCAGGTTGGGGTCGTAGATGCTGATCTGAGCCCCTCGGCGCTGGTCACGGCGGCGTAGGCGACGACCTGATGGTTGAGACCGATACCCTTGAGGGGCTGTGTCGCGATCAGGCCGAGCGGCACCGGACGTCCCGCCACCAACGCGACGAGCACGTTGCCGAGCTCCCGCTTGCGAGTGAGCGTTGCCGAGCCGATCGCGCCGGTGCGCGGAGCGTACGAGACTTGGCGAATGCGCGCATGTTCTGGCCCAGCCCCTCGGCCAAGGCTGTCCACCTGTCGCCGCCACATACGACGGCCGAGCGGCGGAGCCTTTGTCGGGCGGCTCGCCGGTCGGCTCGTCTGGAGCCGCGCGTCCCGCGCTATGAAGGTCGAGCGCAAGAAAGGACATGCCGCCGCATACGCCTCGGAGCGCGATCTTGAGCGGGCGACCGGGCAGCTCGACGTCGAGAGGACCGTCTCCCAGGTGTTGGGAAAGGGCATCCCATGGACCGAGGGCAGGAGAACGTGGTCAGGTCGGGAGCTGTCGTCCGGCATGCACTGCTGAGTTCGCCCTCCTACCACGTGTCGAGACGCGGGTCGTGGAAGATCGGCGCATCCTCCGTCGTCGATCGGTTCCCGGTAGAGGTCCTCGCCCAGGGAGTCGAAGCCCTCGACCGTCACGACCCCTCCGGCGCGGTCCGCGATACGGGCTAGCAGCTCATCGGTCCCGAGCTGAGCGTCGGTCGCGAGGAGAACGAGGTTGCCGACGTCACGGGGCTTGGTTGCCGCCGCGTTCACGCGAAAGAGCCATACGTTCTCCCAGACCTCCGCCGCCGTGTAGTAGAAGCTGCGCGTCGGCTTGCTGTAGAGCCCCGCGATCGAACCGAAGAGGTTGTAGACGACGGCGCCGTCGGGGCTCATGCGCCCCTTGCAGACCTCGAGGAACTCGATGTTCTGGAGTGGGCGAGGGACCGCGTTGTCGTCGAACGCGTCCACCGAGATGATGTCGTAGGTCTCCTCAGTCGCCTCCAGGAACTCTCGTCCCTCGGCATGGATCACGTTGAGTCGCTCGTCTTCGGGCAGCTCGAACGCCTCGTAGGCCGCCTGGATCACACCGGCGTCCACCTCGATCGCGTCGATCCGCATCCCGGGTAATCGCGCCACATGCGTTTGGCGAGCATGCCGCCTCCCAGGCCGATCAGGAGCGCACGGGAGGCGTCCGGCTTGACCGCCATCGGTAGGTGCAGGTGTGTCAGGTACGGCAGGTCGGTCTCGAACGGGTCGTCGAGACGCATCGAACTCTGTTGTTTGCGGCTGAAGAGCAGGCGACGAACGCCGTCTTCTTCGATGACGTGGTAGAGGACGGGCGGCCGCTCCATAGGGCTCATCTAGAACTCGCAGCCTTCGAGCCGGTCGAACACCACATCCACGCGAGCAAGGAAGCCCCGCGGATCGAAGATCTCGTCGAGCTCCTCGGCGCAGAGCGGGAACTCGGCATCCGCCTCGAGCAGCTC
Organism: uncultured Actinomycetes bacterium; assembly: GCA_963850695.1. Taxonomy (GTDB): domain Bacteria; phylum Actinomycetota; class Coriobacteriia; order Anaerosomatales; family CAWKMJ01; genus CAWKMJ01. The sequence goes on from CAWKMJ010000001.1 coordinate 1,013,391, forward strand.
GCGATAGGACAGTGCCCTCGCGCGCGTTCTGGATGTCGTCCCAGACCGCCATCGCGTTGCGCTGCACGACCACGTACGCGTCCTCGCGCTTCATGCCGGTGCTCACGAGCGCCAGCAGCACGCGCGACGAGTAGATGAGCCCGCGCGTCTTGTCGAGGTTGGCGCTGCATGACCTCCGGATAGACCACCAGCCCGTCGAGGATCCACTCCAGCTTGCGAGAGCAGGTAGTCGAGCGCGATCGTCGAGTCCGGCAGCACCACGCGCTCGGCACCCGAGTGGCTGATGTCGCGCTCGTGCCAGAGCGCCACGTCGTCGAAGCCCACCTGCGCGTTCGCCTTCACCACGCGCGCCAGCCCGCAGACGCGCTCGGCCGGTGATGGGGTTGCGCTTGTGCGGCATCGCCGAGGAGCCCTTCTGTCCCTTGGCGAACGGCTCTTCGGCCTCGAAGCGTGTCGGTCTTCTGCAGCGCGCGGCACCTCGGTGGCGATCTCCTCGGCGGTCGCGGCGACGGTCGCCAGCACGGCGAGGTACTGCGCATGACGGTCGCGCGGGATGACCTGCGTGGAGAGCGGCTCGGGGGTGAGGCCGAGCTTCTCGCAGACGTACTCCTCCACGAACGGATCGATGTTGGAGTAGGAGCCCACGGCGCCCGATATCGCGCCCACGGCGATCGTTGTCGCGGGTGCGCTCGAGCCGGTCGAGCGCGCGCTTCCACGCCCAGGCCCAGCGAGCCGAACTTCATGCCCATCGTCATCGGCTCGGCGTGGATCCCGTGCGTGCGGCCCACACAGAGCATCTCGCGCGTCTCGAACGCGCGGCGCTTGCAGATCTCGCCCAGGCGACGAACGTCTTCGATGATGATGTCGAGCGCCTGCACCATCTGGTAGCAGAGCGCCGTGTCGCCCAGGTCGCTCGAGGTCATGCCGTAGTGGACCCAGCGGCTGGGCTTGTCGGCGTCGCTCGGCAAGGCCTTCGTCGATGTACTCGGCCATGTTGGTGAGGAACGCGATGACGTCGTGGTTGGTCGTCGCGCTCGATCTCATCGATGCGCTCGACGGTGAAGTCGGCCTTCTCGCGGATGATCGCGGCTTCCTCGGCGGTGATGCCGATCTGGCCCAGCTCGGCCTGCGCCTCGCACGCGAGGACCTCGATCTCCTTCCAGATCTCGAACTTGTTCTCGAGTTCCCAGATGCGGCCCATCTCAGGGCGTGTGTAGCGAGGGATCATGCGGTTTGTGCCCCCTGCGTGGTCGGCTGCGTCGGGCGCTGGCGCTCCCGTCTCACGCTGCCATTATCGCCGACCTTCGGCAGAGGGTCACGCGGAGCGACCGACATCACATGCCAGGCCCTCGGCATGTCAGCGACACGCTCTGGCCGCGGCCTTGAGCAGGTCGATGTGCATCGGGTAGTGCTCGTAAGAGTCGATGGCGATCATCTTGGCGAGCGTCTTGTCATCGAGCCACGCGGGGTCGATGTGCTGAGTGGCCCCGGTGTCCTCGTTGAGCTCGGCGTCTGTCAAGCCGGCGACCTCGGTGAGCAGATCGCCAAAGGCAAACGTCGCCTGCGCGCGCACGTCGGCCTCTTCCATGGCCTTGGCCTGCTCCCAGACATGCTCGTTGAACGCCTCCCACCCCTCGCGGTCGCGGTCGAACGCTGTCGTTCGACCTTCGCGGGCCTCGCGTAGGCGCTCGACGATGAGGTTGTCGTAGGCAGCTACGTGCGCCACGACCTCCTTTGGTGAGTGCCGGAAACCTTTGGGTGTGACATCGAAAGTGCGTCCGGAACGTCCGCCAGTCGCGAGTCGAAGACGTCTCGCGCCTCGCGGAGCCGTAGGAGCATCTCGGTTGTCGTCATCACTTCAGGCATCGTGCCTCCCATGCACTCTTACCCGAGAGTGCCGTTGCCGTACGCTAGAATGCGGCAACCGAACGACACAGATCGGACACGGACGATGACGGAGCCCGGATGAAGACCCTCGGCCTACTTGGCGGCATGAGCTGGCATTCCACTGCCGAGTACTACCGCATCATCAACGAGGTGGTCGCAGAGCGACTCGGCGGCATGCACTCAGCAGACCTGCTCGTCCGCTCCTTCGACTTCCACGAAATCGAGGAGCTGCAGCGCTCCGATCGCTGGGACCTCGCCGCAGACGAGCTCGCCTCGGCAGGAGCAGACCTCGAGCGCAGTGGAGCCGAAGCCCTCCTCATCTGCACCAACGGCATGCACAAGGTCGCCTACGAGGTCCAGGCTGCGGTCGGCATCCCGATCATTCACATCGCCGACGCGCTCGCGGTGGCCATCAAGGCCGACGGTCACGAGACCGTCGCGGTCCTGGGAGCGCGATTCACGATGCTCGGCGAGTACTACGTCGGCCGTCTCCGCGGCCACGGGCTCGAGGTCCTCATCCCGGACGGTGAGGACCGCGAGGTCATCGACAGCGTCATCTTTGCCGAGCTCGTGCGCGGGACCTTCACCGACGAGTCCCGCGCCGAGTATCTGCGTATCATGGAGCAGCTCCGCCACGAGGGCGCGACCGCGACCGTACTCGGCTGTACCGAGATCCCTCTGCTGGTACGGCCGGAGGACACGGACATGCCCCTGTACGACTCGACGCTTGTCCACGCGATGGCGGGCGTGGAGTGGATGCTGGGTTAGGACGCGGGGGGGGGGGGGGGGGGGGGGGGGGGGGGGGGGGGGGGGGGGGGGGGGGGGGGGGGGGGGGGGGGGGGGGGGGGGGGGGGGGGGGGGGGGGTTTTTTTTTAAAAAAAAAAAAAAAAAAAAAAAAAAAAAAAAAAAAAAAAATTTGTGTGTCACGCGCAAAGTAGTCTGTGTAGGTGCTGCCCTCCTCGGCCTGCCGAGGTTTCGCCTCACCGCTCATTGGGATACATTCATGCCAGAGGGTGATGCTGCATGCCCGCAGACTCAGTTGGATGCCCAGCTCAGGCAGATCCCCACCGGCCACGGCCGTCAGCTTCGTCTTCATGCGCGGCACCTACGATCAGATGCCCAGGGGCTTCACCCGACTCCACGGATGGATCGGCACCGTCGGGACTCAAGCCCTCCGGTGAGCCGATCGCCGTGTACCTCACCGATCCTTCGAAGACCGCCGAGTTCGATGCGGAGTGGGAGCTCTGGGCACCCGTCGATGGCGACGTTACGGAGTCCGGTCCCAACGAGAAGGGGCTCGGCGTGAAAGTCATCGACGAGATGACGGTGGCCACGACCACGCACCGAGGGCCCGTATGACGGCATGCGGCCCACGTATAAGGCGCTTTACGCGCTGGATATCGGACAGGAGCTACGTTCCTGCAGCGGTCTGTCCATGGAGGTCTATCTCTCGGATCCCAACCAAGTCGACCCCTCGTACACGACTCTCACCGAGGATCCGTATCCCGGTGAAGAAGGTCTCGCAGGGCAGCATCCTCAGGCGCTGGCGGCTCGTACACTGCTGCTCCCCCCGTGCGGCCAGCCGAGGGACCCCCTGAGCTGTCGCGCGGGCCTGCCGCGCCGTCGCATCAGGCCGACACGACATCACACCAGCCCACGGCCACACCGCAGACCCTCCCGCTCGAGGAGCGCGCGCGTCAGCGCTACTCCGGTGCGTCCGAGTCTTACTCCGAGCCGCCAAGGCACTCCCCACACGGAGCGTAGCCGGCGGCCTCGGCCTCCTCGGCAGTGTCGAACCAGACGCGTCGGTCGCCGTCGATCTCTTCGGCCCAGACACATGATGGGTCGTGGTACTTGGTCGACATGCTCGATCCGACGTAGGCGCCCTTGCAGCCGGTCAGGGCAATGGCAGCGCCGATCAGGAGCGAGAGCAGCAGCAGGGTGACGAGAATCTTGCGCATGTGTGTCTCCGGACGTTCTCGTTGTGCGGGCATCGGCCACCCTACAGGATTCGTCGGCCACGCGGGAAGTCCTGGCGTGGACAGCATTGCAGGCGGACGAATCCCCGGTGCGAGTGACGAACGTGTGGCCGTGAGCGTCCCTATGCGTAGGGACGAGCGAATCGTCCTCCTCCCACGCTCTGTTCCTCTTGAGCTGACTGTTCCAGGAATCACTGGCCAAGCGATGTGGCGCTGACCATGCGCACGATCGTGGCGCGTGACGCCGTGTATCGTTCGGTACCCGCGACCCGAGTGAGGAGCTCTTCGTCGAATTGTCCGTCGAGGGCGAGAGACGAGCCAAGCCCGCGGACCCCGTCGAAGAACTTCCGGTTCCAGCGGTCTGGTCCTGCATCCGAATCCCTTCACCCCCGCCTTTGACGATCGTGCCGGGGATACTCGCATCCCAGTCGACGAGCGAGCTTCTCCAAGTAGCGCTCGAGATGACGGGAGTGGAGCGCCTCGGCGAACCCGGACTGAATCAGAAACCCGAGCCGAGGGTTGTCCTCGCGTCCCACGTACGGCTGCAGCTGCTCGATGAACTCCTTCACGCGTGCGGGCATGGCGTCGGTGTAGAGCGGCATGCCGAGGATGACCGTGTCGGCCTCGCCGAACGCTGCGACTGCCGCCTCGAACTCGGACGGGCGAGCGAGGTGGAGCATGCGAGTGGCTTCCCCGGGGGCGGTGCCGGATGTCGCAGTGGGTCCCGACGCCTCCTCCCAGCCGGCAGTCACCCGGCTCAGCAGGATCGGCGTGTTGCCGGACTTCCCTCTGGGCGAGCCGTTAAGCAGCAGCAACGAGTTCATCGGCCCCCGCCCGGCCGGGCGGTCGGTCACCGCGATGAACTCGAGCCGCGTCTTCATGTTGCGCGCGAGCCGGCCCAGAGCTGGGTCGTGATCTCGATGTCCTCCATCGGTGTCCGGGCCCGAGCCGACGAGCAGTCCCATGGCGGATAGCCTCATAGCGCGGACTGTGGGCATCTCGCCGCCCTCGATCTCGATGTAGGGGTGGACGAGCGGGATCAGCTTGTCGACGCGCGCTTCATGAGCGCCGAGATGAACCCATCGCCAGCGGCGAAGCGAAGAGGGTCAGATCCGAGTCGAGCAGCCCACGGCAGACCTTCGATGTCGTCGCGGGCCACGCACTCGCCGGGCGTCTTGACCCAGCATCCCCAGCAGCCGGTGCATCCCTTGATGTCGAGCTCGCGAAGGTCGAGCGATTGACCTCGTGGTCGGCTGCAGCAAGCCGCCTTCGACCCCGTCAACGTAGCGGTCGAAGTCCCTTCCGCCTCCGGCTCCCCGTCGATGATCGTGATTCTCATGATTCGCTCATTTCTACGGTGTAGAACCGTCTGCCATCTGGTATTCTACACTGTAGAACCGATTGTCAACACCGCGCCTTCCGAGGAAGGGGTGCGCCGAGACAGGCCGCCCAGACGCCGCGGGCCGAGAGCCCCAAAGAACAGCTCTCCCGCGAGCGGATCGTCAAGACGGCGCTCTCACTCGTGGATGACGAGGGACTGACGCGCTCTCGATGCGACGCCTCGGAGGGAGCTCGGCGTGGATCCCATGGCCGTCTACTACTACGTGCCGGACAAGGGCGCTTGCTCGACGCGGTGGTCGAGGCGGTGATGACCGAGATAGACATCGACTGCGAGCTGCCGGACAGCCCGGAGGACCGGCGGCTCTATGGTCGCTGCCAGAACGTATGCGGAGACCTTGCTCGCCCACCCCGCAACGCCCTGCCAATGTACCTCCTCGCCCTGAAAACCGCGCATGCCGGCAGTGATGCGACCCGTCGAGTTCATGCTCGCCGAGTTCATGAACGCCGGGCTGGCGCCGGAGCGAGCGGTCATCGCCATGAACACGCTCGCCGCCGCAGTTCGTGGCTACGTGGGTATGACCGGCGGTGACATCTCCGATGACGACAGCGTCGATATCGAGGGTCTGCAAGCGACGATGACACCCGAGGAGCCCGTGCCCTCAACCTGGCCACATCGGTGGTCACCCAGGACCCGGAAGCGATGTTCGCCGAGGGGGCCCGGGCGGTCATTCGCGGCTTCCTCGGAGATCCTGACACGACGCCTGTGAGTCCACGTCCTTCCTCGGCCACCGCAAAGCCGCACCACATCGAGGGGAGATAGGGACCGTGAGCTGGTACGACACCATTGTCAAGCCAGCGTGGGCACCCGCAGCAAGCGTCTACGGCACCGTGTGGAGCGTCCTCTACCCGATCATCTTCATCGCGTACGGCTACGTGGCGTGTAAGGCTCTCGTGGCGATATCCCCTGCGTCGTGCTCACCCATCGGCATCAACCTCGCCGCAAACTTCGCGTTCACGCCGCTCGAGTTCGGGCTACAGAACCTGCCGCTGGCCACCATCGACATCGTGATCGTGCTCGTCACCATCGTGTGGTCGATGATCGCGATCTGGCCTCATGCGTGCTGGCCGCGCTCGCGCTGCTGCCGTACCTCATCTGGGTCTCCATAGCCACCGCGCTGCAGATCAACATCTGGATGCTCAATCGGTAGCTGTCGCCCCGCGGTAGACGCCGGCCTCACACGGCGGCGACCACGATCCACGCCACAGCCAGCAGACCACCAATCAGTCCCACAAGCATGGGAACGGCGTAGAGTAGCGCTCCTTGCTGGCGAACGCCCACCAAGCGAGTTCATCGATGTGTACAACAGGGCGCCCAGGCCGAGGAGTGCCACCAGGAAGACCGGCGCGCATCCAGCAACAGGCCAAGCCCTCCGGCCATGAGCAACGCGGCCGTCCCGTACTCGGCCACCCAGTGGAACCAGAAGATCGTGCCATCGGTGTCACGGGCCTTGAACAAGCCGGCTGATTGTCGACTCGTCGTTGAAGAGGATGTCCTTGGTCCAGATCGCCGCCATGGCGATCCCCATGACGATCATGAACGCAGCGACTGCCAATCTCATCGTGCTCCTTCTCTCGCTCGCTCGATCACCGCGGCGGCCCCCCACTCGCGAGCAGGCGCAGCCTCACGGCAGGTCCTCACTGCAGTCTAGCGCCGCCGAGGCCGGGGAGGAGTGCAGGCTGCAGCGGTTCCGCGGGTAGGAACCATGTGTCTGCCATCCGTACGTTCGGAGGATCCATGAAGAAGTCCCTCGGGCCCATGCCCCGCGTCTACCCGACACCGATCCCTCTGGTCATGAGCGGGGTCGGGGACGAAGCCAGCATGCTCACGGTCGCGTGGGCGATGCCGGCCGGACGCAAGCCGCCTTCGATCGCGATGATCGTCGGCAAGCGGCACCACACCTACGAGCTCATCGAGAAGACGGGGGAGTTCACCGTGAATTTCGCGCCGTCGTGCCTGCACCACGAGGTCGACTACTGCGGGCTCGTATCCGGTCGGAAGACCGACAAGGTGGCAGACGTCGGGTTCACGCTCGTCGAGTCCGAGATCGTCAGCGTGCCCATGATCGCCGAGTGCTCTTCAACCACGAGTGCCGGCTGAGCGCGGAGTACGATCTGCCAAGCACGTCACACATGATCATCGGCGAGATCGTCCAGTCCCATGCCGACGAGAGCGTCCTCAACGCCGATGGCGACGAATAGACGTCATGAAGCTCGATCCGCTCGTCTACGCTACGGGCAATCGGGCGTACTTCCGGCTGGGGAGCGACTTGCCGACGCGTACAGCTGTGGGCGCACGCTCATGGGGTGGGGGACGGACTCGCACGACCGGCGTGAACCGCTCAGTCCCGCAGTTTGAGTTCGAGCAAGCACTTCTGCGACCCGGCGCATGCCTGCCTGTCGAGGAATTCCAGATCGAGTCCGGCACCCTCGAATGTCCCGTAGTCGACCGCAGCGGCCACCTCACACAACAGGTCGACGCGCTCCTCATCGAAGCCGGCGTCACGCCAGGCCTCCGCGAGAGGACACCCTGTCATCCGCAGCACGATGCGACCATCTGCCGCCGGCTCTTCGACCGCCGGGACGAACAGCGAGCCGTCTGCCGGCGATAGCTCCACGAAGAGCCGGCCGACCTCCTCCAGATCGCCCGCCGCGGCGGCCTCACGATACGCTGCCCCGATCTCGATGCCACGCTTGTAGATGGCCCGCTTCATGATCTCGGCCGCGCGCTCGGTACCGAGCTCCTCCTCGAGTTCACCGAAGATCGCCGCGTACATGAGCGCCCTGTTCGCGAACGCGGCGCGGGTCTCCGCGCGAGAAGCCTCGAGTGCGATCTTCGAACTGCTCGCAGTGTCATCTGCCATGAGGTCCTCCACAGGAATCGATGTCACGTGCCTGAGCAGAGCGTACCCGAAGCGAGGGACGCGTCGCACCAGAGCGCAGCTGCGGCGACGTCGCGGAGGCCTATTGGGTATGCTCAACTCGGCAGACCGGCCCTGATAGGGAGGTGTTCTGATGTGCGGGGATGAAGACCAGCCGAGCCCCGAGGCGTACAAGCGCAACATGGCCCAGCCGATGCCTCGTAGCCGCAAGGTCAAGCTCGTGCTGAGGAACCTCTCGCGCCGCATCTACCCCAGGCCCTCCAACTGCTGCGGGAACTACGGGGAGCCGGGATGTTGACGGTGACACATCGCCGCCGTGCGCGCGCGGGTACGTACTCACCATCGCCGAGAGAGATTCCCCCCGGTCGTGTAGCCGCTCTCATTCCGCCTTGAACTTGGCGGCGATGTGCGAACCATCGCAGAACGGCTTGTTCTTCGACCGGCCGCAGCGGCACAGCGTGACCCGATTCCTGACCTCATACTCGTGGCCGTCGGACGCGACGATCGGTATCCCGCCCCTGACGTAGATGGGGCCGCTCACCCCGAGAGCCGGGTCCTCGACCAGAGCGATGGAGGGTTCGAGCGGAGGGCTCATGGGCCTCTCCCGTTTCCTGGTCGACGATCACGTAGCGACCCGAAGGACACAGTGCGGCCTCTTCCTCGGCCAGCGCCCTCGCCTCCGGGTCCCCGCACTGGTCGATGAGGTTCCACAGGCCGCCGCCGCGATCGCAGAAGCGAGCCTCCGCACAGAGATCGCGCACATCGCGCAGGCGGATACCGGGACCGTCGATGCTCTCGGCGCGCTCGAAGTAGGGGTCGCACTCGGCCGACTCCGTTCCGTCGAAGCCGACGCTCCCATGCGTGAAATCGCAGAAGGGCTTGTCGCCTGATTCTCCGCACCGGCAGAGCTGATAGTAGGAGCCGCCATCGAGCCGATCGATCTCGCGCCAGCCGATCGCCTCGCCCTCGTCGTTCGTCACGATCTCGAGCTTCACAAGCGGCACGCCGCCAGAGACGCCGTAGGGTCCATCGGCCTGGATCTCTATGCGCATCTCACTCACGTGGACTCCCTACGTCTCGTCTGCAGGAGGCGCACCCGCACTCGGCGGTTCCGCCATTCACTCGGCCATCGCGTCCCTGAGCGCCTCCATCACCACGTGGGGCTCCGGCACACCGCTCATGAGGCCGTTCGTGTAGACGCAATCCCCATCGACACACACCTGGAAGATGCCGTCGCTGCCACCGATCAGCTCCGGCTCGATTCCATAGACCTGCTTGATCACGGCCGCCACACGGGCGGCCCCGGGCAGGTAGTTTCATTCTTGGCAGTACTCGATAGTGACACGCTGCTACGCATCATGACCCTCCCTGCAGTCCGCGCCCCCGAGTGTGGCGAGTGTGATCGGGTCCAGAGAGCTCCGGAGTCGAAGACGCCGATCTGAGCGCGGCAAAGGGGCTCCGCACTAGATGCCGAGCACCTGCGCGGTGCGCTCGGTGTCGCTCGTCCTGATCACCACGTTGGTGTGCTCGCCATCGCCGGTCGTCGCGTAGATCCACTCCACGTTGACTCCCGCGTTCGCCAGCGTCCGAGCCAGCCACTGCAGCTGACCCGCACGCTGCTCAAGCGACACGAGGACGACCTTGTTGTGTTTCACTGTCGCACCCAGGTCGGTGAGCACCCGCTCGGCAACCGCATTGTCGCCGGTCAGCAGCATGAACTCGCCGTGGTCTCCCTTGTCGTATGCGCCGATGGCACGAATGTCGACGCCCTCCTCGGCCAGCGCCTCGGTCACCTCGGCCAGCAGCCCCACCTTGGTAGGTGCTTTGATGAAGAGTTCCTCGACCACACGCACGTCTGCCATGATGGACCCTCTCCTCTCGGGCACGGACGCAAGATGCGCCCACCCAGTACCTAGTGAGTACCCGTACTGGAACGGGTACCCACTTCACGACAGCCAGCCGAGCAGACAGGAGGCACGATGGGACTCAAGGGAACCAAGACGGAAGAGAACCTACTCAAGGCATTCGCGGGCGAGTCGCAGGCACGCACGCGCTACACGTTCTTTGCCAGCAAGGCCCGCAAGGAAGGGTACGTGCAGATCTCGAACCTGTTCCTTGAAACAGCCGAGAACGAGAAGGAGCACGCCAAGGTCTTCTTCAAGCATCTCGAGGGCGGAACGGCAGAGATCACGGCCACGTACCCGGCGGGCAAGATCGCTTCGACGGCCGAGAACCTTCGTGCGGCGGCCGACGGCGAGAAGGAGGAGTGGGACATTCTCTACCCCGACTTCGCCGACGTGGCCGAAGAAGGAGGGCTTCGCCGCCGTGGCGGAGTCTTTCCGCGAGATCGCCGAGGTCGAGTCGTGGCACGAGCGCCGCTATCGCAAGCTCCTCGACAACGTGGAGCAGGGTATCGTCTTCAAGCGCAACGAGCCGGTGCGCTGGAAGTGCGGGAACTGCGGCTACGTCCACGAAGGTGCCGAGGCACCCTCGCAGTGTCCTGCCTGCAGTCACCCACAGGCCCACTTCGAGATTTGGACCGAGCCGTACTAGACAGACCGGAGGACTACTGCGCCCCCAGCGCGACCTTGATCTCTTGAAGTGTCGGCTCGGTGATGCTCTTGGGACCGCCGAGCACGTAGCATGGCGGATCTCATCGGCATGCCCTGTGAGGTAGCCCTTGGTCGTCGTGTTGAGCGGGGAAGCGTCCGTGTAGAGGATGGGCCCGTTGAGCTTGCCGAGTCCGCTACCTCCCGTGATCGCATCAGGCAGCTTGTTGGCAACCGCCACCGTCTCGTCGCCGAGCCACCCGCGAGCGATGGCGGCAGCGGCCATGTTGGATGCCACGACGTACCGATTGCTGCCATTGATACGGGTCGCCCCCAGTGCGGAGCGGATGCTCTCCGGCACGGCAGAGGTCGAACCCATGACGTAGAAGGAGTCGTAGTCGGCCTTGGCCCAGCTGGCCCTGGGCAGGAAGGTGTTGCGGGAGAGGATGACCGGGAAGTCCTGGTGCGCCGAGGACGGCGCCGCCGCGAGAGCGTTGTAGAAGTAGGCCGAGTTCTCACCGTTGGTGACGAACGCGGTCTTGGGATACGCGGGACCGAGAACGGCCTGCATGCGCTCGGCGATGTTGTAGGCCACGGCGTAGCGGTCCGACCCGCTCACCCGATCGTTGACGTTGAGTCGTGGCGACAGCTTCCTGATCTCGCTCTGCACCCAGCTGGGAACCGACACCGGGCCCCCCACGATGTGGACGTATATCGTCTGGCCGGGATTGGCCGCGACGATGTTCTGAAGCGCGATGCGGGTCGTCGAGTTGATCTCCTTCTTGGGATTGGTGCCCCAGACCAGCAGCAGCGGCGCATCGTAGATGCCCGAGAGTCCTGATGCCGTCAGCGGGTCGGCTGCAGCCCGATCCTCTCCGGCGGCAAGGATGACATGTCGCACGCCGACGTATCCGGGCCAGCCCTCCTTGGCGAGATTCACTGCCACTGCATAGCGGTCATACCCGGAGATGCGCTCGACGTCGGTGGCCACGGTCTCAACGACTCTGCCTGGGGAGGTCGCCGGCTGGTAGGTCGCGTCGCCAGCGTATCGAAGCTCATAGGTGGTGTAGCGCGCCGAGGGCGCGACGTGTGCCCAGTAGACGTCGGATGATGCATCGTAGTTGGCTGTCCCGACCATCACAGGGCTGCCGGTGGGAGTGGTGTCCCCCGTGCCGGCCCACAGCGTCACTGTCCGTGACACGCCGCCCAGGGGTCGTCCTGCCGCATCGCTCAGCCGGCCCCAGACAGCCACCTTGGCACCGCGCGGGACCTCCGTGTCTGAGATCTCGCAGGTCAGTGACGTAGGAGTCTCAGTGATCTCAGATGTCGCGAAACCGAGCGAGTAGACGCCTGACATGTTGCGCCCCGAGCGCCACATCTTCCACATGGCAGCCGCTCCGTTCGCACCGAAGTAGCCCGGGTCGTAGAGAACACTCATGGCGTAGTTGCGCTGGTCGTTGAAGGTGCCTGGGGGGCCGTAACCGTTGAACGTACCGCCCCCGCCGATGCTGGCGATCGGGTTGTTGCCGGTGTCCTTGGTCCAGTTGAGGCCATCGGTCGAGGAAGCGTAGCCGATGCCCATGTTCCCGCCTCCACCGGAAGCTGCATTCCAGTCGTACTTGCCCGCGCCGCCGTACCAGAGGTGCCACTCGGTCGGCGAGCTCTTCACGACCGCCACGCGCGAGAGGGAGCTCGAGTCCCACTCGACGGTCGGGCTCGTGCTGCCTAGATCCACTGCGACGGCAGGACTGCCGAGCGTCCACGTCGTGCCATCAGATGACGACACGTTGTAGATGCGGCCGTTGTTGTCCGCCCATCCGCGGTAGGCCCCGCCGTCGTACATGACGTGAAGGTCGTAGACGGGCGAGCCGGGGTTGAGCCATCCGGGCTCGTCGGGAGGACACACGTCGAGCGGGTAGTTCGTGTGCCAGAACTCGCCATCAGCGGAGTAGGCGAAACGGACGAGGCTGCCGTTGCCCGCCTCCCAGAACCAGCCCTTGTAGTAGGGATCCACTGCGTAGGTCTCAGTGGATGAGGCCTGGATCGGATCGCCGACGGAGTCACCGAATGCGGCCGCATCGTAGAGCACCTGCGGATGCCGCCAGTCCCCGGCAAGGACCGGGGCCAAGCCCCAGCGCTCCCAGGTCTCCCCGTCGTGGGAGTAGGCGAGCCACGTCTCGCCTCCATCGTCGTAGTACATCTTGTAGGCGAAGTCCTTGCCGTTGCCATCGAATCCCGTTGCGCTGTAGAGGACCGAGGGATAGTAGGCCCGATGAGGGGAACCCCAGTCGTAGATGGGGTTCGAACCCCAGTCGTACCACGTGGGTGGAACACCCATCGCAGCCGCCGGGATCGTCATGAGCACCATCAGAGCCACTAGAACGATGGCCAGAGCTCGCGTCCGGCCGCAATCCGAGTACCGCATGTCATTCTCCCTCTGAGAGGCAACGGGTACCCGGCTTCCGGGCACCTTCGTGCTGTCCGTCTACGCTCCGTATCGACCACTTCGCGGCCTCGCCTGAGCGAGTCGAGTCGAGCGACGCGCGCGTACGACGGCGCGTTCCATCCGCGGTCGCCATGTTTCCGCAGGTAAATGACACAATTGTTACAATGCAGGAGTTGGCGTGGGTGTTGCAGAACATGATACCGTGGACGGACAAGATCGCCTCGCCGGCACGGGGCTGGACAACCGTACCGGGAGGCACGAGCACCATGGCTCACGTCACATCACTCTTCTTCGATGGACCCCTCTCCGAGATCGAGAACAAGGCGTTCAAGGCCTACACCCTCGGCCGGCCGAGCGAGGTCATCTGGAACATCACCAACCGCTGCAACCTGCTGTGCGACCACTGCTACATGGCGGCGGACGCCCACGCGAAGGACGATCAGCTCTCCGACGAGGAGTCCATCGAGCTCGTGCGACAGATGGGTGAAGCCGGCGTGCCCCTGCTCTTCCTCACCGGCGGGGAGCCGTTCATGCGGTCGAACTTCTGGGAGATCCTCTCCGAAGCGAAGCAGCAGGGCATACGCGTCACCATCTCGACGAACGCCACGACTCATCGATCGTGACATCGCCAAGCGCCTCAAGGCCCACGGCGTCGACTACATCGCGACCTCCCTCTACGGACCCGCCGAGTTCCACGACGCGATGGTGGGCGTTCCCGGAACGCGCGACCGGGTCGTCGAGGCGATCAAGATCCTGCGCGAGGAGGGCGTCGGCGTCGCGCTCAAGACTGCCGTGAGCACGGAGACCTGGCCCTACATCTTCGACCTCATCCAGGAGGCCAAGGACCTGGACGCGGGCCTGATCTACCTCTGCGACCTCATCACATCCGGGCAGAAGCGAGGGCGAGGACGACGGCCGCATCTCCGTCGACCAGTGGCGCGAGCTGGCCGACTTCATCGTCGAGGACGTCCTCGACGAGAACGTGAAGCTCGAGTACGACATCGGGGCGATGCCATCGTTCATCCCCTACGTCGCCGAGCGCTTCACCGAGCGCGGCCACGATCTCAGCCGCGGACTCGAGCGGCTCAAGACCGTGAGCGCCTGCCCCGTTGGCAAGGGCCACATGAACATCAACTCCGAGGGCGGCATCATGCCCTGCCAGTTCGCTCAGGACTGGACGATCGGCAACATCCGCGAGATGACACTCGATGAGGCGACCCGCGAGCTCTTCAAGCTGGCCGACGCCGAGCACCAAGGGAATCTGCAGCGAGACCGAGTGCGACTACGCGCTCATCTGCCGGGGGTGCCGCACCAAGGCGTTCCATCAGTTCGGCGACCCCATGGCCGAGGACACGACGTGCATGCTGCAAGAGCGAGCAACGGCCGCGAGTCCCGTTGCGCGCAGCTATCTCGATCTCGGAGTCACCCGCCGCACCGTGTTGCGGCCCCGGCTCATGCGGGTAGGACCTGGGACGGGACCAGCGTCGGCACGGTCGAGCCACGATACGCCGCGGCTAGTTCGAGCGGTCCTCGGTGCAGCCGCCGATTCCCTCGGACCTCGTACGCCTCGAGGAACGCCTCGACGACGAGCGGGTCGAACTGGGTCCCTGAGCACCGCATGATCTCGCTCGCGGCCTGGGCTGAAGACATCGCAGCTTGCTGTAGGGCCGCTGCGTGGTCATCGCATCGTAGCTATCGGCGACCGCGAGTATGCGCGCCTCCAGAGGTATCGCATCCCCTGACAGGCCGTCAGGGTACCCCTTGCCGTCCCACCGCTCGTGGTGGTGCCGGATGAGATCGACGATGGGCGCCATGAAGGGCACTGCCGCCAGGATGTCCGCCCCCGAGCCGGGATGCTCCCGCATCGACGCCCACTCCTGCTCGTCAAGCTTCCAGGGCTTGGACAGAACAGTCTCACTGACACCGATCTTCCCGATGTCGTGCAGCAGAGCCGCTCGCTCGAGCCGCATGGCGTCTGCCGGATGCAGCAGGTGACAGTTGATCGCGAGTGCGAGCTCGGCCACGTTGACCGAGTGTTTCGCGGTATACGAGTCCTTGGCGTCTACGACCGCAAGCAGCGCCTGGAACGTGCCCGAGCGCCTGTTCCACCATGTCGCTCGTGGACTCGGCCAAGCGATGATTGAGCCGTTCGACGTCCTCTTGGTCGCGCTCGATCTGAGTGATCGCACGCCTCACGACGAGCTGCAGGCCAACGAACGCGAACATCGCCGCTCCGAGGACCGTCAGCACCGAGGCGCCCACCGACTTCTGAATCGATGGCAGAACCTCAGCGTAGGGTTGCACGGCGACCACGAAGCCATCCACGGACTCCCCGCTATCGAGATACAGTGGCGCGCAGACCTTGAGGACCCGTCCGTCGCCCGACGCGAGGCTGCTCGCCGCAACCACCTCTGAGTAGAGCTGCCCGCCAAGCGCGCCCTTCGAGGACCCGCACATGTCGAGCTGGCAGCCTCGTTCGTCTTGGTCGGTGGAGTAGACGACCAGCCCGTCGGAGTTGGCGAGTCTCATGCCCGTGATTGAGCCCGTCTCGTACGTGGCCTGAACGACCGCATCGAGCTGGCGTCACCTGGTCGGGAGCAACGACCTCCTCCAGATCGCGAGGATCAAGAACGCTGTCGGCCACAGTGCACGCGCTTGCTGCGATGACCTCCGAGTACCCGTCCTGCGCAGCATCGCCCACGATGTAGCCGACAGCGACGGCTGCGAGCAAGCGCAGGAATGCCGATGAGGAGGAACCCCCATCGGGAGACGAAGCGAAGTGATGCAAGCGCCTGGTTGTTGTCAGTCATGTTGTGTGCTGGCTGTCGCGGGCGTTGCGGTGGAGCCGTGCCCAGAGCGCACGGATACGACCAGCTCCCCCTACATCGTACGAGGTGAGCGGTGCGAGTCCATCGCTGGCGGATGAATGGAGGGTACGGGCGTGCCGGAGGCGGTCTGAACGCAGCTGAACGAGGCCCTTGGCGAGGCCATCCTACCAGTACTTCGGGTCGTCGAACGCGCTCGCGAGCGCCACCGTGCCGAGCACGCCGTCGAGAGCGGAACTTGCCAGCTCAAGGACCATCCAGGCTTCACCGGGAACGTCGTGGGGTGGCTTGATCCCGTACGGCAGCGCCTGGACGAACCCGAACCGCGGGTAGTACTCGGGGTGGCCGAGCACGAGCGCGATCTTCTCCCCTATCATGCGCGCTCTCTCGGTTCCCTCACGGACCAGGCGGCTGCCGACGCCGGTGTCCTGGAAGTCGGGTCGCACCGACAGGGGCGCGAGCAGGACGGCGGGCGTCTTCCTCTTGATCGAGCCGGGCAGCGGCTCTTCGATGAAGGCCCGCGTCAGCATCACATGTCCCACGATGTCGCCATCGAGTTCGGCAACGATGTCCAGGTCAGGGATGTAGGCGTCGTCGTTGTAGAGGTCTTCGACGAGCTCGACCTCATCGGTGCCCTCGAAAGCCTGCTCGAGCAGGGTCCTGACGACCGCGCGATCCATCTCCTCGGCAGGCCGGATAGTCACAGCTGATGACATGCGCCTCCCCTCCGTCGGCATTCAATAGGTGTGTACCCCTTGAACCACCCGATCGTCGAGCGCGAGTGCAGGCTAGCTGTGCGTCAGCGAGGGAGTGTCTCCATGGATGAGACGGCCGAGAAGCGGCATCTGGACGCCGATGGCCTTGTCGGGACACATCTCCTGACAGCAGTAGCACCGGATGCACAGCGAGTAGTCGTGAACCGGCGGCTCTTTGTCCTTGGCGCTCTTGCCCTCCGCCCAATCGACGGCCTTGGGATCCACAGGACAGACCTTGATGCAGGTCCCGCACGAGGTGCAGCGTGTCCGCATGGATGACCGGCTTGGGCACCGTGTAGTTGCGGAAGAACGTGGCGGCGCGACCCGTGCCCGTTCCTGTGGTGGAGCCCGTGCTTCGATTGACGACGAAGTCCTCGACAACGAATTCCTCGATCGGGTCGCCGACTATCTCGACGTCCGAGTGCGTGCCAAGCCCGTACTCCTCGCCGAACGTGCACGTCCCCACCAGCGAGACGTCGAGATTCATCATGCGGCAGGCGGTGGCATCGAGTGCCACCGGGTCTTCAGACATGAGGATGCGCGTTCATGGGGCGGGGGTCACCCGAGCGCGGTCCGTTGCCCTCCATCGCCACCACAGCGTCCATGACGTACAGACGCGCAGGCAAGGCACGGTTGAGATCGACGAGCATCTGGGCGAAGCGCTCGTCATCGGGCATGCTGGCGTGGAACTCGCCCTTGCGTATCCCGGGTATGCACCCGAACTGATTCTTGATCGGCCCCGGTCATGCGCGTCAGCCCGTGCGTCTTCATCTTGGAGAGGGAGACGAGACCGTCGGCGTCGAGCACGCCGTTGGCGAAGAACCACTGCTTGATCAGCTTGCCCTCGGGAAACGAGATCTGCCGACCGTCGGTGAAGTCGGCGAACGGGATGCTGAGCTCTTCGGCGACGTCCACGAGTCCTGCCTGCTTGGCGGCACCCTCCGGCCGCCCGAAACCCGGGAGAGTCACCGTATGAGAGGTGGGCGCCCTCGGCCTGGAGATGCATCGGCGACGGCCCGGAAGACCGCCGGATGCGTGGTCACATGGTTCTCAGGGGTGGTGCCGACGAGCAGATTGGGCTTGAGCACGAGATTGTCGCCGAGCTCGACGAACCGGCATGCGCCGCCGAGCAGCTCGAGACCTCGGCCGACAGCGCTGCGTGGACCTCATCGGCGTCATAGCTCTCGCAGCGCACCAGGGCAACGTACGGAACTCATGCGGACTCCGTTCGTGATGCGTGTCCTCGTCAACGAGCGAACGCGCTCGGACGTGCTCGACACCAGTCTAGCCGAGAGCGCCTGGAGCTGCTCGAGCTTCATGGTGCGACTGCGTGAGCGCGATGGCAGCGCGACTACTCGGCAGAGTGCTCGATCTGCCCAGACCCGTGATAGCTCCTGCGCCCGTTCGGCGTCCTCGGCAAGATCGGTCGCGCGTCGCTGCCTCGAGGACGACTCGCGCTCGCTGCGGCCTCCTGTGCGAGCTGCGCCGCTCGCCCAGGTCCGCCGCTGCGCCTGCGCACGAAGGGCAAGAACCTCGCCCAGCAGCAGCGCCTGCTTCGGGATCCGGCTCGCCGCCCCCGCCCATGAGCATGAGCAGCCCTCGCCGGTGAGCTGGAGGGCCGTGTCGGGATCGACATCGAGCGCCATGCCGACGGCTTCGTCCGTGAGCTCCAGCGCCTCTTCGGGGTGCTGCTCGGCAAGCCGGTCGAGGATGCGCCGGAGCATCTGCGCCCATCTGCTCGATCATCCGGAGATGTAGTCGGACTGGAACATCGCTCTCCTCGCACTTGGTTCTTCCCGCTGCCCGTACGGGCGCAACGGTTAAGGACCGCAGGCATCGCTCGACGGATGTGTCGAGCAGATGGCGCGGATGTGACACGGTCCTGAGGATCGCTGTTCGTGTCTACGAGATCTATCGCGAGGAGAAGCGACCAGACGGAGTTGCCGTGCGTTGCGCCCGACGTCCGAGAGCGCCTGGAGTAGTTCCGAGGAGTGCGCTGGGTGGTACTCAACGTGACGCTCAGGGCGGGGATTTCGTGGACACACCGACGCCGTCGCAAGATGCTGCATGGCCTTCCGGCTCGTGAACTAGCGCACGATCTTGCTGATGGGCACCTCGAGGATGTCCTCGGCGCCGGCTGCCTTGAGCCTGGGAATGAGTATGTTGACCGTCGCCTTGTCGGCCACAGTGGTGATCTCGTAGTCGTCGGATCCGTAGAGCTGGTTGACTGTGGGCTTCTTCATCGCAGGCAGCTCGGCGACGACCGCTCGATGTCCTCCTCGGCCACGTTCATCGAGAGCAGTACGCGCCCCCGGGCCTCGATGACGCCGAGGAGGAGCGTACGGATCTCCTCGATAGCCTGCCTCTTCTCGCGGATCGGCCCAGGCCTCCTTGCTGGCAAGAAGCCGTGTCGTCGAAGTGAGAACGGTGTCGACGATCTTGAGGCCGTTGCGTCGGAGCGTCGAGCCCGTCTCGGTGAGATCGACCAGAGCGTCCATCATCTCGGGCACCTTCGCCTCGGTTGCTCCGTAGGAGAAGTGCACCTCGACATCGATGCCCAGCTCATCGAAGAACGCCTTGGTCGCCTTGGGAAACTCGGTTGTGATGCGGCTGCCCGGCGCGATGTCGGACGCGCTCTCGATGGGCGACTCCTGGGGCACAGCAAGGACCATCTGCACGAATCCGGTACCGGTCTTCGCGTAGGGCAGCTCTGCGACCTCGACGACATCGGCTTCGCTCTCGCGAACCCAGTCGTGGCCCGAGATGCCGATGTCGAAGTAGCCGTCCTGCACGAACACGGGAATCTCCTGCGGGCCGGAGGATCTTCACGCGCTCGATGCGCGGATCGTCGATAGTGGGGTTGTAGGCTCGGCTCGACTTCTTGACCTCGAGGTCGGCCTGGGAGAACAGAAGCAGCGTCTGCTCCTCGAGACTGCCTTTGGGAAGCGCGAGTGAGAGCATGGGTTGGGATTCCTCTCGTCCGTTGACGCCGGGTTGATCGGACTGCGACGAGCGCATCCGCGCACTCGGATTCTATCGCACTAGAGCGATGGAGTGCAACGGGTACTGTACGATGTGGACAGTTGCCGTACTCCGTCAGCTCCCGCGACAAGCACGACGTCTGCCCGTCTGCGTGCGAAGAGACCGGATGTGACCACGCCGGGATAGGAGTCGAGCGCTAGCTCGACAGCCGCGGGATCGGTCAGGTCCAGGCCCGAGACATCGAGGATGAGATTGCCGTTGTCGGTCGCGAAACCCTCGCGAACCCGCGGCCTCCCCCCCCCTCGGCAACATGGTCGGACACGAGACGGAGCAGCCATGGGGATGACCTCGACCGGCAGAGGGAACGCGCCCAGGCGCGAGACCAGCTTGCTCTCGTCAACGATGCACACGAACCGCTCGGCCGCTTGAGCGCATATCTTCTCCCGCGTGAGCGCGCCGCCACCGCCCTTGATGAGCCGCAGCTCGGCATCCACCTCATCCGCCCCGTCGACGTAGACATCGATACGGCCCACGTCGGCAAGGTCGACGACTTCGATCCCCACCCGCGAGCCAGATGCTGGGCGGTGGCCTCGTGATGACGCAACCGCTGCTGAGAGCGCAGGACCGTGGGATGCCAGTCCATCGATGAGGTGCCCGACCGTCGAGCCGGTGCCAACACCGAGGACACAGCCGGGCTCAACCAAGGCGAGCGATGCCGACGCTACCTGCCGCTTGAGGGCCTCACGATCCATGTATGCTCGTCGGGGCTCCATGCGCCCATGGCGGCTACCGGCATGAACGTGATGACGGAGCCGAACTGCGGCTCCTCTGCCAGCGGCCCGCCGCTCACCCCGAGCGTCGTACGAGTGTCACCGACAACATACTCCCATCGCTCGCCGGTGATCGTGCGGCCAAGCGCCGACTTGTCGAACGTGACACCCGGGCCAAGACTTGCGGCGGAGGCGCCGACAGGGACGATGCTTCCGTATCCGGCCATGTGCGACTCGTGGCCGCCCAGCGGCAGCTCGAGGATCTTGCGGGCGTAGTCATTGGCAAAGGTGATCCGACCACCCGCGTCGACCAGGACGACAGCGGCATGGATGGAATCGAGGACATTCATGAGCATCTCGTGCTCGGCCTGGGCGGCCCCGACGGCGCTCTTGAGTGCCGCCATGCGTTGATCGACCCAGATCAGGTAGTACGCATAGGCGAGCAGCGGGAAGAACACGATGCCCACGAAGTCCTCGACCGCATCGAGACTCGCGGTGACACCAAGATGCTCGACGAAGTTCGAGAACATCACGAAGGCGGCAGAGAGCATAGCTAGCATGATCAACAGCGGCAGCGGTGCTGTCTATTCGAGGAGCCGACGTAGAGCGAGCGGCGAACACTACAGCGACCAAGACCGCGCCTGCAAACCCAAAGAACGCCACCAGATCGAAGAGCGCCACGACGTTCATGCGGACTCACCGCCGCGCGAGAACCAGTAGACGGCACCCTCGATAGCCGACCAAAGGAAAGCGACTCCGCTTGCCGCGTACATCGCGTGTTCGAGCGTGTTGAATACCTCGGGGGCGTAGTATCCCTCGAGAATCGGTGAAGACAAAGGCAAGGACCATCGCCACGATGCCGATGCCGATAGGCCGCTTGCCTGGCAGATCGATGCTTCGCAGACTGCGCACGATGAGCGGTACGACGATCACCGCAACGATGAGTTGGTACGCTTCGGTCGGCTGGAGCATCCTGCAGCGCGTCTCCCGGCTCGAAGGTCAGATTCGTCGGCCAGCACGAATTGTAGCGGTTGTGCCGCCGGTTCGCGCAGGAAGGCTCACGTATCCCGCTTGGAGTAGCCGATTCCGACGCGGCACGACTATCGCGGCTCGAAGGCCAGCGAAACCGAGTTGATGCAGTACCTGAGACCCGTGGGCCGCGGACCGTCTGTGAACACATGGCCGAGGTGCCCATCGCACCGGGAGCACACGACCTCGACGCGCGCCATGCCAAACGAGTCGTCCGAGCGCTCGGTCGACGGCCTCCTCGCGGACAGGTTGCGTGAAGCTGGGCCACCCGCATCCCGAGTGGAACTTGTCGCGCCGAATCGAACAGCTCAGCACCGCAACCTGCGCATACATAGGTGCCGTCGTCCTCAAGATCCGTGTAGACACCGGAGAATGCCGCCTCGGTGCCCGCCCGCCGCAGGACACGGAACTGCTCAGGAGTCAGAGAGCCCTCCACTCATCGTCTGTCTTGTTGATGTAGTCGCTCATCTGCTCCCCTATCGTCATCGCGCTGCTAGCGTGATCGCTTGCCGACGAGACTCCGCGAGGCGCTTCTGCGCTGCTCGCATCAAGTCCGAGCTCCTAGATCTCACTATCGAGCTGAAGCGGTGAGCCCGCACCATACAGATACCCGTTGAGCCTGGCTGCCGCAGTCGACTCCCGAAGCGCGCTGTCGTCCGGATAGTGTCGGCGCATCTGCTTCATGATCGCGCGATCCGCTCGCAGGGCGTACTTCTGGTGGTAGTCCTCGGCGGGCGTGAAATCGCTGTACGGCTCGATCCGCGTGCAGCGGTTCCTTGCCAAGTAGCGCCGCCCAACGCCTGGCTGCCTCGAGCGCGAGTGCTTCCTGAGTCTCATCGTGAGTGAGTATCAGTGACTCGTACTGAACGCTGTGCGCCGAGCGCGTAGGGTCGTGCATGCCAAAGAAGGCATCGAGCAACTCTGCATACGAGATCGGCCGCCGGATCGAAGTCGACCTGGATACACTCGGTGTGATCGCCCATCGCGCGGTAGGTCGGTCGTGACTTGGTGCCGCCCGCATAGCCGACTCGCGTGCGCACGACACCTTCCATAAGCCCGAACCGGGCATCAGGGCCCCAGAATCAACCCGCGCCAAACGTCGCCTCAGCCCGGTGGTGTGGGCGGGATCGATAGTCGGCAGCTGCACCGATTCTTGCCCGGTGGAGCCGCGGCCTGTGCCTATCCGCTTCAACATGGCTGCCTCCTGCATTCCTTGGACCAGGGAGCAGGAGGCGTGCCAGTCACTATCTGCGCTCAGGTGAGGGCTCAAGTGTCGAACAGCGCTGAGACTCGACCGCTGCGAGTCTCGGGCTGGATCGACGCGAGGGTCGCTGGTGGGTCTCGCCCGTCCGGAGCGCCATGGCGAGGCGATGCGTCCCCACGCGGTGCCCTCATCGGTCGAGGGCTCGTCGGTCTCGGCCTGTCGTCGAGGCGGCCTTGCCGCTGTGTCCTCTCGTGTGCCGATCGCGGCGGCGCGTGGAGGCCGAGCCTTCCACGCTGATCGCCCGAGAAGCGCCATTAGCAGAAAGCGCGGCTCCGGTCGGGGTTGGCGCGGCTTCCTGCTGCGGCTGGTCACTGTCGCTCATGGCGGACTCACTGTCGCGGGTCCGTCGCATCACGTAGGTCTTCTCGGTCCCGTCCACGCCATAGCGATGGTGGCGTCAGCGTCTCCGACCGCATCGGGATACATCACGCTGTGGTCGGAGAAGCGATGGGTGACAGGCGGGCTCGACGTTGTCTCGCGGGCGGGAAGGACGGTGCTCGTGGTTGTGGCGGTATCATCTCTCGATGGCTCACGAGGAGCCTGCGTCTCGGGGGGTGTGCCCGTCACATCGTCGGAACCGGGAGGTGTCTCCCAGAGATCTGTGGCCGTGTCTTCGCGAGCGCCCATGTCCGGACAGCCCGTCTTGACCTCCGAACGCCCGTCGCCGACACTGGGTTCGAAGGCCCTCAGAGGGTCGACCTGGGGTGAGAGCGCAGCGGTGCTGGACTCAGGGATCCGTGCCATCACGGGAGCCACGGGCATGACGGCGAGCATCATCGCAGCAAGCACCGCAACGATCGCTGCCTTGCACCGCATCGACATGCCATTGACCCCTTCCCCCGCAGAGGGTGGAACCTCTGTCCGCTCGCCGCTTCCATGCCCGAGCGTCGGCTCACGCCGAGCCCTAGAACCACGAATGCCACGGCTCGAGGCCGCGGCTTCCCGGGTGTCGTGTCGTCGTATCGATGGCTGGATGCCCGTCTTCTCGCAGGTCACAGGGTATCCATGTCCTCCTCACGTATACCCCAGGAATTCAAGCCTCGCAGCACATATGCCGATAGTTACTACTTACGGATTCCCCTCTCCTACCAATGGCGGATAGCCTCCCTGCGTCGCCTTCGGCAATGCCCCGGATTACCCCATCTAGCTGGGCATACGCTCCCCGTCCAGAGCATCGCGGGCACCGATTCGGCGACCCTCCCGTTATGTCTACACCGACACTACGGTGTAGACTATAATTCCGGCTTGACGACATCCGCGGGGAGGTCACGGTGGAGCGCGGCGCAGGAAGACGGGGGCGACGACCCAAGACGAGTCGCACGGCTATCGTCGAGTGCGCCCTCGGTATCATCGACGAGGAGGGTATCGAGGCGCTGTCGATGCGTCGCCTCGGCAAGGATCTCGGCGTCGATCCCATGGCGATCTACAACCACATCTCGGGCAAGCCGGAGCTCCTCGACGCGGTCGTCGATCATGTCATGGCGAGGTGGATCTGAGCGTCGACGACCCGGCCGATCCGTGGCAGGAACGCGTCCGCCGTGTCGCGGGTGCTTACCGCGACGCACTGAGCGCTCACCCCAACGTCTTGCCCGTCATCGCATCCGGACGTGCTCGGATGTTCGGGGGGCTCGCCCCGGCCGACACGCTGCTGAGCATCTTCGAGGCAGCTGGTGTCCCGCGGACGAAGTGGCTCATCGCGATGAACGCCTTCTCGTCGTGGATTCTCGGCAGCGCGCTCATGGAGATGACGACTGGCGAGGGCGCTGCGAAGGTGATCGTGGACTGGGCGGCCAACGCGCCGGCCGATCGCTATCCCCACGTGGCCCTCGCGATCGCTACCCACGCGCCGACCGAGTCGGACGCGTACTTCCGCTACGGCGTCATCAGTCTCATCGGAGGCCTCAAGGCTATCGCCAAGACCAACGGCGACGCAACACAGGCATCCGGACCGGCGTCGGGCAGCTAGTGATGATGGTCGCGTCGGACCGACTAGCCGGACGAGCTCTACGCGCCGAGCTCGTTGGCGAGCTGCTCGAGGAACAGCCCGACGTCGGTGACGATGCCGATCGTCTGCCAACTCCCTCGATCCGCGAGCTTCGTCACGACCGCCGGATTGATGTCGACGCAGACCGTGTGGGTGCTCGCCGGAAGCATGTTGCCGGTCGCGATCGAGTGCAGCATCGTCGAGAGCATCAGACACACTCCCGCGTCGCGACAGTACGGACGCATCGCCGCCTGCGCCTCCAACGCGTCGGTGATCACATCGGGCAGCGGCCCATCATCGCGGACCGACCCCCAGGACGAACGGCGTCCCGGTCCGACCAGAGCGTGCATCAGCCCCGATGTCAGCGTGCCCGACTCCACCGCGGCCGCAATCGACCCCTCTCGGCGAATCGTGTTGATCGCCCGCAGGTGATGCTGGTGCCCGCCGAGAGTGGGCACTCCCTCTTCGAGCGAAACGCCAAGCGACGTGCCGAAGAGAGCGGCCTCGATATCGTGTACCGCGACGGCGTTGCCGCCAAAGAGAACACTCACGTATCCCGCGCGCACCAGTCGTGCAAGGTGCGGCCCGGCGCCGGTGTGCACGACCGCCGGGCCCGCAACGACGATCTCGTTGCCGGCTTCGCGTGTCTCGCAGAAGGTCTGCCACATCCGCGATGACTTGGGCCTTGGGCTTCTCGGATGACACGGCGGATGCCATGAACTCGAACGCCTGTCCTTCGCGGGGTCGCTCCTGGGGCCGCACGCGGATGCCCGCATGTCCGACGACGTACAGGTCTCCGGCGATGACATCAGCCATCGGCACGCCGTCGCGCGAGACCGCCTCAACGTCGACGCGACGCCCAGATCCATCTCTTGCCCGTCGACAGCGGGATCCACGGCCGTCGATGCGCACTGCGGTCTCGAGATTCGTCGTCGAGTAGAAGCCCTCCGGAAGGACGCCGTCGGCGGGGGCCGGAGCGAGCTCACCGTCGTGGGGGTCGATGGGGATCGCGCCCTGTTCCTGAACGACGCGCATGATCTCATCGAGGCTCGCGGTCCTGGGCCCTGATCCGCAGGACCGCCGAAGACGAGTCCTCGTTGGTGCGTCCGACCTCGAATCCAGGGTCTCGAACTCGGCGTCGAGAGCAACGACCGCATCCATGATCGCCGACATGATTCCCGAGTCGATCAGATGCCCGGTGACACGAACATCCTCGTAGGGGCTATGGGGCACGATTCTCCCTCCTTCGCGGCTCACGACTGAAGGATATACCTGCGAAGCGCGCGCGAGTAGCGGTGCCGAAGGAACAGAGAGCCGCGTCGATGCGAACCCGACAGACGCCGCTAGCGGAAGTTCCGTGCGCTCCGTCGCCGTGAAGACACGGCGCGACGGTGCCCCTGGCGTCCAGCGTGTACGCGCCATGGGCCACATCGACCGTCATGACGTCGGCCGGCTCAGGGGCGGACGGGCAGCGCGGGGCTATGGAAGATATTCACGCCGACGAGCGGATGCCCACCGGTCACCACGCCGGCAAGCACGGAGATATCCGTCGTGTTGGCAGACCACTGCTGGCGGCGCCCTCGATGGTGCGCTGATTCGCGAAGCACGTCCTCTGGGCGCACAACGAGTCGCGAACTGGAACACGGGAATGGCGACAGCACGAGAACCCCGATGATCAGGACGACGACCATCAGCTCGACCAGTGTGAATCCTCCCGTGTCGCGTGCCGACCGCATGGACCGTGCTCTCCTCGCTGGCGAAGACCGTTCGCTACTCGTCCATGCCAGGACTATCGGCACGTGCGCATGCAGTTGAGCCTCTAGAGCGAAGACGTTCAATATCCCTCGGCCATCTCCTGCTTGATCCGCACGATCGCCTCGCGATGCTCCGGCATCGACGTGCCGAGCATCTGCGTCGCCAGGATCGCGGCGTTCTTGGCGCCGTTGATGGCGACGCAGGCGACCGGCACGCCGCTGGGCATCTGCACCATCGAGAGCAGCGAGTCCAGACCGCCCAGGTCGCACGTCTTCATCGGCACGGTGATGACCGGCAGCGGCGTGAACGCCGCGACGACGCCGCCCAGATGCGCCGCCTTGCCGGCAGCGGCGACGATGACCTTGATGCCGCGATCGCCGCGCCGTGAGGCCCACTCGTGGACCTTGTCGGGCATGCGATGGGCGCTGGCGACGATCAACTCGTGCGCGACGCCGAAGCTCCTCGAGCTGTCGGCGCACTGCTGCATGACCTCCATGTCGGACTGCAGCCCATGACGATCCCACGAGCGGCGTGTCAGCCATCGTGTCCTCCCGTAGTGCTCGGCGGGCGCATCTTCGTGCGACAGTGTATCCGAGTCCGGCGCGCTCACGGCACGGGCGCTGCTCTGCATCCTCGGTCTCGGCGATCGGCGTCCGCGGCGTCACTGCCGCACTCGCTCGCCCTCGCCGAAGACAGCTCCCGCTCGTCTTCAGGAAGCGCTCCGAGCCTGGTCGCGCACCGCGTTCACGCCCACAAAGAACTCCCGCATCATCGCGACGAGCAGATACGGCCCTTCGGCGTGAGCGTGATCGCGCTCGCCGTGTCGATCTCGAACGCGCCGACCGCCCGCATGAACGTCGTCTCGCGGCAGACCGCTCTCGACCTGACGCCGAAGTCGCGCTCGAACGCGCGCTTGTCGAGCTCCAGGCCGAAGAGCCCCATCATGAACCGGTAGCGCATCTGCTCCTTGGTTGGTGAACTCACGCCTAGCGACCGCGCCGAACATCGCCGGCACCGATGCGCTCGCAGTACTCGGCAAGCGAGAACGTGTTCACCTACAGCGTGCCGTCCAGGAAGCAGAACGCGCCCGAGCCGATGCCCACGTACTCCTCGTAGTCGACGATGTACTCGTCGATCATCCCGCCGCCGGTGCGCGAGAACGTCCACGCGCTCGCGGGCTCGAACGACTCGGCCAGCCCTCGACGAGGTGCTGTAGTAGGTCGGCCTCGCGCTCGTAGCTCACCGCGCCCACGCTGTCGCTTGAGTGACTGCCGCACGACCGGCGAGGCCATGAGCGGGTAGAAGGTGGTCTGGTTGGCGCCCGACTCCTTGAGCATCTCGACGTCGTGCTCGAGCATCTCGCGGGTCTGGGAGGGAAGTTGAAGATCATGTCCACGTTGAGCGAGTGGAAGCCGCCCTCGACCCACTTGAGCCGCTCGAGGATCTCGTGCGCCGGAGCCGTACTTGTCGTAGCGGTCCATCTGCTTGAGCAGGCCGTCGTCGAAGCACTGCACGCCGACGCTGAAGCGCTCGACGCGCTCCACGAGCGGCTCGACGATCTCCGGGACCAGGTGGTTCGGGTTCGTCTCGCAGGAGACCTCCCGGATGTCGAAGAGCTCGCGCGCCAGGTCGATCGTCTCGCACAGCTCGTCGATCATGACCGTGGGCGTCCCGCCGCCGAAGTACATCGACGTGAAGTCGTAGCCCAGCTCGGCGACCATCCGCATCTCGTGGCGCAGGCTCTCGAAGTACGGGCCGCGCGCGCTCCTCCGAGAACGGGAAGCGGTTGAACGAGCAGTACGGGCACAGCCGCTCGCAGAACGGCACGTGCACGTAGAGCATGTACTGCTTCGCGTCCTTCGGCGCGGGGCAGGCGCATCTCGCGCGTCGCCACGCTCGAGGTTCAGCGAGCGCGCGTTGGCGTTGCGAACGACCCGATGTCAGCAGTCCGTTCGGCGAGCATCCTGGCTACGCCTTCCAGGCGTCGCGGCCCGGGCGGCCTTCGCACCGATGTCGGTGCGGTAGAACGCGCCGTCCCAGGATACTTCGACCGCCTCGTACGCGCGATCGCGGGCCTCGGCGAACGTCTCGACCGAGGCGGTGACGTTGAGCACGCGGCCGCCGGTGGTGACGAACGCGCCATCGCTGTAGAGCGGTGCCCGCGTGGAAGACGGTGACGCCGTCCACTCGCTCGGCCTCGTCGATGCCCGCGATGGCAGGCCCTTCTCGTAGTCGCCGGGGTAGCCGCCCGATGCCATGACGACGCAGACCGCCCAGTCGTCCTTCCAGGCAGAGCTCGACATCGGCGAGCCGCTCCTCCGCGGTGGCCAGCATGATGTCGACCAGGTCGGTCTCGAGCCGCGGCAGCATGACCTGGGTCTCGGGGTCGCCGAAACGCGCGTTGAACTCGAGCACCTTGGGGCCGTCGTCGGTGAGGATGAAGCCGCCGTAGAGGACGCCCTGATAGTGGATGCCCTCGTCGCGCATCGCGGCGACCGTGCGCTCCAGGACGTCCATCATCGTGGCGTACTCGTCGTCGGTGACGATCGGGACCGGCGTGTAGACGCCCATGCCACCGGTGTTGGGACCTTCGTCGCCGTCGTAGGCGCGCTTGTGGTCCTGCGCCGGGGTCATCGGAACGACCGTCGTCCCGTCGGTGAACGCGAGCAGCGAGCACTCCTGGCCGGCGAGATCTCCTCGATGACGACCGTCGATCCCGCCTCGCCGAAGCGACCGTCGAAGCACTCCTTGACCGCGTCGCGGGCGGTCTCGATGTCCATCGCGACGGTGACGCCCTTGCCTGCGGCAAGGCCGTCGGCCTTGACGACGATGGGCGCGCCGACCTCGTCCAGATACTCGAGCGCGGCCTCCTCGTCGGTGAAGGTCGCGTAGAAGCCGGTCGGGATCTCGTGGCGCTCCATGAGCTCCTTGGCGAACTCCTTGGAGCCCTCGAGTCGCGCGCCCGCGGCGCCGGGGCCGAAGACCGTGATGCCTGCTGCTCGAACCGCGTCGGCGACGCCCGCGACAAGCGGGACCTCAGGACCGATGACAACCAGCTCGACGCGCTTCTCGCGCGCGAACGCCGCAACCGCTCGCCGTCCTCGACGTCGAGCGCGATATTGTCGGCGATCTCGGCGGTGCCGCCGTTGCCGGGGGCGACGTAGATGTGGTCAGCCTTGGGTGACTCGGCAAGCTTGTGGACGATCGCGTGCTCGCGGCCTCCGCCGCCGAGAACGAGGATGCGCATCGTTGCCTCCCGGAAGCGTGGAACAGCACAGCGATTGTAGCCCAAGCGTCAGGCCCGAAGCTGGCACACGAGCGAAAGAGCGTCGCTCTCGACACGCGCTCATCGATCGGACCGGCCCGACTCCGCTCATCAAAGGTACGCTATGCTCGGCATGAGGACGATGGCCTCGTCGACTCAGACCCTGGAGTCTGCCGCTCCATCGGGAGGTCGTGGATGGACAGAATCGCCCGCGTCATCGTCGAACGCTCAAGGGTGTTCCTCGGCCTCGCAGCAGTACTCACGATCCTCTCGGTCATCTCACTCTTCTTCGTCTCGTTCAACGCCGATGTCTCGTCGTTCCTCACCGAGGGCAACCCTGTGGGCGAAGAGCTCGTGGCCCTTCAGGAGCGCTACGACAGCACGGATACCATCAACATCCTGGTGACGCTGGACGAGGGCGCCACCTTCGAGGACCGAGAGGCCCTTTCGGATCTCGCGCTCATCGGCTCGAAGCTGCGCAGCGTCTCTGGCGTAGCGAACGTGTCCTCGATCGTCCCCGCCAGAGATTCCCGCCACCGGGCAGACGATCACCTCAACCATGATCGCGAACGCTCCCGACGAGATCGTCGCGCAGCTCATCGAGTCAAACCCCGCCGTCGACCTGCTGTTGAGCGATGACAAGACGGCGGCTTTGGTCATCGTCACACCGGAAGACGACGGCATAGGGGTCGCGCGCGAGCTTCAGGAGCTCTCGTGGCCCGAGGCGCCGAGGTCGCGCTCACCGGTCAGCCGGTCATCTACGCCACGGTGCTCGATCGCATCGGCTGGTTCCTGCTCGTCATCCCGCCGGTCATCGTGGTGCTGCTGCTTCTGACGTTCTGCGCCAACATCGGCGACCGCCGGCTCTCGGTCCTCGCCGTCGTCCCGGCGGCATGGGTGCGCTCTGGACGTTCGGCATCATCTCGGCGCTCGGCATCGCGATCGACATCGTCACGATCATCGTGCCGATCTTCGTCATCGTCATGGGCTCGGCCGACGGACTGCACTTCGTCACGCACTTCCAGGAGGAGTGCGCCCGCACCGACGACGTCGGTCGAGCGGGTCACCACGACGCTGCGCCAGGTCGGCATGCCGATGATCCTCACGACGCTCTCGACCATGGCCGGCTTCCTGTCGCTGCTCGTCGCCGACGTGCAGCCCATCCAGCAGCTCGGGCTCCTCACGGCCATCGGCATCGCGTATGCCGGCATCATCTGCTTCTTCTTCCTGCCCGCGATTCTCGCGCCTCGACATCGAGCCCGCCGCACCACAAGGTCATCCTCGGCGGCAGGCTCACGGCGGCATCAAGGCGCTCGCCCGTCGCCGCTGGGTCGCCGCAGCTGCTCGCCGTCGCCATCATCGTCTGCGGCGCTCTCTTCATCCCCCAGCTCGAGGTCGACTCCGACCAGCTCTTCTTCTTCAAGAAGAACGACGAGGTCCGCCTGAGCTTCGACGGGATGGCCGAGGACTTCGGCGCGGCGACCCCGCTCACAGGCGAGTTCGCGTTCGAGCCCGGGCGACACGCGAGAGCGTGCAGCGCATCCTCGCGACCGAGCGCGAGCTCGAGGCGCTGCCCGGCGTCAGCCGGGTCGTCTCTGCCGCCGACATCGCTGCCGGGACTGCCGCCCGAACAGGCCGAGGCGCTGATGGGCGGCGAGGTCGACTCTCCGCTCGGCGAGATGGTCTCTGACGAGGGCTGCGGTTCGTGCTCTTCCCGGGCGAGTTCGAGACCGAGGACCTGCGGGAATGGGTCGCGTACGCCGAGGAGTCGGAGGAGATCCGGCGCTCACAGGGATGCCGGTGGTCTGGGACGAGATCGCCCGTCTGGTCCTCGAGCCCAGGTGGGCTCGCTCGTCGTGGCGTTCGTCCTCGTGTTCTTCATGCTCCTCATCGCCTACCGAGCGTCCGGAGACGTTCGTCTCGCTGTACCGATCGCGCTCACCGTCGCCGCCCTGCTGGCTTCATCTCGCTGCAGCGGCATCAATCTCAACCTGGTCACAGCGATCGCCTCGAGCATCGTGATCGGTGTGGCCATCGACTACGCGATACATTTCGTCGCGGCGATCGAGAACCAGAAGACGGACGGCGGGCCCGGCTACGTGCTGCGCGCCATCGACAAGGCCGGCAGGCCCATCGTCGCCAACGCCCTGGGAATCGCGGTCGGGAATGACAGGACTGTGGCTCTCGCCGTTCCACATGCACCAGCACATCTCGATGATCATGTGGGTCTCGATGACGACGGCGGCGTTGGCGACGCTGACGATCATTCCCGCGCTCATGCCGCGAGAAGCGAGGTACTCAACCGAGGGCCGGAGAGCCCATTCCGCCGGTAGCCGAAGAGCGGCCTGGATCGCAAGGCGTAGCGACTGAGCGCCTAGGGGCGCGGCTCCCAGCGCCGCATGATCGTCTGCTCGCGCGTCGGGCCCACCGCGATCATCGCGACCGGGACCTCGGCCAGGTCCTCGATGAACTGGACGTAGTCGCGCGCCGCCTTGGGAAGCTCCTCGAACGTCCGGCAGCCGGTGATGTCCTCCTTCCAGCCGGGGAGCTCTTCGTAGATGGGCTTGGCGTGGTGGAAGGTCGTCTGGTGGCACGGCAGGTTGTTGTAGCGATGCCCCTCGTACTCGTAGGCCACACACACCTTGATCGTGTCGAGCTCGGAGAGCACGTCGAGCTTGGTGATGATGAGGTCGGTGAGGCCGTTGACCTGCACCGCGTAGCGCACGATGACCGCGTCGTACCAGCCGGCCCGACGCTCACGCCCGGTCGTGGTGCCGTACTCGTGGCCGACCTCGATCAGGTGGCGCCCGATCTCGTCGTCGAGCTCGGTCGGGAACGGCCCTGAGCCGACCCGCGTGATGTAGGCCTTGGCGATGCCGAGGACGCGGTCGATCGTCTTGGGCCCGACGCCTGCGCCCACGCATGCGCCGCCGGCGATCGGGCTCGATGACGTCACGAACGGGTACGTGCCGTGGTCGATGTCGAGCAAGCGTCCCTGCGCGCCCTCGAAGAGCACCCACTGGTCTGCCGCCAGCGCGCGGTTGACGATCGTCGAGGTCTCAGCGATGTGCGGTTTGATGCGCTCGGCATACGGCAGGTACTCCTCGGCGATCTCGTCGACGGTGTACGTCGGCAGGCCGTAGACCTTCGCAAGGATGTCGTTCTTCTCGTGGAGCGCCGCCTCGAGCTTCTTGCGGAAGATGTGCTCGTCTTGCAGGTCCTGGATGCGCAGGCCCATGCGGGAGGACTTGTCCTGGTATGCCGGACCGATGCCGCGTCGCGTCGTGCCGATCTCCTGCTTGCCGAGCCGACGCTCGCTCGCGCCGTCGAGATCGCGATGGTACGGCATGATCAGGTGCGCGTTGCAGCTGATGAGCAGGCGGTGCGTCGACAGGCCATCGGCCTCGAGCGGTCCATCTCCTCGAGGAGCACCTTGGGGTCGATGACGCACCCGTTGCCGATGACCGGCGTGATGTGCGGATACATGATCCCGCTCGGAATCAGGTGCAGCTTGAGCGTGCGGCCACCGTGGATGACGGTGTGACCTGCGTTGTTGCCTCCCTGGAAGCGAACGACGTAGTCGAAGTCGTCCGCGATGAGATCGGTGATCTTGCCTTTGCCCTCGTCGCCCCACTGGGCGCCGACGAGCACTATGCCGGCCACGGAGTATCGGTCTCCTCAGGCCGGGCCGCTCGCGGACGTCGGCGCTGGGTCGCCACAGCGTTGCGATGTATGCCCGCGACAGTATGCCCGACGAGGGGCGATTTCGCCAGCCGCGGCGAGTCCTCAGCTTGCGGCGGGCGACGCCGGTGCCGACGCTCCTCCGAGCAGTCCTCGCCGGGCCGAGGACTCGGTCGGCGATCTTCACGTACCACGCCGCCCCCTGAACCTGAACGATATAGGCGCCTGCGAGCACGAGGGCCGCCTCCGGACCGAACGAGGCGACCGCGATACCGAGCGCGATCGAGAGGTTGCGCATGACCGTGCCATAGACGACTGCGACCGCATCGCACTCGAGACGGTGCTGCGCCCGACGATCGTCGCGGTCGCGAACGCGAGCACGTAAAAGATGACCAGCGGCACCGCGACGAGAGCAAGCAGCAGGGGCTCGCCGGCGATCATCGGGCGCCTTGAGCCCGATAGCGAGGAACACGATCGCCAGCACACCCAGCGTCGAGAGCCCGGGAAACACCGGAGCGATCGCTGCTTGTACGTCTGCTGGCCCATGCGCGAGACGAGCACCTGCGGGTCAGGACGCCAGCGACCATCGGCACGAAGACGACCAGCAGAACGGTCTGGGCGACACCCAGGACGTCGACATCGACGACGCCCCGGCAAGGACGACGAGATAGAACGGCGCGAGCACCGCAGCTGCGAGAAGGCCGATAACGGTCATCTTGACAGCCGCGGCCACGTTTCCCTTCGCAAGGCCAGTCCACGAGATCGTCATACCCGAAGTAGGGAACAGGCCCACGAGCAGCATGCCGACGAAGAGAGCCGGGTTGTCCTGAAGAAAGCGCAGGCAAGCACCCAGGCAAGCAGCGGGAAGGCCACGAAGTTCAGCACCATCGCGATGCCGACGGCTCTTCCGTCCTTGAGGCTGAACGCCTGGCGGGCTTGAAGTTCACCAGCATCGGGTAGACCATCAGCATCGTCAGGGGCAGAATGAGCGATTTGGCAGCCGAGAGATCAACGACGAGGCCCACTATCAGGCCCGCCAACATCGCTGCGGGCACTAGGACCACAAGGTTCTTGGAGACTCCCGAGCATCTTCTTGCCCAGGGGCCCATCTGTTCGCCAGCCTGTACGCTCACGGTCGTCCATCTCCGTCGAGTAGCGCCGCACTAAGGGTTCATGTCCCCCCGCAGCGGCGGATCCATCTTGCTCATGCATACCCAGGGGGGTATTATAGCTACGCACGATGCCGAACCGCAACCCCAAGGCAAGCTTTCAAGCCCACGCTATCCTTGGAGATGGAGGTGACGAGTATGCCGTCGTCCAAGAAGGTCAAGATCTTCACATCTCCTACCTGCCACTGGTGCAAGGTGACCAAGGCATACTTCGATGAGAACGGAATCGAGTACACCGAGGCCGACGTCATCTCAGATCTCTCGGCCCGCAGAGAGATGGCCACCATGACTGGCCAATACGGCGTGCCGGTTATTCTCGTAGGCGAGAAGGCGATGGTCGGCTGGAACGAACAGGAGTTCCTCGAGCTACTGCATCGCCAGCCCAAGAAATAGCTCGCCGGTCGTCAGCGGTGACCTAGGTCGACCGAGGCAAGATCAGACTGGCCGCTCGGCGGCGTCCATGAACTTCGTGTACCGATCGAGGAACACGAGCGGCACGTTGCCGATGGGGCCGTTCCTGTGCTTGGCGACGATGACCTCAGCAAACCCCTTTGCGGGACGGTCTTCGTCTTCCTCTTCGCGAGAGTCTGTCGCACGATCAATGAACATGACGACGTCTGCATCCTGCTCGATCGCTCCCGACTCTCGCAGATCAGACAGCATGGGCCGCTTCCCCGCACGTTGCTCCACGGCCCGCGAGAGCTGTGAAAGCGCGATGACGGGAACACTGAGTTCCTTGGCCAGGATCTTCAGCCCCCGGCTGATATCCGCGATCTCCGTCTGGCGATTGTCGTAGCGCTTGTTCTGAGGTTGCATGAGCTGCAGATAGTCGACGATCACCAGACCGTTGGGCTTGTCTCTCAGCAGACGGCGCGCCTTGGCGCGCAGTTCCAGAATCGTGATGGCAGGCGTGTCGTCGACGTAGAAGTCGAGCTCCGCCAGATCGTTCATGGCACGAGAGATCGACGTCCAATCCGGATCCTTGATCTGCCCCGTCCGCACATCCTGCGAGTTGATGCGAGCCTCCGAGCAGAGGATGCGCTGAATCAGCTGTTCTGCGGCCATCTCAAGACTGAAGAGGGCGACCGACGTATCGGCCTTGGCAGCATTGACGGCGATGTTGAGCGCAAGGGCGGTCTTGCCCACAGCCGGGCGAGCGGCAAGGATGATCAGGTCTCCCCTGTGCAGGCCAGCGAGCAGCTTGTCGAGGTCCTTGTAGCCAGTGGGAACGCCGGTGATCTTCTTCTGTTGCTCGAAGAGCTCCTCGAGCTGGTTGAATCCGGCCTCGAGGAGGTCGTCTATCTTGGCGAACTTCTCGGAGACGCGCTTATTCGTCACTGAGAAGATGAGTTTCTCGGCCTCTTCGACGACCTCTTGCATGTCGTCAGGAGCGTCGTAGCCGATGGAGACGATCTGTGTTGCCGCACCGATCAGATCGCGAAGCATCGCCGTGCGACGGACGATCTGAGCATACCTGCTTGCGTTGGCCGCGGTGGGCACGACGCCGGTAACGTCGAGGAGGTACGCTTTGCCGCCGGCCTGCTCCAGCTCCCCTGAGCTCTCCAGGCGGTCAGCTACGCTGAGCTGATCGATCGGGACGTTCTGGTTGTAGAGGTGTGCTACCGCCGTGAAGATGCGCTTGTGGGCGTCGCGGTAGAAATCCTCCGCGCTGAGCAGGTTGAGTCCCAGCTCCACGGCTTCGGGGGACAGGAACATCGAGCCAAGAATAGCCTGCTCGGCCTCAAGATTATGCGGTGGAACACGATCGGTCAGCGAGGAGACGGGGCGAATCGCACCAGCAGCGTCTGAACCCATCGGACCTCCCTCTCCACCGCATGACTGTCGCAGCGGTCGACGCAGGACGCGTGGAACTCAGCCGCAACGAGACGGATGGTATAGCCACGCGGGTCAGCACACAACGGACCGTGAGGCTTGTCCACAGGAGAACTGCGCCCACAACCTGCGGTTTCCAGAGTATCCACAGATTGTCGAGATTCTCGTATGCGGGCCGGTCTCGACCCGCATACGAGAGCTCTACGCGTCTTCGGTCTGCTCGGCCTCTTCGATCACTTCTTCAGCCACTTCTTCTGCGGCCGCTTCTGCGATCTCAGAGGACTCAGCGCCTCGTCAACGTCTGCGTCCATCGCATCGTCAGCAGTCTCTTCGACTGCGTCCTCGGCGGCTACTTCTTCGATGGGCATCTCGGCAGCCTCCTCAGCGGTGAGACCCATGACCTCATGGGTGCCTTCGCCAACGACGACTACAGTGATCTCCGCCTTGATGTCACGGTAGATCTGGACGGTGACCACATGCTCGCCGACCTCCTTGATCGTGCCGTGCAGATCGATCTTGCGACGGTCGACCTCGATCGACAGCTGCTCGTTGATCGCGTCTTCGACCATCGGGCTCGTGATCGAGCCGAACAAACGGCCCTCTTCGCCCACCTTGGCCTGGATGGTAACGGTCTTGCCGTCCAGTGCCGCGGCCATGCCATCTGCGTCCGACGTGCGAGCCGTCTCGCGCTTCTCGATATTGCCCTTGCGAGCCTCAAGCTGCTTGAGGTTGCCCGGCGTGGCCTCGACGGCCATGCTGCGCGGGATAAGGAAGTTCACGGCGTAGCCGCGCGCGACATCCACGACATCGCCTTCGCCGCCCTTACCCTTCACCTCTTGTGTGAGGATGACTTTCATCTCTACTCCCTCGTTCGTTCCGGGACCCAACGTCCCGATTCGAAACGTACTGATCGTGGTTGGAACGGACTACGTACTTGATGTCGAGCCTTCGGCTCCGTCCTGCGGAACCTGGTCGGCTCTCTTGATCTTGCGATAGTTGGCCACTAGGTCCAGGAAGCCCAGAAGGCTCACTGCGAACACGAGAGCCTCCGCTATCAACGCGACCGCATAGACGAGAACACGGACGGTCCGCTTGCTGAGAACTGATCCAACTTGCCTGCGACCACCCCGAGTCCCTGCCACGCAAACAGCGGGCGAGCTATCAAGAGCACGTTGAGGCCTACAGCCATGAGAACGTACTCCTGTTCTGCGACGAGCTTGCTCGCTACCAGTGCGACGACACCGAGTATCGGCAACCACAGAACATGCGGCGACAGATCGATGTCGGACAGTGTGGGTAGCGCGTTCTGTGACCTGTCGTACCTGCGTGCAACGAAGCTGGCTGCGATGACAACAAGAATGGCCGTGACGCCGCCCGTGACGACATAGCTTGCGGGCCACGTCATGAACAAGGTCTCTGAGAGTCCCTGTGCATCTGCCGTCTCAGGCTGGGTGCCCACGATGCGCACAGCGCTCTCGGCCAACTCGCTGCCGGAGACGGCAGCGGTCTTGAGAGCTTCGAGAGAGACTCCCCGGCAAGCCAGGCGCCCCGCGTCGACTGTCACGAAACCGCCGAGTACGCCGCCGCCAACGCAAACAGCGCTGACCCAGGGACTACCTTTGGCAAGCCACGCGATAGCGCAACAGCACGCCCGTCAAGCCAACGACAGCGATGACGGCACCGCGGGGCCCGCAAGGACAGCAGCCATCGCCGCAGTAGCCTCCGGCCATGAATGCAGCGGCAACCGAACGGCCACGAAACGTCATGCCGGCCAGAGCAAGAGCGCATAGCGGCAAAGCCACATATGGCAGCTCGTGATCACGAGGGCTGCAGCAAGACACGCTGCCGCTGCCACCAGTGTTGCTCGTATGTCAGCCCGATCCTTGGTCATGACCTAGCGACCGCGACGACCGTCCGTGCGACCACTGACAACCGGGACGGCGTACGGCAGAAGTGCCATCTCGCGGGCGCGCTTGATCGCCATGGAAAGCTCATGCTGGTGCTGGGCGCACGTGCCGGTGACCCGACGCGGCTTGATCTTGCCTCTGTCGGTCACGAACTTGCGCAGTGCCTGAGCATCCTTGTAGTCGATGAACTCGATCTTGTCCTTGCAGAATGCGCAGTACTTGTGGCGCGGTTTCCGAGCGTATTCGGACATCCGCTTCGACCTCCTTTCGCCCCGTGTGGGGCAGAGCGTCCGCGGCGGGAGGGTCCCGCCGTGACGCGTCATTCTCTTCTAGAACGGGATCTCTTCGTCGTCACCGGACGGGCTGGGGCTTGGCGTCGGCCTGCGGCGCACCGCCGCAGAAGCCTCCGCCACCCGAGTCGCGAGAGCTGACATGAACTCGAGATCATCACCGACGACCTCGAGCTTGGAGCGCTTCTCGCCTTGCTGGTTCTCCCACGAGCTCCAGCGCAGCTTGCCCTCGACCGCAACCTTCATACCCTTTGAAAGATGCTTGGAGAGACCCTCTGCACGAGCGCCGAAGAAGACCACGTCCACGAAGTTCGCGTAGTCTTCCCACTCGCCTGTCTGCTGGTTCTTGCGGCGATCGTTGACCGCCACGCCCATGTTGAGAACAGACATGCCTGAACCCGTCGCGCGAAGCTCGGGATCGCGGGTCAGGTTGCCGCTGATCATCACTCGATTGATGCCCATGATATCCACCTCTTCTCACCGGGCGTCCCCGGAGATGTGCCGTGCGGGCGGGACTACTCGCGATCGTCACGACGTACGAGCATGAAACGTACGACCGAATCCGTGATTCGCAGCACGCGGTCGATCTCGGCGATGCTGTCCGGGGTCGCATGGAAATCGACGACGACGTAGTCGCCCTCGGTGAGGTCATCGATCTCGAAGGCGAGCTTGCGCTTGCCCCAGGAGTCGACGTTGTCGACGGTACCCTTGAGAGATGTGATGAGCGACTCGACCTTCTCGAGCGCGGCCTCGCGGGCCTCGTCATCGAGGATGGGAGTCAGCATGAGCATGAGTTCGTAGGCCTTCACGTGTTCACCTCCCTCGGACTGTGCGGCTCCGGGGCCAGAAGGCACTGCCCGGAGCAGGAAATGAGCTTACGAAGTGTAGCACCGGGCTACCGCGGCTGCAAACGCGTAGACCTAGGGCCGGCGCACACTTCGTCGAGAGGCAGATTCCCATCGAACGCGCAGCTCCGCCGACATCGCCGTTGACCGCGAGCGCGAGCAGCGCGAGAGCGAGGGTCAGCCCCAGCGCCGGGGCTCCTGCCGAGCGGTCGCTTGGCGACGGGAATGACTGTGCCGACGCTCTGTCGATCTCGCACTCTGACGTCGCTGGCACGTGCGCAGGTAGACGGCGA
The DNA here is from genome assembly GCA_963850695.1 of uncultured Actinomycetes bacterium. GTDB lineage: Bacteria > Actinomycetota > Coriobacteriia > Anaerosomatales > CAWKMJ01 > CAWKMJ01. Next base: position 1,053,179 of record CAWKMJ010000001.1, read on the forward strand.
CGATCGTCGCCTGCTGTCTGACTCTGGCAGCGGTCGAGCGACCGCCGCGGCGTGGGCCGACGACGCTCTCCGACGCTCGCCGGGCCCGCCGGAACACACGTGGCAGTCGAGCACCGCCGCAGCCCGGCAGCATGCGGCTCCGGCCTCACAGGCTCTCCTCGGCCCGCTCGGCAGCGCTCCTGGGTCTCCGGCTGTGACGAGCTTGCAGACCGCAGGACGCGCGCGGGGTCCACGTACTCCCCGTCGACGCGTAGCCCACGTGCAGGTGCGGTGCTCGGATGACCATCGCCGGTGCAGCCAGGACACCCAGGACCTCGCCTTGCGCTACGCGCGTTCCCTCGCCACGATCACCGACTCCAGAGGCAGATAGCTCCATCGGCCACCGTCGTCGTCCTCCACCGTCACGGCGATGGTGCTCTGACCGGGCCCGCCGGAATCGCGCCGGCGAAGACGACCTCTCCCCGCGTGAGACAAGCGACCGCGTCACCGGCATCCACGCGATGTCCAGCCCGATGTGTCACTGACCGCACCCTCCGAACGTAGGTCTCCTCGAAACCGAGTAGCACCGGCACCCGGCACTCGGCCGAGGCTGCCGGAGCAGGGCCCAGAACACGCGGCCGCGCCAACAGACGAGCAGCCAGAGCGATCACGAGCACGCCGACCATGACGCCACGCCCTGCGGCCAGCTGGATCGCACCGCGAGGCCCTCATGGTCACACCCCTCTCCTGCGCACCCGAGGGGATGGGGCGCTGCCAATCTACGCGCGACTCTGACAGGCCGGCCTGAACGCTCCCTTACCGATGCCTACCGCGACAACACGAACGCCGCCCTCCGATGAGCCGGAGACGGCGCGATGTGTCGTGGAGCGGGCGACGGGTCTCGAACCCGCGACCTCAAGCTTGGGAAGCTTGCGCTCTACCAACTGAGCTACGCCCGCACAGTGCATGGATTGTAGACCAGCCCCGTCTGCAGCGCCAAGCGAGCACGCAGCATGGCGACGATCGCCGAGACCCCGCGCCACCTACGAGCCGGTCAGCGCCTTCTTGAGAGCCTTCTCGTGCTCGACGGCGGTGAACGCGATGACCACGTCGCCCGGCAGAAGCTCGGTGTCGCCGTGAACGGTCGACGACGTCGTCCTCGCCGCGGACGAGCGCGATGAGGACGCAGTCCACCGGCAGCGCAGCTCGGCGACCTTCTTGTTGCACACGACGCAGCGGTCGGTGGGCAGCTCGATCTCGACGATCGCCATGTTGCCCTTGGCGCAGGCTGATGAGCGTCCGCAGGTCGCCGACGGTCGCCTCTTCCTCGATCATCCGCGCGATGATCGTCGTCGAGGAGATCGCCTCGATACCGAGCGCGTTGAAGATGTGCTCGTTCTTGGGGTTGTTCACCCGCGCGACCGCCCGCGGCACGCCAAAGGCCACCTTGGCCAGCTGGCACGCGACCAGGTTGTCGTCGTCGTCGCCGGTCGACGCCACGAACACATCGGCCCGCGCGACGCCCGCATCCTCCTGGATACGTCGAGTCGCAGCCGTCGCCATGGATGATGAGCGCCTCGCTGCGGCAGCTCGGCCACGAGCTTCTCGACGACCTCGTCGCGCCGCTCGATGAGCGCGACCTCGTGGCCGTGCTCGAGCATCATGCGCGCCAGGTGCGAGGCGACCTTGCCGCCGCCGTTGATGACGATGTACATGGTCAGTCCTCCATGTAGCGTTCGATGTTGCCGAACGCTTCCTCTTTGACCGAAGCCATGAGGATGTCTCCCGCGTGCAGCACCGTGTCGGGCTCGGGAACGAACACCGTCTCCCCGCGCGCGACCGCCGCGATGCGGAAGCGTCGCGCGATCTCGATGCCGCTCACCGTCTTGCCCTCGACTGCCGCGGACGCCATGAACTGGACGACCTCGACGTCGCCGAACGTGGTGAGATGGTGCCCGTGCCCCGCGTGGATCTTGTCGAGCAGCACCTCGGCAACGAGCGTCGTGCCGCACACGTAGTCGAGTCCGAGCTGCTGGTAGGTGCGCTCGCGCACCGGGTTGTACAGGCGCGCGACGACGTGCGGCACGTCGAATATCTTGCGAGCGACCTCGGCGGCCATCAGGTTGGTGTTGTCGAGGTCGGTGACGGCAGCAAACGCGTCGGCGTCCGCGATGCCGGCCTCCTCAAGGACCTCTTCGTCGAAGCCCAGACCCGGATGGTGATGCCGTTGAACAGGGTGCCGAGGCGCTTGAATGCCTCGGGGTCCCTGTCGATGACGACCACGTTGTGTCCCTCGACAGACAGCAGCGTGGCAAGCTGCGAACCCACGCGCCCGCATCCGACGACGATGACGTTCATCGTGGCCCCTCACGCCTCCGTTCGCGATGGCGACTGCCGCAGCACCGACAACCGGACGCTACTCCCGCCCTCACGAGGCTGTCAACAGGATGACACAAGAACCCGGGCGTGCCCCAGGAGTGCGCGCAGCTGCCGACGCCCGGCGGCCACCCGACAACGAAGGAGCGCCCCCGACGTTACGTCGACGGCGCTCCATTCAATCGCGAGATTCGACAGTCAGTCCTACGACTTGCCGATCTTGAAGATCTTGGTCCCACACTCAGGGCAGAGACCCTGCGTGGCGGGACGCCCGTTCTTCATCGTGATGTCCTGGGCGTCCTTGATCTCGCGCTTGGACTTGCACTTGACGCAGTAGCCTTCTTTAGCTGGCATGCAGCGGTCACCTCCTTGGCGTTTGCACTGCGCGCCGGCCTCGGGAGCCGGCCGACGGTTATTCCCCTCAGGGCGACTGGTGCGCCCAGGCAAAGTCTTACACTTCTTCAGCCCGTTGTCATGCTCCTCGAGGCCCGGAGATCGCATCACGGCGACCGCCCCCCAGAGCATCAGGCCCACGCCGAGGAGTACCCAAGCGCGAGCGCGGCCCCCGCAGCCGCCCAGAATGCTGACGGGAAACAGCTGGATGATCAGGGAATCCGCCGGGAACGTCCACGTCCCGCCCTCGAAGAAGATCCATGAAACCGGTGAACGCCGCATCGAAATCGAGCGAGCCGAAGCCGACGGAAAGAACGGCCAGCAGCACCCGGCCGCGATCGCACCGGCCCGCAGTCCGCGCGCCAGCGCGTCGACCGTCCCCCTGGCGAGCCACCACGCCACCCACGCAGCCAGGAGCGCGGCCGAGACTCCGCGCTCCGCCCGCACGCGCACGACCACAGCGCGGACATCCTCGAGGTGCGACACGGTCTTCTCGTCGAAGCCATGTCGCCCGTCACCTCTGCGGGCAGCGACTCGGCCTTGCCGCCGATGACGAAGGCTCGGACCTGCTCGGCTGTCTCGCAGTGCTGTGTCTCGATCGAGCCCGGAGAGCGCCGGCGCAGCCGGCCCACGTCGCTGACGTAACGGGTGAACGAGGGAATACCCACGACGATGACGCCCAGCGCCGACCGTCAGCACACACGAGCAAGACGCCCACGATCGCCGCCTCGATGAAGTCGAGGGCCTTCACGCGGTCAGGATGAGCTCACGCGGTTGCCGCCGCCCACGATGGCGCGTGCAAGCGCTCGTCCGCCGCGTCGAGAAGCTCGTCTGCGGTCTGCCCGTCCTCGGGATACGAGGCCACACCCATGCTCAGCGTCACGCCCGCATCCTCGATGCGAAGCGCCTCGGCCGAGACGCATCCGCTCGGCGATCGCGACGGCGTCTTCCGCGACGGGTAGCCGCCTCGCGGCCGCTCGACCAGCACGACGCCGAACTCCTCGCCACCGAACCGGCCGACGACGTTGGTCTTGCCGTCCGACGTGCCGGGCGTCTCTGCTTCGTGCGCGAGCGCCGAGGCGACCGAGACGAGCATCCCGTCGCCCGCCTCGATGCCGACCAGCTTGTTGAACGTCGTCGAAGTGGTCGATATCGACCAGCAACACGTGTACGGGCCGGTCGTCGCGCTCGGCGCGCAGCAGCTCGCTCGAGAGGCCCGCAGCAGGTAGCGCCGGTCGTACAGACCGGTCTTCTCGTCAAGGATCGAGCAGGCGGCGAGCTCTGCTTCTCGGCGAGCGGATCGCACCGGTCATGAGCGTGGCCACCGTGGCCGTGCCCGCAAGCACCGTGAGCTGCCACAGGTACCGCACCGCGACGAAGGTGAGGTCGTGGTAGAGCGGCTCGTCAACGAATGGCATCGTCACGTGTGGCAGAACGCCGACGTACTCGCCCCAGTACGACGAACCCGAGGCGAGTGCGCAACGCCGGCGATCATCCACACATGCGCGCTTGGGCAGGATGAACGCCGCCTCCAGGATGAAGAGCGGGTACATCGTCCAGAACCACGAGTGGACGCCGCCGCTGTAGTAGACCAGGACGGTGACCACGAGGACGTCGAAGATCAGCTGCGCGTGGTTGAGGATCGCGATGTTGCCAAGCCGCTTGTAGGTGAGCTGGTAGAAGGTGTTGTAGCGCAGCACGAAGAGCAGCGCCAGCGCGGGAACGACATGTTGGCCACGAGCTCGGCCCACGGGAAGTCCACGTGTAGGCCCGCGCGGCAAGAAGCGAGAAGAACGACAGCGCGGCCACGAGAGCCCAGCGCACGCGGATGACGAGTCCGACGCGATGGTGTTGGCCTGCAGCGCCTCGATGTCGTAGCGCGTGGGCTCGTCGCGCCAGGAGACCATGACCTGGCGCGCAAGCATCTTGGTCAGCCGCGTAGGGATCAACGCAAGACCTCCGGCATACGTGGAAGCGTACGGCACTTGTGAGCTCAGGGGGTGAGCGAGAGTGTACCGTCCGTCGCGACCAGCGGCAAACCGCACGGCAGCGCGACCCGGCGTGCCTCCCGGGGAGCGGTTGCTCGCAGGCGGTATACTCGCGCGTCTCCGGAGCACGGAGCGTGAACGTGTCTCCCGAGCCACAAGCGCCATCAGGACGCCATCGAGCTGCTCGCGCATCGGCACCCGCTCCAGGTGTGCTGCTGGTCTGCGGCACTCGCGCTGCTCTGCCTGCGCGCTCTCCCGCACTCGGAGCTACCTCGCCCGCCCTCGCCACCACGACGCCCTGCTCGTCACGGGCGAGCTCGTGCTCGTCTGGTTCCACTGGGCGCTCTACCTGAACACGCCTGTCGCGAACCCTGAGACCGGCGCCATCGCCGGCACGTCGCCGTCCCCCTGTGGGTCGAGTCCGAGAAGCTCTACGTGTGGGCGCTCATCGTGGGCGTAATGGCCCTGCTCATGCGCCGCCATCGCGAGGAGCTGCTGCCCGGCGTCTCGATGGCTGCTCGCCGTCCTCATCGCCGGGCCGTCCTCTGGGGCAGCCCGTTCACCGAGCCGCTGCCGCAGTTCCTCGGCCAGTACCTCGGCTACCTGCAGGCGGTGGCTAGCGGCGAACCCGCAGGCGGCGTACGGCGCGTTCCAGGGCATGGAGGGCTCCCGCAGTTACTACTACAACACCTGGTACATGTGGGTGCACCCGCCGCTGCTGTTCTTCGCTACGGCGCGTTCGTCATCTCGTTCGTCGCGACCGTCCTGATGGTGCGCACCGCTACTCGGCGTTCGAGGAGACCGCGTACCGCTGGGCGCGCCTGGGCTACCTGCCGCTGACCTTCGGCATGCTGCTCGGCTTCCCGTGGGCGATCCTGGCCTGGCAGGGCGACTCGTGGTGGTGGAGCGGCAAGGTCAACATGTGGATCATGATGTGGGTCCTCTACACCGCGTACCTGCACGCGCGCCTCTACCTGCGACGAAGGGCATGTGGAAGGTGGTCGCGGCGCTCGCAATCCTCTCCTTCGCGTGCTCGTGCTCACCTACCTGGCGACCTACGTCGTCCCGGGGGCGCACAGCTATGCCTGAGTCCGATCCGGACACGCGACCGCGGACGCTCGCCGCGAACTGGGACTTCGCCCTCACGATCGCGACCGTGGTGCTCTCGGCGGGCTCGGCGTGCAGTCGTTCCTCGGCACGCTCTACGCATGGTGGGCGCAGCGCACGATACCCGGCATGGGAGCAGTCGGCTACCCGCGTTCGTCGACGACGATGAACGCCATCGCGGCGCCGCTGATCATGCTGCTCGTCGTCGTGATGGGGCTGTGCGTGCCCAAGCGGCTGTTCTCGCGCAGGCGCTCGTCGCCGTCTCGGTCGGGATGGTCGCCTGGGCGTCGTGGCCTGGGCGTCACGGGCGATCTCGGCGACGGCCTGGCCGTCTACCTGCGCTGCCGCCCTGATCCAGGTTGCGGTCGTCGTGCTGACGTCGCGGGGCCCGCGCGCCCTCCTACTCACCGAGGGCCGCCTCACCAAGACCGGCTCGGGCCTGCTCCACCTCGGCTTCATCGTCTTCGCCTTCGTCGTCGTCGCGCTGCAGCAGTCGACGTTCATGCTGCCGGTGTTCTGGCCGCGCGGGACTGCACGATCGCTGGGAACGGCGCTCTCCTTCTACGCAGGAACGCTTCGTCGGTGAAGCGACGCAGTCGCCTGCGAGGTGAGCGACGCCGAGTGACGACGCCGGACGAGCAGGACTAGAGCTCCGCGGATCATCCCGGCACGAGCTCGCGGCCGTGCTCGATGTTCTCGACTGCACGTTCTCCGTGGTGTCGGTGCTCCAGTGCCAGTTCGGCAGGCGGCCGTTGATGTCGAACGCCATGACGCTCATCGCCTTGAACCCGCGGGCCAGCGCCGGCGTCGCGTCGGTCGAGAGCCCCTTGTAGGCGCGGCCCTTGACATGCATCTCGTCCTCGCGCGCGACCCGCTTGGCGATCGACTCATGAGCCGACGGTCCGCCTGTAGCGACGGGCCATGCCCTCCTGGGTGACCCAGTGCAGCGTCCCCGCCCGACGTTGTCCATGTTGATGATCGAACGCCCGCGTAGCTCGTCGCCGTACTCCTCGAGGAACGCCCGCATGCCCCACGTGCCGATCTCCTCGGCTCCGGTGGCCACGAACCAGATCTCCTTCTCGTCAGCGCGTGGTCCACCGTCTCGGTCACACGTTGCGGATGCGGGCGGCCTCGTTGCTGGCAAACTCCGGGTCGCCGATGGGGTCGTCGCCGGCCCAGCCGCCCTTGAAGCCCAGCGTCATCGTCGTCTTCGTCGAAGTCGTCCCACGAGCCGATCTTGCGTCCCTCTTCGCGTGCGTCGAAACCGTCATCGACGCCGAGCCAGCCGGACGTGCTCTCGTCCTCGTCCGCGCTTCTTGCGACGCGACCCAGGCCCGAGGCCACGCCCTCGGCTGCGCGCCTCGCTCGTCCGGGAGGACCGCCGCCTGCTGCTCCGGCGTGCCAAAGAGCGCTTCCTCGTCCGATGCTCCGCGGGTCGGGGTAGACGAGCGCCGCATCGTCCCGGCCGCCGGCGTCCAGGTCGCTGCGACCGCGCACCGAGGCTCCGGCGCTGTCGGCGAATCCATCGTCGGTGCCCAAGTCGACGCGGCGTCTCGTCGAACACCCGAGGTCAGAGCCGCTCGACTCCGGAGACTCGTGCCCGTCGGGACCGACCGCGTCGAACTCGATCGTGTCGAACTCGAGTCGAGACTGACCGCGTGACGGGTCGCGTCGGTCTCTGCCCACTGGAAGTCATCGGGCAGCTCTGTCGGATCCTCATCGGGAGCGCTGCCGGCGAGTACGAGAGCACCGCTCCCTCCGGCCCCACGTCCTGCGTCCGGGCGGCCTCGGGCTTGCGCCGAGCGGCTGCGTCGACCCCATGGTATCCAGCTCTTCCTCGGGACACGACGTGTCGATCACGCCCAGCATCGCCGCGACACCGGAAGCGTTGTCGTTCGCTCCGTCGGTGAAGGCATGAACAGCTCGCGATGCACGTTGATGAGCAGCGGGATCAGCAGATACAGCGAGCGAGCGCCAGCGTCGCGTACCAGACGTACGGGAAGGCCGCCCAGTGCAGGGCAGCGCAGCGACCAGGATGAGCACGGGCACGAGGTACGTGCACCACTTCATGAGTCCGAACGAGATGTCGAAGTTCTTGACCATGCTCGGCGAGAAGGCGAGGGACGACCGGGCCGAGTCGTAGTGCGCGACGACGATGATCTTGCGCATGCGCTCGCCGCGAAGCGCCTTGGGTAGCGGCTGCCCGATGACGTTCTGGCTCGGCCCCTTGGGCATGAGCGTCGAGAGGCCCCAGCGTGTCCAGGTCGATGCGCATCATCGACGCGTCGCGGCGGCGAGCACGAAGGCGGGCCACAGGCAGGAACTACCAGCCGAGGCGACCGCCGCGCGATCGTGAGGACGTGGTAGACGACGAAGGCCCACGAGTAGGTACGCGGGCAATCGAACTCCTGGCGCTCGACGTCGAGGCCCTTGGACCGCATCACGCCCTGGATGTAGTCGGCGGCCTGGGCCTCGGTATCCGTCGTCGCGGGCCGCGGACCGATCTGGTCGGCGAGTTCCTGCAGGTGACGTCGCGACCTCGGCATGAACCCTCCTGTGGCGCCGGTGGCTCGGCACCGCATCATCGGCGAGGACGGCAGGGCTGCGCGTCCTCTTCCTATGATACCCGACGCTATGATAATCCACCCGCGCGCACTGCGGGAGCGATGTGGGGCTTCGCCTAGCCTCCGCCCGTCGGCATGCCCCCCACGTGGCACCCCGCGCACTGGTTCATGCGGTACTGCGCATGCTCCTCGACGACCTCAGGATCGTCGCTGTGGCACTTGCAGCCCGGTATCTCGATCGCGAGCGGAGTCGTGGGGTCCGGGGGAGGACCTCGCCCTCGACGACCTCGCCCATCGGAGGGGCTCGTCGCCCGGCTCCTCCGTCGCTCGGTCGATCGCTACCACGCCGGCAGCGCGCGCATGACGCAGCGCTCGCGGCCCGGAGGAGCCGCGGGGCGTCCCGAACAGGAACAGCAAGCACCCCGGACGAGCAGCACGACCGAGACGAGCCGAGCGCCATGCGAGCGGTCTGCAGCATCGTCGGGCTCGTCTCTAGCCGTGGATCAGCGCGGGCAGACAGCGCGTGCATACCCACGTGCTGCGGCCTTGGTGCGCACGGGCAGCAGCGGAGCATCGTCCTCGTCGGTCCCGCACTTGAAGCACTCCTGCGGCGATGTACGTCTTGAGCTTCTCGGCCATGTGCGCTTCGGCGGCCTCGTGGTCGAAGGGAACGGCCTCGCGCTCCTCGATCGTGAGCGCGCCCGTCGGGCAGACGCCCAGGCAGAAGCCCGCGCCGTCGCACAGCTCCTCGCTGATGACCTTGGCCTTGCCGTCGATGATCTGGATCGCGCCCTCGGCGCACGGCGCGACGCACAGGCCGCAGCCGTTGCAGAGCTCCTCGTCGATCTTCACGATCTGCGTGGTCACAGTCGTCCTCATCGGTGTCCTCCTGGGTTCGGTCGCCGCTCCGGTCTGCCTCGTCTGTCTGCTCGGCGGCCGCTCGCTCTGCCGCACCTTGTGCTTCTTGCCTTCGATCAGGTGCTTCACGCCCTCGATCGCATGTCCGTGCCACATGGATCGCGGTCCGGCGTATCGCATGACGTCGCGCATGTGCTCGCGCATGTCAGGCCTGTAGCAGTGCGTGTCGCAGTAGCTGCAGAACGGCTTGGGGTCGTTGGGGCAGAACGCCCGCCGCTTCTCCGCGTACACGAGAAGCTCGGCGCATCGGCGCACACGACCGGGGACTTGCGCCCATAGACACCGAGCTCGACGCCCTCGCTCTCGAGCGTCGCGCGCTCGGCGCCGCATGGTTCCCGTCGCAGTAGATGGCGGTAAAATCGCCGAGCAGACGCGTGTCCTTGCGCGCTTCCTTCGCGGTGATCTGCTCGGCGAATCCGCGTTCAGCCCAGGTCTCCTTCCTCACATCGGAAGCACTACGATACACACGCCCCGCCCATCCGTCCTTGACGCACGTCAAGTATCGGAAGATGCTCGATAAGACCGGGCGCCAGGGGTGCACGCATGCCCGACAGCCGCGACGACGAGGTGCCTCGAAGCCCTGCGCGATGCCGCGTGTGGAGCGGCGCATCCGAGAGGCGGTCATCGGCCTAGCCGAGCCCAGCATGCTCGAGCGATTCGGCGGCGACACTGCTCACCGAGGGAGACCCCGCCTCGCGTTTCGGGGTCGTCATCGCCGGGCCCGCTCGCGCGTCTACCACCTGGCCGCAGATGGCCGGCGCTTCACCTACGAGGACCTGGGGCCGGGCGATCCCTTCGGAATGGTCGCCGCGCTCGCCGGCGGGCGGAAACCCGCGGCGTCGAAGCCCCCACCGACGGGAGCGTCGGTTGGATCCGCGCGACGCGCTTCTCGTCATGGATCGAGAGCGAGCCCGACGTAGCGCAAGGCATCTTCAGCGACCTCGCCGGCGCGTCATGGGCTTCACGTCGCTGGTGCAGACGCTCTCGCTGGATGTCCCGGCCCGCGTCGCCACTACCTCTTCCAGCGCGCACTTGCTGCGGGAGTGCACCACCACGAGGGTCTCAGGGTCGATCTCGGGATGCGAAAGACAGAGCTTGCCGAGGCGCTGGGAACGGTACCTGAGACAATCTCGCGCGCGCTCGCTCGCATGCGCGACGCGGGATCGTCGAGGTGCGCGGCTCAAGGTCATCGTCCACGACGTCGGGGCCCTGGCCCGGCTTGGAAGCGGCTACGGAGGCCTAGGGGCGAGCCGAACAGCCCGCAGCGACTACTCGCTCTCGTCGAACTGGAGCAGGGCGTCCGATGCGGTCGCCTGTCCCTGGCCTCGTAGTAGTGCTCCGTCGCCTCGCCGACCTGGCCTCGAACGCGACCGATGGGCTCGACCGGAGACGCCGGGAGCTCCTTGGCCATCGCGATCAGCTTCTTCTCGGCCTCGTTGTACTGGTCGTCGAACTTGTTGGCCTCGTGGGCTTGTCGGCTGAGGTAGCGTCGTCGGCCTTGATCGAGAGGCCCAGGCGGCGATCTTGGCCTCGGCGTACTCGATGAACGGCGAGAAGTCGGCCTCTGGGTACGCCGCTGCCGCCGCCTCGAACGGGCCTTCGCCTCCTTGGTCTTTCCCTGCGCCTCGACTGTAAGCGACTTGACTTCTTCACCGAGGTATCCTTGAGCTTGTTGTACTCCTTATCGCCTCGTCGGTGAGCTTCTCGGCCTCGAGGACGAGGTCCCATCCCTCGAGCGCGGGGACCACGGCAGCAGCGGCCTGTGAGTCGCCTTAAGGATTGGCGAGCCGTACTCGAGCATCTCCTGGCGTGCCTCGGCAGACTCTCTGAGCGCCTCGGCCTGGGCCACGTGCTCGTCCGCGAGATCGGGTAAGGCCGAGCGAGATCAGGGACGATCGCCTCATCAAGTCACCCTGCGCACCCGGCTCATTTTCGAGCGCTGCCTCGGCGCGCTCTCCCACGGACGCCTCCACGGGGGTACTCACGACTCGTCGACCTCGAGCACGACGACATCGGCTTGCTCCACGAGCGTCGTCGCCGTGTCGAGCTCTCGACGGCGAGCCGCCGCTCCATGTCGGCCTGGTACGCCCAGTAGGCCCGTGCGGCCAGCCCAAACACGATGACGATAGCCGCGATGATGGCGAACCAGGCTTGCGAGCCGCGCTGGAACCTTCGCCCGTGCCTCGCCGGCTCCGCTTGCGAGGCGGCCCCTCTTGGCGTACGCCGGCCTCCTGGGCGGCCGCGCGCAGGGGCGCCAACGGGGATGTGCGTAGGCGTTCGGCTGAGCCGAGGGGGCTCGGGTGCTCGGCGCCTCGGTGCTCTTCTGTTCTCGCCATCAGTGCGGTCTTCCGCCTGGCGTCGCTTCTTCTTCGGCCCCGGGTCACCTCAAGGGCTGCAGGAGGGCATGTCGCGCGCAACTGCACCGCCTGCGCGTCGATGTCCCGATGCCCATGATTCTGACAACCTAGAGTCGCGGTACCGAGCGATGGCACTCGGGGGTGCCCTTGCACCCCACGGACCTCCCCACAAGGGCCTCGGTTGACTCGCTCTTTGCCTGAGACGTATTTTCTACCTGCGATATATCCAAACTGGCATTTGTGTTGCTTGCATACCTGCAAGAGTCATGCGACCCGCCCTCTCCTCCCCCCTCTTGGGCGGACCCCGCGGACTCGGAAATAGAACGAGGCGAGTCCCCCCACTCGCCTCGTTTCCTATTTTCGACTTTCCCGTGGCCCACCCCTCGCCACTCTCCCCCAGGACACCCTGTGGCCGTCTCGCCGATAACCGCTAGAATCGGACGGGAGAAGGAGCCACATGACAGCAGCGCAAGGGCCAGAAACTGCCGAGCGCATCGTGAACCTTGCGATGTATCTGTCGGCTGCCCGCGCCCCGGTCACATGGGAAGACATCCAGTCCGAAGTCGCGGGGTACCCGCCGGGGCAAAGCCGTGACGCGTTCCTGCGCATGTTCGAGCGCGACAAGAAACAGCTGCGCGAATCGGGACTCGTGATCTCATCAGATGCCGAGGGCTCCTACCTTCTCGACGAGTCTGCCACGTACGCCGCAGAGATCACGCTGAGCGCCGAAGAATCCTCTGCGCTGCGCGCTGCGGCAGCCGCCTTCATCGGCGACCCGTCGTTCCCGTTCTCGCAAGACTTGCGCCTTGCCATGGCCAAGCTCGGGCCCAACTCCGAAGCGTCACCGTGTTCCGCCGCACGAATCGCCGACGAGGAGCCGGAGCAGCAGGGCCACGACGCGGCGCTGATCGCTGACGCGGCGCAGCGATGCAAGCGCGTGAACTTTGACTACACCACCTCGAGCGGCGCTATGGCGAAGCGACATGTCGAGCCATACGGCGCGTTCGTGCGAGACGGTCGCTGGTATCTCGTAGGTCACGACACCGATCGCGATGCGATACGCACCTTCGCTCTCACGCGCGCCAAGAACCTGCAGGTAAACGATGCCAAGCAAGCTACACCCGACTTCGGGCGCCCCGATGGTTTCGACATCGCCGCATACGTGCGGCTGCCCTTCCAGTTCGGTGCTGACAGCTTCTCCGCAGTGATCCACTTCGATGAGGACGTGGCCTGGCGCGCACGCTCTCTCATCGCCGAACAGGGCTCGCTCGAGGTGCGTCGGACGGCAGCCTGCGTTGGTCGGTACCTGCAAGCAGCCGCTCGCGACTGGCCCGTTGGGTCATCGAGAGCGGTCCGGGCGTCATGTCGTCTCGCCTGCGGACATGTCTGCGGAGATACGCACGCTCCTCGAGGAGGTGCGGTCCTTCATGACTAGCTCGACAGCTGACCGCGCGCGCACGATGCTCGCGCTCCTGCGCCATCTCCAGCCCGATGCAGAGTCCCCCTCGATGAGCTCGCGCGCCTCGTGGGCTCGACGCCGGAGCAGGTCGCGGACGAGTGACGACACTCTCGATGTGCGGCGTGGCCCCGTATGACCCGCTCAACCTCGTCTCGGCGTTCGTCGACGAGGGACGCGTCTTCGTCATGGGGCCTCCTCCGGCGCTCGAGCGACCCGTGCGCCTCTCGGCAAGTGAGGCCCGGGCACTCGCAACGGCTCTCCAGATCGGCGGGCTTCGACACGCACGCCGAACTCACAGAGCGTCTCATGGAGGCGGCCGCCCTGGAGTTCTCCATGACGAGCTCGCCCACCGGCTCCGTGCGGCCGGACCCGTTCCTGCCGAAGCGGTCTACGAGACGATGGCCTCCGCGTCGTCCGGCCACGACGTCGTCGCGATCGACGTACCAGCGCGGGGCGAGGGCACACTCGGCCAGGCGAGAGATCGAGCCGGGGCCTCTTCAACGAACGGGGCGTATGGTACGTATCGGCGTATTGCCGCAGTGCGAGGGCTATGCGGACGTTCCGGCTGGACCGAATCAAGAGAAGCCGAGGTGACCGGCGAGCGGTTTCGAGCCGCGGGCGGACTCGCCGACGGACGGCCTTCTTCCGGCGAGGGACTCCCCCCCGCTCGGCTCGTGTTCGAAGATGCGTCGCGAGTACTCGGAGCGCGAGTGGCCCGGGTCTCAAGCGGTGAGCGTCCGGACGCGGACGAGCCCTCACTGTGGACGTCCCCTATGCCGGCACCGTGGCTCGCCCGTCAGGTGTGCGCCCGCCTCGGAACCGTGCGCGTCGAGTCGCCCGAAGAGGTCCGCGCGGCTGTCGCCGCGATGGCGACTCGCATCGCCGGCGAGGTAGACGCCAAGGAGCCTAGTCGGCGGCGGGCCCGTACCGCTCGGCGATCGTGTGGACCATCGACTCGGTGGGCAGGACCTCGATGTCTCTACGGGCAGCGAGTCGAGAACGTGCGCCCGTACGCCTCGTGAGCACCCGAGTGTCCGCGATGATCAGGCATCCCGTGTCGGTGCTGGAGCGAATCAGGCGGCCGGCCGCCTGCTTGAGCTCAAGCACGGCCTGGGGCAGCGCGTACTTGGCCCACGCGGCCCGTCCCTCGCGGGCCTCGCGCTCCTCGGCCAGCGGGTCGCTCGGCCGCCGAAGGGGAGCCGGGGCACGATCACGCAGCGGAGCGTGTCGCCTTGGCATCGAAGCCCTCCCAGAAGGACTTGGTCGCGAAGAGCGAGAGGGTCGGCTCGGCGAGGAACTCGTCTCGCAGGCGCTTCGCCGAGACACCCCGCGACTGAACGATGAGCCCGATGCCCTCGGCGTCGAGTCCGGTTCGATCGCGCGATAGAGCGCATCCATGTCGCGGCGGTTGGTGAAGAGCGTGAGCGTGGAGCCGCCCATCGCGAGATGTGACTCCCGCGCAGGGAATCGAGTCGATCGCGCCATCCGTCCGGGCGCGGATCAGTGACGTCCTGGGGACAAACACCGCCATCTGCCGCTCAAGTCGTAGGAGGACTCCAGCCTCACCGAGCGCCAGAGCTCCGGCTCGAGCCGGTCGAGCCCCACACCGCGCGCAAAGTGCGAGAAGTCGTCACCTGTAGCGATGTCGCGGACGTGAAGACGATCGCGTGGCGCGGGGGTAGAACTGCTCGAGCAGGTCTTCTCCCACGTCGAGCCGATAGGCCACAGCCGATCCGACGCTTCTCAGCGGTCCCGATTCAACCTCAGGGCGTACACAAACGCCTCGTCTTCGCCGTCGATCACGACTTGGAGACCCGCGGGCTGAAAGGCCACGGGAGAGCAACCCCGCGAGGTCGGCGCGAACGTCAGTGGCGTCGGGGCCGACCTCCTCCAGACGCGTCACGACGTCCCTCCCGACCTCCAGGAGCCCCTGGAGCTGACGAGCCATTGACCGCCCGACGCCGGCGACCGTGCCCCACGTGCGGTCCCTCGATACTGTCGCCGATGCGAGCCTCACAGGTGTCATAGCCGGTCTCGGGGGTCTCGGTCGCCAACGTCCTTGCAGAAGTCGAAGAAGGATGACGAGCTCGAGCAGGTCTTCGCGGCCTCCTCGGCCACGGTGATGTTCTCAGCAGACCCGGGGACTCCTCGGCGTGCTGAGCATCGATGGCTCGCCTGACGTTGCCAAGCGCCCCGCCCCTGATCGTGGCGATGGCCCCCAGCACCATGTCGAGCTCGACCTGGTCGCACTCGAGGGAGAGCTGGTCGCGCGCCTCGGCCTCGGCGCCGTGGGCCTCGTCGACGATCCAGTGGCGGATCGGTGGAAGGATGCTGCCCTCGGCCACGAGGTCTCGGAAGAGCAGCGCGTGGTTGGTCACGACGATATGTGCGGAAGAGGCCTTGCGCCGAGCTCCGTCGACGTAGCAGAGATGCGGGTAGTAGCGGCACCGCTTGTGGGTGCAGTCCGCCGCTGAAGCCTGGATCTGGCTGCGCACGTCTCGCCGCCAGTGAACATTCACGAAGTCGAGGTCCCCCCACGAGCTCTGACCCACCCAGGTCAGCAGGGTCGCCAGGGTGACGATCACGCGCTCCTCGGCCTCCCTCGGGGTCCGCCGTGTAGCGATCGAGTTTGCGCAGACACGGGTAGTGGTCGTAGCCCTTGAGTGAGACGTAGCGCAGGTCGTCTCGAGCGGGCAAGCCGGCAGCTCCGCGTAGACGAGTGATCCATGAGTGAGTTGGTCTTCGTGGCCACGCCGACCGACACGCCGTTGACCATCGCGAAGCGCGCCGCAGGCACCAGGTAGGCCAGGGACTTGCCCACGCCCGTGCCTGCCTCGACGGCGAGATGGGTACTGTCGCGGAACGCGGCGGTCACCGCCGCGGCCATCTCGGCTTGCTCCGCGCGCCGCTCGAGCCCTCGTACATGCGCCCCGCAAGACCGGTGGCCTCGAACTCCGAGAGACCTCTTCGATCGGCGGACAGGAGCACACCATTCCGCCGCGTCGGCAAGCGCGTCGCCCTTCTCGAAGGCGACCCGGTACGCCGGAGATCCTTCGTGTCGTGAGCCGATGGGGGCGCGCGGCGGCGATGTGCGTGACGAGGGGGCGCAGGGGCCACGGGACTCCGGAACCAGCTCGGCGATCGCGTGTGCAGGCCGTGGGAAGGGCCTCCAGGCCCGCGAGGGTCACCCTCCACAGGTGCGCGAGTGCTTCGACATCATCGGCGGCCCGGTGCGCGGCGTGCAGGACCCGAACGCATCGGCGAGATCGCGCAGACGGTGAGCTCCGAAGCCGGCGGGAACGCGATGAGTGCGGCCTGCAGGGAATCGAGGCATGCGCTCCAGGTGAAGGCCATCTCCTCCTGCAAGTGTGCGGGAGAAAGGACCTGTCGAAGCCCACGTTGTGAGCGATCACGTCGCGCCCGTCCACGAACTCGATGAGATCGGGATACGGCCTTCTCGGCGCTGGGTGCACCCGTGGAGCTCATCGTCGGTGATACCCGTGTACGTTCGCCGATCTCGTGCGGGAGTGGTCGCCGGGATCGACCAGTGTTGGACGAGGGGTGACCTCCAGTCCCTCGAGCACGGCCGCTGCGATCTCTATGATGCTGTCCCGCTCCGGGCTCGGGGTCGAATGCCGTGGTTTCGATGTCCACGACGACAACTGGGGCCTCGAATCCGTAGACGGCTTCGTGGGCGGCCTCGACACACGTCCGATAGGACGCGACGACGTCATCGTCGGTGCCCGGAACGATGAATCGGGTGAGGTCGGCGCATTCCCCCCGCCAAGACTAGCACGCCGCCCTGACGGGCGGCGTGGGGGTCTAGCTCGCTATGAGGTGCGGCTGTGGTGCTGTGCAGGTGAGTGCTACATGCCGGCCATCTCGCGGGACTGCACGAGCCATGCACCGTCGTCGCCCTTGACGAGCGTCCATGGTCGGAGAAGTCCATCCCCTGGGCCTCCTGGTGACCGACGACAACGACCGTGTCGCCCTCCTCGACGGGAGGATCGACGGAGAAGCGGGTGATGCCGTAGCCCTCGAGCGTGCTGGCGAAACCAGCGGAGCCCCCATAGTAGGCCTGCGTGGCCGTGGGAAGCATGACATAGGCTTCATCGTATTCGCCGGCCGATGGAGAGCTCGTAGTACTCGGTGACGAACGCCTCTGGTGTCATATCGGCTGGCACGACGGGTGCAGTCGCCGGATCAAAGTCCGCTCCTGCGGGTGCCACACCCGACGCGGCAGCACCAGGGTCACCAGATGCGGCAGCGTTCGGATCCGTCGTCGCCGGCTGCTGCGTGGGCTGCGTCGTCGCGACGGGCCCGGAAGTGGAACTGCTGTTGCTCTGCTGGTAGATAATCACGCCGGCGATCGCCGCGAGCAACGCGGCGATGATCACCAGCAGGATGACCATCTGCTTCTGACTTTGAGTTGCATCGGACATGGAATAATCCTTTCATTCTGCTTGCCTGAACAGCGCAAATGCGCCCGCCTATCGTACGGCGGCATCGTGCAAGGCGCAAACGCGGCACTGCGTGGTCACTCATCAAGCGAAAGGCGCGCCAGGAGTTCGGACTCGAGCCGGGCCGAGACAGCGCGACACCGGCCCCGCAAGCGGGACCGGTGCCTGTCGAGCGAGACGCCGCGGCACGTAGCCGCGACGAAGCTATCCTTGGTCTAGTACTGCTGCCCTCCGGCCGGGGGTGCACCCTGAGCCGCTGCCGGGCCCACGTACTGTGCGTCGCCGAAGCCGAGGATCAGGTAGAAGATGAAGCCAAGCAGCCACAGGCCGATACCGAACCCCGTGCTCTTGCCGAACGAGGCTGCCACGTCGATGCTCACCATCGCCAGAACGACGATGTTCACGATCGGGACGAGAAGGAGCAGGACCCACCAGCCGGGACGCCCCGCGACCTCCATGAGAACCACGAGATTGTAGATCGGGATCATTGCTGCCCACCCGGGCTTGCCAGCCTTCGTGTAGACCTTCCACATACCCGCGATATACAGGACGAATATCCCGATGTAGAAGAACCAGAAGCACCCCAGACTGAATAGTGCCCCTGTCGCATCTGCTGATTCCACAGAGCCACGCTCCTCCCGCATAGACAGCTTATGGTGCAAGCATACCCCACTCCATGGTCACGAAACGCTCTGTCTCCACCCAATGTGGGTGGTTGAAGAAGGAGCCTGCAGCGGGGAAGATGTCAGAGAACGCACCAGGCCGAAGGGGACACAGATGACCACGCTAGGCACGTTCATCCAGGAGAGCCCGTACCCGGGCAAGGAACTCAGCATGCAGGAGAACCAGCTCATCGTGGAGGACAGCGGTCCTGTGGCCGTAGATCGCATCCGTGAGCTGGACACCGTGGGCCAGATCCAGTGGGTGAGCGAGGACATGCGTCGTCTGGCGTACTCGGTCGGTCAGCCGCCGGTCCAGGCGACCCCGCAGCCGGCCCCGGCGCCTCCGCAGGAGCCACCGTCCTCGTCGTCGTCATCGTTCCTTCCGACGATCCTCGCGATCGTCGCGATCCTCGCCGTGCTGGCCATCGCGTACTACGCGTTCTCGGCCATTACCGCCGACGACACGCAGGAGCAGACGCCCGCTACCGAATCAGCACCGGCGCCAGAGCCGGAAGCGCCGGAGCCTGAAGCGCCCGCACCGGAAGCGCCGTCTGACGAGACGACGTAGTGAGCTGGTGCGAGCGCGCTGCTCTCTAGCCCTTCCTGCCAAGCAGACAGCTCGTGCACGGCCCGTCACATGCCTGCACTTTGAGGGCGTTGCAGCGGGGGCATCGGATGCCCTCGGCGACAAGTCCGCATCGGGGGCACTCGGTGCGCCTCGACGGCAGGCCACATGCCTGCTTCTGAGCGATGCCTGACGGGCGAGGCTCGGTCATCTAGGCCACCCCCAGGGCACGGGCGAGGAGCCCTCCGACCAGGAACGCGATGCCGAGGGAGCCAGCGAGAAGCCCCGCAGGTAGCCCCAGCCGCGCTCCTTGAGGATGACCATGACGCTCGCGATGCACGGCACGAACAGGGTGATCGTCACCATCGCCACGAGGAGCTGCAGCGCGCGTCAGGGCCATCGGGAAGAAGCCGCCGCGCCGAAGTCGCGACGCACGAAGCCCATGACGAAGGCGGTCGCGGCCTCGGGGGCAGACCCAGCCAGCCCACGGTGAGCGGGGCGCCGCCTGCGTGATCCACGCGAGCGCGCCGGTGACGTCGAGCACCGAGATGAGGAGCGCCCCGGCGGCGAAGAAGAGCGTGACCTCCTTCATGAAGTGCCACACCTTCGTGGCGCGTCTTGCGCACCACGTTGTCGCGCGCGGGATGCGCAGCCTCGGCAGGTCGATGAGCAGGTCGGTGGTCGTCCCGGGCGTCATCCTCGCCAGCACGGTACCGATGACGATGAAGAGCCGAGGAGCACGGCGCCGTACAAGGCCGCGTAGCCGAGGCCCACGCCCGCCATCAGCGCGGCGATGACGGCGATCTGGGCCGAGCAGGGCACCGCGATGGCCATGAGCGCCGTGGCGATGATGCGCTCGCGGCGACTGCCGAGGATGCGGGTGGTCAGCGTTCCCATCGTCACGCAGCCGAGCCCGAGGATGAGCGGGATGACGGCGCGGCCGTTGAGTCCGATCGCGGTGAGCGACCGGTCAGTCAGCGCAGCGATCCGCGGCAGGTAGCCGGAGTCCTCGAGCAAGGACATGAGGAGGTAGAAGCCGGCCACGAGCGGCAGGATGACGCCGATGAGGTAGGTCGGCGTCATGGTGAGCACGCCGAACTCGCCCGCGAGGATCGCGTAGAGCGGCGCTCGCGCGGGAAGAACGGAGCCGACGACTCCCTCGACGAACGGCACCCAGTAGCCGAGCATGAGGCCCTCTTCCAGGAAGCCCACGAGACCGCCGGCGATCCACACGCCCAGGACGACGTACATCCCCTAGAGCAGCACCAGCAGCATCGGGACGCCGGTCAGCGGATGCATCATCGCGTGGCTGAGCTTGGCCGAGAACGACGCGCCCTGGGTGGTCTCCGTGAGCACGTGGCCGACGATGTCGTCGACGCGCATCGCGGCGATGCACGTAGATCTCGTCGCGCAGCGTGCCCGGCTCGATGCCGTGCCGCTCCGCGACGATCGGGTCGCCCTCGAGCACCAGCAGCGCCTCGGCCCGCGTCCCCGTCCTGGCCGCCATCTCACGAGCTCCGGCTCGACATGGAAGTCCGCGTGCCCGACCCGAGCGCGCATCGATGGAGCCATGAGCTCGGAGATGCCCTGACCCTTGGTCGCCACGGTCTCGACGACGGGCACGCCGAGCAGGTCGTCGAGGAGGTCGCTGTCGATGGCCACGCCTTGCTGGCGGGCCTCGTCGGTCATGTTGAGCGCGACGACCATGGGCTTGCCCATGTCGATGAGCTGCAGCGTGAGGAAGAGGTCGCGCTCGAGGTGGACGGCGTCCACGACGTTGACGACGACGTCGGCGTCCATGATGACGTCGCGGGCGACCGACTCCTCATCGTTGAAGGAGGAGACGCCGTAGACGCCGGGCGTGTCGATGAGATCGCGCCCGCCGAGCTGCGCCCCGCGTGAGCTCGACGGTCGTTCCCGGGAAGTTCGAGACATCGACGTAGACGCCGGTCAGCGCGTTGAAGACCACCGACTTGCCTACGTTGGGGTTGCCTGCCAGGACGACCGTCCGTATCTCCGTGCGGCCGGAGCTCTGATCGGCTCCTGGGTGAGCGTGCTCATGACGCTGCGTCGTGCGAGGGCGCCTCATCGCGGATGACATGAATGCGCTGGGCGAGTCGCCTGCCGACCGCTATCTCCTGACGACCGCTCTTGAGGACGACGGGGCCGGCCGGGATGCATGTCACGCACGCCACTCGCGAGCCCTCGCCCATGCCGAATCGCAGGGCATGAACGCGGGCTGTCTCGTCATCGATGCAGGAGACTTCAACGCTCTCGCCGCCTCGCAGACAATCGAGCGTGCACTCGCCGTGACGCGCGCATGCGCGCCCTCGACCGAGCCCTCGGCCTGCGCCATGGCGGTGTGCGAATCCGCGACCCCAGCCGCGAGGCCAACGGCCCCGCGTGCCTGTGTGATCCATTCTCGCCATCGGCGGACTCCTTGCCAGAGATTTAGCTTCTACTAAGCCTTTCGCATCGCACATGCTACTCGGTCGTAGCATCTCTGTCAACGAACCCTTGTCAGGGCGCCCGTGAAGCCGCCGTGCGGTCACTGCATGCCGCCCTCCACCCGCTCGGACGGTCCCGGGACGATCCGCGTCGGTGAGTTCTTGACCCGCATGGCGCGCATGTAGGGTAGGATGGCAGCTTGAAGGGGAGTAGCTGTCCGGCTTCGGAGCCGGGAGGCAGACCGTCATCACGGGCCACGGGCCCCGGTGCTGCCGCGACACCTCGCGTGCAAGACCTTCGAACGGCTGTGGCGACGCTCCGGGAGCCGGGAGGCGCACGTGACATCAGAACAGCTACTG
Source organism: uncultured Actinomycetes bacterium (assembly GCA_963850695.1). Classification (GTDB taxonomy): domain Bacteria; phylum Actinomycetota; class Coriobacteriia; order Anaerosomatales; family CAWKMJ01; genus CAWKMJ01. The sequence goes on from CAWKMJ010000001.1 coordinate 1,074,814, forward strand.
TCCCGATCGGCGCAGACGCGTACATGCAGGACGCCGAATCCGTTCTCGCTGCGCTGCAGACCACCCCCTCGGGGCTCTCGACCGCCGAGGCCGCGCGCGCCTCGAGCAGTACGGCCCAACTCGCTGCCCGAGGGCACGCAGCGCTCGCTTGCGTCGATGGTCCTCGACCAGTTCAAGGACTTCCTGATCGGCCTGCTCATCGTTGCGGCTGTCATCTCCGGTCTCCTCGGCGAGGTGGCCGACACGATAGCCATCATCGTCATCGTCGTCCTCAACGCGGTCATCGGTGTGGTGCAGGAGTACCGCGCACAGAAGGCGATGGAGGCCCTCAAGAAGATGGCCGCCATCACCGCGACAGTGCGGCGTGACGGCGAGGTCATCGAGATCCCCGCAGACAGCTCGCGCTCGGCGACATCGTCCTGCTCGATGCAGGTCGCTCGGTGCCCGCCGACCTGCGGCTCATCGAGGCGGCGCAACTGCGTGCCGCCGAGGCAGCGCTGACGGGCGAATCGCTTCCGGTGGACAAAGACACCGAGCGCTGTCGAGGCAAGGACGTCCCGCTCGGCGACCGAACCGACATGGCGTACCGAGGGACGCAGATCGTCGCCGGCCGAGGCGTCGGCGTCGTCGCCGCCGATCGGACTCGAAACGGAACTCGGCAAGATCGCCGACCTCCTCGACGAGACCGAGGAGACCAAGACGCCGCTGCAGAAGCGGCTGGCCCAGTTCGGCAAGCAGCTGACATACGCGGCGGTCGCGCTCGTGGTCCTCGTGTTCGTCGTTGGAATTCTGCGAGGCGAGGACGTGCTCGTCATGTTCCTCACGGCGGTCAGTCTCGCCGTGGCCGCAGTGCCGGAGGCCCTGCCGGCCGTCGCAACGGTCACGCTCGCGATCGGCGCCCGCAAGCTCGTCAAGACCCACGCGCTCGTGCGGCGGCTGCCCGCCGTCGAGACACTGGGCTCGACCACATTCATATGCACCGACAAGACCGGCACACTCACCCTCAACCGCATGACGGTCGAGCACCTGGCGGTCGCAGGCGAGGCGCGAGGACGCCCTGCCGGACACGATCGCCGCCGGCGCGGCAGCGCATGGAGCTGGATGGCCCAGGCGATGGCGCTCTCCAACGATGTCGAGGGCGCACCCGGAAACGAGCTCGTGGGCGACCCCACAGAGATCGCACTCGTCGAGGCGGTCGACGCTCTCGCTCGGTCGACCGTCTCGAGCTCGAGACGGCCATGCCACGCGCGGCCGAGGTGCCCTTCGACTCCGACCGCAAGCTCATGACGACGGTCCACGCCGGGGCGAGCGGCGGCTACGTCTCGTTCACCAAGGGCGCTGCCGAGCAGGTGCTCGAACGCTCGCCGCGATGCTGGCGCCGACGGCTCGGCGGATCCCACTCGACAGCGACAGCACGTCCTCGACACCGTCGAGGAGTGGTCCTCGGAGGGGCTGCGCGTGCTGGCCTTCGGCATGCGTCGTCTCGACTCGCGTCGCAGCGATCGAGGACGCCGACGAGCTCGAGAACGACCTCGACATTCGTCGGCCTCGTCGGTCTCATGGATCCGCCGCGGCCCGAGGCCGCCGACGCGGTCGAGACCTGCAAGCGCGCGGGAATCGTACCCGTCATGATCACCGGCGATCACCCGGCGACCGCACTCGCGATCGCAGCTCGGCTCGGCATCGCGGACGGCGAGGACGAGCTCATGACCGGCGCCGAGCTCGACGCAGCTCGACGCTCGAGGACGTTCGAGCAGCACGTCGAGGACATCCGCGTCTACGCCCGCGTCGCGCCCGAGCAGAAGCTCAAGATCGTCCAGGCGCTGCAGGACAAGGGCGAGTTCGTGGCGATGACCGGCGACGGCGTGAACGATGCGCCGGCGCTGGCCAGGCCGACATCGGCATCTCGATGGGCATCACCGGCACCGATGTGGCCAAGGAAGCCTCGGACATGATCCTGACCGACGACAACTTCGCCTCGATCGTGCTGTCGGTGCGCGAGGGTCGGCGCATCTTCGACAACATCCGCAAGTTCATCAAGTACACGATGTCGAGCAACTCCGGTGAGATCTGGACGATCCTGCTCGCGCCCGCTCTTCGGGCTGCCGATCCCGCTGCTGCCGATCCACATCCTCTGGATCAACCTCGTCACCGACGGGCTGCCCGGTCTGGCGCTTGCCGCCGAGCCGCACGAGAAGGGCATCATGGAGCGCCCGCCGCGGCCGCCCAAGGAGAGCATCTTCGCCGACGGCTCGGCTACTTCATCGTCTGGGTCGGGCCTGGCCATGGGTGCCGCCACACTCGTCACGCAGGCGCTCGCGATCGCGGGCGACGGGCCCACTGGCAGACGATGGTCTTCACGGTCCTGTGCTTCGCCCAGATGGGCAACGCGCTGGCCGTGCGCTCCGACCGCGAGTCGCTCTTCAAGCAGGGGCTGCTGTCGAACACGCCGCTTCTCGGCGCCGTGCTGCTCACCGTGCTCTGCAGCTGGCGATCATCTACGTCCCGTTCCTGCAGCCCATCTTCAAGACCGAGGCGCTCAGCGCCGGCGAGTTGGCTCGCCGCCGTCATCGTGTCGAGTACGGTGTTCTGGCTCGTCGAGATCGAGAAGTGGGTCAAGCGGCGCCGGGACGCCGTCGGTGAAACGGCTGCAAGCGATGCGGGCATTGGAAAACCGCATGAGCGAACGCACGGGACATGCGCACTCCTGACGGGTCGTGCGGCCCCTCTGTCGAGAACGGGTCGGGCGGAGCTGACCCCCGAGGAGACGACATGCTCTCATCGCGCACGAGCTCAGAGCGCCCCTGACGGTGATCAAGGGCTACCTCGACATCCTGCACCGCCCGCTGGACGAGGAGTCGAAGCTGGCCGCGCTAGCTGCCGCCAAACATGCGGCAGACCGTCTCGACACCATGCTCGACGATCTGCTGGCCACATCGGGCGATGAGCGGGTGTTCGCGCCCAGACGCCTCGAACCGGTGAGCCTGCGCGAGCTGGCCCAGGAGGTCGTCGATGAGCTGCTGCCCCTCTACGACCATCTCGTCGACGTCGTCGGAGACCCGGGAGTCGTCACGTGCGACGCTAGCCTCCTCCACCAGGCGCTCTGCAACCTCGTCGGCAACGCGCTCAAGCACACGCCTGCCAGCGGCACGAGTGAGCATACGGGTGGAGGACGAATCCTCGCACGTGGTCCTTTTCGTCGAAGACGACGGTCCCGGCGTGCTGCCGGAGGATCGCGAGCGCGTCTTCGAGCTCTTCGCTCGCCTCGGCACGCCGGGCGAGATGCCGGAAGGCCTCGGGCTCGGACTGCCTGTCGCACGGACGATCGTGGAGCAGCACGGCGGCACCTTGGCTCTCACCGAACGCGTGCGAAGGCACGCGGCGCGTGCTTCGAGATGAGACTGCCGCGGCGCTGAGCGCGGAATGCTGCGGTGCCGGGTCTGCGAGCGACTACTGCAGCGCGTAGTCGACGAGTCGCGAGCACAGCTCGGGGAACTCGATGCCCGCTGCCGCTGCGGCCTCCGGGAGCAGGCTCGTCGCGGTCATTCCGGGAATCGTGTTGACCTCGAGTATCTGGATGGAGCCGTCATCTTCGGCGACGATCACATCCGTGCGGGACATGCCGCTGCAACCGAGAAGCTCGTGGACCGCGATAGCGATTCGCGCGCACTCGGCGTTCGTCTCGTCGCTCACTCGAGCTGGGACGATGTGGCGGCTCAGGCCCGGGACGTACTTGGCCTCGTAGTCGTAGAACTCGTGTTCCGGCACGACTTCGAGCGTAGGCAGTGCCACCGGAGACTCGTTGCCGAGCACGCCTACCGTCACCTCGACTCCAGAGACGAACCGTTCGACAAGTACGGTGTCGTCATGTCGAAACGCATCGTCGATGGCGGCCGGAAGCTCGCGGGCTCGTGTGAGATCGTCACCCCGATGGCCGAGCCCTCGTTGGCCGGCTTCACCACGGTGCGCGGGCCGAGTGCGTCGGTGATCGCCTGGATGTCTACGGGCTCTCCTCGGCGAACCACGACGTAGTCGGGTGTGGGCAGGCCCAGCGTGATCGAAGAAGTGCTTCGACATCACCTTGTCCATCGCGAGAGCGCTCGCGAGCACTCCGGAGCCGACGTAGGGGATATCCAGCAGCTCGAGGAGGCCCTGCACCGTTCCGTCCTCACCGTAGCGCCCATGCAGACAGATGAAGACGGCGTCGGGGGCAGCGAGACGGACCTGCTCGATGAAGTCGGCCGAGGCTGCGTCTATCTCGATGACCTCGGCGCCAGCGGTGCAGAGCGCCTGCGCCACCTGAGCGCCCGTGTTGAGAGAGACCTCTCTCTCCGCGGAGCGACCGCCCATGAGCACGACGACCCTGCGTGCCTCGTCTTCCGTCGAGTTCACGTCGACGTCCTCACATTCCTCAACTGATCGGGCCGATCATGCCGAGCCGGAGCGCATCGAGAACCGCGATCGCTCCCCACCAGGCGAGCACGCCGAAACACGTCACGATGGCGCCCTTGAGCAGGGCCGACGTGAGCAGGCCTCCTCGCTTGTCCTTGTCGCTTCGAAGCCACGTGACGAACCACACGATGAGCGCGAGCAGCGGCCCGACCACTGTGAGCACGAGGCCGCCGAGCAGGATGTAGGGATACTCCTCCTGCTGGAACGCGGGCAGGGCTTCGGGCTCGTAGGAGATCAGGTAGAACGCGGCCCCGATCAAGGCTATCCATGCCACTAGATAGACGATGAACGGCCACCACGGCACCCGCCCCTTGATGACGGGTGCGGCCGGCGTGTCGTCGCCCGCGGCGGCAGCAGCGGTGTCGAGGCGCGGAAGGACCTCGGTCTCGTCAGCGCCCTCATCGTCTGCGGCGGCGTCACCGGGGGGAGCGTCGCTTTCGGTCTCGCCGCCGTCTGAGGCTTCGGCCTCGGGCTCCTGGGTCTCGGCGGCCGGTTCCGCCGTGTCTGTACCGGGCTCCTGGGTCTCGTCCTCGGGTCCGGCCGTCTCGGGCTGTGCTGCCTGCGCGCTGGCCGCATCAGCCTCAGCCCCCGAGTCAGAGACCTCGGCAGCGCCTTGCGCCTCCGGGGGCTCGGGATCGGTCATCGGCGCGGGCTCCGCTGGTGCCGGGGTCTCCTGCGCCTCTGTCGGTGCTGGATCCACGTCCGCAGGCGCGACCTCGGGCACGATGCGATCGAGGTCTTCTGACGTCGGTCGCTCCCGCTCTCCCGAATCGCCCGCGCTATCGCGGTCCGTCCGCTCCTCCATGTGACTCCTCCCGAGTGGATTCCTCCCGCAGTCTACGCAACGGGGTCGCGCCCCTCAACTGCGTCGGGGCCGCGCGACCACGAGATGATGGCCGCGATGAGCGAGATGACAGCAGCAACCACGAACGCCGGCGCCATCGCCGAAACAAAGAGCTCCGCGTCGGCCTGCCCCAGCGCACCGGTCGAGTCCAGAAGATTCGCGCCCGCCAGCCCACTCGCGATCACGGCCGCCGTCACGCCGATGCCGAGGGCCATGCCTACCGAGCGAGCCTCGCCGATGAGGGCCGAGCCGACGCCCACGCGATGCCGGGGCGTCGCGCGCAGCACCGCTGCTGAGTTGGGCGTCATGAAGCTCGACACGCCGACGCCGAGCGAGAACAGCAGGGCCGCGACGACCCACAGCGACGTGTCGGTCCCCATCATCGCCATGACGCCGAGTGACACCGACATCCAGATCAGACCGATCGTCGCCAACCCACGGCTTCCCACGCGATCTGACAAGCGGCCAGCCATCGGGGCGAATACCGCCATCGCTGCTGGGGTGGCCGTGAGAATGAGCCCTGCAATGGCTGGCTCGACCCCTCGAGCGCTGAGCAGATAGAACGGCATCGTGAACGTGACCGCGAACAGCGCCATGTACGTCAGCACGGGGGCCGCAACACCGGCAGCGAAGCGACGCGACCTGAACAGCGCCAGATCCACCATCGGATGCTCCAGGCGACTCTCGATCCACACGAAGAGGCCGGCGAGCATGATCGCGGCAGCGAAAGACGCCAAGCACGAACGCCGAATCGAGTCCCAGCCGATCGATCTGCGACATGCCGAGGAGAAGCAGCGAGAGTGCCGCCCCTATGGTCACCGCACCCCAGATGTCGAACGGTTCGGGTTGCGGGCAGTCATCAGGAAGCATGCGGCGCGCGGCGATGATCACCGCCAGAGCGAGCGGGATGTTGATGAGGAAGATCGCCTGCCAGCCCAGCGCCGAGAGGAGCAGCCCGCCGAGCACCGGTCCCATCATGAGGCCTGCCGAGACCGACAGCGAGAGCCAGCCCAGCGCCCACCCGCGCCGGTTGGGCGCGAACGTCCTCGTGACCAGTGCTGGACCCGTGGCGAACATCATGGAGGCGCCCACCGCCTGGATGACGCGGGCAGCGATGAGCGCGGGCAGCGACCACGACAGGGCACATGCGAGAGACCCGACAGCGAAGACCGCGAACCCGCCGATGTAGACCTTCTTCAGGCCACGGATATCACCGAGACGTCCCATGGTGAGCACGAGTGACGCGTTGGTGAGGAGATAGGCGGTGGCGACCCAGCTCACGGCGGTCAGCCGTGCATCGAAGTGTTCGGCGATCGCGGGCAGAGCGATGTTGACGATGCTGGAGTCCAGTGGGGCCAGGAACGTCCCGGCCATGAGGAGAATGATGACCGATGTCGGGTTGGGAGCATCTGGCGTGCAGACCGGTCCATCGGTCGTTTCGGCTTGGCTCATGGTCTCCGTTCGGTATGGTGTTCCTGTGCATTCTCACACATGTGCACGCAGGTCAGGGGGATGCAGGGCGTAAGATACTGGATGCGCTGACGATAGCTGTCGGCCGACAACGCAGCCGAGCAAATCGCGAGGTACACCAATGAGTGACGAGAACACCGCGTCTGGAGCACCGGAAGACGCTCCGGTCGAACCTAGCAAGGATGTCCCGAGCACCGGGGGCACGACGCCACATGAAGCCGCCGCGCCGCCACAGGCGACGGTCCCGCCCCAGCCAATCTACGCTGCACCGGTCGAGACCCCGCCCGCAGCGACCATCCCGCCCCCGGCAGTTCCGCAGGCTCCCCCTGAGAGGAAGACCGGCATCTCTGCAGGGGCTGCAGTCGCCATCGCCATCGTAGTCGCGCTCATCACGAGCCTGTTCGTCGGCGCCATGGCTGGTGCTGGCGGAGCTTGGATGGCCTCGCAGGGCGTCGGCGGAAACGACGGCTCCCCTGGCACCGTACGACTCATCTCCGGCGACACCGACGAGCCGGTGTCGGCCGCGGCGGCGGTGGCGCTTCCGACCGTCGTCAACGTCGACGTCTCGGGTGAGCCCATCCAGGAGGGCGAGGAGAGTCTGCCGGAGGGTCATCCTGGTGTCCCCCGCTCGGGCAATGGCTCGGGTGTGGCTTTCATGCGAACAGATGATGGAGGCACGTACATCATCACGAACGCACACGTCATCGACGACGCCTCGTCGATCATCGTGACCACGACCAACGGCGATCGTCACCGCGGTGAGATCGTCGGCGCGGATATCGAGACGGACGTCGGCGTCGTCAAGGTCGATGCAGAACTCCCGCTCGTGGATATCGGCGACTCGCAAGAGCTCGAGGTCGGCCAGCTCGTTGTGGCCATCGGGTCGCCCTACGGCCTGTCGCACTCCGTGAGTTCGGGCGTCGTGTCGGCGCTTGGCAGGGCCATCATCGAGGAGTTCGACGCACCCGAGGGCACCTACCCGCTCGTAGACGCGATTCAGACGGACGCGGCGATCAACCCAGGCAACTCGGGTGGCGCGCTGGTCGATCGCGAAGGACTGCTCATAGGGATCAACAGTGCGATCTACTCGAACTCCGGAGCAAGCGCGGGTATCGGGTTCGCCATCCCGGTGAACACCGCCGTGAGCGTTGCCGAACAGCTCATCACAGATGGAACGGTCGACCATCCGTTCCTCGGCGTCGTCGGGCGCACGGTGGACCCCACGCTCGCCTCGGAGGAGGACCTTCCTGTCGAAGAGGGCGCGTGGGTCCTTGAGGTGACCGAAGACACCGGTGCCGTCTGATGCAGGCGTCCAGGCAGATGACATCATCGTCGGTCTCGATGACCAGGAAGTCCGCTCGATGGACGACCTCATCCTCTATGTCCGTCGCACCGCTGTGGGCGAGGAGGTCGCCCTCACCCTGTGGCGTGACGGCGAGAAGATCGAGGTCGCCATGGTCGTGGGCCAGAAGCCGGAGAACCTCGTGGTACCGGACTTCAGCGACGAGACCTCGCCTGTGATACCGATGCCCGACCCCAACGGGGACGAGGAGTAGTCGAAGCCGCTTGTCGGCGCGACTAGCGCTTGCGAGCACCTCGCCTGAAGCAACGAGAAGGGCCCCGCGTGGCGGGGCCCTTCGTGTTCCTCCTCGTATCTCCCGCATGGGGTGCTGACAGCGCGCAGCCGAGCTACGAGGTGCTTGCGTCCCCGTCGCCCTTCTTGCCCCTGCCGCGCATCACGAACCAACCGATGATGATGGCGGCGGCGGCAAGGGCCGCAAGAACGAACAGCCAGTTCGTGTCGCCGCTGCCGCCAGCCCCTGAACCGTCGTCGGCGGGACCCGCATCGGCCATGATGTCCTCGGAGCCGAAGACGCCCATCGAGGCCATGGCCATGGTGGTAGTGGGAACGTCCACGCCGGCCTTCTCGGCCATCTCCTCGGGAGCGGAGCGGTAGTACAGGTTGGCGGCGAGCTCGATCTCGCCGCCCTCGGGCATGACGTACTCGAACGCGTCAGTCACGGACTCCCGCGGCGGGATCCGGTCGTCGGAAGCGATCGACTCCGCCTCCCACAGCTCGACGGGACCGTTGCCCTCAGCGTCGCCAAGGATCGTTCCGAACCTGTGCTCCCCGACGACTTCCGAGTTGCCCTCGGGGTCCGTCGCCGTCACCTCGAGCCACATCTCGCGCACCTCTGTGAGGCCCGTTGGGAGGTAGTGGCCCGCGCCGACGTTGGTGATCGTCGTCTGTATATCAACGGTCTCGCCCGCTGCTACGATCTCCTCGGCGACGATCTCTACCTCAGCGGCCGCCTTGAGACGCTCCTCGGCGAGCACAGCGTCGCCAAGGGCAACGTTGCCGCCAGCGAAGGTCATGATGTAGATGTGCTCGCGCTGTGGGCCGCCCGCTGCCGCGGTGCCTGGATTGGGCTTGTTGACGCCCGGGCCGGGAGTCATGTGGCAGTCCTGACAAACGATCCCCTCGGCGGCGTAGGGGCCTTCCTTCCACTCCGTGTACGTGGCCTCGAGGTGGAGGCCGTTGACCGGGTGATCGACGTTGTGACATGCCCCGCAGAACTCTGCGGTCTCATGGAAGGCGGAGTAGCTCGTCTCGTGGTAGGGGGAGTTCGAGTCATCGAACTGCGCGCGCTTCACTCCGTCGCCGGCGACCATCCTGTGACGTGTTGCCGATAGGCTCGTTGGTGCCGGTCACCTGGTGACAGAAGTCGCAGCCGACACCCTCCGCGGCCTGCGGCGGCATGCTGGCGGGATCGCCGCCGACAGGCCGGCCATGACAGCGACGGGAGCGTGACACGCCTCGCAGAACGGCCCGAGGGCACCGTCGGTCGCTCGGTTCGCTTCGTCGAGCTTCAGCCGGTACAGCGGATCGTCGAGCGCCTTGGCGTGCATGGATTTGCTCCATGTCTCAAGGAAGGCCGAGTGGCAGCCGCAGTTGTCGGCGGCTCGAAGTTCTCCACGGGGATGTCGGGCAGAGCGAACGCCATCGACGCTGCCGATAGGAGCAGGACGGCCGCGATCAGCAGCCCTGCGAGCAGTCGAGCGTGTCTCATGGGTCGTCCCCTTTCGATCGTTCATGTCCGGTGGTTACCAGGGCAAGCACGATACATGCCTACCCCACCGAAACGTTCCCCTCGCATTGTCCTGTTTCGCCACTGATGGGAATAGTACCTTCATTGCGCCATTGCCGGGCACGTACCTGTCCGGGAAGCCACTCTGGAAGGAGATCGCATGGAAACGTACCGCTGCAAGAGCTGCGGCTACTACCACGTCGGTACCGCCCCCGAGCACTGTCCCGTGTGCGGGGCGCCCAAGACCGCGTTCGAGCCCTACGAGGGTCCGGGAGACCTTACCGGGACGAAAACCCTTGAGAATCTCCAGGCCGCCTTCGCTGGTGAATCCCAGGCCAACCGCATGTACACCCTGTTCGCTCGAATCGCAGAGCTCGAGGGTGCCCATGAAGCCCGCGCGGCGTTCGAACGCGCAGGAGCCGAGGAGACCGCACATGCTCTCGGTCACCTCGCCTACTTGGGTGGTTTCGGGGACACCTCGGCCAACCTCGACCAAGCCGCCACCGGCGAGGACTACGAGTGTCAGGAAATGTACCCCGACTTCGCTGCTATCGCAGACGAAGAGGGCTACCCCGAGATCGCGTACTACTTCCGCGCGGTGGGGCGCTTCGAGAAGGAGCACCGCGAGGAGTATCGCAAGGCCGCAGAAGGCCTGGGCGAGTAGCTCCACGAAAGGACGACGCATCGTGTCGGCGACGGGCGACTCCTCTGTGTTCGATGTCGGACGGGACGGGCTGGCTCGGGTCTTGGACGAGCTGGGCCAGCCCAGCTACCGCACCGACCAGGTCATCGCGTGGATCTACCAACGCGATGTCTCGTCGTATGACGAGATGACCGATCTGCCGCGTGAGCTGCGCGATGAGCTGTCAGTCCGGCTACCGCTTGTGCGACCCGAGATCGTCCACACCCAGGTCTCCGCACTCGACGCCACCCGCAAGCATCCTCATCCGATTCGCAGACGGCTCGGAGGTGGAGACTGTGGCGCTGCCCTCCTCGGACCGACTCACGGTCTGCTTCTCGACCCAAGCCGGGTGCGGAATGGGATGCGAGTTCTGCGCCACGGGCTCAGGCGGGCTGGTGCGCAACCTCGGTGGCGGCGAGATGGCCGAGCAGGTCCGCCTTGCGGCCAAGGAGATAGACACGCGAGCGTCCAACGCGGTCGCCATGGGGCAAGGAGAGCCCTTCGCCAACTACGCGGCCACGTTGGAGGGCCTGCGGTTGATCAACTCCGACGACGGACTCGGGATCGGTGCGCGGCACATCACCGTGTCCACGTGCGGCCTGGTTCACGGCATCGAGCAGTTCTCTCAGGAGCCCGAGCAGTTCACGCTCGCAGTCTCACTGCACTCGGCGATCCAGAAGACGCGAGACCAGCTCATGCCCGGAGTGAGCGAGATGCCCCTCGACATGCTCCGACGAGCCCTGACCGAGTACGCAAGGAAGACCGGTCGCCGGTTCTCCTTCGAGTACGCGCTCATCAACGGTGTCAACGACACGCAGGCCGAGATGCAGGCGCTGGCCGAGTACGCGACCGGGCTGCTGTGCCATGTGAACCTGATACCGGCCAACCCCGTGGCCGGCTCGTCACTCTCCCGAAGTCAACGCGAACGCGTTCGCGCCTTCGCGCGGACCCTCGCTGCATGCAGGAGTAGCCGTCTCGGTTCGCGAGGAGCGAGGGGCCGACATCGATGCGGCATGTGGGCAGCTCAAGCAGCGGTTCACGCCGAGCTGAGTGGGCAGATCCCCTCGGCAGGACAGTCCCCGCACAGATGCTCGTCGGCTTGCTCGAGGCCAGGGTACTCCCCGGCCTCCATGCGCTGGATCCTGTCCTCGATCGAAGCCCGGATGGCGACCTTGTCGCTCTGCGTGAACGCGAACTCAACGGTCTCGCACTCCTGTTCGACGAAGACGAAGATGACCTCGACGGCTGGTGCACCGTCTTCCAGCGCCGCAAGTGCATAGCACGAGGCCTGCAGCTCGTACCCGACCATGCGTTCATCAGAGCGCGACACCTCCGAGTCCGTTCCGGTCTTGTAGTCCACCACCACGGTGCGATCGCGCTCGACGGCCAGCGCGTCGATCTTCCCCTCGAGGCGTGTCGGGCCGAGATCGACTGCGAAGGGCCGCTCCCGGTACGAGTACTCCGCCGCGGCAAGCCGCGCCGCCACCGATGAGTCCAGGAAACCGCTCACGGCCGCCACGACTCTCCGGCCTCGATCGGACTCCATGTCTTCTGCGTCAGCAAGCTCCTCGGCCCTCGATATCGGCTCATCGGACTGCAAGCGCGAGATGTACCGCGGTGCCGATCGCTAGGGCGCGGGGCTCTTCCCGGGAGAGTCTGGTCAGACCAAGAACGTAGCGAGCGAAGAAGCGGCGGGGGCAATCGTCGAAGGTGTGCAGCGAGGTGTATGAGAGCGAGCGCGGCAGGGGCTCCGGTGCCTCTGGCGAGCACAGAATGTGTGTGGCTTCGTCCAGCGCATCATCAAGCTTCCCGAAGCTCGGCAGTTCCCTGGTCGATGCTCCGGCACCCGCACTCTCGGGCTCTTCATCCGACGCGCATCGGGGGCCGTGCCAGCGGACGGAAACGGGCACGCCATCGGCTTCGACGCTCTGAGTGTCCGCCACGATGCCCAGCGCCTGCGAGAACAGCCCGCATGCTGTCTCCCGGAGATTCCCGGGATTCGCCTGACCGACAAGCACGAGTGCTTCCTCGGCACGCGTCAGGGCCACGTAGAGGATCCGTTTCTCCTCAGCGATGTCACGCCTCTTGCGAAGGGTCTTCAGCGGCTCGAAGGAGCTGTCGGAGAGCCCCTCCAGCGAACTCCCGTCTTGCGGCCAACGAACGGCCAGCCGAGGGATGCCTCTCTCATCGCGCTCGAGAAGCATGCGCCCCCGCGTGCGACCTGCAAGATCAGCGCCCAGGTTAGGGACGACGACGACCGGGAACTCGAGCCCCTTTGCTGCGTGGACGCTCATGATGCGGACTGCGCCCTCGGCGACCGCAGCCGGAGCCACAGGCTCTCTGCCGACCAGCTCCTCGTGGTCCGCAAGAGAGGCAAGAAACACTCCTACATCGCCGGGTCTCACTCGCTCGAACTCATCGGCCATGCGAATCAGCTTGGTGACATTGGACCAAGCCTGTGGGCCCCGCGCTCCCGAGGCGAGCAGGGTCAGGTCGTAGTCGAACGCGCTGATCGCCTGGTGGATGAGATCGGCGAGCGGGACAGCCCCCTCGAGGTCACGCAGCATGACGAGACGCTCGCACACCGCTACGGCCTCTTCGACAGCGTGCGCTGGAGCGTCCGATGCTCCCTGGGAGACCGCTTCGAGTCCGCGCCACAACGACTCACCCCGCTGCCGTGCGCCCGCCAGCCTGAGCAGGCCTGCGTCGGTGAGCGCGCCCATCGGGCCGGCGAGTACGCAGACCATCGCGGCATCGTCGTCGGGCACGGCGATGACTCTCAGCAGCGCTCTGACGTCCTGGATCTCCGGTGTCTCAAAGAACGCCTCGCCCGAGGCAAGATGTGCCGCCACGCCATGGTCTGAGAGCGCGGCGGCGATCTTGGGAGCGTGCGTCATGGCTCTAAGAAGCACTGCGATGTCATCTGCCCGAGTGCCCTCATCGATCATGTGTCGGATGCGGTGAGCGACGACCGCGGCTTCCTCAGTCGCATGAGTCCCCGTCTCGCACAGCGTCTCATCCAGAAGATGCATCTCGACCCGAGGAGCGTCGCTCGGCCACGGAACCACGAACCCGTCGGTCCGCTCAGGGACGAGGGGCGTGTACGCATTCCCCATGAGAGACTCGCTCGCGAACAGATGGTTGATGACGTGCAGCACATCCCGATGCGAGCGGTAGTTCAACGTCAGAGGCAGCTCGGTATCGACTTCCTCTGCCAGAGCGCGCATCACATCGACGTCGGCATATCGGAACCCGTAGATGGACTGCTGTACGTCACCGACGGCGCACAGATTGTCGTCCCGTATCGGATCGAGCGCCATCATCTGCGATTCGTTCGTGTCTTGAAACTCGTCCATCATGATGAGCTTGAATCGCTCCTGGTAGGCTGCGGCGACGTCCGGTCGCTTCGCGAAGAGCGACGCCGCCCCTTCCACCGCATCCCCGAAGTCCATCATGCCTATGCTCGCCTTGGCGCGCCCATACTCGTCCGCATAGGCCTGAAGCAGTGCCCGGTACTCCTCGGCGAACGGCGCCAGGAGGGCGTCGCTCAGCGCTCCGACCAGGTCTGCCACCTTCTCCTTCGCCTCCACTACCGCTTCCTTGGGCCTCGCACCCGCGTTGAATTTCGTGCCGCTCAGGGTCTCCAGAAAGGCGAGGGCCGACGACGGGTCGCGTACGTCCCCGCACGACTTACATGCCGCGCCGAGCATCTGGGCGCTCTCCAGGTTCAGCTCACACGTCTTGTTCGCTGGCCCGCCGATCTCGTCGATGGCCGAGACGAGCTCGGAGCATGCATCCGCTGCGGCTTGAACGACTCGCTGCGAGACAACGGTGTGGGTCGGCTCGATGTCGCTGGGGCGGGCTCCCATGGCCCTCAGCTTCTCAACGTCTCGCATGAGTGAGGCAGCAAGCTCATCGGCTCCGTACGCGATGATGCCACCATCTCCGTGAGCGGCTATCCACGCCGCGATGGTGCGTCTGGCCGCGTCACGTCGAAGCTGTGCCGCCTGGACCTCGCTTGCGTACCGGACATCTGGATCCCTCCCCATCTCAAGCACGTGGCGCCGTGTGATTCGAGAGCAGAAGGAGTCAATCGTTGAGACCCAGGCCTCATCGACCCGCCGTGAGAGTGGGATGCCGTCGGGACCGCCCTCGACAAGGACCCGCCGAACGCGCTCTGTGAGCTCGGCTGCCGCTCTCCGTGTGAACGTGATCGTCAGTATGCTGTCGACGTCTGCTACGAACCCGTCAGAGTCCCTGCCGCTGACGGCGTGGGCGAATCGATGCGCGAGCACGGCCGTCTTGCCCGATCCCGCACCGGCCTCTACGACCACGTCTCGATCGAGACACTCGATTGCGCGCTTCTGCTGTTCGTTCGGCTCGATGGAACTCATCGATCCCTCGCCTCACACCAACCGGAGACCGGACAGTAGGTGCAGTGGTCGCCTCCGGAACGCCCGATCTCTCCCGCACGGATGCCCTCGGCGGCCTTGATCGCCTCTGCCACGGACCAGTCGATCAGCTCCCTGTACTCCTCCGGGGCAAGCAGATCCCTGCCGACCAACCCTGATGTGGGAAGCGCGTCCGCGTCCCCGACACCTCGCGTCTTGCCATCGGCCAGACCTCGATAGAACGCGCCGTTCACGTGAAGACCCAACGCCTTCTCGGCCGCGTACGCGTACAGCGGCGCCTGGATCGCGTTCGACTCCCGAAGCTTCGCTGCCGCGAATCGCCCGACTGAACCGAGCTTGTAGTCGATCACGACCGCACTCTCTCCTCGGGCGTCGATCCGATCCACCCGCCCCCTGAGGGAGTACGGTCCAAGAGCTACCGCGGGCTGGTCTTCCCAGCCGAACGACCACTCCGTCTCGGCAACCGAGTAGCCGGGAAGGAGGTTCGCGTCTGCACGCAGTGACCGAAGGACTCCGGGGGCCAGTTCGGGAACGAGGGTCTCCGCTTCGGCGGCGGGGACACCCTCGGCTTCGATCGCTTGCTCGACGCTCCGGCGCGCGTGCTGCAGCAGTTCTTCTTCGGCTACGCCATCTGCGGGGCGGGTGCCAGACCGCTCGCGGTAGAATCCTTCGAGCGCCGCGTGCGCGATCGATCCCTTGAGCATGGCATCCACCTGGAACTCGATGCCGCGATCGCCGACGGCGCGTGTGACAAACCAGAGGTACGGGCAGCGAGAATAGGCCTCGAGCGCACTGGGTGAGAACGTATCTTCGCTGCTCAGGCCTTCCAGCCGCTCATCGTCAGCGCGGCCATCGAGCCTGCGTGCTCGTGTCAAGGCGGCGGTCACGCGAGCCGAAGTCGCCTCGCCCTGAGTCTCCCACGCAGTGCACGTCGCAGTTCGAAGATCCGCGCGCAGCGACGAGGCCGCGTGCGCGGCAAGACCGGACTCCTGAAGTCGAAGGACGCGGTCCACCTCGAGCTGTTCTGGCTCCGTCTCCTGTGGGCTCCGGTAGAAGTCCCGAACCTCTTCCCAGAACACTGAGGCGCCAACGTCATCTCCTCCCGGACCGGTGATGAGCCGAGACAGGATGAGCTTCTGCTTCGGCCGGGTGAGGACCGCGTAGAGCAGTGCCCGCTCCGCAGACGCTTCACGCCGTGCCGGTGGGCGGACACCCGCCTCTTCCCACAGCTCGGCAAGCGCCCCGGACTGCAGCGGGTCCTCGGACACCGATGGGAACTCCCCCGCGTTCAGGCCACCGAGAATGAGCGCGTCGAATCGCCGCCCGCGAACGCGCTCGGCCGAGACGACCTGAACACAGCCGGAGCGCTCGACATGTCGCGCCCCGATCGTGAACTCCCTCAGCTGATCATCTAGTGCTTGTGGGTCGAGCCGGGTCCCAGCGAGGGACCGCAGGTCGTCGAGTAGACGGGTGAGCGCAGAGCGCGCCCTGGCATCCAGTTCGAGCCGGCCCTCGTCGGCGACGCCGGAGTGACGTTGGGCGAACATCCTGGTCGCCAGAGCGTCCCAAAGCAGAGCGTACTCATCGGCTGTGTGCGCGTCATCCCGAAGCTCGCGGAGAGCCTCATGCTGCCATCCCCCGGCCTGCCGCAGACCGGCGAGGAGGGTGCCGGGCTCGAACGTTCCTTTGGACAACCACCTTCGCACCAGGCTGTGGATCTCTGGTGTCTCATCACACAGATAGCCCGACCGGATCAGGAACAGGGCATCGCCCCGGTCGCCACGAGCGAGAAAGGCGACCGCATGCGAGAACGCCCTCCCAAAGGGGATATCCGCGAAGCGCAGAGTGACGTCGAGGTCGATCCGCATGCCCGCCTCGGCGAACGCGCGCCGAAGCAGGCCCGCTCTCGTCTGAGGCCTCCGGAAGACGACGGCTATGCGCTCGGGCCGTACTCCGCTGGAGATCAGTTCACCCGCCTGACCTGCGATGATGTCCGCTTCGGCCTCCGGGCCCTCCCCCATGAGAAAGGCGACCGACCCCGATCCTCGCCCCGGCTCGGGAACCGTGAACAGCTCCTTCTCGATCCTCCTGAGTTCGGGATCGTGGGTGTGTTCGTCGGTCGCGGGAAGGTGCTCGGTCTCAGCATCGGTCGCGAGACGTTCGACCAGGGAATCGAGCGTCTCGGTGGGCGCGAAGCCCGACTCCCATGTGAGCGTGACAACGACATGAGCGCCGTTCGAGCTAGCCTGCCGAACGAAGTGTTCCTCGGCCGCTGTGAGGTCGGAGAAGCGATGGAAGATTATGGTAGCTCCGCCGGAGAGCCCGCGGCCGGCGATGTCTCCTGCCTCCCCGGACTCCACAAGCCCCCGCTGAGCCAGTTCGCCCGCGTAGGCAGCCACTGCGCCACCGAGGGCTGCCGCATCACCGGTGGGTGGAGACAGGGTCCTCCACCCCTCCCCTCCCGAAGCCAGGTGTTGCACGACTCGTGCGGCCAGCCGTGCGAACCCGGGCCCGTGGGTGCCGCTCTCCTTGAGAACGTCGCCGAGCAGAGCCCGTCGCTGCGCCGGCGTGACGACGTCACGCCCGTCGCCACTCTCGGCCCAGCGAGATGCGACGAACGCGTCGAAGCTCATCACCTCAACACCCAGGGCGTGATCGGATGCGAGTTCCCTCACCATACGTTCGACATCAGGCTGGGAGGGCAGGATCAGTACCGGGCTGCCGCCCGTCGACAGGTCATCGCGATAGATGCTGAGCGCGCGGCCGGTCTTGCCCGTGTTGGCGCGACCAGTGATGAGCGTGACCGGCATGTCCCCTCCGTTCGTCCGGAGAGATCATCCCACGCGGGTCTGACACGATCTCCGGGTCACTCGGCCTGAGCCTGCGTGTAGCGTGCCACGCCTTCGCGGATCTCGGCCACCTTGCGCCACGCGACCTGTTCGTCTTTGCCCAGGTAGTGGTCTACGCGCCCAGTGATCTGGTCGGCGGCCTGCTCGGCGCGTTCGGCCATCTCGCGAGCGAAGTCGGCGGCCCTGACCGCCTCATCAGCAATCCGCTGACGGGTGCGCGCACCGCTCACGGGGGCGAACAGGAGTCCCGCGAGAACCCCCACCGCGATGCCGAGAACGGCTCCGCTCAGGAAGAATACGGCTCTACTTCTCATGAGCCCACCTCGCCCTCGATCGCCACATCACCCTCGGTCAGCAGGCGGAAGATCCTCTCGAGGTCGTCTTCGCCGTGGAAATCGATCTCGATCTTGCCTTTCTTCTGTGTCTGACGCACGCGCACGTTGGTGCCGAGCGCTCGTCGAAGCTTGCGCGCCACGATCTTGAACGTCTTGGGAGTCGCTGGCCGAGCCGCCCGTTCCGTCTGTCCCGCGGCATACAGTCTGGCGAGGTTCTCTACCTCCCGCACCGACATGCCCTCGCTCTTGACCTTGGTTGCGAGATTGATCCGCTGCACCTCATCTGGCACCGACAGGATCGCTCGCGCATGCCCTGCAGTGAGTTCACCCGCGTACACCATCTCCTGCACTTCCTCAGGAAGGTCAAGCAGCCGGAGCGCATTCGTGATCGCCGAGCGGGACTTCGACACGTTGTCGGCCAGCTCCGCTTGCGTCATCTGATACTCGGTCAGCAGTCGCTTGTAGCCCCGGGCCTCTTCGATGGAGTTGAGGTCCTCGCGCTGCAAGTTCTCGATGAGCGCAAGCTCCAGCGACGCTGTCTCCGTCGCGGCCACGACTCTCACGGGAACGGTGTCGAGCCCCGCGGCCCGGGCGGCTCGCCACCGCCTCTCACCTGCGATTATCTGGTAACCCTCACCCATGGGTCGAACGATGATCGGTTGAAGCAGGCCGACCTTCTTGATCGAGTCGGCGAGCTCGGCGATGCTCTCTTCATCGATGTCGGTCCGTGGCTGCTTCGGGTTCGGTTCGATCTGATCGAGCCCGATCTCCAAGGCGTCGCCGGACTCCTCCTCAGCAGCGCTCGGTATCAGGGCACCGAGCCCCTTGCCAAGCCCCTTCTTAGTCACGATCGATCACTTCCTTAGCGAGGTCTCTATACGCCGCCGCGCCCTTGCCCGACGGGTCGTACAGGATCACCGGTTGCCCGAAGCTCGGGGCCTCGGACAGTCGAACCGTTCTCGGGATCATCGTCTTGAACACCGTGTCGCCGAAGAAGTCGCGGACCTCATCGACCACCTGGCCGGAGAGCTTCGTCCTCGAGTCATACATCGTCATCACGACACCGAACACCTCAAGATCCGGGTTGAGATGCCTCTTGACCAGCCGAACGCTGTCAAGCAATTTGGAAAGTCCTTCCAGTGCATAGTACTCGCACTGGATAGGGATGATGAGTCCACCTGCCGCGGTCAGCGCGTTGATCGTGAGCAGGCCGAGGGACGGCGGGCAGTCGATGAGGATATAGTCGAAGTCGTCGACCACCGTTTCAAGCAGCGACTTGAGCTTGTTCTCTCGGCTCATGACGGAGACGAGCTCTATCTCTGCACCGGCGAGCTGGATGGTCGCGGGGACAACGAACACGTGTTCGATTTCCACCGGTTCGACGAGGGCAGCCATCTCAACGTCGCCGAGCAGCGCATTGTAGATGCACTCGGCCCGCTGGTTCTTGTCCATTCCGAATCCGGACGTTGCGTTTCCCTGTGGGTCCAAATCGACGAGGAGTACCTTCTTGCCGATCTCTCCGAGGCACGCGGCGAGGTTCACGGCTGTCGTGCTCTTGCCGACGCCGCCCTTCTGGTTCACGACCCCCAGGACGCGTCCTCGTGAGCGGCTCGGCTCTGCGGCCGGCTCGACTTCGGCAGTGACCTGCTCCGCCTCGGCCGTCTCATCCTGCTGCCTGTTCCAGAACACGAGTCTCCTCCCAGCATGGAACGTCGTAGCGATTATAGGACAACGCCCACTCAGGGGGAAGTCATGCTAGCGGTGATTTCGTAGCTCGTCCTTCTCGTCGAGGCAGCTCGATCGTTGGCTCTCCTGTCCGCCGGTACACGACGAGCTGTCTATGCTCACCTCCACCGGGAAGACGGAACTCTCTCAGGGAGCGCTCACCCAGTCCCACCATCTCCCCCGCACAATCCCCCCGCGCGAGCTCCGCGGACTCGATGTTTCCTTTGAAGGCAACGAATCGCCCGCCCTGCGACAGAAACGGGGCTGCAAGCTCCACGATCGTGGGCAGCGGGGCCAGCGCGCGCGCGACTACAGCATCCACCCTGCCAATACTGTCAATCGCGGCGTTCGATTCGGCCCGCTCGTTGACGACAACGCCCCGGAAGCCGAGTCCCCGGAGTTGTTCCAGAACCCTCTCCAAGAAGCGTGCGCGCTTGGCCCGGCTCTCGACGAGCGCAACGCGTGCCCCAGAAGCGGCCGCGAGTGGGATGCCGGGGTAGCCGGCACCTGAGCCGATGTCGACGATGCTCTGCGCTCCCTGTACCTCCGTCGCCGCAGCAAGGGAGTCCGCGACGTGCAGACGCAGGGAGTCCTGAGCCGTGCTCTCGGAGATCAGATTCAACTGTGAGCGCGACGCGAGGACCATCTCGAGATGTGTGGCGATGATGCCGCACTGGCCGTCGTTCAGCTCCACGCCCACAGATGCAGCCGCTTCGGCGATCGACTCGGGTGATGTGTTGCGTTGTCCCACCGTGACCTCGCTGTCCTGTTGCGCGTCACGGCATTCTAGCATGCGGGGTTTGGTGCAGTCGCACGGACGCGCGGGAGACGAACCGGGCTGCACTCGTTTGCAGGACACACGGCGCGTTGATGTTTCACGTGAAACCTGCGCCGCTCAGCCGACTGTGATGTTTCACGTGAAACATCACGTCCCGCGTCCTCCGCCAAGAATCCACGACACGCACAATCCTGGCATCAGCTGCGGGACTCCCAGCGAGCCCTCTTGGGCGATTCACGCACATCCGCGGACACGTGGACGACGCGCGACTCAGCCGTTGCGCCCATCCGGATTCGGGGACATCGTGGAGAGGCTCGGTCGCGCGGAGCGCCACCTCCGACCCACCCTCTCTTGCCACAGGAGCTAGAAGCGCGCGGTTGCAGCCAGCGGCGCCCGGCTGAATGAGGGATCGGGCGGTCGACCTACCCGCACTTCCAGTGGCGCGAGCGCCCAGAATGCAGAACGGGCGGCCCGTGGGCCGCCCGCGTCGAGTTCGCTCCTGAAGCCAATGTATCAGCTTGGCGAGATCACCACGTGCCTGAAGGGTTCGTCGCCGTCGCTCGCCGTGGTGACACGCGGGTCCTCGCGAAGGCTCATATGCACCACACGCCGCTCGTAGGAAGTCATTGGCCTCAGACTCGCCGACTGACCATTCCTCACGGCCTTGTCCGCAGCCCTGCGGGCAATCTGCTCCACCTTCTCGCGGCGTCGCTGCCGATAGCCCTCTACATCAACGACAACAGGGTAGCGGAATCCTATCTTGCGATTGGTCATCGCGCCGACCAACGTCTGAATCCCGTCGAGCGTCTTGCCATGACGCCCAATCAGAACCCCGAGATCATCGCCCACGACATCGAGTATGATCTCGGCCTCGTCGCCCTCGTACTCCTCGATCTCGGCCTCGATGCCGAAGTTGACAAGGACGTCCTTCAGGGCAGCAACAGCCGCATCGGCGACCTGGTCGAGTTCTTCTTCGCTGAGCTCCTGGATCGGAGGGGGCTCGTTGGACCTCAGATTCGCCGGCCCCTGCTCGTCGTCGACGATCTCGACCGCCAATTCGGCGTCGCTTTCGGCCCCGGCTTCGTCGACCTCCTCAACCTCGAGGATCTCGCGCGCCACCTGCTTGGCTTCGGAGAGCTCATCGACATACTCGTCCTTGAGCCAGACTTTGACTCGGGCCTGCTTCTCGCCGCCTAGGCCCAGAAGCTTGCGGCCCGGCTCCTCGAGAACCTCGTACTCGACGGCGTCCTGCTGGACACCGAGTTCCTCAAGCGCAACGTCGAGTGCCTCAGCGACCGAGGGGCCCTCGCCGATCGTTTCCTTTTCCATATCTACTGCTCCTCGTCGTGGCCGCGATAGTATCGCAGCTGCAGCTGCTGTTGGATCAGACCGATCATCGATGAGGTGACCCAGTACAGCAGTACGCCGGCAGGGCTGATCCAACCGAAGTACAGCATCATGACGGCCATGATCATGCCGATTTGCTTCTGCTGGTTCTCTCCCGGCATGAGCTGCTGGGGCAACCACACGCTCAATCCGAACAGAACGACCAGCGTCAGGTAGGGGACGGCGGACCAGACACCCATGTCGCTGAACACGACCTGGGGCGCCAGAGTAAGGTCTGGAATAATATTCCAGCCCCCGATGCTCCACGAAGACGCGGCCACGCGCGCTGCAGGTTCAAGAGTTTCCAGATATTCGGGAAAGTTGTTCCTCAGAACGGTGAACAGCGCGATGAAGATGGGCATCTGGAGCAACATGGGGAGACAGCCCCCGAAGGGGTTCACCTTGTTCTCCTGGTAGAACTTGAGCGTCTCTTCCTGGAGCTTCTGCTTGTCGTCCTTGTACTTCTTCTGAAGCTCTTTGATCTTGGGCTGGATGCGCTGCATCTCGTACATGGAGCGCGTCTGCTTGAGGACAAGCGGGCTCAGGGCAAGCCTGATGGCCACCGTCAGCACGATGATCGCCCATCCGAAGTCGCCCGTGTAGCCGTACAGCCACTTGAGCACCTCCATGATGAGATCCTTGAACGTATCCCATATCTCCACGTGGAGCTGAACCTCCTTGGCGCCAGTATCTCAAGCCGATGCCATCAGGGCACCGGATCATGTCCTCCGGGGTTCCACGGGTGGCATCTGCCGATCCGCTTGATCGCCATCCACCCGCCCTTCGCGACACCGTATCGCTCCACGGATGTTATCGCATACGCGGAGCACGTGGGGGTGAAACGACAGGAAGCTGGAAACAGGGGAGAGATGACGACCTGGTACATCCGTATCGGAATGATGACGAGCATGCGTACGATTCGTCTCATCGCTCGATGATCCCCGCCTGGCGCAACGCCCTCCCGAGTGCCGCGTCAACGCTGTCGGAATCGGCGCCGAGCAACCCCGGCCGGCCAATGATCAGGACATCGGTCCCTGCCCACGGGCCGCCCAAGCGAGCCGTCGCAGCGCGCAGGACGCGCTTCGTCCTGTTTCGCACGACGGCCCCACCAAGCTTCTTGCCTGCAATAAACGCAACGCGGCCCTCGGGGCCGCGTTCGTTCGCGGTCGGTCCGCACATCACGAGCACGAGCTCGTTCACGGCCTTGTTGCCCGCGCGGAACAGCGCATCGATCTCGCTCGACGAGCGGATCGTCCGTCTCATCGTGGCCTCCGTGGGCCCCTCACGCGCTGAGGACCTTGCGCCCCTTACGCCGCCTGCTCGCAAGAACACGGCGGCCTCCGCGTGTGGACATGCGATTACGGAAGCCGTGCTTCTTGCTGCGCTTCCTTCTATTGGGCTGATACGTTCTCTTCACTGAATCGTGCCTCCTCATCGTGCGCCGTTGCGTACCGGCGCAAAGCCCAGTGATTATACAGACCCCCAATCTGGGGTGTCAACGCACGCTCGCGGCGCGCCGGTTGAAACAACGAGAGGCGGCCGTCCCGCTTGCCGCAGAAGACCTCCGCCGAATCGTAGAGCCCGACTGTGAGATTCATTAGAATCTGTGGATACTGTGGAAAACCCAGGCCGCAGGATGCTAGTGCCTGTGGATAACCCCTCAGGCGCGTTGTGAGAGCTCACCGCGTTTGCTAGAATCGGCTCCGCCTGATGGAGTTGTTTTCCATGAGGAGTTGCCTTGAAAATACCTGCTCAGAGTGTACATCGTCTCGGATGAGCGTGCGCGCTTCCCGGGTGATCGGCTCCTTTTCCACAGATTGTTTCAGATTTCCTTAACGCGAGCCTGGCGTTTCCACAAGACCGACCGCCGGAACGCAGCTGAAACACCTCCGGAAAGTGCCGAAAAGCCCGAAACGCGCCTATCCTCGGCAATCTCGCCCTCTTCACGCAAGGTCGAGTGTCACCTGTCCACAGATGTGGAAAGGATTGTGGATAACTTGGAAACTCGCAGCTCAGAGGGGCCGTCAGGTTTCTGGTTCGCCCTTCGTCTGTGGATGGAGACGCACGCTAGCAGGTGTTTCGGAACGATGGTCGGCCTACCGCGCTGTTGATAGCGTGTGGATGCCAGGAAAGCTCGGAAGGGGGGGCATGAAATCATTCTTCGTTGATCACGGCGTCTTGGAGCGCTCTGCCTGGCCGCGTCCGGCGGCCCCCGCCGCTTCCCCGAAGCTCCCGGCCCAAGCCCCCCCGAACACCGTTCGCCACGCCGCTCGGCTTGCTGTCTATGATTCGCTCGCCGTCGCGCCGCGCGTGACGGACATCGAGGCCGACGCGATCGACTCCTTTATAGAGTCAGTCTCCGCGACCACGTACCAAGCCGCGCGTGATCTGGGTGGAGACATCCCGTACACCGCGATCCGCGAGGTGGCGGAGAACCTGATACACGCAGACTTCCGCGATCCCGTGATCTCGGTGATGGACGATGGCCGCACGATTCGCTTCGCGGATCGTGGCCCGGGCATCCCCGACAAGACCCGGGCCTCGCTGCCCGGCTTCACGACCGCCACCGGTGCCATGAAGGACTACATCCGCGGCGTCGGATCCGGGCTGCCCATCGTTCGCGAGTACCTCACCCATCACAGCGGCACGCTCGAGCTCGACGACAACATCGACGGCGGCACGGTGGTCACGCTCCGCGCCGCTGCTCGCCCCGCAGCCCCAGAGCCCGAGCCCGCGACACGTACCCCCGACCGACTCCCCGAGGCGACACTCCTCTCCTCGGCGGCACCGGTATCCGTTCCCCGCCTGTCCAATCGGCACAAGCGCGTTTTGTCCCTCGTCCTCGAGGTCGGGGCGGCCGGACCCACGCTGGTCTCCAACGAGCTGGGAGTTGGCCTCTCCACGGCCCACCGCGACCTGGCCTTCCTGGAACAGCATGGGCTCATCGTTGCCGAAGAGGGCGGCAAGCGCGTTCTTACCGATGCCGGAACTGAGTATCTAGACGCACTGTTCGATTAGCGAAGCAGAAGAAGTGATAGTGGATGTATGAGGTAGCGCACGACACGACCGACGCCGAGCGGGTCTGGGGCGAGGTTCTTTCCATCGTCCGGGGTGAGCTCAACAAGCCCACGTTCAAGACATGGTTCGAACACACCGCCCCTCTCTCGGTTGATGACGGGCGTCTCGTGATCGCCGTGCAGAACGAGTTCGCTCGCGATTGGCTCGACTCCCGCTATAGCGGGCTGCTCGGCGCTGCCCTGTCGCAGGTGTCTGCAGACTCTCTGACGCTGCGAATTCTCTATCGCGCCGGAGGCCATCCCGGAGCAGGAAGAGGCCCCGTCCTCCGAGCATTGCTGAGCCGGAAGCACCCGAGCCTGCCGTCGCCCGAGCCGTCGTGGCGAAGCACGCCGCTGAGTTCAACCCGAAGTACACCTTCGACTCCTTCGTCATCGGCGCCTCCAACCGTTTCGCCCACGCCGCTGCTCTTGCTGTTGCCGAAGCTCCGGGCAGGGCCTACAACCCACTCTTCATATATGGGGGTGTCGGGCTGGGTAAGACACACCTCTTCCAGGCTATCGGCCACTACGTCCACGCGAGCTACCCGCACCTCAAGGTGAAGTACGTCTCCACGGAGCAGTTCACCAACGACTTCATCAACTCCATCGGCGACCGGAACAAGAGCCGCATCGACGGCTTCCGTCGCTCGTATCGAGACAACGACGTCCTTCTGATCGATGACGTCCAGTTCCTCAAGGGCAAGGAGGGGACCCAGGAGGAGTTCTTCCATACGTTCAACACCCTCCAGCATGCCGGGAAGCAGGTCGTGCTCTCCTCTGATCGGCCGCCCAAGGACATCGCTACCCTCGAGGATCGCCTGAGAAGCCGGTTCGAGATGGGCTTGATAACCGACATCCAGCCGCCAGACCTTGAGACGCGGATCGCCATCCTCAAGCGGAAGGTGGATGCGGACAACCTCGATGTCGACGACGAGGTTCTCGCCTTCATAGCCGACCGCGTGTCCTCCAACATCAGAGAGCTCGAGGGTGCCCTTATTCGCATCATCGCCTACAGCTCCTTGACCCGTAAGCCCGCCGACATCGATGTGGCCCAAGGCGTCCTGAAGGACATCTTCCCCGAGAAGGCCGTCGTCCCATATCTATCGCCTCGATCCAGAAGGAAGTCGTGCCGCTTCTACTCGATCAGCCACGCCGAGCTCGTGGGCAACAAGAGATCTCAAGCCATCGTCTATCCTCGGCAGATCGCTATGTACCTCTCTCGCGAACTCACGGACATGTCTCTGCCCAGTATCGGTAGGGAGTTCGGGGGCCGCGACCACACGACCGTCATGCACGCCCAGGCCAAGATCACGAAGATGATGAAGGCCGAGAGAGACGTCTACGAGCAGATCCGCACACTCACGAACCAGATAAAGCAGAAGAACTGAGTGTGTATGGAGCTGTGGAAGAGTTGGGGAACGTCGGGGGACGGTTGTGTCTCCCTGTGGAGGGGAGGATCTCCCTGTGGGGAGTGTGGATATCTGCAGGGTGGATGCCCACAAGGTACGAACAGTGGACACGCCTGCCGGTAGCTGGCTAAAGAGGACTTATCCACAGTGTCCACAACCCTTATTATGACTACTGTTGTCCTCCTGAAACTAAGAAAGGAATCATAGTGAAGCTCACGATAGCTCGTGGAGAGTTGGCAGATGCTCTCTCCTCGGTAAGCCGAGGTCTTTCATCTCGCTCAACCCTTCCGATCCTTTCAGGCATCCTTGTGACCGCCTCTGATTCGGGAGCCATCGTTCTCCAGGCAACCGATCTCGAGGTCTCGGTCAAAGTCGAGATAGAGGCCAACGTCGAGACAGCTGGCCAAGCAGTCTTCCCTGGGAAGCTGACAGCCGATATAGTGCGATCGCTTCCAGAGGCAGCCGTCACGATAGCCCTCGAGTCAGACCTGGCCGTCATCACATGCGAGCAGTCGTCCTTCACGGTGAGAACGCTGTCTCCCGAGGACTTCCCCCGCTTCCCCCAGGTCGAGGGAGCCACAGTGGTGAGCATCTCGACATCGGCCCTAGAGGAGGCCACGACCCATGTGTCCCGAGCCGTGAGCCGAGACGAGACACGACCGATCCTGACGGGGGTTCTGGTCTCGATAGACGGCCCGACGCTCAAGATGGTCGCCACCGACTCATATCGTCTTGCAGTCAAAGAACTCACCCTCGAGATCCCCGGCCGAAGAGAGCGTTGAAGTCGTGGTTCCAGGCAGGGCTCTGACAGAGGTGTCCCGTCTGGCAGCAGGCGCAGAGAACGTGACCGTGGGTGTGGCGGAGAACCAGGTCGTGTTCGAGTTCGCGAAGACGTCGTTCATCACCAGGAAGATCGAGGGATCGTTCCCCAACTACCGGCAGCTGATACCGGCGGACACAGAGACGTCTGTGAAGCTGCCCAAGGACGATCTGTCCCAGGCAGTGAAGCGCGTGGCTCTCCTGGCCCAACATAACTCACCAGTGCGACTGTCTGTGTCCAACGAAGACCAGACACTGAGCCTGTCCGCAACCACACAAGACGTTGGAGACGCGTCGGAGGACCTCATGGCAACGGTAGAGGGGCCAGATGTCGAGATAGCGTTCAACCACGCGTTCCTGGCCGATGGCATCGCCGTAGCGGGAGGCGATGCCGTGGCCTTCGACATCGTGAGCGCCCTGAAGCCCGGGGTGCTCACTGCCCCCGAGGACGAAGGCTTCCTGTATCTCCTCATGCCGGTGAGACTCGGGTAGGGAGTGGGCCTCCTCGTTCAGAGGATACGTCTGGTCGACTTCAGGAACTACGAGCAGGCAGAGTTCGAGTTGGGCGAGAGGCTCACGGTCATCGGCGGCCCGAACGCCGCGGGCAAGACGTCCATCGTCGAGGCGATCCAACTCACCACAGCGGGACAGTCGTTCCGCAACCCCGCGTGGAAAGAGACGATCCGGTGGGGAAGAGATGCCGGATCGGTCCTGATGTCGGCAGCAGGGGATGGCCGGACGCTCGCCGTGGGGATGGACGTGGACTCCCTTGGCAGAAGGGCATACACCGTCAACGGCAGCAAGGTCCGGCGGGTCTCGGACGTCCGGGGACGACTCCCATCCGTGGTCTTCGCACCGGACGACCTGGCTATGGTCAAGGGGTCAGCCGAGAAGAGGAGAGCGCTCCTCGACTCGCTCGGCGACCAGCTCTCGAGGACGTACGAGGTTCTCAGGCGAGAGTATGACCGAATCCTCAAGCAGAGGAACGCCGCTCTCAAGGAGGGACAGCAGGGGGTCGTGGAGGCCCTCGGCAGCAAACTCGCCGAGACAGGAGCGAGATACACCTCCCACCGCATGAGACTGCTCGCTCGCATGGGGCCTCATGCCACGGCAATCCACGCGGAGATCGCAGGAGGCGAGGAGCTGGGAATGGCCTACGAACGCCCGTGGGCCTCTGGGAGCGAGCTTTCGGAGGCGGGAGAGCAGGACGCGCTCGAGCGAGACATCGCAGCCGGTCTGGAGCGGACCGCAGCCGAGGAACGCGCGCGCGGAACGACCCTCGTAGGGCCACACCGCGACGACGTGAGCGTGACGCTCGAGGGAACGAGCGCCCGGGCGTTCGCCTCGCAGGGCCAGCAGCGCTCGGCGGCGCTGTCGTGGAAACTCGCCGAGGTGGCCGTGATCAAAGAGGTCACCGGAGCGGCCCCGGTCCTGCTGCTCGACGACGTGATGTCGGAGCTCGATGAGGACGCGGCGCGCAGCGCTGGTCAGCCGGGTGGACGAGAGCACCCAGACGGTGGTCACCACGACGAACCTGCACTACTTCGCAGATGAGATCATCGCGCGCGCACACGTGCTGGAGCTGGGGCCATGAGACGCGGGCGCAGAACACAGCTAGGGGACGGCCTGCAGCGCATGGTCACGTCGCTCGGAGGCAAAGAGCACGCGGACAAGGCCCTGGTGGCCAACGTCTGGGCAGTCGCGGTGGGCACCGAGGTCGCGCGCCATACCTATGTACGCGGGGTCCGCCGCGGCGAGCTGATGGTGGCGGTGGACTCACCTGTGTGGGCCGCGCAGCTTCAGGCGATGGGGGAGCAGCTCAAGGATAGACTCAACGAAGAGATCGGTAGGGAAGCGGTTCGTACGATACGGTTCTCGGTCACGCGAGAGGTCGAGAGCGAGCGGGCCCAGCGCGAAGGGGAGGCCGAGACAGCGCGCGGATACGGCGGCGACAGGGTCGCCCCAGAGCCCCTCTCCGCAGAGGAGATGGACGAGGCCGAGAGCCTCGTCGCCGGCATCGAGAGCGGCCCCTTGAGGGACGCGGCCCTGCGCGCGATCATTGCCGAGAAGCAGTGGCAGAAGGGTGCTCGCGACAAGGGGCATAGATAGGCACATAACCGCAGGAAAATGGGGGTGTCTGGAGCCGCAAAACCCCAACCTGTTGTGGTAGAATCAGAGGGGCAACCACGAGATGTTGTGGGTTGTGTCCCGAGGGGCTCCTTACACCACCGCAACCGAAGGAGTTGGCGTGTCCAAAGGTACGTATTCAGGCAAAGACATCCAGGTCCTCGAAGGCCTCGAGGCGGTTCGCAAGAGGCCGAGCATGTACATCGGGTCAACGGGGCCCAAGGGCCTGCATCACCTTGTATATGAGGTCGTTGACAACTCCGTCGACGAGGCGCTCGCGGGGCACTGCACGGCGATCGAGGTCACGATACATCCCGACAACGCGATCACCGTCGTGGACAACGGCAGAGGCATCCCGGTCGACAACGTGCCCAAGTATCGCAAGTCGGGTGTAGAGGTCGTTCTCACCGTCCTGCATGCCGGCGGCAAGTTCGGAGGCGAGGGCTACAAGGTCTCCGGCGGCCTGCACGGCGTGGGCGTCTCGGTCGTCAACGCCCTGTCTTCGCGTCTCGAGGTCGAGATCAAGCGAGACGGCAAGATCTGGGCGCAGTCCTATGAGAAGGGCAAGCCGCTCGGCAAGCTCGAGGGCTCGGGGCGCTCCCAGGCAAGCGGGACCAAGGTCACCTTCTGGGCTGACCCAGAGGTCTTCGAGGCGGTCGAGTACGACTTCGAGACCCTTTCGGCACGTATGCGGGAGACCGCGTTCCTCAACAAGAACCTGAAGATCTCGCTGCTGGACGAGCGAGAGTTGGAGCCGCGACGCGAGGAGTTCCGCTACGCCGGCGGCATCATCGACTTCGTGAAATACCTCAACGAGGGCAAGGACACGCTTCACCACAAGGTCATCTACTTCGAGGCGGAGGCCGAAGAGGGTGCCGTCGAGGTGGCGATGCAGTGGAACACCGGCTACTCGGAGTCGGTGCTCGCGTTCGCCAACAACATCAACACGCATGAGGGCGGCACGCACCTCGAAGGATTCAAGAACGCCCTGACGCGTACGATCAACGACTACGCACGCCGGCAGAACATCCTCAAGGAGAAGGACGGCAACCTCTCCGGCGAGGACATCCGAGAAGGTCTTACGGCGATCATCTCGGCCAAGCTCAAGGACCCCCAGTTCGAGGGGCAGACCAAGACCAAGCTCGGCAACACCGAGATGCGGGGCTTCGTGCAGTCGACGGTGATGCAGAACCTCGCCGAGTACCTCGAGGAGCACCCCAAGCCGAGCCGCATCATCCTCGGCAAGTCCCTGCAGGCTGCCAAGGCCCGCGCGGCGGCACGCAAGGCGCGCGAGCTGACGCGACGCAAGGGACTGCTCGAGAGCTCCACGCTGCCGGGCAAACTCGCGGACTGCTCGCTTCGCGAAGCCGAGCTCACAGAGATCTTCATGGTCGAGGGCGACTCGGCCGGCGGCTCGGCCAAGCAGGCGCGCGATCGCTCGTTCCAGGCGATCCTCCCGCTCAAGGGCAAGATCCTCAACGTCGAGAAGGCCGGGATCAACAAGGCCCTCACGTCCCTGGAGATACAGGCGATGATCACCGCGCTCGGCACAGGCATCGCCGAGGAGTTCGACATCGAGGGAGCGCGCTACCACAAGGCGATCATCATGACCGACGCCGATGTGGACGGCGCTCACATCAGATGTCTCATCCTCACCTTCTTCTACCGCTACATGCGAGAGATGATCGAGCACGGCTACGTCTACATCGCGCAGCCGCCCCTGTTCAAGGCTTCGGTGGGCAAGAAGAGCGAATACGCCTACAGCGAGAAGCAGCTCCAGGAGGTG
The DNA here is from genome assembly GCA_963850695.1 of uncultured Actinomycetes bacterium. Classification (GTDB taxonomy): domain Bacteria; phylum Actinomycetota; class Coriobacteriia; order Anaerosomatales; family CAWKMJ01; genus CAWKMJ01. The sequence continues at coordinate 1,106,033 of CAWKMJ010000001.1, forward strand.
CTCGCCCGTCTCCCTGAGGGCAAGAAGCCCAACATCCAGCGGTACAAGGGTCTGGGCGAGATGAACCCGGACCAGCTGTGGGAGACGACCATGGATCCCGGCAACCGGACCCTCCTCCAAGTCCAGGTAGACGACGCGGCCGCAGCCGAGAAGGCGTTCATGGACCTCATGGGCGACAACGTCGAGCCGCGCAAGGAGTTCATCCAAAGACACGCCAAAGACGTCCGCTTCCTCGACATCTGATGGTGGTGGTGCGAGCACGATGAGTGCGGAACGGCGGGACAGACGGAGCTTCGAGCCGCCTCCCTGGGAGAGGGATCAGTACGAGGAGCTCGACCAGCAAGCCGGCAAGAAGACCGAGGAGTCGGGCGGAGAGGGCGCAGCCCCCGCGGCCCAAGCTCCTGTGGCAGACGCGCCCGCGGCGGCCGCAGCGCCGACGGCCATACCCGCCGAAGCCGGCGGTGGCACGACACGGCTGAGTCCGGCGGATGTGCCCGAGGTGGTCCCGGCCAACCGAAGGGGCGGTGCGGGGCCAGGCGGTGACGAGATCGACCCGGCGCAGATGGCCGAGCTCATGGCAGGGCTCAAGTCCGAGGAGCCGACGGCATCGGGGTTCTGGAAACTGGGCCTCGCGGTCGCGGCAGGAATGGTGGTCCTGGGCGCAGTGATGATGGTCTGGGGCATCGTGGGGCTCATGGCCACGCGCGGAGCGGGGCAGGTCGGCTGGATGGCTGCGGCCGTGCTCATATCGTTCGGCATCGGCTTCATCGCCGTCGGGGCGTGGTTTGCGTACAAGAACCTACAGAAGCAGGGAGTGCTGTAAGTGGCAGCAGAAGAGAACAACGGGACGATGATCATGCCCATCGATATCCAGGACGAGCTGAGATCGTCGTTCCTGGAGTACTCGATGAGCGTCATCGTTGCCCGCGCCCTACCGGACGTTCGCGACGGTCTCAAGCCGGTTCACAGACGCATCCTCTACGCCATGAACGAGTCCGGGTTGACGCCCGGCCGCGCGTACAAGAAGTCGGCCTGGACGGTCGGCGAGGTCATCGGCAAGTACCACCCGCATGGGGACTCCGCGGTCTACGAGACGATGGTCCGCATGGCGCAGGACTTCTCGATGCGTGTGCCCCTTGTCGATGGGCACGGCAACTTCGGCTCGATCGATGGCGATCGCGCGGCCGCGATGCGATACACCGAGGCCCGGCTGCAGAAGATCTCGACCGAGCTCATGCGCGATCTCGACAAGGAGACCGTCGACTTCGGTCCCAACTACGATGAGTCCCTCGAGGAGCCGCTCGTCTTCCCCGCGCGCTTCCCGAACCTCCTGGTCAATGGGTCGTCCGGCATCGCCGTGGGCATGGCGACCAACATCCCCCCGCACAACCTCGGCGAGGTTATCGACGCCGTGAACATGGTGATCGACAACCCCGAGGCGAGCGTCCAGGAGCTCATGACGGTCATCCCCGGGCCGGACTTCCCCACGGGCGGCATGATCATGGGCGTCGAGGGGATCCACAACGCGTACACGACCGGCCGAGGATCGATGAAGGTGCGGGGCAAGGCGCATATCGAGCAGACCTCCACCGGGCGCACGCGAATAATCATCACCGAGATCCCCTACACCGTGAACAAGTCCAAGCTCGTGACGAAGATCGCCGATCTCGCGCGCGAAAAGAAGCTCACGGAGATCTCGGACCTTCGCGACGAGTCCGATCGCAAGGGCATGCGCATCGTCATCGAACTCAAAGGCAACTGCGTGCCCCAGGTGGTCCTCAACAAGCTCTACAAGCACACGCCGCTGCAGACCGGCCTCGGCGTGATCATGATCGCCCTGGTCGACGGGGTTCCGCGCACACTCACGCTCCCCGAAGTGCTGCATTACTACGTCGAGCACCAGAAGGAGGTCATCACCCGCAGGACCCAGTACGAGCTTCGCAAAGCCGAGGAGCGCGCACACATCCTCGAAGGCTACGTCATCGCACTCGACAACATCGATGAGGTCATCAAGATCATCCGGGCCTCCCAGACCGATGTCGAAGCCAAGGCGGGGCTGATGGAGCGATTCGGGCTGACCGAAGCCCAGACAGACGCCATCCTCGAGATGCGCCTGCGCCGACTCACTGGCCTTGAGCGCGGCAAGATCGAAGAGGAGCTCGCCGAGCTCAAGACGAAGATCGCCTGGTACAAGAAGGTGCTTGGCGACATCGAGCTCGTGCTCCAGATCATCAAGGACGAGCTTGCGGAGGTGCGGGAGAAGTACGCGAACCCGCGCCGCACCGAGCTTGCCTCAGAGGCCCGCGATCTCGACGTCGAGGACCTCATCGCCGAGGAGGACATGGTCGTCACCATCACCAGGGCGGGCTATGTGAAACGTCTTCCCGTGGCCACCTATCGTCAGCAGAAACGCGGTGGCAAGGGCAAGGCAGGCGTCAACCTCAAGGACAACGACTTCGTCGACCAGCTCTTCATCAGCTCCACCCATGACTACGTGCTGTTCTTCTCGACGAAGGGCAAGGTCTACCGCCTCAAGGTGCATGAGTTGCCGGTAGGCTCCAGGCACGCTCGGGGCACAGCCGCCGTGAACCTGCTCCCGTTCGAGCAAGACGAGAAGATCGCCGCCGTGATCAGCACGCGTACCTTCAGTCCCGACGAGTACCTGCTCTTCGCGACGAAGGGCGGACTCGTGAAGAAGACTGCGCTCGGCGCGTATGACCGCTCGCGCCGCGACGGGATCATCGCGATCAACCTGCGCGACGGTGACGAGCTCATCGCTGTTCGCCGGGTCAAGGACGGCGAGACCATCATGATGGTCTCCACCGCCGGGAAGGCGATCAGGTGGGATGAGGCCGACGCGCGCCCCATGGGTCGCGGGACGATGGGCGTCAAAGGCATGAACGTCAAGAAGGACGAGCGGGTCCTCGGCATGGAGATAGCCCCGGACGACGCAGAGCTGTTCGTGGTGACCGAGCACGGCTATGGCAAGCGCACCTCGGTGTCGGACTACCCGCTGCAGAAGCGCGGCGGCATGGGCGTGAAGACGATCCAGATCACGGACAAGAAGGGCCCGCTGGCCGGGATGAAGATCGTCATGCCGCGCCACGAACTCATGCTCATCTCCGAGGAGGGTGTCGTCATCCGCGTGAAGGCCAACGACATCTCCAAGCTGGGTCGCTCGACGCAGGGCGTCAAGGTCATGAACGTCTCGGCGTCGGACAGCGTCTCGGCGATCGCGCGCGTGTCCGCCGGCAAGAAGCGCAAGCCCAAGAAGGCGGCGGATGTGCCCGAGGGCCAGGAGACGCTCATCGAGAAGGCAGCCGAAGACGCGCCCATGGATGAGCGCGAGGCCGAAGAAGAGGCTCTGGTCGCCGAGGAGTTCGAGGACGAAGAGGCCGAGGAGTAGGCATCCATTGAGCGATGCCGAGCCACAAGGCCGAGGCGTGCCCCACGACCGGCCGATCCGGGCGGTGCTGTTCGATCTCGATGGCACGCTGATCGACACGGTGGACCTCATACTCGCCTCGATGCGTCACGCAACGCGCGAGGTCCTCGGTAGGGAGTTCTCTGACGTGGAGCTTCTGTACGGCGTCGGCACGCCGCTCGCCCAGCAGATGGAGGCGCTTGGCCCCGAGAAGCGCGACGAGCTCGTCGCCGAGTACAGGCGCCACAACTGGGACGTTCACGATGAGCTCATCGCCGAGTACCCCGGGACAGAGGATCTGCTCGATGAGCTGCTGGCCAGAGATGTGCCGATGGGTGTCGTGACCTCCAAGTCCCGGCGTGTGGCGATGAGGGGCATCGAGCTCTTCGGTCTGGAGCGGTACTTCCAGGTCATCGTGTGCTCGGATGACCTGGACGTGCACAAGCCGGATCCCGGGCCGATCCTGCATGCGGCGGGCATCCTCGGCATACCTGCCGAGCACTGCATGTATGTGGGCGACAGCCCCTATGACGTTCGTGCGGCCAAGGCTGCCGCGGCGGTCGCCGTTGCTGCGCTGTGGGGGGCGTTCTGCTCCGAGGACGTGCTGGAGCCGGGGCCCGAGTTCGCGATCGGGGACATCCGAGACGTGCTCGCACTGCTCGGCGGCGATCGGGATCGCTATCGGGCGGAAGCCCATGGTGGCCAGGACGGCCGATGTAGGGAGAGGGCCGGGTAGTCAGAGAGCTCCAACGGATGCATACTCGGCAGCACGGAGTGGAACCATAGACGAATGAGGTGTATGACGGCCCGGGCAGGATAGTGCCCGGGAGACCCAGCTAGGAGGAACCGTGTCGAGGAGAACCAAGATCGTCCTTGCGGTCGTGGCCCTGGTGTTGATCGGGGGCGTGGTCGCGGCGTTCGCACTGAGCACCGGTGGTGGCGGGGTAGAGGTCGAGACCGCCGCCGTCGAGGAACAGGATCTCGCCGTCACGGTGACCGCCTCGGGCCAGATCGCGTCCGGCGTGAGTGCGGACGTCTATCCGCCGACGGCAGGCACGCTCGACTCGGTCGACGTCGAGGACGGGGCCACCGTGAAGGCAGGTGCCACGCTCGCCATCATGGACACCGGCCCCCTGGAGTCGGCCGTCTTGCAGGCGCGCTCGGCGCTTGCCCAGGCCGAGTCCCAGCGCGAACTCATCGACAACCAGGCGCCCTCAAGCGCTGACTTCGCCGCGGCCGAAGCCAACATCGACGCCGCATGGGCATCGTACGAGGCAGCGGTCGAGGCCCTCGACGCTGTGGACGCTCAGGGGCCCAGCAGCAGCGACCTCGCGGCGGCCCGCGCCGCCACTGCGGCCGCGTACACGGCCTATCAGACCGCCAAGACCGCATACGATCTTCTCAAAGCCTCCATCGAGGCCAGCGCTGCACCAGCCCCCTCCAACATCGCCAAGCTGGCCGAGCTGGACACGGCGTGGCAGCAGGCCTACGCGGGCTATCTGCAGGCCAAGGCAGCCGAGGACACGCTCAAGGCATACGATGATTCGGCAGCCACAGCGCAGGCCGCTTCGGCAGCAGATCAGGCCTATGCGGCGTACCTGGCGGCTCGGTCTCAGTACCAGACGCTTGCCGGGACCTCTCTGGGCGCGCAGTACGGAGCGGCAGACGCTGCGTGCGAGCAGGCGCGCCAAGCGCTCGTCCTGGCCGAGGACACGCTTGCCAAAGCGAGTCTGACGGCTCCGATCGACGGCGTCGTAGTCATGAACGCCGTGGGCGCTCCGGATGCGGCTGGCAACGCCGCAGTCGCGGAGGCGGGGGTTTCGGTATCACCCGCTGGGGCACCATTCACGATCGTGGACCTAGACGGAGTCGACTTCATCGCGGAGGTTGACGAGGTCGACGTTGATCGTCTCGATCTAGACATGGAGGGCCTCGTAACCCTCGATGCTTTCCCCGCGCAGTCCTTTAGCGGGGCAGTCGTTCGGATCGAGGAGTCGTCGCGACTGACCGCCACAGGAGGCACGGTCTTCCCGGTACACCTGGCTATCGAGCCCATCGACGAGATGGTACTCATCGGGATGAAGGGCGACGTGGGCATCGAGGTGAGCTCGGTGCCGAATGCCGTGACCGTGCCTATCGAGGCGCTCTTTGATGAGGGCGGGACGACCTATGTTTACGTCGTCCAGTCCGACGGTACGCTTGCTAGGACTCAGATCGAGATAGGAACACTCACCGAGACGAAGGTGCAGGTGCTTTCTGGCGTCGAGGCGGGTGCCGAAGTCGCGCTGTCCGGACCCACCGAGCTCGTGGACGGTATGAGCGTCCAGGCGGCGGAGTAGCGACAACAGGCCTCATGGCAGACATCGAAGCCACAGGCGTCACCCCACGGGGATGCGCGGACGCGCGCATCGTCCTTGAGGCACGGGATGTGACCAAGGTCTACGAGCTCGACGAGATCGAGGTCCATGCGCTTCGCGGTGTCGACCTGCAGATTTGCGACGGCGAGATGCTCTCCATCATGGGGCCCTCGGGCTCTGGCAAGTCGACGCTCATGCACATCATCGGTCTGCTCGACAGACCTACCGCCGGGAGCGTTCAGGTCGAAGCCGAAGAAGTGTCGACGATGGCCCCCAACGAGCTCGCCGCCGTTCGCAACAAGCGCATCGGCTTCGTGTTCCAGTCGTTCAACCTGCTTTCTCGGACATCGGCGCAGGCCAACGTCGAGCTGCCCCTCATCTACGCGGGCGTCACCGGCTCGAAGCGCGCCAATCGCGCGAAGGAAGCGCTCGACAGCGTAGGACTCGGCGATCGTCTCGGGCACTACTCGAGCCAGCTCTCGGGCGGACAGCAGCAGCGCGTCGCCATCGCTCGCGCGCTCGTCACCGAACCGAGCATCGTGCTGGCTGATGAGCCCACCGGCAACCTCGACTCGGTCTCGGGTATCGAGGTCATGCAGATCCTTCAGGGCCTCAACGATCAGGGAATCACGGTCGTGCTCGTGACGCATGACTACAACGTGGCCCGCCACGGCGCACGTATCGTCCACCTCAAGGACGGGCTTGTCGTCGAAGACGAGATCGTCGAGGACCGCGCGCTTGCCACCGAAGAACTGGCCGAGGAGGCCACCTTCGAGGGTGCCGTCGCGCCGGAGGATCTCGTCGAGGAAGCGGCAGACATGGAGGAGGGGGCGGGCTCGTGAACTTCGTCGAGAGCTTCCGCATCGCCCTCAAGGCGCTCAACGCCAACAAGGTGCGCAGCGCGCTCACCATGCTGGGAGTCATAATCGGCGTCGCAGCGGTGATTCTGCTTGTGGCGATAGGCACCGGCGTTCAAGGCGAGATATCCGGGACTATCGAAGGGCTTGGCTCAAACCTCATCTTCGTCTTCCCCGGCAACTTTGAAGAAGGCAGCGGCCAGGGCCCCGGAGGGGGAAGTGCCACCAAGCAGTTCACGCTCGATGATGCCGAGAACCTCCAGCGGAAGCTGGGCTCGGAGAACCTCGTTGTGCCCGTCGTGTCGGGCCCCGCGACGCTCAAGGTGGGCAATCGCACCTTGCGGTCCACCATCTCGGCTGGGAATGAGTACGCAGCAGAGGTCTTCGCCAGCGACTATGTGAGCGGGCGTGACTATCGTCGCAGCGAGGTCGTGGCGGGCTCCAGAGTCGTGATACTCGGCGCCACCGTCAAGGACGACCTCTTCCCGTCCACGGATCCCACGGGCGCGAGCGTGGACATCAACGGGCAGCCGTTCACAGTCATCGGTCATGTGGAAGCACAAGGCGGATCGCTGACCGGCGACACCGACAACCAGATATACATGCCCATCACCACAGCCCAGAAGCTGCTTGGGACGACCGACATCCAGCTCATAGTCGTCAAGGTCGACGAGACCGAGAACATCGATCAGGTCAAGCGACGCATAGGCCAGGCTGTGCGGCCGGCGTTCGGCGACGAGTTCTCGACGTTCACACAAGACGAGACGCTCGGCCTGCTTTCCGACATCCTTGGCACGCTCACGTTCATGCTGGCCGGCATCGCGGGCATCTCGCTCTTGGTAGGCGGTATCGGCATCATGAACATCATGCTGGTGTCCGTGTCAGAGAGAACGCGCGAGATCGGTATTCGCAAGGCGGTCGGGGCCAAGACATACGACATCCTGAGCCAGTTCGTGATCGAGGCTGTCGTCCTATCGGTCGCCGGCGGCGGTGTGGGCATCGCGTTGGGCTGGCTGGGCTCGCTGGCGTTGCAGGCCGTCGTGCCGACCGAGGTGACTCCGTGGGCCGTCGTACTCGCGTTCGTGTTCTCGGCCGGCGTCGGGATCTTCTTCGGGGTGTATCCGGCGTATCGCGCTTCTGCCCTCGATCCCATCGAGGCGCTCCGGTACGAGTAGGCTGGTCCTAGCTGCTGAAGTCGTTCGGGTCCACGTGGTCGAGGAACTCCCGGAACCGTTCGACCTCGTCTTCCTCGTCTTCGACGAGGACCTCGTCCACAGCGGCCTCCTCGAGCACGCCCTCATCGACGAAGATCGGCGAGTAGGTGCGGACAGCGAGCGCGATCGAGTCAGAGGGCCGGGCGTCGATGGCAAGTGTTCGCTCCTCGCCTCGGAGGATGATCGCTGCGTAGAAGGTCCCATCTTCAACTCGCGTGATCTCGACCCGCTCGACCTGCATGTTCAGCGTGTCGACGAAGTTCTTGAGCAGGTCATGGGTCATGGGTCGCGGAGGCTCCATGCCCTGAAGAGCCAGGAGAATGGCGGTGGCTTCGGGATGGCCGATCCAGATGGGAAGCAGCTTGCCCTCAGCGATGTCATCGTCAGTCGGCTTGAGGATGATCACCGGCTGATTGGACACGGCGTCGACGCTAAGCGATGCGATCCGTACGTGAATCATGGCGATCTCCTCTCGTGGGTTCTCTGTGTGGGCTCGGAGACTAGCTATGTTCCCATATCATACGGGATGGAACCCTCTCGGGAGAGGAGCACGGATGGATGTGAACGTGGATACGAACGTTCGCGAGGAGTTCGTCGAGATCACGCGCGATGTGGCGAGAGCCGTGCTGGCGTCAGGACTTCAGGACGGGCTTGCGGTGGTCTACTGCCCGCACACCACTGCGGGGCTCACCATCAACGAGAATGCGGACCCGGATGTCACCCGAGACATGCTTGACGTGCTCCAGCGGCTCGTCCCGTGTGATGACGGGTACCGCCACTGCGAGGGCAACGCGGATGCTCACGTGAAGGCCAGCCTCATGGGCTCGAGCGTGACGGTCCCGGTTCGCCACGGAGAGCTCAAGCTTGGCAGGTGGCAAGGCGTCTACCTGTGCGAATTCGACGGTCCTCGCCCGCGGAATCTGCACGTCACGACGGTCGCGGGATAGCTCCGCGGTCTTCTTGACGCTCCCAGGGCTGTGGGCTATGGTAGCGAAGTTTCTCCAGGATGGGCCCGTAGCTCAGTCGGTTTAGAGCGCACGCCTGATAAGCGTGAGGTCGGTGGTTCGAATCCACTCGGGCCCACCATCCCCGATCACTCGACGTCCCGCGGCACACGCCCGGGACGTCTTCGTTTCCCGGGGTGATCCGGCACCGCTACTCCCGATCGAGCGCCACCTGCATGACGTTGATGTTCTCATAGCGGAAGCCCGTGCGGCAGTAGGCGAGATAGTAGCGCCACATGCGACGGAAGCGCTCGTCGAAGCCGAGCGCTTCGACCTGTGGCCACACGTCGTCGAAACGATCGAGCCACGTCTCGAGTGTGCGCGCGTAGCTCTGGCCGAAGAAGCGCGGCTCTCCGGGAGCAAGCCCAGCAGCCCGCGCGACCTCCACGAACCGGGAGGGGCTCGGCAGCATCCCGCCAGGGAAGATGTAGCGTTGAGTGAAGTCCGGACGGGCGCGATACGCGTCGAACGACTCGTCGCAGATCGTGATCGTCTGGATGGCGGCGCGGCCCTTCTCCTGTAGCCGGTCACGCACGCTGCCGAAGAAGGTCGGCCACCAACGCTCACCCACGGCCTCGAACATCTCGATCGAGGCGATGCCGCTGTACGTCTCTTCGATGTCGCGGTAGTCCTGCAGACGGATGTCGACCCGTCCCTCGAGCCCCGCCTCCTCGACCTTGGTTCGGGCGTAGTCGAACTGCTCCTGGGAGAGCGTGATGCCTGTGACCTTGCACTCTGCCTGCGCAGCCGCATGGACGGCGAAGCCACCCCATCCGCAGCCGATCTCGAGGATCGTGTCCTTTCGAGACGGCTGCAGGACGTCGAGCAGGCGGTCCCACTTGGCGCGTTGCGCCTCGCACAGCACCTCGGCATCGGGATCGGGGGGAGCGCAGACGTCGGCGTGGCCCGCCGCCTCGGCGGACGGCGCGCAGCCCTTCTGCTCCGGATGTACCTTGCCGTCGAACAGCGCGCACGAGTACGTCATCGTGTCGTCGAGCCACAGCTCATAGAAGTCGTTGCCGAGGTCGTAGTGGTACTCGATGTTCTTCTTCGAGCCCTGGTGCGTGTTGTCGTTGAGCCGGTGCCACACACGCTGGGCCGGTTTGAGCGGCGTCGGCAGCGAGCGCAGATCACCGCGCTGGATGTTTGCCATGGCAAGATCGAGCAGCGACAGCAGGTCGGGCGTGTCCCAGTCGCCCTGCATGTAGCCCTCGGCGAACCCGATCGAGCCCGAGGCGAGCAGGCGACGCATTGCTGAGCCGCGCCGGACTTCGAGAACTGCCGAGGGGCCCGGCTCGGCACCGGAGAACTCCTCCATCGTGCCATCCGGCCACTGGACCGTGAGGTGTCCGGCCCCAAGGCGTCCCAGTACCGAGCGGGCTACTGGAGCATAGACTGCTCGTGTGGCGTCCATATCGACGTCTCCTCCGCGGGTGGCTCTGTGCGCGGGATATACCCGATTCCCTTGGAAACGATGCGCAACGCCTGCCAGTGGATGCGAATCCAGGCCACGAGAGAGATGGGCCCGTGTCGCAGGACCGTGCCGAGCAGACTGCGATCCGATATCTCCTCGGCGTGCAGTGCGATGGCAGCGGTCAGCAGGAGCGGTCCCTCGACGTAGTCGTTGAGCGTCACGGCGAGCTTCTCGCCCGGTTCGGTGAAGTGGAACTCGTAGAAGGCGTCCATCACGATGAACGGCGAGACGTGGAAGACCTTCTCCATACGCGGCTTGCCCGAGAAATCGAAGGGCTTGCCCTCGTTGTGCAGCAGGTAGTTGTGGTGGTCGCGGAACGTGTTCTGGACCTCGGCGAGGATGGCGCGGACCGTGCCGTCGGTGTGGTAGCAGTACCAGAAGCTCACGGGGTAGAACTTCGCGCCGAGGACGCGCGGGAACGTCAGGATGCGGATGCTGCCGCCGTCGATGTCGATGTCGGCGCGGTCGAGGATAGCCTCCATCCACTCGCGCAGCGAAGTCTCGCCGAGGGACCCGTGGTCGGAGTCGTGGAAGGAGAGCAGTCGTCCTCGGTTGTGTCCGAACCAGCGGAACCGTGTCGTCGAGCTCGTCGAGCTCATCGATGTCGGCGAACAGGTAGTAGATCCCGTAGCGGAACTTGTTCACCTTGGGCCGGTGACGGATGTGGGCCACCTTGCCGATGTAGAGACTGCTGTTCACGCTCTCACGCTTCGGGCTCGGGCACCGGCTGCCCCATGGGCCCGGCATCTGCGGCGGGCTCGAGCACTCGAGTGCGCGAGACGTCGAGCTCGGCACCCCACGGAACCGTCGCTCCGAGCTTCTCGGCCACGCGGACGCCGGAGAGGATGCCGTCTTCGTGGAATCCGTAGCGCGTCCAGGCTCCAGCGTAGTAGACGCCCCCGTTGCCTTGGATCCTCGGCAGCGCGCTGCTGGGCCTCGATCGCATCGTGCGAGAAGTTGGGGTGGTCGAAGTTCAAGTGCGCCAGCAGTGTCCCCTCGGCCGGCTCCCGATTGCGGTTGAGGGTCTCCATCACGGTCGTCTCGACCGGGATACTCTGCAGCCAGTTGAGCTGGTAGGTGAGCACGAGCATGTCCTTCGTGATGTCCCCGGTCTCCGCGTACCAGTTCCACGCAGCCCACGCGCGCTTGCTCTCCGGCAGGAAGGAGGTGTCGGTGTGCACCACGACGTCGTTGTCCCAGAACGTGAACGCCTGGAGTATGGCGCGCTCCTCATCTGTGGGGTTGCCCAGCATCGAGAGTGACTGGGGCGGGTGGGAGGCGATGACGACCGCGTCGTAGGTCTCGGCTCGGCGCGGGGTGGTGAGGCGGACGCCGGTGCCCGTGCGCTCGATGTGCTCGACTGCCTCCTCGGTCTGCACCTCGCCGGAGAAGGACCTAGACGCGCGCTCGACGTACGTGCGAGCCCCACCTGCGACCGAGCGCCACTTGGGCTTGCCGGTGATGTGCAGAAGGCCGTGGTTGTCGCAGAACCGCAGGAACGTCCCGGCCGGGTAGTCGAGCATCTCGCCGGGGGGTGTCGACCAGATCGCGTCGCCCATAGGGATGAGGTACCAGTCGGTGAAGCCCCCGCCATAGCCCTCCCGGTCGAGCAGCTGGCCGAGCGTGAGCTCCTCGGTCGTGGGGTCTGCGAGCAGACGGTCCGCGTCGCGTGAGAAACGGACGACATCGGCGAGCATCTTGAGGAACTTGGGATTGGCGATGTTCTTGCGCTGCGCGAACACGGAGTCGAGCGTGTGCCCGGACCACTCGATGTTCTCGGCCGGTATCCTCACCGAGAACGACATGTCGCTCTCGGTCCACTCGATGTCGAGGCGCTCGAAGAACCTGATGAGGTTGGGATACGTGCGGTCGTTGAAGACCATGAAGCCGGTGTCTGCAGGGAACGTCGTTCCATCCACCGTGACATCAAGCGTGCAGGTGTGTCCGCCCAGGTAGTCCTCGGCCTCGTAGACATCCACCGTGTGGTCTTGCGAAAGCAGCCACGCACTGCTCGTTCCTGCGATGCCTGACCCCACTACTGCGATGCGCATGCGTTGTCCCTGCCCCTCATGTCGTGTTATTCATCGGGCGCGACGGCGGTTCTGGGACGGGACGTGCACTGGCCCGGTTCGAGCGCCGCGCGAAATGGAACATACGGTAGTGATTCCCCATTTCACACGGGATGACATGGTTTTCGACGAAAGGCGGCCAGATGCCGAGTGTGCTCGTGACGGGTGTATCGACAGGGATCGGCAAGGCCGTGGCCGAGAGGTTCGCTGACGAGGGCTGGGATGTCGTGGGCACCGTTCGCGACACCAGCAAGCGACCCGAGTTCGAAAGTGGCGGCGACAGGATCGCTCTGGAGCGGCTCGATCTCGCCGTGCCCGGTAACGCTCGCGAGCTCGCCGACCGCGTGCTGGCAGGGCCGGGCTGCCCCGACATCCTCATCAACAACGCGGGGATGCTGCAGTTCGGCCCGGTGGAGTTCGTCTCGGCCGAGGAGACCGAGCGCATCTTCCGAGTGAACGTCTTCGAGACCGTCGAACTCGCCCTGGCATTCGTGCCCGCGATGCGCGAGCGGGGAAGCGGGACCATCGTCAACGTGACCTCGCTCGGAGGACGCATGGTCTTTCCGTTCTTCGCGGTGTACAACGCCTCCAAGCACGCGCTCGAGGGCTACTCGGAGGGGCTGTGGCATGAGCTTCAGCCCTTCGGCATCCGCGTGAAGGCCGTTGAGCCGGGCTTCGTGGAGACAGCGATCTGGGGCAAGGTCCTCGGACCTGGGGTCGAGAAGCCCGAACCCTACACGAAGTACATGGAGGCTATGGAGGGTTTTGAGTCCTCGATCACCGACCGCACGCCGCCCAAACAGGCAGCCGAGGAGATCTTCGCGGCAGCGACCGACTCCTCAGATAGGCTGCGGTATCCCGTTGCCGCCTACGCCAAGCCGATACTGCGCGCGCGCCGGTGGCTCGGCCAGATGCGCGTCATGCGCTTCTTCCACACGAGATGGATGGGGAAGTAGCGCCGGGCGTACGTACCGCGCGCGACACGAGCCAAAGCGGGCGAGCTCGCATCGGCCGCAACAGCAGGGTTGGTCATGTCCTTGCTACACGAGTCCAGACGTGGTCGATCGGCTGTCCTAGGCGTGCGGCGAGGCGGGCGGTCTTGTGGGTTGGATACCCCGAGGGGTATACTACCCTGACCTTACTCGAGGAGATGTGATGGACGCGAAGAAGATAGCGATCTGGGCCGGCGTGGCGATAGTGCTCGTCGTCGTCGGCTTCCTGGTCTTCAGGCCGGCGGGCGGCGGCAGTGGCGTCGTCGACGTAGATGCCCAGGAGATGCAGGAGCTTGTCGACGAGGGCGTCCTCGTCGTCGACGTACGCACCGAGGGCGAGTATCAGGCAGGGCACATTCCCGGCGCCGAGCTCGTACCCATGAACGATATCCCCACCGTTTCTCAGGGCTGGGACAAGACCGAGCCGGTGGCTATCTACTGCGCCACAGGATCACGCTCGATAGAAGTAGTCGACTACCTCGCCGAGCAGGGCTTCGAGACGATCTACCACTACGCGTCCGGGATCGTCACCTGGGAGGGCGAGGTCGAGAGCGGCGCACCGGCGGTCGCAGCACCGGCCCCGGCCGAGACAGCAGGTATCCCTGTCATGTATGAGTTCTACACAGACAGTTGACCCTCGTGCATCGAGATGAAGCCCGTGGTCGACGGGCTACAGCCAGACTATGAGGGTGTTGTCGAGTTCCGCATCATCAACGCCGAGACCGATCCTGATGCGGCGGCACTCATGCAGCAGTACCGTACTCAGTACGTTCCGACGTTCGTGTTCCTCTCGGCCGATGGCGAGGTCGTGGACCAGGTCGTCGGCGCGGTCGAGGAGAGCGTTCTGGTCGAGAAGCTCGACGCGCTCTAGCAGCCGTGCACACATGGACCTCTCGATGGTCGGCTCCGCACGTGCGGAGCCGACCATCTGTTTCTCGGCGTCAGCGTCGTGCCGTTGCGGGGTATATACGTCTTGAGCCGCAAAGGAGAGTCCTTCTACTGCGGCTCGAATGCTCTCTAGGTACGAGGCGAGGTGAGGATGTCTGACAGTGACATCAGCGATACCCAACGACTCAGCCGGGATGGCAGATAAAGACCTCCGAGTGGCTTTGGAACGAGTCGGTACGTGAGCGCGTGAACAACGGTTCGATCGACGCGCTTCAAGGGGAAGCGCGGGACTTGTCAGCCACATGAGTCATCGCTCTCGGAGGATCGGGCATAAGCCTCTGGTGTATGCGAGGGTGAGCCCGAGAGGGATACACACTCACTCGGGCAAGAGCTCTCGAGGATATCCTTTTGGAGGGGAACCTCGGGCGGTGCGAAGGCCATCCCGGTTTCTTTGTGTCCGGAATCGGGCTGACGATCAGAGAGCCTGAGGGCCCGTCTCTCCGGTGCGGATACGGATCGCCTGCTCGACAGGCGTGACGAACACCTTGCCATCACCCATGGTTCCGGTCCTCGCGACCGCGGAGACCGTTTCTACGGTCTCCTGGACCTCATGGTCGTGGACAACAGCCATCACCATGACTTTGGGAACGAGACTTACATGGTAGTCGTCGCCCCGCCACTGCTGGGAAAGCCCACCCTGCACGCCATGTCCCTTGACCTCGACGACCGTCATGCCGGCGCGTTCCAGCTCGTCGAGTGCCTGACGCACGTGCTCGAGCTTCTCGGGGCGGAATATGGCTTCGACCTTCTTCATTGGAACGGTTCGCTCCTGCCCTTGCCTGGCCAGCTTCTGGGATCGGTGGTTGAGGGGGGGGTGAGACGGGGCCGGGGGAACAGCCCCGCCTCACCAGGCACTGCGGAACACAACGTGCTAGCTAGATAGCGGTTTCGCCGCTCTCGCCGGTGCGGATACGCAGCACATCAGCGATGTCGCTCACGAAGATCTTGCCGTCGCCGACCTCGCCGGTGCGAGCCGCACCAGAGATGGCTTCGATGAGCTTGCTGCACTCATCAGCGGCACAGATGACTTCGATCTTGTACTTGGGGAGCATCTCCACCTTGTACGCGCGACCGCGGAACTGCTGCATGAGGCCCTTCTGCTTTCCGTGGCCTTCGATGCGGGTGAGCATCATTCCGGGGTAGCCCGCTGTCTCCAGTGCTTCTTTGACGGCATCGAGCTTCTCCGGACGAATCACTGCTTCGATCTTCTTCACGGTCTTCACCTCCTCGGTGGATTGATTATTCCTCAACTGTCAGGAAGTTCGGATATGCCGCCGAGCCGTGCTCCATGACGTCCAGGCCTGCGAGCTCCTCTTCAGGTGATACACGGATGCCCACGACGAGGTCCATGACCTTGAAGAGCACGAAGCCCGTGCCGAACGCCCATGCGAACACCGTCACCGCGCCGATGAGCTGCGCGACCAGCTGCCCGGTGCCGCCGCCATAGAAGAGGCCGGTGACAGGCCATGCGGTGTAGGTACCATCTGCGAACAGGCCGACGGCGATGAGGCCCCAGAGGCCGTTGACACCGTGGACCGAGACGGCGCCGACAGGATCGTCGATGCCCATGTTCTCGAGTGCATATATCGAGCCGACAACGATCGCGCCGCCGATGGCGCCGATGGCGATGGCCGCATAGCCCTCGACGAAGGCGCAGGGAGCGGTGATGGCAACGAGGCCCGCAAGAGCGCCGTTGATGCCCATGCCAACGTCCCAGGTGCCCGTCTTGAACTTGGTGATCAGAAGCGCGACGACCGCGCCAGCCGCAGCCGCCATGTTGGTGTTGACCGCGATGGTGGCCATCCGAAGGTCGTTGCCGGAAAGCGTCGACCCGGGGTTGAAGCCGAACCAGCCGAACCACAGGATGAACAGGCCGATCGTGGCCAGCGCGATGCTGTGACCCGGGATGGCGCGGGGCTTGCCGTTCTTGTCGAACTTCCCAAAGCGCGGGCCGAGGACTAGCGCGCCCGCGAGGCCGACGAAACCACCGACTGCGTGCACGACGCCGGAACCGGCGAAGTCGACGTGGCCGTCACCAAAGGGCAGATTGGCGAGCCAGCCGCCGCCCCATACCCAGTGTCCGTATATCGGGTAGATGAGGGCGGTGATGACGACGCTGTAGACGAGGTACGAACCGAACTTGAGGCGCTCGGCCACCGCACCAGAAACGATCGTTGCGGCGGTTGCCGCGAAGACGACCTGGAACATGAAGTCACGATAGACGGTGACGTCGTAGGCGTCTCCAAGCAGGAACCACTGGTCGGTCCCGATGAAGCCGGAGAGATCGGCTCCGTACATGATTGCCCAGCCCACCGCGAAGTACGCGAGCGAGCCAAGGGCCATGTCCATCATGTTCTTCATCATGAGGTTCGTCGTGTTCTTTGCCCGACAGAACCCGGCCTCCACTGCCGCGAAGCCTGCCTGCATCAAGAAGACGAGGAAGGCCGCGACGAGAAGCCAGATGAAGTCGATTGCGACTGCGGTCGGGACCTCGGCCGTCTCATACGTCTCCAGCCCGCCTGCGTCGGCGAGAGCGATCGCGGGGAGCGCGAAGATGAGAATGGCGACGAGGCCTGCCACGAGCAGCAGCTTGCTGTTGCGCATGGAAAGTACCTCCTTAGTTGCTGTCATGATCCGTGTCTGTCCTGAACCCATCCCGAGTGACCTCCCTTCGCGCAGGATTCTGCGTGGTCTCTTGGACAGTCCTGAGCCGTTACGTTGCGCTATTACAACCCGCGCTTGTTTCGTGGCAATCGAAGGCGTGTTTCGGTCTCGTTACGATTGGGTTCCGCGCGTGTTAGCCCAGGCAGGGATGGTGAGAACGGCGTCTCTGAGGGTGCCGAGGAAGGGGTGCCGACGCGGGTCGGCGGGAAGCGGAGAAGGCGAGGGCTGTGGGGCGTACCCTCACGTGCGCGACGCATGATATAGTGTGTGACCGCGCGAGGGACATGCGCGCATTCTGGGGACGTAGCTCAGATGGGAGAGCGCGGGCTTTGCAAGCCTGAGGTCGTCGGTTCGATCCCGATCGTCTCCACCACAAACAGATGCAGGGTCGGTAGGGGAGGAGAGGCCCCTACCGGCCTGTTGCGTTCGGAGACTCTGTACGTCAGCTGCCGTATAGCTGTCGGCGGGTCACGCCAGAGTCACTGATGATGTACAGGTTTGGGGCCTCTGACCCCAGCCAATCTTCCATGTCCTGAGTCGCTTGCTCAATCTCGTCGTCGAAGACCCCCGCATACCATGTGAGCGTCGTCGCAGCACTCCGATGACCCATCACCGACTGAAGGTAGGCGGCACTTCGTCGTTGGCTCACCTGGATTGACGCAAACTGCTTTCGCATGTCATGCGGCTTGAGACTACCTCGCGTACACCAGATCGAAGAACCGTCGGTGCCCACACCCGCTTGCGCCAGTTGTTCGGGCACGCTGGGACGCCGTTCTCGGTAGGGAAGACGAGACCCATCTCCGTCGGTGGGCAGACGAGCGCGTGTGCTTGCAGTGCTGACACCAGCTGCGGAGGCATCGTGATGCTCCTCCAGGCTGCCGATGTCTTCAATCTCTCGATGCGGCCCTTCTTGAGCTGTCCTCTGACGTGAAGGATGCCTTGGTCGAATCGACGTCTTCCCACAGCAGGCCAAGCAACTCACTGATTCTCGGACCGCATGCAACGAGCGTGAGGGAAAGGGGCAGGACGCCAGTAGTCAGGCGCGGCCTCGACGAGGGAGCGCACATCCTCAGCCGAGAGCGGTCTCACCTCCCGTCGCGGTTCAGGCGGCAGGTTGCGTATACCGCCAGCGGTGGGGGACACGGTGAGGTAGCCCCAGTCGATCGCGGTGTTGAGCACTTGCGACAGCCGCGTCACCATCTTGCGGACGTACCGATCCGAGTATCCCTCACCCACCTTCTGTGCCACGAACCGCTGTATCTGTTCCCTGCTAATACCGGAGACAGGACGGTTCTTGAAGTAGCCTCGCAGATGGTTCGTCGTGTGCTCGTACTCCTCACGCGTGGAGTCCCTGACCGTGAGGGTCTGAAGCCACTCATCGACAAGGTCTGACAGGCCGATCTCCTTGCGCTCGAAGACCGGCTCACCGTTCACGATTCTCAGCTTCGCCCTGAGTTCTGCTTGTTGGGCGTCGCGCTTGCGTAGGAACGTGCCGATGTACTCCTTCCTTCCTAGATGCTTGTTGTACACCGAGGACCTGGTACTTCTTCTGTGGTTTGCCGTCCTCGCCGGCTGAGCCGACGCGCTCTTGTATCGCCATCTCGATTACCTCCAGATAGACTGATGGCCGACCCTCGGACGGAGGGCCGACCATCACGGGGGACGTCTATCTGCTCTGCGTGTGCCGAGTCGACCCAATCCTGAAGCGCCCTTTGTGAGAAGCGGATTCGGGTTCCGACCCTCATGTGAGGAATGCGGTTCTCGGCGACCGCTTGATACACGCACCGGTGCTTGTGACGCCGAGGGTGCGGGCCACCTCTTGCACGGTGAGTAGGGGTTCGATCGGTGCTCGATCGTCGCTGGCGAGTGCTGCGGTCATCGCAGACACCTCTCCTTCACTGTCGAAGAGTTATGTCTGCATCCGCGCCTCAAGCTCAACAAGGTAGCTACATGGGCTTCGCGGAGTCAGAACGCACCGGTGAACGAGTCCGGCCAGACCCCGCTACAAGGTATCTGAATAGCTTGGATGCCTGATATGTCGAGTCCAGTCTCGGAGGTCCGCCGAGATCAGAAGACTCAGTCAGCTTGCCGGTATCACTCCTCTCTCGTTGCCGAACTCTCGGGCAGGGCATTCGAGATCGATCGAGACTTCTGTCGTACAGACCGAGCTGTGCCAGCCCGCTGTATATGACGTCCATGTGGCCGAATCCGATGTCCTCGTAGTCATCATCGCTAGGCAGTGGCATCTCGTCGACCGACACTGTCCGCTGGAGAGCCTGTGAGACCACCGCAGCTTTGTACGCCCTCAGCATCCGTATGAGTGCGGGACTGTCCGTCGCCAAGCTCGTCGGAAGGGGGAGACGCAGAAGATCCGATTCGAGCATCCGAATGTCCAGCCCCCACCGCGTGTCGGTGATGAAGAGGTAGTAGGCAAGACGCTCCACGACTACATCATCGCCAGTCGACCGCACATCTCGCCAGCGAGGCATCGACACGACTCCAGGGCGAAAGCGGCATCTTCGAGGTCGGCACCCTCATGTATGCGGCTCCTCGCCTAGGCTGCGTGGCCAATGATGCACGGTGGCTAGCACCCAGCAGACGATCGGGTCGTAGAGACTCACGCGGCCTCGGCCCGATTCAGGATGGGGTTCCTGCCTGACAGGCTTCAGGCCGAGGCGCTTGGCAACCGGACGAAGCGTCTCAAGCGACACATCCACGTGGAAGAAATCCAGTGTCTCGCCGATTTGCTTCCAGGTCACGAGCTTGCTCGTATCGATTTCGCTCATCCTGCACCTCCGGAGGTTTGCGCTCGGTCAGAGAGTAGGGTATAAACACACGTGTGTCAACACACAAGTGTCTAGGTCAGCGGGTCGGTTGCCCAAGAAACTGCCCGCGAGAGAAGTGCACTTCTGCGTTCAAGCCAGTCACTCGAGTACTGGAGACGTCAACAAGAAGGACGCTACATGATGAGGAAAAGGCGATCGACGTCGAGGCATCAGACGAGTGTCTGCAGACTCGCACCACAGACACTAAGAAGATCAGAAGCCGACATGTCCTGGCTGGATGCCTATCAGCTTGTGTGGGCGATGATGCTCACCATGCCATGCGACGGAGCTGTTTCCCCAGAGCCGCTCAAGGCAGCAGGCGCTGCACTCAGAGGACTGCTGGTCGAAGAATCGGCTATCGCGGGGAGTACTACGCCAGCATCGGTGGCCTTCTCGGATTCGGCAGGCCTAGCATCCATCTGCTAGCCGACCCATCTTTCCCAAAGGATGAAGCTGCAGAGGCCTGGACCCGCCATGGGGGCACAGCCCACACAGCTCCTGCCGATGAAACGGCAGTGCTGAGAGCAGCGGCTGGACCGTACAGGTACGGAGAAATCCAGCGGTCGCATGTACTTCCGTTTGATGGGACCGGAGCGCGAGCTGGTCACGATGCCATAGCTACGAACGACGACATCACGTTCGTGGAGACATAGCACGACCCTACTTGGGTGTCTGACGCTCACCCTTGATGCCAAGGCATGTCCTGAGTAGGTCAACGCAACAGAGTAAGGACCGAAGAGAAGGTGTTGAAGACTATGCAACGAATTAAACACTGCGCAAGAAGAGACGTACTGATTGGAGAGCAAAGAAGCATAGAGAAGTAGGGTCACAGATCACGTGGTGTCGCGACATGACACAGCTCGATGCCATGAACGCGTGGGCCGACTATCTCCAGGAGGACAGGTTCGGCCTGACCATCTTCTGTAGCCTCACGTACTCCAATGATGCGATAGACGAGTATCGAGTCTTCACCCAGGAAGATGTGCGCTCAGACCTTGACGTTTTCTTGAAGGAGATCGGCTATGAAGCTCCTCTGTTCGGAGTGATCGAGCACGCAGCGTACCGCACCACGCCGCATCTCCATCTGTTGATGCAGGAGGCAGTGCCCGCACATGAGGTCAAGTGAGCATGGAAGGCGAGCAGAGGCTTCGCCAGGGTAGGTCATGCCGACAGCGGGGCATTCGGTTACGTCGCAAAGAAGTGTACCGACGATGGTGATGTCGGATTCGGCATCGTGAATCTGCTACAGAGACACGTGACACGTACCATACAGACGGTATCCACCGCATAATCAGCGGCTTCGAGCCGATTACAGAACGGTTTGCGCATGGCCAAGACAGCTGAGTCATACCTGGTATCACGCACGAAATGCACAGCGCTACGGTGTCGCCGTGGAAGGACCCATCGTCTGTAGGGGAGAAGCGGGCTGTGCCTACGCCCAGAACGGCGTGTGTCGCCTTCTCAAGGCAGGTCTTCCACTTCCCGAGCTAGGCTCCTGCTGTCTTGCAGAGACCCTCTATGCGAACACCTTGGCCAAGAACCTGCGTGAACAGTGGGAATCCGTAGAACCGTACCTGGAAGAGGGATTGAACGATCTCGTCATCGAGGCTGTCATCGTCCACCTCCAGATGCGCCGTATCTCTCATCGCTCGTCCTCACTCTTCGATGGAGATACCTCACCCGAGGCAGGCATATGGCATGAAGCAGAACTGTGCGATCGCTACTACAGAGCATGCATCAATCGTTGGGAGTCGATACTCAAACGAGTAGAGACAGCGTGGGAGACACATCAGTACAAGTGTTGGCTGAGACAGCAGGCCGGTCTCGCACTCGTGAAATACACGGATGAGGGCATCATCCCTCTTCGCGAGTACCCTGGCCCTGATTGGGATTCCGCTGGAGGTCGTTCGACGTGAATCAGGCTCCAACGCGATCGTCACTTAGGGACACCGGCTCAGTCTCATTCCGGCAGCTTGTCCTGAATGCCCCTGATTGTGTCCTGACTGACGTCCCAACGGAACAGCTCGAAGAGGCTGACTGCTGGCTCCGCGGCTAGCTCCCGTGCTTTGCCCAGCAACGTCGCTGGCTGATAGCTGGCCGAGTATGTCCACGACTCGACGCCGCACACCTTCTCCATCGAGAACGGCACTCGGCCTGGATTCCAAAGCAACGAGACCGTCAACTTTGATGCCGTGTATCTCCTGCTCAAGAATGACCACTGGCTGCTCGATCCCAAGTGCCGCAATCCATCGTGCCGCGAACTCGTAGATTTAGACGAGAGCAGGAAGACGGCGCTTTCGACGCTCAATGTCATGCCGTATGCCCAGCCGTCCGGGGCGCTCCACCCTGATGACTGGTCGCGCCAGTCCTCGGCAAAGCCAGACAGGGAGACGAACTGCCCGCTGCGGTAGGCTTGCCAAAGCTCGACGAAGCGCTCCCAGTCGAACTCCTGGCCCACATGCTCCCGCAGACCTCACCGGTGGGGTCTTGAAGTCATAGTGTGGGAAGTCCCATCCCCGCAGCTTGACCGAGGACTCACGAACCGCCTCCTCAAGCTCGCGGAATGAGTCCGCCAGGTTCTGATCGTAGGACTCGGGGCGGACTACGATGACCGTATCATCCCCGCTGCTTGATCTTGTCGCTGTGAGTCGTCATAGGAGGTCATCTACCTCTTTCCTGAACTCATCGGCAGCCTCGTCTTGCGGGGGAGTGGATGACTCTGGCACGAGTCTGTTGACGGTCGCCAGCATGCGTCTCGCCACTGCCTCAGCGGCGCGCTCAACAACATCTCGCATCTCAACGTGGGAAGGCACCTCGACCGTCTCGTTCTTGCCATAGGGTCGAACATAGAGCGCTCCATTCCGCAGGACGCCGGAGTAGTCACGCTTGCGCAGAGCACGGGGAACTCCGGAAACGGAGCCACCTCAATGACCACGAACTGCATGCCGTCCAGCACGACCGTCTGGACGTCCAGCTCGACGTAGTGGATCGGCGTACTGCGAGACGCTGGACTGCAGGTCGTCATAGCACCATGTGGCACAGTCGTCCGCGTTCGTGCCCACAGGCGCGAGGAGCGTGCCATCGTCCGCGACGCCAACCACCACAGTGCCGCCATCAGACGAGTTCGCCATTCCGAGAATCGCCCTAATCACCTTCGCTTGCAGGTGCTTGTCGGTTCTTGGGCCAGGATCCCGCGAACTCCACCCCACGCATGCTCACGCGCGAGCGCGATGGCAGTCTTCAGTTCGTCTGGCGTCATAGCATCTCCTCCGCGCTGGATCTCGAAGATAGGCTACATGAAGTTGCACGCGCGCATCGACGAACGGCTTGTACACCAATGGCGAGTTCCGTATTGTCTCTTCTCCTTCAATAGGAAGGAAGGCCCGATCGACATTCGCTGCGACCGGACCCTCCTGATTGGCATGTCGTGCATGAACGAATCTCTACGCTTCAAGGCCTCCTACCAAGTCGGGCGATCTCCTGTGCGGCATCACCACCCGAGGCAGGCATGTAGACGGCGTACTCATCGAGGAACGTCTGAGCTGACGCCCATCGCCCGAGAGAGACGATCGTCTTCACAGGAGTCCCAGCCTCGACGTGTGCCATCACCCAGCTTCGTCGCAGATCGTGGAAGGTCACATGTGGAAGACCTGCCTTGAGAAGGGATGCATTCAATACACCGTTCGGCTTGGAATCCGAGAGTGGACTGCCATCCGAGCGGCAGAAGACCAGCCCGTCTGGACCAGGGGCTACCGCCTTCCTCTCTTCGAGCAACGGCCACCAACGACTCAGGGATAGGCACCGCAGCCTTCGATGCAGCTGTCTTCGGCTCGGTGACGACACCTGAGACGCATCGACCTCTCGAACCTGATGGTCCGGTCCGGTATCGATACCGATGTCCACGAGAGCGCGAGAAGCTCTGACTTCCTAGCTCCCAGCAGACAGGCCGATGCGGATTCGAAGACACGCCATGAAGGAGGGGTGGCCTCGAATCGAGCTGACCCATCTCTTCCGCTGTCAGGTATGACCGATCGACGTGCGGGACACGCGGAAGGACGACGGCTGTTGCAGGGTTCACTGTTGACGAGATTACAGTCCACAGCCACACCGAGCATGCGCCGAAGCACGTATACATGGTTGGCTGCGGTGCGCGGCGAGAGTCCGTCCTGCACCTTCGATGCGACGTACTCTTGTATCCCTGCGGTGGTCATGGCCTCGACTGCCTCACCTCCGAACGCAGGGAGCAGATCATTTTCATCGATGATGCCCCGATACTCGGCAAGACCGGTGGGCCTGAGCTTCACATCAGCCCAGAGTGCAAGCCATCTACCGGCGAACCTGGCGAATGTGAGGGGTCCGATTATTCTTCATATGAATCACCTCCAGAAAGTACGAAAGCCCCGTGACCCGATGTCACGAGGCAAGGGATGTGCGTATTCGGTTGTGCGCCTACCTGTCCATGGCGCTCGATGTCAGGCATTGCCATGGAAGACACATAGCAGTGCGGATACATCAGCGAACGCGCCATCTCATCCGTGTCTGTTCAGCCAGCAAAGATATCTCTGTCAGGGAACACCCTTCAGGTTGCTGGCATCACATCAAGACACGTACTCGACAGGCGACTCAGACAGGTCAGCAGGCGACATGATTCCGCTCACGCTCCTCATCGGTCCCTATCTCCTCGATGAGGTCCTCAACTCGCATTCCAAGAGCGCACGCAAGCTCGTCGAGCGCGTAGTAGCCAACTCGACGCTTGCTGCAGATGACCGACGCCCACCCTTCACATCTGTCAAACAGGGGACCAATCGCTGTCAGCGTCAGTCTCCGCATGTAGGCGAACTGACGTAGACGGTCAGGGTCGACTGCAACGCTGTTGGCGTTCTTGTGAATCGTTCCCATGACTCCTCCTCTCAGGGCATGAAGAAAGGTGCAGCCATGTTGGCCACGCCTTGCGAATGGGTGGAGCTTGGCTGTTCCCTCGCTCCTAGTTCCGTCCTCTATGTCCGCGCGTCGGCCTCCTTTCGCTATGTCGATACAAGCCCGTAGCTTGGTGCTCCTCGCAGCAAGCCATCAGCTTCCGGCCCCACAATATGGGCAGACCCCATGCTGCATCAGTGAACCGCATCGACAGATAGGGGCGTGCAGCGTGGATCCTCCGCCCGTGGGACGATATGGGCCATCATCGGCAGGGGAAGGAATCTCTGGCGAAGGAGTAGTGGCGTCGGGATACCGTGGCGTCACCTCTCGGCCAGCAGGCGGAGCAGCTGATTGGCGCCTCTTCGCCTGGCGAAGCGAGATTTCCTTCCTCGCCAATCCCCTGACTTGCGGATTCAGGAGTGCTGTGCGGCTGACCATCTCGACTGACGGGAAGTCTCTTCCAAGCCATGCATCTGCGCCATTCCGCAGGACCTTGTCCCCAAGCTCATCGACATCTTCCATCCATACGGGGGGATAGGCACCCTGTGCGCGACCGTGTCGACCCTTCGCCCTCGAACTGGGCTACCGTATCGACGCAGCCACTCCTCTTGCGCTCTGGCGACATCGAACTTGTCAGCCAGCTGGAATAGCCGTCGCATGGGGGCAGGCTAGGCCACCCATCCGAGAATGCCACTTGCAGCATCTGCTGCCGCATCTCCCGATCCTGTGATGAACACTTGGACCTTCGCGGACACCGCACCGTTCCTTGGCAGTCTCCGCGATTCTGTGTGGGATGCCACATCGCGATGAAGGAGACCTCCCGCTGACCATCGCATAAGTCCCCAGCCCCTATCCGCGACGCCCCGACCTAGGTCGACTGCCTCACTTCTTCTGAGGCTCTCAATCTCCTCAGGAGATGCCACACGACCACCTCCTCCGACTGGGACGGTCTTACTGAGGACTTACCCGAACACCACTACACGTCTCTTCCGTGCCTGTTCGTCACCACCTCTCCCTCAGACGCTTCATCCCGACCAGAAGGCCGGACTTGTAGACGAGTGTCGTAGTAGCAGTCGAAGCAACAGCGGCAAGGAACACCACCATGCCTGCTGCACCGAACAACATGCCGAGGACCGCACTCAGCACTACGGAGAACACCGCTGCAACAAGGGTGTTTCTCCTGAAGAGATCGAGCAGGTAGTCGGATCGAATGTGGAGCAGAAGCTCCAGCGATGTACTGGTCGCTGGGTCGTCAGTCGCTATCGCGATGGCTAGCATGGATATCACCTCCTTTACTGGCGTGGTCTCCAATACGAAAGAAGCCCGCCTCAGAAGGAGACGGACCTCGAAGGGGGTGGTGGGCACGAATCTGAACTCACATCTTCAATGATGCTCTAATCCCGCCTCGCGTATCTCGGCCAGATTCCGACCCTACAAAGGGGTCTTCAACAATCCCTGACCTCGCCGTCGCTCGGCAGTCGGCAGGAATATCCGCTAGGACAGAACACGTGAGTAGTACTCGACGAGATCGAGCGCCGACGCATTCTCGTCTACCTGGATCGAGTCGCGAAGGGAGCTGAACTTGGAAGCCGCAATCGCGGCCTGCTTCAGTACGCGGGATTCGTCAGATGCGACTGTTTGGGAATGGGAAGGAGGCTCGCAGGTCATCCGCCGACAGGTCCAAGTAGCGGGGGCAGAATCGTGAGAGTGTCTCGCCATGGGCCGGATGACACTGTACCTGAACGGGTGCAGTTTCCACCTGCCCACATCTTCCACGTCGACAGGGATCCGACGTACGCGTGGTCCGCCCCTACGACCGTGAGCACGGGGGTGTAGATGTCTGCGCATCTGGCCACTGATCGTTCGTGCGCAATCTCGTTAACGAGGAACAGGTGCTTGTTTGGTGCCATGAGCAGGCACTTCGCCTCGATGGCAAGCTCGACACCGTCAATCGAGGCACGAATGTCGACGTCATCGACGGGTCCGCTGACATCGAGTAGGTCGTGGGTGCAGCTGAAGCCAAGCCCTTCCAGTCTGGACAGCGCAACCAGTTCCCCAACAACGCCCTGCAGGTCGTTGAGCAGGTTCTTGTCCTCACCACGAGAGCGTGTCTTGCCACGAATCCCGTCATTGGAGGCTTTGCGGAAACCTGCAACGTTGGCTGCTGCAGCCCAGAACATGCTGGGCAGATGGATTTCGTGCGCGACCAGTCAACCGAGAGAGGCAGCGCGTCCTTCTCGGCAGCAGCGGCCATGGCAGCCTAGCCCACTGCTACTGCAGGTTGAGACTCGCAGGAACGTACCAGCTGAAGCAGCCACCGCGCAGGCGAGCAAAGGAGGTACAGCGTTTCCTACCTGCCTGTAGCGTGAGACTGCTTGCCCGTGAACTCGAAGGAATCAGAGAAGGCTGGCAGACAGCGAGCTCTCCTTACCGTGAGTCGCCTGAGGCCCTGTACCAGGCCGGAGCGGGGCTTGCCTCCGTCGGCCAGATGCTGGTGGTACTCGACGAGCACGCCGTCCACGTCGAGGATGGGGGTTCGGTTGCCGCCTGCGGAAGCAGGTATTGTTTGCGCGGGCAGAGACAGGTCGATTGGTCGACCGCCACCGTTGACCAGCATTCCAGCAAACGGGCTAGGTCTTAGCACTGGCTGTTTGGCGTAGGTGACCTTCGCGCGGTTTGGGGCGTCTGACGGTGCGCCGGACAATGCCCTGCCAGCGGCAAGCTGAGGCGTGAGGTCAGCCCCGTGAGTGGGGGTAGGCAGGCTCACGTCACATTGCCTGCCTCCGATGATGAACAGCCGACGACGGTTCTGAGGTACGCCGTAGTCGGCAGCGTCCAGCACGCCATGGCTCACTCTGTAGCCAGCGGCCTCCAGCTCGGCCACTACGCCATCCAGGTACCCCGAGTGTCGCTGAGTCGCCAAGCCGAACACATTCTCCATCATGAACATCTTCGGTCTGATTTCCCGTACCGCTCGAACGAACTCCGGTACGCAGTCACGTGTGTCCATCTGCGCTCGCTGATTGCCAGCAACCGAGAACGGTTGACATGGTGGACCGCCTGCGACGATGTCTACTTCGCCCGCAAAGGCTGAGAAGTCGACGTCGCGAACATCCTGAACGCACAGCTCCACGTCGGGGAAGTTCGATTTGTAGGTCTCCGTCGCAGCCGAGTCGATCTCAAAGGCTGCAACGGTATCGATTGCCGCATCGTGCAGGCCAAGGGTCAGTCCACCCGCGACCGAGAAGAGGTCAATCGCTGTATGCTTGGTCATGGCATCGCTCCGTTTCATTAGTCGATTCTAGTCGGGGGGGCTGACAATGGCCAACGACGAGAAGAACGCTTCGGCAGAGTGGGAAGTCTCGCTGCGCGATACCTGCCAGACCCTGCTACTTCCGGTGGATTCCGCGCTGGAGGCGCAGGCCGTAGAGGCCGTCTCAAATGCTCTTGCGGCCGATGGGATTCCCGAGGACGACAGGCCCGTAGCGTTGGACAACCTCGTTGACGAATGGCGCTCATCGGGGCAGCTCCCCGACAGACTGAAGCCCGTGGTGAAGGCGGCGCTCAGAGCTGGGCTGCCAGACCCCTTGGGATCACAAGCTGGCCGCAGAAGTACTGCGGACTCTCGCCTGGACAGAACCGGGCCGACTGGGGGTATCTATGCCTTAGCAAGCCGTAGGGACTCTGTCTCACGCGCGCCTCATCTACGATCTGGCATCAGAGCAAGACATGTCAGCCGCGCAGGTAGCTCGTATCATGGGGGCCAGAAGCGGGCACCTTGCCCTGCCGTGGAAGCCTGTGGGGAGCAGATTCTCACCGCGTGTGGAGTGCGCCTCAGCATGACCGACGAGTTGGTTCAAGCTAGCTGGGACAACATGCGCCTTCTCGAAGAGGAACGATTCGCTGATGCTGACGAGCGGGAGGCTGCAGATCTCTTTGGCCGCTGAGGCCAGCAAGGTCGGGTTCCCACGCTAACATGAGGACTATTCTGGAAGCCCTCTGCAAGCCCAAGGTTGATGGCTCAATCCACACTCCTTACCTTGCAGCGCTGCTGTATATGGCCGCCGTCGCCTCCGAGTTCGATCACCCGCTCAAGCACATCTATGAGTTCTCTCCCCGAGGCGATGCTGCAGAACGACTTGTTCGAGCGTCTCGACAATGCCTATCCAGGGTTTCTTGAAGCCAAGCAGAACCCGTTTCTCAACAACGTGAAGAGCGTCTACTCCCTGGATGATGAGTAAAGTGGGGTGATTCTGAAGAAGAAGAAGGGTCTGTACGTGCAAGCCAAAGCCCTGGCCGAATTCTACGTCGACGCGTTGGATGCGATGGCGTTTTCGGCAAGAAGAGAGCTGCAGCAGCCTGGCTTGGGGCCTGGCAATCTCAGACACGCGAGGCTTCTGCAGGCAGCCCAGGAGGCTCTGCCCAACAAGTACGCACCCAAGCAACTTGACCGCATCGAGGCGTTTGTTCAGGCGGGCAACACGAGTACAAGTGGCATTGTTGAACAGCGATACGTTGATGCGGTGACCACCACGCTCCATCCAGAAGGACAACCGTGGAAATCGCGCGGAGTGGGCGATTCGGTCAACGCGACGAACCTGAGTTGCCGAAAGCTCGGGGATTGCGATTTCCAGGATACGGCCGGCAGGACGGTTGCGGCCTACGAGGCACATGGTGGGATGCTGACGAAGGCGTACGTCGACAAGCACCTGGCTACACTGCAACGAGTTGCCCCAAAGACATACGAGATGCGCGAAGAGAATGACGGCGGTCGAGAGCGTGCGATGTCGCCGCCGCGTTGTGGCCGGCGAGTTCGGGTCCCGTCTACCTACTCATGTTGCGGTAGCCGGCGTGCCTGGTCTGACGGTGAAGTTGGAGTACTGTTCGTATTCGGACTTCGCTGCAACTGCTGATGCTAGACGAAGACGCCGCGCCATCTCGTCTCACCTTGGCGAGCAGCTGAACGAGTCTTGCGTCCCCAACGCTGTCCGACGTCGCCTACTCGATACAGCCAACGGGAACTGAGCACCTCCTGGGTAGCGGACTCAGCCCATGGATGATGAACTAGGAACGCCTGAGCAGTGAGCAGAGTAGCTGACCGATGGAAGTATGCGGAAGTGAGGAGCGGTAGGGAAGAGGACATCATGCGTCTGACGAAGCTGGTTCGTGAGCTGCTGCTGGTGCTGAACGAAGGCTTCACCACAACGACACACTACAGTGGAAAGAACTTCACCGAGGATCGGACATACCGTATTGCCGACGGAGAACTCCATATTCACTCGGAGGGGAAAGGCTCGTGGGCGGATAGCCGCTTCGACAAGGAGTGGGTTGCCGATGACAAAGAGACCCATCGCTTCCTCTACGACAACCTCGGAAGCTTGGACACCGACGAAATCGGAGTGAGCCGAAGATGCGGTGCCGTCGACTCCCAGCATCAGTTGCGCGGACTGTCGCTCTGGCTGCCGCATGGCTACCGAACACCACTCTTGTCACGGCGACAGCAGACAGCAGTCTGTTCTGGAAGGCCCACAGCTGGACGGCATAGAACGACACTCGGTTCCCATGTCTCGGCCAGCTTTGCAAGCCTGAGGTCGTCGGTTCGATCCCGATCGTCTCCACCACGAACAGATGCAGGGCCGGTAGGGGAGCTCGAAGCCCGCCGGCCCTGCTCGCGTCAGCAGTGCTCGATGACCACAGCTTGAGCCGCGTGCCTGATTGTTCACGTCCCGCATGTGGGATAAGCACAGACAGCCCCTCCGAACAGGGAGACCACGCCCCGCACATAGACGCGAACCAAAGGAAGTGATGTCCCATGGCAGGCCTCGGACCACTCGACATCAGTACCGAGCGGATTGACGAGTTCGTGCACGCCGCTCGTGAGCGCAAGTCGAGGCGCAGCTTTGACGGGACGCATGTCCCCGATGAGACGCTGGACGAGCTGGACGACTTCATCGGCCGGCTGTGCACGAGCGAAGGAGCTCGCGTTCATCTCGTCAGGATGGCTCCCGAGCGCATCTTCTCCGGGATCGTCGGCTCGTATGGTCGCATCTCGGGTGCCCCCTCGGCCTTGGCCTTCATCGGCCAGGCATCCGACCCGCACGTGTCCGAGGAGATCGGGTATCTCGGCCAGGCTGCGGTGCTCGAGGCCACACGGCTGGGGCTTGGAACGTGCTGGGTAGGTGGGTTCTTCAATGCGGGCCGTGTTGCCAAACTCGTCGAGATGCGGGGAGGCGAGCAAGTCCGGGCCATCTCTCCGCTCGGCTACGCGCGCTCGACGCTGTCCTCGGCAGAGCGACACTTCTACAGAGCGAAGGCGGACAAGCCCAAGCCGCGCAAGCCGCTCGAGGAGATAGCCCCCGGTTTCGGATCGTGGCCGGAGTGGGCTCGCGACGGGGTGGCGATCGCTCGGCTGGCACCCTCGGCGTACAATCGCCAGCCGTGGCTGTTCCGAGAAGAGGACGGACGCGTCATCGTCTCGTTTGCGAGTCCGGACACGCCCAAGACCTCGAAGAGGGTCGGCTGCGGTATCGGGATGCTCAACTTCGAGATGGGCGCACGGAGGACGGGCGTAGGCGGCCATTGGGAGCTGCTCGAGAGCGGCAATGATGTTGCCGCGTTCGTGGTCGAGTAAGAGTCTGAACCCAACCGGGAGGCCGGGCCGTGAACATCGTGTGCCTGCAACACGCCCCCTTCGAGGGGCCGGTTGAGATAGCGACCTGGGCGGCCGCACGCGGCCACGCCCTCGAAACCGTGCCCCTCTACGAGCCGGACCACACACATCCTGCCGAGGCGGACATGCTCGTGATCATGGGCGGGCCGATGAACATCTACGACGAGACGGAGCACCCCTTCCTCGGCCCGGAGCGTCGCTACATCGGTGCCGCGATCGAGGGCGGGTCTTTGGTCCTTGGCGTGTGTCTTGGGGCCCAGCTTGTCGCAGACGTGCTCGGTGGCGAGGTCACGAGGGGCGAGCACGTCGAGATCGGCTGGTACCCGGTGAGCAGGACTCCCGCCGGCGACTCATGTCCCGTGCTGGGCCGGCTTCCGCAGACGATGAGCGTGCTGCACTGGCATGGCGATGTGTTCGCGATTCCGCCGGAGGCGATGCACGGATACGCGAGCGAGGCGTGCCAGAACCAGGCGTTCAGCTACGACGACGGCAGGGTCGTCGGCCTCCAGTTCCACCTGGAACAGAACGCGGACTCCCTGCGCGAGCTAGCCGAGGAACTCGCAGGCGACCTCGTGGATGGACCCTGGATCCAGACCGCACACGTGATGGTTGCCGATCCCGAGCTGTTCGCAAGTAGCCGAGAGGCGCTCTTCACGCTGTTGGATGCGATGTCTCTCAGGAGGAGGACTGACTGATCGTTCAGTCAGTCCCGTCGCCGTCGGCCTCCTCGTCCTGCGGGGTCACCTCGGGCATCTCTGCCGCCTTGAGGCTGCGCTCGGCCTCCGGATCCTCTTCCATCTCGGCCTCGAGCGCAGCGATGTCCTCGGGCACGGTGGAGGCGATCAGACTGCCCATGGCGACCTCGTTGGGCTCCCACCCTTCCGGGACGATGAACACCGGTGCGTCGAGCCGGTCGATGATCTTGTGGAGGGGCGTTCGCACGAACGAGGTGACTCCACCTTTCGACGTGGCAGGCGTGCCGAGGACCACCAGGTCGGCCCCGACCTCCTTGGCAAGATCGGCGATCGCAGTGTCGACCGAGCGGGCCTCGACGATCCTCGTCTTCACGAGATGCCCCTCGTCCTCGGCGGTCTTGCTGAGATCATCCAGCACTCGCTGGGCCCGCAGCATGGCCTCGCTCGACGTGTAGTTGCGCGCTGAGGTGACGACCGTCGCGAGAACGAACGTCGACTGGCACTCCCTGTCATCGTCGGTGGCGTGGATGGCGTGCAGGAGCTTGTCCGCGCTCCAGTGGTGACTCACGGGGACCAGCACGGTCTTCTCCTTGCAGACAGGACCTACGACTTCGATGGTACACTCGGCCTCGGTGCAACCGAGTTCGGCCAACGCGCGTTTGGCTGCTGGTGGGCCGAGCAGCTCGAAGACAACGATGGAGGCGAGCACCACGGCGGTCACCGTCGAGCCGACCTCGGGGTAGTCGATCGAGGCGCTGAGAGCAAGACCGACGGCGACGCCGGCCTGGGGCAAGGAGCCGAGACCGAACCACATGGCCTGCCTGGCCGTGATCCCGGAGAGCAGCGAGCCGCCGAAGCCTGCGAGGAACTTGCCGGCGCTCCTCGCCACGATGTAGGCGAGCATCAGAACGAGCACGCCGCCGGCGAAGATGAGCTTGAAGTCGAGTTCTGCGCCGGCCAGCGTGAAGAAGATGATGTAGACGGGATACTCGACGGTCCTCATGGCGCCGAAGCACCGGTGTCGGTTGCCGACGCGCTCTTCCATGACCGCGACGGTCACACCCATCGCCAGCGGCGCCAGGAGCGTTGACACGCCGAGGAGGTGGGCTGCGGCGACAACCAGGAGCACGTGGACCGAGCCGATCGCGAGTATCTCGCCCTGCTCCTTGGTGCGGCGCAGCAGGAAGGCGAGCACGAGACCCACAGCGATGCCCAGGGCGACGCCTCCTGCGAGCTCGCGGAACTCCTGAGCTCCGGCCAGCGGCGACGGAGCCGATGTCGCCCTCCCGCAGGAGCAGGAGCGGGCCTACGGATGCGTATGCCACGACCGTCGCGATGTCTGAGAATGCCGCGCTGCCGAGCAGCATGTCGCATGAGCGACCTTTGGCCTTGGTCTCGGCGATGACGCTCATGAGCGTTGCCGGCGCACCGGACATCGCAATGGCGGCAAGCACCCAGGCCAGCGCCGCCTGCTCCGGGGAGAGCGCGCCCATCGCGTATCGCCACGAGGATCGGCGGGGAGCACCGCGCTGGCGATCGCGATGATCCAGAACGACCAATGATGCCGCGACGAGCATCTTGCCGGTGAGCTCTTCGCCGATAAGGAAGACGATCAGGCCGAGCGCCAGGGTGTTGACGAAGCCTATCTTCTCGAGCAGCTCGAGGCTCGAGCAGACCAAGGCCGTAGGGGCCAAGGCGGATTCCTACCAGCAGAAAGCCGGTGACCGAAGGAAGGTTGAACCTGCTCGCGACGCGAGCGCCCATGTAGCCGAGCCAGACGAGTGCGCCAAGAATGACGAGCTCGAACCAGATGCCCTCGGTGAACCCCTCGACCATGGGCGCGGGCCTCTCTCGTCGGCAACAAGTGCTTGCGGCACGTATCCCGAGTGAGGCATGCCCCGTCTGGTCAGGACTATACCGCAGCAGTTGCGCCGACTGGCCTCGCATTTCTTGTGGCGCGGGGTGCTTCCCGTACGCTTGCGAACGTCGCTTGCGCTCGGGAGCGACATGCTGCTGACGGAGAGGAGCGGCGTGGACCAAGCAGGCATGGAGGCGAGAGCCCAAGACATGGGCGGCCGTCATCATCGCCTGCTGTTCTGGGCGTCTGCTTTCGCCGGGATACGCGTAGGGCTCGAGTCCTACGGTCCGGGCGAGGTCGCACTGCTCAGGTTCGGCACCGCGTCGATCGCACTGTTCGTCTACGCGAGCATCACGCGGATGCGCGCTTCCCACGAGACGCGACCTGCCGGTGATCGTGCTCGCAGGCCTCTTCGGCATCACGGTCTATCACGTGCTCTCAACTTCGGCGAGCAGACTGTCACCGCCGGAGCCGCAGCGCTCATCATCTCGTCGGTCCCGATCTTCACCGCTATTCTGTCGTCGATGTGGCTGCACGAGAGAGTAGGCCTGGGGATGGGCGGGCATCGTGATCTCGTTTCTGGGAGTGGCGCTCATCTCGTTCGGAGATGAAGGGGGAGTGGCATTCGACCCGGGAGCGCTTCATCGTCCTGTGGCGCGCCCTGTCTGCCGCGGTCTACATGGTCATCTCGAAGCGCCCGCTCGGTCGATACGGCGCCGTGGAGTTCACGACGTACGCCATCTGGGCAGGCACAGTCCCATGCTCGTGTTCCGCCCGGGGCTGCTCGAGCAGATGCCACAGGCTTCGACGGAGTCTACGCTGGCCGTTGTGTTTCTCGGCATATTTCCTGGCGCTCTGGCCTACGTGCTGTGGTCGTACGGCCTCGCCCGCATGCCGGCAAGCGTTCTGGCAGCGTTCCTGTACGTCCAGCCGGTCAATGCGATCGTCATCGCGTGGCTCTGGATAGGCGAGGTGCCCACGGCTCTCACGCTGGCCGGCGGCGCGGTCGCGATCGCCGGAGTCATTCTGCTCAACACCAAGGGTACGGGACGGGTGGAGCGGACTCGCTCACTGGCCGAGGAACGCGCGTCGGCCTAGCCGATGATGCGGAACCCGGTGAGGCCTCAGGAGATTCGTCGCGAACGTCGAGACGGACTCGACGACGGCATGCGGCGGCCCTCCTCGGCACCATTCGACAGCGGCCGCCACGGCGGCAGGCTCACCCTCGAAGACGGCCTCAACGGAGCCATCGGGGAGATTGCGGACCCAGCCGGTCACGCCGAGCGCTCGGCCCGCTCCTGAGTTCGTGCGCGGTACCAGACGCCCTGCACTCGGCCTGCGATGATGGCGCGCGTTCGGATCGATGTCCTGCATGGGTCCCTGCCACGATATGGTGGTGAAGTGCAACACTTCCGCGAGAAGCGGGTATGCCTTTGATAGCATATCCTCGCGCCCTCGAACCGGGCGCAGTGAAGGAATCGCACATGAGCAGCGACAGCGGCGACACAACAGGCGGGACCGTCCTCCCATAAGTACCCCGTGGGCGAGGAGATCGCCAACAGCGTGACCCACGGCATCGGCGCCGTCTTCGCGCATCGTCGCGCTGACACTGATGGTCACGTTCGCACTCGCAGGGGGAGGAGCGGCTGGGCGCTTGCCGCTGTTGTCATCTACGGATGTCGCGCTCATGTTCGAGTACGTGATGTCCACGCTCTATCACTCGTTCCCCTGGCCGAGGACCAAGCATGTGTTCAAGATCCTCGACCACGCCGGCATCTACCTGCTGATAGCCGGGAACATACACGCCGTTCGCCATCATCACGCTGCGCAACGACGGGCGGCTGGTGGCTGTTCGCGCTCGTGTGGTCGCTTGCGCATCATCGGCATCGCCGTTGAGGCGGCATGGGCATATCGGCCCCGTTGGGTCTCGGCGGCCGTATACGTGGGAATCGGCTGGATCGCCGTGTTCATGATCGAGCCGCTGCTCGCCAATCTGGACCGCACCGGCGTCATCCTTGCTGGTCGTCGGCGGGCTCGCCTACACAGGCGGCGTCATCTTCTACGTGCTCAAGCGGGTGCCGTACATGCACATGGTGTGGCACTGTGGGTGCTGCTCGGCAGCGCGCTCCACTTCCTCGCGATACACTCTTCGTGATCTAGGTCCCCACGTCACTCGGCTCGCCGCGCGGGCCGTTCTCCAGGTCGCCCTTGTTGGAGTATCCGCGGCTCTCCCAGAACCCCTCGAAGTCTCGTCGTCAGAGAGCTCGATCTCGGTGATCCACTTGGCCCACTTGTAGCCCCACTTGTCCTCGGCCACGAGCTGGAACGGGAAGCCTCGCTCCGTTGGCAGCTCGACGCCGTTCATGCTGTAGGCCATGAGGATGTCGTTGTCGTGGATGTAGTCGAGGGGCAGCGACGTCGAGTAGTCGTCGGCACATCGGAAGATGACGATGGTCGCCTCGTCCTGCACGCCGGCTTTCTCGAACATGTCGGCGAGCAGCACGCCCTCCCACAGGATGTCGACGCTCCAGCCCTCGACGCAGTTGAGCGTGACGAGCTTCTCGTAGGCCTCGTTGCCGTCGACGACTTCGTCGTACGTGAACTCGATCGGATCATCGACCAAGCCGGTCACGGTGAGCGTGTAGGTCTCGAGGTCGACCTCTTGGGGCCCCTTGATCGAGTTCTCGCGGAAGTCATCTGCCGAGGAAAGATCCTTGCCCTCGTACTCGGTGACTTCCCCGGGAGCGAGCTGGCTGGCTTCGCGCTCCAGGTCCTGTGGCGCGGTGCTCTCTTCCTCTTCGGGACTGGTGCAGCCGGCCAGTGCGAGGGCGATGATGGCTAGCACTGCGATGGCGAGTGCGAGCTGCGGTTCATCGTGTGCCTCCTTGGTCAGGCGCTCGGGGTCGCGGGCCGATTCGCCCCGAACTCCGCTGACGTCGGGATGTCGCGGACGACAAGGGGTATGTTCCCAACAGCCAAGCAAAAGGAGAGCCGTGTCTCCGAGTATGAGGTCGTGCTCATGGATTCCATGCGCTGCGATGACACGTTGACGCTGAGATTCGAACGGCCGAACGGGTACGAATTCGTCCGGGTCAGTACTTCATCCTCGGCATCAACACCGCCGACGGGGAGAGCAGTCCAAAGCCGTTCTCTCATGCATCGGCACCGCAAGTGGACTACCTGGAGATGACCACGCGTGTGAGCGGCTCGTCCTTCAAGCTCGCGCTTGCAGCGGCCGAGCCCGGGAGTATCCCGTGCGCAGGCTGCGCGGGCCGGCGGGCGTTTCGGTCTGCAGGCGATGATATCGGTGAGCCCGGTGTTTCTCGCGGGCGGCGTGGGAATCACGCCGATGATGAGCATCCTGAGAAATGCTGCAGCACGCGGGAGGAGCTGGGCGCGTCGCTGATCTATGGCAACGCGGTGAGGCGCTGCATCCCGTACCGCGACGAGATCGACTCCTTCGAGCCGGCTGCTGGTGCGCACATCGCACGTCATCGAGAGACCGGGGACCGGGTGGAGCGGGCCTGTCAGGCTTCATCACCACCGAGACCGTCCGGGGATGCGTGGCTGATCCCGATGCGCACTGCTACTACGTCACCGGGCCACCGGTGATGGTGGAGGCGATGTCCTCTGTGCTCGACGAGCTTGGCGTGGACGAGGCACGTCGTCGCGTGGAGCGGTTCGGCCGCTAGCGGACATAGGATCCGTGGCATGCTCGCCGAAACGAGCATAGGGTATATACATGCCAGTGAAGGAACGATCAGACACGTATGAGTATCAGGTCTGGCCTGGGCGAAAGGGGAGAGGGCATGGCGTTGCTCGAGCGAACATGCAAGACGGAACAGATGAACTTCCAGAGGCTGGCCGCACGCATCTTCGTGGCCCTGGGAGGGCTGCTGTGGGCAGCGGCGGCGTTCGGCGCCTCCTTCAGCTATCAGGACGAGTCGTTTACCGACGCGGACGGACCGCGCTCCTGCCGCTCGGCATCACAGTCGTCGCGCTGGCCGTAGGTTGGTTCTACGAGAAGCTTGCTGCTCTTCTGCTGGTCGTCGGCGCGGCGGGGTCGTCGGATTGGGAGTCGTTTCGGGATGGGAGACAGGGGTCTGGTTCACGATGGCTTCGGTCATGATCGCGCCGATGCTGATCGCCGCGCTGTTGTTCATCCTGGCCTCTCGGATGCAGAATATCTGCCAGCTTGAAGGACACACGGACGCATAGAGGAGGTGCGAGACGTCGCACCGCGTCAGGCTTGAGCCGTATCAGCCGACTGAACCTCCGTTCATCCGACGGAGACCATCTCGTGCCACCGTCTATCCTCATGACCGACCGTTCAACACCTCAGGAACGACCTTCTGGTGTATCACGCAGCGGTTATCCGAGCCGATTGCGGTAGACTATTCGAGCTTTGCCCACGGATAATCAGAGGCGAGGCACGTGACCGCGGCGCACTGGCGCAGATCGAGCGAGGATGAGCGGGGACAACAACTTGTACGATCTCGAGGGGGTTCTCGGACCCTCGGTCATGCAGTTCGTCGAGAACGAATGTCAGGTCCCTTCTGACCTGGGATATCCTCGTGTTCTTCCACCGCAATCCCGACGCAGTCCTGGATTCCGAGGGCCTGGCGACACGTCTGGGCAGGCGTGTCGAGGAGATCGAGCCCGAGGTCGATGCTCTGTGCGACGGGCGAATCCTTCAGCGCGCTGGCGGGCTCATCCGCTACAAGCCTACTCCGGAGATGCGCGAGACCATCGGCAGGTTCGTCGAGGCGTGTCAGGATCGCGGCCGGAGGCTTGCGCTCATCGCGCTCGTGCTGCACAAGATCAACCCGCAGAACCCCGAGTAGCTAGAGGTGCTGCGAGACCTCGACGTCGAGGCTCTCGGGATCGACCACTTCGATGATCTCGAGCTCCGACTCTGCCAGCGCGACATCCTCGGGGTCCTCCACGTCGAGCCCTGACTCGTCGTAGACCACGCGGACCACCGGGGCGAGCAGGTCTTCGCTGATGGCGGAGACGACTCCTACGGACTGGTCTGAGAGTCGGACCATGCAGCCGACCGGGAAGATGCCCATCGCCTTGGTGAACAGCCGGGCGAAGAGCGGGTCGAGACGTGAGCCGGCCTCCCGCAGGATCTGCACGATCGCCTTGTCCGGCGTCAGCGCTTCGTGCCTGGCGGGCGACTGTCAGGTTCGCGTAGCGGTTGGCGATCGCGACCATCCGGCTGTACGGGTGCGTGACATAGTCCGCCGCCCGCTCGGGGAAGCCGGCGCCGTCGACGTGCATGTGGTGCTCGTAGGCGACGAGCATCGGCGACTTGTCCTCGTCGGGCAGCCGAGACAGGATGTCGGCGCCGATCTGTGGGTGCATCCTATGCATCGGTTCTGCCTGGGCGGGGTCTTGGGTGTCGAAGGCGGCCTTGCCGATGTCGTGCAGGAGCGCTGAGATGCCGAGGGAGGAGAGACCCTCTTCGGGCAGACCGAGGGCCGAGCCCAGCGTCAGGGAGTAGATCATCACGTTGATGGAGTGGAACAGGCCCGCCTCGGACTGGCCGCGGATGGTTGCCAGCCCGAGAACGGCCGACTGGTCGACCATGCAGTCGGTTCAGGATCGTTGCCCACCAGCGATGAGGCGCCGGACAGGTCGGTCGGCGAGCCCCCTTGGAGACCTGGGCTGGACATCTCGCGCAGTATGCCGACGAGCTTGTTGTAGAGGGCGTGGTCTTGCGCGCGCAGCCGCTCACGCTCGGCCTTCTCTTCGCTGTCCTCGTCTTCGAGCACGGCCAGCGTGACATGCTTGACGCCTCGCGCCTCGAGCTCGGCCTCGACATCGAGCTCCGCTGAGGTCCTCAGGCTCAGCACCTCGACGAGCGAGATCGCCTCGGCGTACTCGAAGTCCCGGGTGGAGCGTCATGCTCTCGATCTTGCGAGCTCTCGAACGCCTCTTCCATCGAGAGCGACTCCGGGCACGTCGTCGGGCAGCACGGTGCTTTCCTGGTACAGGCGTCCCTTGTGTAGGTTGAGCTGGAACTGCCCATCCGCGGTGGCTGCGGCGACCGAGGTGATGATGGCTTCGATGGTCTCGACGAACGCGGGGTGCTCGGGCGGGTAGAGCTGGTTGGCCTTGCGACCGGCCGAGAGCGCGATGATGACATCGACAGCACCGCTCATCGTGCACCACCCCGCTTGGCCTGAAGCTCGAGGCCTGCTTGGCAAGTGCCTGTACGTCGGCGAAGTGACCTCGCTTGATGAGCGCCTTGCGCCCAGCGATCTTCTTGAGGCCGGCAAGGGCTTGCGGGTCGCTCATGCGCGCGAGCGCGCCGATGATCTCGCGGCCAGCAGGAAGTCCTTGTCGTCAGGATCGATGCTCTCGAAACGCGCCGCGAGTACGCGCCCGCTACCGGGCACGTCGTACTTGGCCATGGCGCGTACGGCGATGATCGCGACCTCGGTGGACTCGTCGTTGACGCGCTGGGTCAGGAGCTTGGCGGCTGCGGGGCCTCCCGCTGCGGCGACGCCCTGGGTCGCCTCGCGGCGCGACTGCTCGTCTGGTCGTTGAGTGCTGCTTCGACAGCAGCCAGCGAGCGGGGGTTCACTCTCGGGCGAGACGCTCGACGATCGGCCCCAGCTGATACCACTGCGCCGCGGGTGCCATGACTATCAGTTCGTTGACGATGCCGCGGCCCGAGTATCTCCTCGGCCACCTCGATGCCGTCGAGCTTGAGGGCGACGGCCTCCTCCACCAGCGGGCCTCATGGGCACGTCGCCCGCCTGTGCGAATCATCTCGCGGGCGATGGCAACGATGGCGGGTCGTCGATGGCGGCCTTGACGAGCGCGCGGGTGGAGCGCTCCGAGAGCGCCGCCTCGAGTGACGGCCTGAAGCCGCTCGCCGGCCTCCGGCGTGGGGCAGCCTTCTCCTTGCGTGTAGCGAGCGCGTTCACGATACGGTCGGCAAGTGGATGTCGCCCATCTCGATAAGGTGGGGCACCATGGAGGCCAGGTTGTCGGCGCTCGACGCGTAGAGCTCGAGATCGCTTTGCTGGTCGAGCAGGGCGAGCATCGTCGTCACCGTTGCCGGCCCCATGTGCTCGACGGACTGCTGGGTCTCTCCCCGCATCCGGGCCGAGTCCTCTTCCTGGAGCTGGACTCCGGATGCGATGCGCGAGTAGATGGCGTCCGTCTCCACAAGGGGGGTCTCGGGCTCGGTGCGGGCGCGCACATCCATCATGTGCTCGAGGAAGTGTGCCTCCTTGTCGGAGTGCTCGACTGTCCGCGAGCATCGACTGGACCTCGTCATACACCTGTCGCATGCGCTCCTGTAGAGGAAGATGGGTGAGCGCGTTGGAGAGCGAGAGCATGTTCTCACCGTAGAGTCCCTCACACACTGAGCCTGCGATGTCTCCTGAGCCCAGATGCCGGAACATGCCCTCGGTCAGATCGTGCACGTGCCCGGGCTCCATCGCGAGTCCGAGCAGGGCGTCCTTGCCATCCTGTTGCTGATCCATGAACGCGCGACGATAACGACTCCATCAGCCGCGGCATGCCGTCGGCGCCGACGACTGATGCGAGCTCGCCGAGGCCCTCGGCAAACGCCTGAGGGTCGCCGGCAGAGGCGGCTGCGAGCCATGTCGACAAGCGGTCTGGGTCGACTGCGAGCTGTCGCAGAAAGGTCTCGATGTCCTCATCGGGGGCGAGGACCTCCTCGTCGACACGGTGAGGTGGACATCGGTGACGCGGATATTGTCGATTCCCTCGGAGGCAAGCAGCGTCCCGACTCCGCCGGCCGCCTTGACTTCTTCGGGGTCCCTGCCCACGACACCGAGGAACTTCGACGAGCTCATCCACTGGGCACCCGGCACGAAGTCTACTTCGGCAACGCCCAGGTCACGCAGCTCATCGGCCAGGTCGGCGGCACCGGCCACATCCGCCGCCCAGGGTCGTTCCCATCCAGCGGAAGCCCTCCCGGTCGACGGCTAGCGAGAGGACAGCATGATCGGCAAGATAGAGCCCGAGCGCCTCGCTGGCCGATTCTGCCGCTTCGCGGGGAATGGGGCTGGTGGGGGGATACAGCTTCAGGGTCTTGCCTGCCGTGGCGATACCGCGGATGACCGCCTCGAGCTGTGCTTTGGCGTCTGCCTCCGCCACGTTCCCCCCTCGTCCCCTCCGAGTTGCCTCACGGTGGCGTCGCACGCACCGCGAGCGGGCCCCGGCACCGATTGTCTCCGACGGCACCGCGCCTGCGCAATCGCCTTCTACATAGGTTTCATCGGTAAACTCGCCGGCT
Source organism: uncultured Actinomycetes bacterium (assembly GCA_963850695.1). Taxonomy (GTDB): domain Bacteria; phylum Actinomycetota; class Coriobacteriia; order Anaerosomatales; family CAWKMJ01; genus CAWKMJ01. The sequence goes on from CAWKMJ010000001.1 coordinate 1,148,282, forward strand.
GCTTGAGTGTTCGCCGTCTTTCATCCCCGCAGGTACCTGGTACTCTTGGGGCATGGACAGCTACGTATTCGACCTGCTGCTGATAGTGGCACTCATCATCTTGAACGGCTACTTCGCAGCATCCGAGATCGCTCTGGTCAGCGCGAGGCGCGCTGCACTGCAGCAGAAGGCCGAGGAGGGCTCGGCTGGCGCGCGTGCCGCGATCGAGCTCAACGAGGATCCCTCACGACTTCTCGCCACGATCCAGATCGGTATCACTCTCGTGGGCTTCATGGCCTCGGCAACCGCCGCCGTGAGCCTGTCGCAGCCTCTCTCGAGTGGCTCAGCGTCGATAGGCGCCGAGTGGCTGTCGGCCATCGCTCCGGGACTCTCGATCTTCCTCGTCACCGTGCTGATCGCCTACGCGACGCTCGTGTTCGGGGAGCTGGCGCCCAAGCGGCTCGGCATCCAGCGTGCCGAGCGCGTCGCGATCGCCGTGTCGCGGCCCATCAACTTCATGGCTACCGCGCTCAAGCCGTTCGTGTGGTTCCTCGCGCGCTCGACCGATCTCGTCGCGCGGCTGCTCGGCGTCAAGGGGGACGGCGTCTCGCCCCGGTGTGACGCGAAGAGGAGATCAAGCTTCTCGTGACCGAGCAGGGAACGCTGCTCGACGAGGAGAAGCGCATGATCCACGAGATATTCGAGCTGGGCGACACCGTTGCCCGCGAGATCATGACGCCTCGCGTGGACATCGTGATGCTTGAGCGCGGATGCGACGGTCGGAGCGATGCGCTTGAGAGACTGCAGCGCTCCGGCTACTCGCGCATGCCGCGTCTTCAAGAAGGATCCCGACACCATCGTGGGCATCGTCTTGCTCAAGGACCTCGTGGGCCCGGCCGCCGAGGGTCGACTGGATGAGCCGGTGATGGAACACGCGCAGGCCGCCCGCATTCGTGCCCGAGAGCAAGCGGATCATCGCCGCTGCTCTCCGAGATGCAGGCGCGTCGCAGCCACATGGCCATCGTCGTGGACGAGCATGGCGGTACCGCACGGACTCGTGACGATCGAGGACATCGTCGAGGAGATCATCGGCGAGGTGGCCGATGAGTTCGATCGCGACAGGCGGCTACATCACTGACGTCGGTGACGGACGAGTGGGTCATCGACGGACGACTTGCCGGTCGAGGACGCCATCGAGATGGGGTTGCCGGTCGCTGACTCCGAGGAGTACGAGACGCTTGCCGGCTGGCTGCTCGCCGAGATGGGGCATATCCCGTCGCCGGGAGAGCGGCACAACGAGGACGGCTATGAGTTCAGCGTCCAGGCGGTGCGGCGCCGCCGCATCGTGCGGATCCATGTGGAGCGACTCTCGGCCGCTGACTCCGACGAGGACGCGCCCGATGCGACATCTTCCGGAGATGATGCAGATGACTGAGTTGCGACCCGCTGCCCCAACGGTCCCCGGCGACGTGATCGATGCCCATTGCCACCTGTTCTCGCTCGGGCTGCTGCAGGAGTATCGTGGAGAAGAACCCCGACCAGAACGCCAGCGCTTCCAGAAGGCCTCAAGGACAAGCGGTTCGGCAGGCGAAGCCAGCAGCTGCCCGAGATGACCGCCGAGGAGATGGCCCCCTGGTACGCCGAGCGGATCGCCTCGGCAGGCGTCTCCAAGGCGCTCGTCGTCTCGGTGATACCGGACTCCCAGTACATGCGGGACTTCATCGTCGCGGCCAAGGGCACGTGCAGGCGCTCTGCAACGTGGACCCGCGCTCACCCGGACGCTGCGCGACTCACTATCGGCCGAGATGGCCGCGGGCTTTCGCGGCGTCAAGCTCCTGCCCGCCAACAGGGGCTTTCGCCTCTCGGACGAGGCGTGTCGCCCGTTCTTCGAGCGCGCGGCCGAGCTCGGCGCCCCGATGATCATCCACTACGGCGTGAGCGTGGACCCCAACGCCGACTTGCGTATGGCCGACCCGCTCGATCTCTCCCCGGTGGCTGCGCGACTTCCCGAGATAACCTTCGTGATCGCGCACTTTGGTGCGGGCTACCTGGGCAACGTGCTCAAGCTGGCCTACCAGTACCCCAACATCTGCGTCGACTCGTCGGGCACGAACAACTGGATGGACTTCATGCCCTATCCGATGACGCTGGCCCAGGTGTTCGAGACGTGCGTGACGGCGCTCGGACCCGAGCGCGTCCTCTTTGGCACCGACTCCAACACCATGGGCCCGTACCGCGAGTGGATCGCGTTCCAGCAGCGGCGCACGCTCGAGGAGATCGGGCTTTCGGAGCGGGACCGTGACCTCATCTTGCGGGGCAACGCGGTGCGGATCTTCGGCCTCGACGGCGCGTGGCTGGCGACCCGGGCGCCGCGCGAGAGGACACCACATGAGCGATCGATACGGTGGCGCCTACGACTCCGTCGTTCGACTGGGACAAGCGCCTGGCAAGGGAGGCACCCTTCTTCGAGGAGCTCTTTCGCGAGCACGGCGTGACCTCTCTTGCTGACGTGGGCTGCGGGACGGCCAAGCACGCGATCCTTTTCTCGGCATGGAGCATCGAGGTCTGGGCGCTCGACCCCAGCGAGGAGATGCTCGAGGCCGCTCGCGACGAACGTCACCGAGGCCGGTGCGAACGTCCACCTCGCGCTTGCGGGTTTCGGCGACGTCGCGGCTGCGGTGGGGCAGGTGGACGCAGCGGTCTGTCTCGGCAACGCGTTCCCGCATGTCGGGGACGTCGAGGGAGCTGCGAATCGCGCTGGCCGATCTTGCCGAGGCGATCAGGCCGGGGGGCCCGCTCGTCATCCACATGCTCAACCACGACCGTCTGGACACGCAGGGACTGCGGCTGCTGCCGTCTGTCATGCGTTCGGGTGACGCGGGTGACACCTTCACCGTCAAGGCCATCGATCACGCCGAGGACTACTACCTGTTCGAGTTCGTCCGTCTGACGCGACCGAATCGGCCAGCCGGCCTTGGTGACGAGGAGCCTTCGGAGTGGACGGCTCGAGTCCCATCGCATCGCGTCACGCCAAGATACTCTCGGAGACCATGCGAGCCGAGCTCGCCTCGGCGGGGTTCGACGAGATCGAGGTGTACGGCGATCACAGCGGCGAGCGCTCGATCTGGATGAGGACGAGTCGGCGATCTGGGTGGCGACCCGGGGCTAGGCGCTGCCGACCTGCTACGCGCGGGCCCAGCTCGCACGTGACGTCTCGGGCCGCGTTGCATGTGGGCACCGGAGAGACCATGCTCCCGCTGGCGCGAGACCCGCATCACGGAGCTCCCGGTAGAGATGGCACAGCGGAAGCCCAGCAACGTTCTGGAAGCACTGATCGAGGGCCACATGCGCCAGATGCCGCTCGATGTTGTACGCCCCAGCGCAGCCGATGCAGCTCCCCCTCGGCGACCCAGGCCTCGATCGCGGCATCGTCGAGCGCCTGCATGGTGACGGCCGTGGACACCGAGAATGCCACGGCCCGCTCTGCTCCGGCTCGCGCATGGCAACGCCGGTGACGACCTCGTGTGTGCGGCCTGAGAGAGCGCGCAGCATGCTGCGGGCCTCGGCGAGGTCCATCGGCTTGCCGAGCACCCGTCCGTCAAGCACGACGATCGTGTCGAAGGCGAGAACGAGTCCATCGGACCCCTGCTCGGATGCTGCCTCGGCCTTCTCCTCGGCAAGGGAACGCGCGAGCGCAGGCGGGTCGGATGCGAGCGGGGAGGTCAGGTCCTCGTCGGTGTCGGTCGAGATGGCATCGTAGTGGATGCCCAGCCATGCGAGGAGCCGCCGCCGCCGGGGCGAGGCAGAAGCGAGGACCACGGTGTCGCCGAGTGGGTTCATCACCGGGCATGATACACCGCTGTGACACGCGACACGGAGTGTCCAGATTGGTGCCGAAGTGGATGGGGCTGCACGTATAATGGAGCATTGACTGGCCACAGTTCCTCGAGGGAGGACTCAGTTGGCGTTCGGCTCCAAGGAAGCACCCAGGGCACCAGCGGTCGTCGAGCGCTTTCTCAAGCAGCTCGTCATCACCTACAAGGCCGTGTTGCTCTACCCTGTGTCGAGCAGCATCCCTCAGGAGAACGCCGCACAGACGGTCAAGGTGCTCCACGAGATCCTCGAGGGCTCGCCTGAGGTCCGGCTCTCGGTGTCCAAGGGCAACATCTTCTACGGCGGCATCCCCGTCTTCGCAGGCGAGCCAGCGTTCGAGTCGTTCGCCCGCGAGCTCTACAACAGGCGCGTGGCCGATGTCCGCTTCCACTCGGGAACCCGGGCGGACCACATCGCGCGGTTCCTCGAGATACTCAAGCACGCCCCAGAGGAGCTTGCCAGACTCTGGTGGATTCCCGGGCCAGCTCTGGGAGGTCGGGGTCGACTCCATCACCGTCACCGAAGCCAGCGCCAAGATCGTCGATGAGGACCTTCTTGAGGGCGAGGAGGACCCGGGCGAGGCGTGGCCTCCCGAGCCGCAGCGCATACAGGAGATCATCGCCAACGCCTACGGCGATTCACCCCGTGACCAGCGCCTTCTAGTTCGGGTCATCCACGACCCGGAGGCGGTAGCGAGCTACATTCACGGCACCATCGCCGAGCGTGGCGGGACCGGAGGCGAGGGAGGGGTCCTCACTCGGTTCATGGAACTCGTACACCTGGCCGCCGAGCAGTCCCAGGAGGTTCAGCCCGAGCTGCTGGGAGTCGCTCGCCGACGCCGTGGAGAGGCTGCCAGAGAACGAGCGCCGGGAGCTGATATCCGAGCGTCTGTTGCCTGAGGCCCGCACGGACGAGTCGCTTGCCGCCGTCCTGCGCCGTCTGGACATCGATGAGGTGTGCAGGCTGCTGGTCGACGGGCTCCACGAGGACGCCATAGCCACCGATGGGCTGGCCCGGGCGATTCGCAACCTCGCCATGATCTCGCTGGCCGAGCGAGACGAGGTCATCAATGCTGCCGGGGCCGCGTTGCGCCAGGCGGGGCACGGCGAAGAGGTCGTCGATGAGATCATCGAGGCTTCCGCACCCAGCTTCCTGACCGTGAGCGGAGAGACGCAACCGACGCCAGAGCAGGAGGAGCCGGAGTCGGTGCTGCAGCTCCTCGACATCGCCCCGACGAAGGTGGCCGAGCGATTCCAGGACGATGCGTCATTCATCGGCCTGCAGGAGGAGTCTCGCCGTGGCGTGAGTGACGGTGATGTGGCGCGCACGCTCGTATCGATCGTCTCAGTGGATGCCACCGGCGACTCGTTCCCCTCGATCATGACGCTCGCAGAGAGCAGCATCGAGCTGCTGATCGAGCGCGGCGAGTTCGACGTCGCCGCTGACACGGCGCAGAGTCTCGAGGAGGCCTCGCTGACGCCGGGACTCCCCGAAGACCGCGTGCGTCGTATTCAGAGCTCGCTCACGGGACTTGCCAGTGTCGAGAACCTGCGCTCTGTGAGCAAGGCAATGAGGATGTATCAGTCCGGTTCGGCCGAGCACACTGCGTGCATGCGGCTACTCACGACTCTTGGCTCAGAGGCCATCGATCCGCTGCTCGAGCTCGTCGCCGACGAGCCCGACATGGCCTCACGCAAGCAGCTGGTCGACCTGGTCTCGCAGATGGCCGGAGCGTTCATCGAGGAGCTCTCGATGCGCGTCACCGACGAGCGCTGGTATGTCGTCCGCAACGTCGTGATGATCCTCGGCAAGACGCACGACCCAAAGATCCTGCCCGCTCTCGGCCGGACGCTTCGGCACAGCGACGAGCGTGTTCGCCGCGAGACCATCAGGGCGCTCTCGACGGTACCGGATCGGCTTGCGAGCGAGATGCTGATCGCCGCTCTCACGGACTCGGACTCGCAAAACGTCCAGCTCGCTGCGCGCTCTCTGGGAACGACCAGCGCGAAGGGTGCGGTCCCGGCACTGCGCGAGGTCGCGACGGGTAACGGTTCCGGCAACCGAGAGACGGCAGCGCGGGTCGAGGCGATCGAGGCACTCGGCAGGATCGGCTCTCCGGAGGCGCTACCGGCTCTCGAACAACTGGCGGAGCGGCGCGGCATCCGGCGGGCACGCACCCGTGAGATCAGCTCGGCGGCAGAGTCCGCCATCGCGGTGATCAGGAACTCAGGGGGTGAGGCGTGATGGCTCCCGACGAGAACGATCAGGACCACATCGTCGATCCTGACGATCAGGGTGTTCCGACCGAGTCTCCGGATTCGAACGTAGTTCCGCAGGAGCAGCCAGAGGCACCGGCATCCGTGACCCACGGCATGCCGCAGCCCCACGCCCCTCCAGCTGATGACGAGCCTGAGCCCATCGAGGAAGACGAGCAGGACGAGGCGCAGGGCGTGCAGACGGCGGTCTACTCGGCGCGGCAGATCGCCCGGGCCCGCTCGTTGCTCACGGCCCTGTACTCGGTCAGGCGAACCAGCCGCTTCTACCCCATGGACCACCCCGCCACCATCGACGGGGCCCGGGAGCTCCAGGATCGCATCACCGAGTATCACGACGAGGGCGTCGATATCGAGTTCGCCTTCTTCGATGGAGAGCTTCTGTTCGGCCAGAAGCTGTTGCCCGAGGAGTCCGTGCTCTTCGACCAGCTCATTCGCGAGTTCACGTCGGTCGGGGTGGGCTCTCTCACGATCAACCGAGGCATACAGCTGGCCGAGACGCTCCGGATGGTCTCGGTGCTCGCCGCCGACGCCGTCGAGGTCGAGCGGGCTGGCGGCATCCCACGGATGGCGGCCGAGGCCGGCCTCGTCAACGCTGTGATCGGTGACGTCCGCGCGTTCGACCGGGACCGGGAGGACGAGTCCGGCGAGGAGCCGCACGAATCGTACGGCGGGGCGATCGAGCTCCTGCGTGAGGTCGACATGCTGGTCCGGCGCAACCGCGTCGGTGAGCTCGGCGCACGTGAAGCAAGTCGTCAAGAGCCTCGTGGACAACGTGGTTGCCAATCGCTACGCGATGCTTCAGCTCACAGGACTCAAGAACCACGACGAGTACACGTTCTTCCACAGCGCGAACGTCGCACTGCTCTCTCTCGCTCTCGGGTCGATGATCACGAGCGACTACCGTTTCCTGTCCTCGCTCGGTACAGGAGCTCTTCTCCACGACATCGGCAAGATGACACTCGATGTGGATATCCTCAACAAGCCGGGCGCTCTCTCACCGGACGAGTGGGCCCAGGTGCGGCAGCATCCCATCATCGGGGCCGAGCAGGCAGCCCTCATTCCCGGACTCGATCACTCGTCCATCGTCATCATCTTCGAGCACCATCTGCGCTTCGACGGCAGCGGCTACCCGTCCCTTGGAAGCGTGCGCAAACAACACCTTGCCTCACGCATCGTCGCCGTGGCTGACGCATACGATGCGATGACGTCCAGGCGATCCTACAGTGCCGCGCGCATGCAGGACGAGGCCATGGCCTTGCTCGCAGGCAGCGCGGCAACGGCCGTCGATCCGGGCCTGTTGCGTCTGTTCGTCTCGATGATGGGCATCTACCCTCCAAGGACTGTTGTCCGTCTGACCGACGAAAGCGTGGGAATCGTCCTCCAACCCAGCGAAGTCGATCCGCTCAGGCCGCTCGTGAGAGTTATCGCCGAACCGGGGGGTCGCATGGTTGAGCCCATAGATGTGGATCTCTCAAAGACTGAGGACTTGGGTGTAGACCGGTCGATCGACGGACGCACTCTCAACGTGGACGTCGAAGACTACGTATAGCGCTCGATCCGAGAGGAACCGAGGACCCCTATGGACAGGTCACGCAACTGGATCCTGGGTACCGTCGCCGCCATCGTCTTCATCGGCATCCCACTGATCACATGGTTCGCTCGCTTCTGGACTGACTACCTCTGGTTCGAGTCCCTTGGCCAGCAGGATGTGTTCGTCACCCGGATCGTGAGCCAGCTGGTGGTCGGGACGGCGTTCGCGGTACTCACGTTCCTCATCGTCTTCATCAACCTTCGCGTGGCGCACGCGATGGCTCCCAAGGCGCTCCTCACGTCGGTGGGAGACGTGAACCCTCAGCTCGAGGAGTTCATCGTCCAGGTGCGGGTCAAGTCAGGACCGATCCTCAGCAAGCTCGTCTTCTGGGGCTCGGCTGCGATCTCAGTGCTCATCGGACTCAGTCTCTCGAGTCAATGGGACGTCCTGCGTCTGGCCCTCGAGCGCGTTCCCTTCGGCCAGACCGATCCCCAGTTCAACATGGATATCGGCTTCTACGTGTTCACGCTGCCGGGTCTGAGGATCGTGACCGACTGGCTCTTCGGCATTCTCGTGCTCACGCTCATCCTCACCATCGTCCTCGATCTGGTCGATGGGGCGATCCAGCCGCGAGCGCGCTTCAAGGGGTTCGCGGCACACGTGAAGGCGCACATCTCGGTACTGCTCGCCCTCATCGTTGCGAGCAAGGCCCTCGACTACTACCTCAGGACCTACGAGCTCAACTTCTCGCCGCGCGGTCAGGTGACAGGCGCCTCCTACACCGACGTGAACGCCCAGCTCCCGGCGCTCCGCATCCTCATCGTGATCGCGATCGTGTCCGTCGTCATCCTGCTGCTCAACATCCGGGTGAAGGGCTGGCGTCTGCCCATCATCGCGGTGGGCGTATGGCTTGCGGCCTCGATCCTCATCGGCGGCATCTATCCCGCTCTCATCCAGCAGCTTCGCGTTCGACCCAACGAGATCGCTGCCGAGGCACCATATATCGAGAGGAACATCTCGGCCACGCGAGAGGCGTTCGGCCTGGCAGAGATCGAGACCCGGGCCTTCCCCGCGAACGAGGACCTGACCGCACAAGACGTCCTCGACAACCGCGACACGCTCGAGAACGTGCGCCTGTGGGACCCGTCCATCATCACCGAGTCCTACCGCCAGCTGCAGATCATCAGGCCCTACTACGACTTCAACGATGTGGACATCGACCGGTATGCGGTCGATGAAGACAGGCGGCAGGTGCTGATCTCCGTGCGCGAGCTCGAGATCACGGAGCTTGCCGAGAACGCCCAGACCTGGGTCAACCAGCACCTCATCTACACGCACGGCTACGGTCTCGTGATGTCTCCGGTCAACGAGTCCGACGCCCGCGGACTGCCCAACTTCATCATCAAGGACATCCCACCCGCTTCGGAGTCGACCGGATCTGGAGATCACGGAGCCCGCCGTGTACTTCGGTGAGTCGACACGAGACTACGTCGTGGTCAAGACCGAGACTCCCGAGTTCGACTATCCCGAGGGCGACCAGAACGCCGAGACCAACTACGACGGCGACGGGCGGCGTCCCGGTCGGCAACCTGCTGCGCAAGGTCATGTTCGCGCTGCGCTTCGGCACGGCTCAGATCCTCTTCAGCGACGCCATCGGACCTGAGAGCGAGGTCCTCTACGACCGCGAGATCGTCACGCGCGTCGAGAAGCTCGCGCCCTGGCTGTGGCTCGACGACGATCCGTACCCGGCGCTCGTCGACGGACGAATCGTGTGGGTGCTCGACGGCTACACGTGGTCGGACGATTACCCCTACTCGGAGCCGCTCGGCGGGCTGTCCTACATCCGCAACTCGGTCAAGGTGACCGTGGATGCCTACGATGGCACGACGACGCTGTACGCCTTCGATGCCGAGGACCCGGTCCTTCAGGCGTGGCGCAACATCTTCCCGGGGCTCGTCGTGGACGCATCCGAGATTCCCGAGGGCGTGGCGCAGCACTTCCGCTACCCGGAGGACCTCTTCCGCATCCAGGCCGAGGTCTACAAGGACTACCACATGACCGATCCCAAGGTCTTCTACAACAAGGAGGACTCGTGGGAGCTTCCGGGAGAGCGGTCGGACCAGGGCACGATGGATCCCTACTACGTACTCATGCGGCTGCCCGGGGACACGACCGAGGACTTCCAGATGATCATCCCGTTCACGCCGCGCAACCGCGACAACATGATCGGCTGGATGTCGGCCAAGTCCGACCCGGAGAGCTACGGCGAACGCGTCGTCTACACCTTCCCCAAGGACCGGGTGATCCTCGGCCCCGAGCAGGTGAGCGCGCGCATCAACCAGGACGAGACCATCTCGCCGCAGCTGACCCTGTGGAGCCAGCGAGGTAGTCAGGTCATCCTCGGCAATATGCTCGTCATCCCTCTCGAAGACTCCATCGTCTACATACAGCCTCTGTACCTGCAGGCCGAGCAGACCGCGATACCCGAGCTCACGCGCGTCATCGTCGTGTATGCCGACAAGGTCGACATGGCACCCGATCTCGAAGAGGCGCTACTCAAGGTGTTCGGGGAGCGACCCCCGGACGAGGTTGTGGATGGGGCCGAGGACGGCGAGCGAGACGATTGCTGACGCGGCGACAGCGCGTGGGCTCTATGAGCAGGCGCTCGAGGCGCAGATGAACGGTGACTGGGCCGAGTATGGTCGCCTGATCGAGGAGCTTGGAAGGGTCCTCGGCGAGCTTGCCGGGACCCCTTCGGAGGTCCCCACCGATACCCCCGCGGAGACCCCGTGATGTGTCCCGTGGCCGCCCTTTTGCTATACTTCTCCACTGTTCGTCAAATGGAGCCTGTTGGTGCAGCCGCAGCGTGACGACCGGAGTTGCGGCACTGGATCGGCACCGATGGGATGTGAATCGGTTCCGGTCGTGGCGATGAGGTCCTGAGCGAAGAGGACCGAGACGGCCTAGACAAGCGAAGAGGTCCAAGAGTTCAACAGCATACCGAGCGCAGCATGGCTCGTAGCGGTGGCGTGCTGGGCACAACGTGCCCGCCGCAACACGAGGCAATCGAACCCGAAACGTGCGTGTCATATGGGTGAAGTACGCTCTCGTAGCCGCATGGAATGTCCCCAAGCACGGAGGTACGTGTGATAGAAGGCAAGAAGCCGCAGATCATGGCAGCAGGGCTGGCGATGCTCCTCATCGCAGTCGTGCTCGCTGCTCTCTCACTCACCACGGGTTCAGCCTCGGCACGGCCGAGCGAGGACCCGATCAGGATCGGCAAGTTGGGTCTGGGAGCCATGAAGGTGGCCCGTGTCGATCCCGTTCCCGCCTCAGAGAAGGTCACGGTCGGCACCGCAGCCGGTCCCTCGGCACTGACGGCGACCGTCGCTCGCAAGGACGCTCCGCTTCCGGCACCCGAGCCCGCGGCCACACCCGCACCCAAGAAGGCCGCCTCGGCGTCCTCGTCTCGCAGTTCGTCCTCCTCGAGTCGCTCATCGAGTAGCTCGGGCTGGAAGAGCGCGAAGGTCTCCTGGTACGGTCCCGGTTTCTATGGCAACACCATGGCTGGCGGCGGCACGCTTCAGCCCTCCAGCATGGTCGTGGCGCACAGGACTCTGGCCTTTGGCACCAAGGTGCAGTTCCAGTACAACGGCAAGTCGTGCACGGCGACTGTCATGGACCGCGGGCCGCACGTCTCGGGCCGCGAGTTCGACCTCGGTCCGGGTACCGCCAAGTCACTTGGTTTCGGCGGCGTCGGCACCGTCAAGTACCGCATCATCGGCCGCTAGCGTCGGCCCGATCGAGCGATTCACCACGACGTCGGCCACATCCTGGCCGGCGTCGTTGCTCTTTCTGCAGGCCTTTGGGGTATCTTCCGAGGAGAGGTTTGCCACTGAGATGAACGAAGCAGGAGGAAGCGTACATGCCTGAGCCCGACGACAAGCCTACAGCGAAGGCTGCGGATCCGGCTCCCGGAGCCGAGCCCACCGCGAAGACCGCTCCGTCGGCTTCCAACGTTCCCCAAGAGTCGACCCTGATCGACTCGATCGCAGATCTTCTCCAGGTCACGGTCGACTGGCTGCGCCAGGAGGCCGAGTCGACCGTCAAGAACAAGGTCGTCCTTCCCCTGCAGCAGCTCGGCCTGACGATGGTCATGGGTCAGCTCGCCGTGACCCTGGTGCTCATCGGAGCGATCTTCATCGCCGTCGGATCGATGATCCTTCTGGCTGAATGGGTCGGCTGGCCCGGAGCGCTGTACATCATCGGCGGCGTGATGGTCGTCGCCGCGCTGATCCTGGCCTCTATCGCGGGGAAGTGGTGGCAGAAATGAGTCCCAAGCTCACCGTTGACGACATCCGTCATCATGCCGAAGAGGTCCGCGACATCGCCAAGCGCGATGCCCGTCGCATAGTGGATGATCAGCGAACGCAGACCCTGGTGATCGCGGGAGTTGCCGTCGTCACTCTCGTCTCGCTGGCCTTCTTCCTCGGCTCTCGGCGTGGAGCAGGACGGGTCGTCTGTCCCGAGCTGCCGCCTCCGTGCGATCCCCGTGTCCTCCAGTGATCGTCCGCTCGTAGTAGAGGCCGTCGAGGTAGGCCCCTCCCGTGTCGAGGCTCTCGTGCGCGTCGACTCAGAGCGCTGGCTGAGAACCGCTGCAAGCCCAGGGATCGCCGAGCGCACGATCGCGCTGCTTCCCGGCATCACCCGGCATCGCTGCGAGTGTGGCACCAGCCATGGGATCGCCCACGAGCTTGCGAACACCGAGACCCCTCACCTGCTCGAGCATGTCGCTCTCGAGCTCATGGTCCTCTCGGGCTCGCCCCGCACCCTGCGAGGGGACACGCGATGGGACTTCGCCGCCGACGGGCAAGGCGTGTTCCGTGTCCTCCTCGACTACGACGATGATCTCGTGGCCCTTGGCGCGATCAAAGAGGGCGCGCAGATCGTCGCGGCGCTTCTCGCAGGAAGCGAGAGCCCGGATGTGGGTGCCGTGGTCGACGGTCTGCGCGGACTTCGCGAGGTCGCTGGCGACCGCTGACACAGGCCGGCGCAGGCCACGTCGTTGCTCTTCGGCCACACGCCTACTCCCCGTCGCCATCCATCACACCTGTTTGACCTGCCCAGATGGTGCGGTGCTATCCTGCGCGACAACCTCCGGGCACGGTGCGGAGGCGAATAGGAGACACCACGGACGTGAGGGAAGAGGGCATCGTCTGCCCAGCCACCCCTCCAGAGTCCCCCGCCAGGGCGATGCGCATCGTGCAGCACCGGAAGCGGGTCGGAAGCCGGACCGGTATCCCGGCGTCTTGAGGCCCGCGATGTGGCAGCCGAGTGTGAGCGATGCGGGCGAAGATAGGTGGTACCGCGACTGGCCCCTCGCCCTATCAAGGGAAGGGGTCGTTTTGTTGCCGTGACCGAGAGTGGCCCGCATGTGGGGCCGACACCATGGGGTGAGGTCTATGGGTACCGCGAGAGTTGTGTTCGACAAGTGGGACGGCAGGTATGCGAAGCGGATGGGGGACATTCGCTCCTCGGCGGTGAGGGATCTCTTCGCTGCTGCATCCAGGCCGGACATGATCAGCTTCGCTGGTGGCATGCCCGATGTGAGCGCCGTGCCAGCCGAGACGGTCGCCAATGTGACGCGCGACGCCATCCTTCACGAGGGAGCAGCGGCCCTCCAGTACGGTTCCTCCGACGGTCGCCCCGCACTGCGCTCGATCATCGTCGACCTCATGGCCGAGATAGGCGTGCGTATCTCCGCCGCCGACGTGGTGGTCACCGCAGGCGCCCAGCAGGGGCTCGACCTCCTCGCCAAGACCTTCCTCGACCCGGGTGACGTGGTCATCTGCGAGGGTCCTACATACGTCGGCGCGCTCCAGGCGTTCTCGCAGTACGAGCCCGACATACGGTGCGTGCCGATGGACGAGCAGGGCATGCGCATGGACCTGCTCGAAGAGGAGCTCAAGCGAGTCGGCCCGCGCGGCGCCAAGTTCATCTACACGGTGCCCAACTTCCAGAACCCCGGTGGCGTGACGCTGGTCGCCGAGAGGCGCCGCCGACTCGTCGAGCTCTCCCGCGAGTACGATATCCCGATCATCGAGGACGACCCCTACGGGCGCCTGCGCTTCGAGGGGGGCCACATGAAGCCTCTGCGAGCGCTGGACGAGGACGTCATCTATCTCGGCACGTTCTCCAAGATATTCGCGCCTGGCCTGCGCCTGGGGTGGTTCATCGCGCCTCGGCCCATCAAGGCCAAGGTGCTGCTGACCAAGCAGGCCGCCGACCTCTGCGGCAGCGCGTTCGCCCAGGTGACCGCGGAGCGCTACTTCCAGGGCACCAAATGGCGGCGCGTCCTCCAAGGGCTCACCAAGCGCTACGCGGAGCGCCGCGACGTCATGCTCGAAGCGCTCGACGAGCACTTCCCGAGCGAGGCGCGCTGGACGCGTCCCGAGGGCGGCTTCTTCGTCTGGGTCGAGCTGCCCGAGTTCCTCGACACCGGCGCCATGCTGGCCGAGGCGGTCGAGAGCGGCGTCACGTTCGTGCCCGGGGACGGGTTCTTCCCCGACGGCCGGGGACGCAACTGCATGCGGCTGGCCTTCTGCTACGCTGAGCCGGAAGCCATTCGCGAGGGCATCGCTCGCCTTGCCGAGGTCCTCGAAGACCGTCTCGAGCTCTACCGGGCGTTCATCGCTGCAGGGGCTCTTCCCACGCGGGGACCTGAGGAGGGGGCCGCATGAGCAAGGAGAAGATCGCCGTCCTCATGGGTGGGCGCTCGCTCGAGCGCGAGGTCTCCCTCAAGAGCGGCAAGCGCGTGACCGAGTGCCCTGCAGTCGCTGGGCTACAAGGTGCTGGCGCTGGACGTGACGGCCGAACTCGTCGAGACGCTCCGGTGCGAGCATCCCGACTGCTGCTACATCGCCTTGCACGGCAAGTACGGCGAGGACGGGACGATCCAGGAGCTGCTCGAGTTTCTCGGCATCCCGTATACGGGGCCGGGCGTGATCGCCTCGACGCTTGCCTGGGACAAGTCGGTCACCAAGTACCTGCTGCGCGGGGCCGACATCCCGACACCGGCGTGGATCACCTTGACCGCGGACGCGTTCAAGGAGATGGGGGCAGCGACCGCACTCGATCTCGTGGTCGAACGCCTCGGTGCGTTCCCGCTGGTCGTGAAGCCCTCCAAGCAGGGCTCCGCCCTGGGGCTCGCGCGCGTCGATGATGCCGAGGCACTGCCGGAAGCGCTGCTCACCGCTCTGTCATACGGTGACGCCGCCCTCATCGAGCGTTGGGTCGAGGGCACAGAGATCGCCGTGTCTGTGGTCGACGCGTGCAGCGAGAGCCCTACGGTCCTGCCGCCAGTCGAGATCGTCGCCAAGTCGGGCCTCTTCGACTTCTCGGCGATGTACACGCGCGGCGAGACGGACTACTACGTACCGGCTCGACTGCCGGAAGAAGTCCTCGCCGATGTGAGCGACCGGGCACGTCAGGTACACGAGCTTCTCGGGTGCCGGGATGTGTCTCGCGTCGACATGGTGGTAACTGCTGACGGGACACCGCACGTGCTCGAGTGCAACACCTCGCCTGGCATGACGGAGGTCTCGCTGCTGCCCATGGCTGCAGAGGCGGCCGGGATGTCGTTCGAGGACGTGGTGGAAAAAATAGTATGTTCGGCGCTCGAACGTCGCACGTAGAGCGGCTGGATGGGTACATATTCCTTGCGCGGTCCACAGGGCACGCGCTGTCAACATTGGATTCCATCGCAGACGCGTGTGTCTGCGATATCGACAGACTCGGAGGTGTACTGGGATGTATGACTACAGACGTGGCGGGGGTGTCCTGCTTGCGTTCCTCCTGGGCGGCGTGTTGGGTGCTGTTCTAGGCCTGCTGTTCGCGCCCCGCTCGGGCAAGGAGAGCCGCGACATGATCTCTGATGGCGCGCAGAAGTACTGGGACCAGGGTGTCGAGATCTACGGCACCGGCGTCGACAAGGTCTCGGAAGCATACAGCTCCGGCGTCGAGGCGGCCAACGCCAAGACCGCAGACCTGCGTGTGAAGATCGACTCGGCTCGTGACCGGCTCCAGGAGCAGGTCGCCGACTCGGTTCCCGCGGCCAAGGATGCCGTGAGCAAGGCCAGCAACAAGACCAAGGGTGCTGTCGACAAGACCGCCGCAGCTGCGGACAAGACCCTCGACAGTGTCGCCGAGAAGGCCAAGCCCAAGAAGGCTGACAAGAGCGACGACACGGCCGCAGCGACCGACGAGGCCGTTCCTGAGGTGTAGACTTATTCCCAGACGAACCGTTCCTTCACGGGCCGGCCGTTCATGGCCGGCCCGTAGTGTCTGGAGAGCAAGAACATGCCGTCGATAGAAGAGCTGGCCGATCTTCCGGTCATCAACCGCAAAGGCAAGCGCGTAGGCAACGTGGACCACGTGCTCTTCCACCCGACCGAGCCCAAGGCTGTGGGCCTCCAGGTGCTGCCCAAGAACGTGAGCTACGTCGTGGGCATGCCTCCCAAGTACACGCCGCTTGAGGACGTCGAGCTCAAGGAGGACAAGATCCTACTCGGGGAGAAGGGCTATCCCAGTGAGCGTGCGGTCGAGAAGCGTTTCGGGTTCACGTGGGACGAGACCGTGATCTGGCGTCACATGGAGGTCAGGACTCGCTCGGGCAAACCGCGCGGACTGGTGCGCGATGTTCATTTCTCCGAGGATGGCGCCGTCGAGGCCTTGGTGATCACATCGGGTCTCACCGCCGATCGCGCGGTCGGCAGGCGCAATGTCGCCGCCGACAAGATCGTGGGATTCGATGGCGAGGACGTCGTCGTCGAGGACGATGCCGCCACAGAAGATGACTTCGAGGGCGGCTTCGCTGCCAACGCGGGCGCCAACGCTGCAGTCGCGAAGGTGACCGCCGAGGTGGCCGCCAAGAAGACCGTTGCGTACACGAAGGCGACTGCCAAGGTTGCCGCTGAGAGCGAGACGGGCAAGAAGGCCATCGGAGCGCTCAAGGGGTTCTTCAAGGGGGCCCGGGACGCGATGGCCGAAGACGAGGACAAGTAGGGGCCGGCGATGTCGCGCCGCCTCAAACCACTCCTCGCCTCTCATCTGGATCGACTTCCCTGCTACTGCGTCGGCTGCGTCTTCTGGGAAAGCGATGAGCGCCTCGACGTTCGCTGCGGTGCCAAGTGCGATCTTGATGCGCTCAAGCGCTGGCACGCCACCGTGACCGAGGAGTGGGGAGATTGCGGACGCGTGGCCATCGAGGACGGCGAAGTCCTCGGCTTCCTCAAGTACGCTCCGGCGCAGTACGTGCCTCAGGCCCGCAACCTGCCCGCAGCACCTGGGACCGACGTCGGCGTCTTGCTGACCTGCATCCACATCCGCAATGACGCACGCAGGAGAGGACTCGGGCGGCTGCTGCTGTTCGCGGCCCTGAAGGACGCGGCACATCGCGGCGAGCGTCACGTGTGGGCATACGGCTACTCCCAGCGACAGGACATGGGGGAGGTGCCGATGATGGGCGTGGAGTTCCTTCTGCGTCACGGCTTCGTGGTGGACACGCCGCACCCGCTGTACCCACTTCTCAAGATGGACGTCCGAGCCCTGGTATCGTGGACGGAGAACCTTGAGGCGATGTTGCAGACGCTGCGCATCCCGCTCGCGCGGCCGCAGCCGGTACCGTCGCCATCGATCGATACATGAAGGAGCCCACGTGACGGCCCCCACCGACAAGCAACCTTCTGGCAAGGCCGGTTCCGCGCGAACGCGTGCGCGACTATCTGGACGCCCACGGTCTTCTCGGCGACCTCCACACGTTCGAGCAGTCGACCAAGACCGCCCAGGACGCGGCCGACGCCATGGGCTGTGCGCTGGGACAGATCGTGAAGTCACTCGTGTTCAGCGCCGATGACTCCGCCGTGCTGGCACTCGTCGCCGGTGACCGTCGTGGGGACGCGAAGGCCATAGCCGGCGAAGTGGGAGCGTCGAAGGCGCGTCTGGCCGATGCAGAGACCGTTCGCAGCGCCACCGGGTACGCTATCGGTGGCGTCTCACCCTTCGATCTGTCACCCGAGGTCACCGTCCTCGTTGACGATTCTCTGGAGCGTTTCGAGATCGTCTACCCCGCCGCGGGTACGCCGTCGTCCATGGTGCGGATGAGCCGAGCCGACCTGCTACGGCTGAGTGGCGGCAGGATGGCACGCATCTCTCATGAGGTCGGGGCATGAGTCACTACCACGTGACAGACGGACCGAGCAAGGGCTGGACGCGCCTGCACCTGGCGATCGCCCTGACGGCGCTGCTCGTGGCCGCCGTGGGCCTGCCTGGGTTCACGACGATCTCGGTCACCGTGAACGGGGAGCGCTACCGGATCGAGCGCGGCAGCACGGTGGGCGACCTCCTCGCACTCGAGCTTGCCGATGAGCATGCTGGCGACATCGTCGACATGAACGGCGTCATCGTCGCTGCTGAGCAGGGTGCCCCGCCGCGATTCACCCGGTACGGGTCGGAGCTTGCGACCGATGACCGCGTCTACAACGGTGACGCGCTCATGAGCGAGCGGGGCCTCGACGTCGTAGAGCACCAGATTCCCACGGCGACGCCCATCCCCATCGGAGTCGAGTACCGGGGAGACGGGCCTCTCGAGAGAGTGGCGAGCAACGGCGAGGAGGGGTTGGCGGTCCGGGGTGTGGGATCGATCAGCGGGCTCGTGACTCCCCTGGGAGTCTCGCGGGCCGGCCGCGCCGATGGTCGTCGAGAGGTCGTACCCGGTCGCTGGCGACAAGGTGGTCGCGCTGACCTTCGACGATGGGCCGTGGCCGGGACAGACCGAGAGGATCCTCGACATCCTCAAGGCCGAGGGTGTCACGGCGACCTTCTTCGCGCTCGGCTCGAAGGCCCAGGCCTATCCGGATCTGACCGCGCGCATCGCCGCCGAGGGCCATCAGGTGGAAAGCCACGGCTTCAGCCACCGCTACCTCACCTCCTCGGACAAGGGGCTCGCCCAGCGTGAGGCGCAGAAGTCCAAGTATCAGATCGCTCGGGCAACGGGCGAGTATCCCGACGTGGTTCCGGGCCCCAGGAGGGGTTCTCTCCGAAGAGGCTCGGACTGAGGTCACCGCCGCGGGCATGCGGGTCGTGCGCTGGGACGTCGACCCGCAGGACTGGCGCAAGCCGCCGGCCTGGAAACTTGCCAGAGAGACCATCTCGGCAGTGCGACCGGGTTCGGTCGTGCTCCTGCACGATGGGGGCGGGGACCGGACCTCGACGATCAACGCTCTGACGACCATCATCCGCAAGCTCGATGCCCAGGGCTACACATTCGTGACGCTCGACGAGATGGGCTCTGCATCAGAAGAGCTGAGCAGCGCAGGATCTGTGTGGGCGTGATGATCATGTGCATGTGGCAGTCGTGGGGCTCGTGCGGTATGGAGCCGACAAGCTGCTCGTCAAAGGCGACCCCCAGACGCAGTGCGTCGGGCATGGAAGCGAGCAGACGGTCGTAGTAGCCGCCGCCGTAGCCGACGCGCACGCCTGCCGGGTCGAACGCGATACCCGGGACGATGACGAGGGCGACGTCGGTCGGGGCGACCTCCGGTGCGTGCACAGATGGCTGCCGGATGCCGTGGGGCCCGTGCTCGAGGCCCTCGAGGGGCTCGACGACGTGGAGCGTGAGAGCGCCAGCACCGACGATGCGCGGCAGGACGATCGTGGAGCCCGATGTCCTGAGTGAGGACAGCGCGCCGGCGGGATCGAGCTCCGCCTGGGTCGCGTGGTAGCCGAGCACGATACCGGCCTCCATCGCCTCGGGCAGACCGACGAGGCGGCCACAGGCCTGCAGCCGAGAGGATCGCTCGCTCCTCGGCGGGTATCGCCTGTCGGGCGCTTCGAGCAGACTCGCGAATGAGTGCCTTCTCGTTCAGAGCGCTACACCATCCCCATCACGGTCATGCCGACCAGCAGCAGCGTGAGCGCGACGATGACGCACGACGCTCGCCCACGAGATGGCGTTGACCAGCCCCGAGTTCGTGAATCGTCCCATGATGCGCTGGTCGTTGGCGATCTTGATCATGTACACCAGAAGGAATGGTAGCAGGATACCGCCGACGAACTGCGAGAACACCATCAGCAGGATGAGGTCGAGGTCCGGGCATGAGGACGAAGGCGGCGCCAAAGACGATGACGAAGGTGTAGATGGCGTTGAACGCAGGCGCCTCAGACCAGGAGCGGTCCAGGCCGCGCTCCCAGCCGAACGCTTCGCAGACCGCATAGGCGGCAGTGAGCGGGAGAACGCATGCGGCCAGCAGCGATGCCGAGAAGAGCCCGACGGCGAACAGCGCCGTTGCGTACTGGCCGAGGGCGGGCTCGAGCGCGAGCGCAGCGCTTGCCGCATCCGTCGACACGTGATTCCCTCGAGGGAAGAGCACCGTTCCGGTGGTCACGACGATCGCCCAGGCGATGAGGCCGGCGGCGACGGCCCCGGCGACGACATCGACGCGCTGCGCCTTGAGGTCCTTGGCTGGTCATGCCTTTGTCCACGACGTTGGCCTGCTGGAAGAATTGCATCCACGGCGCGACGGTCGTGCCGATCGCGGCGATCACGATGAGGATGAAGCCCTGGGTGGGGATGATCGTCGGGACCACGGTCGCGACGTGAGGACCTCGCCCCAGTCCGGGTTGGAGAGCGCCATCGCGGCGATGTATGCGATGAACACCGCCGAGAGGGCGAGGAGGATCTTCTCGACGTTGCGGTAGGAGCCCCGCACGACGAGCAGCCAGACGACGAGCGCGGCGATGGGCACCGAGATGTACTTCGAGATGCCGAGCACGCTCGTCGCCGCCGCGATGCCGGCGAACTCGGAGACCGACGTCGCAAGGTTGGAGAGCAGGAGCAGCAACATCGCGAGCAGGGACGGCCGCAGGCCGAACTTCTCGCGGATCAGCGCCGCGAAACCCTTGCCGCTCACCGCTCCCATGCGGCTGACGGTCTCCTGCACGACTGCGAGCTGGAGCGTCATGATCGGGATCAGCCACAGTGTCGCGTAGCCGAAGTCCGCTCCTGCCACCGAGAAGGTCGAGATGCCGCCGGCATCGTTGCCGGCCATGGCCGTGAGGACTCCCGGGCCGATCGCGCCCAGGAAGACCAGAACGCGTGCGCGCTTGTTGGCCAGCAGCTTCACCGCTCGGTCCTACCTTGCTGCGACGAGCGGGCCGCCGACGAGGACGATGGTGATGTAGGCCAGCGAGACGAACGCCGCCGACCCGATGACCATGAGCGTCACGGAGAAGGCGAGGTGGGAGACGCGCTTCTCCTCCGCGACGCGCTTCTCAGCACGCGCGCCCATGAATGTTCCCGCGAGCGTGACCAGGAGTGATGGCGAGCGCGGCGACGATCGCGATGGCGCCGCTTGCTCCGAAGTCCCTCGAGGCTGCGGGCCGATGCGGGATCCGAGAGCGATCTCCGATGCGCCGAAGAACACGAGTCCGATGAGCAGGCCCAGGCCCAGGCCCGAGAGCCCGTCCTGAAGCAGCGTCTGCCACAGCGACGGGCGCTCCTCGTCGTCCATGCCCTCGATGACACGCGCCATGTTGTGCGACGAGACATCCTCGGCCACGCGGAGAACGAAGAGCATGAACAGCGCTGTGAGCAGCAACGTGGTGGTGATCTCGGTCGCTGGCGGCGCCGCGGGCGAGGCCAGCCAGGCCGAGGATCAGGACCGACCAGACGATCAGCCAGCCGTCGCGCGAGACCCAGCCCCACACGCCGGGGATGCGCGGCCCGCTGCGGCGCCCGGTGGCCAGCTCGAGGTCCTCGGCCGACTCCTCTTCCATGACCTCGAGCGCGTCATCGACGGTGACGATGCCGAGCAGCCGACCTGTCTCGTCGAGAACGGGGAGTGCGAGCAGGTCGTACTTGGTCATCGTCTCGGCGACGTCCTCCTGGTCGTCATCGGCATTCGCGGAGATGACGTCGCGGTTGAGCGAGCTCGGCGATCTTGGTGTCGGGCGAGGCGATGATGAGGTCGCGAAGAGATATGACGCCGGTAAGCTTGCGGTCACCCTCGACGACGAAGATGTAGTAGACGATCTCGTGCTCGGCCGCCTCGCCGCGCAGGAACTCGATGACCTCCTGGACGGTCATGTCCTCGGTGACGGTCGTGACCTCGGGAGTCATGATGCCGCCGGCGGTCTTCTCCTTGTAGCCGAGGACCGAGCGGATCGAGCGCGACTCCTTGACGCCCATGAGGCGCAGGAGCGTCTCGGCCTTGTCGTAGGGCAGGTCGCCGATGATGTCGGCCGCATCGTCGGGATCCATCATCTCGAGCAGGTCGGCTGCTCGCTGCGTGCCCAGATCGTCGATGACGTCGGCCTGGTACTCGTCTTCGAGGGCTGCGACCGCCTCGGCGGCCTGGGTGTTCTCGAGGTGCTCGAAGACGCGGGCCCGCTGGCTGGGCGAGATGACCTCGAGGATGTCGGCGACGTCTGCCGGGTGCAGCTCGTGCAGGCGCTTGTGCGAGACGGAGAGCGAGACGTGGCTCAGGTCGCGGTCGAGCAGGTCCATGTAGTTCCAGGCGATGAGGTTCTCGCCGAGTTCGCGGCCGAAGAGCGCGCGCGGTCGCAGACACGCCTCGCTCGAGGACGGGGTGCAGGCCGCGCAGGATGCCGCGGATGCCGACCTCGGCACCGAGCAGGCGGAGCTGGTTCTTCGACTCGGAGAGCTTGAGGTCGTTGACGCGCACGACCTTCTTGCCCTGGGTGTCGACGATCTGCTTGTTGAGCAGGTCGCGTGCGAGCAGGACCTCGTCGGGCTGGAGGTAGGAGAAGCGGATGTCTGGGGCTGCGGCGTTGAGCTTGATGTGGTCGCCGTCGAACTCCTCGACCCACTTGCGCCATGAGAGCATGAACGGCGTCTTGCTCCGGGCCGAGGAACGCCAGGGACGTGACGCGCGGGAAGACCTCGCCGGTGGCGATGGCGACGTCGCTGATGGTCGCCGATCTCTGTGCCTGCCGCGTCCACGACAGGCTTGCCCAGCATCTGGGTCAGGTAGATCATCTGTTGTCCCTCCCTCCGGCTCAGAGCACCGCAACACGCGGCCGCGAAGGTCTGTTTCGGGGCCCCGGGGCCCTCGGGGGAGGGGGCCGGGACCTACGGTCTCGCTGGAATCACTGAGATCCCATTTCGTCGACTACAGGTCCAGACAACACGAAACCCCTGCGTCCGCTGGGGACGAGGGGTCTTCTGAGAGCTGTGCGCACGCGCACATGCGACGCCTGTGCTGCCGAATGAGCACCAGCAGGCCTCGCGCCCCCATCCCTCGTCGGAGGTTTTGGCACTGTCCGACGTAGGACGACCGGTCTGACCGGCCTGCCAGCCACCTTAGCCGTCGCCTTAAGCCGGCGAAGGCTGTTCTACCCATTGGCGTCTCTCGACATTTCCGGGCAGTGGCCTGTGTTCGAACAGGAGCCGCACCTTAACGGACGGAGTACGATTCCGATTGTCAACCACCTCAACACGCGAGGTGAGCACCCGAATTGTAGAAGATGGGAGCGTCTGGCGCAAACCTCGGCGCCTCGTCAGGACGTGGCGAAGATGTGCAGCGGATCGTAGTCGAACTCGCGATCGGCGATGCGAAGAGCCTCCAGGTACGCCGTTCGTGCACCACCCTGCGAGGCCAGATCCTGCCCGGCGCCCCATGTGAACGGTGGCTCGTCCAGGGCGATGAGAAGGATGTCTGTGGCAAGCCGTGCATGCCGACCGTTGCCGTTGGGGAAGGGATGAACCGAGACCAGACGGTGATGGAATCTGACAGCTACCTCGACCGTCGGCCATGGCGTGTCGGCGGAGTCGATCTGGCAGGCAACGTCTTCGAGCAACACGACCAGGTCCGAGACGATCCTCTCGGGAGGGACGCCGATGTTCGTGCCGACGCCTCGGTACGAGCCAGCCCAATGCCATACGTCGCCGAACATGCGCTCATGGAGCTCACGCATCATCGGCTCGGCAAGAAGGGTCTCCGGATTCCAGCCTCCGCGGCGCGTCCTCACCCAGTCGACGGCGTGACCGATGTTCTCGGCTTCGGCCTTGTTGAGGTCATCGCGGTCCATCACCCAGGTTGGGATGAGCCCCTGGATGTCATCGTCAGAGAGGGGAGTGGAGCCTGTCGGGCCATCGAATGCGTGACGGTCAGGCATCTGCCAGTCGTGGCTCCCCTGTCTCGGACCACAGGCGGCCCATCTCGATGACAGCGTCGATCCGTCGCTCAAGCTCCCGCGTGGGAACGCCGGTGTCCTGGTCTTCGAGCAGCATCGTCTGATGGACGTACCGATCTCTATCCTCGATGAGCTCCAACGCTCTCTCGCGCACGGTCGTCTCGAGGGAGTCGTTGGGGACAAGCGCGTAGACGACGGTGCACCCCATGGCCTCGGCCGCTCGATCGAGTGTCGACAGACGGATCGTACGCGCTCTCTCCGATGATTCCATCGCTGCCACCGCGGCACGCGTGACCCCGGTGCGACGGGCCAGGTCTGCCGAGGACATTCCCAGTGCGTCGCGCACCGCGCGGATCCAGCCCGCTGAGGGCACCGTGGCGGGGGTGGCTCGGCGCAGCCTGCGAAGACGACTGTCAAGGTTCTCTCGTGCTTGGCGTGCCTGTCTCGGAGTCAGCATAAGCTATACCTTGCGTTCGATGGACTTATAGGCCAAGTATAGTTGGCCTATCGAGCTTATGCAAGAGAAACGACAACTATACTGATACAACAGAGCCTGTTGACGACAAGTATATCGAGCGCAGCTGGAAACACCCATCAAGCATGATAGCGAGGAGACAGCGGCGCCTCGTCAGGACGTGGAGGTCCAGGCGTCGACGAGCTCGACCCAGCCGTCGCCGCGGCGGCCGCGTGTCCTGACAACGTTGTCGAAGGCTGATGTCTCGAGCGCGCTGAGGACACCCGGTGAATCGAAGGCGTTGGCGACCAGCACGAGGGTTCCGACCGCACTGGCCATCTCCAGATCGCTTGCCGAGTCCCCGATAGCCACGGCGTCCTGCGGGCCGAGACCGCGGGCTTCGAGGTCAGCGGCGATCGCTCCGGATTTCGTGACACCTTGAGGCACGAGGTGGTAGGCGTGGGGCTCGCCGTCGCACTCGAGTGCTCCCCGATTGCGAATGATCCCGTTGTCGACGATGTCGATGGGAGGGGTGATGTCGTCGAGCACGCCCTGCGCCGCCTCGCGGGCCACACAGCCGCGGAGCACGTGCGTGATCTCGCGGTTGTCGTGCCAGGGGGTGTGGTACTCGATGCGGCCGGGGAAGGCCTCCTGGAGCCGGTCGAGAGCGCCCGTGTCTTCGATGATCTCGTAGGGCGTGCGCCCGGGCTCGAGGGCGTCGGGAGACCATTGCCCGATATTCAGGATCGTCTCAGCTCCCCCATCGGTCTCTCGCACGGTGACGCCGCCGGCCTCGGCGATGAAGCTTCGCCAGCCCAGCAGACGCGTCAGTTCTATGAGCTGGATACGTCCCCGGCCCGAGACCGGGACGATCGTGATCCCGCTGCGCTTGGCTGCCACGATGGCCTCGGCCACGCGAGCGGAGGGCTCCCCCTCGGCATCCGCCAGCACGCTGCCGCCCCGCGCGACGAGCGTCCCGTCGAGGTCGGTGTAGAGGATTCGCGCCTTGGAAAGCGCGCGAGGCCGGGCGGTGCTCTCATCGAGATAGGGAACCTCGTGTGCCATGTGAACCCCTCGGCAAAGCAGCCTGACGGTGTGTCGCCATTCTACCGGAGAGACGCGTGGCGACGTGCGTCTGAGTTGCGTACGCGGTATAACAGGGGGCGGTCCGTTTGTTGGATGTGAGAGGTCTGTGCAGCCCGAGTAGCCAGAGGAGGTGTTGCACGTGACGACTGACGATTATGAGATGCCGTTCCCGCAGTATCGCTGCCCCAACTGCGAGCGAGACCTGCCGCTCAACCAGGCACGGATGACGGTCACGTGTGCGACACATGGGCCCGAGGACGACCTGGCGTTCGTGGTGCGCGCGGCCAAGCCTGAGGACAGGCACGCGATCGAGCAGATCTGCGACCGCGCTCTCGGCGAGACGGAGATCGACTCGTGGGGCAAGACGTTCGACGTGCTCGACGGCAAGAACCTGATCGCCGAGGTGGACGATGAGCTCGTCGGCATGCTCTCGCTCGCCTTCTACAGGGGCGACGTTGCCATCATCCTGATGTCGGTCTACCCCGACTACCAGGGCAAAGGGCTCGGTTCGGCGTTGCTCAAGTCGGCAGTCGCGTTCGCCCGCGACAAGGAGCTGCCCTTCATCCGGGTCGCCGTCTCCAACGACGACGTCCCTCTGCTCTACTTCTATCAGCGCCACGGCTTCGTGATAGAGGGTATCGAGGTCGGTCGTCTGGTCGATGACAGCGAGACGGCCGTTGCCGGATTCTCCGGCATCCCCTCGCGTGATGAGATATGTCTGGTGCGGCCGGTGTGCAGCGACCGCTAGATGACGCACGCCTCGGCGTGCTCACGCTTCGCCCCAACAAGGAGGAACACAGATGAGAACGCGTTGGATGATGGTCTTGGTGGCGCTGCTGCTTCTCGGCTCGCTTGCGATGGCGGGATGCTCGAGCACTGCCGAAGAGCCCGACGAAGACGTCCCGGTCGAGCCGGTTGCGGTGCGGATCGGCACGCTTCCCACCGAGGACGCGCTGCCGCTGTGGGCTGCCGAGGACGAACGGTATGTTCACCGACGCCGGCCTGACCGATGTCGAGATCATCACCTTCCAGTCGGCTGCAGAGCGCGACGCGGCCTTCGTTGCCGGCGAGGTCGATGCGTACATGGGTGACATCATCGCCGCCGCACAGATGGAGTCGCAGGACATCCCCGTGACGATCGCCACGATCATGCTGGGCACCACGCCCCCGCAGGGACGCTTTGGCATCGTTGCGACCCCCGGTAGCGGCTACAACGAGCTGTCCGCTCTCGCGGGTGTCCCCGTCGGCACGTCGTCGGGCACGATCCAGGAGTACGTGCTCGACGGCCTCATGCGCCAGGACGAGGTCGACCCGGCCGATGTGGTCAAGGAAGAGGTCGACAAGGTGCCCGTCCGCTTCGAGCTGCTCATGAACGGCCAGCTCGAGGCCGCCGCGCTCCCCGAGCCGCTGCTCACGCTGGCGGAGTCTCAGGGCGCGACGATCCTGCGTGACGACACGACCGGCGAGAACCTCTCACAGACCGTGCTCGTCTTCTCGGACGAGTACGTGGCAGAGCCCGGCGGCGTGGAGACCCTCATGCGCACGCTCGAGGTCTGGGACGAGGCGGCCGGTCTCGTGAACTCCGACCCGGATGCATGGCGCGACACGCTCGTCGAGAAGGCGCGTCTGCCCGAGCCGATCAAGGACGTCTACGTCATCAGCGAGTACCCCGCAAGCGAGGTCCCGACGCTCGAGCAGGTCCAGGCCGCGCTCGACTGGATGCTCGACAAGGGTCTGCTCGAGAACCCGGTGACGTACGAAGACCTCGTTCTCGTGACTCCGTAGGCCATCGTGGCGACGCTTGTCTTTGACAGCGTCGGTCACACCTACAGCGGTGTCGGCCGGAGCGTGGAAGCACTGGCCGACCTGAACCTCGATGTCGCCGAGGGCGAGCCGATCTCGATCATCGGGCCCTCCGGGTGCGGCAAGTCCACGATGCTGCTGCTCGCCTCCGGGCTCCTCGCAGCCCACATCGGGCGGCGTCGAGGTCGATGGGTCAGTGCCCGACGGTCCCCGCACGCGCACGGCGCTGATCCTCCAGGACTTCGGGCTCTTCCCGTGGAAGACGGTCTTTCACAACGCGGCGCTCGGTCTGGAGATACGCAAGCTCGACAAGAGCGAGGTCCAGAAACGAGCGCACGCCAGTCTCGAGCAGGTGGGTCTTGCCGACTTCGCCGACGCGTATCCCGGAGAGCTCTCGGGCGGGATGCGGCAGCGCCTTGGAGTCGCTCGGGCACTCGCCCTCGACGCCGACCTGCTGCTCATGGACGAGCCCCTCTCGGCGCTCGATGCGCTCACGCGCGAGGACCTGCAGGACATGCTGCTTGCAGCTCTGGCGAGGGCGCGGGCACACATCGGTGCTGGTCACGCACTCCATCGAAGAGGCGGTCTACCTTGGCCGCCGCATCGTCGTGCTCTCGCCGCGGCCAGGCAAGCGTGGCCGAGATCGTCGACAACCCCGACATGGGCGAGCCGGACTACCGCGACCAGGAGAGCTTCTACAAGACATGCATCCACCTGCGCCACATCCTGGCCGAAGAGGGCGCGGTCGGCCGAGTGGCCGCCCTGGCTGACAGCCCTGCTGGCGGTGATGAGCAGTGAGCCCGTGGATTCGGAAGCTGCTCGGCTATGCGGGCGGCGTGCTCGCTCTGATCGTGGTGTGGCAGCTGCTCGCATGGGTCATCGACTCGCCGGCACTGCCGGGCCCCGTGACCGCGTTCACCGAGTTCTTCACGTCCCTCGATGAGATCCTCCCGCATCTGCTGCTCAGCGCCGCGCGCGTGGTGGCAGCCCTCGTCATCGGCACACTGCTCGCAGCACCTCTCGGGCTGATGCTCGGGCGCTCGCCCCGTGCCGACTCCGTGGCCGCACCCATCGTGTTCCTGACCTACCCGGTGCCCAAGGTCGTCTTCCTGCCGGTGTTGCTGGTCCTGCTCGGCCTGGGCAACGCCTCCAAGATCACGCTGATCACGATCATCGTCTTCTTCCAGATCCTCGTGACCGCCCGCGATGCCGCCCGCGCCATACCGGCCGCCTCGGTCCTCTCGGTGCGATCGCTGGGCGCGGGGCAGTGGGGGGCCTTCCGTCACGTGGTCATCCCCGCGGCGCTGCCCGACATCTTCACCGCGCTGCGCATCGGCACCGGCACTGCCATCGCCGTGCTCTTCCTGGCCGAGTCGATCGCCGGTACCAACGGGGTCGGCTACTACATCGTGGATGCCTGGGGACGCATCGACTACGGCTCGATGTTCGCCGGCATCATCGGCATGGCGCTCCTCGGCCTCGTGCTCTACGAGCTGCTCGACGCCCTCGAGAGCCGGCTGTGCCGCTGGACGCGTGTGGAGTCGTAGGGACGCCGTTTGCCCCGACCCACAATGCGGGCATGTACCTCACGAATCGAGGTTGGTGAGTGTCATGTTCCGTGACCGCAACGACGCAGGCAGGCAGCTCGCCGAGGTTCTTGCCGAGCGCGACGACCTCTCAGACGCCGTGGTGCTGGGAATCCCCAGGGGAGGCGTCATCATCGCCGCTGAGGTAGCGGAGCGACTCGGCCTGCCACTCGACGTCGTCATCACGAGCAAGATCGGCGCTCCGGGCAACCCCGAGTACGCGGTGGGGGCGGTGGACCCGGACGGGGTCGTGACAAGCGGCCCGAGATCGGGCTACTCGGCAGCCGAGCTCGAGCACATGGGGCGTCCGGTGAAGGAGCGCATCGCCGCACGGCTCGACGTGTATCGGGCAGGCGGGCCCGATGTGAGCGTCGCAGGTCGGACGGTCGTCGTGTGCGATGACGGCATAGCGACGGGGCTCACCGTGATCGCCGCCTACGACTACCTGCGCAGACTCGGTGTCTCGAAGGTCATCGTCGCGACGCCCGTGAGCGCGCCGGACTCGGCGGCCACTCTGCGTGAGATGGGCGCCGATGTGGTGGCCGTCGAGGAGCCCGCATTCTTCAGCGCGGTGGGTCAGTTCTACCGGCGCTTCGGACAGACCAGTGACGACGAGGTGCTCGCGGCCCTGGCCGAGTATCGGCGTCGGTAGCGACCGCCTGACTTCTCGGTGGCAACGCGCTGTTCCTTGGGTATGATGGAGCGCAACTGTCTTGACCGCCGCTGGCGGCGTTGAGGGGACATGCATGGACGAGCACGATCAGGAGGCACCCGAGGACCCTACCGGTTCGGGCGCTGAGGATACGAGTGCGGACATCGAGAACGCACGACGATGTGAGCACGACCGACGCGGATCAGGCCGAGGACACGAGCTCGGCCGATGCGGATGTGGACGAGAGCCCGACCGCGACGCGTGCTGAGCGCCGCAACGGTGAGGGCTCCAGCCGCACGTCTGTCGTCACGACGCTCGTCGTCATCGCCCTGGTTCTCATCGTCGTCGCTGTGGCGGGAGGCGCCTACTACCTCTACACCGAGAACCAGACGAAGCAGGAGCTCATCGCGGAGGCAGACCAGCATGTGGTCGCCGCAGGCGAGGCCATCGAGGAGATCGACGCCGGCTGGGAGGACTTCGCGCTTGCCGAGAGCGAAGAGGCCTCCGAGGCGTTCGCTTCCGGCATGGCATCGACAGTCGAGCTCATCGAGACGGCCCGGGCCGAGCTCGATGCAGCCGCGGCAAGTGCCGGGAAACTGCCGGAATCGACGTTCAAGACAGAGTTCCTCTCGGCGGTCTCGCTCCTGGGCGAGTCGATCGACGCCTACGAGCAGCTCTTCACCGGCATGGACGAGACCATGGAGATCAGCACGACGCTCGCGAGCCTCGGTGAGCAGATGGACGAGGCCAAGACGCTGCTCAACGAGGCCGTCGACGATATCGATGAGGGCAGCTACTCCGATGGCGAGGAGAAGGCGATGCGCGCCAAGACCTCGTACGAGACGGTCGCCGAGCGCTACCGTGAGCTCGGGGAGGAGTACCCGACCTCGGAGGCGGACAAGCTTGCTGCCATCGCTGACAAGAACGCCACACAGGCCGAGTACGCGATGGAGATGGCGCAGGCCGGACGGCGCGGCGCGGTCGGGGACTTCAACGAGTACGTGGAGAAGTACTCGGCGGTCAACGAGGAGATCCGAGAGCTGCCGCTGCCCTCGTGGGCTGCCGACGTGACGCTGCTCACGGCTGAGTCCTCGGCGCTGTTCGAAGAGGCCAGCACGAAGCGCGACGAGGCGATCGCCGCCTACGAGCGCGCGTTCGAGGCCTACGACGCCGGAGACTTCTAGGCCCTGGGGTCGCGGACTGTTCGAAAGATGCAGAACGCCGGGGCGAGTACCCCGGCGTTCGTCGTTTCTGGTGCCCCCGGCAGGAATCGAACCTGCGACACCCGGTTTAGGAAACCGGTGCTCTATCCCCTGAGCTACGAGGGCGGATTGTTGTTTCCGCAGGTAGACGTATTGTCGTCTGCCACGGAGCCACACGCAAACCGTGAGCAGTGACTGGTCAGCAACTGCCTCACGCCGTGCAGGACGCCCCGTTGCACACGGAAGCCCCATAGATGGTATCCGAGGGCGATACATGTATCCAGGTCCGCAGGTCTGAAGAGTTCTCCGCCGGGAGCGCGGAATCGAGCGTTCCCGAGAAGCACGGAAGGGCCGACCGAGGTCGACCCTTCCGAACGATCATTGTGCGTCCTATGGAACTAGGGAACGAGAACCGCGTCGATCACATGGATGACGCCGTTGCTCGCCTCGATGTCGGTGATCACGACTGTGGCGTCGTTGACCATGACGCTGCCGTCGTCGCCAACGGTGATCGTGACGCTCTCGCCATTGACGGTGGCGACTTCCTGGCCGTCGAGCTCGACCACGTCCGCCGCAAGCACGGTGCCTTCCACGACGTGGTAGGTGAGCACGTCGGTCAGCGCGCCCTCCGGATCTGCGAGAAGCTCGTCGAGCGTGCCCTCAGGCAGTGCAGCGAAAGCGTCGTTGGTAGGCGCGAACACTGTGTACTCCCCGGTGCTCAGAGTGTCAACGAGACCTGCTTCTGTCACTGCGGTGACCAGCGTGGAGAACTGCGGGTCTGCAGCAGCTATGTCGACGATGGTGCCCGGCTCCTCGACGACCTCTTCCTCGGCCATCTCCTCTTCGACGGCCTCTTCCTCGACAGCCTCTTCGTCTGCCGTGTCACTCGAACAGCCCACGACAAGTGCTCCTCCCAGGAGGAGTACTCCCGCGAGGGCAAGTAGTGTCAGTACTCTGGTCAACTTCATCCTGCATTCCTTCCACGATACGACTAGGGGTGTGCAACTCTGTAACGCATATATGCCCTTTCCTTGTTTCGAGTATGTTGCCGCGAGCGATCTTCTTGCTGGCGCAAGCCCTCGTCTACCGCCGTGAGGTGTCCGTTCTTCCGGCAGGCGCCACGTGATCTGATAGCGTCCGACGCTGGCTGTGCAACCATGGAAGCGGGTCGATACGACCCGAGGTTCGCACGCTCAAGACGACTGGGAAACCGGCGCCTATCCCCTGAGCTGCGAGGGCGCCCAACACCCCGTGTCGCCATGCTACATCGTCTCAGGTCGTGCACGCGGGTCGCCAACTCACCTAGTGAGACCTGCGTGCCGATACGCTAGAGTGACCATGGGTAGCACAGACGCTGGCGAGCGAGGGGATTCGACATGGACGAGAACGGTACACCGGGCCAGGACCCGACCGGAGCCCAGCCGACACCTCCGCCTCCGCCCCAGCAGCCGCCCGCTGCTACACCTCCCCAGCAGCCAGCAGCACCCGCTCCGGCCGCCGGGCAGCCGGCACCGCAGGCGCCTCAGCCGGGCCAGCAAGCGCCCCAGGCCGGCCAGCCGCCCAAGAAGAGCCGCAAGGGAATCGTCATCGCCATCGTGGGCGTCGTTCTCCTGCTCCTCCTGTGCTGCTGTGGCATCGTGGGCTTCTCCCTGTACGGCGCTCAGCAAGAGGATGCCGCAGCCCAAGAGCAGGCCGAGCAGATCATCGTTCACATGAACGCCGCCGAGGAGTCCGCGGAGTCCCTGGCGACTATCTGGGCCGACTGGAACGCCAGCACCGATCTCGACGCGCCGTTCCCGATTGACGAGACCACGACCGAGCTCGAGTCCATGCGCAGCGAGCTCTCCTCGGCAGAGAGCGTCGCGCTCGATATGCGTGAGTCCACGTTCAAGAGCGAGATCCTCGATGCGATCGAGCAGACGCGTGTCGCGATCGATCTCTACGAGTCGACCTTCAAGTCTCTCGGCTCCGTGGTGGAGTTGCTCGCATCGGTAGAAGACCTCGCCGATCAGATGAGCACCGCCAACGACACGCTCAACGATGCAGTCTCACTCATGAACAAGAAGGACTACGCGGACGGCAAGAAGAAGGCCCAGCAGGCCGAGGCGGGGTTCGAGACGGTCGCGACCGAGAGCCGCGCCCTGGCTGCGGAGTACCCGGACAGCGAGGCAGACAAGCTCGCTACGATCGCCGACAAGTCTGCGGAGCAGGCAAGCCATGTCGTCAAGCAGGGTGACCTTGGTCCCAAGGACAGCGTGTCGAAGTACAACGATGAAGTGAACGCCTACAACGACCTCACCGGGGAGATCGCCGCCCTGCCGTATCCGACCTGGTTCGAGGATCCCACGATGATCATGACCAGCGTCGAGGCGACCTATCAGGAGGCCGAAGCAGCGGCTACCGAGGCTGACGCGGCTCTCGCGCGGGCACAGGCGGCGCTTGATGCAGGTGAGTACTAGGAGCCGTCGGTCACAGACAGGCTCGATCGACTCGTAGCGCTTTCCTAGTACTCCCCGGCGTTGTACGCGTCCACAGAGCGGTTCCACGCTTGGACAGAGGCGAGATAGTACTCGTAGGCCTCATCGTAGAGCGCGTCGTTTGCGTCCCACAGTCGCGACCAGTCGTCATACCACTCAGGCCATGTCGCTGAATCGATCTGGTCGTTGGCTTCCTGGTACTCGGCCACGTACTCGTTGTACTCGTCGATGTCGCCCGCGAGCCCTGCTTCCGCAGCGTTGAGCACCGCCGTCGCCGCGTCCGGTGCATGACCTCGATGGTGGCCTGGAGGTCGAACTCGCGGCCGGGATACTCCTCGGCCAGGTCGGCGAAGTAGCTCTCGGCCTCCGTGTAGGCCGTCAGGGCGGCCTGGGCCTCGCTCTTCATCTTCGCGTAGTCCTCGTCGCCGGCGACTTCGGTGGCCGTCCGAAGATGACCGTCAGCAGCGCTCAGCTCGGTCCGTCATCGCATCGAGTTCTGCCTGGAGCGCATTCTCGGCCGGCATGAACTCGTAGAGCTGCTCGTAGGTGTCGACGGACTGGTTCAGCAGCGCGATGGCATCAAGGTACTGTGTCTTGAACGTGGACTCCTCAAGCGGCGCGATGTATCCCGTGCACTCGGCCAGATCATCCCGCGCAGCTGCAACGAGCCCCCTCACCTCCTCGAGGATCGCCTCGGCCTGGGCTTCGCCACCGTCACCCTCGATGCTTGCGAAGTCCTCGCTGTAGTAGGTATTGAGCTCCTCGACCTTGGACGTGGCCGAGCCGTAGTACGCGTCGGCTTGCTCGATCGACTCCTCCGCATCGGGGCTGGAGTCCAGCAACACGAACGCGCCGACGCCACACATTGCCAGGGCACACAGCAGTACCACGACTGCCACGATGATCAGGATGAGCGCGGTCGGCCCCTTCTTGCTCGAAGCGGGCTGTCCGTAGGGCGCCGGCTGGCCGACAGCAGGTGCACCCGGCCGGTACTGAGCGTCGCCGGTCGGTGATCCGGTCGCCGGTGGCGGCGGTGTCGGTGACGCGGCAGGCGGCGGGGTCGGGGCTGGCGTCGGCTGCTGCGGTGCTCCGTTGTCATCCATGGATGTCGCCCTCTCGAGTCCCTCAGGTCAGTCCTAGTAGTTGCCCTCGTTGGCTGCCTGCCACGCTGCCTCGCGTTCCTCCCATGACTCCTCGGCGTACGCCCACGCCTGATCCCAGGCCGCGGCCTCTTCCTCCCACAGCAGATCCCAGTCATCGAACCAGAAGGGAGTCGGGGCCTCATCCAGCTCGGCGTCTGCTGTGTCGTACTCCTCGACGTGCTTCTGGTAGGCGGTGTTGTCGCCTGACAGTCCGGCCTCAGCGGCCTTGATGGCTGCGATTGCCGCCTCGGCATACAGCCGTTCGATGCTGACCAGGAGGTCGAACTCGAGGTCAGGGTATCGTACCGACAGATCCTCCAAGTACGCGGCCGCATCCTGATAGGCTCCGAGCGCCGCATCCGCCTCATCTTTGGCCTCGGCGTACTCTCCCGTGTTCGTGAGGCGCACCGACTCATACAGGTGGTCGTCCGCTTCCTCCAGGTTGTCCAGCAGCACAGATACTGAGGCCATGTCCGCCGTCTTCTGTGGCAGACCGGAGTAGAGCGCCCCGTAGGTGTCGAGCGACAGATTCAAGGTGGCGATGGAGTCGAGATACCGGCCTTTGAACTCGGATTCGCTGAGTGAGTCGATCAGCAGTTGTGCCTCGACGAGTTCGTTTCGTGACTCGGCGATGTCGGCGTTCGCCCTGTCGAGGATGTCCACGTACTGGCTCGCGGCATCTCCGCCCTCACCGTCGACCGTCTCGTCGTAGACGTCCCCGAACTCCTCGCGGTAGTAGTCGATGTTGTCCTCGACGAGGTAGTAGGCAGCGTCGTAGTGGATGTCTGCCTGCTCCGAGGTCTCCTCGAAGTCCGGCCCTGAGGCGATGAGCACGAACGTGCCGATACCGCAGGCGGTCATCGCGCAGAGCAGCAAGACGATCGCGACGATGATGAGGATGATAGCCGTGGTCTTCTTCTTGGGGGGCGACTGCCCCGCAGGGGCCGCGGGGGGCTGCCCGGGCGCGGGCTGCTGATACTGGACTGGCTGCGTGCCCGGTTGTGCGGGCGGTGGTGAGGGGGCGGCGTGGGGTGGCGGGGGTGGAGGCGTTGCTGGCGGTTCGCCGGGCATCGCTGGCGGCTGTGGTACCTGGCCGGGCTCGTGCGGTGTGCCGTTCTCGTCCATCGTGGTCCCCTCCGGTACTCCCCTCGAGCATGCGTGCGGATGCGCACGCGGGTCTCGCCGAAGAGACCCGTCCTACGGTGCTGGGGGCGCCTTGCCCACCCAGATGTTCACCGTCTCACCACGCTTGACCTCGGTGTCGGGCACCGGGTCTTGCGTGAGGACCTCGCCATCGCGCGGATCGGCCTGGTAGTTCACCATCGCAGTCAGGCCGGCGTCCTCGATCATCTTGATCGCGTCGGCCTCCTGCTCGCCGATCACATAGGGCACGGTCACGAGATCGCGCCCCTTGGAGATGACGATCGTCACGGTCGAGCCCACCTCGACCGACACACCACCTTGCGGCGACTGACGCATGACCTTGCCCTTGTCCACGCTGTCGCTGAACTCCTCGCTGCTCTTGGATTTGAATCCGGCATCAGAGAGCGCGGACTCCGCATTCGCCTTGCTGTCGCCCACGACATCGGGGACCTCGCGCAGCTCCTTGCCCCTGCTCACAGTCAGCGCGATCGCCGCGGCCGCCGGTGCCATCTGCCCCGACACCGGCTCCTGGCTGATGACGTGGTCGGCGTCGACCTCGGAGTTGTATTCCCTTTGGATAGAGCCGACCTGGAAGCCGGCGGCTCTGAGCGCCTCTATCGCCTCGCTCTCGGTCAGCCCGACTACATCGGGCACCTCGAAGAGCTCCTTGCCCGCGCTGATGACGAGCTTGACGCTGTTGCCGAGCTCGACCTCCACGCCCGGCTCGGGCGATTGAGAGATGACGAGGCCCGCGTCGACCGTCTCACTGTTGGTCTCCTCGGTATCGCCCAGCGTGAGGCCCACGGCCGTGAGCGCTTCGACCGCCTCTTCCTCCGTCATTCCCGTGACGTCGGGGACGACGATCTTCTCCGGCCCGCCGAGCAGGCCGAACGCATATGCTGCGCCGATGCCGAGAAGGATCAAGCCGACGATGATCACGACGACCCAGGGCCATCGCTTCTTCTGGGACGAGACGGGACGCACGCGGGTGTCGTTGCCGACTGCGGACATGACCGCGGTGCCGCCTGCCGCAGCGGCGACAGGGGTCTCCACCACGCGCCCGGAGGCCACGCGCTGCAGGTCGCGGCGCATCTCCTCGGCAGACGCGTAGCGCTCGGCGGGGTCCTTGGCCATCGCACGCAGGATGACCGCCTCGAGCGAGGGCGGGATGTCCGGATTGAGCATCCGGGGCGGCTGCGGCTCGTCGTTGACCTGCTTGAGCGCGACGGCCACAGGCGTCTCGGCGTCGAAGGGCACCTGCCCCGTCGTGAGTTCGTAGAGCACCACGCCGAGCGAGTAGAGGTCGGACTGCGGCCCGAGGTTCTGGCCCTGTGCCTGCTCGGGGCTGACGTAGTGTGCGGTGCCGAGGACCGAGCCGGTCTGCGTGAGCGTCGAGTTGCCCGCCCGGGCGATGCCGAAGTCCATGACCTTGATGATGCCGTCGGGCGTGAGCACGATGTTCTGCGGCTTGATGTCGCGGTGGACGATGTCGTAGCCGTGGGCTGCTGTCAGGGCGGCGCAGACCTGCGAGCCGTACTCGGCGGCCTTGAGCGGGTCGATGGGACCCTTCTCCTGCACGAGCGTCTTGAGATCGGTCCCGTGGACGTACTCCATGACGATGTAGTACGTCTCGTCGTCGCGTCCCCAGTCGAAGATGTTGACGATGTTGGGGCTGGAGAGGTTGGCCGCTGCTTGGGCCTCCTGGCGGAAGCGCGCGACGAAGTCGGGGTCGGAGGCGTATTGAGCGTGGAGCACCTTGATCGCGACGGTCCTGCCGAGGACGTCGTCGACTGCCTTGAAGACCTCGGCCATACCGCCCGAGCCGATCTTCTCGACTACGCGGTATCTACGGCCGAACACCAGCTCGGTCACTCGTTGTTCTCCCTGGTCGATCGGGCCGACGCCTCGTGGCCTCGGCCAGCTTCCATTCTAGCGGATATGTCCAGGTACTCACGCACGGTTCATCGGTTCAGTCCGGCTTCGAGAACCTGGCGCGCCCGTGGTGCCGCGACCCGTGCCGCCTACGCCCGCGTTCTCAAGCACGATAGCCACGGCGACCTGGGGGTTCTCGGCAGGTGCGAACGCGATGAACCACGCGTGCGTCTCGGTCTCCTTGCCGGTCTCGGCGGTACCGGTCTTGCCGGCGACAGCCACGCCGTTGATGGCAGCCGCGCGCCCGGAGCCGGACTCGACGACTCCCACCATGAGTTCGGTCACCTCGGCGGCGGTCTGCGGATCGGTCGCCGACCTCCACGTGCGCGGCCCCGGGCTTCGAGACCACGCGACCCGCCTGATCGGTGATGCGCTCGACGAGCTGAGGCTCCATGACGACGCCCCCGTTGCCGATGCCGGCGGCCACGAGCGCCATCTGGAGAGCGGTCGACTGTGGGCCGGGAGGGCTCTCGTGCTCGCCGACGGGCTGTCCCACACCCGCCCACGCCGTCTCCCACTCGGTCATCTCGGCCGGGTCGGGCATGAGCGAGGCGGCCGAGGGGATCTCGAGCGGAGGCTCCTCGTTGAACCCGAACGCCTCCGACTGGGCGACGAGGTCAGACGCGCCCAGGTCGACAGCGAGCTGTGCGAAGACGGTGTTGACCGACTTGGCCGTGGCCTCGCGCAGCGTGATCTCGCCGTAGTTCGCGCCACCGTAGTTGGTGACCGGCGCGTTGCCGATCTCCATCGACGACGGGCCCGGGTATGTCGTGTCGGCATCGGCGATCTCCGCGCCGAAGGCACCGGTGAGCGTGACCGGCTTGAAGGTCGAGCCGGGCGGATAGAGGCTTTGAGCTGCGCGGTTGTAGAGCGGCGCCTCTGCATCGGCGGCAAGCGAGTCCCACGAGTCTTCGACCTGGCCCGGGTCGTATGCGGGACTCGACGCCATCGCGAGGACATCACCGGTCTGCGGGTCGATCACCACGACCGCACCGCGATAGCCCTCGAGTGCCTGCTCCGCGGCGCGCTGTACGTCGGCATCGATCGTGAGGACGACGTCGCGCCCGGGCACCGGCAGGCCGGCGGCCGCCTCGATCGCGTCGCGGAAGGTGCTGAAGTCGCGCTGGCCGGTCAGCGACTCGTTCGCCGCCGCCTCCATGCCTGAGCGACCGTACTGCGTGCTGTAGTAGCCCACCACATGGCTTGCGAGATCGCCCTGCGGGTACTGACGCGCGTAGAACTCGCCTTCCTGGATCGACTCGGCCAGCACCACGCCGTCGGCGGTGATGATGCTGCCGCGCGGCGAGCGGATCTCATCGGCCAGGCCTCTGTTGTTGGCCTCGTGGCGTTCGCAGGTCGCCGGCGATCACGACCTGGATGTAGGTGAGGTTGAGCACCAGCAGCACGAGGAGCGCGGCCGTGAGCGCGGCCACCTTGCCCAGCCGCTGCGAGAGGGCGTAGCGTCCCAGCACCTCGGCATCTCCGGCGCTCTCGAGCTCGGTCTCGCGACCGGTGCCATCGTCCCCGGCGCGAAGCAGCAGGCCGAGCAGGATGAAGTTCGCGAGGATCGAGGAGCCGCCGTAGCTCACGAACGGCAGCGTGATGCCGGTGAGCGGGATGAGGCGCGTCACGCCGCCGATGATGACGAAGACCTGCAGCGCGAAGACGCCCACGAGCCCCACGGCGGTGAGCGCGGCCATGTCGGAGCGGGCGCGTGCGGCCGTGGCCAGTCCGCGCAGGCAGAAGAGCAGGTAGGCGATGATGATCGCTGCTCCGCCGACGAGCCCCAGCTCCTCGCCGATGGCCGAGAAGATGAAGTCGGTCTCCACGAACGGGATGCGGCCCGGGTACCCCTTGCCGATACCGACACCGGTCATCGCTCCGGCAGCCAGCGCGAAGAGCGACTGCACGAGCTGGTAGCCCTGGCCGGAGGGGTCGGCGAACGGGTCGAGCCAGATGGCGACGCGCTGCTGCACGTGGCCGAACATGAAGTAGGCCGCAGTCGCGCCCACCGCGAAGAGCCCTCCGCCGAAGATGACGTAGGCGGGTCTTCCCGTGGCCACGTAGATGATGACGAGGAACATCCCGAAGAACAGCAGGCTCGAGCCGAGGTCCTTCTCCATCACCAAGACGACGAGCGAGATGGCCCACATGAAGAGCAGCGGCCCGAGATGCCGTGCCGAGGGAAGCCACACACCGGCCACGCGGTTCGTCGAGACCGAGAGCACCTCTCGGCGCTCGGCGAGGTAGGCGGCGAGGAAGAGCACGATGAGGATCTTGGCGAGCTCGGCGGGCTGGAAGGAGTAGCCGCCGATGCGCAGCCAGAGCTTGGCGCCGTTGACCTCCGTGCCGACGAAGGCCGGCAGCAGCAGCAGGACGAGGCCGGCGAGCATGAGGGTGTACTTGTAGCGGGCGAGCCGCTCGAGCGAGCGCACCGCCGCAAGGGTCACGACCATGATGCCGATGCCGACGAGGATCCACACCACCTGGCTCGCGGCGAGTTCGGGGTCGAGGCGCGTGACGAAGGCCAGACCGATGCCGGAGAGCAGAGCGACGATCGGCAGGAGCACCGGGTCGGACTCGGGCGCCAGGTACCGCACGGCCAGGTGCGCCGCGATGTAGGCAGCCGAGCAGGATCGCCGGCACGATCAGGTCGGAGAGCTCGAAGGTCTCGCGAGCGTCGCCGTGCACGAGGGCGAAGATGAGCATCACGGCCGGTACGACCGCGAGCAGGAGCGCGAGCTCGATGTTGCGCCTGGACTTCATCGCGGTGCCGTCACTCGGGTGTCGGTCGTTGCGGTGGTGTTCTCGCCCTCGGCGGGGCTTGCGGCGGCTGCTCGCCTCGGCAGAGGCGATCTGCGAGCGGTACGAGTCGAGCAGCGCGTATCCCGCGGTGACGCTTTCGACCGGGATGCCCTGGCTCAGGCGGGCGGAGGTGACCGGCCCGAGCGCGCGAGGGGTGATGGTCGTCTCGACTTCGAGCCATGCGAGCTCGACGCCCCCGACCTCGCCGGAGACGCCGCGGTAGAGGACGACGACATCGTTCTCGGCGATCACGTACGCACGCGACTGCGCGTAGCTCTGGACGCCCCACGCGGTTCCGAACAGCAGGGCCGAGAGAGCGAAGAGCCAGATGAGCGATCGAGATCCAGCCGCGGGACTTGGCGGGCGGTCCGCTGCTCGTCTCCGGTGATCTCGACGACGACGACCGAGATGTTGTCCTGGCCACCGGCCGCGTTGGCGGCGTCGACGAGTGCGCGCGCCGTCGGTGTCGGGGTCACGGTATGCCGAGAGCGTCTCGGCGATCTGCTGGTCGGTGAGCATGCTGGTGAGCCCGTCGGAGCACAGCACGAGCTTGTCGCCGGGGTTGCCGGTCGACCTCGAAGGTGTCGGCGTACATGTTGGGGTCGGAGCCGAGCGCGCGCGTGATGACGCTGCGGTTGGGATGGCTCGCGCGACTCCTCCTCGGTCAGCGTGCCCTGGCGGATCATGTCGGCGACCATCGAGTGGTCCTCGGTGATGCGCTCGAGCACGCCGTCGTGGAACAGGTAGGCGCGGCTGTCGCCGACCTGTGCGATCGCGATGCGCGAGCCCTCGACCACTGCGGCGGTGAGCGTCGTTCCCATGCCCTCGCGGCCGATGCCCTCCTTTGCGGCGTCGATGACGGCGCGGTTGGCGGTGCGGACCGCTCGGCCAAGCGCCTTGGCGTCGGCGCGAGCAGGAGCGACGTCCATCAGGGCCTCGATAGCGATGGTGCTGGCTACCTCGCCTGCCTCGTGTCCGCCGAGCCCATCGGCGACGGCGAACAGGGGAGGGCTGAGCAGCACGGCGTCCTCGTTGTGCGAGCGCACGCGTCCGACATCGGAGAGGCCGGCGTAGCTTCGCTCGGGACGCGCCGCGCTCACGCCTCCACCACCTTGAGCTCGACGGAGCCGAGCGTGATCTCGATC
Source organism: uncultured Actinomycetes bacterium (assembly GCA_963850695.1). Lineage (GTDB taxonomy): Bacteria > Actinomycetota > Coriobacteriia > Anaerosomatales > CAWKMJ01 > CAWKMJ01. The sequence continues at coordinate 1,189,580 of CAWKMJ010000001.1, forward strand.
GCCGGGGCTGAGCTTGGTGGGCCGAGTGATCCTCGTCCCGTTGACGACGGTGCCGTTGGTGGACTGGAGGTCTTCGAGGATCACACCTGTGCCCGAGGGATTCACCCGTGCATGCTGGTTGGAGACGAAGTCGTCGGCGATGCAGATGTCTGAGCCCGATGCGCGTCCGATGATGATGGGACCTCGGACCGGCACGACGGACTTGCGCAGCTCACGCGGCCCGGCCATGACTTTGAGGGCGGGCACCTTCTCGCGACCGATGGAGCCGCGGCGCACGAGCCCGATGCCGGCGCGGACCGCGGCGAACAGGAAGAGGTAGACGAGCGCGAGCAGCAGGAACTTGCCCGCGAGCAGGACGATATCGACCATGGGTCACACCCTCGGCTCGTGGTATATGAGTTCCGAGACCCCGACCTGGATCGACGTCGCCATCGACCAAGCGCTGGTGGGAGACCCTCTCGCCGTTGAGCAGGGTGCCGTTCGTGGAGCCGAGGTCCTCGATCGCCCAGCCCGAGCCCTCGGCCACGAAGGCCGCATGTTCTCGCGAGACGTTGGCATCTTGGAGCGGGATATCGCACTCGGTCAGCCGGCCGACGACGAGCCGGTCCCGGGACAGCGCCACGTCGTGGTCGATGCCGGTCACTGTGACCGTCGACAGCGCGCTGACCCCGGAGTCGGCGTCGACTGCGTCGGCTGGAGGTGTCGCGGGCACATCGACAGGCGGCGCGATCGTCGATGGAGCAGACTCGGGTGTCGGGGGCGCTGCGGTGGTTGCGGGTTCTTCGCTGGCCGGCCGCACCTCCGGGATCGCGTGCCGCAAGATCGGCGCGCACGTTGGGAGGTGATGCGGCGCGGCTCTGCTGCTGGCGCCGACATCTCGGCGTCGACCTTGAACCTGCCGAGCTTGAGACGGTCGTCCACCACGAAGCCGACCTTGGGCCTGGAGGCGAGGTGGTACTGCTTCTCTTGAGCCCGCGCCGATGACGTAGGTCGCGAGCTCACCGGAGAGCGTGTCGCGAAACGCACCCATCTCCTCGGCATCGGCTGGGGATATCGAGACGGTGTAGTGCGTGGGAGCGTAGACCCGGCTCACGCCGACTGTGCGCTTGTCATCCATGATCGAGCCGAGCGCCTTGGCGATCTCGACAGGCTGCACCGGCGAGCGGAAGACACCCGCGAAGGCGCCATCGACGACGCCCGCCAGGCGATCCTCGAAGTCTGACAGGATGCTCAACTACTCCTCCTCGGCACGCACCGGCGGTCCAGCCGCGATGACGAGCACCATCAGTATAGAAGAGGCCATGAGGCTTGCGAGAAGGGTCTGACCCGTCCATGTTGCCGAAGCGTTGAAGGCCTGGGCGATGAGATCGGCCAGCAGATAGCCCCCGTAGAGGATCGCCACGCCGAGCGCGAGACCGCCCATGGCAAGCAGGCGCGATGCGTGGCGACAGGCCAGCGACATCACGAGGGCTGCGATCGCCCAGCCTGCGATCACGGCGATCGGGCCCGGGTGCTGCACGAGCGAGCCGACGTTGCCGGTCACGATGCGCGTGGCGAACGGGTCGACGAACCAGCTGCCAGTCCACGATGAGGTAGGGAGGTCTGCCGCCGGAGGCAGCCGAGGCCATCATGGTCACGATCGCTCCCAGCGCGCCGAGGATCGTCGCGCGCACCGGCGGGATCGAGAATCCGGTGAGCAGCGGTGCAGCGGGAGCGAGATGCGCGAGGGAGAGGGGCGGTGCGACGAGCGCGCCGAGAAGCCCGCTGCCCTCTCGGCCCGCGAACCACCAGGCGATCAGCGCGAGCACGTACCAGATGGCTGCGTAGGCAAGACTGGTCTCCACCGCAAGCCCCACACCGAAGACGAGGAGGCCCACGATCATGGCCAGGTCCGGGCAGGATGACCGCGGCGACGGCCGCTAGCGCGGTCGCAACCCCGACGCCGAGGATCGGGATCTCGAGCGGGATGAGGCCCACCCACGTGAGCCACCCGGCGATGATGGCGGCCACGAACCCGGACGCGTAGCGCATGTAGGGGAGCAGCCGGTCCCACAGCCCGAGACGTACGGGTGCGGGCTCGCTCGTCCTCTTCGCCCGCGTACTCCTCGACCGCATCGGCTAGATCGGCGGTGCCCAGCGCCGGGTCGCCCAGGTACTGAAGGAGCCGGTCGGAGAACTCGGCGACACTCCCGTAGCGCTCGTCAGGGTCGGTGGCGAGCCCAGCGGCCAGGATGTCGTCGATCTCCGGCGCGAGATCGTCCTCGAAGGCGCTCGCATCCGGGATGTCGTCGATGACATCGGCCTTGAAGATGGCGCCCTCGATCGAATCGGCGACGAAGGGGTTGGCGTTGGTGAGGATCTCGTAGGAAAGGGAGGCCAGCGCCCACACGTCGGTGCGCTCGTCCACGTCGTTGCCGCGCAGCTGCTCGACGGGCATGTAGCCGAGCGTCCCGCCCACGCCGGGCCCGTGGCCGGTGATCGCCGAGAGCGTGGCCACCCCGAAGTCGGTCACCTTGACCAGTCCGTCGCGCGTGACCAGCACGTTCTCCGGCTTGATGTCGAGATGGAGCACGCCGTTGTCGTGCGCGTACTCGAGTGCTGCGGAGACGGCCTCGACAACCGCAGCAGCCTCATCGAAGCCGAGCGGCGCCTCCCGATCATCGAGCAGCTCGCCAAGGTCGGCACCGTCGACGTACTCCATGATGATGAAGGCCTCGTCGAGAGTCGGTGTCCCACTCGAGGACCGTGACGATGCTGGGGTGGTTGAGGAGCGCTGCTGTGCGCGCCTCGGCCAGGCCCGGCGGGTGTGACCGAGTCCTGGTCGTCGCCGAGAGGGAGCCGCTTGATGGCGACTCGTGCGCTGCATCTTGGTGTCGAACGCGAGGAGGACCTCGCCATACCCGCCCTCGGCCAGCTCCTCGAGCGGTCGATACCTGTCGAGAATGAGCGGCTGCTCCAACGTACCCCCGCACCTCGGCTGGTATCAGGGTACGGCCTGCGCTGCAGGGCGGCAAACGGGTAGATTCACACAGGGAGCAGACGGCTTCTCGGCCATGCAGAGTGTTGGCGCGTGCGGCAGGACTATCGGCTGGAGAGGGCAGCATGGGGCACATCGCTACGTTCAACGCCACGAGTGAGTACGCGGGCCAGCGTGTCTGGTACCGGCACAACGATCCGGGCTGGCACAGCACGGACTTCGAGATCGAGGGGTCTGGCTATGTCGAGGCGATCTTCCTCATCGAGCGGGACGCCTACGGGCAGCTCGACTGGGTGGACCAGCGAGAGCGCGAGCGAGTCTACAACTACGCGCAGATGGACCCGAACGCCGCCGCGGCCCGCTACATCGACGCGTCCACGCCACAGGCCCCGCCGCGGAGTGCAGCAGGCACCGGCCTACGGTGCGCCTCCCGGACCCGGTGAGGTCCACGGGTCACTGCCGCTCTACAAGCGACCGGCGATCATCGTTCTCATGATCGTCGGCGTCTTCCTCCTGTGTTCATGTTGCGGCAGTGCGTTCTTCTGGCTGGGCGTCTAGGGTGTTCGCTGCCCATCGCCGACCAGGTAGGATGTGTACGGAGCGGTCAGCAGTGCGGTATCGAGAGCTGAGGGGAACCAACGATGGCCCAGGATGATGCGGGCGCCAGGTCCTACGACCAATCGACGCGGCCCGAGCCCGAGCTCAAGGACGACGGCAAGCTCAAGAAGAAGTACTACCATGGCGAGCTCTTCCGGCTCCAAGGCGAGCTCGTGAAGATGCAGGAGTGGGTCCGCAAAGAGGGTCTCAAGGTGGTCGTGATCTTCGAGGGCCGCGATGCGGCAGGCAAGGGCGGGGTCATCAAGCGCATCACCGAGCCGCTCAACGCACGCGTCGTTCGCGTGGTCGCGCTGCCCGCGCCCTCAGACCGCCAGACGACCGAGTGGTACTTCCAGCGCTACGTGCCGCATCTGCCAGCCGCTGGCGAGATCGTCATATTCGATCGTTCCTGGTACAACCGCGCGGGCGTCGAGCGGGTGATGGAGTTCGCCACAGAGGGCGAGGTCCAGGAGTTCTTCCGCGATTGCCCCGAGTTCGAGCGCATGCTCCAGCGCTCGGGCATCAATCTCGTGAAGTACTGGTTCTCTGTGGCCGACGATGAGCAGGACCGGCGCTTCCAGGCGCGCATCGACAACCCGATGAAGTACTGGAAGTTCTCGGACATGGATCTCGAGGGTCGCGACCGCTGGGAGGAGTACTCCCACGCCAAGGACGAGATGTTCAAGTACACCGACACCAAGAACTCGCCGTGGTGGGTGGTCAACGGGGACGACAAGAAGCGCGCGCGGCTCAACTGCATCAGCCACCTGCTCTCCCAGATCCCGTATGGCGACATCGAACACCACCCCTACGAGCTCCCGCCAAGGAAGCCCGAGAGCAAGAGCTACATGCGGCCGCCCATCGACTCGCAGACGTTCGTGCCGGAGTGGTACTAGGGAAGGCGTTCGCGACGGGTCCGGCCGATCCGCGGTGACCCACGGGCCCTGCTCGGCGCCCTAGTCGAGCGTCGATCTCGACACCTCTGAGTTCGAGCGCGCGATCGGACTCGATGACCTCGATCACCAGGGGCCCCGTGACCACGCCGTTGGCGATGATCGAGTTCACGGTGCCATCCGTGCTCTTGAGTCGGGCCCAGTAGCCCACATCCGCGGTGGGAACACCCGCGTACTCTCCGGGCATGATGTCCTCGCCAACGAGATAGATCCCGTCGCCGAGCACGTCTCCGGCCACCTCGCCGCCGGCGTCGCCACTCGCCTCGGTGGCGCTCGTCGCCTCATCCAGCTCTGCCTGAAGCGCTTCTCGCTCGCGGTAGAGCTTCCATATGCGCTCCTCGGCATTGGTGACCGCGGCCTGCAGGCGCTCGGTCTCCTCCTCGGCAGCGAGGATCTCGTCGGCATCCTCCGCGTTGACGGTGGCGCCGATCACTGCCCCGATGACGATGCCCGCGACGAGGGCCACGATGATGAGGGCGATGCTCGCCCAGGGTGTTGTGCGCTTGCGGTGCCATGGGGCAATCGTAGCAGGTCACGTATGATGGGGCGGAGGTGCACATGGCGCGCAAGGCAACCACCAACTCGGCGATCATCCTGCTTCTCGGCGCTCTCGTGACCATCGTGGTCATCGGCGTCGCGCTCTCCTCGTGCCAGGAGGAAGTCGGGCTGGCGGAACCCTCGGCTGGGACGACGGCGATGGTCGCCAAGCTCGCCGAGGCGCACGAGGTCCTCGAGGCCGGCGAGTCCTACGACGAGTACCGCACGAGCTTGCGCGTCGCGCTCGTCTCCTACGAGGGCATGGCGCTCCACAATGCGGCCGACACGAAGATGCGGTCGATGCTGATCGGGCCCGTGGAGTGTCTGAAGGTGGCACGGGAAGCGTGGCAGGCCGATGTCGAGGGGGAATGGTCAGAGGAGACCTACGGCTCGGCTCAGTACTGGCGTGCCGCCCATCCCGGCGCAGATCTTGACTTGCCGAGTGGATCGCTCGCACCGGAGGATGTGCTCGCAGCGGCATCCGAGTGTGCTGAGCAGGGCCTAGCGAGGGCCAGCGAGGTCGTCGACGAGTAGGAGGCGGGTCACGTGAGCAAGAGGAACGAGCCCGGCAAGCCTACTCGGCAGATGGATCCCGATGCCGACCTCACCAGGATGTTCGCCGTCGGGTGCGCGATCGTGTTCGCGCTCTTCCTCTGCGGCTGGGTGACCATCGCCCTGTTCTGGCTGGCGTGAGCTCTCTCCCTACGTGTGATGTGACCGTGCCGGGAGAGGGGCGCCGCCGGCCGAGCGGACGCAGCGCGAGACTGAGCAGGTACGCTCCTCCGGCCACGAGGATGATGGCGGCGCCGGAGGTGAGATCGAACGTGTAGGAGATCGTGAGCCCGACCAGGATGAAGACGGCCGAGAGCACCGCTGCAAGCAGCATCGTGGTCTTCAGCGACTTGGCGAAGAGCGAGCTGATAGCCGCCGGGATGGTGAGCAGCGCGATCACCATGATCAGGCCCACCACACGCATGAGCATGACGACGGTGACGGCCACAAGTGCAAGCAGCATGAGGTAGATCGCGTCGACCGGCACACCCGAGACCGCGGCGTACGTGCGGTCGAACGACATCGCGAGCAGCTCTTTGTAGAACAGCACCACGAGCACGATGATCACGACATCGAGGACGGCCATGATGACGAGGTCGGCCATGGGAACGGCCAGGATGCTGCCGAAGAGGTAGCTCAACAGATCGGACTTGTACCCCTCGGCAAGGTCGACCAAGAGGATGCCGAAGGCCATCCCGATCGCCCACATCACTGCGATGAGCGTGTCGGTACGCTGACGCGTCCGCTGTTGGATGAGTCCCATGCCGAGCGCCGATCCTACGCTGAACACCGCCGCGCCAAGGACCGGGTTGAAGCCGAAGTAGAAGCCGAGTCCGATCCCCCCGTAGGCGGCGTGAGCGATCCCTCCCGAGAGCAGGGCCACGCGGTTGACGACGACGTATGAGCCCACGATGCCGCATGCGACGCTTGCCAGCAGGCCGGCAAGGAGCGCATTTCGCATGAAGTCGTACTGCAGCGCCTCGATCATGAGTGCGACTCCTCGTCATGCTCGGCGTACACACGATGCGGAACGCCATGGGCGATCATCTCGATGGGGCACTGGTAGGCGAGCTCGAGCATCTCAGAGGTGAGCTGCTCGTCTTGGTGGTAGAAGAGGTGGCGGTTGATGCAGCCGACCGTCTTGACGTAGCCCGAGACGACGCCGAGATCGTGTGAGCTGATGATGATCGCCATGCGCTGGTTGATCTCGCTCAGCAGATCGTAGATGTTCGTGCGGGCCTTGGGGTCCACGCTCGCCGTCGGCTCATCGAGCAGCATGATGTCCGGCTCGGATGCCAGCGCTCGGGCGATGTAGACGCGCTGTCGCTGCCCACCCGAGAGGTCTCCCACATGGCGCTCCTTGAACTCGAGCATGCCCACGCTGTCGAGCGCGCGCTCCACCACAGCGTCGTCATCAGCCTTGAGCGAGCGCATGAGCGAGCTGTGACTGAGGCGTCCCATCCGGGCGACGTCCCACACGCGGATAGGGAACTCACGGTCGAACTCGATGTGCTGGGGCACGTAGCCAAGGAGCTTGCGGCCCTCTCGCACCGGCTTGCCCATGATGCTCACGGTCCCCTTCCGAGGCTGTAGCAGGCCGAGGAGCACGCGGAACAGCGTCGTCTTGCCACCGCCATTGGGGCCGAGCAGGCCGATGAAGTCACCGGGGAACACCTCGAGGTTCACGCCCTTGAGGATGTCCTCATCGTCGTATCCGGCCCACAAGTCGCGGACCTCCAGGATCGGGCGCTCACCCTCCGGGTGCTCGCGTGGAGCCAGGTCGGTGGCCTCGACGGCCTCTGCGAACGTGTCCGCCATCAGTTGAGCGCCTCCTCGAAGGCCACAGCTACCTGCTGCATGTTGTCGAGCCAGTCCTCGGCGAGCGGGTTCACGACGACGACCTTCGCGCCGATCTCCTCGGCGATGAGGTCCGCCGTGCGCGTGCTGGTCGAGGGCTGGACGAAGATGACGCTGATGTTCTCGTCTGCGCGCGAGTTCGATGAGCTCGGCCAGCTCGGCTGCGCTCGGCTCCTGGCCGCCCGATTCGACGGCCAGCTGCTCGAGCCCGTACTCACGGGCGAAGTAGCCCCAGGCGGGGTGGAAGACCATGAACGTATTCGACTCCGTGCCAGTCGAGCGTCTCCGCTATCGTCACGTCGAGCTTGGCGATCTCGGCATCGAGGTTTCTCGCGTTGAGCTCGTAGTCATCGGCGTTGTCGGGATCGAGAGCACCGAGTTGGCTCGCGAGCTCCAGAGCCATCAGCGAGGTCGCCGTAGGGGAGGTCCACACGTGCGGATCGGCCTCGGCGCCGCTATCGGGCGCGTCGAGCTTCTCTATCTCGGCGGTGGCGTCGATGACTACCATCTCCGGGTTGGTCTTGGTGAAACGAGGCAGCCACGCCTCCTCGAACTCCAGATCGACGGTGACGTAGGCGTCGGCATCCCCCATGGAACGCATCTCGCCGGGAGTGGGCTCGTAGGTATGTGGGTCCTGACCGGGCTCGACCAGGACGACGACGTCCACGTGCTCGCCGCCCACCTGCTCGACCAGCCATCCCATCGGCGGCACCGTGGTGACCACCGTGAGCTTGTCGTCATCGGCCGAGTCGTCTGCCGTGTCGGCGCATGCTGTCGTGCCGAGCATCATCACCGCAACAAGGGCGATGCCGAGGAGAACTCGTGCTGCGTTTCGAGTGACAGCCCTCATCTGTGTACCGCCTCCGGAGCCACAGGGGGTCCGGTACGGGTGCCGCCATGGCAGTCGGAACACACGCCTGAGAGCTGGAGCAGGTGACTGTGGACCGTGAAGCCAGTGGCGGACTCGGCGTTGGCGACGAGATCGGCGATGTCGCCGGTGCACGGGAACTCGACAGCCGCTCCGCACTCGGTGCACAGCAGCGCGTGGTGGTGCCCGCGACTCGAGGGCATGTACGCCGAGCAACCCGTGTCGTGATGGACCTTGCGAACGAGGCCCAACTCCTCGAAGAGATCGAGGGTGCGGTAGACGGTCACCAGGCCGAGGTCGGGGTGCAGTTCGCGGGCGCGCTCGAAGACCGCTTGATGGCTCAGAGGCTCATGTGTGTGCTCCAGCACGGTGGCGACGGCACGCCGCGACTCGGTCACGCGGTGGCCAGAATCGGCGAGCGACTCTTCCCAGTCCTGCATCAGGCTCCCAGAGGTTTATTGAAAACGTTTTTCATCTAGCGTGAGTGTACCCAACGGCGGCGTGAAGGCAACACGGGGCGCCTGCGGCCTCATGCCGGGGGTGTGGTCGTGCCGACACTATGTGGTGAGGTGAGAAGAGGTCGCACCGGCTGAGAGGTGTGGCTCGCTCCAGATGTCTTCGACGGTCCTCCCAGACCACGAACCACCCCGCTGGGCTCATGGTGTCCGGGTCTTCGCCCTTGCCCTCGCGGTTGCCTGTGCGTGGGCGGCGCTGTCGGATGGTGCTGCACCCCTCGGCCCGGATCCCGCAGTCGCGGCAACGACGATCAACGTCGACACCGTCGGTGAGCTCGAGGCCGCTGTCGTGGCTGCCAACGGAGCCGGCGGCGACACCACGATCATCGTCGCCGATGGGACCTACACCCTCTCAGACACTCTGTACGTGAACGCGCCCGACATCACCATCAGGAGCGCATCGGGCAACCGCGCAGCGGTCGTCATCCAGGGTGACGCCATGAGCTCCTCGGCATCGATCGGCAACCTCATCCGCGTAGCTGCAGACGGCTTCCGCATCGAGGACCTCACCTTGCGCAGGTCCGGCTGGCACCTCATCCAGGTCGCGGGAGAGACGGGCGCAGACGGGATGGTCGTGAGCAACCTCGTGTTGCAGGACGCCTACGAGCAGATGATCAAGGGATCCTACAACGCCGCGGTGCCGGGCTCGGGCTCGGACAACGGGGTCGTGGAGGACTGTCTCTTCGAGTACACGGCTGGCATCGGTCCCCAGTGGTACATCGGAGGCATCGACGTGCATGCCGGCACCGGCTGGGTGGTGCGGGGCAACACCTTCAGAGACATCGCGAGTCCGAGTAGTGATGTCGCCGAGCACGCGGTGCACTTCTGGAGTCTCTCCTCGGGAACGGTCGTGGAGAACAACGTCATCATCGACTGCGACAGAGGCATCGGGTTCGGTCTCACGCCTGGCCGAGGACACACCGGCGGCCTCATCCGCAACAACATGATCTATCACTCCAACAACGGCGATCCGTTCGCCGATGTCGGTATCGGCCTGGCCGAGAGCCCCGACACGCTGGTCTACAACAACACCGTGCACCTGGAACACCCCTTCGCCTGGTCGATCGAGTACCGCTACGCTGCGACGACGAACGTGGCGATCCGGAACAACCTGACCAACAAGCCGATCTGGCAGCGCGACGGGGCCAGCGGCACTGTCAGCGACAACGTGACCTCGGCGAGCTCCTCGTGGTTCACAGGAGCCGCGAGCGGGGATCTGCACCTGGCCGACAACGCGGCGACCCGCGCAAGCGTGATCGATCAAGGCGTGACGCTCGCGCAGGTGCCGACGGATATCGACGGCCATCCTCGGCCGTACGGGCCCGCCTACGATGTGGGCGCAGACGAGTGGGGGTTGGCGGTGCCGCGGGGCCGTGTGGTGCGAGTGGCCGACGGCACACGATTCAGCACCGCGGTCGCCATCGCCCGCAAGGGGTGGGGCGGAGTCCAGCGGGAGCGACTGGTCGGGGACGACGCACGTGGTGATCGCGTCGGGCGACGATCGCGCGGCTGCCGATCCACTCACCGCATCAGGTCTGTGCTGGGCACATGACGCGCCGTTGCTGCTCGTCTCGGCGAACGCCACGCCACATGAGGTCATGAGGGTCATCGACGAGATGGCCGATGACAACGCGGGCACCGACATCACGGTGCACATCGTGGGCGGCGCACTATCGGTCCCGGAGGCGCGCTACTCAGACATCGCCGCCTTTGTCGGTGCCGACCGGCTGCGCGAAGACAGACTCCGCGGCACCGGGGACCGCTACGATCTGGCCTACACGATCGCCCAGCGCGTGCGGCAGGCCAACGGGGGCGTCGCACCCGACACCGTGCTCGTGGCCAACGGGGCCGACCCGGACAAGTTCTTCGACGCGCTGGCGCTCTCCCCGGTCACGTCAGCCAACGGGTACCCGATCCTGCTCGTCGCCTACGACTCGGTTCCCGCGCAGACTCGGCGCATCGTCGATGACTTCGCGCCCTCACGCGTCATCATCGGCGGGGGACCGATGACGGTTTCGAACGGCGTGAGATCCACGCTGGGCGCGGAGCGCTGGTATGGGAGCTCGCGGTACTCGACCGCGACTCGGATCGCGGAGAACGCCGTGACCGAGGGGTGGCTCGATCCCGTGTATGCGGGCGTGGCGGCGAAGCTGCCCGACGCTCTCACCGGCGGAGCGATGGTCGGCTCGATGCGCGGCGCGCTGCTCGTCACGGACGGCCGCTCGCTCACCAACGTGACCGGCGCGTGGCTCGACGCGCACGGAGACACGATCGACACGTGCTACGTCTTTGGTGGGTACAAGAGCGTGGAGCCACAGGTGCTCGGCCAGATCGAGGATCGCCTGCGGTAGGCGCAGGCACGTGTGGGTACGCGGTGGGGAATGCCGAGGCAGCACCTCCCGGCGGTTCAGACCGTCCTGGATTGTCGCCCATTCATCCCAACTGCGGGCTCAGGGCATCCTCCCACGGTACTTTTCCTCTCCTACGTACGTATGTGTTGTGTAGGTACCGCGCCTCATGTGCGGAATAGACACCTGAGTGCGTCTTGCACGCGTTGGAGCAGAATGGCTGCGGTCGCCAAGCGTCGCAGCCCGTTTCGTAGGAGGTCTCGCGAGTGTATCGGGCAATCGTTTCCACCATGTTCGGGTTGGTGCTTCTCGTGGCCATGGCCACACCGGCCGCGGCGATCGAGGCGAATCTGGAGTGCCTCGAGTGTCACGATCTCGCCGCAGGGGGGAGTGTCGACTTCACGGTCTCGGCCGTGGACTACACGAAGTGTGAGACGTGCCACGGGCTCGATCCCTGGTGGGAACACCATCACCAGCAGGAATCCTGCGGCCAAGAGGGCTGCCATGACGGGGAAGACGCCTTCGGGATCGACAATCCGTCGATCGCCGGCAAGGTATCCACGCCCTACGGCTACTTCAAGACCTCCACGTCGTGGGTGGCCCCAGCCGCGACCCTTCACGAGGTACATGCCGAGGCCGGATGGGTGGAGACGACGCTGGGTGACTTGGGATACGGATGCTCTGAGTGCCACGCGTCCGCAGCGTGCTCCTCGTGTCACGGCGGCGATGTCGCCCACGAACCCCACGCGCTGTCCGAGTACCCGGCAGTCTCATATCGCCAGGCAACCGGCACGAGTGTCACCTATGCAGGCTCGGCCTGCGTGAACGAGGCGTGTCACGCTCTGACCACCGCCGGCACCGCCGACTTCGTCCCGCTCTGCCTCTCCTGTCACGAGGCCGATGCAGCGGCGCACTACGCAGCGCACGACGCGAGTGGTTCGATCACGACCGGGTGCAAGAAGTGTCACAAGCCCAATCTGGTTGACGAGCATGAGCCACGTGGCCTGAGTCTGCGCGGATTGTCACGGCGAAGCTGCCTACGCCGATGCGATCTCCAGCGGGCTGACGCAGTGCGACGCATGCCATCCGAGCCCCGCGCATCGTACGAGCAGGCGACGCTAGGGCGCCCTCCTACTCCATCGCCTCGACCACGAGATCCATCACGGCCATGACCTTGAGGTCCATGTCGTGTGCCTTGACGAGGTCTTCCATCTGCAGGCGGCAGTTCTCGCACGGACTTGCGATCACCGTCGCGCCGGTCGCCTCGGATCTGCTCGACCTTCATGATGCCGGACTTGATGCGCATCGCTCCATCTCGGTGAGGCCACGAGACCGCCACCACCACCGCAGCACCACTGCTCGCGCGGTTGGGGGTGAGCTCGCGGAAGTCGCTCGACGATGGCCGTGCACGATGCGCCGCGGCTCGTCGAAGATGCCGCCGTTGCGGCCCGACCTGACACGGGTCGTGGTAGGTGATCGGTCTCGGTGATGGCATCCGGCCTGAGCTTCAGGCGTCCCTCGGCCATGTATCGGTCGATGACCTCGAGGATGTGCGTGACCTTGAAGGGCATCTCCTCGCCGGCCCAGGCCTCGTAGAAGAGCTTGGCGACGCGGTAGGCGTGGCCGCACTCGGTGATCACGACCTCCTTGACGCCCAGGTCGACGGCCTCGTCGATGAATGCGTTTGGCGATGGCTTCTGGCCTTCTCGCCGTCGCCGAAGAAGTAGCCGTAGTTGGCCGCCTCGAAGAGCGAGAGCGTCCAGTCTCTGCTTCGCCGCATGGAAGATGCGGGCCGCAGGCAGGATCGTGTGCTGCGCCGGCGAGCGCCACGTAGAGCATCTCGGCGCCCTTCTACGTCCACGGGGACCTCGATCGTGTCGGGTCGCCGGTGCTCCTCGCGCAGCTCGGCCTCGATGTCTTTGAAGCCCTGCACGATCGTGTCGTGGAACATCTCCGGGTTGTCGCCCTTGATGATGGCGGCGTCGGCGAGCTGGCTCGAGCATCTCGTCGCCCCGGCCGGCGGCGATCAGGATGCGCCTTGGCGACCGAGAGGATCCACGCGGTGTCGATCGAGAAGGGGCAGTAGTACATGCAGCGCCGGCAGCCGGTGCACGCGTACGCCGACTCGGCGAGTTCGTCGAGGAGGTTCTCGTCGGAGCGCGCGCCTCGTAGAGCGCGGGCACGAACTGGCCCGCCTTGGTGAAGTACTTCTTGTAGATCTGGCGGATGAGCTCCGCGCGTCGCGCCGGCAGGTACTTGAAGTCGTCGGTCGCCACGTACTGGTGACACGCGTCCTTGCAGATCGCGCAGCGCGCGCAGATGTCGAGGTACTGCTTGAGCTGGCGGTTCATCTTCTTGTCGAGGACGCCGACCATGGTGTCGACGTTGCTGTCGTCCATCGCTACTCACTCCTGGTCATGTTCGCGGCGAAGGAGCCGATGGTGTGCATGAGCTTGCTGAACGGGAAGTAGATCAGGAAGAGCGTCGGCGAAGAGCATGTGCAGGCCGAGCGACCACCCCGTCGTCGTCGCGAGGACCGCTTCGGGGATGACCGGCTCGAACGCGAGCAGGCTCTGGAACCACTCCATGTAGGTCTCGGCGTGGATGTGGCCGAAGAAGCGCATGTGGTTGCCCATGATGATGACGCCCAGCAGCAGGAAGAGCAGGAGGTAGTCCTCGGGCACCGAGAGGTGCTTGTATGGGCCGAACGTGCGACGCACGATCCAGAAGAGCACGCCCGACCATCATGATCGTGCCGGCGATACTGCCGGACCATGCGGCGAACGCGTTCATGCCGTCCTGGCCGAGCAGTTCGCCAGCGGCGTGAACTCCTGTACGAGCCGCAGGTGTCCGACGAACGCCGCGAGCGCGGCGATGTGGAAGATGAACGCGAAGAGCCACATCCACCGGCGCGATCTTCGCCGACTGTGGTGCGACGAACGTGTCCTTGAGCAGCTTGACGAAGCGGCCGGCGCCCGACTTGGGCTTGGGGAACATGCCGAGCGCCACAGGCGAGCGCGGCGTGGTCGCCCACTGGTAGATGCGCCACGCCATGCCCAGCGATGAACACGCCGATGCCCAGGTAGACCCCCCAGACCGAGCGTGATGCTCGAGGAAGAGTCTCCATCGGTCGCTGCTCTTCCCTGGCTACTTGGTGCGCTTGACGAGGAAGACGTACTCGTCGCCCTCTTTCTCGGCGGAGATCGAGCTCGTTGCCGGTGGACTTGGCCCACGCGGGGATGTCGGCCATCGAGCCGGCGTCGGTCGCCACGGCGCGGATGACGCCGCCGACCGGGACGTCGCTCGATGCTCTGGCTGACCTTGACCATGGGCATCGGGCAGAGCAGTCCCTTGAGGTCGAGCTCGAGATCGACAGTGGTGTCTTCGCTCATCTGGATCGCTTCCTCTCACATCTGTCCGCCGGGCGGACTCTCCGAGCCGGCACGCGCCGGCTCTATCTGGAACGGTCGGGCGGTCGGCTAGATGAACAGCTGGATCTTGGACTCGTCGGCCTCGCCGAGGAAGAAGCCGACGCCCACACGGGTCTGCGTGCCCGTCGATGAAGGCGTCTGCCGGGATCTCCATGACGTCCATGGACATCTGGCAGCCGTACATCTTCACGCCGAGCTCGACGGCGAGGTCGCGCAGCTCGGGCAGCTGGTGACGCCCTGGTCTGCCCATCATCTTGTTGAACATCCAGCGGCCGATGCCGCCCAGAACGCGAACTTGCTCGGGTGGGACTTGTCGATGTCGCCGCCGTACATGACGCCCATCATCTTGCCCAAGAAGCTCTTGCCGGTGCGGACGTTCTTCTTGATGGCGCGCAGGCCCCAGAACGTGAAGAACATCGTCACGTCCATGCCCATCGCGGCCGCGCCG